>NZ_JAFVIM010000001.1:0-457571 GCF_017582745.1 Massilia oculi
AATAAGCAGCGGTTACATCAAACCTTGGGCTATCAAACGCCTGCCGCCGTCGAAGCCGCATTCCGTGTGCCTAAATAACTGTCCAGAAAGTCCGGACCACCTCAGGTCTGACATTCGGACACGTTCTCAGCCTTAAAACAGATCATTACAGCTTGGAAGGCTCGAGACAATCACGCTTTGGTTAAGGACTGCAGAGCACGTGTCCGATTGTCAGACCTGACCCCGAAGTCTGACCCCGAAGTTCAAACGGATCAATTAGGCATCACCATCAGCTGGAGTCCCGAGGCCGTCCCCGGCGCGCGATACACGCGCTGGGTCGCCTTCCTGAAGTCTTCCGGCTTCGCGTCGGGAATGCGCATGAAGGTCTGTGGATTCAGGTCGATCAGCGGGAACCACGAGCTCTGCACCTGCACCATGATGCGGTGGCCGCGGCGGAAAGTGTGGTTCACCGCCCCCAGCTCGTAGCTGATCGCTTCCACCTTGCCGGGCACGAAGGGCTCCGGTTTCTCATAGCCGTTGCGGAACTTGCCGCGCAGCGGATTGCCGCGCACCAGCTGCTGATAGCCGCCCAGTTTCAGGGCCGGCGGTCCGACGTCGTTGGTCGCGCGCGGCGGCGCCGGCGTCGGATAGTCGCTTGGGTAGACGTCGATCAGCTTGACTACCCAATCGGCGTCGGTGCCGGTGGTCGAGACAAACAGCTTCGGCAGCACGGGGCCGGCAACCGTCACGTCTTCTTCCAGCACCTCGCTCTGGTACACCAGCACGTCGGGACGGGTCGCGGCGAAGCGCTGGTCGGACACCATGTACTCGCGCGGTACGCCGTGCGCGGGGTAGCCGATGTAGGGCACTGGACGCTTCGGATCGGCCACATACTCGTCATAGCCTGCGCCGCCGCCAGCCGGCTGTTGCCAGGTCAGGCTGCCGTTGGCGTTGAAGTACAGGGTGCGCGCCCGGACCGGCTTCGGTGGCCAGGCGTCGTAGCTGCGCCAGACATTGGTGCCGGTCTCGAACATGGTGACCGGCGCCAGTTCCGTGGCCGGCTTGACGCCTTTCAGGTGCTGCTCGAAGAACGGGAACTGGATGTTGCGCCGGAAGTAGTCGCTCGTATTGGCGTCGAAGCGCACGTGGCCGAGGCGCGCACCAATGCCGCGCATCCAGCCTCCATGCACCCATGGCCCCACCACCAGCTTGTTCACCGCGGCCGGATTGTGGCGCTTGACGGCATCGTAAACGGTGAACGGCCCCTGGAAATCCTCCGCGTCGAACCAGCCGCCCACGGTCAGAATCGCCGCCCTGACGTTCTTCATGTGCGGGCCGATGGCGCGCGAGCGCCAGAACTCGTCATAGGTGTCGTGCTCGATGTTCGGCATGAATAGCTCGCGCTGGCGCTCGCTCATCGTGCCCGCGATCGCGCCCAGGGTCAGGCGCTTGAGGAAGAAATCGTAGCCGTCGGCCTCGTCGTAGTCGAAGCCGCCGCCCGATGCCGACTTGGGCGATGGATTCGGCGCCGCGACGAAGGACGAATAGAAGTCGAAGTTGGCGGCCAGCTTGAACGCGCCGCCATGGTAGGAGTCGTCGCCCATGTACAGGTCGGCGATCGGCGCCTGCGGCGAGGCGGCCTTGATCGCGGGATGCGAATCGATCACGCTGGCGGCGGCGTAGAAGCCGGGATAGCTGATGCCCCAGATGCCGACCTTGCCGTTGTTGTTCGGGACGTTCTTCAAGAGCCAGGCCACGGTATCGTGCATGTCCTGTGCTTCGACGCCCTCCCCCTTGCCCAGCGCCGGCTTGGCGTGCGGCGTCATTTCCTGCCACACGCCCTCGGACATGTGGCGGCCGCGCACGTCCTGGACCACGAAGATATAGCCGGCTTCCTCGAATTCGCGCGAGGGCCCGAGCGATTCGGGCATCCAGTCCACGCCGTAGCGCAGCTCTCCTTCGGCGCGCACGCCGGCGCTGTAGGGCGTGCGCTGCATCAGGAAGGGATAGGACCGGGAAGCGTCCTTCGGCACGTACACGGTCGTGAACAGGCGCACACCGTCGCGCATCGGAATCCGGTATTCGTACTTGGTATAGGTTTCGCGCACCGGCCGCTCCCTCGCGGACGGCGCGGCATCCATGCCGGCCGCAAGGACGGGCGAAGCGGCCGGCCAGGCCAGCAGGCAACCCAGGACGAGGGCGGAGAACGAACGGCGGATCATGGCTTCCTTCGGGACGGTACAAGGGGCCGCCAGTGTAATCCGTTTGCCCCGGGCGTGCCTATGCCGACAAATTCCTGGCCGGCTGCCGCAGCTCGCAAGCGACCACGCGGTCGCGGCCCTGCGCCTTGGCCTGGTACAGCAAGGCGTCGGCGGCTTCGACCCATGCCAGGGCGGGTCCGTCGTCGACGGCGGGATGGGCGGCCACCACGCCGATGCTGAGCGAGACGCATCCGTGCGGACTGTCGGCATGCGCGATCCCGAGCGCCGCCACCGCGGCACGGATATTCTCGGCGACGGCGCGTGCGCCATCGAGGTCGGTGTCCGGCAGGATCACTGCGAATTCCTCGCCGCCATAGCGCGCCGCCAGGTCGGTCGGACGGCGCGTGCCCGCGCGGATCGCGCCGGCCACCAGCCGCAGGCAATCGTCGCCCGCGACGTGGCCATAGCGGTCGTTGTACTTCTTGAAGTGATCGACGTCGGCCAGGATCAGCGCGCAGGGCTGGCCATTGCGGCGCGCGCGCTCGTGTTCCGCCGCCAGCGTCCGCTCGAAGCCGCGCCGGTTCGCCAGGCCCGTCAGTCCGTCACTGTCGGCCAGCGCCTTCAGCGACGCGTTCTGCTCCTTGAGTTTCAGGCGCGCCCCGCGCAACTGGCCTTCGAGCGCGTCGCGCACCCGCAACTGGCCGATCATGCGGTGGGTTCCCCAGGCCAGCAACGCCACCGCGAACAGGACCACGCCACTCATCTTGATCACCACCACCCACCATCCGTACAGCACTTCCTCCTTCGACTTGGCGATGGCGACCAGCAGCGGGAAGCGTTCCACGTGGCGGTAGCTGTACAGGCGCTCGATCCGGTCGATCTTCGAGGTCAGCATCGCGGTGCCGACCGGACCTGTCCTGCGGTAGAGCTGGAAAATCGGGCCGCCGCCGATATCGGAGCCGACCATGGCCTCGCTGAACGGCCGCCGGTACAACAGCGTGCCGTCGTCGATCGCCAGGATCAGGGTGCCGGTGCGGCCGACGTCGAAACTGTCGTAGAAGTCGCCGAAGAAGCTCAGCCTGAGCGACGCCATCGCCACGCCGCCGAAGCTGCCATCGGGCCGGTCGATGCGGCGCGTCAGCGGAATGCTCAGGACGCCCGTCGAACGACTGCGGATCGGCTTGCCGATCCGGGTGCCGCGGTCCGCGTGCTCCTGGTGGTAGCGGAAGTACTCGCGATCCGCCACGCTGCCCGGAAGCCTGGTGGGCAGCGAGGTGGCCACCCGTTCGCCATTGACGCCATAGATGAACAGTTCCTGGATCTGGGGCGTGACGGAGGCGATATGAGCCAGCCGTGCTTGCAGCACGGAATCCTCGTCGTTCACCGTCGTGCCAGCCTCGGCGCGCGCCGTCATCTCGTCCAGGATCGCGTCGCCCAGGTCGATCGTGCGCTCGGCATGCGAGGCGAGCGCACGCGCCATGTTGGCGGTACTGGTGCCCGTATTGTCGATCTCGGCCTGGCGCGACGCCAGCAGGCTCCACGCATGCAGGCCCACCAGCAGCAGGCAGACGCTGACGATCAGGAAGACCGAGCGCGTCACCAGGGGCTTGCGCAGGCGGTCCAGGCGATCGATCGCGGGTTGGTCGGAATCGGGCATGGGAGCGGAACCGGATCAGACGCTGCCGCGCACCGGCGTGCCCGGCGGCGCATCATGGCCCGCGTCGCCTGCCGCGCCATCCTGCTGCCAGCCGCGCACGCGCTCGCGCACCAGGTGGATGTGGCTGCGCAGCCGGTACAGCTCATCCGCATAGGCGAGCGGCACCGAGATGTGGTTGACGCGGTCTTCGAGGCTGTCCAGGCGCCGTTGCAAGTCCTTGCGCACCTTTTCGTCCGGCGCCACGCCGCTGTCCTCGAACGCCTGCTCGATCGCACGCAGCTCGCCATACCAGCGGTAGACGCGCGAGCGCACGCGCCACACGTAGATCGGCGGCACGATCTTCGACAGCGGGATCAGGAGCGCGGTGAGCGCCACCACCACGATCCACAGGCGTTCGGCCAGGTTGGCCAGCCAGAAGCTCAGGTAGCGCTGCATGAAGGGCGGACCGTCGCGGTAGTAGCGCGCGGCTTCCGGCGCCACCGGGATCTCGGTGTACTTCGGCGAAGGGAACTGGCCCTGCTGCTGGAACCAGCCGGCGCCGCCATGGATGTTCGTCGCGGCCTTCACCAGGAGGCCCACCAGGGCCGGATGGATTTCCTCGCGCGCCACCAGGGTCGCGGTCGGCGCGATCAGGTGGTAGTCCTGGGCCGGAATATTGCGGCCCAGGTCGACGATCCCGCGCGGCAGCACCACGTGCGTGAGGAAAGGCAGGCGCCGCGTATACGCCTCGGCCTGGGCGAAGTCGAACAGCCGGATGCCGGGCGTCTGCAGCAGCATCTGGATCAGCGGCGCTTCCGGCGCCGACGAAAACACCAGGCCGTCGATGCGGCCGGCCAGCAGCTCCACCGTGGCCGGCGTATCGGCCAGGTCGCCGATGCGCAGGTCTTGCGGTGCGATGCCGTTGGCGTCGAGCACCTGGCGCAGCAGGCGCGGCACGCCGGTGCCTTCCGGCCCCAGGTTGATACGCTTGCCGCGCAGGTCGGTCAGCTTCGAAATATTCGCCTCTTCGCGCAGGAACAGCCAGACCGGTTCGGTGAACAGGCTGCCCAGCGACACCAGTTCCTGGCGTTCGGCGGCATCGCCATCCTCGGCATTCATGGTGTCGCCGTCGGTCGAGCCGCTCTGCACGAAGGCGACGTCGGCCTCTCCCGCCAGCAGGCGCTGCAGGTTGTCGCGCGAGCCGAGGGTCGGCTGCAAGGTCACCTTGATGTCGTCGCGCGCGAGCAGGCTGGCGTACTGCTTGCCGAAGGTCTCGTAGGCGGAATTCTCCTGGCCGGTGGCCAGGCGCAGGCTGCGCGGCGGCGCCGGATCGACCCACCAGTAGGCCAGCAGCAGGGCCGCCGCCACCATCAGGATGGTGGGGCCGGACGCCACGACCAAGTCGCGCAGCGAGACGATGGAAAAATTCTGCAGCCGCGCGCGCAAGCCCTTGCCCGGCGCGCCGCCGCCCTCGCCCGCCGGCTTCAACGCACGCACTGGCGCTGGGCCACCGCCGCAGGTGCTGCTCCCGCGACCGGCGCCGGCTGGGGCTCGATCATCGGCATCAGGCTCGGCGCCAGCGTCACCAGCAGCTGCACCGGCAGCGCGCTGGTGAAGTCATAGTGTTCCGACTGCGGGCCGTGCACATAGGCCGTCATGCTGCCGTAGAAGCGTTCGCCGATATTAAACACGAAAGTCGCCGAACGGTTCACGTAGCGCGATTCGACCAGGCGGCCGCCGCGCGCATACACGTCGAAGCGCTGGTCGCCGGTGCCGGTCTTGCCGCCCAGCGCGATCACGCTGCCATCGGCCTGGACGAAGGCGGTCTTGACGCGCTTGGCGGTGCCGTCCGAGACCACGCCCTGGATGGCGTCGGCCACGGTGCGCGCGACTTCCGGCGCCAGCACCTGCTCCTTGCCGCCGCCCTTGTTGCGCTTGACCAGGGTCTCGTATGGCGTGTCCTTGGCGAAGTGCAGCGAATCGATGCGCTCGGTGGGTTTGCGCACGCCGCCGTTGACGATGATGCCCATCAGCTCGGCCAGCGAGGCCGGACGGTCGGCCGAGGCGCCCAGGGTGGTCGCGTACGACGGCACCAGCGAATCGAAGGGATAACCCATCTTCTTCCACTGGGCGTGGATCTTGAGGAAGGCCTCGACCTCGAGCAGGCCGGCGATGCGCTTGTCCTGGGCGTTCTTGCGGCTGGTCTTGAACAGCCATTGATAGACTTCCTGGCGCTCCTTGACGCTGGCGGCCGTCACCTCGGACCAGCTGGCCTTGGGGTGGGTGCGCAGATAGCTCACTAGCCACAGCTCGAGCGGGTGCACCGAGGCCACGTAGCCGCGGTCGGCCAGCGACATATTGCGCGGGTCGTACATCTCGTACATCTTCGGGATGCGCTCGGGATCGACCTCGTTGGCCGATGGCAGCGTCGCGTTGATGAAGGCGCCGAACTGGTCGAGCGTGGCGTTCGGCGCCACCGTGCGGTGGGCCGCGGCCAGCTTCGAGGCCAGCGGACGCACGCCGGAGAACAGCAGCGCCTCGATCTCTGCCGGGGTCTTGCCCTTGTACTTGTTCCAGAACTTGGCCAGGAAGTCCTTGCCTTCGTTGTCGGCGAAGCGCGCCAGGTAGGACGCGCGGCGCGGATCGTTGGCGTCGGCCAGCAGCTGGGCCGAGGAACCCGGCAGCTGGAACATGTAGTAGCGCACCACGTCGCGCATCATGCGCACGAACACCAGGTTCGTCGACTGGCGCAGGGCCTGGTGCACGTCCATGATCTTGCTGTCGTCGAGCTTGCTGAAGTTGCCGAAGGTGTGCAGGCCGCCGCCGGTCATGAAGCGCTCGCCCGGGCTGGCCGAATAGCGGCGCGCCATGGCGGCGTCGAGCATGGGTTTCAGGCCGCGGTCGGCGCCTTCCGGCAGGGTCTGGAAGTATTCCAGCGCCCATTGCGACATGCGGTCCTTCGGATCGACCTCGACGCCGTGCAGGCCGATCTTGTCCAGCGGCTCGAAGCGCTTGTGCAGCTGATCGAAGATGTCGAGATAGGTCACCAGCGTGCGCAGCTTGGCGGTCGAACCGAGGTCGAGCTTGGCGCCCTCGTTGATGTCGAGCGGCTGGTCGTAGTTGTCGGTCTGGACCCGCAGGTAGTTGACGTGCTCGCCCCGCTCCATCAGGGTGAAGCTGTACACCACCTGGGCCGGGTCGCCATTGCCGAGCAGGCCCTTGCCGGTCAGGCCGGCCGCCTTGGCGTGCTCGGCGTCGGACAGCTGGCGCAGGGCCGCCGTCACCGCCTGCTGGGCATTGCTGTCCAGGGTCGAGACCACCGACAGGTCGAGGCGGTCGACGTTGTACAGGCGCGAATCGCCGATCAGGTAGCCGAGGTGGTTGCGCACCGCATTGGCCGCCTTGCGAGAAACAAAAGCGTCGGCCGGTGGCGGCGCCACGCCGCTGTGCAGCGCCGGCTGCAACTTGACGCTCAGGGCGGCGTCGCGCAGCTGAGGCGAGATCACGCCGGCCTGGGCCAGCACGCGCAGGTGGCTGTCGGTCAGGATTTCGAGGTCGGGTTCGCCGGCGCCCAGGTAATAGGCCGGGCGGCGCTGGGCGATCATCAGCGACAGCGCTTCCTTGTAGGCCAGCACGGCGTCGGGGCTCGTCATCGGGCCCTTCAGCATCTGGTTCACCTTGTCGAAGTCGCGGCCATACCAGACCCACAGGCCGTCGCCGATGCCGTTCACTTCGCCATAGCCGGACTTGGCCGACAGCGGCACCGTGTTCAGGTAGTCGAGCACGATCTGGCGGCGCGAGCCGGTGGTGTCTTCGCCATCCTGGTAGGCGCGCAGGGTGGCCGAAGCCATCTGGATGATCTTGTCGGTGGTCGAGCTGGTGCGACCTTCGGGCGAATGCCGGTATTTTTCGATCTGGGTCGCCAGCGTGCTGCCGCCGGCCACGCGGCCGCCACCGCCCAGGCCGACGCTGGACAGGGTCTTGTCGAACACGGCCTTCGAGAAGCGGTCCCATTCGACCGCCGGATTGCGACGCGGATGGCTGGCGTCGAGCAGCTCGCGGTTCTCGATGAACAGCAGGCTCTGCACCAGCAGCGGCGGTGCGGCGTCGAACTTGTCGTAGAAGCGCTCGGGGAAGCGCGAGGTGAAGATCGGCTGCGAGCGGCAATCGAGGATCTCGAGGCCGACCTTGGTCTTTTCGTGGTAGGTCGCGTACAGGCCCAGGTCGGCCATCTTGACCATCTGCGGCGAGATGCGCGCCTGGCTTGCTATCGCATAGTCGCGCGTCTTCAGGCGCTCGAGGTAGTGCGGCAGGCCGGCATAGCCGAGCCGGGTGTCATACGGACTGGCGGCAGGGAAACGGATCGCATTGCTGGGACCGTTTTCCATGCGATAAGTGAGCTCGCTGGCCATGTCGGCGAAGATTTTCGCTTGCAGGCGCGAAGTGCGCGTCTCCAGCACCGCCCAGGCCGCCAGCACGGCAACCAGCAGCAGCAGGCCGAGCAACAGCCACAGCTTCCAGCGGCGCTTACGCGGGGCCGGCTCGTCGTCGCCGGGCTCGCCCGACGGGCCGCCGGGGATGCCACCATTGCCCGCCAGGTGCGGGAAGGCTTCGTACAGGGGAACGTCGTTGCCGCCGGCCGCGAGCGCAGGGACGCTCTCCACGGCGGCCGCCGCGGCACTGGCACCCGCTGGCGCGGCCGATGTCGCGACCGCGTCGCCAAAGGTCGGCTCACTGCGCTCGCTGGCGGCACGCTTGCCGGACACATTACTTGGCCGTCCTTGACGGCGAATACTTTCCATGATGGCTTAACCGGTCTGAATCAAAACGCTAGCAATCCCCGCCAACCTGCTCGCCATCCGTGGTGCTGCTGGTCCGTTCGAGTGATCGTGGTCTTTGTTAGTTCGCACGCTGATGGTGCAATCCCACTCCAGATCGCACCGTCCATAGGCAATATTCCACCACATCAATACGTCTCACGCGAGGCGCCGTTTAACAAATTTGCTGCGCTTGGAATATTTTCGCAAAAAAACAACGAGGTCTTGGCTGAGTGATATTACCGTGTGTAATTCAGGCAATACCGCTGCTAGTTTTAGCCACCAATATTTAACGCGCTGGAAATGCTTTTGGTGCACAGCTACGTTTGATCCATATCGAAAGATGGATCACGCAGGCTGCGTCACCTCTTCCGCACGTAGCTCTTCAAGTGCCTGCAGGCAGTAGTACTGGAACCACAGCCCGGCGAACAGGAAAATCATGACGTAGAGCCATAGCGACACCAGGGCCAGGATCGGGAACAACACGATCGACAGCACGGCGCCGCCCATCCAGACGATGCCGGGCAGCGCGCCCGCCAGGCCGGAAGTGAAGCCGATGGCGAGCAGGGCCGGACGGCGGCGGCGCATCAGGGCCAGGCGCTCGGCCTCGCTGGCGTGGGCGGCCAGCGCGTCGTAGCTCATCACGCGCGACGTCACCCAGGCCCACAGGCTGGCCTGCACCAGCCAGGCCAGCGGCGGCACCGCGTACAGCGGCAGGGTGAACAGCCACAGCAGGGCGAACACGGCGGTGCTGCCCAGGTTGATCGCCACGCTGCCGAAGAAGGAGCCGCCCTCCTTTTTTGCGAGCCCGGGAAACTGGCGCTTGCCGACGTGGGCCTCGATGGCCGGCATCGCCGCCACGCCCACGAACAGCAGGGCCGAGCCGATCATGAGCGGGAGCAGCAGCACGATCGCCATCAGCGGCACCACCATCACCTTGAGCATGCCCAGTCCCACCATTTCGAGCATGCTGCCGCTGGTCTCGAAACCGCCGTAGTCGGCGAACATGCCGTGCAGCCAGTCCAGCAGCGGCTGCAGGCCCAGCCACATCGCCACGCCCCACAGGACCAGCGCCAGCAGCAGCGGCGCCAGCGACAGCAGCAGCATGCGGCCGCTGAACTGCGCGCCCAGGGCGCGCCGGCAGGCGGTCAGTACACCGTTCATGGCATTTTCCTTTGCGGCATGGCGTCTCCTGATGGCAGTTCAATGCCGTCATTCTACGGGATGACATCCGATGGACCCATCGACTACAATCGTCGTTCAATCTGAACAACAAGGAAGACCATGTCCACCATCACCACCGAATCCGGCCTGCAATACGAAGACCTCGTCACCGGCGAAGGCGCCGAGGCCAAGGCTGGCCAGCACGTCACCGTGCACTACACCGGCTGGCTGCGCAACGACGACGGCAGCCTGGGCGCCAAGTTCGATTCGAGCAAGGACCGCAACGACCCGTTCGAGTTCGCGCTCGGCGCCGGCCACGTGATCCGCGGCTGGGACGAAGGCGTGCAGGGCATGAAGGTCGGCGGTTCGCGCCGCCTGACCATCCCGGCCAGCCTGGGCTACGGCGCACGCGGCGCCGGCGGCGTGATCCCGCCGAACGCCACCCTGATCTTCGACGTCGACCTGCTGGGCGTCTAAGCGGTTTTACCGTGCGCCGTCCTGCGGCGGCGCATGGTGCGGCCGTCTTGACGGCAGCTTTTGAACTTCCCTTCTAAAATGCGGCCGGATTCCCCGTGCCCGCCTCTCTCCTGCGCTAAGATTCCTGCCGCATTGTCCAAGCGACAATACCGCAACCAACCATCACAGGAGTTTCCATGAGCTTGCAGGAACAGTTCAACCAGGCCCAGGCCGATTCGAAGAACCTGTCGGAGCGTCCCGACAACATGACCTTGCTGAAGATCTACGCGCTGTTCAAGCAGGGCTCGAGCGGCGACGTGACGGGCGAGCGCCCGGGCATGACCGACTTCGTGGCGCGCGCCAAGTACGACGCCTGGGCCGGCCTCGCAGGCACCTCGCAGGAGGAAGCGCAGCAGCAGTATGTCGACCTGATCGAAGAGCTGAAGGGCTGATCGCCCACCGGGCCGGCGCCTGCGCCCGGCCCATCGCCCCGGTTACGCCGCGGCGGCGAAGGTCTTGCGCATCTTTTCCGCCACCTTGGCCTCGATGGCCGGCGCGAAGGCGCCCATGAAGAAGCCCAGGCGGATGCGCATCGCGGCGCGCTGGTCTTCCAGGGTCAACATGCCCTCCACGCCGCTGCGCTCGAAGCGCAGCACATCGCCGTCCCACCTGCATTCCAGCCCGTATTCGGCCGCGATACGCTGCGCCACCTGCTCGGCTGCCGAACGCGCCGCGTCCGGGCTCAGGCTGTGCTGCTGGACGATGCTGATTTCCGCCATCTGACTGATCCTTCCTGAATCGATTGCAAACAATCCGCCATGATGCCAGTTGCGGCCGGGCTATGCCAGAGCTCGCTACAACAGACCGGCTCGCGCGGACTCAATTGATGAGTATCAAAGCGTGCCCGGCAGGGAGCGCGAGGATGAAGGCGCAAGCCCGTCATTACGCGAGGAGTCGATATGGAAACCCCCGTCGTGCAGCCGAACCGCCTGTTACCGAGCGACCCCGAAGCGCCGCAGGCCGCGCAGCCTCCGGTGCGCTTCGTCCCCACCCCGAGCGCGCCCTACCGCCAGCAGCACCGCGCGGCGCGCCTGCTCGAAGAACCCGATGCGCCCGATCCGGCCGCGCCAGCGACCACCGAGCCGCCGCCGCACGCCTTCGGCGCCCGCGTCCTCATGTGGAAGCAAGATCCTTCGGTCACCGAAATCGGCACCCGCAAGGCCTTCCTGCCCGGCGTGGTGCTGGCCGGCCCGCGCGATGCCCGCATCGCTCCCGGCGAGCCGGGCATCGCCGCGGTCGAGCCGAACGCCTTCGGCGACTTCGTCACCCAGCCCGACACGCCGCAGTTCGACGCCGTCCACACCTTTGTCGTGGTGCGCCAGACGCTCACCATGTACCAGCGCGCCCTGGCCGCTGCCGGCGGCGCGATGCCGCTGCCCTGGCAATGGAACAGCAGCACCGACACGCGGCCGCTGCTGGTCTTCCCGCACGGCCTGCCGAACGTCATGAACGCCTTCTACAGCCGCAGCCAGGCCAGTCTCAAGTTCGGCGACTTCATCCCCAACGGCGCCACCGAGCGGGTCTTCACCTGCCGCTCGTTCGACATCGTGTCGCACGAGACCGCCCATGCGGTGCTCGACGGCATCAAGCCACTCTGGCTGCAGGCCGACGCCCCGCCCCAGACCGGCGGCCTGCACGAAGCCTTCGGCGACCTCACCGCGATCTTCCTGGCCCTGTCCCAGCTCGACCAGTGCGAAGCCGTGATCGCTCAGACCAAGGCCGACCTGCACGACAAATCCTTCCTGACCGACATCGCCGAGCAGTTCGGGCTGGCGCTCGGCAACAGCACCGGCCTGCGCAATGCCGACAACGACCTCAAGCTGAGCGAGGCCGGCACCCAGGTGCACGCCATCTCGCAGGTGTTCACCGGCGCCGTCTACGACGTGCTGGCCGACCTGTTTGCCCATGAACGCGATCCCGAGCGCGAAGACTGCGCCGCCGTCCTGCACCGGGTCGCCGGCTACCTGAGCGGCGTACTGCTCCGCGCCCTGATCGCCGCGCCCGACGCAGCCGCCACCTATGCCGACGTGGTCAACGCCATGCTCCAGGCCGTGACGAGCGACGGCAAGCCGGCCGCCTACGCCGACGCCATCCGCCTCCAGTTCAGCCGCCGCGAAGTGGTCGAGGCCAGCCATGGCGGGCCCGACGCGGTGGCCGCCTTCGTCCCCGGCCTGCCCCTGGCGGCGCGGGTGTGCGACGCGCCCGGCGCGCGGCAAGACCGGCGTTCCTGCTGCGGCACCATGCAGCTGGCCGAATACGATTGCGCCGAGCGCGTGCTGGCCTTCGAGGCGCGCCTGCTGGCGCGCTGGTGCGCCGACCACGGGCGCCACGGGCGGGCGCTGCCGGGGCTGCCTGCCGCCGGGGCGCCGACCGCCGGAGCGCCGGCCGCCGGGCTGCCGGCCGGCTCGTCGGCCGAACCGTCGACGCTCGCATGAAGATCAGCGCCCGCGCCTGTGGCGGCTTCGCCGGGCTGGCCGAATCCTACGAACTGGATACCGCCCGCCTGGCCGACGGGCCGGCCCTCGAGACGCTGCTGCGCCGCCTCGACTTCTTCGGCGTCGCGCCCACCTGCCCGGTCGGCGCCGACCTGCCGCGCTGGGAAATCACGGTCGAGGACGGCCCGCTCTGCCACACCGTGTTCCTGCGCGAGGATGGCAGCGGCGGCCAGTGGCAACATCTGCTCGACTACCTGCGGCAGGCCGGCTGAACCGGGTCTGCCGGTCTCGGCCGGTCCGGACGCCCGCCTGTCGGCGGTGCTTCTTAATCCCGGTCATCCGCCAACGCACGGCGGCTTGACAGCCCAAAAACCGCACGCTCGTGCGGATTCTTGCTTCATTTGCTTATGTAGATTGTGTATATAGGCGAATTTGTGAGAAAAGCCGAATTGCCCTAAAATACAGTGCTTTGCTCTGTCCGGCCGGCCTACTCTTCGTTCTTGCGCCCGGCGACGCGACATCCCACCAATTGATAGGACTGTTATGACCCACGTTGTCACCGAATCGTGCATCCGTTGTCGTTACACCGACTGCGTCGATGTATGCCCGGTAGATTGTTTCCGGGAAGGCCCGAATTTCCTCGCCATCGATCCTGACGAGTGCATCGACTGCGCCGTCTGCGTCGCCGAGTGCCCGGTGAATGCGATCTACGCGGAAGAAGACGTGCCTGGCGACCAACAGCAGTTCATCAAGCTGAACGCCGATCTCGCGCGCTTCTGGCCTTCGATCACCAAGACGAAGCCGGCCCTGCCAGACGCGGAAGAGTGGAAAGACGTCAAGGACAAACTCGACCAACTGGCCCGCTGATACCGCCGCTGCGCCGCCCGTGTCGGCGCCGGCCCGGGGTCGTTCTGCATGGCAGTGCTGGCTGCCATCGCCTCACCAATCAAAAATCACAGGAAGTAAGCGCATGACTATCAGTGCCACCCACGAAGCGGGCAGCATCGCTCCCAACAGTTCCTTCGCCGGCGCCATCGAAGCGGATGCCGTGATCATCGGCGCAGGCCCGGTCGGCCTGTTCCAGGTGTTCGAACTCGGCCTTCTCGAAATCAAGGCCCACGTCATCGATTCGCTGCCGGCCGTCGGCGGCCAGTGCGTGGAACTGTATCCGGACAAGCCGATCTATGACATCCCTGCCGTGCCGGTGTGCACCGGCCAGGAACTGACCGACAACCTGCTCAAGCAGATCGAGCCGTTCGAGCCGACCTTCCACCTGGGCCAGGAAGTCACGACCGTCCAGCGCCGCGAAGACCAGCGCTTCAACGTCGAGACCTCGACCGGCACCCGCTTCATCACCAAGACCATCTTCATCGCAGCCGGCGTCGGTTCGTTCCAGGCGCGCACGATCAAGGTCGACGGCATCGACAAGTACGAAGGCGAGCAGCTGTTCTACCGCGTCAAGGATCCGGCACGCTTCGAAGGCAAGAACATCGTCATCTGCGGCGGCGGCGACTCCGCGCTGGACTGGGCCCTGAACTTCGTCGGCAAGGCCGAATCGGTCGTGCTGGTGCACCGCCGCGAAGACTTCCGCGCCGCCCCGGCCTCGGTCGCCAAGATGAAAGCCCTGTGCGACGAGTACGAGATGCAACTGATCACCGGCCAGGTGACCGGTTTCGACGAAAAAGACGGCCAGCTGACCGAAGTGAAGGTCACCGGCGCCGACGGCGTCACCCGCCGCGTTCCGCTGGACATGTTGCTGGTGTTCTTCGGCCTGTCGCCGAAGCTGGGTCCGATCGCCGAATGGGGCCTGGACATCGAACGCAAGCAGCTGAAGGTCATGGACACCGAGAAGTTCGAGACCAACGTCCCGGGCATCTTCGCCGTGGGCGACATCAACACCTATCCGGGCAAGAAGAAGCTGATCCTGTCGGGCTTCCACGAAGCCGCGCTGGCCGCCTTCGGCGCCGCGCCCTACATCTTCCCGGACAAGAAGATCCACATGCAGTACACGACGACCTCGCCGAAGCTGCACAAGATCCTGGGCGTCGAAACCCCGGTGTTCGATTAAAGAAGGCCTTGCCGCCACGGTTACCACGTTCAACGGGCATTCAGTAACTTGGCGGCGACAGAGTCCCCTGAAGCGCCCCGCCTTGCGGGGCGTTTTGCTTTATGTGGGCCGACCAACGGAGCGGGTCCGGGTAAATATGCTACAAGTGCACCATGCATAAGGAATAGCGGTGGCCCTTGTTTCCACCCGCCAATGCAAATCCCCTATAATCGGATGAAGCTTATGCGCGGGCGATATTAGCGCAGTGTCAATACGAAGGATTACTTTATGCTTTATCAACTGCACGAGATGCAACGCTCCTTCCTGACCCCGCTGATGCAGTGGGCCGATGCGTCATCGAAACTGTTTTCCAATCCCGTGTCGCCGTTTGCGCATACCCCATTTTCCCAACGTATCGCCGCCGGTTACGAGCTGATGTACCGTCTCGGCAAGGAATACGAAAAACCGGCCTTCGGCCTCAAGACCACCACCATCAACGGTGAAGAGGTCGGCGTCAATGAGCGCATCGTCGTCGACAAGCCGTTCTGCAAGCTGCTGCACTTCAAGAAAGACATGGGCGACGCCGCCTTTGCCGCCCTCGGTCAGCCGACCGTGCTGGTCGTGGCGCCATTGTCCGGCCACCACGCGACGCTGCTGCGCGACACCGTGAAAGCCCTGCTGGTCGAGCACGACGTCTACATCACCGACTGGACCGACGCCCGCATGGTGCCGCTGTCCGACGGCCCGTTCCACCTGGACGACTACGTCTTCTACGTCCAGGACTTCATCCGCCACCTGGGCCCGGACGTGCATGTGATCTCGGTGTGCCAGCCGACGGTGCCGGTGCTGGCCGCGATCGCCCTGATGGCGAGCAACAAGGATCCGAAGCTGCCGAAGACGATGACCATGATGGGCGGCCCGATCGACCCGCGCAAGTCGCCGACCGCGGTCAACGACCTGGCCATCGAAAAGCCGTACTCGTGGTTCGAGAACACCGTGATCTATGCGGTGCCGGGCAATTACCCAGGCTTTGGCCGCAAGGTCTATCCGGGCTTCCTGCAGCACGCCGGCTTCATCGCGATGAATCCGGGCCGCCACGCCCAGAGCCACCGCGAGTTCTACCAGCACCTGGTGCGCGGCGACGACGACTCGGCCGAGGCGCACCGCAAGTTCTACGACGAGTACAACGCCGTGCTCGACATGCCGGCCGAGTACTATCTCGATACCATCAAGACCGTGTTCCAGGACTACAGCCTGCCGAAAGGCACCTGGAAAGTCGGCGGCCAACTGGTGCGTCCGCAAGACATCGAGTCGGTCGCCCTGCTCACCGTCGAAGGCGAGCTGGACGACATCTCGGGCCTGGGCCAGACCAGCGCCGCGCTGACCCTGTGTACCGGCATCCCGAAGGACAAGAAGCATGACTTCGTGGTCGAGAAAGCCGGCCACTACGGCATCTTCTCGGGCCGCCGCTGGCGCGAGATCGTTTGTCCGAAGATTACCGAGTTCATCCGCGCGAACGGGTAATCCGGCATCGACAATAAAAAAAACCGTGGCCAGGCGCCACGGTTTTTTTTTCGTCAGGCCGGTATCAGCGCACCGCCACCACCTGCGCCACCCGTCCGGTCGCGATCGCCACCAGCGCATAGCGTCCGCCCGCGTCGACCCACTGGTGTCCGCGCGGCGGCTTGGACAGCCGCAATGCGCGCCAGTCCTCGACCACGTGCTGGTGCGCCTGGTAGCGCGCCGGCAGGCGCTCGCCGCGCCGCAGTTCCCCATTCCCTTCCACGCTGCGGTAGCGCGCCGGATGCACTTGCGCGACCTGTGCGCGTCCCACGGCCGCTTCGGTGTCGGCCCTGTCCCGTTGCAAACCATCTCCTGCCGAAAAGATGGCGGCGACCAGCAGCGGCCCAATCAACTCGTTCATGTTCCATCCCCGGTGATCCAGCGTGAGCCGACAGTACAGCAGGATCGTGACAAGTCGTCTGTTAGCTTTCCCACGTAGTCGAATGGATGAGCACAGCCGGGTTCGCCAAAGCCGGGCCGGTCGCCTCCGGCACCGTTTTGGCGGATAATGTCGGCTTGACCAGATTGAACCCGCAAAGCCCGCCCGCCGTGACCAAGCCCCTCGCCGACCAGCTCGAAGACCTGCTGCCGCAGACCCAGTGCACCAAATGCGGCTATCCCGCCTGCCGCCCGTATGCCGAGGCGATGGCGCGCGGCGAGGCCGAGATCAACCAGTGCCCGCCGGGCGGCATGGAAGGCGTGCGCCGCCTGGCCGCCGCGACCGGACGCAAGGTCATCCCGATCAATCCGGCCAACGGCGTCGAGCGCGCGCGCCCGGTCGCCTTCATCGACGAGTCGCTGTGTATCGGCTGTACGCTGTGTATCCAGGCCTGCCCGGTCGATGCGATCCTGGGCGCGGCCAAGCAGATGCACACCATCCTGCCGAGCCTGTGCACCGGCTGCGACCTGTGCGTCGCGCCCTGCCCGGTCGACTGCATCGCGATGATCCCCGTCACCGGCGAACGCACCGGCTGGGATGCCTGGACCCAGCAGGACGCCGACGCCGCGCGCGACCGCCACGACTTCCGCACCGCGCGCCTGCGCCGCGAGCGCGAAGAGAACGATGCCCGACTAGCCGCCAAGGCCGTGGAAAAAATGCGCGCGGTCACCGCCGAAGTCACGAACACCCCGGAAGAACTGGCCGAGAAGGAGCGCAAGCGCGCCATCATCGCCGCCGCCATGGAACGCGCCCGCCTGAAGGCGGCCGGCAACCAGGAAAAGAACTGACCCAGATGAATCCCGCCAAACGCCTGGAAATCTTCACCCGCTTTCGCGCCGCCAATCCCAAGCCGACCACCGAACTCGAGTTCACGACGCCATTCGAACTGCTGATCGCAGTGCTGCTGTCGGCCCAGTCGACCGACGTCGGCGTCAACAAGGCAATGCGCCGCCTGTTCCCGGTGGCGAACACGCCGCAGGCGATCCTCGACCTCGGCATCGACGAGCTCAAGACCTATATCTCGACCATCGGCCTGTACAACACCAAGGCGAAGAACGTGATGGCGACCTGCCAGATCCTGGTCGAGCAGTATGGCGGCGAAGTGCCGCCCGTGCGCGAAGCGCTGGAATCGCTGCCGGGCGTCGGCCGCAAGACCGCCAACGTGGTGCTCAATACCGCCTTCGGCGAGCCGACCATGGCGGTCGACACCCACATCTTCCGCGTCTCGAACCGGACGAAGATTGCGCCCGGCAAGAACGTCGACATCGTCGAACAGAAGCTGTTGAAATTCGTGCCCAAGGACTTCTTGCACGACGCCCACCACTGGCTGATCCTGCACGGCCGCTACACCTGCGTGGCGCGCAAGCCCAAGTGCTGGAACTGCCTGATCGCCGACCTGTGCGAGTTCAAGGACAAGACGCCGGCGCCGGCCGGCGTGCTCGATCCGGCAGTGGCCGCGGCCAACGCGGCGACCTAGGTCCGCTTAGATCCGGGTTTCGCCGGTGGCGAACGAGGCGCGCACGATGCGCCCCTCGACCACCTCGTACACGCACAGCATCTCGACCGTGCCCTTCCCTTCGGGGAGGTTGCGGGTGACGATCTCGAGGTCGGTGACGAAGTTGCCGAGCACCGTGCGCGACAGCAGGCGCGCGTGCAGGTCGGGTTCGGCGAAGCGCATTTCGTAGCGCGGGCGGATCTGCTCGTGTCCTTCGGCGAGCAGCGAGCCGTGCAGGGCGAATTGCTGCGCGTCGGGCGCATAGGTGGCCATCAGGGCGTCGAGGTCCTTGGCGTTATAGGCGTCGAGTTGGGCCTGGACCACGGCGAGAGGGGAAAGTAGCGTCATGTAGATCAAAGCAGTGGCGCGCCGCCGCTTGCATGGCCGATCCAGGAAAGCGGGCGCGGGCTCATCTTACCCCGACGATCAGGGTTTGGTAGCAGTGGCAATGAGGACTGGCGACACCATGTGCGTCCGCTCGCCCACGGTGTACGCGTCGAGCGTCCGCAGAATGGCCCGGTCGACCTCGCGCCGGCCCTGCTCGTCGAGCGCGGCATAAGGCGGCATGAAGCGGTGCAGGTCGTGCAGCTCATCGAGATAAGCTTGCCCGGTGGCGCCTTGCCACACGGCTTGTACCTCAACGACATGGACGTCGACCAATCCAGCCTCCTCCAGCTCGGTGACGATCCGGGCCGGGTCCGCCAGTGCGATGAACCCGCCCGGCGGCGCAGGAGGCATACTTTGCGGGAATACTGCACGGATGGCTTGAGCCATGACGAGGAAGGGGCCGCCTCCGGGAGGCGTTTTCCAGGTCGCGATACAGGCCTTGCCTCCCGAACGGAGCACACGGACCTGCTCCGCCAATCCTGTCCTCCAATCGTTGAACAGGCTGACGCCGAAGATCGAGAAGGCAAGGTCGAAGCTATCGTCATCGATCGCCAGCGCCTGCCCATCCATCACCGACGCTTGCGCATTCGGGAAGGGTTTGAGGCGTTCCGAGAGAAGATTCACCATGCCTGGCGCGATGTCGACCGCCATAACGGTGGCGCCGCTGAACGCGGCCGGGATGCTCAATGCGCCGGCGCCTGCGGCGATATCGAGAATACGCGTGTACGCGTCGATGGGCCCGGCAAGCCGCAAGGCCTGGACGGCCACCGGCCCCGTGATCCGGTGCGCAGTCAGCTCGTAGACCTGGGCGAACCGGTCGCTCATATGGGGGTTGCCTGCGGGAGCCGATTCCTTCGGCAGCCATTGCCCGCCGTTCGCTGTTTCACGCATTCCTGCCCCCTTATCTCGTCGTCAATACTCCCTATTATGCAGGCATTTTGCGCCGTCACGCTGCCTGTTCTTCCGCGAAATATGCCTATCCGGACGAGCGTGTGCCTGGCCTCAGGCCTCCGCCAGCGCGCTGTGCGGCGGCGCGGCCCGTAACGCCTGCGGCTGCTCTTCGACCTTGAACACGCTCACCACCTGGGTCAGGGCCACGGTCTGGTCGCGCAGCGACTGCGCGGCGGCGGCGGCTTCTTCGACCAGGGCCGCGTTCTGCTGGGTCGCGCTGTCCATCTCCGTCACCGCCTCGTTGACCTGGGCGATGCCCTGGCTTTGTTCGCTGCTGGCGGCGCTGATCTCGCCAATGATGTCCATCACCTGACGCACGCTGGCGACGATCTCGCCCATCGTCGCGCCGGCCTCACCGACCAGGCGGTTGCCGTCGTCGACGCAGGCGGCCGATTCGGCGATCAGTGCCTTGATCTCCTTCGCCGCGACGGCCGAACGCTGGGCCAGGGTCCGCACCTCGCCGGCGACGACCGCGAAGCCACGGCCCTGCTCGCCCGCGCGCGCCGCCTCGACCGCGGCATTGAGCGCCAGGATATTGGTCTGGAATGCGATGCCGTCAATGACGCCGATGATGTCGGTGATCCGGCGCGACGAGGTGCTGATCGACGCCATGGTGCCCACCACCTGCTCGACCACCTTGCCGCCCTTGGCCGCCACGTCGCAGGCCGACACCGCGAGCTGGCTGGCCTGGCGCGCATTGTCGGCGTTCTGGCGCACGGTCGAGGTCAGTTCCTCCATCGACGACGCGGTCTCTTCGAGCGCGCCGGCCTGGCGCTCGGTGCGCGCGGAGAGGTCCAGGTTGCCCTGCGCGATCTCGTGCGAGGCCACGGCGATGATCTCCGCGCCGCCGCGCACCTGCAGCACGATGCGCTGCAGGCTGGCCGACATCTCCTTCAGCGCGAGCAGCAGCTGGCCGGTCTCGTCGTCGCTCCTGACCGTGATCGCGGTGCGCAGGTCGCCGGCGGCCACGCTGCGCGCCGCCTCCACCGCCGCGTCGAGCGGCCGGGTGATCGAACGCGACACCAGCACGCCGGCCGCCACCGCCGCCAGCGCGCCGAGCAGCATCAGGCTGTAGCTGAGCGTGGTCGCGCGCGCACCGACGGCGTCGGCCTGCCGCACGCTGGCGGCGCTGAGCGCGGACATCTTTTCTTCCGCCTGCACCAGCAGTTCGGCCGGCGCCCGGTCCTTGCCCTTGACCGCCACGTCGCCGGCGGCGGGATCGAAGCCGGCGGCGACGAAGTCCTGGTAACCGCGCCGGTAATCAAGGCCCATCTGCGCGTGCGCGGCGCCGAACTGCGCCACCAGCGTACGCACCTCTCCCTCCGGAAGGCTTGCCAGCAAAGCCGCAACCTGGACCGCCACCTCGGTTTCGTTCTGCTGGAACGCAGCCCAGTACTTGGCGCGTTCGCCGTCGTCCTTGCCGCGCAAGAGCGTGTTCTTCCACTCCTGCAGCTGCTTGCGGAAATGGGCCAGCATGGCCTCGACCTGCGTCGACTGCCCCTCCATGGCGACGGCCTGGCGGTAAGTGTCGACGGAACGGTTCATCTGGCTCATGCCGAAGAATCCGGCGCAGGCGACGAGCAGGGTGACGGCTGCAAAACCCAGCGGGAGCTTGCGGCTTAGTTTCATGGGGTGATCCTCGGATGGGTGGGCGCCGCGCGACGGTAACGCCGGCGACCCCTGGAAAACATGGAATGCGGCCCGGATGGGCGGATATGCACAGTGTATAGGCTGGCGCGTGGTTTACCGCCGCCAACTGTGCATTCCAGACGGAAAGTGATGCGAAACAGCCCTTACGTCCTGCCGGCGCAACACATATCCGAAGTAAGCAAGCGCTTACTGATTACAGAAGCACCATATTATCGCGATGAACCAGTTCGGGCCCCTCGACGAAGCCGAGGATGCGCTCGATCTCGGTCGAGGAATGGCGCATGATGCGCCGCACCTCGCTGCTGGCGTAGTTGGTCAGCCCGCGCGCCAGCGGCTTGCCGGCTTCGTCGACGCAGGTGATCACCTGGCCGCGGCCGAACTCACCGTTCACGGCCAGTACGCCGATCGGCAGCAGCGACTTGCCCTCTCTGGTCAGCTTGGCCGCGGCGCCGGCGTCGATCACGACCTCTCCCGTGGTGTGCAGGTGGTCGACCATCCACTGGCGGCGCGCCGTCAGGCGGCCGGTGGCGGCCAGCAATTGCGTGCCGATCGATTCGCCGCCGGCCAGGCGCGTGAGCACGTCCGGCTCGCGGCCCCAGGCGATCACGGTATGGGCGCCGGAGCGCGCCGCGCGCTTGGCGGCCAGCACCTTGGTCAGCATGCCGCCTCGGCCGATGCTGCTGCCGGCGCCGCCGGCCATCGCCTCCAGGGCCACGTCGCCGGCCTGGGCCTGTTCGATCAGCTGGGCGTTTGGATCCTTGCGCGGGTCGGCCGAGTACAGACCGGGCTGATCGGTCAGGATGACCAGGGCATCGGCCTCGATCAGGTTGGCGACCAGGGCGCCGAGCGTGTCGTTGTCGCCGAACTTGATCTCGTCGGTGACGACGGTGTCGTTCTCGTTGATGATCGGGACCACGTTCAGGCGCAGCAAGGTGGTGAGCGTCGAGCGCGCATTGAGGTAGCGTTCGCGGTCGGCCAGGTCGGCGTGGGTCAGCAGCACTTGCGCGGTCTTGACGCCGTGGGCGCTGAAGCTCGATTCGTAGATCTGGGCCAGGCCCATCTGGCCGCAGGCGGCGCAGGCCTGCAGTTCGTGGATGTCGGTCGGACGCTTGCCGAAACCGAGGCGCAGCATGCCCTCGGCGATGGCGCCCGAGCTGACCAGGACGACGTCCTTGCCGAGCGCGCGCAACGCGGCGATCTGGCTGGCCCAACGGGCGATGGCGGTATGGTCGAGGCCCCTGCCCTCGTCGGTGACGAGGGAGGAACCGACCTTGACGATGATGCGGGAGGCTTGTTGGAGTGCTGAGTTCATGGCGACAGAATCTTCCCCCGCGGTCGCAACGCGAGCAGGGAAAGTCCTGCCAGCAGTTCGACCGCGCAGACGACTAATAATACCCCCGTGGGCAAGCCGATCGCGAATGCCGCGACGAGGCGGCCGGCCGGCTGGGCCAGGAGGAACAGGGCAGTAAGGTCGCCGAGGATGGGCTGGTCGCCCTGCCTGGCCGCCAACAGCGCCAACCCCGCGGTAGCGAGGCGGATGCCGACGTAGATGGCGTAGAACTGGCTGTAGCCGTTTACGCCGACGAGAAACAGGCCCATCACGGCCGCGATGCGGTCGGGATCGAGCATGGCCGCGAGCGCGGCCAATGAACTTGCGGTGGCGACCAATTGCAGCAGCTGGCCGCGCAGCCATGCGCGCGACCAGGTGTTGGTCTGGGAAGCGCTGGCGCTCAAGTTCAGTCTTCGATGATCTTGAAACGTGGATCGTCAGGATCGATCGACGAGATGCCACGCGCTTCCTCGGTCATCGAGGTTTCTTCGGCGCGCTGCTCGGAATGGCGCTTTTCTTCGAGGTGCAGGTAGATCGCATTGATCAGGTCCTGGCAGCCTTCGCGATTCAGGGCCGAGATCTCGAACACCGGACCCTTCCAGGCGAGGCGCTTGATGACGTCCTTGACGCGCCTCTTGCGCTCGGCATCGTCGAGCACGTCGAGCTTGTTCAGCACCAGCCAGCGCGGCTTGTTGAGCAGCTCTTCGTCATACTTTTCGAGTTCCTTGATCAAGGCCTTGGCTTCCTTGACCGGATCGACCTTCTCGTCGAACGACGACAGGTCGACGATGTGCAGCAGCAGGCCGGTGCGCTGCAGGTGACGCAGGAACTGGTGGCCCAGGCCGGCGCCTTCGGACGCGCCTTCGATCAGGCCCGGAATGTCGGCGATCACGAAGCTCTTTTCGTGCGACACGCGCACCACGCCCAGGTTCGGGTGCAGGGTGGTGAACGGGTAGTCGGCGATCTTCGGCTTGGCGTTCGACACGGCCGTGATGAAGGTGGACTTGCCGGCATTCGGCATGCCCAAGAGGCCCACGTCGGCCAGCACCTTCAGCTCGAGGCGCAGGGTACGACGCTCGCCATCTTTACCTTCGGTCTTCTGGCGCGGCGCGCGGTTGGTCGAGGTTTTAAAGTGGATATTGCCCCAGCCGCCCTCGCCGCCCTTGGCCAGCAATTCGGTCTGGCCGTGCTCGGTCAGGTCGGCGATGATCTCGCCATTGTTGTCGTCGATGATCAGCGTACCGACCGGCATGCGGATGGTAATGTCTTCGGCGCCCTTGCCATAGCAATCGGAGCCACGGCCCGGTTCGCCATTCTTGCCGGTATGGACTTTCGAGTAACGGAAGTCGACCAGGGTATTCACATTGCGGTCGGCAACCACATAGATCGAGCTGCCCTTGCCGCCGTCGCCGCCGTCCGGACCACCGAATGGGCGGAACTTCTCGCGACGGAACGAGGCGCACCCGTTGCCGCCGTCGCCAGCGATGACTTCAATTCTTGCTTCGTCAATAAACTTCATGATTGTGACCGCTAAAAAACTAAAAAGGCCCTACCGTGGGCAGAGCCTTTCGATGGAAGGCTTGCGCCTTGCAAAGAAGCGCCGCTGGTGCGGCGCAGATGCGTTATTACGCTGCGACTGCTTCGTTAGCAACGACGGTCACGAACTGCTTCGAGCCCACGCCTTGCTTGACGAACTTGACGGTACCGTCGACCAGCGCGAACAGGGTGTGATCCTTGCCGGTGCCGACGTTGGCGCCAGCGCGCACTGGGGTGCCGCGTTGACGAATGATGATGCCGCCGGCGTTGATTGCCTGGCCGCCGTAGACTTTCACGCCAAGGCGTTTGCTTTCTGAGTCACGGCCGTTGCGGGTAGTACCGCCGCCTTTTTTGTGTGCCATTGTATTACTCCTTGATGACTAATGCTGGGAACCGGACGGCGATTAGCCGTTGATCGAAACGATCTGGATTTCGGTGAAGTTCTGGCGATGGCCCTGACGCTTCTGGTAGTGCTTACGACGGCGCATCTTGAAGATACGGACCTTGTCGTGACGACCATGCGAAACCACTTTCACCAGCACCGTTGCACCTTCGACCAGCGGAGCACCAAACTTGATGCTGTCGCCCGCGCCAACGGCGAGGACCTGATCGATCGTGAGTTCGGAACCAATGTCAGCCGGTATCTGTTCTACTTTGAGTTTTTCACCAGCGACAACTTTGTATTGCTTGCCACCGGTTTTTATGACCGCGTACATGATTTGAAACCTCATCAAATGTTAAAAGAATCCGCCAGCAACAGAGCCCCGCGCAAGCGCGCTGGACTGTTCTTAAGCCGGGGAACAGGGGATTATACATAAATCGCCGCGATGCGTCAAAAGCGACTGACGATCTCTTCCGTACGTGGCAGGCTGCCAACGGCGCACGGGCGCCCGATGTCCTCCCAAGGGCGAGCTCTACCCTGCTGGCAGGACGGATACCCCTTGCATACCGTATAATCGCGGCACTCTTATAGTTAACCCACGTTTCGCAGGTCAGCCTTGTCAGCCGCCACTCAACACGCCCAACAGAACTCCATCGTCCAGTCGATCGCTCCAGACATGGAGGCCGTCAACACGGTGATCCGCCAGCGGCTGCACTCCGACGTCACCCTGGTGAACCAGATCGCCGAGTACATCATCAGCGCGGGCGGCAAGCGCATCCGTCCAGTGCTGGTGCTGTTGCTGGCCAATGCCTACGGCTACCGCGGCACGGCCCACCATGAACTGGCCGCCGTGGTCGAGTTCATCCACACCGCGACCCTGCTGCACGACGACGTGGTCGACGAATCCTCGATGCGCCGCGGCCGCCAGACCGCCAACGCCCTGTTCGGCAATGCCGCCTCGGTGCTGGTGGGCGACTTCCTGTACTCGCGCTCGTTCCAGATGATGGTCGGCCTGAACAATATGCGCGTGATGCAGATCCTGTCCGATGCGACGAACGTGATCGCCGAAGGCGAAGTGCTGCAGCTGCTGAACATGCACGACCCGGACGTGACCGAAGCGGCCTACCTGCTGGTGATCCGCTCGAAGACCGCCAAGCTGTTCGAAGCTGCGGCCGAGCTCGGCGCACTGGTGGCCGGCGCCAACGACGCGCAGATCGCCGCGGCCGGAGAGTACGGCCGCTCGCTGGGCACCGCCTTCCAGCTGATCGACGACGTGCTCGACTACGCGGGCGACGCCGCTGAGATCGGCAAGAACCTGGGCGACGACCTGCGCGAAGGCAAGCCTACCCTGCCGCTGATCTGGCTGATGGAACACGGCACGGCGGAGCAGCGCGAGCTGGTGCGCAACTGCATCGAACAGGGAGATGAGCAGCAATTCGATGCGGTGCTGGCGGCGGTGACGTCGAGCGGCGCGCTGGATTACACGCGTCAACAGGCCGAGGATGCGGCCCGCCGCGCATCGGCTGCGATCGCCGATTTGCCCGACAGCGTCTTCAAAAACAGCCTCCTCCAGCTCAGCAGCTTCGCTGTTGACAGGAACCATTGAGTGAAATTATAGTAATGCCTTCCTGGGATGTTGTACTGACATCCCAAACCGTCGGGGTGTAGCTTAGCCCGGTAGAGCGCTACGTTCGGGACGTAGAGGCCGGAGGTTCGAATCCTCTCACCCCGACCACAGAATTCAACAGCCAGACCAGGCATCAGCCGGTCTGGCTTTTTTTGCATTTCCGCCAAGCGCTCAGCTCAGGCTGGCCGGCGCAAGCCGTACCAGCCCCCTACCGCCACCACCGATCCCAGGGTTACGGCGGACAGCGCATCCCAGATACCATCGCCCATCAGTGCGCTTACAAGGCCGACGACGGTCAGCACGCCGATCACGATCGGCGCGGTCCAGACAGGTCCGGATGGCTGCATCATGCCGCCTCCGCCGCGCACACGTCTGCCGGCTTGGCGGCCTCTGCCTTGCCACGCTTGAACCACAGGTACAGGCGCGTGATCAGCACGACGATGGTGCCGATATCGAGCGAGGCCCACAGCAGTTTCAGGGCCTGGCCACCGTAATCGCCGAAATGCAGCGGCTGCGGCACGCGCAACGCGACCATATACCACGGCAAATCGAGGCTCGCCATCACCGCGCCGGTCTGGGCATCGACCAGGATCGGCTTTTGCTGGCGCGACGTCAGCTGCGTGTTGCCATGCATGAAGACAATGTAATGATGAGGGGCGAACTTGGTGCCGGGGAGGCAACGTAGCGCACTTGCATGCCGGGCTCGGTTTTCTGGGCGAAGTCGATCACCTCCTGCATCGACCCCAGTTTGGTCACGGGCGGCAGGGCCGCGTACGGTCTCGTCATCTCGGCGAGTTCGACCTTTGCCATACCTTGAGCAGCAGGTCCGCCCACATTGGATAGGTCAGGTCTGACATCTCGACACGGCCTCAGCTTGATCCGCCAGTTCTTGTCGAGGTCGTGTCTCAATGTCAGACCAGCCCATGATTCTGCTTAGGTAAAACAGCGGGCTATCAGCCTGCTGTTTTACTTTGTGCGGTGGCTAGTGGCAGATCATTGGGAATTCTTATGCGATTTTCCTCTAAAGAACAACTCCCGGCTCCTCTAACGCTATTCGCAAGTAGCCTTCGTCAGGCTGCTTGCTTGTCCTCGTGATTCTTGTGATTCAAGTCTTGAGCAACCCTACCACTTTGCAGAACGATCACACGCTCGGCCATTTGAATCGTTTCCGGACGGTGCGCCACGATAATGCGGGTCAACGGAATCCGCTGGATCGCCTGATTGACGGCCTGCTCGTTCCATACGTCCAGGTGGCTGGTTGCTTCGTCCAGCACTAGGATTCTCGGATTTTTGTAGAGAGACCGTGCCAGCAGGATGCGCTGCTTCTGCCCTCCCGACAGTCCCGTACCGATGTCTCCCACCAAGGTATTGAAAGCCATCGGCATGGCGGAGATTTCAGCACCGATGGCGGCAAGCTCGGCACATTGATAGACGCGCTGCATGTTGATCATCGGGTCGAAGAAAGCAATGTTATCCGCGATCGATCCGGCAAACAGGGTATCATCCTGCATCACCGTGCCCAGCATTTCGCGATAGTTCGTCATGCCGAGTGAACCGAGAGGCACGTCGCCGATGCGGATCTCGCCACTTGTCGGCGTTAGCAAACCCAGGAGCAGTTTCATCAAGGTGGTCTTACCGCAGCCCGAGGGACCAGTGATCGCCACACATTGCCCGGCCGGAATGTTGAGGTTGAGCTCGCAGATGACTTCGGGCTCGCTGTCAGAATAGCGAAAGCTGAGATTCTTTATCTCTATCGAGGGCATGACGTGACTCACATCGGTCTCCGCCGCCCCGTCATCGCGCTCGGCTTCGGTCAGTACGATGTCGGCGAGGCGCTCGCCGTGCAGGCGAATCATACGCAGTTCAAAAAGTTTATCGATCAGGCCGGCCATGCGCTGGCTGAACTGGTCCTTGTAGCTGATGAAGGCGAACAGCATACCGACGGAAAACTCGTTGTTGAGCACCGCCAGGGCTGCAAGCCAGATCACGATCACCCGCTCGCCACTGAACAGCATCGTATTTGCGGTCTGGTAGGACACAGCTAGCCTGGCGATGCGTAGCTGGGCATTGAATTCGTCAGTCAAGGAGTTCATCCAGCCCGAGCGGCGCTCGTCGCTGCGTCCAAACAGCCGGATGCTCTGCATGCCGCGCACCGTTTCCATCAAATGGCTTTGCTGTTTTGCGGCGTGGATGATCTGCTCAGAATTAGCATCGCGCAAGGGCCGGAACATGGCCCATCGCAGCAGCGCGTACAGCAATACGGCGACACACGCTACCGCCGCAAGCTTGGTGCTGTATAGCAGCATCATAATGAGGGTGCCAAGCACCAGCACGCCATCGATGAAGCCTTCCACAAACTGGGTGGTCAGACTAGTTTGCATCTGCTGGATCGACCCAAAACGCGACACGATATCGCCGGTATGACGCTTTTCGAAATACGGCAGCGGCAGCTTCAAAAGATGTGAGAACGCATTACCCATCCATTGCAGATTGAGGCTGGTCGCCAGCACGGTGATCACCCAGGAACGCACTGCTCCGATTGTGGTCTGCAACAGGACCAGCAGCAGAAAGCCGCAACCAAGTACCGTGATCAGGTCGCGATCCGCCCCCAACAATGCCTCGTCCACGATCCATTGCATATAGAAGGGTGTAACCAGGGCGCACGCCTGCAGGGCCAGACCAAGTGCAAGCAGTTGAAGCAAGCCACGACGCAGACCGACTACGTGACCCATTAGGGAGAACAGCGAGAATTGCTGACGCTCTTCCTTGATCTCGAACTGCGCGGTAGGCGTCAGCTCGAGCGCGATGCCGGTGAAGTGTTTTGCAAACTCGGCCATCGGCAGGCGCCGCTCCCCTACTGCCGGGTCGTGCACGACGACGTGCTTGGCCGAGAGCGACTTGAGTACCACAAAATGACTCAGATCCCAGTGCAGCACGCACGGCAGCTTTAGTTCAGGCAAATGCTGCAGATCTAGCTTGAGCGGGCGCGTCTGCAAAGACAAGCCATTCGCCATCGCCATCAGGCCCTTCAGATTGACGCCCTTCATCGACACGGAGAAACGGCGGCGCATGCTTGGGATATCGATCTGATGACCCCAGAAGCTGGCGATCATGGCCATGCATGCCAGACCGCATTCAGCTGCCTCGGTTTGCAGCAAAACGGGCAGTCGACGGTTGTTCCAGAAGGCTAACTGATAAAGAATGGGCAATTGCATGAATCTGGTCAGGAATGCGCCAACCGAGGTAACGGGGTCACGGCCGACTGGATAATAGAGAGAGTTGTTTACAGGCGGCCGGAAATACTGAACACCGGTTCCAGCACCCATTCGTAGAGTTTGCGACGTTCGAGCATGACGCTCGCGTCGACGAGCATCCCTGAACGCAGAGGCATCGGATTGCCATAGGTTCGGACGTGCTGCTGGTCCAGTTCAAGTCGCACGCGATACACCGGTTCGGACTGGGCTGCACCTGGCATTGCAGCCGCCGACGTCTGCAGTTCCTCTGGACGCACCGAAGTGGTGGCTACCTCGCGCACGCGTGCCGAATGCTGGCCGAATTTCTGATATGGGAAAGCATGGTAGCGCAGCAAGGCGACCATATCCGGCTTGAGGAAGCCGACTGCCCGCGATGGGACATACATCTCCGCTTCCAACTTGCTCCCTTCCGGCAAAATCGACGCGAGCGACGTGGATATCCCGACGGTCTGGCCGAGATTTGCCGCGATCGTCGTGACCGTACCGCTCTGGCGCGCCCGTACCGTCACCTCACGCCGCGCCTCGTTCTCTGTTAAGTCCTGTTCAAGCGTCGAGGCATTGCGTCGCAAGGCATTTTCGTCCCGCAGCGCCTGCATAGCAATGTCTTGTTCCTCCGCTAGGGCACTTGCCAAGTCGCGTTGGGTCACAGAGCGGACGCGTTCGATTTCGAGCAGGCGCTGGCGCTGGTCGAGCAGGTCGGCTTCGCGCTCTTGCAATTGCGCAGCCGAGATGTAATTGGTCGCTTTCAACTGCGCAAAGCGTGCCACGGTTTGCTCGGAGAGGGCAATACGCTGCTTCTGCATGAGCGCCTGGTTATCCAGCCGCTTGATCTCGCCTTGCAGATCGGTGGCACGCTGCTCCAACACCGCGCGGCGATGTTTGGCTTGTACCTTTGCCTGCTGCAGTTCGGTATGAAAGCTATCGCGGCGCTGCACCAGTAAATCAGATATCAACGCTTCGGTGGAGCCTGCGTCAGCATTGCTGCGCTCACTAGAGACGACGAACAGTATCTCGCCTTCTCGGACGAACTGGCCTTCCTGAATGTGGACTTCCTTGATCACGCCCGTCTGATTTGAGTAGACCCGGATGACGCCGGCGGTCGGTACCAGCATGCCTTGCACGTGCGATTTGCGAGTCGTTTCGAAGAAGGCAAAGAAAGCGATCAACAGCAAGGTCAAGGTCACGAATACGCCGGTAAGTATTACATGGCTGACGGGGCGAGTCAGGATGACAGTTCCGTACTGACGAACAGTCACATGCTCAATAGCCTGCTGGCGAAATAATGTTTGAGATGCAGGGGGAGAGGGGATGCGGGCAGAATCATAGTTCCCCTGCTCTTCCGAACTGGATGCGTTATCGCGCAAGATAAAGACTCTCTAAATTGAATTCAATCGCACATTTTCCTGCGTAGAAAAAAGTCATCCCGACAGGCTTTTCAGCGTTTAGTCAGTCGAAAAATCGATTGCGACACCAAACCGAAATATATTGGCATTTAAGCAAGAGTCAGCCATTTCAAAAAATACTAAGAAAATCAATTATTCAAATTTTTTAGTATTTACAAATCCAATAATTTACTATCACCTCCCCAAAAAACCCGCAAATGAACTAATCAAAATTAAAAATGAAGAAAATAGTACAGAAACCAAAAAACGCTTTGCAAAAATAATAACCCAAGATGCCGACCGCTCATCAACGGTGTCGTTCCGGATTATGAGTGGAGAAAGGTTCGAGACAAAAATAATACCAAACAGCAAGAGAGGAGAGAGAGTAATTTCCGCCCGGAAATTTTGAGGTATTATTAATGATAAAATCACTATGATGACAAAGAAGGTCAAATAAGTGACCAATTCACCTGAATTTCCTTTTGAGTTGTTTTCTTTATTACTCATCTATTTGGCCTCACTTATCCGAACGCCTAACAGTAAGGCGTTCGGCTTTGTCTAATTTCTATTATTGCGCGACAGTATATGCAGCCCAGGCGATACCGCCAAACACGACTGCGCCTCCAATGATCCCTAGTGCCCCCAAGCCGATGCCACGTAGTGCGCCAGCCCCAGCAGCCCTCGCGATAGCTGCGCCCGCTCCCCCACCACCCATGCCGCCCACAACTGCACCATTTGCAACGGCATCGCCACGATCACCACCAGAAACCATTGCGATTTCATCATAAGACAAAACTTGCATAAACTCTCCTTGGATAATTGCCTGTAGTAGGCACGCTTTAGATTGCCGATTCTAAATATTTCTGTCAAGAATTTTTATTTATTATTGAAATTCCATTCGTAACGCATAGAGGTATCTCGAAAACCAGGCACAAACCAGGGCGAAATCGCAGAGCAGGGCCAGGTCCGATATTTGGACGAGCCCTTAGCTTAACCTTTTCCATCTATGCCTCGTAACAGACCGTTTCTATCAGCCGGTCGAAAGGCTCGGGGTATTTTCAGCATGTCGCCGCAATGCCCCGAACCGCCATAAATCGCTTCGCTCCATAACGAGCGGCGCACCAACTGTCTGGCGGTCAATGCTACGATTGAGTAAAACGCCAAGATGATCGGTGTGGTGCATGCGATAGCACGATCGGACCATTGCCGCTGCGTTTCCATGCCCAAATGCACACACATTTCTTCAAAGGTAACCTCGGTCTGCCAGCGACGAATAAACCCCGAGAAGATTTTTTCGGGTTTGACGGCCAGATCGGTGCAGAGAAACGCTTGCGCAGTAAGTTTGTGTTGTTGATCGCGTACCAGCACCCAGTGTAGCGGCACTGTTGCCATACCTTTGTGATAGCAGACGGCGGTACCGGTAGTTATCACGACGACCCTGTCTCCTTGACGTACGATTGGGGTAGTGTCACGCTGCGCCAACAGGTGCTCTCGGTAGTCGAAATGGCTTTCAATGTTGGCTGCCGCTCGCCCTTGCGGCGAGGTCGTCCAAGCTCGCCAGGTTCGCGCTGCGGCGCTGGATCATACAGAGCGGCGTCGAGGTGCAAGCGAATAATGATGCAGACCTTGCAGCGCGTTGCATCAAGCAGTTCCAACGCCGCAAAACTGCTGTCTGCGACGACCACGATGTGACGCTTGGGCACCCATCGCCTGACCATCAAAAGCGACTGCCGCGCATGGTCGGTGAGCTTGTTGGGTCCGTGGGCCAGGTAGCTGGTAATAGCGTTTGGATGGCGCGAGCACTGTAAAAAGCGGTAGCTCCCAGCACCGCTTCGCCCATGGGATCGGCGCGACTAGCGTTAAACAAGGCAGCGCACGCCGCTGGCTCTGACGAAATGACCGTGGCTCCAACGCACCGGGTCACGGTAGATTCCCTTTGCTGCAATCTTGGCTCCGCGGCGCCGCTCGATCGTGTCGTCCAGCGCCATGACCAGCGGACCTTCCGGCGCGAATGCCTCGATCAGCAGCTTTAGCAGACGTCAGCTGGCTCCTAACGTTGACCATCTGACGCGGTTCAACACACGATGGTATTTCTGAAATTGCCGTTCCTCCGACAAGCCCATGTTGCGTCGCGCTTATTTTTGGCGAGCGCCGTTCAAATGGACAAGTCGAGCTTAGCTCTATGCGCTGGGCAGGGTCAGTTCTGACATCGCATCTGAACACGGTCTCAGCTTTATCCGCCAGTTCTTGTCAAGGTCAGTCTCAATGTCAGACCTGCGCTAATTCCTCTACGTTCGGGACGTAAAGGCCAGAGGTTTGAATCCTCTCACCCCGACCACAGAATTCAAAAAGCCAGACTAGGCATCAGCCGGGCTGGCTTTTTTCATTTTTACATGCCTTACCTAGGCCACTTCAGTGACAAACTGAGAAAACGGGCGCCGTACTTTCTTCAGGTCGACCAACCAGTCGCCTTCGTCCGCACGATAGCCAATCGGTAAGAGAATCACCGAACGCAATCCCCGTTCGCGCAGCTTCAGGATCTCGTCGACCTTGGCTGGATCGAACCCTTCCATCGGCGTGGCATCCACCTGTTCCTCGGCCGCGGCAATCAGCGCACTACCGAGGCCGATGTAAGCCTGGCGCGCGGCGTGTTCGAAATTGGTCTGGGCGTCGCGTTGCGGATACGTCGACAGCAGTTGCTGGCGGTAGGCTTCCCAGCCTTCGTTCCTGATGCCGCGCTCGGCGTTCACCAGATCGAACATCGCGTTGATGCGCTCAGCCGTATAGGTATCCCACGCGGCAAACACGAGCAGATGCGAGGCTTCCGTCACCTGCGCCTGGTTCCAGGCATGCGCCCTGATCTGTTCACGCAGAGCCTCGTTCGTGACCACGAACATTTCGTACTGCTGCAGCCCACTGGAACTGGCCGTCAGGCGCACCGCTTCGAGAATGCGGTCGATCTTCTCCTTGGCGACCTTTTTAGTGGGATCCATTTTCTTGGTGGCGTAACGCCACTGCAAGGTTTGCAAGACATTGGACATGCAGAATTCCTTCTATGTGAGTGAATAATGCGCCATGATGCCCGACCCCGCAGTTTCTTGCCGAGCGCCGCCCAATCTGCCCGCGGCACGTCCTGGTGTCACTTACCTCTTCCACTCAAAACGTACTGCGCAACCGGACCCCGAGCTGACGCGGCGTCCCCACCAGCACGCGCATGGCGCCGTCGGCGGACGTGTAATAAGCCCGATCGAAGGCATTACGCAGCAACAGATCGAGCTTGAGCGAGGTCCCATTCCATTTGAATGCGGTCCCAACTCCCAGGTCGGCCACGGTGTACGACGGCAAGGTCACCGAATTGGCGGAGTCGCCTTCGCGCTCGCCCGCATAACGCACGGCAGCATTCGCATGCCAGGCAAGATTCCCAATGCGCCAACCCGGCGCATAGTGAGCAGCCAACGATGCCGCATGCCGCGGTGCATTCGGCAGCCGATTCCCCTTCAGCCCGCTCGCATCTTCCAACACTTCCGTCTCGGTATAGGCATAGCTCCCGATGACACTGAGCCGATCACCCACCTGCCCGACCACGTCCAGTTCGGCGCCACGCGAACGTGCCTTGCCGATGGCCTGCGCAGTGTCGTCGTCCAGGTTCACGACAATATTCTTCTTCTCGATGTCAAACAGCGCCACCGTCCCCGAAACGCGCTCGTCGACCCTGAACTTGCTGCCAAGTTCCAGCGAACGCCCCTCGGTCGGGTCGAACGCGCCCTGGGTCGGGCTGCTGGCCAGGTTCGGCACGAAGGACGTGGCGTAGTTGGCGTACAGCGACAGCTGCGGACCGAGCTTGTAGAGCGCGCCGAGACGCGGCAGCACTTGCGAGCCGGAGATATTCTGCGTCTCCACGAACTCGAGGCCGGCGCCCTCCTCCTGGCGGTAGCGCTGGAACCGTACCGAGGCCGCGACGATCCAGCGCTCGCCGAGCGCCATGCTGTCCTGGGCGAACACCGAGGTGGTGGAGAGCAGCGAGCGTGCGTTGCGGGTCTCGTCGTCGATCTCGGTCGGCACCGGTATCTGGCCATAGACCGGGTTAACGGTATCGAATCCATCGTGCGTCACCCGCGCCAGCTCGCCCATGGTGCGGCCCAGCGTGCGCTCGTGGTCCACGCCCACCAGCACTTCGTGACCGACCGCACCGGTGCGGAACTTGCCCACGACGTCGGCGACCAGGTAGTGGCTGTTGTCGTGGACGCCCAGGCGGCCGTCGACACGGCGCCGCAGCAGGCCGGTCGCCTCGTCGTAGCGGTTGGCGCGCACGCGCCAGTCGCTGTATCGATGCTGGTTGAAGGCGTAGTTCACGCGCGCCGTCCACTGGCCGTTGATCGCATGCTGCAGGCGCGTGTTGACGAAGTCCGAATTGCCCTCCACGTGAGAAAACGGCTCGCTGAGCCGGCGTTCGCGCGGGATGTCGATCGGCCGGCCGTTGGCGCCAAAAATGGCTCCGTCGTCGAAGGGCACGTCGTAATCCGTATGTTCGTAGCTGACGATGAATTCGGTGCCGCCGCTGCGCCAGGCAAGCGACGGCGCCACCAGGTCGCGCCGCGTGACGCCGAAATTGCGCCAGTCGTCGCGGTCTTCGGTCGACACGATGAGCCGGTATGACCAGCCGCTGTCGCCGATCGGGCCGGTGTGGTCGAACTGGGCGCCGTAACCGCCCGCTTCTTCGGCATCGAACTGCAGATCGGTGCGCGCACGCGCCAACGGCGCCTTGCTCACCACATTGATCACCCCACCCGGCTCCTGGATGCCGTAGAGTGTCGAGGCAGGTCCCTTGAGGACTTCGACACGCTCGGTGGTGGCGCTGAAATTGCGCGCCTGGACCGAGCGCACGCCGTCGCGCAGTACGCTGCCCGCGGATTCAGCGGTGAACCCGCGGCGCACGAAGGCATCCTGCGTCCCCGCGCGGGTAGGCGCCTGGGCAATCCCGCTGACCAGCGACAAGGCATCGTCGAGCGTGCGCACCTGCAGGTCTTCCAGCAGGGTCGGCCCAACCACCTGGACCGACTGCGCGACGTCCATCAACGACTGGTCCGTACGGGTGGCCGTGGAAGCCTGGCTCGATTCATTGATGACATTCAGGGCGCCCTTGATTTCGACCACCGCCGGGCTGGCGGTTTGTGCAATGGCGGTCAGGGCTGGGGCGGAAAGAGCAAAGAAAGTGACAAGGTGTTTTGGTGACATGGAGGCTTATGCAAAGTCTCACGCGCCTGCCAGGGACGGCAGCCGCGCAACGACAAGTATTGAATGATAATGATTCTCATTCAAGATCGTACACGATAACAGTTCGCCAAGTAAATTGGTTTTGTATTTTGTATGCCACCTCCGATGGCATTCCCCTCCGCTGTGGCCCCTTGGATAAATACGGCAAGCTCAAGCCCGGGAACTCTGGACGATTGTCCTTTGGTCTGATTGAACGATGAATATCTCTCCCTTAGGATGAAATTCTCAAACTCAGGTTTCCCGGGAGGCGCCCCATGATCCTCGCTCAACTTTTCCATCATCCGTCACGCGTGGTGGCGGGATGCTTTCTTCTTGCCCTGTCCGCGTGCTCCAGTTCAGAGTTAAACCACCAGCTTGCCACCAGTCGTGAGGCGGTCGATCAAGCGCAGATGGCGGGTGCGCAGGAAAACGCTCCTGCGGACTTCGGCGCCGCGGCCGATAAGCTGGCGCGGGCCAACGCTGCTGCCACCGGCCACCACAAGCACGACGCGATGCGCCTGGCCCAGCAAGCGCAGGTCGATGCCAATCTGGCGCGCGCCAAGAGCGAATCGACCCAGGCCAGGATCGCGGCTACCGAACTGACCAAGACTAACCAGACCTTGCGCGATGCAATCAACCGCGCAAACCAGAACCAGTAGAGGTGCGAGATGAACCACATCCTCCGATCAGCCACCGGCGCGGTTGTGGCCGGTATCATCGCAACGGGATGCGCGACATCCCCGCCGGCGTCCGAGGTGGCTGCCGCACGTACGGCAATCGACAATGCCGGGCAAGCCATCGACCATGCGTCAGCCGATCCCCACGTGGCCAAATACGCTCCCAGCGAACTGGAACGCGCAACGGCATCACTGCAAAAGGCAAAAACGGTGTGGAACGACAAGCACGACCTGACGGCCACCAGGCATTTCGCCTATCTTGCACAGCAGCGCGCAGCCACGGCGCAAGAATTTGCCAACGCGCGTGCTGCGGACGATGCAGTGAAGGTTGCGGCCGCGGAACTGAACCAGACAATGACGGTAGCGATCGAACAACGACGTGGCAAACCGAGCGCAATCGCGGAGCTGGCGCAAAAAGACCTGGTGGGTTTCGCCCCCGGAACCGCGAAAATCCCGGCCAGCGCCAAACGCGCGCTTGACGAACTGGCCGCCACACTGAAAAGCAATCCCGAACGCGAGGTCGTGATTGAAGGGTATACCGACAATGTCGGCGGTCCCCGTTACAACCAGGCCCTGGCGCTGAAACGGGCGGCGGCGGTGCGTACCGCCCTGCTCCAGCGTGGAATTGCTTCCAGCCGCATCGCGATCCGGTCTTTCGGCGAAGAGAATCCTGCGTCCAGCAACGCCAGCAGAATCGGGCGCCTGGAAAACCGGCGGGCGGAGGTCATCACTGGCGACGTGGACACGCAAATGCGCGGAGCATCGCAAATCTCCTCCACGCAATCGAGCGACGAGAACGGACAATCCAAGCAACCCGAGCGATGATGTCAGGAACACGAATCTTCATGTGCATGGGTTGAGTATTCTCGCCCCAGCCAGAGGATTGGAAAAGCCAGATACGGTGCGCCGGTCTGGCTTTTTGTCGATTGCGGGCCGACTACGCAATCGCGCGCACGTTCAGCGCGCGCGTGCGCCGGCGCGATTGCTGCCGGCGACCTGCGGCGCGTTCAGCACTTCACCCAGGCGCTCGAGCAAGTTGCGGCGCGCGAATTCTGCATGCTGCTCGGACAGTTGACCAGCCAATTCCACCTCGCCGGCGGCGATCGCGCGAGCAATGCCTTCGTGTTCGTCCCAGATCGATTCGCGCTGTCCGGCCGACTGCAGCGCCGCGCCCATCACCCGGCGCAGGTGCACCCAGTGCAGCTGGGTGGTCTCGAAAATCAAGGGATTGCCTGAAGCGCGGTAGATCGCGGTATGAAAGGCGATGTCGGCATCGATCATGGTCTTGACGTCGCCGCTCCTGGCCGCGCGCCGGCCGGCGGCGATGATGCCGGGCCCGAGGTCGATCTTCTGCGCCGCCGCCAGGCGCGCCGCCAGCGCATCGAGGGCGCCGCGGACCTGGTACAGGTTGCCGATCCACTGCGGATCCATGCCGGCGATCAGCACGCCGCGCCCGGGCGCATCCTGGATCAATCCATCCTTCTTGAGCAGGCGCAGCGCCTGCAGCACCGGCGAACGCGACACGTTCATCTGTTCCGCGATCTCTTCTTGCGTGATGCGGGCGCCGGGCGGCAGCGTCCCGGCGCTGATCGCGTCCAGCAGGTTTTGATAGACCTCGTCGACCAGGTCGGGACGAGCTTGAATCTTGGTAAGTTTACTTAACATGTCGGCACCTTTGTATTCAGTATACGTGCAAACGGAACGAAGTCAATTGCTGCGCCGCGTCAGCGAAATATGCGCGGATGCGGCATCAAAACGCTTGACTTTGGATACGCAAGAATGGATTCTGTATACAGAACACAGAATACTCATAAAGGAGACCCATGAAGGTTTTATACGATAAGGACGGCGATCTCGCACTGATGCGTACGCGCCGCGCCGCCATCATCGGCTATGGCTCGCAAGGCCATGCGCACGCCCTCAACCTGCGCGATTCCGGCGTCGACGTCACGGTCGGTCTGCGCCGTGGCGGCGCATCGTGGCACAAGGCAGAGGCCGCCGGCCTGAAGGTGGCGCAAGTGGAAGACGCGGTGCGCGCTGCCGATGTGATCATGCTGCTGCTGCCGGACGAGCAGATCGCCACGGTGTATGCCGAGAGCGTTGCGCCATACGCCCGCCAGGGCGCCGCGCTCGGCTTCGCCCACGGCTTCAACATCCACTACGGCCAGGTGGCGCCGCGCGCCGATCTCGACGTGTTCATGGTGGCGCCCAAGGCGCCCGGCCATACCGTGCGCAGTACCTACGTCGCGGGCGGCGGCGTGCCGCACCTGGTCGCCATCCACCAGGACCCTTCCGGCGCCGCGCGCGCGCTGGCCCTCGCCTACGCGATCGCCAACGGCGGCGGACGGGCCGGCATCATCGAGACCGACTTCCGCGAAGAGACCGAGACAGACCTGTTCGGCGAGCAGGCCGTGTTGTGCGGCGGCGCCGTGGAACTGGTCAAGGCCGGCTTCGACACCCTGGTGGACGCCGGGTATGCGCCCGAGATGGCCTATTTCGAGTGCCTGCACGAACTCAAATTGATCGTCGACCTGATCTACGAAGGCGGCATCGCCAACATGAACTACGGCATCTCCAACAATGCCGAATTCGGCGAATACGTGACCGGCCCGCGCATCGTCACCGAGGCCACGCGCGAGGCGATGCGCGCCTGCCTGCGCGACATCCAGAGCGGCGAGTATGCCAAGCAGTTCATTCTCGAGAACCGGGCCGGCGCCCCGACGCTGCAGTCGCGGCGGAGGCTCAATGCCGCCCATCCGATCGAGGTCGTCGGCGAACGCCTGCGCGCCATGATGCCGTGGATCGCCGAAGGCCGGCTGGTCGACCGCAGCAAGAACTGATCGCCAAAAAAATTTGCCACCATTGTTTGTATACAGAGTACAGAACACCCTGCACATGTGAACCCGGAGGAGACCCACCCATGAATACCCGAGACAAAGTCGCCGAAGCCGGCGCCCAGCCAACCGTCAAGAAGCTGATCCCGTTCGGCGGCTACCACACCAGCAAGGTCCCGGGCCACGATCCCGAACTGACCGAGGTCGGCCCCGGCACCCCGATGGGCGAATACATGCGCCGTTTCTGGCATCCGGTCTGCATGTCGCTGGAACTCACCGACACGCCGCACTTCCTCAAGATCCTGGGCGAGGAACTGGTCGCCTTCCGCGACGGCTCGGGCCGGGTCGGCTTGCTGCATGCCCACTGCGTACACCGCGGCGCCTCGCTCGAATACGGCGCGATCCAGGAGAAGGGCATCATGTGCTGCTACCACGGCATGGTGTTCGACATCGACGGCACCTGCCTGCACGTGCCCTTCCCCAAGGGCGAGGAAAAAGAGGCCGAGAAGTACGCCTGCTCGATCAAGCAGGGCGCCTACAAGGCCTTCGAGCGCCACGGCCTGGTGTTCGCCTATATGGGCCCGCCGGAGGAAGAGCCGCCCTTCCCCGAGTGGGAAGGCGATTTCACCGTGGCCGAGGGCGACGAGCTGGTTCCGTATTCGAACTTCCAGCACTGTAACTGGCTGCAGGTGCAGGACAACGCGGCCGACAACTTCCACCCGACCGCCCTGCACGCGGCCAAGAACGTCGTCAAGGGCCAGTTCCAGGGCACCACCTTCGACGAAGTCGGCGCGGCCTCGATGGAAGTGGCGCCGGACATGCAATTCATTCCGGTGCACGGCGGGCGCGGCCTGGCCTGCGCCGGCGCGCGCCGCGTCAACGGCGACAAGCTGTTCGTGCGGGTCCAGCACCAGGTGCTGCCGAACCTGAGCCTGCACGCCTACACCTCCGAAGACGGCTCGAACAAGAAGCTGTTCTCGCGCTTTCACATCGTGCGCTGGACCGTGCCGGTCGACGACACCAATGCCAAGATGATCGGCTGGCGCGTGATGGGTCCCGGGATCGATACCCGCGGCGTCGGCAACAAGGAGATGGTCGGCTACGAAACCATCGACTTCCTCGAAGGCCAGGTTGCGATGCGCCGCCCCGAGCGCTTCGGCAAGTACAAGCTGGAAGACCTGCCGCCGATTCCATCGGACCACCGCGCGCGCGCGAACTACAAGGAGTGCCAGTACGCGCCGGGCGACTACGAGGCCATCATCAGCCAGCGTCCGATCGCCGTGCACGCCCTCGAGAACCCGACCAAGTTCGACGCCGGCGTGTTCATGTTTCGCAAGCTCCTGCGCGATGCCGTCCGCGGCAGCAATCCGGCCGCCGGTCCGCAGCAGTTCGCCGAGTGGCTGCGCGAGTCGGGCGGCATGCCCAACAGCTACTGCTCGGGCAATGTGCTGGAAGTGAAGGAAGGCGCGACGGTCGAGGAAGAAGTGGCGCAGCGCCGCCATGTGACGCGCCAGATCGTGGCCATCATCACCGAGAGCGAAAAGCTCAAGGGCGACGAGCGCGCCGCCTTCGTGCGCCAGCGCCTCGACGAACTGGAAGGTTCGACCCGCAAGTAAGGCGGGCAGGCACCATGGGCCCGGGCGCTCCCGGGCCGACCAGGAGACAAGCATGGAAATGACACAGACCCACATCACGCCTTCCGACACCCGGCTCTCGCTACTGGTGCGCCAGATCCGCTTCGAAGGCCATGGCATCAATTCGTACGAGCTGGTGCACCCGCAGGGCGAAGACCTGCCGCCGTTCGAGGCCGGCGCTCACATCGACATCCACCTGCCGAACGGGATGACGCGCCAGTACTCGCTGTGCAATGCGCCGTGCGAGCGGCACCGCTACGTGATCGCGGTGCTGCGCGACGAGAAGGGCCGCGGCGGCTCCAAAGCCCTGCACGACACGCTGAAGGTGCAGGACATCGCCAGCGTCGGCGCGCCGCGCAACAACTTCGGCCTGGCGCCGGGCGCCCGCAAGGTCATCCTGCTGGCAGGCGGCATCGGCGTCACGCCGGTCAAGTCGATGGCGCACGCACTGGAAGCCCAGGGCATCCCCTTCGAGCTGCACTACTGCGCGCGCAACCGCGACTGCGTGGCCTTCGGCGAGCAGCTCGGCGCGAACTGGGAGCACGGCAGCGTGCAGTTCCACTTCGACCATGGCACGCCAGGCGAGGGCCTGGACATCGCCGGCCTGCTGCGCGAGCCGGCCGATGATACTCACCTGTTCTACTGCGGCCCGGCCGGCTTCATGCAGGCCTGCGCCGACGCCAGCCGCCACTGGCCGGCCGGCACCGTTCACTTCGAGCACTTCAAGGCGCCCGAGCCAAGCTTTGATGCCTGCGCGCCGGCGACGGCCGGCGCCTTCCTGCTCAGGATCGCCAGCACCGGCGCCGAGATCGAGGTGCCGCCCGAACGCAGCATCGCCGAAGCCCTCGAACAAGCCGGCGTGCGGGTCGAGACTTCGTGCCAGGCCGGCCTGTGCGGCACCTGCAAGATCCGCTACCTGGAAGGCTCGGTCGACCACCGCGACTACATCCTCGGCGCCGACGAGCAGGAGCAGTGGCTGACGGCCTGCGTCTCGCGCGCCACCAGCCCGGTGCTCGTGCTCGACCTCTGATCCCACCCAATCCGACGGCCACGCCCGCAGCGCCCGCATGGCGGCGGCCGGCCGTGCGCATCACCCCAACGAAGGAGACATCATGCTGGACAAAGTGAAACCCACGACCGCCCAGGCGGCCCCGATCTCGATCTACCAGCCCAAGCAGACCGGGCTGATTTATCCGGAGATCCCCGTATTCGACAGCTTCGCCGACGAGCGCCAGCACCGCAAGGAGCGCCTGGTGGCGGCCTGCCGCGCCTTCGCCCAGCACAAGTTCGACTACGGCTTCGCCGGCCACCTGACGGTGCGCGATCCGGAATTTCCGGAGCTGTACTGGACCAACCCGATGTGCGTGCACTTCGACCAGGTCAAGATTTCGAACCTGATCCTGGCCGACCACAAGGGCACGGTGGTCGAGGGCGACTACGCGATCAACCGCGCCGGCTTCGTGCTGCACGCGGCGGTGCACGAAGCGCATCCCGACATCATGGCCATGTGCCACGCCCACACCGTGTACGGCACCGCCTTCGCCGCGCTGGGCCGCCCGCTCGACCCGATCAGCCAGGATGCCGCCGCCTTCTTCGAGGACCATATCGTGATCCGCGACGAAGCCGGCCAGGTGGCGGTGGAAGAAAAGGCGGGCCTGGCGGTGTGCGACTGGTTCAAGGACGTCAAGGCGGCGATCCACCAGAACCACGGCCTGCTCACCGCCAGCCGCCACAGCATCGAGTCGGCCGCGTTCTGGTTCATCGCGCTGGAGCGCTGCTGCCAGCAGCAACTGCTGGTCGAGGCGACCGGCATCAAGCCGGTCATGGTGCCGCCGGACCGCTCGCGCTACAGCCGCGAGCACGTCGGCAGCGACTACATCGGCTGGCTGCACTTCCAGCCGATCTGGGACCAGCTGAAGCGCACCCAACCTGATATGTTCGACTGAAGGAGGATTATTTTCACCATTGCTGCACGCCGCGCCGGGGCAACCCGAAGGCACATGAAGGTGCCCTGGCGCGTATTTCATATAACAGCAGGAGACAAGACAATGTTGAGTTCTACTTCCGCGGCGGGGGTCGCGGCTACCCGTGACGAAGAAGGCGCCGTCTATGCCAAGGTGATGTGGCGGCTGCTTCCCTTCCTGTTCCTGTGCTATGTATTCGCCTATCTCGACCGGGTGAACGTCGGCTTCGCCAAGCTGTCGATGATGAACGACCTCGGTTTCAGCGAGGCGGTCTACGGCCTCGGCGCCGGCGTGTTCTTCGTCGGCTATGTGCTGTTCGAGGTGCCCAGCAATATCGTGATGCTGAAGGTCGGCGCGCGCTTCTGGATCACCCGCATCATGGTCACCTGGGGGATCATCTCGGCCTGCACCATGTTCGTCACCACGCCGACCCAGTTCTACGTGCTGCGCTTCCTGCTCGGGATGGCCGAAGCCGGCTTCTTCCCGGCCGTGCTGCTGTACCTCACCTACTGGTTCCCGTCCTCGCGCCGCGGCAAGGTGACGGCGCTGTTCATGACCGGCATCCCGATGTCGGGCGTGATCGGCGGGCCGCTGTCGGGCTTCATCATGGCCTCGATGGTGGGCGTGGGCAGCCTGTCCAACTGGCAGTGGCTGTTTTTGCTGGAGGCGATTCCGACCGTGCTGCTGGGGGTGATCGCCTTCTTCTTCCTGGATGACCGCATCAAGGACGCCAAGTGGCTCGATGCCCGCGAGAAGGCGCTGCTCGAACATAACCTGGCCCAGGACGCCCAGGGCAAGCACCTGCACAAGCTGCGCGACGGCCTGACCAATCCGCGTGTCTGGCTGCTGGCCACGATCTACCTGTTCTTCACCATGGGCCTGTACGCGATCAGCTTCTGGCTGCCGTCGATCGTCAAGGACAGCGGCGTGGTCGACGCCTGGCACATCGGCCTCCTGACCACCATCCCGTATGCGGCGGCGACCGTCGCGATGGTGATGACCGGACGCAGCTCGGACCGCCACGGCGAGCGTCGCTGGCATCTTGCGCTGGCCGGCTTCGCCGGCGCGGTCGGCCTGGTGTGGAGCGTGCTGTATGCCGGCAACACGACGATCGCCCTGATGGGCCTGACGCTGGCGACGATGGGGATCATGACCACGATCTGCCAGTTCTGGACCCTGCCGCCGACCATTCTCAGCGGTGCGGCGGCCGCGACCGGCATCGCCTTCGCCAACTCGGTCGGCAGTTTCTCGGGCCTGATCGCGCCGTCGATGCTGGGTTACGTGAAGACAGCGACCGACAGCACCGGCAACGGCCTGCTGGTGATCGCGGCATGCCTGGTGATCGGCGGCCTGCTGGTGTTCACGATCCCGGCGCACCTGGTGTCGCGCAAGAAGTAACAGGACTTCGGCGCAATCGAAAAGGCCCCGCTGCGGCAACGCAGCGGGGCCTTTTCTTACTCGTCCAGTCAGAAGCTGTGGCGGATGCCAACGCTGGTGGCCCGGTCTCCCGAGCCGGCCTCGATGGCGCTGCCGACCGTATAGCTGGCGCCGTTGCGGTTGTCGATGCGCGACCACGCGGCATGCAGCTCGGTGCGCTTGGACAGGACGTAGCGGTAGCCGAGCGCGAACTGGCTGGCGTCCTGGTTGCGCGCGCCGCGGTCGTCCTTGTGGATCCACGAAGCCATCAGCGCATGCTGGCCGAAAGGCACCGTCAGCCCGAGCAGCGCATCCTTGCTGTCGGTCGAGGCGAGCGGCGCTTCGGCGTAGCCATAGGGATTGTCATTGTTGCGCCACACCGAACTGTTCAAACCGCGGTTGCGGCCATAGCTGGCGTGGGCCTTCAGGATGCCGAAGTCATAGACCGCGGCCACGATGGCATTCCTGGCGTTCTTCGTATTGCGCAAGGTGGCGGTGTCGTTGTTGCGGTCGTGGTAGCCGAAGCGCAGGCGCAGCGGACCGGACGTATAGTCGAGCGCCATGCCGAGCTGGCGTCCGCTCTCGCGGTCGGCGGCGGTCTCGCCCGCGGCGGCGACCAGTTCCAGGAACACGCCGTACATGGTCGGCGACACGTATTTGACCGTGTTGTCCATGCGGCTGAAGGAGTTGCCGGTCACCGCCAGCATGTTCTTCGAGTCGCCCACGTAGCCGGAACCGAAGGGATCGGCCAACACCGTCGTCATGTAGTGGGGCGTGTACTGGCGGCCGACCGTCACCGTGCCGAGCCGGCCCTGCAGCCCGACATAGATCTGGCGCCCGAACAGCAGGCCGCCCTGGCCCATGGCGCCGGTATCGGCCTGGAAGCCGCTCTCCATCAGGAAGATGGCCGACGTACCGCCGCCGAGATCTTCCGACCCACGGAATCCGATGCGCGAACCCGCGCCGACCCCGCTGGTGAGCTTGGTGACCTTCCCGGCGCTGCCTCCAGCTTCCTGGACCATGGCCATGTCCACCACCCCGTACACGGTCACCGCATCCTGGGCCAGCGCCGGCGCGCCGGTGGCAGCCAGCAATGCCGCGGCCAGGCATCGGCGCCTCGTCTGCATCGTTTTCATTGTCGTCTCCTGTTTTTTGGTCCGGCAAAGGCATGCTGATGCATGGGCCCACCGGATTCATATACAGTATTCTGTATACGGAATCCATTGTGCGAGGAGCGTGATGCGGTGTCAAGAACGCGAACCTGTTCCGATAGCGCTATCGGCTTTATGATATGTCTTGCAACGGCCGGTCGCATGCATCCACCGGCCGGCATCCACCCTTCAACCAAGAGGAATCCCATGTCCGAAACCCTCACCGTCACCACCGCCGACCGCAGCTTCGACTGCTACGTCGCGCGTCCCAATGTCGTGGGTACCTACCCGGTCATCGTCGTGCTCCAGGAAATCTTCGGCGTGAACGGCGGTATCCGCAGCATCGCGGACAACTACGCCGCCAAGGGCTATATCGCCGTCGCCCCCGACCTGTTCTGGCGCACCGACCCGGGCATCCAGCTGTCTGAGGCGAACGAAGCCGACGTCGCCAAGGCCTTCTCGATGTACCAGGCTTATGACTTCGACCACGGCGTGCAGGACATCGCCGCCACCATCAGCGCCGCGCGCACGATGGAAGGCAGCACCGGCAAGGTCGGCGTCACCGGTTATTGCCTGGGCGGCCTGATGACCTACCTGGCCGCGGCCCGCACCGATGGCGACGCCTTCGCGGCCTATTACGGCGGCGGCACCGACCAGTACCTGCACGAAGCCAAGCACATCGGCGCTCCCCTGCTCTACCACCTGGCCGGCGCCGATGAATACATCGGACCGGAAGCGCAGGAACAGATCAAGGCCGCGCTGGAAGGCAAGGCCGATGCCGAGGTCCACGTCTATCCGGGCCGCGACCACGCCTTCGCGCGTCCGGGCGGCAGCCACTACGACCACGACGATGCAACGCTGGCCAACAGCCGCACCGACGAGTTCTTCGCCCGCACGCTGCGCTAAGCGTCCCGCCGCCTGCCGGCGCCATGCCGGCGGGCGCGCATCCTCCTTCTCCATTCCGCGTATTGCAGCGCCCCATGCGTGCGGCGTTCCTCTAAGGCTCATGCTTTAATGCCAACGCCGCCGGACACCAGATCGTCCGGGACGCCTTGCCACGCCTGGAGAAGCCATGATCGAATCGGTCGGTACGCCCACCCTCTATCTCTCCTTCGCCGCCTTCGTGGTGGTCATGCTGGCCATCGACTTCTTCGGCCTCAAGACCGCCGGCGACCACAAGGTCAGCACCAGGGAAGCGGCCCTGTGGTCGCTCGTGTGGATCACGGTCGCCCTCGCCTTCGGCGGCTGGTTCCACTGGTACCTGGAGGGCATTGCCGGGCCCGTCGTCGCGCGCGACAAGGCACTGGAATACCTCACCGGCTACCTGATCGAAAAATCCCTCGCGGTCGACAATGTGTTCGTCTGGATCACCTTGTTCAGCTTCTTCGGCGTGCCGGCCCAATACCAGAAGCGCGTGCTGCTGTATGGCGTGCTCGGCGCCATCGTGCTGCGCGCGATCCTGATCTACCTGGGCGCCCTGCTGCTGGCCCAGTTCCACTGGATCCTCTACGTATTCGGCCTGTTCCTGCTGTACACCGGCATCCAGATGCTGATCTCGGCCGACAGCGAACCCGACCTGGCCGACAACAAGGTGCTGAAATGGCTGCGCGGCCATATGCGCATCACCAATGAATATCACGGCGAACATTTCTTCGTCATCCAGAACGGCCTGCGCTATGCGACGCCGATGTTCGTCGTATTGATCATGGTCGAGATCACCGACGTCATCTTCGCGGTCGACTCGATCCCGGCGATCTTCGCCGTCACCGGCGACCCATTCATCGTGTTCACGTCGAACGTGTTCGCCATCCTTGGCCTGCGCGCGATGTACTTCCTGCTGGCGGACATGGCCGACCGTTTCCACCTGCTCAAATACGGCCTGGCGGCAATCCTGATCTTCATCGGAATCAAGATGCTGCTGCTCGATATCTTCAAGATTCCGACCGGCATCGCGCTCGGGGTCGTCGGCGCCATCCTGCTCGCCTCGGTCGTCGCCAGCCTGCTCACGACCAAACCGACCAAGCCGCAGAAGACTCCGCCACCGGCTGCCTGAGAGTCGACGCCGCGCAAGCCCGCGCGGCGCTTGTATCCGGCTGGAACGCCAACCCTCCCGAAGCCTGATCTTCGCCAGAGCCGCCGCCTTCGCTCCGACTACTGTATCCCGAGCCCCCCGCCGTACCCATCAGGGTGCGGCGCATGGCTTCTTGACACGAAAGGAGAATCTCATGGCGAGGTTCGGAGTCGAAGCAATCCGGTATTTCAACCATGCGCGCGCCGCCGGCGTGAGCACGGCGGGAGACCTGACGTACACCTTTAACAGAAGCAATGGGTTCGACAGCGCGCTGCGCTCGGCCGGCCACACGCGCGCCTTCTACTGGGCCAATACCGACGTCTGGGAAACCGATATCCGCGACGTCGATCAGGGCGGCAGCGACCGCAACTGGGTCGACGACGTCGACCTGTTCTGGATCGAGACGCACGGCAATTCCGAGGCCGATGGCCGGGCGCGCATGCTGTACGACATCGCGCACAGCGAATGGCGCACCTGGTCCGACGGGTGGCAGCTGGGCGAGGACTGGAACAGCGAATGGGTGATGGCCTATTCCTGCCACACGGTCAACCTGGCCGCCGTCACCGGCTTGTGGAACATCTTCGCGCGCCTGCACATCTATTGCGGCGCCTGGGGCGATATGTACGACGGCATCACCACCGACGAATGCGGCGAGGACGTGGCCGACAACCTGGTCGACGGCGACACCGTCTCCAGCGCCTGGCACGACGGCGTGTCCGACTGGTGGGTCGACAACCATCCGGTCACCGTCTGCGTGGGCGACGCCGCCACCTGGAACGGTGGCGTCATCCGCTGGGATCTGTCCGCCTTGAATCGCGACCACCTGTGGGGCCACGGCGGCGTGACTCCCGACCTGGCGCCGGCGCAGCAGGCATGTCTCTTGTGGAAGTGGACGGAGGGCTGAACCATGAACCAGCAAACCCTGATCGATACCCTGATGAAGACCGGCGCCCACGCGGTGCCGGGCCGCGCCGACGTGATCGCGCTCACCCCGCTCACCCGCGACGATGCGCGCGCCAACATGAACCGCTTCCTGACCGCGCTGCACGAAGCCGACATCTGCCGCCACGACCGCGCCAACCTGGCCGACCGCGGCGAGCGCAGCGTGGTGCACCTGCCCGATGGCGCGCGCGCCGTGGTCTATCACGCTTCGGGCGCGCTGCAGTACGTGTCCGGCCTGGCGCCGTTCCAGGCGCCCTGGCAGCGGCCGGAAGAAACGCCGGCGCTGGTGCGCCAGCTGGAACAGGCCGCGCAGCGCATCGACATCGGCGCCTGGGTCGGCGAGCGCGGCAGCCTCGCCTTCGAGCGCCTGTGGCAGACCAAGGCGCGCGGCAGCGACCGCGACCAGAAGCTCTCGGACACGCTGCTGGTGCGCGCCACCGGCGCCTGGCGCCATGCGGTGGGAGAAATCCCGGTGCTGGGGGCCGCCTCGGTGGCGCTGCGCCTGGCCGGCGACGGCACGGTCGACGCGCTCGCGCTGAACATCCGGCACAGCGATGCCGAGGTGCTCGACAGCGCGCCCGTCATCGAGGCCGAACTGGCCGCGCGCCAGCTGGCCGAGCGCCTGGCCAGCGTGCTGGGCAAATCGAAGGATCGGCTACCGGGCGACGTCGTGCAATCGGCCACGATGCGCTTCGGCTATCTCGACCTGGGCAAGCGCAAGGCCCAGCGCGTGCTGGCCCCGGCCTACGTGGCGCAGGTCGTGCTGCAGCACCGGCTCGAGCGCCAGGCCTATGTGCTGGCGGTGTCGGCCACCGAGCGGCCATACATCGAGTTGCCGCTGTTCGGCAACGAGGCGCCGGTGGTGCGCTCGCGCGGCCTGCATCCGGAGTGCCGCGACGGGGCGTCGTGATCCGGTCACACCACGGCTGAGCGCACCTCCTGCAACAGCGACCTGATCTCGGGCAGGCACGATCCGCAGTTGCCGCCGGCCCGCAGGCAGGCGGTCACCTCGGCCGGCGTCGTCAAGCCCTGCTTTTCGATCGCCGCGCAGATCGTGTTGCGGCCGACGCCAAAGCAGGAGCAGACGGTCGGCCCGGGGTCCGGGCCCAGCGTCGGCGCGCGGCCAGCCAGCAGGGTCGCGCGTTCGCGTGCGCTCAGTTCGGCCTGCGCGAACAATCCACCGAGCCAGGCGCGCGCCGGCAGGTCGGGCCGGCGCGACACGAACAGGCAGGCTTCCAGGCGTCCATCGACCACGAGCGCCGCCCGCAGCATGCCTTCCGACTTGTCCTCATACTCGATCCAGTCGGCGTCCTCGTCCGCCCCGAGCAGCGCGCGCGCCATCGCGGGCGATACCGGCTCGCGGCCGCCCAGCTCATAGCGCAGGAAGCCGCTGCCGCGTACGCGGGTCCAGTGCGCCACCCGTTCCAGGTTCAGTTCGGTGCGGCTCAGGATGAAGCCATACCAGGCCACGCCGAACGGCTCCACCCGCACCGGCGTGTGCTTGAACTCGGGCTCGCCCGACACCGGATCGACTTCCGGATTGACCAGCGCGCCGACGCGCGCATCGGAGGCAGTTTGCCCGTTCCAGTGGATCGGCACGAACACCGCGCCGCGCGCGATGCCGCCGCCATGCGCCACGCGCGCCACCATCGCGCCCCACCGTGAACTGACGCGGGCGAGTTCTCCTTCTCGTACGCCGGCCAGCAGCGCGTCGTGCGGATGCAAATCCACGAAAGGTTCCGCCGCATGGCCGGCCAGGCGCGGCGACTTGCCGGTGCGCGTCATCGTGTGCCACTGGTCGCGCAGGCGGCCGGTGTTGAGCGCCAGCGGGAACTCGCCGCCAGGCGCGTGCACAGGCGCGCGCGGCGTGGTCGCGACGAAGCGCGCCTTGCCGTCGGGGTGAGAGAAACGGCCGTCGCCGAACAGCCGCGCGGTGCCCTCGGCCGGCGCGCGCAGCGGCCATTGCACCGGTTGCAGCGCATCGTAGGCCGCGCGGTCCATGCCGACCAGTGGATCGAGGCGGAAGGCGCGGCGATAGCCTTCTTCGCCATTCTTCCAGGTCGACAGGCGCGCATGCTCGTCGAAGATCGCGTGCGCGCCCTCGTAATCGAAGCCGGCAAAGCCCATGCGCTTGGCCACGTCGCACAACGCCTGCCAGTCGGCGCGCGCCTCGCCCGGCGCCGGCAGGAAGGCGCGCTGGCGCGAGATGCAGCGCTCGGAATTGGTCACCGTGCCATCCTTCTCGCCCCAGGCCAGCGCCGGCAGCAGCACATGCGCATATTGTCCGACGTCGGTGTTCGCCACCACGTCCGACACCACCACCAGCTCGCAGGCGGCCAGCGCGCGCCGCACCTGGTCGGCATCCGGCATGCTGACCACCGGATTGGTGGCCATGATCCATACCGCCTTGACCTTGCCCGCCTCCACCGCGCGGAACAGGTCGACGGCCTTCAGGCCCTGCTTGTCGGCGATGCGCGGCGCACCCCAGAAGCTGCGCACCGCCTCGCGGTGGCCGGCATTGTCCAGGTCGAGGTGGGCCGCCAGCATGTTCGCCAGGCCGCCCACTTCGCGTCCACCCATCGCGTTCGGCTGGCCGGTCAGCGAAAACGGGCCCATGCCGGGACGGCCGATGCGGCCGGTGAGCAGGTGGCAGTTGATGATGGCGTTGACCTTGTCGGTGCCGCTCGAGGACTGGTTCACGCCCATCGAGAACGCCGTCACCACTTTTTCGGTGCGCGCGAACAGTTCATAGAAAGCGCGCAGCTGGGCCGGATCGACGCCGCAGTCGCGCGCCACTTCGTTCACCTCGCCGTCCACCTCGGCGACTTCCAGCGCCGCTTCCAACCCATGCGTGTGAGCCGCAACGAAATCATGGGCGACCACGCCCGTGCGCGCCAGATAGGCCAGCAGGCCGTTGAACAGCCGTACGTCGCTGCCCGGCTTGAGCGGCAGGTGCAGGTCGGCCAATTCGCAGGTGGCCGTGCGGCGCGGGTCGAGCACGACGATCTGCAGTTCGGGACGGGCTTCCTTCGCCTTGACGATGCGCTGGAACAGCGTCGGATGGCACCAGGCGGCATTCGAGCCGACCAGCACGATCGCGTCGGCCAGTTCGAAATCCTCGTAGCAGCCCGGCACCACGTCTTCGCCGAAGGCGCGCTTGTGGCCGGCCACGGCGGACGACATGCACAGGCGGGAGTTGGTGTCGATATTGGCGCTGCCGACGTAGCCCTTCATGAACTTGTTGGCGACATAGTAATCCTCGGTGAGGATCTGGCCCGAGACGTACAGCGCCACCGCATCCGGCCCGTGCTCGGCGATGATGCGCCTGAAGCCGTCGGCGACGGTGTCCAGCGCATCAATCCAGCTGGTGCGCGCCATGGCGCCGTCGCGGCGGACAGCAGGATGGAGCAAGCGCCCATCCAGGCCCAGCGTCTCGCCCAGGGCCGAGCCCTTGACGCACAGGCGGCCGCGGCTGGCCACATGATCGGCGTCGCCTTCGATCAGCGCGCCGCCATCGCCCAGCGGCGTGGCTTTCACGCCGCAGCCGACGCCGCAATAAGGACAGGTGGTGCGGACTTCTTGCAGCGGGATCGGCATGTGCGCCATAAATGACTCTCTTCTACGCGGCCTGCGCTTCACACATTGCAGGCCCGAACAACAATCGATCGCGCAGCGCCGACACGTCGGCCCCACGCTGGATCAGGTCGAAATACCAGGGACCGTCGAGCACGTCGCCGTACAGCACGGCGCCCGTGATGCGGTTCCCCTCGAGCACCAGGCGTTTATAGATGCCGGCGCGGCGGTCGCGCAGCACCAGGTCTTGCGTGCCCGGCCCGCCGACGATGTCGCCGGCCGAATACAGGTCGATGCCGGTGACTTTCAGCTTGGTGGCCGTGGCCTGCTGCACGTAGCGGCGATGGCCGAGGCCCGCCAGGTGGGCGGCGCACACCCGCGCCTGGTCCCAGATCGGCGCCACCAGGCCGAAGGTCGCCTTGCGGTGCTGGACGCATTCGCCCACCGCGTACACGCGCGGGTCATAGCTTTGCAAGGTATCGTCCACCACGATCGCGCGCTCGACGTGCAGGCCCGCGGCGCGCGCCAGCGCCACATTGGGACGCACGCCGGCTGCCATCACCACCAGGTTGGCCGGCACTTGCGTGCCGTCCTTGAAGCGCACGCCCTCCACCTTGCCGGCGCCGAGGATGGCCTCGGTCTGGGCGCCCAGCAGGATGCGCAGGCCGCGTCCCTCCAGCGCACTTTTGAGCAACAGCGATGCGTCGCCGTCGAGCTGCTGGTTGAGCAGGCTACCGGTCAGGTGCACCACGGTGACGTCCATGCCGCGCCGCAGCAGGCCGTTGGCCGCTTCCAGTCCGAGCAGGCCGCCGCCGATCACGACCGCATGCCGGCCCTCGCGCGCCGCCTGCAGCATGGTGTCGACGTCGTCCAGGTCGCGAAAGCCCACCACGCCCGGCAGTTCGGCGCCCGGCACCGGCACGATGAAAGGCTGCGAGCCAGTCGCCAGCAGCAGGCGGTCGTAGGCCACTTCCCGGCCCGACTGCGCACGCACGATGCGCCGCTTGCGGTCGATCGCCACCACAGGGTCGCCCGCATGCAGGGTGACGCCGTGCTCCTCGTACCAGCTGCGCGGATGCAGCACGATCTCGTCCGCCGTCTTCTCGCCGGCCAGCACCGGCGACAGCATGATGCGGTTGTAGTTCACGCGCGGCTCGGCGCCGAACACGGTGATGTCGTACAAATCGGGCGCCAGCGCCAGCAGCTCCTCGACGGTACGCATGCCGGCCATGCCGTTGCCGACCACGACCAAAGACGGCTTCATGCCGCGACCCACACCTGCCCGGCGTCGATCCGCGCCGGATAGCTGGCGACCGATTGCGCCGGCGCTTCCAGGCATTCTCCGCTCTGCAGGTCGAAATGCTGCTTGTAGATCGGCGACGCCACGACGATGCGCTCGCCGATGCTGCCCACCAGCCCGCGCGACAGCACGGCGGCCTGTGAGTTCGGATCGTAGTTATCGATGGCGAACACCCTCGGCTCATCGGCGCCGACGCGGAACACGGCCACCTGGCGGCCGTTCAGCAAGGCGCACACGCCGGTGTCGGGCACGATCTCGTCCAAGGTGCAGATGGCGGTCCAGTTAGCGAGTTGAAGATCACGGTGCATGGCTGCTCTCCTTTATGCGACGGTGGCGATGGGAATGGTGCGGCGGCGTTCATCGAAGGTGGCCGGACGCACCTGGCCGCGCTCGGGCACGAACACGACGTTCTCGTCGACCTGCGTGCTGTTGACGAAGTGGCGGAAGCGGCGGCGAACGTTTGGATCGGTGACGGCTTCCTTCCACTCGCAGGCATAGGTGTCGACCACGTGCTGCATCTGCGCTTCGAGCTCCTGCGCGATGCCGAGGCTGTCGTCGACCACCACCGCCTTCAGGTAATCGAGACCGCCTTCGAGGTTTTCTCGCCAGGTGCTGGTGCGCTGCAGGCGCTCGGCGGTGCGCACGTAGAACATCAGGAAGCGGTCGGTCAGGCGCACCACGTCTTCTTCGGAGAGGTTCGAGGCGATCAGCTCGGCGTGGCGCGGCTTCATGCCGCCATTGCCGCACACGTACAGGTTCCAGCCCTTGTCGGTGGCGATCAGGCCGACGTCCTTGCCCTGGGCTTCGGCGCATTCGCGGGTGCAGCCCGAGACGCCGAACTTGATCTTGTGCGGCGCGCGCAAGCCTTTATAACGGTTCTCCAGCGCGATGGCGAAGCCGACGCTGTCACCGACGCCATAGCGGCACCAGGTCGATCCGACGCAGGATTTCACCGTACGCAGCGATTTGCCATAGGCGTGGCCCGATTCGAAGCCGGCCGCGATCAGCTCTTCCCAGATCGCGGGCAGCTGGTCCACGCGGGCGCCGAACAGGTCGACCCGCTGGCCGCCGGTGATCTTGGTGTACAGGCCATACTTCTTGGCCACCATCCCCACCGCGATCAGGCCGTCGGCCGTGACTTCGCCGCCCGGCATGCGCGGCACCACCGAATAGGTCCCGTCCTTCTGGATGTTGCCGAGGAAATAGTCGTTCGAATCCTGCAGGCTGGCGTGCTTCGGTTTCAGGACAAAATCGTTCCACACCGAGGCCAGGATATTGGCGGCGGTCGGCTTGCAGACGTCGCAACCGAGCCCCTTGCCGTGGCGCGCCAGCAGCTCGCCGAAATCGCGGATAGCCCCGACGCGCACCAGGTGGTACAGCTCCTGGCGCGAGTGCGGGAAGTGTTCGCACAGGTGGTTGTTAACCGCCACGCCCAGTTTCTTCAGCTCGGCGTTGAGGACCTGGGTTACCAATGGCACGCAGCCGCCGCAGGCAGTGCCGGCCGAGGTGCAGCTCTTGAGGACGCCGATGGTGGTGGCGCCGCCGGCCACCGCTTCGCACAGGGCGCCCTTGCTGACGTCATTGCACGAGCAGACCTGGGCCGTGGCCGGCAGCTTGTCGACGCCGATCGCCGGACGCGCGCCACCGCTCTCCGGCAGGATCAGGTATTCCGGCGCCTCCGGCAGTTCGATCCTGTTCAGCATCGTCTGCAGCAGCGCGCCATAGGCGGACGCCTCGCCCACCAGCACGCCGCCCAGCAGGTATTTGCCGCAGCTCGACACGACGATCTTGCGATAGACCTGCTTGCGCTCGTCCATGAATTGATAGCTGCGGCTGCCCGGCGTGGCTCCGTGGGCATCGCCGATGCTGGCCACGTCCACGCCCATCAGTTTCAGCTTGGTGCTCATGTCGGCGCCAGCGAAACCGCATTCCGTGCCCAGCAGGTGCCGCGCCGCGGTGCGCGCCATGTCGTAGCCCGGCGCGACCAGGCCGAACAGCTGACCGTTCCACAGCGCGCATTCGCCGATGGCGTAGACGTGCGGGTCCGAGGTCTGGCAGCGGTCGTCGATGACGATCCCGCCGCGCGGGCCGATCTCGAGTCCCGACGCGCGCGCCAGCTCGTCGCGCGGGCGGATGCCGGCCGAGAACACGATCATGTCGGTGTCCAGGTGCGTACCGTCGGCGAACTGCATGCGGTGGGTGGTGTCGTCGCCATCGACGATGGCCAGCGTGTTCTTGCCGGTATGGACGCCGACGCCCAGCTCCTCGATGCGGGTGCGCAGCACGCGCGCGCCGGGATCGTCGACCTGCACCGCCATCAGGCGCGGCGCGAATTCGACCACGTGGGCGTTCAGGCCCAGGTCGCGCAGCGCCTTGGCGCATTCGAGGCCCAGCAGGCCACCGCCGATCACCACGCCAGTCCTGGAACGAGCACCACACTCCTGCATCGCTTCCAGGTCTTCGATGGTGCGATAGACGAAGCAGTCCTTGCGGTCGGCGCCCGGCACCGGCGGCACGAAGGGATAGGAACCGGTCGCCAGCACGAGGCGGTCGTAAGCAACAGAGGAACCGTCGGCCAGCGTCACCTTCTTCGCCGCACGGTCGATCCCGACCACTTTCGCATTCAGGCGCAACGCCATGTCTTCACGCTCGAAGAAACCCGGCGCGACCAGCGACAGGTCGTCCGCACTCTTCCCGGCGAAGAATTCGGACAGGTGCACGCGGTCGTAGGCCGGCCGCGGCTCTTCGCCCAGCACCGTCACGCGCAGATCCTGCCGGCCACTGGCGGCCAGGGTTTCGAGGAATTTGTGGCCCACCATGCCGTGGCCGATGACGACGATATGCATTTGCTGCTCCCTAATTAAGCTGCTGCGGCTGCCGGCGCCGTGTTGGCGCTGGTCGCGGTGAATCGGGCTGCGATGGCGCAGACGCTGGCGACCAGCACCAGGCCGCTGAGGATCGTAAGGGTCTGCTTGATGTCGCCCGTGCCTTTCATCAGGAAGCCGGCCGCCACCGCGCCGACGTTGCCGCCGGCGCCGACGATGCCGGCCACGCCGCCCAGCGCCTTCGGCGCGATGAACGGCACCAGGGCATAGGTCGCGCCGCAGGCCATGTGGGTGAACAGGCCGAACACCAGCATCGCGACCACGGCGAATACCACGCCCTCGGCCCGGGCGAACCACAAGAGACCCAGGCCTTCGCCGATCATCAGCACGAACAGCACGGTCACGCGGCGGTTCAGGTCACCGGAGAGCGCGGCCTTGTCCGACAGCCAGCCGCCCAGCGCGCGGGCGAACAGCGCCAGCAGGCCGAAGCTGCCGGCCGCCATGCCGGCCTGGGCCAGCGACAGGTCGAAGTGCTCGACGTAGTACACGGCGGCGATGTTGTGGATGAAGATCTCGATGCCGAAGCAGGCGCCATAGGTGACGAACAGCAGCCAGGCGCGGTAGTTGCGGCAGCCGGCGACGAAGCTCGCCCAGCCGCCCTTGCCGCCGCCCTCCGGCATGCGGCCGGTCTTGCGCAAATCGTCGTAGTTACCGGCCCGGCAATCCTGCGTATAGCGCCAATAGAAGAAGGCCATCACGATCATCATCACGCCGGGCACCACCAGCGCGAGGCGCCAGCTCAGCGACTGGCTCACGCCCAGCATCACGATGGCGGTGAGCATCAGCGGCATGACCGCCTGCGCCGCGCCGCCGCCGGCATTGCCCCACCCCGCCGCCGCCGCGTTGGCGGTGCCGACCACCTTCGGTCCGAACATGACGGAGGTGTGGTACTGGGTGATGACGAAGCTGGCGCCGACTGCGCCGATGCCCAGGCGCGCCAGCAGGAAGGCTTCGTAGCTCTGCGCCAGCGCCACGCCCAGCACCGGAATCGCGCCCAGCAGGAGCAAGCCGGTATAGGTCTTGCGCGGGCCGTAGCGGTCGCACAGCGGGCCGACCAGCAGACGCACGAAGATGGTGATCGCGACCGCCGCGATATTGATGTTGGCGATCTGCTCCATCGAGAGCCCGAATTCGCCCTTGATGACCGGCATCAGCGGCGCGCAGGCGAACCAGGCGAAGAAGCAGACGAAGAAGGCGACCCAGGTGAGGTGGAAGGCGCGCATGGGCGCCCCCTGGAAGGAAAAGAGCTTGATGCTGTCCGCTTTGCTGGCCATTGTTCTTCCTTTAAAAACGAAAAGGCGTCCGCGCTTGCTGCCATGGGCAGTAGCTGCGGACGCCGTTGTCCTGTTGCCGTCCCCGCGTTGGGCCAGCGCTAAGTGAAAATCGTGAAGAGAATCGCCATTGATCCTGTCAGAGGTATGAGCAAGAGGCGTGCCACCGGTGCTTCAGGGGGCGTACGCCCGTGGATCGCGGTCGGATGCTGCATTGCGGTGCATCGCTCCCCACGATGATGCACCCGCATGCACCGCGTTCAAGATCCGGATGGTGCGCCGGCCCAGGCATGCGGGTCGCTGCCGTCCCATACCCTGCCGCCCAACAGGGTCGAGCTGCGCATCGGGGAAGCGGGCAGCATCGTTCCGGTGCGTTCGGCCGCCTCGCGGTACAAGTCGATGCGGTTGACCTGGGCCGCCAACGCCAGGTAAGGAGGCGCTTCTCGCAGCAGGCCCCAGCGCCGGTGCTGGGTCATGAACCACATGCCGTCCGACAGCCAGGGAAAGTTGGCCTCGCCGTCGGCATGGAAGCGCAGGCCGTTGTGGCCGCGCCAGCCGCCTTCCCGGTGCTCGTCGATATGGCTGCCGGCCAGGCAGAACTGCAGCGTCTCGCGGCTGGCATTGACGTAGGCGGGACTGGCCAGCACCTCGGCCGCGGCTTCGCGGTTGGTGCGCGAGGCATCGAGCCAGCGCGCCGCCTCCAATAGCGCGGCGATCATGGCGCGGCAGGTATTCGGGTGGCTGGCCGCGAAGTCGGCGCGGGTGCCGAGCGCCTTGCCCGGATGGTTCGGCCATACCTGTTCGCTGGACGCGGCCTGGACTCCGGCGCCGTCGCGCTGGGCGCGCTGGCCCCACGGTTCGCCCGCACAGAAGCCATCCATATGGCCGGCCGCCAGGCTGGCCGCCATTTGCCCCGGGGGCACCGTCACCGCCTGGCAATCCACCAGCGGGTCGATGCCATGCGCGGCCAGCCAGTAATACAGGAACATCGCGTGGTTCCCGGTCGGGAAGGTATGGGCCAGGGTGAGCTTGCGCCCTTTCGCGTCGATCTCGCGCTTGAGCAGGCCCGGATCGAGGGCGGCGTTGGCGAGCGCGCGCGACAGCGTGATGTTCTGGCCGTTCTGGTGCAGGTTCATCAACACCGCCATATCGCACTGCTGGGTGCCGATGCCGTTCTGGATGCCATAGACCATCCCGTACAGCGCATGGGCCGCATCGAGCTGCTGGCCGATCAGGCGGTCGCGCATGGCGGTCCAGGACAGTTCGCGGGTGAGCTCGAAGCGCACCCCGTACTGCTCGTCGAAGCCGAGCACCGATGCCATCACCAGCGGCGCGCAATCGGCCAGCGGCATGAAGCCGATGCGGACGGTCTCGATCTCGGGCCGGTCGGTGCCGGCGATCCAGGCGCCTTTGCCTGCCAATGTCATACGTCTCCTTGTCCTTGTATATAGTGAAGCGTGGCCTAGCCGAGCAGGTCTTCCACGTCGATCAGGCGCTGCGCGACTTCCGCCAGCTTCAGGTTCTTGTTCATCGCCAGGGTGCGCAGGCGCTGGTAGGCCTGCTCCTCGGTCAGGCTGTAGCGGTTCATGAGCAGGCCCTTGGCGCGATCGACGGTCTTGCGCTCCGCCAGCTTCTGGCGCGTGTCGCTCAGCTCATCGAGCAGCTTCTGCTCGCGCCGGAAGCGCGCCAGCGCCACGTCCAGCACCGGCTTGACGCGCTCGGCCTGCAGGCCGGCCACGATATAGGCCGAGACGCCGGCGTCCATCGCCGCGTCCATGCTGGCCGGCGCATCGTCTTCGGTGAACAGGACGATCGGACGCCGCGCGTCGCGGGTGGCGATCACGATGTGCTCGAGCACGTCGCGCGCATCGGACTCGCTGTCGGCGATGATCAGGTCGGGCTGCAACTGGGCGATGCGCTCGGGCAGGAAGACGTCGGCCGGCAGCGATGCGATCAGGTCGTAGCCCGATTCGAGCAGACCGATGCGCAGCGCCGTGCTGCGCCGGGCCTGTGCGGCCTGGGCGGCGTCCGGGTCGGTACCGGGTGCTGTTGCGGAAAGCACGACGACGATCCGCAGGTGTGGTGAAGCACTGTCTCGCGATTTCATGTGCTTACGATATGCAAGATTCGCACCAGGCGCGAGCATCGTCAATAGCCCATGCCCTTCTTATGCAAAACGCCGTGTCCGAGATATTCGCATATCGAATATCTTGCATGAGAGCAACTTTACAACCATTCACAGAACGAATCGCTGGAATCACAAATCTAAAGTTTGTTTATGACGAGGACACCCATATACTGCAACGCAACATCGAAGTATTTATCTCAGGGGAACAATCATGACTGCAGCTATCCAACGCACCAGCTTCTTCGCGGCAGCCATCTCGGCCATCCGCAGCTTCTCGCAAGAACTGTACGTCGCCCACGGCGGCTACGCTCCAGCGGTGCGGGGTTAATCATGCACCCGCTCGAATACGTCACCATTGCCCTGGCCGTCGTCGCCGTGGCAGCTCGCGTCGCAATGTTCCTGCCGCGTCCGCCAAAAGGCCCGTTCAAGGCCATGTAATACAGGGAGTCATTGCGGCGCGTCACTGCCGCGATATCCCCTCCGCATCGGGCGCCGGCCGTACTGACGTACCGCCGGCGCTTGTCTTTACAGCAAAAAAAACCTGTCACATTTCGCAGTCCTGATGAATGCCTGCGCTAGAATGCATGCGCATTTCTCGCGAGCATTACTGGCAACCAAGCCATTTCTTCACTCATCAGACTCTACATGCGAACACCTGCACTTACCCTGTTTGCGGCCTCCTTCGCCGCACTGATCGCGCTGCCGGCGGCGGCTTCCACTCCAATCACCCTCGACCAGGCGATGAGCCATCCAGACTGGATCGGCACCCCGGTGGAAGACGCCTGGTTCAGCTGGGACGGCAAGCAGGTGTACTACAAGCAGAAGCGCACCGGCTCGCCGGTGCGTGACGTGTTCCAGGTCGCGGCCGGCAAGGCCCAGCTGGTCAAGGACGCCGAGCTGCCGAAGATCGACAGCGCCGACGTCGTCTACAACCGCAACAACAGCCGCATGCTGGTCCTGCGCAACAACGACCTGTTCGAGCGCGACCTCAAGTCGGGCCAGCTGGTCCAGGTCACGCGCGGCGCCAGCCGCATCACCGCCGCCCAGTACACGGCGGACGAGCGCGCGGTCCAGTACCGCATCGGCAACGACTGGTATGTGTGGGACCGCACCAGTAAGGTCACCGGCCCGGCCGCCCTGCCGCGCGCCGCCAAGGACCCGAATGCGCCCGAAGAAGACCCCTACCGTTCGACCGAGCTGCGCCTGATCGAGCACCTCAAGCGCCAGAAGGATGACCGCGACGCCCTGCGCGAGCGCACCGATGAACTGCGCCGCGCCGACGCCTCGATGGCGCCGAACCCGATCTACCTGGGCGACAAGGTCACCATCGAAGGCAGCTCGCTGTCGCCCGACGGCCGCTGGCTGCTGGTGGTCACCGCCGCCAAGGGCGCCGACAAGGGCCGCGCCGGCAAGATGCCGCGCTACGTGAACGAGTCGGGCTACGAAGAGACCGAAGACGTGCGCACCCGCGTCGGCCGCAATATGCCGGTGCCGCATGCACTGAAGCTGGTCGACCTGCGCACCAACAAGGTGCAGGACATCGCCTTCGACGCGCTCCCGGGCGTCAATGTCGACCCGCTGGCCGAGCTGCGCGCCGCCGCCAAGAAGGACCCGCTCAAAGGCAACCGCCCGGTGGTCGTTTCGGGCGGCCGCAACGCGATCGACTGGAGCGCCAACGGCGCGAACGTCGCCGTCATGCTGCGCGCGGTCGACAACAAGGACCGCTGGATCGCCAGCGTCGACCTGGGCGCCGCGAAACTGAAGCCCCTGCACCGCCTGACCGACGGCGCCTGGGTCAACTACGACAACGCCGAATTCGGCTGGCTGCCGGACAACCGCACGCTGTGGTACCTGTCCGAGGAAAGCGGCTACTCGCACCTGTACACCAAGGACAGCGCCACCGCCGCCGCGCCGCGCGCCCTGACCACCGGCACGTGGGAAGCCAGCGACGTGCGCTGGACCTATGACGGCAGCACCGCCTACATGCTGTGCAACCGCGCGACCCCGGGCGACTACGAAGTCTGCGCCGTCAACGCCAACGGCGGCAACGTCCGCGAAGTGACCAGGCTCGATGGCGTCGAGAAGTTCGCGCTGTCGCCGGACGAGAAGAAGCTGCTGGTGCACTGGTCGTCCAGCTACACCCCGATCCAGATCGCGACCGTGCCCGTCTCGGGCGGCGAAGCGAGCAAGCTGACCGACACCCGCACGCCGGACTTCAAGGCGCGCGAGTGGATCCAGCCGCAGTACGTGGCCGTGCCTTCCAGCGCCGGCGGCGATCCGGTGTGGGCCAAGCTGTATCGTCCGGCCCAGCTCGAGCCGGGCAAGAAGTATCCGGTCGTGATGTTCGTGCACGGCGCTGGCTACCTGCAGAACGTCAGCAAGCGCTATCCGAATTACTTCCGCGAGCAGATGTTCCACAACCTGCTGGTGCAGAACGGCTACGTGGTGCTGGACATGGACTTCCGCGCCTCTAAAGGCTACGGCAGCAAGTGGCGCACCGCGATCTACCGCCAGATGGGCCATCCGGAACTGGAAGACTACATCGACGGCGTCAAGTACATGGTGAACCAGCACCAGGGCGACGCCGCCAACGTCGGCATCTATGGCGGCAGCTACGGCGGCTTCATGACCTTCATGGCCCTGATGCGCGCACCGGACACCTTCAAGGCCGGCGCCGCGCTGCGCCCGGTGACCGACTGGACCACCTACAACCACGAGTACACCGCCAACATCCTGAACACCCCGGACATCGATCCCGAGGCGTACAAGAAGTCGTCGCCGATCGAGTACGCGCAGAACCTGAAGGGCCACCTGCTCATCTCGCACGGCATGATCGACGATAACGTGTTCTACCAGGACTCGGTGCGCATGGCGCAGCGCCTGATCGAGATGAAGAAGGACAAGTGGGAACTGGCGAGCTATCCGCTGGAGCGTCACGGCTACGTGCAGCCGGAGGCGTGGTATGACCAGTATCGCCGGATTTATGAGCTGTTCGAGCGGTCGCTCAAGCAGAAGTAATCTTCGGTAGTTCGGAAGGCGCCTGCGAGCGCCTTCTTCCGTTTACGGGGGCGGCCCGAGAAAGTCGAGCAAGGTCAGCGCCACGACCTTGGTCGCGCGGCACAAGTCTTCCAGCAGCAGGCGTTCGTCGGCCTTCTTGGCATTCGACTCCTCCACCGTGCGCGGCCCGGCGCCATACAGCACCGCCGGGATGCCATATTCACCATACAGCCGCGCATCGGCATACAGCGGCGTGCCGTGCGCGGGAATCTCCTCGCCCATGACGGCGCGGCCATGGCGCTGCAGGCTTTCCACCAGCGGCGCCACGCCCGGCAAGGGCCGCAGCGCCTGCGACAGCAGCAGGCGCCGGATCTCGAGGCGGATGCCGGGCAGGCCACGCACCGCCTCCTCGACCAGGGCGCGCACCTGCGCCTCCACCAGCGCCGGGTCTTCTTCCGGAATCATGCGCCGGTCCATCCTTAATACCACCTTCCCCGGCACCACATTGGTATTGGTCCCGCCATCGATGCGGCCGACGATCATGGTCGGCGAACCGATGCCGGGCACGTTGCTGCGGATCTTCTTCAGCGCCGGCAGTTCGCCATAGATCGCGGTCAGCACTTTCGTGGCGGCCTGCAGCGCGTCGACCGCCGTCTCCGGCATCGCTCCATGCCCCGCCCTGCCGTGCACGGTCACTTCCAGCTGCAGGCAGGCGTTGTGGGCGGTGACGATGCCGTAGCCGAAGCCGGCGGCGATCACGTAGTCGGGCCGGGTCAGATCTTGGTCCAGCAGCCAGCCCGGCCCCAGCAGGCCGCCGACTTCCTCGTCGTAGGTGAAGTGCAGTTCGACCGCGCCCGATAACGGCAGGCCCAGCGCCTCCAGCGCGCGGGTCGCGAACACATAGGTGGCGAAGTCGCTCTTGGATACCGCCGCCGCGCGCCCGTACAGATAGCCATCCTCGATCACGGCGCCATATGGTGGCCGGGTCCAGCCCTCGCCCGGCGGCACCACGTCGCCGTGGGCGTTCAGCGCCAGTGTCGGGCCGTCCCCTCCGTAACGGCGGCGTACGATCAGGTTAGTGATGCTCTCCAGGCCGTGGTCAAGGACGTCCTGCGCCGGCACCGCATGGCGCTCGACCGGCCAGCCGGCGGCCTCCAGCATGTCCGCCACCGCCTCGGCATGCGGCGCGTTGTTCCCCGGCGGCGTATCGGTCGGGATGCGCACGACCTCCTGCAAGAAGGCGACCTGTTCGTCGAAGTGTGCGTCGATCCAGTCGGTAAGACGATCGTGCAAGGGATTGTTCATGGCGCCTTTCCTGTGCCGGCACCCGACTCGAACCACGCCCCCACCTGGGCGCGTTCGGCATCGGTCATGTGGGTGAGATTCGCCAGCGGCATGGCCTTCAGTTGCACCGTCTGCTGGTAGATGCGGGCCGCATGCTGGCTCACCAGCTCCGGCGTGTGGAGCATCACGCCGCCCGGCGCCGCCGCGAAGCCGGGTTGCGTCGGCTGCTGCGCGTGGCAGGACACGCAGCGCTGCTCCATGATCGTGCGCACCGTGGCGAAGCGCGCGGCGGCGTCAAGGCCGGCGGCGGCCGCCGGATCGGCGCCAGCGCGCGGCGCCGGCGCCAGCACGACCGCCAATGCCAACAGCAGCGCCACGCCCGCGGTCGGATACCGCCATTCGATGCGGCCCTTGTGGCGCAGGTTGAAGAAGTGGCGGATCAATACGCCGGCCAGCATGATCGCGCCCAGCACGGCCCAGGCATGCGTATGATTGTAGGTCATCGCATAGTGGTTGCTGATCATGATGAACAGCACCGGCAGGGTGAAATAATTATTGTGGACGCTGCGCTGCTTGGCCTTGATGCCGTGGCTCGGGTCAGGCTTCTCGCCCGCCAGCATGGCGTTCACCATCTTGCGCTGGCCGGGAATGATCAGCATCGCCACATTGGCCACCATGATGGTGCCGATCATCGCGCCCACGTGCAGGTAGGCGGCGCGTCCGCTGAGCAGGTGGCTGAGTACCCAGCTGCTGCCGACCAGCAGCAGCCAGATGGTGGCGCCGAACGCCAGCTGGTGCTGCACCAGCTTCGAACGGCACAGCAGGTCGTACACGACCCAGCCGGCCACCAGGCTGCCGATGCCGATGCCGACCGCCTGCCAGCTGGTGAGGTCGGCCACGCTGCGGTCGACCATCATCGCCCTGGCGTTCAGGTAGTAGACCACCACCAGCAGCGCGAAGCCCGAGAGCCAGGTGGAATAGGCTTCCCACTTGAACCAGTGCAGCTCCGGCGGCAGCTCGGCGGGCGCCACGAGGTATTTCTGCGGGTTGTAGAAGCCGCCGCCGTGCACCGCCCACAGTTCGCCGGACACGCCCTTGCGCTCCAGATCCGAGCCGGGCGCCGGCGGCTTGATGGTGTTGTCGAGCCAGACGAAATAGAAGGAAGCGCCGATCCAGGCGATGCCGGTAATGATGTGCAGCCAGCGCAGCAGCAGGTTGAACCACTCCAAAGCATATGGCGCCAGGTATCCGGTGTCGAACATGGGCTTCCCTTGTGTGAGATGGATCGAAGATACGCCGATTCCAATTTCTGCGACATGAAATTTAGCGTATATTCAACATATCCACCTTGATATACGTTTCGCCCTTGCGATGTCCAGCCTGCCCCGCAACCTCGACCTGCACCTGATCCGCATCCTCTACCTGCTGCTGGTGGAGAAGAACGTCTCGCGGGTGGCGCTCAAGCTGAACCAGCCGCAGCCCTCGATCTCGGCCTCGTTGCGTAAACTCCGTGAGCTCACCGGCGACCCGCTGCTGGTGCGCGGCGCGCGCGGCATGGTTCCGACCCAGCACGGCGAGAGCCTGTTGAAACCGGCCAAGCGCATCCTCGACGAAGCCGAGAGCCTGTTCGTGCGCAAGGCGCCGTTCGTGCCCGAGCAGGCGACGCGCACCTTCCACATCGCCGCCCCCGACTATCTCGACGCGCGCTTCCTGCCGAACGTGGTGGCGCTGCTGCGGCGCGGCTCGCCCGGCAGCAAGGTGGTGATCCACGCCCTCGGCCCCGGCCTGGACTACCTGCGCATGCTGTCCGACGGCGAGATGGACCTGGTGATCGCCAACTGGGACGAGCCGCCCGCCCACCTGCACATGTCCAAGCTGTTCGAAGACCCGATCATCTGCACCATGCGCGCCGACAGCCCGTACGCCAAACGCACGGCGCCGGACGCGATGACGCTCGAGGATTACCTCGACCTGCCCCACGTGGCCCCGACCCAGATGCTGCCAGGCTACCACGGTGTGATCGACGCCTGGCTGGAGCGCCATGGCTTGCAGCGCCGGGTGGCGGTCGAGTCGCCCTATTTCGGCGTGATTCCCTATATGCTGACCCAGAGCGACCTGGTGCTGACCACCGGCCGCCAGTTCATCCGCGCCTTCGAAAAGACGCTGCCGCTGAAAAGCTTTACGGTGCCGCTCAAGTTTCCGCCGATGCGCTTCTACCAGCTGTGGCACCAGCGCGTGCACCAGTCGACCGAACACAAATGGCTGCGCGACCAGGTAAGCAGCGCGGCAAGGGCCTTGATAAAGGAATAGACATGCCGACGATCCAGGAGCTGAACGAACTCGACGCCGACGCTTTCACCAGGGCGCTACATGGCATCTACGAACACTCACCCTGGATCGCGGCGCGCGCCGCCGCGGCCCGCCCTTTTGCTACCCTGGCGGCGCTCAAGCTGGCCTTGCAGGCTGCGGTCGACGGCGCGGCCGATGCGGAGCAGCTGTCGCTTCTGCGCGCCCACCCGGAGCTGGCCGGCAAGGCCGCCATCGCCGGCGAACTGACGCTTGAATCGACCTGCGAACAGGCCAGCTCGGGCCTGGACCGCTGCACACCCGACGAATACGCCCGGCTGCACGCGCTCAACGCCCAGTACAACGAACGTTTCGGCTTTCCCTTCATCCTGGCCGTGAAAGGCCCGACGGGACGCGGCCTGGCGCGGCAAGACATCATCGACACCTTCGTGCGCCGCCTCGACAACGCCCCTGGCGACGAGCTGCGCGAAGCGCTGCGCCAGGTGCACCGCATCGCCGAGATCCGGCTCAATGCCCTGCTCGGTATCGAACCCGCCATCGGCGCCACCGTGATGGACTGGTGCGAGACCCTCGGCGCCATGAGCGACAGCGACGCTGGCCTCACCTGCGCCTACATGACGCCGGCCCACCAGCGCACCGCCGCCGCCATCGCCGGCTGGATGCGCGACGCCGGCATGGCGGTCCAGGTCGACGCCGTCGGCAACGTGGTCGGCCGCTACGCCGCCGCCCGGCCGGGCGCCAAGACCCTGATCACCGGCTCGCACTACGACACGGTGCGGAGTAGCGGCAAGTACGACGGCCGGCTCGGCATCCTGCTGCCCATCGCGCTGGTCGGCCGGCTGCATGCACGCGGCGAGCGCCTGCCCTACGACCTCGAAGTGATCGCCTTCGCCGAAGAAGAAGGCGTGCGCTTTCGCAGCACCTTCCTCGGCAGCAGCGCCGTGGCCGGCGGCTTCGACCTGGCCCTGCTCGATGCGCGCGACGCCGACGGTGTTGCGATGCGCGAGGCGCTGGCGGCCGCCGGCCACGATCCGGCCGCCATCCCCGCCATCGCGCGCTCCCCCGCCACGGTGCTCGGCTTCGTCGAGGTGCATATCGAGCAGGGACCGGTGCTGCTCGAACGCGGTTTGCCGCTGGGCGTGGTGAGCGCGATCGCGGGCAGCTCGCGCTACCTGGTCGAACTGAAGGGCGTGGCCAGCCACGCCGGCACCACGCCGATGGGCATGCGTCGCGATGCCGCCGCCGCCGCTGCTGAAATTGTGCTGCTGGTGGAAAGCCGCTGCAGCGGCCCGGCTTCACTGGTGGGCACGGTCGGCCAGCTGGAAGTGCCGGCCGGCTCGGTCAATGTGGTGCCCGGCGCCTGCCGCCTGTCGCTCGACATCCGCGCCGCCGACGACGAAACCCGGCTGGCGGCCGTGGATGACATCCTGGCCGGCATCAGCGCCATTTGCGCACGGCGCGGCATCCAGGAAAAGCTGTGGAAGCTGCTCGAGATCGATGCCGTGCCCTGTGCGCCGCGGCTGATGGCGCAACTGGGGGCCGCGGTCGAACGCGCCGGCCTTCCGTCCTTTGCATTGCCCTCCGGCGCCGGCCATGACGCGATGCGCATGGCGCAGCTGACCGAGGTCGCGATGCTGTTCGTCCGCTGCGGCAACGGCGGCATCAGCCACAATCCGCTCGAGACCATGACTGCAGACGATGCCGAGATCGCGGCGCAGGTCCTGTTCGACTTCTTCCACGGTTTTCACTGACAGGGAACGGCATGCCGCTGATCTGGACTGATTCGATCGATCACATCGACTGGCACGAATTGGCCGAGCTGTACCTGGTCGCGCCGCTGGCGCGCAAGGACCCGGACGACCTGCGCAAGGCCTTCGCCAACAGCATGTTCAGGCGCTTCGCCTTCGATGACGGCAAGCTGGTGGCGGCCGGCCGGGTGCTGGCGGACGGCGTCGACGTCGCCTACCTGTGCGACGTGGCCCTGCTGCCCAGCTACCAGGGACAGGGGCTGGGCAAACAGATCGTGGGCGAACTCCTCGACCTGGCGCGCGGGCACAAGAAGATCTTCCTGTACTCGGTGCCCGGCAAGGAGGGTTTCTATGCCGGTCTGGGGTTTCGCCGCATGACCACCGCAATGGCGATCTTCGAGGACCAGGATTCGGCGGCGGCGCGCGGCTACCTGGACCGCGAATAGCCGCGCCTCAGTCGTCCGGCAGCGCCGGCAGGATCAGCGTGGTCAGCAGCTTCTCGGTCAGCGGATGCGGCCCCGGCACGCGGAAGTTGGTGGTGGTGATGACCACCACCGCATCCCACTCCGGCAGCACATAGACCTTGTTGCCGCCCATGCCCGACATCGCATAGGTGGCCACCTTCCGGTCGCCCACGGTGAACGGCTGGAGCCACCACAGATAGCCGTAATCGACGCCCTCGCGTACCTGGGCATGCGGCTTGATCGAGCGTTCGACCCACGCCTGCGGCAGCACCTGCTTGCCCGCCCACTTGCCGCCGTTCAGGTAGAGCTGGCCCAGCTTCCACAGGTCGCGGCTGCGCAAGCTCAGGCTCCCGCCGGTCATCGCCGCCCCGGAAGGCTGCAGCTGCCACTTGACCGGCTCGATGCCGAGCGGCTTGAACAGCACTTCGTCGGCGAAGTCCTGCACGCTGCGTCCGGTCGCGCGCTCCAGCAGCGGCGCGATCAGGGCCGTGCCCGCGGTGCAGTAGCTGAAGGCGCGGCCATAGGGCTGCCTGGCGGGCGGCGGCGTCCATTCCGGAAAGCCGCGCACCGGCAGGTCGAGGTAGAAGCGGCTCCAGTCCTCGATCAGGTACATGCGCTCCTCGTGCCCACGCGAGAACTCGTTGAAATCGTCGCACTCGACGATGGAGCTCATGGTGAGCAGGTCCTCGACCGTGATGCGGTCCTTGCGCGGATCGGGGTGCGCGACCGGCATCTTGTCCTTGAAGAAGGACATCACCGGCGCATCGACCGTGAGCAGCTTGCGCTCGATGGCTGCCCCGACCAGCATGCCGCCCACGGTCTTGGTCACCGAGCGCGTATTGCGCAGCCCTTGCGCGCCTTCGCCGTCGAAGTACTGCTCGTAGAGCACCTTGCCGTGGCGCGCCACCAGCACGCTGGTGATCTGCTTGAAGTTGCCGGCCTTGATCTCGCTCGTCACGGCGTCGAAGCTCGCGGCGCCGGCGCCGCTTGCCGCAAGCAGGAAAGCCAAGGCTATCGCATATCTGGACATGCACCCCTCCTCGTCATGGAAATGGCCAGTCTATTCAAGCGCCGGCGGCGCCGTCTTGTATCCTTCAAACATCCGGCGGCGCCAGGCGCCCGGCGGCATGCCGAAGCGCTGGCGGAAGGCATGGCTCATATGGCTCTGGTCGACGAAGCCGGCGTCCAGCGCGATCTCGGCCACGCTGCGGCCGTGCTGGCGCAGCATGGCGCAGGCGCGTTCGATGCGGCGCCAGCGCAGCAGCTCGCCGGGCGAACAGCCGAACAGCTCGCGGAACACGCGCGCCAGGTGCACCGGATGCACGCCGCTGCTGGCCGCCACGTCGGCGATCGACAGGCCGGGGTCGACGGCGCCATCCATCACGGCCCCATAGGCATGGCGCATCCACGCTGGCGGCTGGCGCGCGGCCACGCCTGGCCGCGTGTCGGTATGGGCCAGCAGCTCCCACACGCCGGCTTCGAGCAGGAAGGAATCCGGCCGGCCCTGCATGCCACGGGCGAGCGAGAATGCGGTGCGCAGGCAGGCGGCATGCTGCAGATAGCTGGCGCAGGTCGGGATGCGGCGCAATTCGTCGCCCGCGTCGAGGCGCGCCGGTTCGATCGAGATCGTCATGAAGCGCCCCTTCCCGCCCAAAAAGCGATCGCGGTGCACCGTGCCGGGCGGGTTGTAGACCAGCGCCGGCGCCGGCGCCAGGCTCGGTGCGCCATGGGCGCTGGAGATATAAGTCCCGGCCAGCACCAGCACGAAATGCGCTTCCTCGTGCAGGTGCAGGTGGACGTCGTGCTCGGGCGCGTTTGCCTCCAGCACGCCGAGTTCGAAGATTCCGCCCTGGGTGCGGTCATGCCGCACGCCATAGAATTGTCCAGGGCGGAAGCGTACCGTCATCGCGCGCCCCGCTCCTTCATCCCTTTCATCATGAGGCCGTAAACCACCGCGGCGATCGCGATGCCGACGAACCACGCATAGGTGTAGATCGTCTTGAAGACGTCGCCGACGTCGGGGAAGCTGGAAGGGAAGGCCGCGTTCAGGAAGCCGGGAATATTGGGCAGCACGCCCAGCGCGAAGGCCACCAGCGCCGCCTTGTTCCAGCCATTGCCATAGCCGTAGATGCCGTCGTGGCGATACAGCTGGTCGACGTCGAGCGTGGTCTTGCGCACCAGGTAGTAGTCGACCACCAGCACGCCGGCGATCGGTCCCAGCAAGGCCGAGTAGCCGACCAGCCAGGTCATGATGTAGTTCTGGGTCGATTCGAGAATCTTCCACGGCATCATGAGCAGCGCCAGCCCGGCCGTGATGTAGCCGCCGGTGCGATAGCTGATGCGGCGCGGCGCCAGCGCCGAGAAATCGTAGGCCGGGCCGACCAGGTTGGCCGCGAGGTTCACGCTGACCGTATCGACCAGTAGCACGATCAGGGCGACCAGCACCGCGATGCCGGTCATGCGGCTGGCCAGGTCGACCGGGTCCCACAGCGCCTTGCCGTACAGCACCACGGTGGCCGAGGTGACGATCACCGCCAGCGCCGCCAGCAGGCCCATGGGCAGCGGCAGGCCGACGGTCTGGCCGATCACCTGGTCGCGCTGCGACTTGGCGAAGCGGGTGAAGTCGGGGATGTTCAGCGCGAGGGTCGCCCAGAAGCCGATCATGGCGGTCAGCGACGGCCAGAAGGTGGACCAGAACTGCCCTTCCTTCGGCCCGCCGGGCACGAACTGCGAGCGCTGCTCGAGCAGCGGACCGAACCCGTCGCCACCGACCTGCCTGTGCACCCACCACAGCAGCACGAAGCAGATCGCGATTTTCAGGGGCGCGGTCCAGGTCTCGAGCTGGCGGATCGATTCCATGCCGTGCACCACGAAGTACAGCTGGATCGCCCAGAACGCGAGGAAGCACGAGAGCTGCGCCAGGTTGATGCCGAGCCAGCCGAGAGGCTCGCCACCGATCGGGGCGCCGTTCATCACGCCCAGCAGGGTATAGATCATGCTGCCGCCGAACCAGGTCTGGATGCCGTACCAGCCGCAGGCGACGATGGCGCGCATCAGCGCCGGCAGCTTGGCCCCGCCGGTGCCGAACGAGGTGCGCGCCAGCACCGCGTAGGGAATGCCGTACTTGGCGCCGGCATGGCCGATCAGCAGCATCGGCACCAGCACGATGGCGTTCGCCAAAAAGACGGTCAGCACCGCCTGCCAACCCGACATGCCCGCCTGCACCAGGCTGGCCGACAGCGTGTAGGCGGGGATGCACATGACCATGCCCACCCACAGGGCGGCGAAGTGGTACCAGCGCCAGGTGCGCTGCGCTGCGGTGGTCGGAGCGAGGTCGTCGTTCCAGAGATCGTTGCTTGTCAAAGTCGGATGAGTCACGGCGCGCGTCGGTTGGATCGATGCGCGCGAGTGTAACGCAAACGTCAATACGACGCGAAAACCTCAGGCCTGCAGGTCGGCATGGATCGCCTGCGCAGCCTGCAGGCCATGGCGGCGGGCCTGCATCCGTTCCAGGTGCGCCGCCACGCAATCGCCGCCGGCATATATGCCCGGCAGCGCGGTGCGGAAGCACCCGTCGACCTCGATCCGGTCGCCCTCGCGCGACTGCTGGCGCACGAGCGGATCGCGGTCGGCCCCGGCCGCGCGGCCCACCGCCTTGAACACGGCGTGGGCGGCGATCTCGGTGAAGCCGCCGGTGTCGACCATGCGCTCGCCCAGCAGGCGGGTCTGCTCGAAGCGCACCGACCCGACCGCGCCGCGTTCGTCGCGCAGCACCTCGAGCGGCGCGACCCAGCCGCGCACCCGCACGAAGCAGGCGCGCGCGACTTCTTCTTCGCGGCCGTCGGGCGCCAGGGCGTGGCGCAGCGCCAGCGTGACGTCCTGGGCGCCCAATTGCTTGAGGCGCGCCGCCATCCCGACCGCGCCGCGGCTGGCGCCGATCACGATCGCGCGCTGCGGCACCGGCAGCGCCAGCAGGTCGTCCAGCGCATACACGGCGGCGAGGCGGCGGCCGGCGTCGACCAGGCCGGCCGGATCGCTGCCGGACAGCGCCAGCACGCGGCTGGACGCCAGGCCGACGCCGAGGAAGATCGCGTCGTGCCACAGGTGCAGGTCGGCCAGCTCGAGGTCGACGCCCAGCTTGCGGCCGTATTCGCAGCGGATGCGGCCCTGGGCCTCCAGCCGCTCGAACAGCGCCTGCTCGGACGCGCTCGCCGGCGCAGTCTCACACATGCGCTCGCGCGAGCGCGCTTCGTACAGCACGACGCCATTGCCGAGCAGCGCCAGGCGGATGGCGCAGGCCATGCCGGCCATGCCGGCGCCGACCACGGCCGCCTGCTTGCCGGTCGGCGGCGCCGGTTCGCCGGCTAGGGAAGATTCGTCGGATGCGGACAGGTCCAGGACGTCGGTGGTGGCGGTCATCGGTCTCTCTTTCTTGTCGTGCGGGGCGTCTCGCGCCCTCTTTAGTATCAAGCCAGTTGTGTCAGGACCCTGGCCAGCTTGCCGAACAATTCGTCGACGTGTTGTTTCTCCAGAATCAGCGGCGGCGACAGCGCGATGATGTCGCCCGTGATGCGGATGAGCAGGCCGTCGGCGAAGGCTTGCTTGAGCGCCGCATAGCCGCGCGCGCCGGGCTGGCCCGCGATGGGCGCCAGCTCGATGCCGGCGATGATGCCGATCGAGCGCAGGTCGATCACGTGCGGCAGGCCGCGCAGCGATTGCAGCGCTTCCTCGAAATACGGCTGCATGCGCGCAGCGTTCTCCAGCACCGCCTGTTCGCGGAACACGTCCAGGGTGGCCAGCGCGGCGGCGCAGGCCAGCGGGTGGCCGGAATAGGTATAGCCGTGGAACAGCTCGATGCCAGCCGGCCCTTCCATGAAGGCGTCATGGATGAAGGACTTGCTGAACACCGCGCCCATCGGCACCGCGCCATTGGTGATGCCCTTGGCCGTGGCCATCAGGTCGGGCTCGACGCCGAACCAGTCGCCGGCGAACGGCGTCGTGAGGCGTCCGAAGCCGGTGATGACTTCGTCGAAGATCAGGAGGATGCCGTGGCGGTCGCAGATCTCGCGCAGGCGCTTGAGATAGCCCTTGGGAGGAATCAGCACGCCGGTCGAGCCGGACACCGGCTCCACGATCACGGCCGCGATGGTCGACGGGTCGTGCAGCGTCACCATGCGCTCCAGATCCTCGGCCAGTTCGACGCCGTGTTCGGGCTCGCCCCGTGCGTAGGCGTTGCGCTCCAGGTCATGCGTGTGGCGCAGGTGGTCGACGCCCGGAAGAAGGGGCCCGAAATGCTTGCGGTTGGCGCCGATGCCGCCGACCGAGATGCCGCCGAAGCCCACGCCATGGTAGCCGCGCTCGCGGCCGATCAGGCGCGTGCGTCCACCCTCCCCGCGCGCGCGGTGGTAGGCCAGCGCCATCTTGAGCGCGGTGTCGACGGCTTCCGATCCCGACCCCGTATAGAACACGTGGCCGAAGCGGTGGCCGCTGAACTCCATCAGGCGTTCGGCCAGCTCGAAGGCGGCCGGGTGGCCCATCTGGAAAGTGGGGGCGTAGTCGAGCTGGCCGGCCATGGCGGCGATGGCTTCGGCGATCTTCGGCTGGCCGTGGCCGCAGGCCACGCACCACAGGCCGGCGGCGCCGTCGAGCACCTGGCGGCCATCGACGTCGCGGTAATACATCCCCTTGGCGGAGACCAGCAGGCGCGGATCGCGCTTGAAGTCGCGGTTATTGGTGAATGGCATCCAGAAGGATGACATCGCGGCAGGCCTGGATTCATACATGATGCGCTCCCGTCTCGATGGCGCTCTGAAGCATTGAAGTTTGAACAAGAATGACGAGTCTTGCAACAGGCACACGGTTGGCGGCATGCGCAAGCGCAAAACATGCGGTACGCATCGTGTTAGCGCCAGGAAAACCCCGCCGGTCGCAGCCCTGCCTACAGGCGTCACGGCAGTGGTATGCTAAGCGCTTATCACACTGGCAATGCGAACCATGTCGACTTATATCACCCCCGTCCTGACCACCGAACGCCTGGTGCTGCGCCCGCTGGCCGCGAGCGACGCGCCGGCCCTGTACACCGTCTTTTCCGACCCGGCCGTGGTGCGCTACTGGAGCGCCGAACCGTGGACCGATATCTCCTTCGCCGAAGCCGCCATCGCCCGCGCGCTGGAAGCCTACCGCGACGAGACCGAGCTGCGCTTCGCGATCGAACTGGCATCGAACCGCGAGCTGATCGGCACCGTGGCCCTGCACCACTTCTTCAACCAGAACAAGCGCTGCGAACTCGGCTACGCGCTGGGCAGCGCGCACTGGGGCAATGGCTACGCCTTCGAAGCGGTATCGGCCGCGCTGGACCATGGCTTCCGCGAGGTCGGCCTGAACCGGGTCGAGGCCGACATCGACCCGCGCAACGAGGCCTCCGGCCGCGTGCTGGAAAAACTGGGTTTTCGCAAGGAGGGCTTCATGCCGCAGCGCTGGCTGGTGCACGGCGAGTACGCCGACACCGTCTTCTACGGCCTGCTGCGCGACTACTGGAACGACAGGACGGCGCACTGATGGCATCGCGGAATCACACGATGAAGGCGATGGCGGCATGCTCGACCCTGGCGCTGTCCCTGCTGGCCATGGCGCCGCAATCGGCCGCGGCCCAGGCCACGGTGCCGACCTGGCGCGAGATCACCATCTTCGCGACCGATGCCGGCTATCCGGCCGTGCTCGCGCGGCGCGGCGTGCAGGGCAATGTGACGGTCGAACTGGCCCTCGACGACAAGGGCCGCAAAGGCGTGGTTTCGGTGCGCGACTCCTCGCGCTCGGCCGAACTCGATGCGCTGGCGCTGGCCATGGCCAGGCGGCTGGACATCCCCGCCAACGGCGAGCACCGCAACGGCCTGGTGACCTTCAAGTTCAAGAAAGACCACAGCACCACCATCGCCACCAAGAGCTGCGCCGATTTCAACGTCGATGCCGCCTGGCAGGCCGCCACCTTCCCGGAACGCAGCCTGCGCGAGTTGCCGGTGACTTATGAAAGTGTCGGCATGCTGATCTACAGCATGCACCGCGAAGGCTCGGCGCGCCAGTCCTTCCCGGCCTTGGAACCGGTCCTGAACGCCACCGTGGCCGCCTGTGCACGCACGCCCGAGGCCGGCATGCTGGACGTGATGCGGCAAGAAGCACTCAAATTGATCGAGCAATAGGCGTATTTACTACTAAAAACGGGGTCGCAAGCGCCCCCGTTCATCCGCCCTCACGACCGCCCGTCCCCGAATTCGCACCGTTTATCGGATCGCTCTTGGCGTAACATGGGTGCATCCCTACAGTAGGGTCATCATTGTTAGAAAGGACTTGCACGCATGAAAACCATTCATACGCCCACCAGTCGCTTCCAATCGATCCTGCGCAATATGGAAGTTGCTGGCCGCACAACCTGGCGCCTGGCGAAGTCCAGCGCCCGTTCGCTGCGCCGCATGCCGTGGCCGGTGCTGCTGGTGATCGCGATCGTGCTGGCGGCCCTGATCACCATCGTGCCGATCGTGCTGGCGCTGTTCGTCGGCCTGCTGCTGCTGAAATTCCTCGCCATCGCCATCTTCGGCCGCGAACCGCGCCGCATCAAGCACTACACGCAAGAGTAAATACCATGGCCGCCACCCAGATCAACCGCGCACTCGACTTCGTCCGCGACGCTTTCCGCGAGGCGGGCGTGCTGTGGTGGCGCTTCTTCGACTGGCTCGCCCTGATCGAGTGGCGCCAGCTCTACCTGGTCTGGTTCCTGGTGTTCGTCACGGGCATGTTCGTCAAGCTGACGGAACCGGCGATCTGGTTCATCCTGATCTCGTTCGGGGTCAAGGTGCTGGCCGGCGGCAAGCGCCGCGCCGAGCTGCTGGCGCGCGACGCCTCGACCAAGGCCGACGTCGCCAATCTCGAGCGGCGCCTGACCGAGGCGCAGATGGCCACGCTCCAGGCCCAGGTCGAACCGCACTTCCTGTTCAACACGCTGGCCCTGATCGGCCAGCTGATCGAGACCGACCCGAAGGAAGCGGCGCGCGTGCACGGCCACCTGATCGAATACCTGCGCGCCTCGCTGCCGCAGATGCGCAATACCAAGGGCGCCGGTGGCACATTGGGCAAGCAGGTCGAACTGTCGCGCGCCTACCTGGCGATCATGCAGGCGCGCATGAAGGAAAGGCTCGCGGTGCGCTTCGAGGTGCCCGACTTCCTCGGCAGCTCGCCGTTCCCGCCGATGATGCTGCAGACGCTGATCGAGAACGCGATCAAGCACGGCCTGGAGCCGAAGGTCGCCGGCGGCACGATCACGGTGCGCGCGCGGGTCGAGGGCGCCACCCTGTGCGTCGACGTGTGCGACGACGGCGTCGGCTTCAACCTGCATGCCGGCAGCGGCGTCGGGCTGGCGAACATCCGCGAGCGGCTGGCGCTGTTGTACGGCAAGGATGCCGAACTCGTGATCGAAGCCCTGCCGGGCGGCGGCGCCTGCGTGTCGATCCGCCTGCCCTATCGCATGACGGAAGACGGCTGATGGCGCACCCGCAACCGACGGCCCTGATCGCCGATGACGAAGCGCCCATGCGCGACCAGCTGCGCGCGCGCCTGCACGAGGCCTGGCCGGAGCTGCGCATCGTGGCCGAAGCGGCCAACGGCGCCGAAGCGGTCGCGCTGGCGCTCGAGCACAAGCCCGACATCGCCTTCCTCGACATTCGCATGCCGGGCATGGGCGGCATCGACGCGGCGCGCCAGATGTACGAGCGCTGCCACATCGTGTTCGCCACCGCCTACGACCAGTATGCGGTCGAGGCCTTCGAGCAGGGCGCCATCGACTACCTGCTCAAGCCCGTCACCCTGGCGCGCCTGGAAACCACGGTGGCGCGCCTGCGCCGCCGGCTCGAACACACGCCGCAGGACATCGGCGCGCAACTGGCCCGGCTGGCGCAGCTTGGCGACCAGTTGCTGGTGCAGAACGGTACGGCCGCCGCCAAGCCGGCATACCTGCGCTGGATCCAGGCCCAGTCAGGCAACAGCCTGCGCATGGTGAGCACGCGCGAAGTGCTGTTCTTCCAGTCGGACGACAAATACACGCGGGTGCAGACCGCCACCGCCCAGCACCTGATCCGCAAGACGCTCAAGGAACTGGAAGAAGAGCTGGACCCGGACGAGTTCTGGCGCATCCACCGCTCGACCCTGGTGCGCGTGGATGCGATCGCGGAGGTGCGGCGCGACCTGCGCGGGCGCCAGATGCTCAGCCTGCGCGGCTATCCGGAAGAACTGGAAGTGAGCCGCAACCACGGCGCGCTGTTCCAGCAGATGTGAGGCCCGTCAGGGCTGCGCCGGCGTGTTCTGGTAGTTGTCCTTGACCCGCACGTAGTGCTCGGCCGAGTAGCGCAGCCAGGTCTTTTCGGCGTCCGTCAGCGGGCGCACCTTCTCGGCCGGGCGACCCATGTACAGAAATCCGCTTTCCAGCCGCTTGCCCGACGGGACCAGGCTGCCTGCGCCGAGGATCACCAGGTCTTCGACCACCACATCGTCCATCACGATGCTGCCCATGCCGATCAGGCAGTCGTTGCCGATGCGGCAGCCGTGCAGGATGACCGAATGGCCGACCGTGACGTAGTCGCCGATGACCAGGGGCGAGCCCTGTGGCTTGTGGGGTGTGCGGTGGGCCACGTGGCCCATCGTCAGATCCTGGATATTGGTGCAGCGGCCGATGACGATGTCGTTGACGTCGCCGCGCAGCACGGCGTTGCACCAGACCGAGGAATCGGCGCCGATGCGGACGTTGCCGATGACCTGGGCCGATGCGTGGAGGTAGACGCCGTCGGCGATTTGCGGGACGGCGTCGAGGTAGGGAGCGATGGGCATGATGGCCGCCATCTTACTCTGGCCGCGTCATGGATGCGACATCGTTTGCTGTTATGCTGGGTCGCTCCTGTCCACGGTCCGCACATGCCGCCACACCCTGCCGCCATCGCCGCCCCCCCCACCTCCTCTGCGTGGTCCATCTTCCGGATCTTCCTGAAACTCGGCCTCACCTCGTTCGGCGGCCCGATCGCCCATCTGGGTTACTTCCGCAACGAGTTCGTCCTGCGCCGCCAGTGGCTCGACGATGCGCGCTACGGCGACCTGGTGGCGCTGTGCCAGTTCCTGCCCGGGCCGGCGTCGAGTCAGGTCGGCTTTGCGCTCGGCGTCCTGCGCGGCGGCGGGCTGCGTGGCGGCCTCGCGGCCTGGGTCGGCTTCACGCTGCCTTCGGCGCTGCTGATGTTCGCATTTGCGCTGGGCGCCGTGACGCTTGCCGGACCGGCGGCCGTGGGTGTCGTGCACGGCCTCAAGCTGGTGGCGGTGGCCGTGGTGGCGCAGGCGGTGTGGGGCATGGCGCGCACGCTCACGCCGGACCGCCGGCGCATCGCGATCGCGCTCGCCGCCATCGCGATCGTGGTCCTGGCCGGCGGACCGGCCGGGCAACTGGCCGCCATCGCCGCGGGCGCCGGCGTCGGATACTGGCTGTGCCGGGGACCGGTCGCGCAGCCCGGCGCGGAACTGTCCATGCCGATTGGCCGCCGTGCCGGCATCGCGGCGCTCGTGCTGTTCGGCGTCCTGCTGCTCGGCCTTCCCTTATTAACCGGCCTGGCGGCATATTCCCCGCTGGCGCTGTTCGATGCCTTCTATCGCTCCGGCGCCCTGGTCTTTGGCGGCGGACACGTCGTGCTGCCGCTGCTGCAGGCCGAGACGGTGGCCAGCGGCTGGATCCCGAGCGAGACCTTCCTGGCCGGTTATGGCGTCGCCCAGGCGCTGCCCGGTCCCCTGTTCGCGTTTGCCGCCTTCCTCGGCGCCCAGGCCGGCATGACGGCGGGCGCGCCTGCCGGCGCCGCGATCGCCCTGCTGGCGCTGTTCCTGCCTGGCCTGCTGCTCGTCTACGGGACGCTACCGTTCCGGGACCGCCTGCGCCGTCATGCCGCCGCGCGCCACGCGATGATGGGCGCGAACGCCGCCGTGGTCGGCATCCTCGCCGCTGCGCTGGCCGATCCCGTGTGGACGAGCGCCGTGTTCGACGTGCGCGATGCCGGCATCGCGCTGGCAGGCTTCCTGCTGCTCGTAGTCTGGAAAGCGCCGCCATGGATCGTCGTGATCCTGTCGGCGGCTGCAGGCGTCATGCTGGCAAGCGTTTAGCCGAATAATCCCTCGTCCGAACCGTCGCCGTCGAAGAAGCCGCCCAGGCTGTCGTCGTTATTGTCGGCCAGGCTGTCGCCGCCGCCCGGTTCATCGATCGCGCCGATACCAGCCTGGTCCGCCAGCGCCCCGCCCCCGGCTGCCTCGGCGGCGCCACCGTCGGCCGCATTGTCCGCCAACAAATGGTTCGAGGCGCCCTGCCCGTCATTGCCCAGCAGGTTGCCGATGCCGTGGAACAGGAAACTGCCTGCCGCCACGCCGGCTGCCGTGGCCGCCACCGTGCCCAGCATGCTGCCGCCGGCGCCACCCAGGAAGCCGCCGCTTTTCGCCGGCTGGGCCTGCGGTGCCGATCCGGTCGGTCCGTTTTGCTGGTACGCCCCCTGGCCTACGCCTGGCACGGGATTCGATGGCTTGCTCTGTGCGGAATTGCCCCATTGATTGGCGTCGAGGAAGCCCCCGCCACCTTTGCTACCCTGGTTTTCGAGCTCGGCGATGCGCGCCTTGGCATTGCCCAGCGCCTGCTCCACCAGCAGGGCGCGCTGCACCAGCAGGTAGGCCGCGTCCGGCTGCTGGGCCACGGCGCGCTGGATCAGCGCGTCGGCCTCCGGGTCCTTGGCCACGCCACGGGCCTGCACCAGCTGGCCCAGGAAATCCTGCAACATCTTTTCGTCGGATGGGTTCATTGTCGAGCTCCTGTCTGATGGAAGGTATTCCACTATGTTGTGGATCAGTCATCGGAATTTCAAGCTCGGCATAAGCTGCGCTACCATGGACTTCCCCCCGACCGCTACAGGAGAATGCAATGAGCTCGACCGTGGTTCCCTGCCTTCGCTATCGCGACGCCTCGCGCATGATCGAATGGCTCTGCAGCAATCTTGGTTTCGAGAAGCGCCTGGTCGTTCCCGGAAAGGACAAGGACGTCGGCCATGCCGAGCTGACGCTCGGCGACGGCATGGTCATGATCGGCACCGAGGCCGACGACGAATACGGCCAGCTCCTGACCACGCCGCAAAAGACCGGCGGACTGCAGACCCAGACCATCTGGATCCGGGTGGGTGACGCGGACCAGGTTTACAGCCGCGTAGTGGAGAGCGGTGCCGACATCGTGAGAGCCATTGACGACGCCCCCTACGGCGGGCGCGAATTCGCCTGCCGCGATCCCGAGGGGCATGTGTGGAACGTCGGCACTTACGATCCCTGGAAAGCCTCCTGATCGCTTTCCGCCGCGCTTGTTGCTATCCTATCGGCTGGCGCCGCGAGCGGCATTCAACATTTCAAGGAAGCACAACATGGTCTCGCTGCAAGAGCAGTTACTAAAAGCCGGCCTGGTCGACAAGAAGAAGGTCAAGCAGGTCAACCAGGACAAGAGCAAGCAACACAAGGAAGTGCTGCGCACCGGCGTGGAAAAGGTCAATGAGTCGCGCGAAGCCGCGCTCGAGATGCAGCGCAAGAACGCGGAACGGGCGCGTGAGCTGAACGCCCAGCGCGATGCCGCGGCGACCCAGAAAGCCATCCTGGCGCAGATTGCTCAATTGGTGCAGCAGAACAAGCAATCGAAGGGCAAGGGCGACGTGCCCTATAACTTTACCTTCGGCACCAAGATCGAGCGCATCCACGTGACGTCACAGATCGTGGAGCACCTGGTGGCGGGACGCCTGGTGATCGTCCACATGAATGGCAGCTTCGAACTGGTGCCGCGCGTGATCGGCGAAAAGATCGCCCAGCGCGATGCCTCGATCGTGGTGCAGATCAAGAAGAAGGTGCAGGAAGTGGAAGAAGACGATCCGTACGCGGATTACAAGATTCCGGACGACCTGATGTGGTAATCAAAAGGCGGCCCCCGACGATATCCTGACGGGGCCGCCAGACGAACGTTTATTGCTTCGTCTTGTTTTCGACGTCCTGCACGTCCGAACCGGTCTTCTTCGAAGACCGCTCACCTTCCTTCTTCGGCTGCCCCATGCCGGATGCGGTCGTCTCCTGCTTGCTGCTGCCCTGGAAATCAGGATCCACGACATTCGCGCTCTCCGGTCCCTCCGCCGCCGGGTTCTCTCGCTTGTCGCGGTCGGTATTGGCCGGGATCTGCCGATCGACAGTTCCCGTCCGTTCAGCCTGGGTAGTGGTCGAACCGGTCTTGTCCGCCTGGGCCGCGGCGCTCGCCGCGATGATCACACCACTCAACAGCACGATGACTTACTTCATGACTACCTCCGAATTCAGGTTAAGCATATAAGGATGTCATCACAGTGGTGACCGAATCGCGGATCACAAGGCCTGTTCAATTTCCCAGGTCACGGCCCCCGAAGGCATTCGGCAACTGCGCCGCTGCGGTGGTCTCGAACACGTCGCCGGTCAGGTTGGTCAGCACCACCGGCAATTCGTTGCCACCCAGCTCCAGGATCACCTGGCGGCACGCGCCGCAAGGTGCGATCGGGCCTTCGGTCTGGCCGATCACGGCCAGGGCCGCGAAATCGCCCGGCTGGTAGCCGCTGGCGATGGCGCTGAACAAGGCGGTGCGTTCGGCGCAGTTGCACAGGCCGTAGGCGGCGTTCTCCACGTTACAGCCGCGGAAGATGCGGCCATCCTTGCACTCCAGCGCGGCGCCTACCTTGAACTTCGAGTAGGGGGCATAGGCCAGCTCGCGCGCGGCGCGCGCTTCATCGATCAGTTTCGCGTATTTCATATGTGGCTCAGGGACGAACGGTGCGGTGGATCATCGGCTCGACGGCCGGCTTGTCAAGGGCGATACGGTAGGCGGCCTGCACCTGGCGGACGGCCTGCTCGGCGGCGTCTCGCGTGCGCGCATGCACCATCGCCAGCGGCTGGCCGACGACGATCTCGTCGCCCAGTTCCGCCAGCCCGGTGAGGCCGACGGCGAAGTCGATCGCATCCTGCGGACGCACGCGGCCACCGCCCAGCGCCACCACGGCCAGGCCCAGTTCGCGGGTGTCGACCGCACTCGCATAACCGGCCTGCAGCGCAGGCACGGGCACGATAACCGGCGCCGTTTCCAGGTGTGCGTCAGGCTTGTCCATCAGGTCGGCCGGGCCGCCCAGGGCGCTGACCATGCGTGCGAAACGCTCGGCGGCTTCGCCCGAATCGAGGGCCGCCTGCAGCCTGGCGCGCGCTTCCTGCTCGGTCGATGCCAGCCCGGAGATGACGAGCATCTCGGCGCACAGCGCCATCGTCACCTCGTGCAGGCGCGCTGGACGCGACTTGCCGGTCAGGTAGTCGATCGCGACGCGCACTTCGACGGCGTTGCCGGCGGCGTGGCACAGCGATTCGTTCATGCCGGTGAGGATGGCCGAGGTGCGGGTGCCGGCGCCATTGCCGACGTTGACGATCGACTCGGCCAGCTCCAGCGATTTCGCCGGCGTCGGCATGAAGGCGCCGCTGCCGACCTTGACGTCCATCACCAGCGCGTCCAGGCCCGCCGAAAGCTTCTTGGACAGGATCGAGCCGGTGATCATGGCCACCGATTCCACGGTCGCCGTGGTGTCGCGGATGCTGTAGAAACGCTTGTCGGCCGGCGCCAGCTGGGCGGTCTGGCCGATGATGGCCACGCCCACGTCCTGCACCACCTGGCGGAACTTCTCCGGTTCCGGCACGGTGCTGTAGCCCGGGATCGAATCGAACTTGTCGAGCGTGCCGCCGGTGTGGCCCAGGCCGCGGCCCGAGATCATCGGCACGAAGCCGCCGCAGGCCGCGATCATCGGTCCCAGCATCAGCGAGACCACGTCGCCGACGCCGCCGGTCGAGTGCTTGTCGACCACCGGGCCGGGCAGGTCCAGGGATTTCCATTCCATGACCTGGCCCGAGTCGCGCATCGCCAGCGTAAAGGCGACCCGTTCGTCCACGGTCATGTCGTTGAAGTAGACCGCCATCGCGAAGGCCGCGATCTGGCCTTCGGTGACGCTGCCGTCAGGGATGCCGCGCACGAAGAACTGGATTTCTTCGGCAGAGAGGACGCCGCCGTCGCGCTTCTTGCGGACGATTTCTTGGGGGAGGAACATGATTGTTTCCGTTTTCACTGATAGCTTAAAAACGTCATTCCCGCGGAGGCGGGAATCCAATTACGCTAGCACAGAGCGAACAACTTGGATTCCCGCCTGCGCGGGAATGACAGGGTTTGGAGTCCTGGGCTAATTACACGCCGTACGGAATCCAGACATTCTTGACCTGGCTCGCATGCTGCAGCACCGTGCGGCCGCAAGCCTGCTTCGGATCGAACCAGTCGCGGCCCTTCGCGCCGCCGGTCCAGGTGCGCTTGAGCGATTCGGCCGACAGACGCTCGACCTCGGCGCAGCCTTCAGCCGAACCATCATGACGCCACACCGCATCGATATCGCCATGCGTCGCCAGCGTACGCGCCAGCTCGTCGCTTGACCCGGTAACGATGTTCAGCGCGCCGCCCGGCAGGTCCGAGGTATCCAGCACCTGGTAAAGATCAATCGCGGACAACGGATGCTGCTCCGACGGCACCACCACCACTCGGTTGCCCAGCGCCAGCGCCGGCGCCACCAGCGAGATGAAGCCCAGCAGCGGGTTCTCGTTCGGGCACACGATGCCGATCACGCCGACCGCTTCGTTCAGCGCCACGGTGATGCCGTGCATCGGCGGCTGGTGCGCCGCGCCGTCGTACTTGTCGGCCCACGCCGCCCAGTAGAACAGGCGCTCGATCGAGGCCGCCACTTCGCGCGCCGCATCCTTCGAACCGGTCTGCTGCGCGATGCGCTGGGCGAATTCGTCGGCGCGGATCGCCAGGTTCTCCGCGATGTAATAGAGCACCTGCGCGCGGTTGTGCGCGGTCGCCTTGGTCCAGCCGGCCGCCTTGTGCGCCGCTTCCACGGCGTTGCGGATGTCCTTGCGGCTGCCTTCGCCAATGTCCGCCAGGAAGTCGCCGTTGGCGCCATTGATCGCGCGGCTGTAGGCGCCGTCGGGGCGGGCCTGCTTGCCGCCGATGTACAGCTTGGCGGTGCGATCGACCGCGAACGGGCTGTCTTCCTGCACCGGCTTGGCTTTCGCCTTCTCGGCCACGAGCGGCGCCGATGGACGCGCATCTTCCGCCAGCGGCGTCAGGTACTCGTACATGCCCTCTTTGCCGCCTTCGCGGCCATAACCCGATTCCTTGTAGCCGCCGAAGCCGCAAGCGGCATCGAACTGGTTCGCGGTGTTGATCCACACCACGCCGGCCTTGATCTGCGGGACCACGTCCAGCGCCAGGCTGATCGACTCGCTCCACACGCAGGCCGCCAGGCCGTACACGGTGTTGTTGGCCAATTGCACCGCCTCGGCCGGGGTGCGGAAGCTCATCGCCACCAGCACCGGTCCGAAGATCTCGGCCTGGGCCACGGCGGCCGAGGTCGAGGCGCCCGTGATCAGGGTCGGCAGATACCACGAGCCGGTCGCGGCCAGTTCCACGTTCGGCTGCCACACTTCGCAACCTTCGGCGCGCGCCGATTCCACGAGACCGTGGAAGCGCTGCTGCTGCACCGGATCGACCAGCGCGCCGATATCGTTCGATTTATCGAGCGGCGAACCGACGCGCAGGTTCTGCATGCGCGCCTTGACCTTGCCGATGAAGCGCTCGTAGACCGATTCCTGCACCAGCAGGCGCGAACCGGCGCAGCACACCTGCCCCTGGTTGAACCAGATCGAATCGACCAGGCCTTCGACCGCCGCATCCAGGTCGGCGTCGTCGAACACGATGAATGGCGACTTGCCGCCCAGCTCCAGCGACAGCTTCTTGCCGCTACCGGCGGTGGCCTTGCGGATCAGGCGACCGACTTCGGTCGAGCCGGTGAAAGCGATCTTGTCGATGCCAGGATGATTCACGATGGCCTCGCCCACGCGGCCGTCGCCGGTCACGATATTGACGACGCCGGCCGGCACGCCGGCGCGCTGGCAGATCTCGGCGAACAGCAAGGCAGTCAGCGGCGTGTACTCGGCCGGCTTGAACACCACCGTGTTACCGGCGGCCAGCGCCGGCGCGATCTTCCACGCCAGCATCAGCAGCGGGAAGTTCCACGGCACGATCTGGCCCACCACGCCCACGGCGCGGTACTCTAGAAATTCTTCCGATTGCAGCGAGGCCCAGCCGGCGTGATGGTAGAAGTGGCGCGCAGCCAGCGGCAGGTCGGCGTCGCGGGTTTCGCGAATGGTCTTGCCGTTGTCCAATGTTTCGAGCACCGCGAACAGGCGCGCGTGCTTTTGCAGCAGGCGCGACAAGGCGTACATGATCTTCGCGCGGCCATGGCCGCCCAGCGCGACCCAGCCCGGCTGGGCGCGGCGTGCGGCGGCGACGGCGCGTTCGACGTCGTCTTGCGTCGCTTGCGTCACCTGCGCCAGCTCGCTGCCGTCGGCTGGGTTGTTGGTGGCGAAGGTCTCGGCGGCGTCCGACCAGGCGTTGTCGATGAACAGCCCGAAACGGCGGCCATGCTGGTCCAGCCACGCGAGCGCTTCCTTGGTACTCTCTGGTGCAGGACCGTAATCCATGGTGTTAAGAATCTCTTTGATTGTTGGCATGACGAAGTCCGGAATTAAGGTTGCGCGTGGCGATGGGCGGCCGAGTAGTTCCCGGTCACATAGTGCTCCAGCTGGCGCTCGATGTCGGTCAGCAGGCTGGAAGCACCGATGCGGAACAGGTGCGGCTGCAGCCAGTCGTTGCCCAGTTCTTCCTTCATCACGGTCAGGTATTGCAGCGCCGCCTTGGCGCTCGACACGCCGCCGGCCGGCTTGTAGCCGACCTGGAAGCCGGTCAATTCGTAGTAGTCGCGGATCGCGCGCACCATCACCAGCGATACCGGGATGGTGGCGTTGACGCCTTCCTTGCCGGTCGAGGTCTTGATGAAGTCGGCGCCGGCCATCATGCAGACCCACGAAGCCTTCGCCACGTTTTCCAGGGTCACCAGGTCGCCGGTGGCCAGGATCGCCTTGACGTGCGCTTCGCCACAAGCCTGGCGGTAGGCCACCATCTCGTCGTACAGCGCTTGCCAGTTACCGGTCAACACGTGCTGGCGGGTGATGACGATATCGATCTCGGTCGCGCCGGCGGCCACCGACAGCTCGATCTCGCGCACCTTGGTTTCCATGCTCGACAGGCCGGCCGGGAACGCGGTCGACACGGCGGCGATCGGCAGGCGGCCGTTCAGCACCTTGACGGCTGGGGTGATCATCTCGTGGTACACGCAGACCGCACCGGTGCTCAAGGTCTCGAGGCCCAGGGCTTGCATCAGGTCGGCGCGCAGCGGGCGCATCGCCTTCATGCACAGGCGCTCGACGCGGCCCGGGGTGTCGTCGCCGCCGAGGGTGGTCAGGTCGATGCATTCGATCGCGCGCACCAGCCAGGCGGCCTGGTATTCCTTCTTGACCGTGCGGCGGTTCGCCAGGCTGGCGGCGCGGCGGTCGGCCGCATTGCGGTTGACCTTGACGCCGTTGACCAGGCCCAGGTCCAGCGCCATGCCGGCATTACGTTTGAGATCCAGGGGCTGGGTCATAGCAGTGCGGTTCCGTTCGAAAGTGGTTTGACGCCGAGGTGTTTGGCCAGGGTGGCGCCGATGCTCGAGAAGGTGTCGGCGGTCGGCAATTCCTGCGCCTTGACGTTCGGGCCGAAGAAGATCATCGGGATGTGCTCGCGGGTGTGGTCGGAGCCGGGCGCGGTCGGGTCGCAGCCGTGGTCGGCGGTGATCACGACCAGGTCGCCATCCTTCAGCTTGGCCATGAATTCCGGCAGGCGGGCGTCCAGCTCATGCAGCGCGTTCGAGTAGCCGGCGACGTCGCGACGGTGGCCGAAGTGCATGTCGAAGTCGACGAAGTTGACGAAAGTGAGCGATTTGTCGCCCGCCTCATCGGCCACTTCCAGCAGACGGTCGAACAGCGCCATATTGTCCGGACCCTTGACCAGGCGCGTGACACCTTGCGCCGCGAAGATGTCGCTGATCTTGCCGAGGGCGATCATCTCGCCGCCCGCGTCCTTGACGTGGTCGAGCAGGGTCGGCGCGATCGGCGGCACGGCGTAGTCGTGGCGGTTCGACGTGCGCTTGTAGTCGCCGTTGGCGCCCACGAAAGGACGCGCGATCACGCGGCCGATATTGTAGGGCTTGACCAGCTCATAGGCGGCTTCGCACACTTGATACAGGCGCTCGAGGCCGAAGTGTTCTTCGTGCGCCGCGATCTGCAGCACCGAGTCGGCCGAGGTATACAGGATCGGCTTGCCGGTGGCGACGTGCTCGTCGCCCAGCTCGTTGATGACGGTGGTGCCCGAGGCGTGGCAGTTGCCCAGCCAGCCCGGCACGCCGGTCAATTCCTGCAGCTTGTCAGTCAGCTCTTTCGGGAACGACGGCACCGTCTTTGGGAAGTAACCCCAGTCGAACAGCACCGGCACGCCGGCGATTTCCCAGTGGCCGCTCTGCGTGTCCTTGCCGGTCGACTGTTCGCGCGCGACGCCCCAGGCGCCAGTGAAACCGTCGCGCTGGTCGAAGCCGGGCGCCCATTCGCCGCTCGCCTTGTGCGCAGCGGCCGCGAGGCCCAGTTTCTCGAGGTTCGGCAGCGACATCGGCTTGCCTTCTTTCGCAGCCCATTCGGCGATGTGGCCGAAGGTGTTGGCGCCCGCGTCGCCGTATTTGTCGGCGTCGGGCAGTGCGCCCAGGCCGAAGGAATCAAGCAGGAGGATGAATGCGCGTGACATGGTCTTCGCTCTTCCTATTCAAATGATTTATGCGTCGGCGCGCGGGGTCGAGCCCAGGCGTTCGATGTAAGCGTGGATCAGGGTGACCATGTCCTTGGCCGCGACCGCCGCGTACTTCAGCGTCTGCTCGTGCGACAGCGCGAACGGCGACAGGCCTTCTGCCAGGTTGGTGATGGCCGAGACGGCGGCGACCTTCAGGCCGCAGTGGCGCGCGGCGATCACTTCCGGGATCAGCGACATGCCCACGACATCGGCGCCCAGCGTTTTAAAGGCGCGGATTTCGGCGACGGTCTCGAAGTGCGGACCGGCGGCGGCCAGGTACACGCCTTCGTGCAGGACGATGCCCTTCTCCGCGGCGACGGCCTTCACCTGCTCGCGGGTTTGGGCGTCATAGGCATTCGACATGCTGAAGAAGCGCGGGCCGAAGCGTTCGTCGTTCGGGCCGGCCATCGGGCTGCCCGGCAGGAAGTTGATGTGGTCGGTGATCGCGACCAGGCTGCCGGCATCGGCTTCGACGCGCAGCGAGCCGGCGGCATTGGTGACGAACAGCAGTTCGCAGCCGATCTGCTTCAGGGTGCGGATGGCCGAGGTCATCACGCCAGGACCGTAGCCTTCGTAGAAGTGGCCGCGGCCCTTCATGCAGGCAACCGGCACGCCAGCCAGGGTGCCCAGCACCAGTTCGCCGGCGTGGCCGTGCACGGTGGAGATCGGAAAGCCCGGCAGGTCGGCATAGCTGATCGACACCGCGTCGACCAGTTGTTCGGCCAGCACACCCAGTCCGGAACCGAGGATCAGCGCCACACGCGGGGCGAAACCCGGCTTGCGGGCGCGGATGATGTCGGCGGCTTCGAATGGGGTATTGCTGGACATGATATTCCTTGATGAAAACGGGTGATGTGGGGTCGCGGATGAGAGAGGCAGATGCCCAGCGCGCGCGAGTGCAGCGTGTTTGGACAACTAGATATTATAACTATGCATGATTGGCGATATGTATGGCAAATACACTTTTTCTTCCCGATTTATATCTTTTATAGATAAATTGCACGAAGCGCCACAGAGCTGCTTACACTGGAGGAAAGATCCGTTGACAGGCTCTAAACAATTGTCTAGCATAATAAAACAATTGTCCTGAGCGCCTGACGGCGTAGTCGAACGCGATGCCGAAAAAAGAACAGTTATACGAGCTGATCCGTTCCAATCCCTTCATCTCGCAGCAAGACCTGGCCGGCCATCTTGGCCTGTCGCGCTCCGCGGTCGCTAACTACATCGCCACCCTGGTGCGCGAGCGCCGCATCCTCGGCCGCGCCTATGTGCTGCCCGACCATCGGCCGATCCTGTGCGTCGGCGCGGCCAATCTTGACCGCAAGTTGCGCACGCTCGGCAAGCTGGCACTGAATACCTCGAACCCCGCGCGCCAGACCGAATCCTTCGGCGGCGTCGCGCGCAACATCGCCGAGAACCTGGCGCGCCTGGGCGTCCCCACGGCGCTGGTCACGGCGGTCGGCGGCGATTCGTCCGGCCGCGCCCTGCTCTCCTACGCCGACGAAACCGGCATCGATACCCGCGGCGCGCTGCGCGTGGACGGCGCCGCCAGCGGCACCTATACCGCGGTGCTCGACGAGGACGGCGACATGCGCGTGGCGCTGGCCGACATGGAGATCAACGAGTCGCTCACGCCCGATTTCCTGTCCACCCGCGAACAGCAGCGCGCCGGCGCCGCCCTGATCGTCGCCGACCTGAACCTGCCGCGCGAAGCAGTCGCCACCCTGCTGGAAGGCAGCCGGCGCGACGGCGTGCCGATGGTGGTCGTCGCCGTCTCGGAACCGAAGATCGACCGCCTGCCGCGCGACCTCACCGGCCTGCGCCTGTTGATCCTGAATGTGGGCGAGCTGGCGGCGCGCGTCGGCCGCCCGCTGGCGACCGACGAGGATATCTCCGCGGCCTGCGCCGAATTGCGACGCGATGGCGTCCGGGACGTGATCGTCACGCGCGGCTCGCTGGGCGTCTTGTTCACGACCGCCACCGGCATCGGGCTGCTCGAGGGCCAGGCCGTCGATGCGGCGAACGTGGTCGACGTCACCGGCGCCGGCGACGCCTTCGCCGCCGCCGTCTGCTGGACCCTGTACAGCGGCCAGCCCGAGCTGGACCTGGAACTGGCCTGCCGCCGCGGCCAGATACTTGCCGCCATGACCATCGCCTGCGCGCAGACCGTCTGCCCGCAACTGGCGCCGGGGCTGTTCGACACCCCGGCCCAGGACATCGTCACCGACTGAATAGAGATTTGACCATGCATTCCTTCCTCCTGTTTTCGCCCGAAGTGGCGGCCGCCCGCACCGCCGGCAAGCCGATCGTCGCCCTCGAATCGACCATCATCTCGCACGGCATGCCCTACCCGCAGAACGTGCACACCGCGCGCGAAGTCGAGCAGGTCATCCGCGACGCCGGCGCCGTGCCGGCCACCATCGCCATCATTGGCGGCAAGATCTGCGTCGGCCTCTCGGAAGATCAGCTCGAGACGCTGGGCTCCTCGCCCGACGCCATCAAGGTCAGCCGCCGCGACCTGCCCTACGTGCTGGCGCAGGCCCGCCTGGGCGCGACCACCGTCGCCGCCACCATGATCTGCGCCGAACTGGCCGGCATCGAGGTCTTCGTCACCGGCGGCATCGGCGGCGTGCACCGCGGCGCCGAAACCAGCTTCGACATCTCGGCCGACCTGCAGGAACTCGCCCGGACCAGCGTGGCCGTGGTGTGCGCCGGCGTGAAATCGATCCTCGACATCGGCCTGACGCTCGAATACCTCGAGACCCACGGCGTGCCGGTGCTGGCCGTCGGCCAGCCGGGCTTCCCCGCCTTCTTCACGCGCGACAGCGGCTTCAAGGCCGACTTCCAGCTCGACTCGCCCGAGGAGCAGGCTGCCTTCATCCGCACCAAGTGGCAGCTCGGCCTGAAGGGCGGCGTGGTGGTCAGCAATCCTGTGCCGGCGGAATCGGCGATGGCGCCCGACGAGATCGACGCCATCATCCACCAGGCCCTGCAAGAAGCGCAGCAGCAGGCCGTGACCGGCAAGCAGGTCACGCCCTTCCTGCTGGCCCGCATCAAGGAGCTGACGGGCGGGCGCAGCCTGGCCACCAATATCGCGCTGGTCAAGCACAACGCCCTGGTCGGCGCGCGCCTGGCCGTGGCGCTGAACCACAAGGCTGCCTGACCAGACCGGGCCGCCATGTCGATCGACCTCAAACAGCTCAAGTACTTCCTGGCGGTGGCCGAAGAAAAAAGCTTCAGCCGCGCCGCCGAGCGCCTGCACATCTCGCAGCCGCCGCTGTCGCAGCAGATCATGAAGCTCGAGAGCGAACTGGGGGTGAAGCTGTTCACCCGCACCACGCGCAGCTTCGAGCTGACCGTGGCCGGCCGCGCGCTGATGGTCGAGGCGGCCGAGCTGCTGGGCAAGATGCGCATGACCATCGACACGATCCGCCAGATCGACCGCGGCGAGGTCGGGCGGCTGCGGGTCGGCATCGTCGGCTCGGCGATGTGGGGCCCGATCCCCGGACTGCTGGAGCAGTTCCAGAGCCAGTTTCCGCGCGTGACCTGGACCATCCACGAGCTGGGTCCGAACGACCAGTGGGAAGCGCTGCGCAGCAAGCAGATCGACGTCGGCTTCTGGCGCGAGCCGCGCATCGAGCAGGACGTGCTCAAGCAGGCCAACCTGCGCCAGGAGCTGTGTTTCAGGGAGCAGTTCTGCGTGGCGGTCAATGCCCGCCATCCGCTGGCCGAGCGCGATTCCATCGCCCTGCCCGAGATCGCGGGCGAACCCATGCTGACCCTTCACCTGGACCAGTCGGCCGAGCCGCGCTACCTGATCGGGTGCTGCGTCAACGCCGGCTTCCAGCCGACCATCTTCCAGGAAGCGGCCGAGCCGCAGACCCTGCTGGCCATGGTCGGCGCCGGCCTGGGCGTGGCCCTGATGCCGGAGACCACCAGCCGCATCGGCTGGCCGGGCGTGCGCTTCCTGCCGATCCACGCCCACGCGCCGTCTGCCAACCTGTATATCAGCTACCCGGCGCAGGACGATGCGCCGGTCGTGCGCGCCTTCCTTAAGATCCTGTTCCCGGATGAACAACCGGCCTGAACCGACCTGGATTTTTCGTGATTCGACCCACCCTGCGTGGGTCGAACCGCATTTGTCCCGCCAACCATTTCTCCAACGCATTTTATTGCACGGTTTTTAAGCAAAAACCCGCCGCACGATTGAGGCTGATTGACTAATCTTTAACATCGCCTCCGGTATGATGGTTATCAAGTTCATTAACTTTCCCAGGGAGCCCGCATGAAGACAGCCACACCGCGCTACGACGGGCTCCGCCTGGAACAGTTCGATGGCGCGCCTGTCGACGAAGTAGCCGAGCTGCGTCTCGCCATTGATCGTCGCATCGACGAACTGCTGGCCGCCAGCGGTCCGCTCGACCAGTTGACCAAGGCCATGCGCGCCTCCGCGCTCAGCGCCGGCAAGCGCATGCGTCCCCTGCTGCTGATGCTGGTCGCGCGCGACCTCGGCTGCACATCGAAGGCGCTGATCGATGTCGCCTGCGCGGTCGAACTGGTGCACGCCGCCTCGCTGATCCTCGACGACCTGCCCTGCATGGACGACGCCAGCCTGCGCCGCGGCAAGCCCGCGATCCACATCCAGTACGGCGAAGACGTTGCCATCCTCGCCTCGGTGGCCCTGCTCAGCCGCGCCTTCGGCGTGCTGTCGCAGGCCCAGGACATCGCTCCCGCCACCCGCGCGCGCCTGGTCGCGACGCTGGCGCAGACGGTCGGCGACCAGGGCCTGGTGCGCGGCCAGTTCGAAGACCTGCACGGCGGCGCGCGTTCGCCCGAGGCGATCGCCACCACCAACGAACTGAAGACCGGCCTGCTGCTGGGCGTGGCGGTCGACATGGCCTGCATCGTCTGCCATGCGGGCGACGACGTCGCGCAGCAGCTTCGCGCCTTCGCGCTGGCGGCCGGCCAGGCCTTCCAGATCAAGGACGACTTCCTCGACGGCGCCGGCAACGACAGCGCCGTCACCGGCAAGGACACCGGCAAGGACGTCGGCAAGGCCACCCTGATCAACACGCTGGGCCGCGACGAAGCCCAGCGCCGCCTGGCGGCCTGCCTGGTCGAAGCCGACCGCTGCCTCGGCGCCGCCGTCGGCGCCCACGGCCGCACGCGCCGCTTCGTCGGCGCGCTGTTCGCGAAGGAAGCCAAGGGCAAGCGCTTCGCGCCCGAGCTGGCCAAGGCGCGCGAGCTGCGTCCGGGCGCGCACCTGGCCGAACTGCGCCTCTCCTGAGGCTGGCGGTTCGCATGGCGCATTTCGCGGTCGTGGCCCCGGCGCTCTACAGCCACTTCAATACGCTGACGGTGCTCGCGCGCGAGCTAAGCGCCCGCGGGCACCGCGTCACCTTCGTGCATCGGCCGGATGCCGCCGCCTACGTGAAGGACGAACGGATCGGCTTCCACGCCGTCGGCATGGACTCGCACCCGGCCGGCTCGCTGCCGGCGATGCTCGCGCGCGTGGCCAATCCAGGCTCGCCGCTGGGCCTGCGCCGCGTGATCCTCGACATGGCGGCCAGCACCACGATGCTGTGCCGCGAACTGCCGGACGCGCTGCGCCGGCTGCAGGTGGACTTTCTCATTGCCGACCAGATGGAAGCGGCCGGCGGCCTGGTGGCCGAGGGTATCGGCATGCCCTTCGTCTCGGTCGCCTGCGCCCTGCCGGTCAACCGCGAGCCGGGCATCCCGCTGCCCGTCATGCCCTTCATGTATGAAGACAGCGAGCGCGCCTTCAAGATCGTCGAAGGCAGCACCATGGTCTACGACTGGATGATGCGGCCGCACGAACGGGCCATCTCCGCCGCAGCCCGGCAGCTCGGATTGAGTCCGCGCGCAAAACTGCACGAATGCCTGTCGCCGCTCGCCCAGGTCGGCCAGGTCGTGCCGGGCTTCGATTTTCCACGGCGCGCGCTGCCGCCGCATTTTCATCACGTCGGTCCGCTGCACAGCGGGGCCGCGGCGTCGGCGCACACGCCGGCCGAACTGGCCGCGCTGCTGCCGCCCGCATCGAGCACGCGCCCCTTCGTCTACGCCTCGCTCGGCACCCTGGTCAGCCAGCGCTTCGGCCTGTTCAAGCGCATCGCGCAAGCCTGCGCGCGCCAGGACGCGCAGCTGCTGGTCGCCCATTGCGGCGGCCTGGACGACTCGCAGGCACGCGCGCTCGAACGCATCGGCGACACCCGCGTGCGCACCTATGTGCCTCAGCTGGCCGTGCTGGCGCGCGCCGACGCCGTCATCTCGCATGCCGGCGCCAATACCGTGATGGAAGCCATCGCCACCCGCACGCCGATCCTGGCGCTGCCGATCGCATTCGACCATCCGGGCGCCGCCGCCCGTGTCGAATATGCCGGCGTCGGCCTGCGCGCCTCGCCGCGCTTCGCCAGCGTCGGCGAGCTCTCAAGCAAGCTGCGCCGCCTGCTGGACGAGCCGGTCTTCAAGGAGCGCATGGCGCCGCTGGCCGACCAGATCCGGCAGGCCGGCGGCGCGCCGCGCGCGGCCGACGTCATCGAGGCCGCGATCGGATTGGCCCCCGCATCTCGACGCCTGGCCAGCCATGGATGAACGCTACAAGGTCGACTACGACCTGATCCTGGCCGGCGGCGGCCTGGCCAACAGCCTGATCGCGTGGCGCCTGCGCAGCGAGCGTCCCGAGCTACGCATCCTGGTGCTCGAACAGGGCAAGCGCCTGGGCGGCAACCATACCTGGTCGTTCCACGACAGCGATCTCGATGCCGGGCAGCGGCGCTGGATCGCGCCGCTGGTCACGCACCGCTGGCCGCGCTACGACGTGGTGTTTCCCGACCTCGCCCGCACTGTGGCGGGCGGCTACGCCAGCATCGCCGCTCTCGACCTGGCCCACGTCGTCGAACCGGCCCTTGGCGCGGCGCTGCGCAGCGGGGTCTGGATCGACGACGTGACCCCCACCAGCGTGCGGCTGGCCGATGGCGAAACCCTGCGCGCGCGCGCCGTCATCGACGGCCGCGGCATGCGCGCCAGCAGCCACCTCGCGCTCGGCTACCAGACCTTCCTCGGGCAGGAACTGCGGCTCGACGCCGCCCACGGCTTGACGGCGCCCGTGATCATGGACGCCAGCGTGGCCCAGCAGGGCGGCTACCGCTTCGTCTACCTGCTGCCCTTCGGGCCCGACCGCGTGCTGGTCGAGGACACCCATTACGTCGACAGCGCCGCCTGGGAACCGGAGCGCCTGCGCGCCAACATCGCCGCCTATGTGGCCGCGCGCGGATGGCGCGTGCGCGACATGCTGCGCGAAGAGCAAGGCTCGCTGCCGATCGTGCTGGCGGGCGACTTCGACCGCTTCTGGGACGAGTTGCAGGGCCAACCCAGCGTCGGCCTGCGCGCCGGACTGTTCCATCCGACCACTGGCTACTCGCTGCCGCACGCAGTGCAGCTGGCCGAACGCATTGCCGCCCTGCCCGAGCTGTCGGCCCCGACGCTGTTCGCCGCCATTCGCGAACAGGCGCGGCAAGCCTGGGACGAACAACGCTTCTTCCGCATGCTCAACCGCATGCTGTTTTTGGCCGGTAGTCCCGATCACCGCTGGCGCGTGATGCAGCGTTTCTATGGCCTGCCCGCGCCCTTGATCGCGCGCTTCTATGCCGGCCGCCCGACCCTGGGCGACAAGGCCCGCCTGTTGACCGGCAAGCCGCCGGTGCCCGTCATGGAAGCCTTTGACGCCGTACGCAAGACCCATCCCTATCAGATCAGGACCGCAGAATGAACCAGATGAGAATCGAACCTAAGCGCGCCGTCGTGATCGGCGCCGGATTCGGCGGCCTGGCGCTGGCCATCCGCCTGCAGGCCGCCGGCATGCAAACGACCCTGCTCGAAAAACGCGACAAGCCGGGCGGCCGCGCCTACGTCTATGAAGACCAGGGCTTCGTGTTCGACGCCGGCCCCACCGTCATCACCGATCCGTCGGCGATCGAGGAGCTGTTCACCCTGTGCGGCAAGCGGATGGGCGACTACGTCGAGATGCTGCCGGTGACGCCCTTCTACCGACTGTGCTGGGAAGACGGCAGCCACTTCGACTACGCCAACGACCAGGATGCGCTGGACCGCCAGATCCATGCGCGCAACCCGGCGGACGTCGCCGGCTACCGGCGCTTCCTGGCGTATTCGAAGGCGGTGTTCGACGAGGGCTACCTGAAGCTGGGCGCCGTGCCGTTTCTCTCTTTCCGCGACATGATCCAGGCCGGCCCGCAACTGGCGCGGCTGGAGGCGTGGAAGAGCGTGTACGGCATGGTGTCGCGCTTCGTCAAGGACGAGCATCTGCGCCAGGCTTTCTCCTTCCACTCGCTGCTGGTGGGCGGCAACCCGTTCGCCACTTCATCGATCTATACCCTGATCCACGCGCTGGAACGGCGCTGGGGCGTGTGGTTCCCGCGCGGCGGCACCGGCGCGCTCGTGAAAGGCCTGGTGCGGCTGTTCGAGGACATGGGCGGCAAGCTGGAACTGAACGCATCGGTCGCGCGTATCGAGACCGCCGGCAATCTCGCCAGCGGCGTGCGGCTTGAAGACGGCCGCTGGTTCATGGCCGATGCGGTGGCGTCGAACGCCGACGTGGTCCACACCTATTGCGACCTGCTGAAAAACCACGGGCGCGGCAGCAGCAACGGCGAGGCGCTCAAGAAGAAACGCTTCAGCAATTCGCTGTTCGTGCTGTACTTCGGCCTGGATAAACACCACGAGCAGCTGCAGCACCACACGGTGTGCTTCGGCCCGCGCTACCGCGAGCTGATCAAGGACATCTTCAACGGCCAGACGCTGGCCGACGATTTCTCGCTCTACCTGCACGCGCCCTGCGTCACCGATCCTTCGCTGGCGCCGCCCGGCTGCGGCAGCCATTACGTGCTGGCGCCGGTGCCGCACCTGGGCAATGCGCCGATCGACTGGGAGACCGAAGGTCCACGCTACCGCGACCGCATCTTCGACTACCTCGAACGGCGCTACATGCCGGGCCTGCGCAGCCAGCTGGTAACCAGCCGCATCTTCACGCCGCACGACTTCCGCGACCAGCTCAATGCCCACCTGGGTTCGGCCTTCTCGCTGGAGCCGATCCTGACCCAGAGCGCCTGGTTCCGCCCGCACAACCGCGACGCCGAACTGCCCAACCTGTACCTGGTCGGCGCCGGCACCCATCCCGGCGCCGGCGTGCCGGGCGTGATCGGCTCGGCCAAGGCGACCGCGGGCCTGATGCTGGAAGGCGTGCATGCAGGGGTGCATTCATGAGCGCTTACGCCGGCACCAAGCTGATGGAACACGCGACCCAGACCATCGAGGTCGGGTCCAAGAGCTTCGCGGCGGCCGCCAGGCTGTTCCCGCCCGCCACCCGGCGCAGCGTGCTGATGCTGTATGCCTGGTGCCGCCATTGCGACGACGTGGTCGACGGCCAGGAGCTGGGCTTCGCCGCCGCCACGCCGAGCGCCTGCGGCGCCAATTTCGAGCTCGATCGCCTGTACGACGACACCCGGCGCGCGTATTCGGGCGAAGCAATGCGCGATCCGGCGTTCGCCGCCTTCCAGGAAGTGGCGCTGGGCCATGCGATCGCGCCGCGCTACGCCTTCGACCACCTGGCCGGCTTCGCGATGGACGTCAACGAGGCGCGCTACCGCACCATCGACGACACCATGCGTTACTGCTACCACGTGGCCGGCGTGGTCGGCCTGATGATGGCCTCGATCATGGGCGCGCGCGACGAGCTGGTGCTGGACCGCGCCTGCGACCTGGGCCTGGCCTTCCAGCTGACGAATATCGCGCGCGACATCATCGACGATGCGAAGATCGGCCGCTGCTACGTGCCGTCCGAATGGCTGCTGGAGGCCGGCATCCCGCCCGACCACGTGGCCCTGCCGCGCCACCGCGCGGCGCTGGCGAGCGTCGCGGCGCGCCTGGTCGACCATGCCGAGCCGTATTACGCATCGGCCACGCTGGGCATCGCCGCCCTGCCCCTGCGCTCGGCCTGGGCGATCGCCACCGCGCGCAATGTGTATCGGCAGATCGGGATCGAAGTGAAACGGCGCGGGGCGCGCGCCTGGGACGAACGGGTGGGCACCTCGAAGGCGGCCAAGCTGCGCCTGCTGGCCCTGGGTGGGGCCCAGGCGCTGGCCTCGCGCCTCAGCCCTGCCCGGGTAGCGTCGGCGCAGCCGCGGCGGCGCGATCTGTGGCTGCGTCCTGGCCGCGCGGGCGGCGCACCTGGCCCTGCTGCGTTTGCAGCTGGCGCTTGAGGCGGGCGACCGGCGGCGCGTACAGGAAGCCGAAGGACACGGCGCCTTCTTTGCCTTCCACCGCATGGTGCATGCGGTGGGCCTGGTACAGGCGCTTGAGGTAGCCGCTCTTGGGGACGTAGCGGAACGGCCAGCGCTGGTGCACCAGGCCGTCGTGGGCGATGAAGTACAGGGCGCCGTAGGCGGTCATGCCGGCGCCGATCCATTCGAGCGGGTGGTAGCCGCGCGTGCCGAACCAGATCAGGGCGATGGCGACACCGGCGAACACCACGGCGTACAGGTCGTTCTTTTCGAACCAGCCTGTGCGCGGCTCGTGGTGGGAACGGTGCCAGCCCCACCCGAAGCCATGCATCACGTACTTGTGCGCGACGATGGAAAACACTTCCATGAACGCGATGGTGGCAAGGACGATGAGCGCGTTGGAAAGCATAATGAGGGCTGCGAGAGCGCGTTGACGGGATGCCGACAGCCTACCATGGCGGCCCGTGCGCACGGTTGCGCGGGGCTGCCCTATACCGGTCAAAAGCGGTCAAACACGATTCACACTTAACCTTAATGGAGTTTTCATGCAGTCGATCTTTCGCACCCTGGGTTTTTCCCTTTTGCTGGCGTCAAGCGTGGGCGCTGCCGGTCTTGCCTCGGCCGCGTCGATCGAGGTCAGGGTCCAGGGTGTCACCAGCACCAAGGGCACGGTGCGGGTCGCGATCTGCGACAAGGCAACCTTCCTGAAGGATTGCCCGTATGCGGCGTCGGCCGCGGCGCGCGTGGGCGAGACCGTGGTCACCGTCGACGACCTCCCGCCCGGCACCTGGGCGGTGCTGTCGTTCCAGGACGAGAACGACAACGGAAAGCTCGACCGCAATGCGCTGGGCATCCCGAAGGAAAAGTATGCGTTCAGCCGCGATGCGCGCGGGCGCTTCGGGCCGCCGAGTTTCGAGGATGCGGCCTTCGTTCTGCGTGACGAGAAGGCGGTCAGCTATATTAAGTTGCGTTGATTCAATTTACGGTCGGGGCCGGCGAATCGCTCGAGAGCGGTCCCGGCTTACGCTGTTGATAAAATCGCGGGTCCTTCTCTTGAAACGCATTCGAGCATGCTGCCCCGCCATTTCTGCCTCTTTGCCACGATTGTTTGCATATTCGCTGTCCTGACGCTGCCCCCTGCCAGGGCACAATCTCCACAGCCCAAGCCTACGACTGGCCGATTGGAGCGCATCGACCTGCCCTCGCGCCATATCGAACAGCGCCCGGTGGACGTGTGGCTGCCGAGCGATTACGCCGAGCGTGTCGCCAAGGGCCAGCGTTTCCAGGTGCTGTACATGCATGATGGCCAGATGCTGTTCGACCCCGCGATCACCATGAACCAGCAGTCCTGGCATGTCGACGTGGCGCTCGACCGCTTGATGCGCAGCGGCCTGATTCCGCCGACGATCGTGGTCGCCATCTGGAACCGGGGCGAGTTCCGGGACGCGGAATACTTTCCACGGAAAGTCCTGGAGCGCCTGGCTCCGGGAAAATACAAGTCAACGCTCGAGAGCTATATGAAACAAGGGGCGCGGTCGGACGACTATCTGCGCTACCTCGTCGTTGAGCTCAAGCCAACGATCGACAGCCGCTATGCCACCCGGCCCGAGCGGGAATCGACGTTCATCATGGGTTCGAGCCGGGGCGCGGTCCTGTCGGTCTATGCCATGAGCGAGTATCCGAAGGTGTTCGGTGGCGCCGCCGGGCTGTCGGTTCACTGGATCGGCACGTTCGAGCGCAACGCCGCGATCCCGATGGCCACCTTCGCCTACCTGAGCGAGCATCTGCCGGATCCGGCCGGACACCGCCTGTATCTGGACCGCGGCACCGACACGCTGGATGCGCTGTATGGCCCCAGCTTCGAGTTCGGCGGTGAAGTCATCCGCGATCGTGGTTACACGGATGCGAATTACATGGAGCGGGTATTCCCGGGCACCGATCACAGCGAGAAGGCCTGGTCGGCCAGGGTGGACATCCCGCTGCTGTTCCTGCTCGCCCGGCCACGTCCTTGACGTGCCGACGATCGGGCGGCCGCATCAGCCGGTCTGCTCGCGACGGATGCGCCGGCATGCCACCTCCAGCTCGGCGCTTCCCGACCCGGGAGGATGGCCGGTGCAGGTTTTGCTGTGCACGTGCTTTCGCCGGCCGCTGGAGGCGCTGCATCGCCCGCAGTAACAGCCTTCCTTTTGCCTTCTCGATGGGTTTATTTTCTGAAACGACATCATCCCTCGCCTGAGCACATGGTGAACTTATTCTATTCGCCGGGTGCTCGACAATAGTGCCAGCGCGAAGACTGTTCGCTTGTCGGAATTCTCGTACCCACAGCGCATGAGTCGCCAGTGCTCAAGCCCGATACTGGGTCGTGATCAGGAATATCCCCAAGCAGAATACGGCTGCGGCAAGCAGCATCGGGATCGACGACAGAAGCTTCGCGCCAATGCTCGTGCGCGCTCCGCCGTCATGGCGCCGCCGGTAGCCCTGGTAGCCGTAATAAAACGCCAGCGGCGGCAGGACGAAGACCGGGATGAGCAGCCAGGCCGTCAATACAGTGAGCGCAGTCAATGCGAGCGACTCGAGCATGATGGCCGGCCGATGTTGAACTAGTGCGTGGCGCCGCCCGTTTCGCGCACGTCGGCGTCGACGCTCACGGTCGTTTCCACCGCCAGCTTGATGCCGGCGATGATGTCGTCCAGCGCCATCGACGGTGGCGCATCGGGCCGCGCCGCGGCTTGTTCCGGCAGGAAAGGCACGTGGATGAAGCCCGCCTTGATCGGCTGCGGCTGCGTTGCGGCATGATGCATCAGCCCATAGAACACGTGGTTGCACACGAAGGTCCCGGCGGTCTGCGACACCCCGGCCACGAGCCCTTTCTCGCGCAGCGCGCGCACGATGGCCTTGATCGGCAAGGTCGAGAAATAGGCGGCGGGACCGTCCGAAGCAATGGCCGCATCCACCGGCTGCTGCCCGCCGTTATCCAGGATCGCCGCATCGTCGACGTTGATCGCCACGCGCTCGACCGAGATGTCGGGCCGTCCGCCGGCCTGGCCAACCGCGATCACCACGTCCGGATGCAGCTCGTCGACCATCGCCACCAGGTCTTCGATCGCCTGCCCGAACACGCAGGGCAGCTGGCGCACCTCGACCCGGAAGTGCTCACCGCGCCAGCCTTCGAGCGCGCGCACCGCTTCCCAGGCGGGGTTGATGCTGGCGCCATTGAACGGCTCGAAGCCGGTAAGCAGTACGGTCTTGATCATCGCGGCCTCACAGGTTCATCAAAAAATACAGCAGGAAGATATTCGCTATCAGGATCGGCAGCGCGCTCGGTATCTGGGCGCGGATCACCGCGTTCTTGTCGGGCAGGTCGAGCAGCGCCGCCGGCACGATATTGAAGTTGGCCGCCATCGGCGTCATCAGGGTACCGCAATAGGCGCTGAACATGCCGATCGCCGCCATCACCGCCGGGTTGGCGCCATACACGCCGATCAGCACCGGAATGCCGACGCCGCCCGCCATCACCGGGAAGGCGGCGAAGCCGTTGCCCATCACGATGGTGAACAGCGCCATGCCGATACAGTACACCGCCACCGCGACGAATGCCGAATCCAGGCCGATATAGGTGGTCGTCAGGTGCGCCACCGCCTTGCCGACGCCGGCTTCCGAGAACAGCAGCCCCAGCACCGCCAGGATGTGCGGCAACACCACCGCCCAGCTCATCGCATCGACCAGGCGCCGCGCCTCGCGCACGCCCTGCAGCGGCGTGGCGCGCGTCAGCCAGCAGGCGGCAATCAGCGCCACGATGGCGCCGCAGCCCATGCTGACCAGGGTCAGGTGGGCCGGGTCGAGCATGGGCAGTCCGCCAATCTGCACATCCTTGAGCACGGTGGCGCCGATCACGGTCACCAGCGGCAGCAGCAGCGCCGGGATGAAGATGCGGTTGCCCAGGCGCGCGGCGCTGGCGCGGCGCGCCTCCTGCCCCAACGCCTTCGGCGCGCCGGCCTTGACGCCGCCAAAGCCGGCCAGCAAGGCCATGACGATCATCAGGGCGCCGACCGCCGCTGGCGGCATGCGCTCGCCGGCAAGATACAGCAGCGCGTACAGTCCCCAGAACAGCGCCGTGGTGACACGGCGCGGATTGCTGCGGTCCACCAGGTTCATGATGGCCACGCTCGAGAGCAGCAGGCCGACCAGGATATAGAAGTGATCGATGGTGAGAGTCACGCCGCCTCCTTCGCCGCCGCTTCACGCCCGATCTCGCGCTTGATCTCGGCATCGAGCCGGCGCAGGTTCCAGGCATGGATTACGAAGGCGGTGATCGCGGTCGGGATGCCCCACAACGCGATGTGCAGCGGATTGACCTCGATGCCCTCGGCCTGCAGGATCGTGTGCATCAAGACGATGGCGCCGAAGGCCACGAAGATATCTTCGCCGAAGAACAGGCCGATATTGTCGGTGGCGGCCGACATGGCGCGGATGCGGTGGCGCACGCGCTCGGGCAAGGTGCCGTGCTGGGTTTCCGCGGCCGCCTCGGCCATCGGCGCGACCAGCGGCCGCACCATCGTCGGATGGCCGCCCAGGCTGGTCAGGCCCATCGCGGCGGTGCTCTCGCGCGCGAACAGGTAGACGAACAACAGGCGACCGGCGGTGGCCGAGCGCACCTTCGCGATCACCGATTGCGCCTGTTCACGCAGGCCGAAGCGCTCCAGCAGGCCGATGGCGGCCAACGGCAGCAGCAGGATCAATGGCAGGTTGCGCGTCTTGACGAAGGCGGTGCCGAGCGACTCGAGCAGGGCCATGACGGGCATGGCGGCCGCTACGCCGGTCACGCCGCAGGCGGCGACGGCGACCAGCACCGGATTGGCGCGCAGCAAAAAGCCGGCGACGACGACGACCACGCCGAGCAGTGGCCACAGATTGACAGCAGATTGCATGGATTCCCCGGCAATAGTCGACAAGCGGGGAATCTTACTCCATGTAGTGTGTTATTCCGGCAAGAATTCAGGCCGGCCGTACCGGATTGCTCGCCAGGTCGCCGACGACCGTATTCCACTGGCGCACGTGGAAGGCGCGCACCAGGCCGTTCGTGACGTAAGGATCTTGCGCAGCGAACAGCTGGACCGGTTCGGGCGTCTCGCAATCGAAGACCAGCACCGCATGATCGGCCGGTTCGGTCAGCGCACCGGCCAGGACCAGCTCACCGCGTTCCTGCGCTTCCCAGGCCAATTTGAGGTGTTCATCGCGAAATTCGCCGCGGCGTTCGAGGTAGTCGGGGGCGAGGTCATAGGTGAGCAGGTAATGCACGGCGTCTCCAGAAGGCATTGGATGAAGGTGAACATCGTAACCGCAATTGCACGATCGGGACACCAGCACAACGGCAGCGCTCGATGTTGGTTTAAAACAACTTTTCAACCCATTTCGCATGGGCTGCCCAACAGTGATAGGTGTCACACAGAACAAAACTCAGCGGCTGGCGTAGACGGTCAGTCATGGATATGTCGAAGAAAATGGCGGCGGGGATCACGGGCTTTGCCAGCATGCTGTGGCTGGGGCTGACGGCGGCCGTCGCCGCCAACCAGCGCCGCCTGGTCTTCAATCCGACGCTCGAGCGCGAAGTCAAAAGCCCGCGCAGCAGCGGCCACCGCACCCGTCCGGTGGTTTTGCGCGCCAACGACGGCACCCGCCTCTCGGGCTGGCTGATGACCCCGACCATTCCCGGTCCGCGCCCGGCGGTGCTGTATTTCGGCGGCCGTTCCGAAGAAGTGTCCTGGGTCGTGCGCGATGCCGGCAAGCTGTTCCCCAACATGACCGTGCTGGCGATGAACTACCGCGGCTATGGCGAATCGCAGGGCGTGCCGGCCGAAATCCACATGATCGAAGACGGCTGCCTGCTGTACGACTGGCTCGCCACGCGCGGCCAGGTCGATCCCCATCGCATCGCCGTGGTCGGCCGCAGCCTGGGCTCCGGCGTCGCGGTGCAGGTCGCCAAGGAGCGTCCCGCCCATTCCGTGGTCCTGATCACGCCCTACGATTCGATCCTGGCGATCGCCAAGCGCCGCTTCCGCGTGATGCCGATCGAGTACATGCTGCAGCACCGCTTCGAGTCGATCAAGTATGCGCCCTCGCTCAAGGCGCCGACCTATGTGCTGCGCGCGGCCAGCGACGACGTGGTGCCGCACACCCATACCGACCTGCTGGTGGCCAAGCTGGGCCAGCTGGTGGCGGACGACATCGTGCCCGACTCCGACCACATGAACATCCCCTACCTGGAATCGACGCAGGACATGATCGCCGGCTTCCTCACGCGCCAGTTCAGCCAGCCAGTGACGCCGGCCGCCGCGGCGGCCGTCGCCGACGCGGTCGCCACTGCCGAACCACCTGCCGAGGCGGTCCCGACGCCCGCCGATTTCGCCCTCACCGCAAAATAATTGCTGAAAGTTGTCAGCAGTTATATTTCCAACGAATAAATTGGCAAGTAAAATCGTATTTGTCATCAACTTGTAGGTTGATGCATATTTGACAGCTTGCGCTGAGATGGCGTGAGTTTGCTCATGTTTTTGCCATATTCGTATCGACTTCAGCCAAATCGACGATCCAGCCTGTTGTGGGCGTGCTACATGCATGCCCTTCTGCTGAGAAAATAGTCGCCAGATACAAATCGTAACCCCCTGCGGATCGCCGGGCTGACACAATCGCGCAGCGCGAAGTGTCCTCTCCCGCCTTACCGTTCGGGGTAGCAATTGCGCAGCCCCTACCCATCGGACGCCATGCCGCGGGTACAATACCGCTATTCCAGGAGCCTATTGATGAAATTTAAGCAACTCAGCATGACCATTGCGGCGCTGTGCGTCGCCGGCAGTGCTTTCGCCGCGCCGGCCGCAGGTCCGATCGCGCAGCCGAAGCTCGGCATGGTCTACGATGCGGGCGGCAAATTCGACAAATCGTTCAACCAGTCGGCTTTCGAAGGCCTGCAGCGCTTCACCAAAGAGACCGGCGTCAAGGTGTTCGAAGTCCAGGCCAATAGCGATACCCAGGCCGAGCAGGTGATGCGCGGCCTGGCGCGCAAGAAGGTCGACATGATCGCCGCCATCGGTTTCTCGCAAACCCAGGCCGTGCAAAAAGTCGCCCGTGAATTCCCGAACGTGCGCTTCGTGCTGATCGACAGCGTGGCGCAAGGCCCGAACATCGAATCGGTGATGTTCAAGGAACAGGAAGGCTCCTACCTGGTCGGCGTCGCCGCCGCCATGGCGTCCAAGTCCAAGAAGCTCGGCTTCGTGGGCGGCATGGACATCCCGCTGATCCGCGCCTTCGCCTGCGGCTACAACCAGGGCGCCAAGGCCCAGGCGCCGAAGGTCGAGATCGTCCAGAACATGGTCGGCACCACCGCCGCCGCCTGGAACGACCCGGCCAAGGGCGGCGAGCTGGCGCGCGCACAGTTCGCGCGCGGCGTCGACGTCGTGTTCGCGGTGGCGGGCGGCAGCGGCATGGGCACGCTGCAGGCGGCCAAGGAACAAGGCAAGCTGGCGATCGGCGTCGATTCGAACCAGAACTACCTGCACCCGGGCACCATGCTGACCTCGATGATCAAGCGCGTCGACGTGGCCGTGTACGACTCCTTCATGGGCGTCAAGAACGGCACCTGGAAAGCGGGCGTGCACTACAAGGGCCTGAAGGAAGGCGGCGTGGACTGGGTGCTGGACAAGGACAACCGCAAGGTCGTCACGCCGGAGATCGAAAAGCGCGTCAACGCCGTGCGCACCGACATCATCAACGGCAAGATCAAGGTCATCGATTACCGCGCAGGTAGCAGCTGCCCGGTCTGATCGAGCTATCCCCATTCGAAGCGCGCCGCGCCGGCTAAACCCGGCCCGGCGCGCTTTTGAATGATAAAGACACTTCATATTTACGACAGATCGCAATGCAGCCAGCCGTAGAATTTCGCAATATCAGCAAGGCCTTCGGGCCGGTGCAGGCGAACGCCGACGTCAGCTTCTCGATCGCCAAGGGCTCGATCCATGGCGTGATCGGCGAAAATGGCGCGGGCAAATCCACCCTGATGAGCATCCTGTACGGCTACTATCACGCCGACAGCGGGCAGCTCGTCATCAATGGCGCCGAGCAGAAGATCCGCTCCAGCCAGGAGGCGATCGACCTGGGCATCGGCATGGTCCACCAGCACTTCATGCTGGTCGAGAACATGACCGTGCTCGACAACGTCATGCTCGGCGCCGAGGGCGGCTTCAAATTGTCGAAGAAGCGCCTTGAAACCGAGGCCAAGCTGCGCGAGATCTGCGCCCGCTACCACCTCGACGTCGATCCGCTGGCGGTCATCTCGACCCTGTCGGTCGGCGCCCAGCAGCGCGTCGAGATCCTCAAGCAGATCTACCGCAGCGCCGAGATCCTGATCCTGGACGAGCCGACCGCCGTGCTCACCACGCAGGAAATCGCCTCGCTGTTCGACATCCTGCGACTGTTCAAGGAACAGGGCAAGACCATCATCCTGATCACCCACAAGCTGGGCGAGATCATGGAGATCACCGACCAGGTGACCGTGATGCGCGCGGGCCGCGTGGCCGGCGCCGTCGCCACCGGCGACACCTCGAAGGAGCAGCTGGCCAACATGATGGTGGGCCGCCCGATCGAGGGCAACCTGCCGCGCAAACCGCACGCGCCAGGCGCGCCGGTGCTGCAGGTCGAGAATCTTCAACTGAAGGACGCCAACGGCGTCCAGCTGCTGGCCGACATTGCCCTCAACGTGCGCGCCGGCGAGATCGTCGCCATCGCCGGCGTCTCGGGCAATGGCCAGAGCGAGCTGATGGAAATCCTGTCCGGCATGCGCCTGCCGACCTCCGGCACCGTGACGATGGAAGGCGCGCCGCTGCCCTACGCCGGCCGCTCGAACGCCGACGGCCTGCCCGCCACCTTCCGTGACCTCGGCATCGGCCACGTGCCGGAAGACCGCCTGCGCGATGGCGTGATCAAGGATTTCTCGGTCATGCAGAACACCGTGTTCGGCTACCAGGACCGCGTCACCAAGCGCGGCCTGTTCGACTTCGAGGCCATCGCCAAGCGCTGCGCCGGATTGCTCGAGGAATTCGACGTGCGCCCGAAAGACCCCAATGTGCGCATCGGCCTGCTATCGGGCGGCAACCAGCAGAAGGTCGTGATCGCGCGCGAAGTGTCCGCCGCGCCGAAGCTGATGCTGGTCGGCCAGCCGACCCGCGGCGTCGACATCGGCACCATCGAAAGCATCCACACCCAGCTGCTGCGCCTGCGCGACGAAGGCGTGGCCATCCTGCTGGTGTCGACCGAGCTGGAAGAAGTGCGCGCCCTGGCCGACCGCATCGTCGTGATGTCGGGCGGCCGCGTCACCGGCGAACTCCATATTGACGAATTCGACACCACCCGCATCGGCCTCTTGATGGGCGGGATGCACAAATCATGAAAACGACTGAACTCCCACGCTGGGCCTCGGGCTTCGTCCTGCCGGTCCTGAACCTGCTGTCCGCGCTGCTGGTCGCCGCGCTGGTCATCCACCTGCTGGGCGAAAGCCCGGTGGAATCGCTGCAGATCCTCGTCAACAGCGCCGTCATCAATCCGGAAGGCCTGAGCTATACGCTGTTCTACGCCTCGACGTTCGTGTTCACCGGCCTGGCCGTGTCGATCGCGATGAAGGCGGGCCTGTTCAACATCGGCGCCGAAGGCCAGATGTACCTGGGAGGCCTGGGCCTGACCCTGGCCATGCTGGCGTTCGACGCGTCCCTCTCCGCCTGGCTCCTGATCCCGCTGGCGATCGTCGCCAGCGCCCTGTTCGGCGCGGCCTGGGCCTTCCTGCCGGGCTACCTGCAGGCCAAGCGCGGCAGCCACGTGGTGGTCACGACCATCATGTTCAACTTCATCGCCGCCGGCCTGATGAACTTCATCATCGTCAAGTACATGATCCCCGAGGGCGACCAGAACCCGGCCAGCCGCGTGTTCTCGGACGCCGCGGCGATCCCGCAGCTGTCGACCTGGCTGCCGTTCTTCGGCGAGAACACGCCGCTCAACCTCGCCTTCATCCTGGCGCTGGTGGCCCTGGTGGTCTACTGGGTCGCGGTATCGCGCTCGAGCTGGGGTTATAAGCTGCAGGCGACCGGCCTGAACGCCCACGCTGCCCACTACGCCGGCGTGCGCATCAGCCGCACCATCATCGTCGCGATGCTGATCTCGGGCGCCCTGGCGGGCCTGGCGGCGGTGAACTCGATCCTCGGTTCGACCCACTACCTGAGCCTGAATTTCCCGGCCGGCGCCGGCTTCATCGGCATCGCGATCGCGCTGATGGGCCGCCAGCATCCGGTCGGCATCCTGCTGTCGTCGGTGCTGTTCGGCGCGCTGATCCAGGGCGGCTTCGACCTGTCGCTGGAAAAGCCGAACATCCCGCAAGAGACCTTCATTTTCATCCAGGGCCTGATCATCCTGTTCTGCGGCGCCATGGAAAACATGTATGCGCCGGCAGTGCTGAAACTGATCAACGCAACACGTAGCAAGGGATAAGCCATGGAAGACTTCCAGTTCGCCAGCATCGTCGTCTCCACCATCCGCAACGCGCCGGTGCTGATCTTCGCGGCCATGGCCGGCCTGTTCGCCGAGCGCAGCGGGGTGGTCGACATCGGCCTCGAGGGCAAGATCCTGGCCTCGGCCTTCGTCTCGGCCGGCGTTGCCTACACCTACCAGGACCCGTGGATCGGCATCGCCGCCGGCATCCTCGCATCAGTCGCGCTGGCCCTGATCCAGGCCTTCGTCTCGATCACCCAGAAGGGCAACCAGCTGGTGGCGGGCATCGCCATCAATATCGCGATGAGCGGCCTGACCTTCGTGGTGGCCCAGTACTTCTTCCAGCAGGGCGGCCGCACGCCGGACCTGGGCGAGGCGCGCCTGTCGACCGTGGTGCTGCCCGGCTCGGAACTGGTGGCCGACATTCCGGGCCTGGGCTGGGTCTGGACGCGCCTGATCGGCGGCCACTCGCCGCTGGTGTATTTCGCCTTCGCCCTGCTGCCGATCGTGCACTGGGTGCTGTTCCACAGCCGCTTCGGCCTGCGCCTGCGCGCCTGCGGAGAAAACCCGCACGCGGCCGACGCCGCCGGCATCTCGGTCCAGCGCACCCGCTACATGGCAATGATCATCGCCGGCGTGCTGTGCTCGTTCTCGGGCGCCTACCTGTCGATCGTCCAGAGCGGCTTCTTCTTGCGCGATATGTCGGCCGGCGCCGGCTACCTGGCGCTGACCGCCCTGGTGTTCGGCAACTGGCGTCCGCTGCACACGGTGCTGGGCTGCATGATGTTCGGCTTCTTCGCGGCGGTGCAGATCCAGATCGAGGGTGTCGACCTGCCGGTCGTGGGCCGCATCCCGGGTTCGCTGATCCAGATGATCCCGTACATCGTGACCGTGGTCGTGCTGGCCGGCCTGATGGCCAAGTCGGTGGCGCCGAAGGCGCTGGGTAAGCCCTTCGTCAAGTCGCGCTAAGCAATACCTTCACCTGCCCGCGTTCGCGGGCAGGTATTTTCCGTTCATCCCTCCCCTCATCCACTGTTCAAAATCAGCTATAACTTGTTGTGATGATAAGTGAACGTGACTGCATTGCCACACATATCAAGAAATTTGGCATACAAAATGCAATCTTGTGCTGCAATTGCTGTCGAGTCTGAGAAAATACCTACTTTCCGTACGGCAACGAACAGACATCCGTTGTCGTCCAAATTTTCTCTATAGGAAACTTATGGCAATCGAGAACATCAAGTTGCGCAGCCTCCTGTTCGGCGGCTTCGCTACCCTGCTTGCAGCAATGCTGATCCTGGTCGGCATCGGCCTGATCCAGACCAAGAAGGCGGAAGACTTGACCGACAAGCTGACCACCCAGAGCATGGAGCGTCTGGCCATGCTGCAGGAATGGCAGGCCATCATCGAAACCAATGCGGCGCGCACGATCGCCGCCATCAAGATGGCCGATCCGGCCGACGAGAAATACTTCCTGGACGATATCGCCTCCTCGTCCAAGCGTTCGGACGTGCTGCACAAGGGACTCATCGAAAGCCTGAAGGACGACGCAGCGGCGATGGCCCTGTTCGACAAGGTCGACGAGCAGCGCGAAGGCTACCGCGCCGCGCGCAAGAGCGTGCTGGAGAAAAAGGCCGCCGGCGACGACGAGGCGGTGCGCCACTTCCTGGCCACCGATATGCTGCCGCGCGTGAAAGCCTACGTGGAAAGCCTGCGCGCGATCGTCAATTACCAGAAAAAGGTGGTCGAAGCCGATGCCCAGTCGATCGACGACGGCTTCAAGACCAGCCTGAACCTGCAATTGTCCCTGGCCGCGATCGCCCTGGTGGCCGGCGCCGTCTTCGCCTGGTGGATCGGCCGCCGCATCACCGCGCCGCTGGAAGAAGCCGTCGCTGTCGCCCAGACCGTCGCCCTTGGCGACCTGAGCAGCCGCATCGTCGCGCAAGGCCGCAATGAAACCGGCGTGCTGATGGGCGCACTGAAGGACATGAACGACAACCTGGTGGGCATCGTCGGCCAGGTACGCAGCGGCACCGAGACCATCGTCGAAGCCGCCGACCAGATCTCGGCCGGCAACCTCGAACTGTCGTCGCGCACCGAGCAGCAGGCCGGCGCGCTGGAAGAGACCGCATCGTCGATGGAAGAACTGACCTCGACCGTGAAGCAGAACGCCGACAATGCGCGCGAAGCCAATGCGCTGGCGCAGACCGCCTCGCAAGTGGCGGGCCGCGGCGGCGAGACCGTCGGCCGCGTGGTGCAGACCATGGACGCGATCAACGATTCGTCGAAGAAGATCGTCGACATCATCTCGGTCATCGACGGCATCGCCTTCCAGACCAATATCCTGGCGCTGAATGCGGCGGTGGAAGCGGCGCGCGCCGGCGAACAAGGCCGCGGCTTCGCGGTCGTGGCGAGCGAAGTGCGCAACCTGGCCCAGCGCTCGGCGGCGGCGGCCAAGGAAATCAAGACCCTGATCGGCGACTCGAGCGCCAAGGTCGAGGAAGGCAGCCGCCTGGTGTCGGATGCCGGCGCGACCATGCAGGAAATCGTGGACAGCATCGGCCGCGTCACCGCCATCATGTCGGGCATCGCCATGGCCAGCCAGGAGCAGTCGGCCGGCATCGAGCAGGTGAACCAGGCGATCGCCCAGATGGACCAGGTGACGCAGCAGAACGCGGCGCTGGTGGAAGAAGCGGCGGCCGCCTCGACCTCGATGCGCGAACAGGCGCAATTGCTGGCGCAGCTGGTGTCGACCTTCCGCTTCGAAGAGAGCTCGGCGGCAAGCCGTCCCTCGCTCAAGAATGCCGGACGTCCGGCGCTGACGATGCGTCAGGCAGCCTGACGCGCACAAGTTGTCTCCTCTTGACGCCGGGCTGGTCCCGGCGTTTTTTTATGGCGTGACCGGATCGACCGGTTCGTAGCCCGCCGCGCGGCGGCTGGAGCGCGCCAGGGTCCAGGCGAAGCCGATGCCGGCCGAGGTGCCGGTGTTCTTGAGGTGCAGCGGGCTGTCGCGGTTGGCGCTGCCCGCATACGATTCGAAGCGCACGAAGCCGAACAGGCGCACATCGGGATTCAACTGGCGCGTGGCGAACAGCCCAACGCGCGTCAGCATCAGGCCAGCGTCGGCCCCGTAAGCGGCGCGCGACGCATTCGCATACTGTGGCTGCACTTCGTAGAAATAGCGGTTGATGCGCTTGTCGCCGAACACGACCGAGACATTCCCCTCGACGCTCCACAAACCGCGCTCGCCGCGCGTCTCATACGCCAGCTTGGGCTCGAAGGTCCAGCCCTGGCGCCGCAGCCCTCCCCTTGCCTCGATCACGGCGCGCAGCGGCAGTTCCGCGCGCAGGCGGCTGCGATCGTCGAAATCGGCCACCCGGATCTTCAGGCGTGGGCCGAATTCGAACAAGGCTCCCAGGTCGGGCATGCCGGCACGGATGTCGACGTCGTCCGAATCGGATGGCAGCGCACCGGCCAGGCCGACGTCGAACTCGAGCCGGTCGGATCGGAACAGGCGCGCCCCGATGCCCGACTGGTCGGCGCGCAGGATTTCGCCGCGGTACAGCAGGTAGGGCAGCGGCAGGACGCGGTTGTTGCGGTCGTCGGCGCCGGGATAGGCCGGCGCCGTGAGACCGAAGGCGCCCACGCCGAACTCCCAGAGCGGCAATCCCGCCGGTTCAGGCGACTGCGCATTGGCGTGAAGGGAGGGAATCAGGCATGCAGCCGCGATGGCGGCTTTGAGGGTGGGACGCATGTGGCCTCGGAATCTGGTCAGGGATGACGCGATTCTAGCCGAGGCCACGAAAAAAATGCGCTACACGCGACCGGGGGTCGGCGCGGCGCAAGGAAGAACGTTACGGCCAGATCGCCTGCAGCATCGCCGCCAGGTTGTAGCCGCCCTTGATCAGCTGGGTCTTGGCGATCTCGGAGCTCGGCACCGGATAGTTCTGCGGCACTTCCAGCGCGAAGGTGTAATAGGTCTCGCCCTTCTTGCTGGTCTGCGGCGTCAGCTTGCCCGGCACCACATCCTTGTAGGCCAGCTTGGCCGACACCAGGCCATCCTCGACCCACTGCACCGGCCAGGTCGACACGTCGCCCTGCGCTTTTTTCAGCTGCGGTTGGCTGGCAACCGCGACGTCGGCGAACTGCTCCGGCGTGCGGGTCTTGATGCGGCGGAAAGCGTAGTCGACCGTGGTAGTGTCCCAGTAGGAATGGAACGGCTTGGTCAGCGCCGCCGGCACGCCTTCCTTGACGACGATTGGCTCCCCTAGAGGGATCACGCCAGCGGTCAGGACAGCCAGACGCTCGTTATCCAGCAGCAGGTTGTTGCCGCCGCGCGAATCGAAGACCAGGGTCTCGTCGATCTCGGCGCGGTTCTTCGGCACCACGAACTTGCCGTCCTTGGAAACAAAAGCCGAACCCACGTGCAGCGGCTGGTGGATGTCGCCGGCGAAGTGGGCCAGCAGGATCAGGGCCTGGCGCTTGGTGAACTTGTGCGGGTTCAGGGCGGGGTCGGTCTTGCCTTGCAGGACGGCGATGCACTGCTCCAGCGTCTGCACGATGTCGACCTCGCTCGTGCCCACGCCATGCTCATGGTAGTGGTCCAGCTGGAACGGCACATTGGTGTAGTGGTATTCGCTGTGGCGCGGATTGCCGGCCACGTACTCGACCATCTCGGGCGTCTGCGGGCCGCAGAAAGTGCCCTTGACGCAGTCGGCCCAGTTGGCCATCGACGCCAGCGATTCGCCCGGCAGCAGGAGCTGCGCGATTTCCTTTTGCGCGTTGCTGCCCTTGAGCAGGCGGTCGGCGATGGCGCCGATGGCGCGGTGGCCGTCGCGGCCCCAGGCGGCGGCGTCGGGCGCGGCCACCGATGCGAAGACGCCGGTCAGCGCCAGCACGCATGCGAGTTTTTTCATGGTGATTCCTTGTTCGATACAGTGCTGCGGGGTTACTTGATCTTCTGAATGCGTGGTGCAGCCGGCGCCATCGCGCCCTGCCCTTCGATCTTCTTCAGATAGGCGATGAAGCCGTCCAGGTCGCGCAGGCCGGTGTCGACGCGCGCCGTGCCCTTGCCGAACTCCGGATAACCGTCGCTGCCTTCGGCCAGGAAATTATTGGTGGCGATGCGGTAAGTGGCGCCGTCCTGCATCTCCTTGCCGTTCAGCTTCAGGCTGCCCGGCACCAGGCGGCTGCCCGCCGGACGCTTCGGGTCCCAGGCATAGCTGAAGCCCTCGGAAATCTGCAGCACCGACGAATTCGAATCGACGCCGTCGGCCCACTGGCGTTCCAGCAGGGCGCGGATCTGGGCGCCGGTCAGGTCCATCACGACCGTCGTGTTGCCGAACGGGAGCACCACCTGGACCTGGCCGAAGGCGACCGTGCCGTCCGGGCCGGCCTCGAGGTCGCGGCGAATGCCGCCATTGTTCATGAAGGCCAGTTGCGCGCCCATGTCACGGACCGAATCGAGCGCCGCATCGGCGATCATATTGCCCAGCACCGACTCGCCGGCATCGTTGGTCTTGCGCAGCACGGGCGCTCCGGCCACCTTGGCGATCGGGCGGGTCAAGGCTTCCTTGCTGCGCTCCTTCACCTGCGCGACGAAAGCCGTCATCTTCGGATCCGCCGGATACTCGCCCGGCTTCATCACCACATTCTTGACGACCAGGTTGCTGACCGCCCCGGTCTTCGGCTCGACCTGCATCGACACGCGGGTGAGCAGGTGGCCGGCGGTGTCGGCCTGGGTCACGGTGCGGCCATCGACGTCGCACAGATAGCCCTGGTGCGAGTGGCCGGTCAGCACCAGCTTGACCGACGGGTCGATCTTTTTCACCACGTCGACGATGTCGCCCTTGAGCTGCGAGCAGCCGGCCTGCAGCGGCGACTCCACCGTGCGGCCGCCCTGGTGCACCAGCGCCACGATGACCTGCGCGCCGGCGGCGCGCATGGCCGGCAGCGCGGCATTGATCGCCTCGGCCTCGTCGCCGAACCGCAGGCCGGCCACGCCGGAGGCCACCACCATGTTCGGCGTGTCCTTCAGCACCACGCCGACCAGGCCGACCTTGATGCCCTTGACGTCCTCGATCCTGAAGCCCGGGATGACCGGCTTGCCGGTGGCCGAGTCGATCACATTGGCGCCGAGGTAGGTGAACCTGGCGCCGCCGAAGTTCGGGGTGAACTTGCAGGCCTTGGTCGGATGCGGCGAATCGCAGCCGCCGTTCTGCTGGCGCAGCAGTTCCTTGCGGCCGCCGTCGAATTCATGGTTGCCGACCGCGCTGGCGCGCAGGTTCAGCATGTTCATCACTTCGATGGTCGGCTCGTCGGCCCACAGCGACGACAGCGCCGGGCTGGCGCCGACGATGTCGCCGGTCGAGACCAGCAGCAGGTCCTTGTCTTCCTTGCGCCAGGCCTGCAGGGCCGCCGCCACCGCTTCGGCGCCGCCGGCGCGCATGACTTCTTCCTTGCCATCCGCATGCTTGAGGACGTAGCGGCTCGGCTCGAGGTTGCCGTGGAAGTCGTTCAGCGATACGAGATTGAGGGTCACCGGGCCCTGGGGCGCGCTGACGCAGCCGGCCAGCAGCAGCGCCATGGTGAGGGTGGAAAGAGTGGCGCATGCGCGGCGCGTAACGATCATGGAAACACCTTTAGTGGATGCGGACCGGCGCGAACGGCGGGTCCGGAAAAAACCGGGTTCGAGCGAACTCGACAGCCAACATTATCCCACGCGGCTTGCGTGCAGGAAATCCTTACGGTTGCTGGGCTGCGCATTTTTTAACGAAAAAACGGCCGGTGTTTCCACCGGCCGTTCTTGACTAGCTCATGCTACGAATTCAGCGTGCTTAGAATTCGTACTTGAGGGTTGCCTGGATCGCCCACTGCGACTCGCCCTTCGACTGCTTCAGGTCTTGACGCTCGACGTCGTTACGCACGACGTAGATGTAACGGCCTTGTGCATCAGTACCAGCGAAGTCGACGAAGCTGCGCGCCTGGCCACCGGCCGACTGGAACGCGACTTCTTCGGTACGGCCCCACTTCTTGTTCAGCAGATTGCCGAAGTTCATGAAGTCGAGGGTGAAGGTCGCCTTGTTGCGCTTGAACAGGCCTGGAATTTCCTGGCTGATGCGCAGGTCGAAGGTGTTGACCCATTCCGAAGTGCTGTTGTTACGCTTCACGACACCACCGGCGGCGCCATGCAGGCCCTTGTTGGCGTTGACGACGTCCCAAAAACGCTGCTCGTTCGCGTGGTTGGTTGCGGTGTCGCCGTAGAACACGACTTCGCCGGAACCGAACGCGGTCGGGATGTACATCAGGTCGTTGCCGGCCAGGTTGTCGCCGTTCATGTCGTTGTTGAACGTCCAGCTGTATGGACGGCCTTCACGACCTTCATAGAAGATGCCGAAACGGGTGTTGTAGTTGTCGAAGAACTTCTTCTGGAAGTTCAGCAACGCGTTCACACGGTTCTTGATGGCGTAGCTCGAGGTCGCGGCGACTTCTTCGTTCGGGTTGAACACCGAACGGCCGTTGAAGTTCGAGTTCGAGACCGACGAGGTCAGCGGCGAGACTTCGGTCGCATCGGTGTAGGTGTACGACACCGACCAGCCGAGGCCCTTCTGCATTGGCTGCGACAGCGACATGGTGATCACTTTCGCGTCGCCCTTGTCGGTATCGCGCGCCACCAGCACGTTGTTGTAGCTGCGGTTGCTCAGTGCGCGGTTGGTTGCGCCGCTGTTGCTGATCAGGGTCGCTGCATTGTTCGACACGCCGTAGCTAGCCTGGTTCAGGCCGGCTGCATTCCAGAACAGCTGACGGCCATCGGCGGCGCCGATCGCGGTCGGTGCGCCCAGGTTCAGGTGCTCGTAATAGATGGCGTGCTTGTTCTTGGTGTACAGCAGCTCACCACCGAACACGAGACCGCCCCATGGCAGTTCGGTATCGAAGGCCAGGTTGGTCTTCCAGATCGCCGGCTGGCGGAAGCCCGGATCCAGGAAGTCGACGTTTGCGGCAGGCACGGCGCCCGACACGGTCGGCTGGTTGTCCGGATCCGTGCTGATCAGGCCACCGGTGGTCGGGCAACGGGTTGCGCCGACGCCCGAGCAGCTGATGGTCGCGGCGGCGACGCCCGGATTCGAGAACGGGTTCGACATCCAGACGGCAGCGGCCGCGCCCTGGAACAGGCCGAAACCGCCGCGCAGCTGGGTCGGACGCGGCGACTTGTCGAAGCGGTAGTTGAAGCCGAAACGCGGCTGGATCAGGTCGGTGCCGTCGATGGTCCGGGTGTTGTCCAGACCGAAGCCGCCCGACTGGCGCGCGCCGGTTGCCGGGTTGCCAGCAACCATCGGCTGAGCCGCGGCGGCGTTGTACAGCGGACGGTTGCCGATGTCGTTACGGTCGTAACGAACGCCGTAGGTCAGGGTCAGCTGGTCGTTGACGGCCCAGGTATCCTGCAGGAACAGACCGGTGTTCTTGGTCTCGAACTGGGCGATCGCGTCTTCGATCGATGCGCCAGGCAGGGCGCGCTGCACGCTGTAGCTCAGCGGACGGCCGCGACGGAAGTTCTCGAGCACGGCGGCTTCGACCTGCGCGTTGGTCGCGCGGGCGCAGCTCGGCAGGGCGCCGAAGCTGTAGAAGTTCGGGTCGGCCGAATCCAGGCAGGCGAAGGTGTATTCGCCGAACACGCCTTGCAGGAAGGCGTTGTAGATCTTGGTCTTGGTATGGTCGGCGCCGAATTTCAGCTCGTGGTCGCCCACGATCCAGTTGGCGCCGGCGTACAGGTCGGTGGTCTTGTTGCCCAGCACGTTGTTGTGACGGCTACGCTCGGTACCGAAGTTCAGGAAGCGGTTGCCGCTGGACAGGCCGGCCGGCGCGCCGTCCGGCAGTGCGCCGGAGAACTGCAGGGCCATCGATGGCGTACGGGTTGCGTTGACCGGAGCCGAATCGTAGTCGCGGGTCGAGTACTTGAACTCGGTCGAGAAGTTCGGGGTCCAGTCCGAGAACACCTGGGCGACGACGGTCTCGATTTCCTTGCCCTGGTTGTAGAAGCTCGACGACAGGCCGACACCAGTGTTCGAGAAGCCCGGGAAGAACGGCTCGCCCTGGGTGGTCTTGGCGTAGCGCAGGTTGGCGCGGTGGTCGTCGGTGATGTTCCAGTCGAACTTCACCATGCGCTCTTTCGAGGTCAGCATGGCGCCGGTCGGGACGGCCGGAGTGCCGATGTCGAGGCCGTAGCCCTGGGCGATCTGCTGCGCGCCGGCGATGGCCGACTGAGTGATGCCGACGGTGGTGCCGGCGCCGGAACCGATCGGTCCGAAGTCGGGGCTCGAACGCGAGCTCTCGAAGTTTTCGGCCAGGGCGAAGATGAACAGCTTGTCCTGGATCAGCGGACCCGATGCCCAGATACCCTTGGTGGTTTCCTTCGACTTCGGCGGTTCGCTGTATTTGTCGGTGACCACGTCGTAGCGGTCGCCAGCCATGGTGTCGTTGCGGAACACGTAGTAGACACCACCCTTGTAGGTGTTGGTGCCCGACTTGGTCACGGCGTTGATGTTGGCGCCGGTGTAGCCTTTCTGGGTCACGTCGTAGTTGGCGACGTTGACCTGCACCGACTGGATCGCTTCGATCGAGATCGGCTGGCGCGCGGTCGGGCTGCCGTTCGATTCCAGGCCGAAGGTGTCGTTGATCGCGACGCCGTCGATGGTCATCGAGTTGTAGCGCGAGTTCTGGCCGGCGACCGAGATTTCGCCGCGGTCCTTGTCGGTCTGCGACACGCGCGGGTCGGCGCGGGCGTAGTCCTGCAGGTTGCGGTTGATCGACGCCTGGGTCTGCAGCTGGGTGTTGCTGATCGAGGTGCCCGCGCCCATGTTGTTGCTCGAGAAGACTTCCGAACGAACAGCCGAGCCGGCCACGGTCACGGTCTGGATGCCGACGGTCGCGTCGACGGTCGCGGTCTGCGCCAGCTCGACGAAGACGTCGTTGCGCGTCTCGGTGACGCCATCCTTGGTGATGGTAATGGTGTAAGGACCACCCACGCGCAGGCCGCGCGCGGTGTAGCGGCCTTCCGCGTCAGTGACGACATTGCTGACAGAACCCGACTCGACGTGCAGGATCTGCACTTGTGCGCCGGCAGCTGGTGCGCCGGCAGCGTTCGAGATACGGCCACCGATGGCGGACGTGGTGTTCTGTGCAAACGACGGCGACGCCGCCAGTGCAACCGACAAAGCCAGCGCCAATTTGGTGAGCCGGATCTGTTGTTGAGTGATCATTGATTACCCCAAAAAGAACTTCAATTTATTGTTGGACGCCCGGGCGGACGCCCTCCCCTACGATTTACTGCTTGAATTTTTTGCTTGGTGCGGCAGCGCTTCAGCCGGCAAGCGGCTGCGATTGTATCGTTACAATGTTTCAACAACGTGACGCGGTGAAGTGATGTAATACAGCGGAATTCCGCCAATATGCATGAGCTTTGAACAAGCCGACAAATTCGTTTTGGCTTGGCTATTCAGAGCTTTTGCGTATAAATCACCGGGTAAGTGTTGTCTGTACACGACATAATCGGAGTGCTTCCGACCGAAATGTGACAAGGCGGGATTATATGTGCGGCGTTCTCCCGCGGAATCTTTTTGATAAAAATTCCGTGGAAGTGCGCGGGGAACGAAGATTTTTGTAGCGAGAAGGCGACATAAGTTAATTTTGCATTAACTTATTACCAAAAAGTTACCGGAGAAATGTGACACGCTGGCGGTCCGGCGGGCGCCGGACCGCGGATGTCACACTTTATTTGGCGCGAACGGCCGCGGCGTCCAGCGCCGCGATCTTTGCTTCGAATTCCGTGTAACGTTGGTCCAGCTGGCGGGTCAGTCGTTGCTTTTCCGCCACGGGCAGGAAGGCATAGCGAATGCTGTTATAGGAAGCCTTCTTCACTTCCGCATAGCTCGGCTTGAACTGGCTGGCGAACTGCACGTACTCATGCGACAGCGTGTGGCGGGTCACGCCGGCATCGTCGGTCGAGATCACGTAGGGCACGCCATATTTGCGGTACAGGTTGAGCGGGTGGTTCGTGGTCGACACGCCGCTGATGAAGGAATTCGAGGTCAGGTTGATCTCGACCGGGATGTCCTTTTCGCGCATGGTCTTCATGATGCCCGGAGCATTCGCCTCGTGCGCCAGGTCCAGGCCGTGGCCGATGCGGTCGGCGCCCGCCACTGCCAGCGCCTGGTCGATGTGGAACTTCAGGCCTTCCGGCGGTACGTCGCCCAGCGCCAGTTCGCCCGCATGCATCGCCACCTTCACGTTCGGATAGACCGACTTCAGGAAGCGGAACATCTTCATGTGAAGGGTGTAGTCGCGCATCGAGACGTGGGTGCTTTCCTGGCCCACGATGTTCAGGCCGACGATGCGCCCACCCTTGGCTGCCGCCTTGAAGCTCGACACCATGGCCGAGAACACCTGCGACGGGTTCAACAGGCGCAGCGTGTAGTTCTGGTAGCGCATGGTGAAGCGCTCGTCGTCGATGCCTTCGGAGGCGGCATGGATCTGCTGGACGAAGTCGTCGATCGACTTGTTGAAGGCGGCGTCCTTATCCAGCGCAGCCAGTTTCGCGCGCAAGGCGCTGTCGAGCGCCTTGTCGTCGTTCACATTGGTCCAGGCCTGGCTGTCGAAATCGGGGTTGGCGATGAAGGGCGACAGCAGGAACATCGTTTCGATGTAACCCACGTTTTCCGCGATCGCGCGCTGCTTGATCTCTTGCAGGCCGTCACGCAGGTTGTCGTTGGCCACCGGGCCGAAGTAGCCGAAGGTCTGGAAGAAGCGCTGGTCGGGCGCCGGCTGCAGGTTGGTGTGGTTGTAGAAATCCTTGTTCGACCAGCGCTTGGCCACTTCGCGCCAGGTGTCTTCGTCGGCCCGCACCTCGGCGCCCGACTTGCAGGTGCGCTGCGCGGCCGGCCGCGCGAGTTCACGCGCCACCACGGCCTTGTCGGTCTCGATGCGGTAGGTCTGCGTGTTGATGCAGAAGCCCTGCTTGTCGACGAATTCGGTATAGGTCTCGGCATACACCGAACCCGAATAATGGTGGTGCAGGTCGCCACCCTTCGGCATCTGCGTGAAGAACATCGTCAGCTCGGACAGCTTCGGCTGCTCGCCCGCGATCAGGCCCGCATAGTGGCGCGCGGTGGCCGCTTCATTGGCGTTGGCGGCGGGCTCCTTGGCCCAGGCCGGGGCGCCGGCCACGGCCAGCGCCAGCAGCGCGCTGCCGGTCAATGTCTTGTGCATGATGTGCTTTCTGGGTGAATATTGAATCGCGCCACTCTAACTGCTTCGTTCACCATTGGCAATATTGTGAGATCAACGCACGTGCACTTGGCGTCCACCAGAATAGGTGGCGGCAACCGTACGGTCATCTCCCAGCAGCGCCAGCGCGAACAGCAGTTCCTCCAGCGAGTTGCAATGATTCGTCCTGCGCGCCAGCAGCGGCGTCGCCTCACGGTCGAGCACCACGAAGTCGGCTTCCAGGCCGGGCTGGAAGCTGCCGATCGTGTCTTCCAGGCGCATGCTGCGCGCCGCGCCCAGGGTGGCGAGATAGAACATGCGCAGCGCCGGCAGGTAGCTGCCTTTCAGGCGCGCCACCTTGTAGGCTTCGTTCATGGTCTGCAGCATCGAGAACGAGGTGCCGGCGCCGACGTCGGTGCCCAGCGAGAGCAGCGCGCGCGCGCTGTCGGCGCGTTCGAAGTCGAACAGGCCGCTGCCCAGGAACAGGTTCGAGGTCGGGCACACGGCGGCCGCCGACCCGGTGGCGGCCATGCGCGCGAAGTCCTCGTCGTCGAGCCAGATGCAGTGGCCGAACAGCGCGCGCGGACGCATCAGGCCGAAGCGCTCGTACACGTCGAGGTAGCTGCGCGCCTGCGGGAACAGCTCGCTCACCCACTTGCACTCGTCCCTGTTTTCCGAGACGTGGGTCTGGATGAAGGTGTCCGGATGGCGCGCCGCCAGCTCGCCGGTCAGGCGCAGCTGGACGTCGGTCGAAGTCGGGGCGAAGCGCGGCGTGATCGCGTACAGCGACCGTCCCCGCTTGTGCCATTTATTGATCAGGTCTTCGCTCTGGCCCAGGTCGCCCTCGAGGTCGCGCAGGAAGTCCGGGCAATTGCGGTCCATCAGCACCTTGCCGGCCACCATGCGCAGGTTGCGCGCCTCGCTGGCCTCGAAGAAAGCGTCGACCGATTGCGGATGCACGGTGCAGTACACCACGGCGGTGGTGGTGCCGCAGCGCAGCAGCTCGTCCAGGAAGAACTCGGCAGTGGCGCGCGCATGCGCCGGGTCCTCGAAGCGGCGCTCGCTCGGGAAGGTGTAGGTCTCCAGCCATGGCAGCAGGCCGGGCGACGGCGAGGCGATCATGTCGGTCTGCGGGTAATGCAGGTGGGTGTCGATGAAGCCGGGGGCGATCACCTTGCCGCGGTAGTCGACCGGCTCCAGTCCGGGCGGCAAAGTGGAGACCAGCGCGGCATGGTCGCCCCCGGCCTTGACCTTGCCATCTTCAATGACCAGCAGGCCGTCTTCGTGCCACAGCGCGGCCTGGTCGTCGAAGGCCGGGTCGGCGCGAAAGTGCAGCAAGCTCGCACGGTAGGCTTGCAGATTGGGTGATGCGGTGGACATTACGAGAGTTCCGGTTGTTCTTCAGGGTGGTGAGCTGCTTCCCATACGGACAGCAGCTGGGCCGCGACGGAGGCGGCGATCACGGCCGGGGCCTTGCCGTCGATGCCAGGCAGGCCGACCGGGCACACCATATCATCGATGCGCTTGGCATCGACGCCTCGTTCGCGCAGGCGCGCCTCGAACTGGCTGCGTTTGGTACTCGATCCTATCAGGCCGAACCAATCCTTGCAGGAATCACTGCGTGATCGAGAGAGAATTGCGTGGCACAGGCGCAGGTCCAGCGCGTGGCTATGGGTCATGACGAGAAAGCTGGTGCCGGGGGCGGCTTTTTCAACCAGGGCTTCCGGGGTGTCGGTTGCTTCCACCGTCACATTGGCGGGAACCTCGGCCGGGAACAGGTCGTCGCGTTCGTCGACCCAGGTGACGCGGCAGGGCAAGGGCGCCAGCGCGCGCACGATGGCGGCGCCGACGTGGCCAGCGCCGAACAGCATCAGGTGGTCGCGTGGGGCAAGAACGGCGTCCAGCAGCCAGCGGCGACCGCCCTCGCCTTCGACGACGCGGGTTTCGAGCGGCCGCGCGAAGGATGGCGTGGCAGTCGCACCGGCGAGATGGCGGCCCGCCTCGTCGAGCACGGCCCATTCGCTGGCGCCGTCGAGGGCAACCAGGCGCCAGGTGTCCTGGTGGCGGCGCGCGCGCAGGATATCCACCTGTTCGACTTCCATGCGCTCGAATGCGAGCCAGGCCACGCCGCCGCAGCACTGGCCCAGGCTCGGGCCCAGCGCGAAGCGTTCGAAGCGGCGCGCCTCGCCCAGCTGCAGCATGAGGCGCGCGATGTCCAGGGCGCGATGCTCGAGGTGGCCGCCGCCGATGGTGCCGTCGAAATCCGCGGCGCGCACCAGCATCTTCGCGCCAGGTTCGCGCGGTACCGAGCCTTTCACGGCCGCCACCGTGACCAGCACGGCGGCCGTGCCTGCGTGCGGGTGAAGCCAGTCGTTCGTCATGCGCGCGCCGCCTCGACGAATGCAACCGCTTTCAGGATCTCTTCCGACGTCGCCGGCGCATTCAGCGGTGGATTGACCTGGTGCCCGCCCACGCTCGAGATGGCGTCGCGGATGGCGAAGAAGACCGAGAACGGCAGCAGCAGCGGCGGCTCGCCGACCGCCTTCGAGCGGTGGATGCTGTCCTCGACGTTGGCGTTGTCGAACAGGCGCACGCGAAAATCCTCGGGACAATCCGAGACGGCCGGGATCTTGTAGGTGGACGGCGCATGCGTCATCAATTTGCCGGCCGGGTTCCACCACAATTCTTCCGTCGTCAGCCAACCCATGCCCTGGATGAAGGCGCCTTCGACCTGGCCGATGTCGATCGCCGGATTGAGCGAGCGGCCGGCGTCGTACAGCGCATCCACGCGCAGCAGTTTCCATTCGCCGGTGAGCGTGTCGACCACGACTTCGGACACCGCCGCGCCATAGGCGAAGTAGGAGAACGGCCGGCCGGTCATCGTCTTCGCGTCCCAATGCAGGCCGGGCGTCGCATAGAAGCCGTCGGACCACAGTTGCACCCGCGCCAGGTAGGCTTTCGCCACCAGTGCCCCGAACGGCAGGGAAAGGCCGGCGACGAACACGGTCCCGGCGGCGAAGCGCACTTCGCTCGCAAGGCCGCCGTATTGCACAGCCGCGAAATCGGCCAGGCGCGCGCGGATCTTGCGCGCCGCATCCTGGGCCGCCTTGCCGTTCAGGTCCGCGCCGGTGGACGCCGCCGTGGCCGAGGTATTGGCGACCTTGGACGTATTCGTCGCGGTGGCGCGCACCCTCGCCAATTCCACGCCCAACTCGTGCGCCACCACCTGCATCACCTTGGTGTTGATGCCCTGTCCCATCTCGGTGCCGCCATGGTTGACCAGGATGGAACCGTCGACGTACACATGCACCAGCGCGCCGGCCTGGTTCAGGTGGGTGACGTTGAAGGCGATGCCGAACTTGAGCGGCGTGAGCGCCAGGCCCTTCTTGAGCACCGGGCTGGCGCGGTTGTACTCGCCGATCGCCGCGCGCCGCGCGCGATAATCGCTGTCGGCTTCGAGCTCGGCCAGCAGCTCGGGGAGCACGTTGTCGACGATCTCCTGGCCGAAGGGCGTGACGTTGCGCTCCGTTTTGCCGTACAAATTCAGGCGCCGGATGTCGAGCGCATCGCGCCCGAGTTCACGCGCGATCTCGTCGATCACGTATTCGATGGCGATCGCGCCCTGCGGTCCGCCGAAGCCGCGAAAGGCCGTGTTCGACTGGGTATTGGTCTTGCCGCAGGCGGCGCGGATCTCGACGTCGGACAGGTAATAGGCGTTGTCGAAGTGGCAGACGGCGCGCGTGGCGACGGGGCCCGACAGGTCGGCCGAGTAGCCGGCCCGGGTGACCATATCGACCTTCGCCGCCAGGATGCGGCCCTCGTCGTCGTAGCCGACCTCGTATTCATAGTGAAAACAGTGGCGCTTGCCGGTGACCAGCATGTCGTCGTCGCGATCGGCGCGCAGCTTGACCGGGCGGCCCGTGCGCACTGCCGCGATCGACGCCGCCGCCGCCCACAGCGCCGACTGCGATTCCTTGCCGCCGAAGCCGCCGCCCATGCGGCGGCACTCGACCGTCACGTGATGCGAGTGCAGTCCCAGCGCATGCGCGACCACGTGCTGCATCTCGCTCGGGTGTTGGGTCGAGCAGTACACCTGCATGCCGCGGTCTTCACCGGGGATCGCATAGGCAACCTGCCCTTCGAGGTAGAACTGTTCCTGGCCGCCCACGTGCAGCTCGCCCTTGACCGTATGCGGCGCGCGCGCAAAGGCCTGGGCCGCATCGCCGCGGGCCAGGCGCATCGGCGGCAGCACGTACGATGCGGCGGCGCGCGCCGCCTGCGGCGTCAGGATGGCCGGCAAGTCGTCGTAGTCGACCACGGCCAGGCGCGCCGCGCGGCGCGCATTGTCATGGCTGTCGGCGACGACGATGAAGATCGGCTGGCCCACATACTGGACCAGGCCATCGGCCAGGATCGGATCGTCGTGGACGATCGGGCCGCAATCGTTCAGGCCGGGAATGTCGGCTGCCGTCAGCACCGCGACCACGCCGCGGCTGGCGCGGACCGGGGCCAGGTCGATCCCTTTGACGCGCGCATGCGCGCGCGCCGACAGGCCGAGGGCCGCGTGCAGGGTGCCGGCGAGTTCGGCGATGTCGTCGGTATAGGTGGCCTGGCCGCGCACGTGCAGCTCGGCGGATTCGTGCTTGCGGGCGCGGCCGACTTCGGCCCAGGCATCCACGCGGTTCAAGCCTGCATCGTTCATGATCAATCCCTCACAGGCTGGCAAAGGCATTGACGGCGCTGGCCGGCAGCGGATTTTCCGGCCGCGTCTCCAGCCAGAACCGGTGCAGCAGGTTCTGCGCGGTGCGCATCCGGTAGCTGCTCGAGGCGCGCGCGTCGCTCAGCGGCGCGTAGTCGCGCGCGAGCGCGGCCATTGCCGCTCGCAGCGTGGCTTCGCTCCAGGCCTGGCCGCGCAGGACGGCTTCGGCTTCGTGCGCGCGCTTCGGCGTGGCCGCCATGCCGCCGAAGGCGATGCGCGCCTCGACGATGACGTCGCCACCCAGCGTCATGGCGAAGGCGGCGCACACCGCCGAAATGTCCTGGTCGAAGCGCTTGGCCAGTTTATAGGTTCGGAAGCGCAGTCCCTCGGCCGGCAGCGGCACGCGCACGGCTTGCACGAACTCGCCCGCGCGCAGGTCTTTCTGCTGGTAGCCCAGATAAAAATCTTCCAGCGCCAGCACGCGGGTGCCCTCGCTGCTGCGCAAGACCACCTGGCTGCCCAGCGCGATCAGCCAGGGCATCGAATCGCCGATCGGCGAACCGTTGGCGACATTGCCGCCCAGGGTACCGGCATTGCGGATCGGGAGCGAAGCGAAGCGCTGCCACAGTTCGGACAGCTCGGCCGGATAGCGCTCGCACAGCGCCGCGTAGGCATCCTGCAGCGAGACGCCGGCGCCGATCTCCAGCATGCCGGCGTCTATGCTCACGGTCTTGAGCGCATCGACCTGGCCCAGGTAGATGACGTCGCCCAGCGTGCGCAACTGCTTGGTGACCCACAGGCCGACGTCGGTCGAACCGGCCAGCAGCACGGCCGTCGGATGCGCGGCGCGCAAGGCCACCAGTTCGTCCAGCGTGCGCGGTACGTGGAAACGCTGGCCATGGGCCGTGTAGCTGAAGCCGTGGCTGCGCTGCAGGCCCCGCAGGCGCTCGGCCAGCTCTGCCTTGTCGAAGGCGACCGGCGGGAGTTCGACCATGCGGCGCGCGGCGTCGATGATGGGACGGTAGCCGGTGCAGCGGCACAGATTGCCGGACAGCGCATCGTCAATCTCGCAACGCGCCGGCACGCGGCCCTCCTGCTTGAGGTACATGCCCCACAGCGACATGGCAAAGCCCGGCGTGCAGAAGCCGCATTGCGAACCGTGGCACTCGACCAGCGCCTGCTGCACCGGATGCAGCTCACCGTCGGCCTGGGCCAGGTCTTCGACCGTGAACAAGGCCTTGCCGTCCAGCGTCGGAGTGAACTGGATGCAGGCGTTGACGGCCTTGAGCGCGAGATGGCCATCTTCCAGCGAACCGACCACCACGGTGCAGGCGCCGCAGTCGCCTTCGGCGCAGCCTTCCTTGGAGCCCGTGCAGCGCAAGTCCTCCCGCAGGTGCTGCAGGATGGTTTGCGTCGGCGGGGCCTCGCGCAGTTCGCGCACCTCGCCACGGAAGAGGAATCGGATCGGTTCTGACATGCCTGTCTCGGAGTGAAACTTTACTGTTCGCCAAGGGCGGAAGGCTACCATCCGGCGGCCGCCCTCATATCATCCAATTCTGATATCAATTATCATCAATTATGAATATCTCCGGCGCGCGCTTTCGCTCGTCATTCCAGATAAGGATGCACCGCTTTCCAGTGATTGGCGATATCGATGCGGCGCGTCACCCAGACGCGGTCATGCCGCATCACGTAGTCGAGGAAGCGCGCCAGCGCCGCCGTCCGCCCGGGCCGCCCCGCCAGGCGGCAGTGCAGGCCGACCGACAGCATCTTGGGCCGGTCCAGGCCGGCGGGGTCGCCTTCCGCGTAGAGCACGTCGAAAGCGTCCTTCAGGTAGTCGAAGAACTGGGTGCCGGAATTGAAGCCCTGGGCCGTGGCGAAGCGCATGTCGTTGGTGTCGAGCGTATACGGCACCACCAGGTGCGGCACGCCGCGCACGGCGCCATCCGGCCCGGCCGCCTCGACCCGCTGCCAGAACGGCAGGTCGTCGCCGTAGTGATCGGCGTCATAGGTAAAGCCGCCATGCTCGACCACTAGGCGGCGCGTGTTGGGCGAGTCGCGTCCCGTGTACCAGCCCTGCGGCGCGGCACCAAGCAGGGAACGCATGATCTCGACGGCTTCCTTCATGTGCGCGCGTTCAAGCGCCTCATCGACGTTTTGATAGGAGATCCAGCGCAGGCCGTGGCAGGCGATCTCGTGTCCCAGTTCGCGAAACGCGGCGACGGCCTCGGGATGGCGCGCGAGCGCCTGCGCCACGCCGAAGACGGTCAGGGGCAGCTGGCGCTCCTCGAACAGCCGCAGCAGGCGCCACAGGCCGGCGCGTGAGCCATATTCGTAGAGCGACTCCATGCTCATATGGCGCGCCGGGAAGGCGCTGGCGCCGACGATCTCGGACAGGAAGGTTTCGGAGGCCGGGTCGCCGTGCAGCACGCAGTTCTCGGCGCCCTCTTCGTAGTTCAGGACGAACTGCAGGGCGATGCGCGCACCGTCGGGCCAGCGCGCATGCGGCGGATTGCGGCCGTAGCCGGCCAGGTCGCGTGGATAGGCAGTGTCCATGGCAGCGCTCGCAAGATGAGAACGCTCCGATGATATATTGCAGGGAACACAACGGCATATCCGGCCGCGCATAATTGAGCTCAGCGGCGGAGTATAGCCCGGGTGTCCTCGTCGCGCCCCGTGACGAAATCGACGAAGGCGCGCGTCGCGGCCAGCATGCTGCGCTGGCGCGGATAGTAGAGATGGAACCCGGCGAATGGCGGGGTCCATTCATCCAGCAGCGCCACCAGGTGCCCCGACCGGACCAGGTCGTCGACCCGCGGCTCGGCCGACATAGCGATGCCCACCCCTTCGAGGGCCGCGTTCAGCCCCACCGCACGGTCGTTGACCACCAGCGGTCCGCGCACGGCGACGTCGATGCGCTCGCCCGCTTTTTCGTATTCCCACTTGTAGAACCCGTCCCTGCCCGACTGACGCCAGTTGATGCAGGCGTGTTGCAACAGGTCGCGCGGGTGGACGGGAATCTGCCTGCCCTCCAGGTAGGACGGCGCCGCCACCGTCTTCTGGCGCATCGGTGGCCCTAGGGCTATCGCAACCATGTCGACGTCGAGCAGCTCGCCAAGGCGGATGCCGAGATCGAAACCATGCTCGACGATGTCGATGATCGCATCCTCGATGGTCAGGTCGAGGATGACCTCTGGATAACGCATATGAAATTGCGCCAGCACCGGTTCGATGAACATGCGAAAGGCGATGCGCGGCACGTACAGCCGGATGGTGCCGGTGGGCCGTTCGCGGTGCGCATTCACGCTTTCCAGCGCGGCTTCCAGGCTGGACAGCGCGGGCCGCAGCTGCGCGTACAGCCTGGCGCCGGCGTCGGTTGACGCGACGCTACGGGTGGTGCGGTTGAGCAACTGGACGCCCAGGCGCTCCTCGAGCTGGCGCAGGATCTGGCTGACGGCCGACGGCGACACCCCTAGTTCGCGCGCTGCCCGTGCGAAACTGCCGAGCCGGCAGATCGCCTCGAAGACTCGCAGGTCGTGGAATTCGGAACCGCGCATGACACCTCCAGATTATGCATTTATTGCTTCACAGTCCATTCAGTATATCGGCCATTCACTTCACAGTCATGAACGCCTAAGCTTGGTCATCAAGCCTGCCGACCAAGCTCGGCAATCCAAATACTGGAGGACGCGATGGAACTTGAATTGAAAGGAAAAGTTGCAGTGGTTACGGGTGCAGCCGGCGATATCGGCAGGGCCACCGTGGCGGCTCTGCTGGCCGAGGGCGCCTTCGTGGTTGCGGAAGACCTGCGTTCCGACGTCGGTGAGATGGCCTGCGCGCAAGTGGCGACGCTGTGCGGCGACGCCTCGGATCCCGGCACCCCACAAGCCGCCATCGACCTGGCACTCGCCCGCTTCGGGCGCCTGGACATCCTGGTGAACAATGCGGGGCGCACGCTGAACCGCGCCGCCGTCGATACCGGCTTCGAGGAATGGCAAGCGATCCTGACCGTGAATGCCGGCTCGTGCTTCCTGCATGCGCGCGCGGCGCTGCCACATCTGCTTGCCCGGCGCGAGGGCGCCATCGTCAACGTCAGTTCGATCAGCGGCGCAGTGGCAATGCCGGGGCTGGCCGCTTATTCGGCGTCGAAGGGCGCCATCGACCAGCTGACGCGCGTACTGGCGGCGGAAGCGGGCGACGCCGGGGTCCGCGTCAACGCAGTGGCGCCCGGCGTGGTCGAAACAGCCTTCCTTGGCGGCGCACCGGAACAAAGCCGCGCCACCCTGGCCGGCTTCGGCGACGCTCATCTGCTCGGCCGGGTCGCGCAGCCGCGCGAAATCGCCGACGTCATCGTCTGGCTCGCATCGAGCCGGGCCAGCTTCATCACCGGCGCCGTCATCATGGCCGACGGCGGCTACACCGCCATCTGAAAGGAGAAAACATGAAACGCATTGCCATCATCGGCGCTGAACGCGGACTCGGCTTGGGCCTGTCCGAAGAACTGCTGCGGCGCGGCTGGCACGTGACCGCGACGGCGCGTGCCATGAACGACACCGGAGACCTGCAGCGGCTCGGACAGGCATTCCCGGACCGGCTGGCGCTGGGCACGGTCGACGTGACCGATGCCGCCCAAGGGCGCGCATTCGCGCGGCAACTGGCGCAAGGCGGTCTGCCGCTGGACGCCGTGTTCATGGTGGCCGGCATCTGGGGAGCGCTGCATCAGTCCATGCCTGATGCCAGCGAGCAGGAATGGACCGAGGTCTTCCACACGAACACGGTCGGCCCCTTCCGCCTGGCCAGATGGCTGCTGTCCTGCCTGGCGCCACGCGGCACGGTTGCCTTCATGAGTTCGCACCGCGCCAGCATCGCCGGCAACGTCGAAGGCGGCATGGAGCTGTACCGGGCCAGCAAGGCCGCCCTGAACATGCTCAGCCGCGGGCTGTACACGGAACTGGCGCCGGAGGGCGGTAGCGTGCTGAACATCCACCCAGGCTGGGTCGCGACCGCGATGGGCACGCTGGACGGCACCGTGCAGGCCGAGATCGACGTCGCGACCAGCGTGCGTGGGGTCGCCGACCAGCTGGAGCTGGCAATGGGTTCCGGCGAGCACCGCTACCTGGACTATCGGGGCGAGCCTCTGCCGTGGTAGCAGGCATCCGCCTTCGCCCACCCTTGCCGCGCTCAGGCCAGCGCCCGTAGCGCCGCCACCAGCCGATCGACCTGCGCCTCTTGCGTGAAGATCGCCGGCGTCACCCGCACGCAGGCGCCGGACGCCAACCCATCGCGCATGACGGCGAACACGCCGTGCTCCTGCAGCAGCCGCTTCGACAGCGCGATATTGTCCGCCACCGAGGTCTTGCCGCGCAGGCGGAACGAGGCGATCGCGCTGGTCAGGCGCTGGTCGGGTGAGGCCAGCACCTCGATGCCGGCGATCTCCCGCGCCGCCTCCACCCAGCGGTTGCGCAGGTGGTGCAGGCGCGCCTGTTTATTGGCCACGCCGATCCGCGCATGGATTTCCAGCGCCAGCGGCAAGGCCAGGTAGGCGGCGAAGTTGACGGTGCCGGTATGCACCCGGGTGCGGATATCAATGCCGTCCTGCTCGCCCATATAGGGATCGATGTCGGCCACCCTGCCGCGCCGGATATAGATCGCGCCCACGCCCACCGGCGCCCCGATCCATTTGTGCAGGTTGATGCCGGCGTAGTCGCAGCCGAGGTCGGGGATGCGCATGTCGAGCTGGCCGAAGCCGTGGGCCGTGTCGACGATGACGCCGATGCCGCGCTCGCGCGCCATGCGCGTGATCTCGGCCACCGGCATGACCATCCCGTTGCGGTGGTTGACGTGGGTGAGCAGCATCATCCTGAGCTTCGGATGGCGCTCCATCGCCTGCGCATAGCAGTCGACCAGCGACTGGACGGTCGCCGTGGCGGCGTCCGGCGCGGCGATCTTGACCACCTCGACGCCGCGCCGCGCCTTCAGCCAGCCCATGGTCGTGATCATATTGTCGTAGTCGACGTCGGCGCACAGCACGGTGTCGCCCGGCCGCAGCCGGTTGTAGCCGCCGATCAGCGCCTGCAGCGCCTCGGTGGCGCCGCGCGTCAGCACGATCTCGTCGCGCCCCACGCCTAGCGCCGTAGCTACCGCGGCGCGCGCCGCCTCGTACTCGGGCGGAAAGCGCAGGCGGCCGTAGAAGGCGTTGCCGTGGTTGACCTCGGCCACGTGACGCTGGTAGGCCGCGACCACCGGACTCGCCATCGAGCCCCAGTAGCCGTTGTCGAGCATCGCCACCTCGTCGGTGACGTCGTAGTGCGCGGCCACGCGGCCCCAATAGGCGTTGTCGCGCGCCAGCGCGCTCGGTGTCAGCGCAGGCGGCGCAATATCGGGCAGCGCCGGCGCCGCGGCCGCCAGCGCGCCTGCCGGCGCCAGCGACGTCGCGAGACCGGCCCGCAGCCAGGCCCGCCGCTGCGGGTCGGGCCGGCTCAAAACTTCACCGTGTAGTCGACGTACAGGTTGCGCCCATCGGTGTCGTACGGCGCATTGCGCGAGTAGATCAGGCCGCGGCTGGCCTGGAATACCGCTTCATCGGGATACTTGTCGAACACATTGTCGACGCCGAAGCGCAGGGTCTGTTTCGGCGTGAGCTTGTAGCTCAGCGCCGCATCGAAGAAGCGCATCGCGCCGAAGCGCTGGAAGATGTCGCCCGTCGCGTTGCCGGTGCTGTCGGTCCAGGCGCCGTAGTGACGCATGCGTCCCAGCGCGCTCCAGGCGCCGCGCTCCCAGGCCGCGCTGACGGTGGCCTTCTGGCGCGGCAGGCGGTCTTCGAAGATCGTGCGCTGGGTCAGGTTGGAGGCGACCGCGGTGCTGCCGTCGTCGACCTGCGTCTTGTTGTAGTTGTAGGCCAGGGTCAGGTTCAATCGGCCGTCTGCGATCCGGCTCAGGTGATTGGCGACGATGTCGATGCCCTGGGTGGTGGTATCGAAGTCGTTGGTGAAGTAGTTGACCGAGGTGTAGCGCAGCGGATTGGCCATCCCGGCCGGCACCGGGAACGAGGCCGAGGTACTGAAACGGTCGCGCAGCTTGATCTGGTACAGGTCGACCGATCCCGACAGGCCCATGGCGCCCTTCCAGGTCAGGCCCAGCGACAGGTTGTCCGATTCCTCGGGCGTGAGGGGCTTGGCGCCGAGCGCCACGGCGATCGGATCGCTCGTCGACAGGCGGCCGCTGGTGAACACCAGCAGGGTGCGGGTGTCGAGGCCCTGGCTGGTGCTGCTGGTATTCAGCTGGCCCGGGGTCGGTGCGCGGAAGCCGGTCGAGAAGGAGCCGCGCACGGCGAGGTCGGGCGTGACCTCATAGCGCGCCGACAGCTTGCCGTTGACGCTGTCCCCGAACTCCGAGAAATCCTCGTAGCGTAGCGCGGCGCCGACCGAGAAGCGTTGGCTGAGCGGCACTTCGACGTCGACGTAGGCCGCGTAGCTGTCCTGGTCCCAGCGGCCGGCCTGGCGGTCGGAAAAGCCCGGCGCGCCGTTGGCGCTCGGGTCGAGCCCGTAGGCGGCGCCGGGGCCGACCGCATACGAGGCCGCCTCGCCCGCGCGCACGCCATAGCGTTCGTTGCGGTACTCGAGGCCGAAGCCGACGTTGACCGGCCGCGCCAGCGCGGCCAGGTTCCACTCGTAATTGAAGTTGGCGTTGACCAGCTTTTCTTCCTGGGTCAGGCGGCCCAGGTCGAAAGCTGTCGGGCTGTTTGGGCCGAGCGAGGCGTTGATCGAATTGTGCAGGCCATAGTCGATGCGGTTGCGGCCATACGATGCACTCAGGTCCCACGCCAGCACCTCGGTGAAGCGGCCGCGCACGCCGGCCAGCACCTGCAGGTCGTCCTGCTCGTTGCTGTACTGAGGGCTGAAGCCGGTCGGGTAGATGCTGCGCACGTCCCAGCCGGGGAATGCTGCGGTTTTGTTATACACACTCCCGCTGGTGTCTGGATTGCGCCAGTTGAAGTCGGACACGCCTTCGCTGCGGCCGAACAGGCCGTAGCTGTAGGCTTCGAGCTCGCCACCCAAGCCCACGCTGGCGCTGTAGCCGATGCGCTGGCTTTCCAGCTCGGGCTGGCCCCAACGCTGCACCGGGTTCGGCACCTGCAGCTCGGGGTGCGCCGCCTGGAAGTCGAGTGCGTCCTGGCGCTGGCGGGTGCGCGAGGTGGGGTCGGCGTCCGCCGCTTCGGCGAACAGGTTGATCCGGCCCGATTCGCCGAACGTGAAGCCATACTTGGCGCGCACGGTATTCGTCTTGCCGTCGTTTTCGCCGTATTGCGAATGCTGGCCGTTGATCTCGCCGCCGGCCGTTTCGTCGAGGATGATGTTGATGACGCCGGCGATCGCATCGGAACCATACTGGGCCGAGGCGCCGTCGCGCAGCACCTCGATGCGCTTGATGGCGCTGGTCGGAATTTGCGCCATGTCGACCGCTTGCGAGCCGCGCGCGCCGAGGAAGGCGCTGCGGTGGAAGCGCTTGCCGTTGACCAGCACCAGGGTCTGGTCCGGCGACAGCCCGCGCAGGGTGGCGGGCCGCACGAAGACCTGGCCGTCGGCCATCGGCAGGCGCTGGACCACGTACGAAGGTACGAGCTGGGCCAGCACGTCGTTCAGGTCGCTTGATTCGACGGCCGCGATCTCTTCGCGGCTGAAGACATCGACCGGCGCCAGGGTGTCGAACTGGGTGCGGTTGCTGGCACGGGTGCCGGTGACGATCACGGCTTGCGGTTCGGCGGCGGCCAGCAGCGGCGCCGCTGCGGTGGAAGTGTTCTGGGCATGCACGCCAACCAGTGCATGGGTCACGCACAGCGCGGCGGCGCTGGCGATCTGGTGTCGTTTGATCTTCATTGCGGTCTTCAGGTTGGATGAAAGAGCTGCCGCGTTCCCACCTGCTGGTGCGGATTTGGCAAGCCGATAGCCTAAAGATGCAATATTTCGTGACTATGAAGTGAAGCATCGCATCACGAAATCGCGCGGGTGATATCCAGAACCAGCTGGCGCTTATATCTGTCCCTGCTGGCGTTATGATTGGCTTCCACCCACACCTGCTGACAAGGACCATGATGGGAAAACTGACTACCCACGTACTCGACACCGCCCACGGCTGCCCGGGCGCCGGCATCCGGGTCGAGCTGTACGCGATCGGCGCCGACGGCCGCACGCTGTTGACAAGCGCGCTGACGAACGACGACGGCCGCTGCGATGCGCCCCTGCTGGAGGCGGCCGAGCTGCAGGCCGGCCAATACGAACTGGTGTTCCACGCCGGCGACTACTACGCGGCGCGCGGCGTCGACCTTCCTGCTCCCCGCTTCCTGGACCGCATCACGCTCGGCTTCGGCATCGCCGACCCTGCCCAGAACTACCACGTGCCGCTGGTGATGACGCCGTGGTCGTATTCGACCTACCGCGGCAGCTAGCAGACTTGCGGGCGTCATTTGGCGTTGATCGGAAGTAAGATACTCATCAAGACCACGATCAAGGATTGACGCCATGCAGCAGCCCGCGCCCGCCGCTTCTTTTTCACCTTCGCCCGGCGACGACGACCTCATCCCAGCCTGGCTCGGCCCCGCGCGCATCGGCATCGGCCTGGCCCAGGGCCTGCTGCTCTACCTGCTGTACACGGCGGCGCAGGACAAGTTTTGGCCCGCCACCGTCCCGCTGCTGTTCGGGCCGCTCGTCATGCTCGGCCTGCTGCTGCCGGTGATCCTGATCAGCGGCCTGGGCCACCTGTCGCGCCGCCAGCTGACCGCGTGGGCGCTGAGCGCGGCCGCCGTCATCGCACTGCTGGCCGCCTACGATATGTGGCGCCGGCTCGGCGGTACGGAATGGGAGGGCGGCAAGCCGTCCGGCATGCTCACCTTGTGCCTGGTGGTCGGCTTCTTCATCGCCCATGCGCTGGTGCTGGCGGCCAGCCGCGAGGGGCGCCGCATCGCGGCGTACGCCAGCTACTTCGAGGTCGCCTGGAAGCTCAACCTGCAGATCCTGTTCTGCCTCGTGTTCGTGGGCGCCACCTGGGCAGTACTGCAACTGGGCGCCGCGCTGTTCGACCTGGTCAAACTGAATTTCCTGAGCTGGGCCATCGGCAAGCCCTGGTTCTTCATTCCCGTCACCGCCTTCGCATTTTCGGTGGCGATGCACCTGACCGACGTCAAGCCCGCCATCGTGCGCGGCATCCGCAACCTGCTGCACGTGCTGCTGTCCTGGATCCTGCCGGTGCTCACCCTGCTGGTGGGCGGCTTCCTGGCCAGCCTGCCGTTCACCGGCCTCGATCCGCTGTGGGCCACCCGCAGCGCCGGCGGCATCCTGCTCAGTGCGGCGGCCGCCTTCGTCATATTGATCAATGCGGCCTACCAGGACGGCGCCAGCCCGCCGGCGCGCGTGCTGGCCGTCTCCGCGCGCATCGCCTGCCTGCTGCTGGTGCCGCTGACCCTGCTCGCCGCCTATGCCCTCGCGCTGCGCGTCGCGGACCACGGCTGGTCGGCCGACCGCGTCATCGCCGCCGCCAGTTTGCTGGTCGCGGCTTGCTATGCCGGCGGCTATGCGGCCGCGGCGCTGCGCCGCGGTTGGCTGCGGACCCTGGCCGGCGTCAATATCGCAGCTGCCTTCGTAGTGCTGGCCGTGCTGGCGCTGCTGCTGTCTCCCATCCTCGATCCGGGCCGCATCGCCGTCAACAGCCAGATGGCGCGCCTGGCCAGCGGCCAGATCAAACTCCCGCAGCTCGATGTCGCCTACCTGTACCACCATGGCGCGCGCTTTGGCCGCGAAGCGATCGCGCAACTGGAAAAAAGCGCCGCGGGAGACGACGCCGGCTGGCTGCGGACGGAGCTGGCACGCCTGCGCCAGTCGCGGGAACCCGGCGCACCTGTCCCTGACCTGAAGGTGGCGGACAACCTGCGCGTCTGGCCGGCGGGTACGCCGCTGCCCGCCGGTTTCGTCGAGTTCGACTGGCGGCAGTTCAAACAACACCTGTACCTGCCTTATTGCCTGCAGCGCCAGGGCGCGATCTGCGACGTTTTCGTGATCGACCTCGGCGGCGATGCCCGGCCAGAAGTCATCCTGGTTGGCGCCGCCAATCACGGCAATGCCGTCCTGCGCCAAGGCGATGGCGGCGCATGGGAATTCGCCGGCGCCTTGCCGCCTGGCCTTGCCGACTGCGCGCCGCTGCTCGATGCCATGCGCGCCGGCAAGCTGCGGGCGGTCGCTCCGGCGGTGGCCGATCTCGAGATCGATGGCAGGCGAATTGAAATCAATCCTCGCCACACGCCATTCAAGTGCGGGGCCGAACCCGCGCCGATCGAAGAGGACGCGCCGCGCTGAGGATAATCGCTATGCTTGAATGTCCGTAATACATTGTTGGAGCGCGAGCACCATGGCATTGCACATCGTCCATTTCATCGGTCCGATCAACCACAACTCCGCCTGCACGGTGCGCAACTGCTGCCTGGAAGCGCTGCAAAAAGGCGCGACCGAGATCGCGCTGCACATCTCGACCGAGGGCGGCAATATGACGGCCGGCTTCGCGCTCTACTTCTTCCTGAAGTCCCTGCCGATCCCGCTCACCACCCACAATATCGGCAGCGTCGAATCGGTCGGCGTGGTGATCTTTTTGGCGGGCCAGAAGCGCTATGCCTGCCCCGGCACGCGCTTCCTGATCCACCCGCTGCACTGGGGTTTCGGCAACCTGGTGGCGGCCGACCATGCGCGCGTGTCGGAGTGGCGCGAGTGCCTGGACTTCGATGCCGAACGCTACGCCAGCATCTTCCGCGAGGCCACCCGCGAAGCGGGACACGAAACCGACATCCGGCCGCACCTGACGGGCCATGCCCGCATCTATACCGCCGAGGAGGCGGTTGGCGCCGGCATCGTCCACGAAGCCGTGCAGGCCAGACTGCCGACGGCGGGGCCAACCTGCCACTGGTGGAACTGAGACCGGCGTGTCTGTGTCACTTCAGCCACATCTGTTGGCAATTTGGCGATAAATCTCGTCAATCGTAATAAAACTGTTGCTGAGCAAATTGGCTGCTGGATAGAATCACCCCCGTCAATGACGGGCGCCCCTGCCTGCTGCCCTTGCCAGCGCCCCTTTTCTAGCAGCCCACGTAACAATCGCAGTACCTCAGATGAAGAAGAACATCCGCGCCGCCCTGCTGGCGCTCTCCCTGCTCGCGCCTGCCGTTTACGCCCAGGACAGCGCCGATGCCAGGCTCGATCCACGCACCGACTACACCGTCAACAACTGGCAATCGCTGACCGCCCGCGACGCGGCGCGTCAAGACGCAAAAGAACCACGCGGCGCCGAGCCCGACCAGGCATGCGCACAGTTCCGCATTTCGGACGACATGAACGCGCGCGCCGGCCGCATCGGCCTGTCGGCATTCATGTCGGCGCCCCACCGCAATCCGGGCGACACCAACACGCTGCAGCGTCCGATGGTCATCGTCCGCACGGCCGACCAGGCCTACGCCGAGGCGCCTTGACACCGCATGACTGGATGGACTGGTCGAACCGACCACGACCATGAAACCTTTGCCAAGACTGTTTCATCAGGGTTAACGCGACCCGCTCCATCCAGCGCAATACACGCTCATCCATTCCGGGCGATCCTGCCCGACATGCCAATTCGTCCACGTGGTACGGACGCATCTCAGCAGCACCAAATCCTTTACAAATTTAGTGCCTGTAGGCATGATCCGTTGGTCCGCCGGCCCGCCCGGCGCCCTTGTCGCTTCCCTTGAGGTTCCCACACACGGCGCATATGGCAGCAGTCCTCCCGAACACGACCACCGGCACGCAACTGTCGGGCCTGGCGCGCGCGCTGGTACAGGCCAATCGCCTGAGCGCCGCGCAGGCGGACATGCTGCACAAGAAGGCGGTCCAGGAGAAGACCGCCTTCATCGACGCCGTGCTCGCCAGCGGCGCGATCGAACCGCGCGCGCTGGCCGCCTTCTGCGCCGAAACCTTCGGCTATCCTCTGCTCGACCTGTCCGCCTTCGCGCCGGAATTCCTGCCCACCAGCGCCATCGACGCCAGGCTGATGCAGGCCCAGCGCGTGATCGCGCTGGCCAAGCGTGGCAACAAGCTGTCGGTCGCGCTGTCGGACCCGACCAATACCCAGGCCCTGGACCAGATCAAGTTCCAGAGCGAGGCGACGGTCGAGCCGGTGATCGTGCCGCACGATGCTCTGCTGACCCTGCTGGCCGCGATCGCCAAGGGCGCCGAACAGGATTTGAGCGAGCTGGCGGGCGACGACGCCGAGATCGAATTCGCCGAGGAAGACCAGCAGTCGGCAACGAACCCGGAAGCCGCCAGCGACGTCGAGGATGCGCCGATCGTGCGCTTCCTGAACAAGATCCTGATGGACGCGGTGCAAATGGGCGCGTCGGACATCCACTTCGAGCCCTACGAAAAATATTACCGGATCCGCCTGCGGGTCGACGGCGTGCTGCGCGACCATGCGATGCCGCCGCTCTCGATCCGCGAAAAACTGGTCTCGCGCATCAAGGTGCTGGCGCGCCTGGACATCGCCGAAAAGCGGGTGCCGCAGGACGGCCGCATGCGGCTGATCCTGTCGGCCACGCGCACCATCGATTTCCGTGTCAGCACCCTGCCCACGCTGTTCGGCGAAAAGACCGTGATGCGTATCCTGGACGCGACCCAGGCCCAGATGGGCATCGACGCGCTCGGCTACGATCCGGACCAGAAGGCGCTGCTGCTGGAGGCGATTACCCGCCCCTACGGCATGGTGCTGGTGACGGGCCCGACCGGTTCGGGCAAGACCGTGTCGCTGTACAGTTGCCTGAATCTGCTGAACAAGCCAGGGATCAATATTTCGACCGCAGAAGACCCGGCCGAGATCAACCTGCCGGGCGTGAACCAGGTCAACGTCAATGAAAAGGCCGGCCTGACCTTCCCGGTAGCGCTGAAATCCTTCCTGCGCCAGGATCCCGACATCATCATGGTCGGCGAGATCCGCGACCTGGAAACCGCCGACATCGCGATCAAGGCCGCCCAGACCGGCCACATGGTGTTCTCGACCCTGCACACCAACGATGCGCCGTCGACCCTGACGCGCCTGATGAACATGGGCGTGGCGCCCTTTAATATCGCCTCGTCGGTGATCCTGATCACGGCCCAGCGCCTGGCGCGGCGCCTGTGCAGCTGCAAGCAGCCGCTCGAGATCAGCCGCGAAGCCCTGCTGGCCGCCGGCTACCGCGACAGCGACCTGGACGGCGACTGGCGGCCCTATGGCCCGGTCGGCTGCGACCGCTGCCTGGGTTCGGGCTACAAGGGGCGCGTCGGCATCTACCAGATCATGCCGATCTCCCCTAGTATCGAGGCGCTGATCCTGGCCAACGGCAATTCCATGGAGATCGCGGCCCAGGCCGAGAAGGAAGGCGTCAACTCCTTGCGCCGCTCGGGCCTGCTGAAAGTGAAACAGGGGCTGACCAGCCTTGAAGAAGTGCTTGGCTGCACCAACGAATAAGACCGGACAGGAACACGAACAATGGCAACATCCCCCCAACCCAAGAGCCGCGGCGCGCAGGTCAAGGAGAACGTGTACGCCTGGGAAGGCAAGGACAAGACCGGTCGCGTCGTGCGCGGCGAAGTGCGCGCCGGCGGAGAGGCGATCGTCAACGTGACCCTGCGCCGCCAGGGCATCATGGTCACCAAGGTCAAGAAGAAGGTCTACCGCAGCGGCAAGAAAATCACCGACAAGGACCTGACCATGTTCACGCGCCAGCTCGCGACCATGATGAAGGCCGGCGTGCCGCTGCTGCAATCGTTCGACATCGTCGGCAAGGGCCACAGCAACCCGTCGATGGCCAAGCTGATCCAGGACCTGCGCAACGACGTCGAGACCGGCACCAGCCTGAACCGCGCCTTCCGCAAGTTCCCGCTGTACTTCGATCCGCTATTCTGCAATCTGGTCGGCGCCGGCGAACAGGCCGGCATCCTGGAAGACCTGCTGACGCGCCTGGCGATCTACAAGGAAAAGACGCTGGCGCTCAAGGGCAAGATCAAGTCGGCCCTGACCTATCCGATCGCGATCCTGGCGGTGGCCCTGGTCGTCACCGCCGTGATCATGATCTGGGTGGTGCCGGCCTTCAAGCAAGTGTTCTCGAGCTTCGGCGCCGACTTGCCGACCCCGACCGTGGTGGTGATGGCGATCTCGGACTTCGTGGTGGAGTGGTGGTACATCATCTTCGGCTCGCTGTTCGCCGGGCTGTACCTGTTCTTCCAGGCCTGGCGCCGCTCGCTCAGGATGCAGCAGGTGATGGACCGCCTGCTGCTGCGCCTGCCGATCTTCGGCAGCGTCATCCGCAAGGCCACCATCGCGCGCTGGACGCGCACCCTGTCGACCATGTTCGCGGCCGGCGTGCCGCTGGTGGAAGCGCTCGACTCGGTCGGCGGGGCCTCGGGCAATGCGGTCTACCTGGAGGCCACGCGCAAGATCCAGAACGAGGTCAGCACGGGCACCAGCCTGACCGCTTCGATGCAGAATTCGGACGTGTTCCCGAACCTCGTGATCCAGATGGTGCAGATCGGAGAAGAGTCGGGATCGCTCGACGCGATGCTGGGGAAGGTGGCGGATTTCTTCGAGGATGAAGTGGATGAGGCGGTGGCGGCGTTGTCGTCGCTGATGGAGCCGCTGATCATGGTGATTCTTGGGGTGTTGATTGGTGGGTTGGTGGTGGCGATGTATTTGCCGATCTTCAAGCTGGGGTCGGTAGTGTAAGAGGGGAGCGGCCTGTGGCGCGCGGGCCGAACTGTCAGTAGGTCCGCGCCCTGAACGTTTTTGATCACGCCGTTTTTTAACGTTTTTTATGTAGCAAAAATGTTTTTGTGCGAGACGCAGCCCGTTTAAACACTTTTGATCGGGTCTCGGCACAAACAATGGATACCAGTGATCGTCTTGTTGGCTATCTCAGCACTGTCCTGATCCCGCGCGCTGCCCATTCAAGAATTGCCCTCAGCAGCACACTTCCCGTCGCCCACGGCCGCTGCCGATCAAGCCCGCGCCGCCCCATCCGCTGCGGCAGGAAGAACCGCCCAAACGCCGACAGCCCACTCCCCCGCATGATCCAGAAACACCCTCCCGCATACGTCGTATCGAACCCATCCTCCGCCCGCAGCAGGTAAAGCGCCGTCCCCGAACACATCGCCACGTCGGCCTGCGCGTCGCGCGCCAGCAGGCGCAGGCCGCGAAGATAAGACAACTCGAGCGTCTGCCGCAGATCGGGCAACGCGAGCACGAGCGGACGCAGCAAACGCAAGCGCTCCAGCAGCCGCGGCAAGCCGTGCAACCGCTCCCCCGCCCGCTCGCGATACCTGAGAAAAGCCTCCTTCAACTCCGCCACCGTCGCCTGCGCCGGACGCGCCAGCGGCTCGGGCCGGTCGCGCCAGCAGCGCATCCAGTGCGCCAGCGCCTGCTCGTGCCGGGCCGCCAGGCTGGCCGGGCTGTCGAATTCGAGGTCGAAGCGCGCCCCCGGCTGCAAGAAGCGGATGATGCCGCGCTGCGCTTCGAGCCGCGGCGCCTCCAGCACGCCCAGCGGTGTACGGCGGCCGTGGTTGAGCCAGGCATTGTCGACCCGGCTGAAGCGGGCAAATGACGCGACCGGCACGATCAGTCGCGGCCTGAAGGTCTCGGCCTGCAAGGCCAGGCGCTCGATGCCCTGCTCGGCCGCCGCTTCACGCCGGGCGAAGTCGTCGGGATTGCCGCACCAGGCCATGTCGGCAAAGCCCGTCAGCAGCACATCGACGCGCTCATTGGCCCTGCGCAGGCGCTCGGCGGCGGCGCTGCAGGCGGCGCGGGTGGCGAGCGCGCGCTCGCCCAGGTGCAGCAGCGTGCGCCGGCCGCAACGGACCAGGCACCAGGAGTCGCCTTCGCCGTTCGCAAACGCCGTCAGGCGCAGGTCGCGCGCCAGGGTGCGCGGCTGCCCTTCAGGGCATTCGGACATGGCGAAACGGTTGCGCCGCAGCTCGGCGTGCAGGCGCCAGTCGCGGCCCTGGCGATACAGGAAGGTGGCGATGCCGCGAAACTCGGCGCGAAAGCGGCGCAGGAAAGGCGCCGACAGGCGATCGGGCTGGGCGCGCGAACACCAGATAAACACCGGCAAGCCGCTTGCATTCAGCTCGGCAATCAGCTTGCCGGTATTGGTGGAACGATCGAGCAGGCTCCATGCATCGTTCAGCACCGTGCCGTCCAGCCAGGGGTCGGCCAGCAGCAGCGCATGGTCGGTGCGCAGCAGGAAACCGGCGTGGTTCAGGAAGGTGAAGGTCGGGCTCGGCATGGCGGCATGGCGGCGGTAGGCTCGGCTTCAGCCTATCGCCACGCAGCGCGCCATCCATGAGGCACCGCAATCGTGTTGCAGTGCCGTACACGCAAGATCAGACCGGAATTGCCTCGATCAAGAGCGCCTGCTCAAACCCGATCTTGAGCTTGTTGCTGGACGCGCTCACTTCGCCCAGGTCGCGGTCTTCCACATAATCGCGCACGCGGTAGCGGCCTTCCTTCAAGCCGCGCAGCTCGACCTGGCCCGACCACTCCTTCGCATAGAAGGCAAAGTACAACCGCCCATCCTTTTCGACCGCATGGGTTTCCGGCTTGTCGAAGCCGATGTCGTACAGTTCCCCGCGATACTGGCCCTTGGGCAGCATCTTGTCCTTGTAGATGCCGATCCACTTGCGCCACTTCGCTTCCTTGACCGCCGTGAGCAGGTAGCTATCCTTCGGCTTCGGGTCTTCGGGCCAGGTGAACTTGGTCGAGACCACCGCGCCGATGCCCACCGACGACGCGAAATCGTCGCCGCCATCGCTGAGCTCGACGTGGTCGCCCGCGTAAGCCGCGGTCGGCCCCATCAGGGCTTTCAGGGTCTTGCCCTTGTGCCGCACCTGCCACGAGGACAGCGGGTCGGACGACGGCGCCTGGTTGGTATAGGGCAGCGTATGGAAGGCATACGAGGTGCCGCAGGGGCAGAACTCGACCACCGCCTTGGGGTTGATCTCGCGCGCGGTGTCGTACACCATCTTCCAGAAGTCCTGCAGCTTTTCGAAGGACTCTTCCGGACGCGCGTGATTGTGCGCCGGGTTGTGGCATGGCGCTACACCATTCAAGTGCTGGCCGTCGAGCTTCAGGCCCTCGTAGCCCCACTCGCCGATGATCTTGCGCACCAGCGCGCGGGTCTGCTCGATCACCGGTTCATAGGCCGGGCACAGGGTCAGGGCGTTCCACCAGGTGACGAATTGCGGCGCGCCGTTCTCGTCCAGCAGCAGCTGGTCGGTGTGCTGGTGCAGCAGGTCGGTGCCCGGATCGGCCGCCAGCGGCGCCAGCCACAGGCGCGCCTTCAGGCCGGCGCCGTGGATGTCGTCCACCAGCTTCTTCATGTCCTCTTCGCCGCGCGCGAACTTCTTGCGGTCGATCTTCCAGTCGCCTTCATTGGTTTGCCAGCCATCGTCCAGCACCGCCCATTCCAGGCCCAGTTCCTTGGCCTTGGCCAGGGTGCCGGTCATCAGCGGGATCGTGAAGTCGCGCTCATAGCCCCAGGCGCACCAGATCGGCTCGTACGATTCCTCGCCCGCCTGCGGCGCCGCCAGGCCGCGCTCGGCCATCACCAGGCGGTAGCGGTCCAGGGCCGCGAAATAGTCGCCCGTGTGCACGGTGACGAAGGTGTCCAGGGTCGTCAGCTCCTGACCCGGTTGCAGCACCACGGCTTGTTCGAACTCGATCGCCAGCGCGGCGCCGGCCTTCACCTGCCGCACCGGCAGCGCCACCAGGCGCGGCACGGTGTCGAGATGGCCCACGGCGATGCCATGCTCGGGCTGCCAGACGTCGGCCACCGGCGTGCCGCCGCCGTAGTCGGACGAGTTCATGCCCATGAAGTTGCGCTGGTCGAAGCCGTCCTTGAGCGGCTGCACCCAGTCGCGCCGGTCGGCATGCGACGAGCCGGAGAAGGTCCAGAAGCCGCGGCCTGGGGCGCGCCTGGCCGGCAGCAGCGTGTAGCCGTTGTTCGACCAGGCCTCGACCGGCAGCGCGGTCTGGCCATTGTTACGGTAGCTCACGCGCAGCAGGGCCAGGCCCGGGTGGCGTTCGTAGAAGGTGACCAGCACGGTCTTCTCGACGCCTTCTTTCGATACGCCCGTCAGGCGATGGCGCACGCCCGCTCCGTGCGGACCATCGACGCGGTCGACCGCCTGCGCGCCGAGCGCGAAGCTGTCGATCCAGCGCCCGCCCGTCACGCGCAGCCGTTCGCTGGCGTGGAAGCCCGTGACCGCAGTGGCCGCACTGCCCTTGCGCGCCAGCAGGCGGCTCTTCATCTGGCCGTCGAATTCGAGTCCCAGGGCGGCGTCGCCGATGCGCGCCACGTTTTTACCCTGGGGCGCGGCCACGGCCACGCCGGCGCCGGCGCCCATGCCGGTCGCCACGGCCGATCCGGCCAGCCACTGCAACAGGGTGCGGCGACGCTCGCTATGCACTTCGGTCATCTTGTCTCCTTGCTTGGTAAGACTACACAGCCGGCGCCGGCCGGCCGAGCCGCCCTACACCAGCACCACTTGCGCGCCGCGCGAGCGCAGCGCCTCGACCATCTCCGCCGGCACGCCGGCATCGGTGATGATCTGGTCGATCTGTTCGATCGTCGCGATCATGGACAGGCTGCGCCGTCCGATCTTCGACGAGTCGCCCACCGCCACCACGCGGCGCGCGATGCCCAGCATGCGCGAATTCAGGCGCGCTTCGAGCAGGTGCGGCGTCATCACGCCGATCTCCGGATCCAGGCCGTCGAAGCCCAGGAACAGGATGTCGGCATGCAGGCCTTCCAGCCCCTGCTCGGCCTGCGGGCCGCCCAGCGAATACGAGCTGGGGCGCAGCACGCCGCCGAGCATGATCAGGGTCACGTGCGGCGCGCCGGCCAGCAGCACGGCGATGTTCAGCGCATTGGTGATCACGTTCACCGACTGCAGCTTCAGGCCGCGGATCTGCTTGGCGATTTCGGCGGTCGTCGTGCCCGAGTCGAGCACGATGGTCTGCCCTTCCCCGATCAGCTTGACCGCTTCTTCCGCGATGCGGACCTTTTCGGCGCGGTGCAGCGACTGCTTGACGCCGATCGGCAAGTCCTCGTCGGCGCGCTGGGCCAGGGCCCCGCCGCGGGTGCGCACCACCGCGCCGACCTCGGCCAGCACGTTCAGGTCGGCGCGCACCGTCACCAGCGAGATGCCGAACATCTCCGACAGCTCGGCCACCGTCACCCGCCCGCGCTCGGCCACCATCTCGCGGATCTTGCGGCGCCGTTCCGCCACCAGCAGATCCTGGTCGGGCGCGGCTTCTGGGGGCTTGCCTTCGTTACCGTTCGAAACTTTCGCTTCTGTTTTTTTTGCCTGCTTCATTTTCATCCATCCCGCGCCGGTTCGCCGCCGCGGCTCCGTTATATACGTCATTATTGCTTCATTAACGGATTGATGATACAGGATGAAAATGCAAGAAACGAAAGTTCAGACTATTTTTTAATCCCCTTCTCACTTACGTATGAAGCCCGCATGGTCACGCTTTCCAGGCGCCGGCGAACACGCGCTCGGCATTCAGGCGGAACAGCTTGTCGGCCACCGCCTTCGGCAGCGCCAGACCGCGCACGACGCCGTCGAGGTCCGGCGTGGTGAGTTCGTCGTCGGTATTGAAATAGCGCCAGTCGCGCCGCCATACGCCGTCCAGGTCGGACACGAAATCGGCCTGGCTCTGCTCCGTCGACTGGGCCAGGTCGGAGCCGTACATCAGGCGGTCCTGATAGGTGATGAAGAACTGCCGCACCCGCTCGCGGTCGCGCTGCGACTGGTACTGGATCTGGCCGATGCGCGCCGCGATGTCCACATTGGCCGTCGGATTGCGGTCCAGGAAGCGCGCCAGCTCGTCCACGTTCCACTCCAGCGAGGCCATGTGCACGCCGACGAAACGCAGACGCGGATGGCTGGCCAGCAGGCGGTCGCGCGCGCCCATCTGGTCTTCGTAGCTCGGCATCTTCGGCTGCTTGTACATGTGGTATTGCGGGTGGTTCTTGAAGTATTCGCGGTCGTTCTTGGTCGTCATCTTCTCCAGTGGCAGCCAGCAGTTGTGCGGCTCGCCCTGGTGACCCACCAGCAGCACGTCGCGCTCTTCAAAAGCGTCAAACAGCGGCTTGATGCGGGCGTCGTCGACCATCACCAGCTTGCCCTGCGCGTCGCGCTCCGACATGCCGATGTTCTTCCACACCTTGACGCCCACCGCGCCATCCTGCAGCGCCGCATCCAGCCGGTGCAGGGTCGCCGGAATCCACGCCGGCTGCAGCAGGTTGTCGGCGCTGAAGCTGGCGATCCAGCCGACCGTGGCCGGATGCTCGTGGTGCAGCTTGCTGGCCACGCGCTGCTGCTGTTCCAGCGCCGGGAACACCGGATAATCGACATTGATCGTCAGTGCGCGGAAATTGACCTTGCGCGCCAGCTCCAGGAACGGGCTCTGTTCGAGGCCGTGCAAGTGCAGGTGGGCGTCGATCTTGGCCACGCTCTCGTAATCCTGCATGGTGTAGCTGTCGGCAGCCAGCGCGCCGATCGGCGCTGCCAGCGCGGCAAGGATGGTGCAAAGAAGGCGGATGCGCATATGTGCTCCTGTCTATCGGGTCTGGGAGGCGAGGCGCTCCAGCGCGGTCTCGCTCAATGGCTGCCCGGCGCTGCGGGCGGCGTACAGGGCGGCGCCGAGCACCGGGGCCAGCCGCGGCGCCTGCAGGCAATAGGGCCTGGCGCAGGCGGCCAGCGCCTGCTCGAACGGCGCGCGCAGCAGGCTGCCGTCGCCGAACAGCCCGCCCGTGTAGGACACGGGCAGCGCCAGTCCTGGATCGACGTCGAGCCGGTCGCGCACCGCGTCGACCATCGCGACCAGTTCGCGCGCGGCGTCGACGAAGATGGCGCGCGCCTGCTCGTCGCCCAGGGCCACCGCCTCGGACACCAGGCGCGCCAGCTGCGCGATGCGGCTGCGATCGCCGCCAAGCTCGCCGTACACCACGGCGCACAGGTCGAGATCGTCCTCCAGCGCCAGCCGCTCGCGCACCAGGCCGTACAGGGCGCCCTTGGGCGCGCGGCCGTCGCTCATGCGCGAGAACAGGGTCAGGCCGGAGCGCGCGATCCAGTGGGCCGAACCCTCATCGCTGAACAGCTCTCCCCAGCCGCCGGCGCGCGCCTGGCGGCCGGCGACTTCGCCATAGGCCATCGAGCCGGTGCCGGCGATCACGCTGATGCCGTCCATGCAGGCCAGCGAACCGGCCCAGCTGCACACCATGTCGTTGCCGCACAGGGTGCGCTCGGGGCCGAGGATGGCGCCGGCCGCCGCATCGAGCTCGCGCTGGGCCGCGCGGTCCTCGCCATACGCCGGCAGGCCGAAGAAGGCGTAGGTTACCGCTCCGCCATCGACGCCGGCCGTGGACAGCAGCGCCTGCACGCCACCCCGCAGGGTCGCCGCCACGGCGGGCATGCCTTGGTCGACGTGATAGGTGCTGCCTTCTTCATGGCGCGCCAGCACGCTGCCGTGCGCGTCGATCAGCGCGAACGCGGTCTTGGTGCCGCCGCCGTCAACCCCGAGGAACATCGGCGGCCTCGCTATCGAATGGGTAGATCGTCACGCCGCGCACGACGCGGTTGACGGTGCCGGACATGCTCGGCGTATCCGGGCGCACGCCCAGCGACAGCGAGCGCAGGAAGGCGAAGCCCTGGCAGAACACGATAAAGGGAAGCGCCAGTTCCAGGTCGTGCGCATCGTCCGCGCCGGAGAACACGAAGTCATCCTCGCCGGCCACGCCATCCTGGCGCGCGCTCAGGGCCAGCACGCGGCCGGCGCGGCGGTCGCCGCGCAGCTCGCGCAGCAGGTCGAGGTCGTAGCGGCGCGCCTGCGGATCGTTCGACAGCAGCACCACCACCAGGGTGCGGTCGTCGACGATGGTCTTGGGGCCGTGGCGGAAGCCCAGCGGCGAATCGTGGATCGCCACCACCTGGCCGTCGGTCAGCTCCAGCAGTTTCAGCGCGGCTTCGCGCGCCAGGCCGCGCAGCTCGTTGCTGCCGAGGTAGACCACGCGCTTGAAGTCCTGCGCCACCAGCTGGGCCAGCAGCGGCAGCGCGCGCTCGCCCACCTGCGTCGCCGCCGACGCCACGCGGGCGGCGACACCAGGCGCCAGCACCCGGAACGCCAGCGCCGCCGCCAGCAGCATCGAGGTGAAGCTGGTCGTCATCGCGAAGCCGCGGTCGTGGGTGGCGTCGGGCAGCAGGATCGCCAGCGCATTGGCGCGGTCCTGGGTCATGCGGTACAGCTGGCCCTCTTCGTTGCAGGTGATCACCAGGTGGTAGACGTCGTCCACCAGCTGGTCGGCCAGCTGCACCGCCGCCACGCTTTCCGGGCTGCTGCCGGAACGGGCGAACGACACCACCAGGGTCGGCGCGCCGCGCTGGAAATAACGGTCCGGGCCCGACACCAGGTCGGTGGTCGGCACCGCCTCGGCGCGCCGGCCCTGGCGCAGCAGGCCGGGCGCCAGGCATTCGCCGATGAAGGCCGAGGTGCCGGCGCCGGCCATCACGATGCGCAGTTCCGGACGCGCCAGCAAGGGCGCCAGGAAGGCGTCGATCTGCGCGCGCTGCGCGGCCACCAGCGCATCGATCTGCGGCCACACGCCCGGCTGCTGCGCGATCTCGCGCGCCGTCACGCCGCCGCCCAGCGCATCGAGGCGGGCCACATCCTGTCCAAACAACTCACTGCCGCCTTGCACGGCATCCTGTACTGCTTGCATGTTCACTGCTCCCTAGGTTCGGCGCCCGGCTGGCAGGCGCGCATATATTGGCGCAGCACGCGGGCTACCCCTTCTTTCAATAGCGCGAGCGGCGTGTTGCTCACCCGGCCCTCGCGCACCGCTTCGTAATGGAATGGCAGGTACTGGCTCAGCAAGGTGAGCGGCGCCGGATGGCGCTCCAGGTTCGCCACCAGCGCCGCCTGCGCGGCCTGGATGCGCGGGTGCGGCCAGTAGTAGCGGATCCGGTCGCTCAGGCTGTACTGCTGGTCGAACAGCAGCTTGCCGGCGTCGTGGTAGTACTTGCGCCAGTAATCCGGCTCGGCGCGCATCACGTCCAGCACCACTTCCTTGAAGCCGCTCTCGCCTTGCACGCCCATTTCAGCCTCGATGTCGGCCAGCGCCCACAAGGTCTCGCGCAGCGCGAAGGTCAGGCCGGGGCCGACCTTCAAGATGGCGAAGTGGTCGCGCACCAGCGCCTGCAGCAGGCCGGGCGTCTGGTAGTCGGTCGAGTGGGCCTCGAACACCATTGTCGGCTCGCCCTCGATGAAGCGGCTCAACGCCTGCGCCTTTTCCGGGCGGTAGTCGATCACCTTGTGGTGGTCGAATTCGACGCCCGGCTGCACCACCAGGCCGATCACGCGCGGCCACGCTGCTTCCAGGCCGGCGGCGTTGAAAGCCGCCCGATGCGCCGCGATGGTCAGCGCCGCCGCCTCCGGCGTGGTCACGGCCAGCTCGTCCAGCTCTTCGTGGGCGCCGCCCGGCACCGGCACTTCGGTGCCGACGATATACACCGGCGCCTCGCCGCCCGCGCGCTGCCAGGCGCGCTCGGCCACCAGGCCCAAGCGTGCGGCGCGTTCGGCCACGACTTCGTCCGGCAGCGGCACCGGGTCGCCCGCGCACGACATCGAGCAATCGAGGTGGATCTTGCGGAAGCCCGCGGCGACGTATTGGTCGATCAGCACCTCGGACTTGGCCATCGCGCCGGCGGCAGGCTCGCCCTGCCAGCAGTTCGGGCCCAGGTGGTCGCCCCCCAGCAGGATGCGCTCGCGTGGAAAGCCCACCTTGTCGGCGATGCCGAACACGAAGTCGCGGAAGGCGGCCGGCGTCATGCCGGTATAGCCGCCATCCTGGTTGACCTGGTTCGAGGTGGCCTCGACCAGCACCGGGCCGTCGGCCTCGAGACCGGTCTCGAAGGCGGCCTCGATCACCAGCGGGTGCGCCGAACACACTGAATGGATGCCCACGGGCTGGCCCGCGTGATGGCGTTGGACGAGGTCGAGAAGCACTTGCATTGTCGTTGACTCCAGAAAGAGGGACTTCAGGCGGCGCTCGGCTCGTCGGGCTGCAGCGCCAGAAACAGCGCCGCCGCCAGCGAGAGGCCGATGCCGGCCAGCTTGAAACCGTTCGGCAGGGTCGCCGCCATCGCCACCGAGATGATGGTGGTCAAGAGCGGCGCGCCGGCATTGACCAGGGGCGACACCACCAGCGCCTTGCCATGCCGGAAGGCATACACCAGGGTCAGCGCGCCGACCGCATTGAGCACCTGCGTGATCGCGGCCAGCCACGGGCCATCCAGTCCGTAGTTGATCGGCTGCGAGAAGTCGGTCATGGCCAGCGCGACCGGAATGAACGCCAGTGCGCTGACGGTCATGTAGAAGAAGATGCTTTCGGCATCCATGATCGCGTTGGCGCGCTTGATGAAGTAGGCCTGCAAGCCCCAGGCCACGAGCACGCCCAGCGCCAGCACGAACCACCAGCCATAGGCCACGCCGCCCTGCTCCGGCGCGTAGTCGAACAGCGGCAGCGCGCACAGCGCCAGCACGATGCCGGTCACGCCCATGGCGCCGGTGCGTTCGCGCAGGAAGGCATACGACAGGGCGATCGTGATCACCGGCGACAGCGAGATCAGGGGGAAGATCAGGTAAGTGGGTCCTTCCTTGACCGCGTGGAACAGGATCATCTGCCCGCCCGCACCCAGGAGGCCGATGGCCAGGCCATGGGCGATCGCCGGGCCGTCCCGCCGCACGCGCCAGTCGATGCGCGCCAGCGCGAACAGCGCCGGCGGAATCATGGTCAGCGCCCACACCGCATATACCAGGGTCTCGGGGAAGCCGTTCTGCACCGGACGCCCGGCGAAGGCGCCCCATACGCCCCACAGCAGCGTGGTCGCCAGCGCGTAGCCCAGCCAGTGGTTCTTGGTCGTCGTCATGGTATTCATCAGAACCTCACACTCATGCCGGCGGCGTAGGTGCGGCCCCAGGCTTCGAAACCGTAGATCGCGTCGCTGCGGCCAAGGTTCGAGCGCATCACCTCGTCACCCAGGTTCTTGCCTTCGACGAACAGGCTCACGTTCTCGTTGACGTCGTACGAGGCCGAGGCGGTAATCCAGGTGATGGCGTCGACCTTGTTCGGCAGGCCGGCGATGGCATTGGTGGCTTGCGTGTACTTGCCGGTGTAGTCGAAGGTCAGCGCGGCATTGAGCTTGCCCTTCTCGTACAGGAAACCGAGCGACGATGCGGTCGGCGCCACTCCCTCGAGCTGGCCGACGTATTCGCCGCCGGAGTAGGCGCGGGTCCAGGTCTTGGCGAACTTGGCGGCGATGCCGAAGCCGTTGTCCCACAGGTGCTGCACGCCCAGTTCCATGCCGCGCACACGCGCCTTATCGCCGTTGACCGGGTGGATCACGGTGTATAGGTAGCCCGGCACGCCGATGTCGACCCGCTCGTCGGTCTGGTAAGTGACGAAGTTCTTGATCTGCTTCGCGAACAGCGCGGCGTTGAGCGCCGACTTCGGCGCGTAATACCATTCCAGCGACAGGTCTTGCTGGGTCGCTTCGGTGGGCTTCAGCCCGGAGTCGCCGACGATGCTCAAGATATAGCTGCGGTCGAGCGTGTTGTCGGTGCGGGTTGGGGCCAGCTTGTCCAGCGAAGGCCGCGCCATCACCTTGGCCACGGCGGCGCGCAGCACCAGGTCGGGCTGCCACCAGTAGCTGAAGTTCGCCGACGGCAGCACCTTGGTGTAGGAACCCTCGTCCTCGACCGGGGTGGCCGGGCTGTAGGTCACGATCGGGCTGCTGGTCGGGATGTCCGGGGTCTTGTCGTCGATGGCGACGATCTCGTCGATCGCGCTCCTCGAGCGGGTCTTGGTGTGCACCACGCGCACGCCGAGATTGCCGTTCCAGCGCTCGCCCGACAGCTCGAACTGGCCGAACAGGGTGGCGGTGCGCTCGCGCACGTCATAGGAATCGGTCGGCACGAACACCGGCTGCGACTTGCTGGTGTCGTACACGTCGCCGGTCGGCTGGCCGTCTTCGCCGATCACCGGCTGGCCGTTGAGCGACTCCAGCGCCTTGAAATAGGCCGGCACGTCGAAGGCCACGAAGCCGGTCGGGAAGCTGCCGCCCGCCCCGCGCATATAGTTCGGCAGGGTCATCGGCCGCAGCACGTTGGCGCCCAGGTTGGCGAAGGTGGTCGAGTACATGCCGCAGTACTGGCAGGCGCCGCCGCTCTTCTCGTTGCCGATCGAGGTGCGGGTCTTTTCGCGCGAGGTGCCCGACACGCCGAACTCGAAGGCATCGACATTCCACTTGCCGTCCAGGCTCAGGCGCCCTTCGAGCGAGCCGCCGTCGACGGTGTCCTTGATGTCGACCCCGGTCAGGCCGGCGAAGTGGACGCCGAAATCCTTGTCGCCCAGGCGCCCGGCATTGAGTTCGGTGGCCAGGTCGCGGCCATCCTCGAGCTGCACGCGGATGTCGGGGAAGGCATTATTGTTGGCCCGGTAGTAGCCGGTGTTGGCGCCGGCGATGCCGGCCACGACGAAGTTGTCCTTGCCGCCCGAATCGCGCTTGGAGGTCGAGCGGTAGACGTCGCCGACCAGGCGCAGGTCGCGGTTGACCTTCCACTCGCCCTTCCAGCCGAACTGCATGGTGTCGACCACGCGGTCGGTGGTCACGTTCGACATCTCGGGGATCAGGTCCTTGATCGTCATGCTGGTGATCAGGCCATCCTTGGTCACGACGTCGGACCAGCGGTCGGCCGCGTGTTCGACGTAATACGATTGCTGGTAGCCGACCTGGGGCGAATCGAGGCGCGTGGCAAGCGCATCGAAGGTCATGCGAAAGTCCGGCGTGACCTTCCATTCGAAGGCGCCGGTGAGCGCCGCACGCTTTTTCTTCTCGAAGATCGAACCGAAGGAGATGCAGCAGGAGCCGAGCAGGTTCCGCTCGTCCGGGCTCAGTGAGCCATTGCCGTCGACGTCGAAGCTGCCCGGCGAATCGGCGTTGAAGGTCTGGTAGCCCAGCGAATCGGTGCGCACCTCGCGGTCGGACAGCACGGCGCCGAGGATGAACCCCATCTTGTTGTCATTGAAGGTATTGCTGACGACGCCCGAGAGCTTGACGCCGTTCTTGCGCGACAGGTCGTTGCGGTCGCCCTCGATGCGCGCCGAGGCGTGGTAGCCGGGATTGTCGAAGGGCCTGGCCGAGCGCAGGTTGACCGAGCCGCCGATGCTGCCTTCCATCTGCGAAGCGCTGGCCGATTTCATCACGTCGGCGCCGCTGATCATCTCGGACGGCAGCACGTCGAAGGCGAAGTCGCGGCCGTCGCCGTCGGTGGCCAGGATGCGGCGGTTCAGGGTGACGATGTTGTAGCCCGAGCCAAGGCCGCGCACATTGATGTACTGGCCCTCGCCGCCGCGGGTGCGCGAGACCGAGATGCCGGCGATGTGGGTCAGCGAGTCTGCCACGTTATCGTCGGGGAAGCGGCCCAGCTCCGTCGCCGAGATCGAGTCCTGGATGACGTCGGCGTTGCGTTTCAGGTCGAGCGCGCGCGCCAGCGCGGCGCGGGCGCCGGTGACGACCACGACCGAAGCTTGCGAGGGCTCGGCGGTGACGGCCGGAGCGCTGGTGTTGCTGTCGCCGGTCTCTGCGGCGTTGCCGGACTGGACCTGGGCCAGCGCCAGGCCGCAGAGCGCGGCGTTCACGGCGGTGGCGATCAAGGTCCGGCGGAGTCCCTTTTCGAATCTACTGCGCATTGGCACGTCTCCTTCAGGTTTTCTTCGTTCTGACCAAATAGTAATGGAAGGAATTCGAAATATCAAATAACTTTCGAAGTCTTTCGATACGGTTCGAAAATGCGTGGTTTTTGCCGCATGACAGCGCCAGGCCAAGGGCTTCGCCAAATGCGGGGAAAACCCCTACAATGAGCTTGATGTAAGGAATTACTCTGCGGCAGGCCGTCGGCACTCGGACGGCGCCGCCTTTTCGTCTCGGACCGGATCGACATGCCCCTGGAATCGTTGTTGTTTGCGCCCCCTGCCCTGCTGGGCCCCACCCTCGTGGCCGCGCTGCTGGGCCTCCTGGTCGGCAGCTTCCTGAACGTGGTCATCTACCGCATCCCGAAGATGATGCAGCGCGAGTCCGACAATTACGTGGCGCAGGAAAGCGGCAAGGAGCCGCCGCATACCGACCGCTTCAACCTGATGGTGCCGCGCTCGGCCTGCCCCTGCTGCGGCCACCAGATCACGGCCATCGAGAACATCCCGGTCGTCAGCTGGCTCGCCCTCGGCGGCAAGTGCCGCAAGTGCAAGACGCGGATCTCGGCGCGCTATCCGGCGATCGAACTGTTTACGGCCGTCGTCTCGGGCCTGCTGGTGTGGACCCTCGGCAGCGGCGCGGCGGGTTGTAGCAGCCTGCTGTTCGCCTGGCTGTTGATCGCAATGACCTTCATCGACTTCGATACCCAGCTGCTGCCGGATGACCTGACCTATCCGCTGTTGTGGGCGGGCCTGCTGATGAACATCAACGCCACCTTCGTGCCGCTGCAGGACGCCGTGATCGGCGCCGCTGCCGGCTACCTGGTGCTGTGGGCCGTGTATTGGCTGTTCAAGCTCGCCACCGGCAAGGAAGGCATGGGATATGGCGACTTCAAGCTGCTGGCGGCGCTCGGCGCCTGGCTGGGGTGGACCGCCCTGCCGACCATCATCCTGCTGTCCTCGGTGGTGGGAGCGCTGGTGGGCATCAGCCTGATCGTGTTCGCCAAGCGTGGACGCGACAAGCCGATCCCCTTCGGCCCCTACCTGGCGGCGGCCGGCCTGATCGCCATGCTGTACGGCGAGCAGTTGGGCCGTCTCAGCGCCGGCATGCTGGGCGGCGCATGAACACGGCGCGCGGCGCGGCCTTCTCGGTCGGCCTCACCGGCGGCATCGGCTGCGGCAAGAGCACCGTGGCCGAGCTGTTCGCCGGCCTGGGCGCCACGATCGTCGACACCGACGCCATCGCCCATTCCCTGACCGCCCCGCACGGCGCGGCGATGCCGGCCATCCTGGCCGAATTCGGGCCCGACTTCGCCACGCCGGATGGCGCCCTGGACCGCGCGCGCATGCGCAGCCTGGTATTTACGGATGCCGGGGCGCGCGGCCGGCTGGAAGCGATCCTGCATCCGCGCATCCGCGACGCCACCGCGGCGGCGGCGGCCATCGCCACCGGACCCTACGTGATCTTCGCGGTGCCGCTGCTGATCGAATCGGGAACGTGGGCCGAGCGGGTGTCGCGCGTGCTGGCCGTGGACTGCTCGGAAGACACCCAGGTCGCGCGTGTCATGCAGCGTAGCGGCTTGGCCGCCGACCAGGTGCGCGCCATCATGGCGACCCAGGTCACGCGGACCCAGCGCCTGGCGGCGGCCGACGACGTGATCGACAACGACGACGGCCTGGAGGCCCTGTTACCCCAGGTAACACGCTTGCACGAGCGGTATCTGTCATTGAGTATGTAACAAGTATGATGCAGTGTTTGTAATTTCGCTTCGTATGGTTCAGAATCACCAAGTTGCTTGCCAGCCTACATTCAGAGGAATGTCATTTTGATCGTCTACGAATACCCTTTCAACGAGAGGATTCGCACGTTGTTGCGGCTGGAGGACCTGTACGAGAAGTTCAAGTTCTTCGTGCAGCAGGAACACCCGATGCAGCACCATGTCGCCCTCGCGACGATCTTCGACATGCTGGAAGTGGCCGGCCGCGCCGATCTGAAATCGGACCTGCTGCAGGAGCTCGAACGGCAGAAGCAATCACTGCTGGCCTACCGCAGCAATCCCGCGGTCGCGGCCGACACGCTCGACGCCGTCCTGGCAGAACTCGACAAGGCCAGCAGCGCGCTGGTGACCAGCCAGGGCAAGACCGGCCAGAACGTGCGCGAAAACGAGTGGCTCATGAGCATCCGCGGCCGCACCATCATCCCGGGCGGCGCCTGCGAATTCGACCTGCCCTCCTACTACGCCTGGCAAAAGCGTCCGGCCGAGCAGCGCCATGCCGACATCATGGGCTGGTTCGGGCCGCTCGCCCCGCTGCTCGAGGCGCTGGCCCTGGTGCTGCGCCTGCTGCGCAATTCGGGCGCGCCGGTCAAGATGATCGCCGTGGCGGGCAGCTATCAACAGATGTTACAGGGTAAAATCTACCAGATGCTGCGCTTGACCCTGGACGAGTCGACGGGTGCGATCCCCGAGATCTCGGCCAACAAGTACATGCTGTGGGTACGCTTCACCACCCAGGACGGCGATTGCAAGCCCAAGCCGCTGGAAGAAGACGTGCCGTTCGACCTGACCCTCTGCAATTTCTGATTTTTGATTGGTAGTACCGATGACCGTAGTCGCCTGCCCCACCTGCGGCAAACAAGTCGAATGGATCGAAGCGAACAAGTTTCGTCCCTTCTGTTCCGAGCGTTGCAAGAAGATCGACCTGGGCGCCTGGGCCGAAGAGAAGTACACGATCCCGGGCAGCGCGCCGAGCGACCCGCTCGATGAGCCGCCGACCGAACGTTAGACGGCGATCCCCGCCGGCACCACCACCGGCTTGTTGCGCCGCCCATAGCGGTCCATGAACAGCCCTTCCAGTCCGATCTGGGGCTGGCGTCCTGACAGGATGTCCGCCAGCACCCGGCCCGAGCCGCACGACATGGTCCAGCCCAGCGTGCCATGCCCCGTGTTCAGGAACAGATTGCGGTACGGCGTCGGCCCGATCACCGGCGTGCCGTCCGGCGTCATCGGCCGCAGGCCGCACCAGAACGAGGCCTGGCGCACGTCGCCGCCGTCGGGGAACAGGTTCGTCACCGAATGCTCGAGCGTGTCGCGCCGCGCCTGGTGCAGGCGCAGGTCGTAGCCGCACAGCTCCGCCGTGCCGCCGACGCGGATGCGGTCGCCCAGGCGCGTGATCGCCACCTTATAGGTCTCGTCCATCACGGTCGATTCGGGCGCGCCCGATGCGTCGGCGATCGGCACCGTGATCGAATAGCCCTTCACCGGATAGACCGGGATGTGGATGCCGATCTGCCTGAGCATCAGCGGAGAGTAGCTGCCCAGCGCCAGCACGAAGGCCTCCGACTTCAGTTCACCCTTGCTTGTCACGACGCCAACCACGCGATCGCCCTCGACGTTCAGGCGTTCGATCCTGACCTCGTGCCGGAACTTGACGCCCAGGCCCTTTGCCAGCCCGGCCAGCGCCTGGGTGAACTTGAAGCAGTCGCCGGTCTCGTCGTTCGGCAGCAGCAGGCCGCCCACGTAGTTGCCGGGCACGCGCGCCAGCGCCGGTTCGTACCGCGTGCAGCCTTGCCGGTCGAGCAGTTCATATGGCACGCCGGAACGCTCCAGCACCTCGGTATCGGTGTGCGCGCCATCGAGCTGCTTCTGGGTGCGAAACAGCTGCAGGGTGCCCTTGCTGCGCTCGTCGTAGGCGATGCCGGTGTCCCGCCGCAGCTGGACCAGCACGTCGCGACTGTACTCGGCCAGGCGCACCATGCGGCCCTTGTTGACCTGGTAGCTGCGGGTATTGCAGTTGGCCAGCATCTGCAGGATCCAGCGCCACTGCTGCGGATCCATCCGCGGCCGGATCACCAGGGGGCTGTGCCGCATCGCCAGCCACCGGATGGCCTTCATCGGCACGCCGGGGCCGGCCCAGGGCGTGGCATAGCCGGGCGAGATCTCGCCGGCATTGCCGAAACTGGTCTCCATCCCCGCGCCCGGCTGGCGCTCGATCACGGTGACGTCATGCCCGGCCTTGGCCAGGAAATACGCCGATGCGGTTCCGATGACGCCACTGCCGAGGATGATGACCTTCACACGCTCTCCTTAAGATTCGCGGTCCGGATAGCGGACCCGGTCGAGCCACTCGAGCAGCGGGATGGTGGCCGGCAGCAGCGGGCTCACGCCGAAGGCGCCCTGCCAGGCGAAAGCCTGGCCTTCCAGGCTTTGCGGCTCACCCAGCCACTCGCGGCAGATGTAGAAATACAGGCGCACATGGGCGTGCTCGTACACGTGCTCGACGCAGCACCAGGCCTCGCCGCTCACCACCCGCACGCCGAGTTCTTCCATGAACTCGCGCTGCAGGGCGGCGAAGATGTCTTCGCCGGCCTCGACTTTCCCGCCCGGGAATTCCCAGTAGCCGGCATACGGCTTGCCGTCGGGACGCTGGCCGAGCAGGACGTCGCCGTCGGGCCGCATCAGGATGCCGACGGCGACGTCGACCGGTGGTTTGTTGGTATGCGTTTCAGTCATTCGATGATGCATCCGGCAGCTTGCCGGCATAGTCCTTCGCGAATTGCCAGGCCACGCGACCCGAGCGCGAGCCGCGCTGCAGGGCCCATTGCAGTGCCTCCGGCCGCGCGGCCTCGATCTGTTGCTGCGTGCAACCGAAGTCCGTCAACCAGTGGCCGACGATGTCCAGGTAGTCGTCCTGGCGGAACGGGTAGAACGACAGCCACAGGCCGAACCGCTCGGACAGCGAGATCTTCTCTTCGACCGTCTCGCCCGGGTGCAGGTCGCCATCCTCGCCGTGGCGGTAGCTGGCGTTGTCCGACATTTTCTCGGGCATCAGGTGGCGCCGGTTCGAGGTGGCGTAGATCAGCACATTGTCCGACTGCGCCGTGATGCTGCCGTCGAGCGCCACCTTCAGCGCCTTGTAGCCGGCTTCGCCTTCCTCGAACGACAGGTCGTCGCAAAAGACCACGAAGCGCTCCGGCCGGCCGGCGACCAGGTCGATGATGTCGGGCAGGTCGGCAAGATCCGCCTTGTCGACCTCGATCAGGCGCAGGCCCTGGTCGGCGAAGGCGTTCAGGCAGGCCTTGATCAGGGAAGACTTGCCGGTGCCGCGCGCGCCGGTGAGCAGCACGTTGTTGGCCGGGCGGCGCGCCACGAACTGGCGCGTGTTCTGCTCGATCTGGCGCTTCTGGGCCGCGACGTGGTGCAGGTCCTCGAGCTTGATGCTGGAGGCGTGCAGCACCGGCTGCAGGTAGTTGCTGCTTCCCTGTAAGGCGCCGGCCGGGCGCCGGCGCCAGCGAAAGGCGAAGCTGCGCTTCCAATCCGGCTCGCGCGCGGTGGCCGGCGGCAGCACCGCCTCCAGGCGCTCGAGCAGGCCTTCCGCCCGGCGCAGGAATTGATCCAGCGGCGTCATCGAATCAGGAACGGTAGTCGGCGTTGATCGAGACGTAGTCGTGCGACAGGTCGCAGGTCCAGACGGTGGCCGTGGCGTCGCCGCGGGCCAGCTTGACGCGCACCGTGATCTCGGACTGCTTCATCACGCGCTGGCCGTCTTCTTCGCGGTAAGCAGGATTGCGGCCGCCCGCCTTCGCCACCCAGACGTCGTCCAGGTAGAGGTCGAGCCTGGTCACGTCGAGGTCGTCGACGCCGGCATAGCCGACCGCGGCCAGGATGCGGCCCAGGTTCGGGTCGGACGCGAAGAAGGCGGTCTTGACCAGCGGCGAGTGTGCGATCGCATAGGCGATCTTGCGGCACTCGGCCACATCGCGGCCTTCGTCCACGGTGATGGTCATGAACTTGGTGGCGCCTTCGCCGTCGCGGATGATCTGCTGCGCCAGGTTGCGCGAGATGTCGGTCACGGCTTCCTTCAGCGCTTCGTACTCAAGGCCGCTGGCAGCGTCGATCGACAGGCCGCCGGTGCCGGTGGCGATGACGATGAAGGAATCGTTGGTCGAGGTGTCGCCGTCGATGGTGATCGCATTGAACGAGTGATCGGCCGCGTGTTTCACCAGCTCGTCGAGCACTGGCTGGGCAACCTTGGCGTCGATCGCCAGGTAGCCGAGCATGGTCGCCATATTCGGCTTGATCATGCCGGCGCCCTTGCTGATGCCGGTCATCGTGACCTGGTGGCCGCCAATGGTGACGGTGCGCGAGGCTGCTTTCGGCTGGGTGTCGGTGGTCATGATCGCCTCGGCGGCGTTGAACCAGTTGTCCGCCTTCAGGCTGCCAGCGGCGGCAGGCAGGCCGGCCAGCAGCTTGGGCATCGGCAGCTGTTCCAGGATCACGCCGGTCGAGAACGGCAGCACCTGGCCGGCCTCGAGGCCCAGCAGCTTGGCCACTTCGGCACAGGTGGCGTTGGCATTGGCCAGGCCCTGCTCGCCGGTGCCGGCATTGGCGTTGCCCGTGTTGACCACCAGCGCGCGGATCGGCGCGCCGCCGTTCTTGACGGCCTCCAGGTTGGCCTTGCTCACCTGCACCGGCGCGGCGCAGAAGCGGTTCAGGGTGAACACGCCGGAGACGGTCGCGCCTTCGGCCAGCTTCATGATCAGGACATCCTTGCGGTTCGGCTTCTTGATGCCGGCTTCGGCAAAGCCGATCTCGACACCGTTGACGGGCTTCAGGTCGGCGGCGACTGGCAGGGGGGAATTGACGGCCATGGTGATCTCGTTGGAAAAATTGTCGAATTCGTTATTGTAACGCCAGCGACCTGGCCATGCTGCGAGGTTTCTGCTACACATCAACGCGCGCGGATGCCTTTAGGAAAAACATGGGCGGGCAATGACAGGAAAGACCGCGATGCCGACCGAACCGAATCCCACCGCCCTGCGCCACTACCAGGCTTTCGACGCCGCCGCGCGCGAGTTCGGCGTGCCGCGCGCGCTGCTCGAGGCGGTCGCCTGGGCCGAAACGCGCTGGCGCCCGGCGTCGCCGCAGTCCGAATCGCACCATGGCATGCCGCTGTCCCACGGCATCATGGGCCTGCGCGACGATCCCCATTTCGGCCGCTCGCTGCGCCTGGCCGCCGCGCTGCTCGGCATGCCGTCGCACCGGCTGGTGCTCGATACGCCCAACAATATTCGTGGCGCGGCCGCCCTGCTCGCGCTGTATGGCCCGGGACTGACCCGGACGTCGCCGCTGGAAGCCTGGGAAGCCGCGCTGGCGCGCCTGTCCGGCATCGCCGGGCGCGACATCGCACAGATCCACACCTACGACATCTATATGGCGATCCGCGAAGGCCGCCAGGGCCCGGACTTCGCCGTGACCCGGCACCCGGTCAACTTGGCGCGCATCTATGGCCAGGCGCGGCTCGACGTGCTGTCGGCGCGGGTGCTGCAGCTGGCCGACTATCCGGACGCGCTATGGCTGCCGGCGGCCAGCTGCAATTATTCGGGCCGCACGCTGGCGGTCAGCCACGTGACGGTGCACACGACCCAGGGTTCGTATGCGGGCGCGATCTCGTGGTTCCGCAACTGCAGCGCCGGCGTGAGCGCCCACTACCTGGTGCGCTCGTCGGACGGCCAGATCACGCAGATGGTGAGGGAAAGCGACAAAGCCTGGCATGCGGGCAGCGCCAACGGCCACACGGTCGGGATCGAGCACGAAGGCTTCGTCGAGCAGCCTGACGCCTGGTATTCGGAGCCGATGCTGCTGGCCTCGAGCGCCCTGGCGCGCACCATCCTGGCGGAGCGCGGCATCGCGCCGCGCGTGTATGACGGCAGCCGGGGATGGAATGCGGTGCTGCCGGAGGCGGACTACAACGTGAAGGGGCATGTCAATCACGCCGGGCAGACGCATACCGATCCGGGTGCGGGGTGGGATTGGGAACGATACAGGCGAATGGTGATGGGCGAATGAAAACGGCCAGGTTTCCCTGGCCGTTTTTTCATGCTGCGGACGGTTGGCTTACGCCAGCTTGCCGTGGCACTGCTTGAACTTCTTGCCGCTGCCGCAAGGGCATGGATCGTTGCGGCCGACCTTCACGCCCATATAGCTGTTGTGGTCTTCGGCCGACACGGCCTCGCCCTCGCCGCTGCGGTTCGGGTTCGGATTGAGCAGCTCTTCCGGCGCGGCCGACGGGTTGAAGTCGGCGTGCTGGTAGTTGACGTTTTCCAGCTGCGCAGCCTGGGCCGCCATTGCCGCTTCGGCCGCCTCGACTTCTTCACGCGACTGGATGCGCACGGTCATCACGGTGCGGATCACTTCGTTCTTGATCAGGTCCAGCATATTGCTGAACAGCTGGAACGCTTCGCGCTTGTATTCCTGCTTCGGATTCTTCTGCGCATAGCCGCGCAGGTGGATGCCCTGGCGCAGGTGGTCCAGCGCCGCGAGGTGTTCGCGCCAGTGGGTGTCCACGCTCTGCAGCATGACGTTGCGCTCGAAGCCGCCGAACGATTCCTTACCCACCACGCCGACCTTGGCGCCATAGGACGCGTCAGCCGCGGCCAGCACGCGCTCGAGGATGTCGTCGTCGTTCAGGTTGGGTTCATCTTGCAGCATTTGCTGCAGCGGCACATCCAGGCTCCATTCGGACGACAGCGCGGTTTCCAGGCCCTTGACGTCCCACTGTTCCTCGACCGATTCGGCCGGCACGTAGTCGCGCACCAGGTCGGTGAACACGCCCACGCGCAGCGAGTTGATCATCTCGCTGATGTCGGTCGACTCCAGCAGTTCGTTACGCTGGGTGTAGATCACCTTGCGCTGGTCGTTGGCGACGTCGTCGTACTCGAGCAGCTGCTTGCGGATGTCGAAGTTGCGGGCCTCGACCTTGCGCTGGGCCGACTCGATCGAGCGCGACACGATGCCCGCCTCGATCGGTTCGCCTTCCGGCATCTTGAGGCGGTCCATGATGGCGCGCACGCGGTCGCCGGCAAAGATGCGCAGCAGCGCGTCGTCCAGGCACAGGTAGAAGCGCGAGGAACCCGGATCGCCCTGGCGGCCCGAACGGCCGCGCAGCTGGTTGTCGACCCGGCGCGATTCGTGGCGCTCGGTGCCGATGATGTGCAGGCCGCCGGCGTTCACCACGTGGTCGTGCAGCGACTGCCATTCGTCGCGCAGTTGCTGCGCCTTGGCGGCCTTCTGCTCCGGCGACAGGCTGGCATCGGCTTCGATGATCTGGATCTGCTTGTTGACGTTGCCGCCCAGGACGATGTCGGTACCGCGGCCGGCCATATTGGTGGCGATGGTGATCATCTTCGGACGGCCGGCCTGGGCCACGATCTCCGCTTCGCGGGCGTGCTGCTTCGCGTTCAGGACGTTGTGCTCCAGCTTGGCCTTGGTCAGGATGCCGGACAGCAGCTCGGAGTTTTCGATCGAGGTGGTGCCGACCAGCACCGGCTGGCCGCGTTCGTAGCAGTCGCGGATGTCGTTCAACATCGCGTTGTATTTTTCTTCGGACGTCTTGTAGACCTGGTCCTGGCGGTCCTTGCGCTGCGAAGGGCGGTTCGGCGGCACGACCACGGTTTCCAGGCCGTAGATCTCCTGGAACTCGAAGGCTTCGGTGTCGGCCGTACCGGTCATGCCGGCCAGCTTGGCGTACATGCGGAAGTAGTTCTGGAAGGTGATCGAGGCCAGGGTCTGGTTCTCGTTCTGGATGCGCACGCCTTCTTTCGCCTCGACCGCCTGGTGCAGGCCGTCCGACCAGCGGCGGCCGGTCATCAGGCGGCCGGTGAATTCGTCGACGATCACCACTTCGTTGTTCTGCACCACGTAGTGCTGGTCCTTGTGGTACAGGACGTGGGCGCGCAGCGCCGCATACAGGTGGTGGATCAGCGAGATATTGGCGGCGTCGTACAGCGACGCGCCTTCGGGCAGCAGGCCCATTTGCGTCAGGATCGCTTCGGCGCGCTCGTGGCCCTGCTCGGTCAGCAGCACGGTGTGCGCCTTCTCGTCCTTCAGGTAGTCGCCCGGGACTTCGATCTTGCCCTTGCCGTCCGGGGTTTCTTCGCCGATCTGCTGGGTCAGCTGCGGCGGCACTTCGTTCAGGCGGTGGTACAGGTCGGTGTGGTTCTCGGCCTGGCCCGAGATGATCAGCGGGGTACGCGCCTCGTCGATCAGGATCGAGTCGACCTCGTCGACCACGGAGAAGTTCAGGCTGCGCTGGACGCGTTCGCGCGCGTCGTAGACCATATTGTCGCGCAGGTAGTCGAAGCCGAATTCGTTGTTGGTGCCGTAGGTGATGTCGGAACCATAGGCTTTCTGCTTGCTGTCGTGGTCGAGCTGCGACAGGTTGACGCCGGTGGACAGGCCCAGCCAGCCGTACAGCTGGCCCATCTGGTCCGCGTCGCGCTGGGCCAGGTAATCGTTGACGGTAATGACGTGCACGCCCTTGCCCGACAGGCCGTTCAGGTAGACCGGCAGGGTCGCCATCAGGGTTTTACCCTCACCGGTGCCCATCTCGGCGATCTTGCCCTGGTGCAGGACCATGCCGCCGATCAGCTGCACGTCGAAGTGGCGCATCTTGAGGACGCGCTTGGCCGCTTCGCGGCAGACGGCGAAGGCTTCTGGCAGGATGTCGTCCAGGGTCTGGCCCTTGGCCAGGCGATCCTTGAATTCAGGCGTCTTGGCTTGCAGCTCGGCATCCGAAAGCTGCTCCATTTGTGGCTCGAGCGCGTTGATCTGACGCACGGTCTTTTGGTACTGCTTGAGCAGACGCGAGTTACGGCTGCCGAAAATCTGGGTCAGGAATGACATGCTGTGTTCTAGAAAAATACGCCGCAAAGAGAAGCCAAGATGATATCAAAGCGATAAGCACCAAAGACCGCGTTAGGCAAATAACCACTGATTTTATCATGCGATCCGGCCACACTTGGGGATCGTAGGCAGGATAACAAGTCCTGCCGAGCCAGAAAAGTTATCAAACTGGCTTCGATGGCGCTCGCGCGGCGGCAGATCCGCCACCCGGTCCGCCCAAAGCGCGGGCGCTGTGGTATGTTCCAAGCATGCAGCAATCTCCTCCCAAGCGTCCCTTCCATATTTTCGGGACCAGCACCCGGCAGACCTCGCACGCCGCCACAGACTTCCTGCGCGCCAACGACCGCATGGCCAGCCTGTTGCCGGCCGTCGGCCGCATGGCGCGCCTGCAGGCCGACTGCGCGGCGGCGCTGCCAGCGATCTTTCATAACTGCGACGTGCTGTCGTTCCAGGAGGGCGTGCTGATCCTGGCCGTGCCCAGCTCGGCGCTGGCGGCCCGCCTCAAGCAGCTGCTGCCGAAGCTGCAGGCCACCCTGCTGCAGAAGGGCTGGCAGGTGGAATCGACCCGGATCAAGCTGCAGGTGACGCGCGCCCTGCCCGACCGGCCAGAGATGCGCACACTCGAACTGCCGCCGCGCGCGGTGCAGGCCTTCGAGGAACTGGCGGAATCGCTGCCGGAAACGCAGCAGAACCGCGACCTGGTGGCGGCGCTCAGGGCGCTGGCGGCGAAGAGGAAATAAAAAACAATGGCTGCGGTCCTTTGCGGGACCCGCAGCCATCGTCATCATCCGTGCAGGGTGGCAGGCTCAGCTCTGCGCCCACTCCCGCGTCATCTGCCTTACATACGACGGCGGCGCCGTGCCCAGGTCGTCGAAAGTGACGATCTCGTAGGAATCCGGCTGTGCCAGCAGCGCGCGCAGCAGGTCGTTGTTGAGCGCGTGGCCCGATTTGTGCGCGGTATAGCTGGCCAGCAGCGGATGGCCGACCAGGTACAGGTCGCCGATCGCGTCCAGGATCTTGTGGCGCACGAACTCGTCCTCGTAGCGCAGGCCGTCGGTGTTCAGGATGCGGTATTCGTCCATCACGATCGCGTTCTCGAACGAGCCGCCGCGCGCCAGGCCCATGCCGCGCAGGCTCTCGACGTCCTGCATGAAGCCGAAGGTGCGGGCGCGCGCCACGTCGCGCACATAGGTGATGTCGCCGAAGTCGACGGTGGCGCGCTGCATGGTGCCGTCCACCGCCGGATGGTTGAATTCGATGAAGAAGTCGAGCTTGTAGCCATTATGGGGCGACAGGCGCGCCCATTTCTCGTTGGCGCCGCTACCCTGGCGCACCTCGACGTCCTTGAGCACGCGGATGAACTTGCGCAGCGGCGCCTGCTCTTCGACGCCGGCCTGCTGCAGCAGGAACACGAAGGACGATGCCGAACCGTCCATGATCGGGATTTCCTCGGCCGTGACGTCGATGAACAGGTTGTCGATGCCAAGGCCAGCGCAGGCCGACATCACGTGCTCGACGGTCGAGACGCGGGCGTCGTCCTTGATCAGCACCGAGGCCATGCGGGTGTCGCCCACCACGTGGGCGGAGCTGGGGATGGCCACGATCGGCTCCATGTCGACGCGGCGGAACACGATGCCGGTGTCGGGCGCGGCCGGGCGCAGGGTCAGTTCGACCTTGCGGCCGGAGTGCAGGCCGACACCCGTGGTGCGGACCAGTTCCTTGATGGTTCGTTGTTTCAGCATGGGCCGATTATAGCCCAGCGTTTACACCCTTGCTGCCGCCTCCCCCGATTGGCCCGGCGGTGGTGGCGCGCGAACGACACATCAAGGATGCTCGGCTTCGGCGTGGTCTTTTTCGTGGCGGATCAGATACAGGCCGCTGCCGATGATGATGGCCGCGCCCACCATGGTCCAGCCGTCTGGCAGCGCGCGCCACAGCAGCCAGTCCAGGCCCACGCCCCAGGCCAGGGCCGAATACTCGAACGGCGCCACGCTCGAGGCCTCGCCGCGCGAAAACGCCTCGGTGATCGCCAACTGGCCGATGAAACCCGACACCGCCAGGCCGCACAGCAGCGGGATCTCGCTGGCGGGAATCGGGACCCAGCCCGGCGCCGCCAGCAGGCCGGCGCCGGCGGCGATCATGACGATCAGCCAGAACACCGTGTGTTCGCTGCGGTCGCTGCGCGCCAGCACCCGCACCGTGATCGCCGACACCGCGTAGCAGGCGGCCGACGCCAGCACCGACAGGCCGCCGATGGTCAGAAAGCCCGCCCCGCTGGGACGCAGCACCACCAGCACGCCGCACAATCCCACGCCGATGGCGAGCCAGCGCGCCAGGTTGACGCGTTCTTTCAACAGCAGCACCGACAACGCGGTGATCAGGGCCGGCGCGATGAAGAAGATCGAATAGGCCTCGGCCAGCGACAGTTTCTTGAGGCCGAAGGCGAAGAAGGCCAGCATCAGGATGCCCAGCAGCCCGCGCAGCACGTGCATCGACCAGCGCACCTGGAACACGCCCTTGAAGGCGCCGCGCCAGGCCACGTAGGCGGCGACCAGCGGCAGTGAGCACATCGCGCGCAGCGCCGCCACCTGCATCGCCGGATAGCGCGCCGCCAGCAGCTTCATGGCCGTGTCCATCAGGGCGAACATGAAGACGGCGAGCAGCATCGCGTAGATGCTGTACAGGTTACCCCTTCTCGCGGTCATAAACGCTTTTCCATGAACAGGCTGAGGGGGTCGGGCCGGTAATCGCCGAACGGCGCGCAGCGGCTGAAACCGAAACCTTCGTACAGCGCGATCGCCTCCGGCTGGTGGATGCCGGTTTCGAGCTTCAATTCGCCCAGGCCCGACATGCGCGCGAACATCGCCAGGTGTTCCAGCAGCTTCCTTCCCGTGCCCAAGCCACGGCGCGCCTCGTCCACGTACATGCGTTTGACTTCGCCATAGGCGCCGCGGTTGGCCAGGGCCGCGCAGCCGACCGCCGCGCCGTCGATGTCGCGCGCGACCAGGAACAGCACGTCGCCGGCCAGCAGCGCGTCGATGCCCAGCAGATGGTTGCTCTCGGCCGGGTACAGCGCCGCGCAATAGGCGTCGAGCTTCTCGAGCATGGCCCGGACTTCGGGCTGGTCGGGGGTTTCGGTATTGATGATCATAAGGAAGAAACGGCGCCGCAGCGCCGTTCGTCAAGTGCGGATACGACCGGGAATCAGCCCAGTTTCTGCAGCATCGATTCGGCGCTCGAGGCGTCGATGCCCTTGGCGTCGATGTCCAGGGTCTTGACCACGCCATCCTCGACCAGCATCGAGTAGCGCTTCGAGCGCGTGCCCATGCCGTGGGCCGAGAAGTCGTTGTCCAGGCCGAGGGCCTTGGTGAAGGTGGCGTTGCCGTCGGCCATCATGCGCACGATGCCGGTGGCCTTCTGGTCGCGGCCCCAGGCGCCCATCACGAAGGCGTCGTTGACCGAGATGCACCAGATTTCGTCGACGCCCTTGGCGCGGATTTCGTCGGCGTGCTTGACGAAGCCCGGCACGTGCTGCACCGAGCAGCCCGGGGTGAACGCGCCCGGCAGGCCGAAGATCACGATCTTCTTGCCTTTGACGAGGTCCGCCACCTGGAAGGTGTTCGGACCCAGGCTGCAGCCCGCGGTTTCGGTCTCGATGAATTCCGCGAGGGTGCCTTCCGGCAGACGGTCGCCGATCTGGATGGTCATGCTGTTCTCCTGTTGATGTTTTGTGAATCTTGTCATTATCGCCGATCTGGAGTGGGTGCGCTGGCGATGACGACAACTTGCGACCCGCGGCTTTTGCACGTCGTACCCGCGAAGGCGGGTACGACGTGATGGCGGTGCGGATCGTGGGTGATTTTCGTGCTGCGCAAACAAAAAGGCCAGCTCGCGCTGGCCTCTTCATTGCAACGACGGCGCCGGGTTTAATCGGCCTGCTTGCGCAGGAACGCCGGAATGTCATAGGTCTCGACGCCATTGCGCTGCATCGCCTGCACCTGCTCCGATGCCTGCTCGCGGCGCCACACGGCCGGCTGCTTCATGCCGCCCAGCGCGTCGGCGCTGGCCTTGCCAGCGGTCAGGCCGCCTGCCACCGCCGCCGCGCCCTGCATCACCGGCGCGTCATAGGTGCCGGTGCGCAGCTGCTGCTGCGGTTGCACCAGCTGGATCGACTTCTTGTTCTTGCCCAGGCCCGTCGCGACCACGGTCACGCGGATCTCGTCGCCCATCGCGTCGTCGTAGGCGATGCCCTGGGCGATCGAAGCGTCCGGCGCCGCGAAGGCGCGCACGGCGGCCATGACTTCCTTGATCTCTTTACCCTTCAGGCCACGGCTGGCGGTCACGTTGACCAGCACGCCCTTGGCGCCCGACAGGTCGATACCGTCCAGCAGCGGCGAAGCGACGGCCTGTTCGGCGGCGATGCGCGCGCGGTCGACGCCGGCGGCGGTCGCGGTGCCCATCATGGCCTTGCCCTGCTCGCCCATGATGGTCTTGACGTCGTTGAAGTCGACGTTGATGTGGCCCGGCACGTTGATGATCTCGGCAATGCCGGCCACCGCGTTGTTGAGCACGTCGTCGGCGTGCTTCATCCAGTCGAGCATCGATTCGTCTTCGTAGATGTCTTCCAGTTTTTCATTGAGGATGACGATCAGGGAGTCGACGTGCTTGGTCAGTTCTTCGAGGCCTTCCTCGGCCACGTCCATGCACTTCTGGCCTTCGTAGGAAAACGGCTTGGAGACCACGGCCACGGTCAGGGCGCCCATGGTCTTGGCCACTTCGGCCACGATCGGCGCGGCGCCGGTGCCGGTGCCGCCGCCCATGCCGGCGGCGATGAAGACCATGTGCGCGCCGCGCAGGGCATCCTCGATGCGCGAGCGCGACTGCTCGGCCAGCTGGCGGCCGACTTCCGGACGCATCCCCGCGCCCAGGCCGGAATCGCCGATCTGGATGATGTTGTTGGCGCTGGAAACAGCCAGCGCCTGCGCGTCCGTGTTGGCGGCGATGAACTCGACACCGGACACACCTTTATTGATCATGTGCTGAACCGCGTTGCCGCCGGCGCCACCGACGCCAACGACCTTGATCACGGTTCCCAGTGCTGCGTTATCGACCATATCGAACTCCATGATGAACTCCCTATTCTCAGAATGCGGTTCCAGGGAAGAGGCCTTGGCGTTGCTGGTTCGCTGCCTCAAACCGGTAACTGCGATTGTATGTAAAAACTTGTAATCCGTGATGAATTTTCGTTACCTAAATTGTTACCAAGTGCTTTATTTGTGCCTGAATCAGAAGTTCCCAGCGATCCACTCCTTCATTCGTTGCCAGACTGCCTTCACCGAACCGTCCTGGCGCGTGACAATGTGACCGCGCAGGTACTGCTTCTTCGCTTCGAGCAGCAGGCCAAGCACCGTCGCATAGCGTGGGCTGCGTACCACGTCGGCCAGCTGGCCGCGGTAGTCCGGCGTGCCGAGGCGCGCGGGCTTGAGGAAGATGTCTTCCGCCATCTCGATCATGCCCGGCATGATCGAGCTGCCGCCCGTCAGCACGATGCCCGAGGACAGCACGCCTTCGTAGCCGGATTCGCGCACGGCCTGGTGGACCATGGCGAACAGTTCTTCCACCCGAGGCTCGATCACGGCTGCGAGGGCCTGGCGCGACAATGCGCGTGGGCCGCGGTCGCCGAGACCTGGCACTTCGAGTGTCTCGCCCGGATCGGCCAATACCTGCTTGGCCACGCCGTAGCGGATCTTGATGTCCTCCGCCTCGCCGGTCGGCGTGCGCAAGGCCATTGCGATGTCACTGGTGATCTGGTCGCCGGCGATCGGGATGACCGCCGTATGGCGAATCGCGCCGTCCGAGAACACCGCGATGTCGGTGGTGCCGCCGCCGATGTCGATCAGGACCACGCCCAGTTCTTTTTCGTCGACGGTCAGCACCGCGTCGGCGGACGCCATCGGCTGCAGGATCAGGTCCGACACCTCGAGTCCGCAACGGCGCACGCACTTTACAATATTTTGTACCGCGGACACCGCACCGGTGACGATGTGCACCCGTACTTCCAGTCGAATGCCGCTCATGCCGATCGGCTCGCGCACGTCTTCCTGGTTGTCGACGATAAATTCCTGCGGCACCGTGTGCAGCAGTTGCTGGTCGGTCGGGATGTTGACCGCCTTGGCGGTCTCGATCACGCGCGCCACGTCGGTGGCCGTCACTTCCTTTTCCTTGATCGCCACCATCCCGCTCGAGTTGAACGAGCGGATATGGCTGCCGGCGATGCCAGCGTAGACGTTGCGGATCTTGCAGTCCGCCATCAGCTCGGCCTCTTCGAGCGCGCGCTGGATCGATTCGACCGTGGCCTCGATGTTGACGACCACGCCCTTCTTCAATCCTTTCGACTCGTGCTGACCCAGCCCGATCACCTCGTGGCGTCCGTCGGACATCACCTCGGCGACCACGGCCACCACCTTGGAGGTGCCGATGTCGAGGCCGACGATCAGGTTTTTCGCGTCTTTTGTCATTGCTGTTCGCCTGCTCAGATTTGCTTGGTTGTTTTATTGGGTGTTGCTTGTTTGTGTGTTTCTTTGGGCTTCTTGGCCGCCTTGACCGGCTTGGTGGCATCGACAGGCACCGTCAGTGCCGCCGACGACAGGGCCAGTCCGTTCGGATAGCGCATATCGATGGTGTCGATACGGCCCTCCTGCAGCCGGGCGACCAGCTGCGGATAGACGCCGACCAGGCGCTGCACGCGTTTTCTCAGCGTGTTGCGGTCCTGCTCGCGTCCCAGTGCGACGCTCATGCCGTTGTCCAGCTTCACGGTCCAGGCATACCGGTTGGACAGCGACAGCTCCTGCGGCACCAGTTCCACCTGCGCGAATGCCGTGCGCAGTTCGTTGAAGCGGGCCAGCACTTCCTTCTCGCTGCCGACCGGACCGTCGAAGGCCGGCAGCGCCTGCTCATCCTCGGTCTCGGCCACGTTGGCGGTGAACACGTCGCCCTTCACCGACAGCAGGCGGCCATCCTCGCCCCAGGTGCCCAGCGCCTCGTGCTCCTCGACCTCGACCACCAGCGCATTGGGCCACTCGCGGCGCACGGTGGCGCGGCGCACCCAGGGCACGGTCTCGAAGGTCGCGCGCACCTGTTCCAGGTCGGCGGTGAAGAAGTTGCCGCGAATCTTGCCGAGCACGCCGTTGCGCACGGTGAGTTCGTTCACGTGCTTCAGCTCGATCCCGTACATGCTCTCAACCGTCACCGAGCCGAGCGAGAACATCGGGCGCTGCGACAGCCACCACACGCCCGAGATCAGGGCGGCGAGCACCGTCACCGCCGTCAGGAAGCTGGCGGTCGCGTTGAGGGCCCGGACGTCATGCCACATCGCGCGTTATCCTTTTGCCTTCTGGCCCATCTTGAGCCGCGCCGAACGCAGGATCTCGACGCACAGGTCTTCATAGCCGATGCCGACCGCGCGCGCCGCCATCGGCACCAGCGAGTGGGTCGTCATGCCCGGCGAGGTGTTCACCTCCAGCAGGAAGGGACGCATATCGCTCTCGCGCACCAGCACGTCGACCCGGCCCCAGCCTTCGCAGCCCAGGGCGCGGTAGGCGTTCACCGCATGGCGCTGGATCTCGTGGGTCAGCTCTTCCGGCAGCGGCGCCGGGCAGTGATACACGGTGTCGTCGGTGAAGTACTTGTTCTGGTAGTCGTACTTGCCTTCCGGGGCCACGATCTCGACGATCGGCAGCGCACGAGCCGCTGCGCCATGCCCCAGCACGGCGACCGTAAACTCGCGGCCGGTGACGAATTCCTCGGCCAGCACCGACTCGTCCATGCTGGTCACCAGCGCGACCGCTTCCTTCAACTGGTCGGCTTGCGTGACCTTGGTGATGCCGATGCTCGAGCCTTCGAGCGGCGGCTTGACGATCAGCGGCAGGCCCAGGCCGGCCACCACCGCATCCAGGTCGGTGTCCGCATCGATGGTCACGTAGCGCGGGGTCGGCACGCCCTCCTGGAGCCAGATCTTCTTGGTGGTGATCTTGTCCATGCCGACGCTGGACGCCATCACGCCGCTGCCGGTGTAGGGAATGCCGAGCAGTTCGAGGGCGCCCTGCAGGCTGCCGTCTTCGCCGTAGCGGCCGTGCAGCGCGATGAACACGCGGTCGAATCGTTGCGCGGCCAGATCGGCCAGGCTTTGCGTGCCCGGGTCGAAGGCATGAGCGTCGATGCCGCGGCTTTTCAGGGCCTGCAGCACGCCGTTGCCGGAAATGAGCGAGATCTCGCGCTCGGCGGAACGTCCGCCGAACAGCACGCCGACCTTGCCGAAAGCGGCTGCATCAAGGATAGGAGTGGTGGTCACGATGTTAGCCTTTTGCATTGGTCAGTTGGTTGGGCACGCCGCTGATCGAGCCGGCGCCCATGGTCAGCACGACGTCGCCGTCGCGCGCCACATTAAGGATGGCGGCCGGCATATCGGCGATCGCCTCCACGAAAATCGGCTCAAGCTTGCCCGAGGTGCGCAGCGCGCGCGCCAGCGCGCGGCCGTCGGCGGCCACGATCGGCGCCTCGCCGGCCGGATAGACCTCGGCCAGCAACAGCACGTCGGGCGTCGCCAGCACTTTGACGAAGTCTTCGAACAGGTCGCGCGTGCGGCTGTAGCGGTGCGGCTGGAAGGCCAGCACCAGGCGCCGGCCCGGATAGGCGGCGCGCGCAGCGCTGAGTGTGACCTCGGTCTCGACCGGGTGGTGGCCGAAGTCGTCGACCAGGGTGAAGCTGCCGCCGGCCGCCAGCGGCACTTCGCCATAACGGGTGAAGCGGCGGCCGACGCCGCGGAATTCCAGCAGGCCCTGGGCGGTGGCGGCGTCCTCGATGCCGATCTCGCGCGCGATCGCGATCGCCGAGCAGGCGTTCAGTACATTGTGCATGCCGGGCTGGTTCAGCACGAATTTCGTGTCCGGATAGCCTTCCTGGCGCACCGTGAAATGCATCTGCGTGCCTTCGGCATAGGCGTCCAGCGCGCGCACTTCGGCTTCCTCGCAGAAGCCGTAGGTGGTGACCGGCTTGGTCACCTGCGGCAGGATCGAGCGCACGTGCTGGTCGTCGACGCACAGCATCGCACGGCCGTAAAACGGCATGCGGTGTGTGAAGTTCACGAACGCGGCCTTCAGTTTCTCGAAGTCGTGTTCGTAGGTATCCATGTGGTCGGCGTCGATGTTCGTGATGACTTCGATCATCGGAGACAGGTTCAGGAACGAGGCATCCGACTCGTCGGCTTCGGCTACGATGTATTCGCCGCTTCCCAGGGCCGCGTTGGCGCCGGCCGCCGTCAGGCGTCCGCCGATGACGAAGGTCGGGTCCAGGCCGCCGGCGGCCAGCACCGACGCCACCAGGCTGGTGGTGGTGGTCTTGCCATGGGTGCCGGCGATCGCGATGCCGCGCTTCAGGCGCATCAACTCGCCCAGCATGATCGCGCGCGGAACGATCGGTGTCTTGTTGGCGCGGGCGGCGACCACTTCCGGGTTGGCTTCGTTGACGGCGGTCGAGGTGACGACCACGTCGGCGCCGATGACGTTCTCGGCCTGGTGGCCGAGGTGGACGGTGACGCCCAGGCCGGCCAGGCGCTGGGTGGCGGCATTGCTGCCCAGGTCCGAGCCGGACACCTGGTAGCCGAGATTGTGCAGCACCTCGGCGATGCCGCTCATGCCGCTGCCGCCGATGCCCACGAAGTGTATGTTCTTGATCTTGTGTTTCATGCTCTATGCCCTGCCCGCTTCCGCCAATTTTTCCAGTTCGCGCGCGATCGCCTCATTGGCGTCGCGCTTGCCCACGCCATGCGCCGCCTGCGCCATCGCCAGGCAACGCTCGCGCGTCGTGTCTTGCAGCAGGCTCGCCAGCCGCTGCGGATTCAGTTCGCCCTGCGGCTGGTAGCAAGCCGCGCCCTGCTTGTCCATCCACACCGCGTTGTCGCGCTGGTGGCTGGTGGTGCTGGCGACGAACGGCACCAGCACGCTGGCCACGCCGGCCGCCGTCAATTCCGACACCGTGATCGCGCCGGCGCGGCAGATCACCAGGTCGGCGTTCGCGTAGGCGGCGGCCATGTCATCAATGAAGTCGACCACGTTTGCGTTGACACCGGCCTGCAAATAAGACGCGCGCAGCGCATCGATATTCTTCTTGCCCGACTGGTGGGTCACGATCGGGCGCAGGGCCGGGTCGATCAGGGCCAGGGCCGCCGGCACGCTGTCGTTCAGGACTTTCGCGCCCAGGCTGCCGCCCACGACCAGCACGCGCAGCGGACCGCTGCGGCCGGCGAAGCGTTCGCCCGGCACGGGCAGGTCGAGGATCTGCTGGCGCACCGGGTTGCCGGTGACCACCGCCTTGCCGGCCGCCTTGCCGAAGTCCGCCGGGAAGCCGAACAGCACGCGCTGCGCGACCGGCGCCAGCGTCTTGTTCGACAACAGCAGCGCGGCGTCGGCGTTCACCAGCGCCAGCGGGATGCCGCGCGAACGCGCGGTCAATCCTCCCGGGACCGTGACGTACCCACCCATGCCCAGCACCACGTCGGGACGACGGTTGCCGAGATAACGGCGGCAGGTGATGAAACTGGCCGCCATCTTGAAGGCGCCCTTGACGGTGTGGCCCAGGCCCTTGCCGCGCAGGCCGGCGAAGTCGATGGTGTCCATCGGGATGCCGGCCTTCGGCACCAGCTCCGTTTCCATGCCGTGGGCCGTGCCCAGCCAGCTCACTTCCCAGCCGCGCGCGCGCATGGTCTGCGCGATCGCGATGCCGGGGAAGATGTGGCCGCCGGTGCCGGCCGCCATGATCATCAACTTCTTCGTCATGTGCGTCCTCCGCGCATCCGCACCCGGTTCTCGTAGTCGATCCGCAGCAGGATCGCCAGGCCGATGCAGTTGAACATGACGCCCGAGCCGCCAAAGCTCATCAGCGGCAAGGTCAGGCCCTTGGTCGGCAACAGGCCCAGGTTCACGCCCATATTGATGAAGGTCTGCACGCCGATCCAGATGCCGATGCCCTTCGCGGCCAGGCCGGAGAAGGTCTGGTCCAGGGCGATCGCCTGGCGGCCGATGTCGAAGGCGCGCTTGACCAGCCAGTAGAACATGGCCACCACCACCAGCACGCCGACCAGGCCCAGCTCTTCACCGATCACGGCCATGATGAAGTCGGTATGCGCTTCCGGCAGGTAGTGCAGCTTCTCGACCGAGGCGCCCAGGCCCACGCCGAAGAATTCGCCGCGTCCGAAGGCGATCAGGGAGTGCGTCAACTGATAAGCCTTGTCCAGCGCGTTGCCCTCTTCCCACGGGTCGAGGTAGGCGAACATGCGCGCGCGGCGGAACGGCGACAGCGCGATGATCGTGCTGAAGATCAGCACCAGCAGCGCGCCGATGCCGCCGAACCAGACGATATTGATCCCGCCCAGGAACAGGATGCCCATGGCGATGCAGACGATCACGCCGAAGGCGCCCAGGTCGGGCTCGAGCAGCAGCAAGGCGCCGACCAGGCCGATCGCGACCATCATCGGCAAGAAGCCTTTCGTCAGCTTGTGCATGTATTCCTGCTTGCGCACCGTGAAGTCGGCCGCGTACAGCACCACTGCGATCTTCATGATCTCGGACGGCTGCAGGTTCATCACTTTCAGCGACAGCCAGCGCCGCGCGCCGTTGACCGACACGCCCAGGCCCGGGATCAGGACCAGCACCAGCATGACCAGCGTGCCGATGAACAGCATCGGGGCGTATTTCTGCCACACCGCGATCGGAATCCGGAACACCACCGCGGCCGCGACCATCGAGACGATGATGTACATCGCCTGGCGATACAGGAAGTATTCGTTGCGGTCTTCCAGGTAGCGGAACTTGGGCGAATCGGGCAGCGCGATCGACGCCGAATACACCATCACCATCCCGAGCAGCATCAGGAGCAGGGTGACCCAGACCAGCGGCTGGTCGTAGTCCATCATCTTCGACGGCTTGCTGCGGCCGTCGACGGTGGCGTCGCTGGCCGTGCCGGAGAACTTGAACGGAATCTGGAAGGCCATCAGATCTCCTGTCCCTTGTCCAGCGCGATCTCGCGCACCGTGTCGACGAACACCTGCGCGCGGTGCGCGTAATTGGTGAACATGTCGAGGCTGGCGCAGGCCGGCGACAGCAGCACGGCATCGCCGGCGCGCGCGAGACCCGCAGCGCGGCGCACCGCCTGCGGCAAGTCATCCAGGTCAAAGGCCGGCACGCCGGTCGGCTCGATGGCGGCCCGCACGCTTGGTGCATCGCGGCCGATCAGCAGCACGGCGCGCACGTGATCCGCGACCGGATGCGCCAGCGGCGAAAAGTCCTGGCCCTTGCCGTCGCCGCCGGCGATCAAGAGGATCTGCTGGTCGGCCCCGGTGAAGGCCTTGCCCAGGCCGGTCAAGGCGGCCACGGTGGCGCCGACATTGGTGCCCTTGCTGTCGTCGTAGTAGTCGACGCCGTCGATGGTGGCGACCAGTTCCACGCGGTGCGGCTCGCCCGCATATTCGCGCAGGCCGTGCAGCAGCGGCGCCAGCGGCAGGCCGCAGGCGCGGCACAGGGCCAGCGCGGCCAGCGCATTTGCCGCATTGTGCAGACCGCGAATCTTCAGCGCATCGGCCGGCATCAGGCGATTGACGATGGCGTCGACTGGCTCGGGCACCTCGCCTTTCTTGCGTTTCTTCTCGATTTCTTCGCCCGGCACGGCATTGGCCAGCCACAGCACGCCACGTTCTTCCAGCAGGCCGAAGCTGTTGGCCTCCACCGGCTCGCCGGTGCCGAAGGTGTATGACGGAGTATCGACCGCCGTCATGCGCATCACGCGCGCGTCGTCGCGGTTCAGGACGCGGATGGTAGCAGTGCCGAAAATACGCGCCTTGTCCGCCGCATAGGCGTCCATGCTGCCGTGCCAGTCCAGGTGGTCCTGGCTCAGGTTCAGCACCGTCGCGGCGTCGGCCTGCAGGCTGAACGTGGTGTGCAGCTGGAAGCTGGACAGTTCCAGCACCCAGGCCTGCGGCAAGTCGTTCGCATCGATCGTTTCGCGCAGCACGTCCAGCGCGGCGGGGCTGATATTGCCGGCCACGCGCGTGGTCAGGCCAGCGCGGCGGCACAGCAGGCCGGTCAGGCTGGTCACCGTGGTCTTGCCGTTGGTGCCGGTGATCGCGATGACTTTTGGCGTGTAGCCGCTCGTTTCACGCAGGTGCGCGAGCGCCTGCGCAAACAATTCGATCTCGCCCCACACCGGCACGCGGCGCTCGGCAGCGGCCGGGATGATGTCGGCCAGCTCGCGATTCGGCGCCAGGCCCGGGCTGACGGCAACGAAGTCGACTCCGTCGAGCAGCGCGGCACTGAAACCTCCCGCGACGAATTCGGCGTCAGGCACGGCGGCGCGCAGCGCCGGCAGGCGTGCCGGCTCGGCGCGCGTATCGGCCACGCGCACGCGTGCGCCGGCCCGCGCCAGCCATTGCGCCATCGCCAGCCCGGATTCGCCCAGGCCCAGTACCAATGCGTGTTTGCCGTCGTAGTTCATCTCAGCGCAGTTTCAACGTCGACAGACCGACCAGGATCAGCACCATGGTCACGATCCAGAAGCGGACCACGACCTTGGTCTCCTTCCAGCCCTTTTGTTCGAAATGGTGGTGCAGCGGCGCCATCAGGAAGACGCGGCGTCCGGTGCCGTAGCGCTTCTTCGTATATTTGAAATAGCTGACCTGGATGATCACCGACAGGGTCTCGGCCACGAAAATGCCGCCCATGATGAACAGCACGATTTCCTGGCGCACGATGACGGCGATGGTGCCGAGCGCGCCGCCCAGCGCCAGCGCGCCGACGTCGCCCATGAACATCTGGGCCGGGTGCGCGTTAAACCACAGGAAGGCCAGGCCCGCGCCGGCCATCGCGCCGCAGAAGATCAGCAGTTCGCCCGCGCCCGGGATGTACGGGATCAGCAGGTATTTTGAGAAGGTCACGCTGCCGGTCAGGTAGGCGAACAGGCCCAGGGCGCCGCCCACCATCACGGTCGGCATGATGGCCAGGCCATCGAGGCCGTCGGTGAAGTTGACGGCGTTGGACGATCCGACGATCACGCAATACGTCAATGCGATGAAGCCCCACACGCCCAGCGGGTAGCTGATGCTCTTGAAGAACGGGACGATCAGGTCGGCCTTGGGCGGCAGGTCCATCGAGAAGCCCGACTGCACCCATGCATAGAACAGCCCCATCGCTTCCCATGGCGAAGCGGCCGACAGCGCGAACGCCAGGTACAGCGCCGACGTGATGCCGACCAGCGACATCCAGAAGTATTTCTCGCCCGAGCGCATGCCTTCCGGGTCTTTATAGACGACCTTGCGGTAGTCGTCGACCCAGCCGACGGCGCCAAAGCCGAAGGTCACCACCAGCACCGGCCAGATCAGGCGGTTCGACAGGTCGCACCACAGCAGGGTCGAGATGCCGATCGCGATCAGCACCAGCACGCCGCCCATGGTCGGGGTGCCGTGCTTGGTCAGGTGGCTTTGCGGACCATAGGTGCGCACCGCCTGGCCGACCTTCAGTTCGGTCAGCTTGCGGATCACGAGCGGGCCGGCGACCAGGCCGATCGTGATGGCGGTGATGGTGGCGAACACCGCGCGGAACGTGATGTAGTTGAACACGCGCAGAGGACCGATATAGTCCTGGAAGTATTGTGCGAGCCAGAGAAGCATATTAGTGGGCGCCCTTGCCAATGGTGGTTGATCCGGTCAGGTGCTGGACTACGCGCTCCATCTTCATGAAGCGCGAGCCCTTCACCAGCACAGTCGAATTGGTATTGCCGCCCAGTTTTTCATCCAGTGCTGCCAATAATTCGTCGAACTGCTCGTAATGCCGCGCTCCCGACGCGACCAGATGGCGCGCCAGCTCGCCCGTCGCGAGCACGGTCTCGATGCCACGCGTAGCTGCGTAAGCACCGATTTCTTCGTGAAACTCTTTTCCTTGCGCGCCGACTTCGCCCATATCGCCCACGACCAGGATGCGCGGCGCCGGGTAGGCCGCCAGCACGTCGATCGCGGCCCGCATCGAATCGGGGTTCGCGTTATAGGTGTCGTCGATGACGGTCGCGCCGTTTGCAGCGGTCTTGCGTTGCAGGCGGCCGCCGACCGGGGCGAACGCTTCCAGGCCGCGCACGATAGCGGCCTGCCCGATGCCGGCGCCGAGCGCGCAGGCGATCGCCGCCAGCGCGTTGCGTACATTGTGTTCGCCGGCGGCTGCCAGCTTGATGCTGAATTCCGCACCGCGCGCCGTCACCTGCAGGTCGCTGCCGAAACCATTGCTGGTATAGCTGGCGCGCACGTCGCAGGCATCCGACAGGCCGAAGGTGATGACCTCGCACGAGGCTAGGGCCCGCCACAGGTCCGTATAGACGTCGTCGCCCGGGAACACGGCCACGCCATCGTTCGACAGCGATTGCAGCACCGAACCGTTCTCGCGTGCCACCGCTTCCACGGTGTGCATGAATTCCTGGTGCTCGCGCTGGGCGTTGTTCACCAGGCCCACAGTGGGCGTCGCGATCGCGCTCAGGCGGCCGATCTCGCCCGGATGGTTCATGCCCAGCTCCACCACCGCGGCGCGATGAGAAGCGTCGAGACGGAACAGGGTCAGCGGCACGCCGATCTCGTTGTTCAAATTGCCCTGGGTCGCCAGCCGCGCGTCTTCGCCGACGGCGGCAGCCAGGATCGCCGCGATCATTTCCTTGACCGTCGTCTTGCCATTGCTGCCGGTGACGCCGATGACGGGAATCTGGAACTGCTCACGCCAGGCGTGAGCGATACGGCCCAGCGCCACCAACGTATCCGGCACCACGATCGCCGGCAGGGTCCAGCCTTCCGGCAGGCGCGACACGACGACCGCGGCAACATCGCGCGCAACGACCTGGTCGAGGAAGTCGTGGGCGTCGAAGGTCTCGCCGACCAGGGCGACGAACAGCGCGCCCGCTTCCACCTTGCGGCTGTCGGTCGACACGCCCTCAAAGGGCGCGTCGGCGCCGACCAGGCGCGCGCCCGGAATCGCATCGACGAGTTGTTGCAACGATCCACGCATCAATGCGTCCTCAACATGGTGAGCCGCGCCGTCAATGCCAGCGAGGCGTGGTCCGCATCCGAGAACGGCATCTTGCGACCCTTGATTTCCTGATAGGGCTCGTGGCCCTTCCCTGCCAGCAGGATCACGTCCTGCTTGGCGGCCTGCTTCACCGCCAGCAGGATGGCGGCCGCGCGGTCTTCTACCGTCTGCACGCGCGCAGCCTGCGACGTGTCCATGCCGGCCACGATCTGGGCGATGATGCTCGCCGGCTCCTCGCTGCGCGGGTTGTCGCTGGTGACCAGCACCTGGTCGGCGCCTTGCGCGATGCGGCCCATCTGCGGGCGCTTGCCCGGATCACGGTCGCCGCCGCAGCCGAACACGCACCACAGCTGGCCGCCACGATCGGTTGCGACCTGGCGCAGGGCGTCGAGGGTTTTTTCCAGCGCGTCCGGCGTGTGCGCATAATCGATCACGACCATCGGCGCATCCTGCCCGCCCATCTGCTGAATGCGGCCCGGCGCCGGGACCAGGGTCTCGATCGCATCGACCGCCGCCTTCAAGGTCACGCCTTTCGCCAGCAGCGCGCCCAGCACCGCCAGCGTATTGCTGACGTTGTAGTTGCCCACCAGTTGGGTGCGCACGGTCGCATTGCCTTGCGGCGTCTCGACCTGGAACTCGGTGCCGGCGTTCTTGCTGCGCATGCCGCCGGCGCGCAGCACGGCCACGCCATCGGGCGCCTCGGCGGCGGCGATCGTGTAGCCGGTGACGGCCAGGTCAGGGAACTTCGTGCGCAAGTGCGCCACCAGGCGCTGCCCGGCCGGATCGTCGAGGTTGACCACGGCCTGCTTCAGACCATCCCACTCGAACAGCTTGATCTTGGCCGCCTCGTAGCTTTCCATGTCGCCGTGGAAGTCGAGGTGGTCGCGCGTCAGGTTCGTGAAGATCGCGACATCGACGTGCATGCCCGCCGTGCGCTCCTGCACCAGGCCGATCGACGAGGCTTCGATGGCGAGCGCGCTGGCGCCCGCTTTCTTCAGTTCGGCCAGCTTCTGGGCCAGCAGCACCGCGTCCGGCGTCGTATAGCCTGTGACGTCGAATTGCGGCTCGGCCTTGCCCTTGATCAGGCCCACGCCCAGCGTGCCCACCACGGCGGCGGCTTCGCCCAGGCGCGCCAGGGTTTGCGCGGTCCACAGCGCGCACGAGGTCTTGCCGTTGGTGCCGGTGACGGCCACGGTGAACATGGCGCGGTCCGGATAGTCCAGCACCGCGTGCGCGATCGGGCCGGCATTCTTTTTCAGGTCGCCCACGGCCAGGTGCGGCACGGTGAATGCGGCGTCCCAGCTGAAACCGTCGGCTTCGTGCACCACGGCGGCGGCGCCGGCTTCGATGGCGGCTTCGATGTAGCGACGACCGTCAGCGGCCTCGCCCGGATAGGCGAAGAACACGTCGCCGGGCTTGACGCGGCGCGAGTCGGAAACGAGACGGCCGCCTGGGGCGGCGGCGCGAATCCATTCGATGGTGTCGTGCAGGCTCGGGGCCATCACATGCTCTCCTCTAGAGGAACTTCCGGAATGATGATGTCCGTGATCGATGAATCGGGCGGCACGTTGGCGGCCCGCAGCGCATTGGAAAACAGGTCGGCCGCGGTCGGCGCGGCGACGAAGCCGCCGGTGCGCAGGGGACCGCTCGGATCGTCGACCATCACCGCGATGATGAAGCGCGGCTTGGACATCGGCCCGATGCCGGCGAAGTAACCGATATTGTTGGTGCGCGAATAGCGGCCGTTGACGATCTTCTCGGCGGTGCCGGTCTTGCCGCCGATGCGGTAGCCGGCGACCTGGGCGCGCGAGGCGGTGCCGCCCGGGCCGACCACCGATTCGAGCATGGTGCGCACCTGGGCCGCGGTCTTGGCCGAGATCACCTGCTGGCCCACCGGCTGCTCGTCCACCTTCACGAACGACAGCGGGATGATGTCGCCGTTGCGGGCGAAGATCATGTAGGAGCGCGCCATCTGCAGCAGCGACACCGACAGGCCGTGGCCGAAGGCCATGTTGGCGTATTCCACCGGCTTCCAGGTTTTATAGGGACGCACGCGGCCGGCCGCGGCGCCGGGGAAGCCGAAGCGCGGCGCCTGGCCGTAGCCGACCTTGGTGTACAGCTCCCACATCTCCTGCTGCGGGATCATCTGGGCGATCTTGACCACGCCGAGGTTCGACGATTTCTGGATGATGCCGCTGACGGTCTGCACGCCATAGTTATGGAAGTCGCGGATGCGGCGGCCGGTCACCATCATATAGCCCGGATTGTTGTCGAACACGGTGTCGGGCGTCACGCGGCCGGTTTCCAGGCCGAGCGCCACGGTGAGCGGCTTGATCGTCGAACCCGGCTCGAAGGTGTCGGTAATGACGCGGTTGCGCAGCTGCTCGCCGGTCAGCTTGGAGCGGTCGTTCGGGTTATAGGTCGGGTAGTTGGCCAGGGCCAGCACCTCGCCCGTCTGCACGTCGAGCACCACGGCGGCGCCGGCCTTGGCATTGAACTTCTCGACCGCGTTCTTGATGCTGGTGAAGGCGATGTACTGCAGCTTGCTGTCGACCGACAGGGTCAGGTCGCGGCCCTGGTGCGGCTCGCGGAACATGCCCAGGTCTTCGGCGATGTGGCCGAGGCGGTCCTTGATCACGCGGCGGCTGCCCGCCACGCCCATCAGGGTCTTCTGGTGCTGCAGCTCCATCCCTTCCTGACCCTTGTCCTCGACGTTGGTGAAGCCCACCAGGTGGGTCATCACTTCGCCCTGCGGATAGAAGCGCTTGTATTCCTTGCGCGTGTCGATGCCGTCGATCTTGAGCGCCAGGATCTGGTCGACGATCGGCATCTCGACCTGTCGCTTCAGGTACACGAAGCTGCGGTCGGAGTCGAGCTTCTTGCGCAGCTCGGATTCCGGCATCTCGAGCAGGTTCGCCAGCGCGCGCAGCTTTTCCGGCGGCGCCTGCAGCACGTCTTCGGGGATGCCCCAGATCGCGCGCACCGGCAGCGAGGTGGCGAGCACGGCGCCGTTGCGGTCGAGGATGCGGCCGCGCGTGGCCGGCAGCTCGAGCGTGCGCTCGTAGCGGCTCTTGCCCTGCTTTTGCAGGAACTGGTTCGACACGCCCTGCAGCCAGACCGCGCGCACGGCCAGCGCGGCGAAGGCCGCGAACAGGACGAACAGCACCAGGCGCGAACGCCAGTCGGGCAGGCGCACCGCCAGGACCGGGCTCTTCGAGAAAGCCACGCCCTTCGACGCGGCCACCCGCGCATTGCTGTTCTTGGCGCCGCCACGCATCATGGGGCGCCCTCCGTCAGGTACTGGGTCCGGGCCGGGCTCAATGGCGCCATCTCGAGCTGCGAACGGGCGATCTGCTCGATGCGCTCGTTCTTGGCCAGGCGCGACTGGTCGAGCTGGAGCTGGTCCCAGTCGATGTCGAGCTGGCGCGCGTGCTGCTGCAGGCGCTCGAGCTCGATGAGCAGGTGGCGCGCCTGGTAGCGGGCATTGACGACCGATAGCGCGCAGCCCACCAGCAAGGCGGTGAGCAAGACGTTCAGCTTGACGCTCATGCAGCCGTCCCCAGGCGTTCGGCCACGCGCAGCACCGCCGAGCGGGCGCGCGGGTTCTCGCTCACTTCAGTCTCGGACGGCTTGATCTTGTCGATCAGCCGCATCTCGGGCTGCGGCAGGTCGACGGCGCGGATCGGCAGGCGGCGGTCGGGTTGTTCGACCTTGGCCTTGGAGGCGAGGAACTGCTTGACCATGCGGTCTTCCAGCGAATGGAAGGAAATCACGGACATGCGCGCGCCCGGCGCCAGCATGCCGTAGGCGGCCGTCAGTCCTGCTTCGAGGTCCTCAAGCTCTTTATTGATGAAAATCCGGATAGCCTGAAAGGTCCTGGTTGCCGGATCCTTGCCTTTTTCGCGGCCCTTGACCGCGCTTGCCACGATTGCGGCAAGCTGTCGTGTGCCTGAAATCGGTTCGACTGCGCGGCCAGCAACAATCGCCTTTGCAATCTGAAAAGCATACCGCTCTTCTCCATAATCGCGTATCACCTTTTCCAATTGAAGTTGCTCCGCGGTCGCAATCCACTCGGCGGCCGACATGCCGCGCGTGGTATCCATGCGCATGTCGAGCGGGCCATCGTTGCGGAAGCTGAAGCCGCGGCTGGCGTCGTCCACCTGGGGCGACGAGATACCCAGGTCGAGCAGGATGCCGTCGACCCGGGGGATGCCGCGCGCGGCCAGCGCGTCGTGCATCGTTGCAAAGCTGTCGTGGACGATCGTGAAGCGTGGATCGTCGATTTGTTCTGCAGTGGCAATGGCTTGCGGATCTTTGTCGAACGCGATCAGGCGCCCTTGCGGGCCCAGGCGCGACAACAACAGGCGGCTGTGGCCGCCCCGTCCGAAAGTGCCATCTATATAGATACCGTCAGCGCGTGCGCCCGCGAGGTTGAGCGCATCGACCGCTTCGTCAAGCAGCACCGTTCGATGCTGGTACATAGGCACCGTCAAGGAATCCGTCATCGGCGCCTCAGAAAGAGAAATTGGAAAGAACATCGGGCATGCCACCGGCGACGGCCTCGGCCTCGTCCTCGGCCAGCTTGGCGGCATTCCAGATTTCGAAGTGGGTGCCCATGCCGAGCATCATCACTTCCTTCTCGAGCCCGACCGCGGCGCGCAGTTCGGGCGAGATCAGCACGCGACCGGCGCTGTCGAGCTCGACATCGACGGCGTTGCCGAGGAAAATGCGCTGCCACGCACGGGCCGACATGGGCCAGGCAGCAATTTGTTTACGGTGCTCTTCCCATACCGGGCGCGGGAAGAAGAGGAGGCAGCCATGGGGGTGTTTGGTCAAGGTCATGCGGCCCTCGCACTGAAGCGTAAGGGCGTCACGGTGCTTGGCCGGAATCGACATTCGGCCTTTTGCATCGAGATTGATCGCGGACGCGCCCTGGAACACGTATTTACCTAGCTTTGGAGAGTTGTTTGTCGTTGTTTGCCGGACGCCGGGAGCCGAAGGAATTACCCACAACCCTCCCACAAATCGACACTTTTTCACACCGTTTCCCACTTTAGTGGAAGCAATGTTGACGGTCAAGCGAATTCACGATTGACGAAATCGACTTTTTTCAATGAAACCAAGGACTTAGGCGCAGGTGCGCGGCACCCGGCCCAACAAAATGTTCCGTAAAATTAGGGACTTAGCTGTAGGAGTGAAAGAAAGGCCTGAGTTGTACAGACGATGTTTACGTTTGAGCAACGTCAATCGGAAGCAAAATATTGACGTAAAGAAACAACTATTGTGCCTGCCGGACTACTGTACGGGCATCCAGCTCCCCCGGTAGACACAGCGCTTTTCAGTTCATGCCCATCTGTGCGGCGCCAGCCGGTGCGGCCCGATACAGGGCCTGCAATAGCGCTTCTCCCTCCTGGACGCTGACCAATAGCGACTGGCCATGGCGCGCGGGCAAATAGACCAGGTGTTCGCCATCGGTCACGGCGACAAACAGCGACTCCCGGTTATCAAAGCCCACGCCCTCCCCGGCGCCATCGTCGATACGATCGCCGCTGCGCCCGCCAAAGCGGCCGGCGATGTAACCCGGCAGGCTGATGCCGTTCCTGCGCGGCCCCAGCCCGTCCGGCGCCAGGGCCGCGCGGTCGCCATGGCGGGCGCGCGCCAGGTCGAACTCGGCAATGTCGCGTGCATATTCATAGAAGTAGCCCGCGCGCACCACGAGCTGGCCGTCGCGCAGCTCGAGCGTATTGTGCGACACGCTCCAGCCCAGCCCCGCCGTGAAAGGCAATACCAGCGCCGCCGCGCACGCCGCGGTGCGCAGCCTGCTGGCCAGCGGCTTCCCGCGCAGCAACAGCAGCGGCAGGCAGGCCGCCAGCAGGGTGATGCCGGCCAACGCCAGATAGACGGCAAGGCCGGGCGCGGGCACATCGAATCGCATCGTTCTCTCCATCACGGACACCGCCAGCCGGCGCCAGTGCTACCTTAGCAGAAGCGCTGGAAAGATAACCCATCCACCGCGGCGCCTGGACATGCAGATGCTTACAACTGTGGCGCACTACGCACTATCCACAGTTAACTATTTTGACTTTGGGAAACTAAAAACGTAATATCGGAAAATATGAACACCCCAACAGACCTGCAGCCGGCAGCGGCTTACAATGCCGCGGACTATTGCTCGACCAAGGAGGCCGCGGCCAGCCTGGGCGTCTCGCACCGCACGGTGCAGCTGTGGGTGGAGAACGGTACGCTGCAAGCCTGGCGTACTGCCGGCGGCCATCGCCGCATCACGGTGGAGTCGGTGAACCGCCTGGTCGACGGCCGGCGCATCGCCATCGGCGCCCCTCCGGCGCCAGCCAGCGCGCCGGCGCCGGGCAAGCCGCGGGTGCTGGTGGTCGACGACGATCCTCTGATGCTGCGCCTGTACGAACTCGAGATGGCGGGCTGGGGCCTGGACCTCGAGGTGGTCAAGGCGAACAACGGCTTCGAAGCCCTGATCCGCATCGGCGAACAACGCCCCGACCTCCTGGTGAGCGACTTGAACATGCCGGGCATGGACGGTTTCCGCATGATCCGCACCCTGCGCGAAGACAGCGGCACGGCCGGCATGAACATGATCGTCGTCAGCGGCCTGGACCGTGCGACGATCAAGGCCATGGGCCTGCCCACCGACATTCCGGTCTTCCCCAAGCCAGTGCCGTTCGGCGAACTGCGCGAGGCCGTCGAGAACGGCCTGGTGCGCGCGTAAACTGCTATGCTGGGGTCCGACGCGGCGCGGATACCATCATGACCAACACCATCCTCGTGGTCGACGACCAGGACGAATTGCGGCTCCTGATCTCGCTCACCCTGCAATCGCTGGGACGTATCGTCGAAGCTTCCAATGCCGAACAGGCACTGGCACGGCTCGCCGACGAGCGCCCCGACCTGGTCGTGCTCGACATCTGGCTCGGCCCTGGTGCGAGCGGCCTCGACGTGTGCGCCGAACTGCGGCGCGATCCGCGCCATGCTGCAACCAAGGTCATCCTGTTGTCGGCGTGCGGCCAGCAAAGCGATATCGCGGCCGGCATGGCGGCCGGGGCCGACCTGTACGTGGTCAAACCGTTCAGTCCGCTGGAATTGCTCGATGCGGTGCACGGCCTGCTGGACTGAAACGTTGCATAAAAGAAATGAATATTTCTTTTAGAGACACTTCTCTAGTTTTGACGTCAATTCCGTAAATCCGAACAGTTTCGTGACACTACGATAACGCAAATGCGTCCCTCGACACCCTTCGGCTCCTCCGTCGTCCCATATCTTTTGAACAATCCCGCAAAAGCAAAAACATACTGCCAAGACCAGTCGCGCCGGTGTCGGCGCGGCCGCGCGCAAGCCGCCTGTAAAGCCGTTATGATGGGTTCATCGACTATTTACCCGGCAATTCTCGGCTTCCACCATCATGTTGCGCGCATCCCGTCTCCTCGCGGCCAGCCTGGCCGCCGCTACCCTGGCCCTGCCGGCCGTGGCGGACGCGCGCGTGGTCTCGGCCAGCTTCGAAGCGCGCTTCGAGATTGTCGCCACCTGCTCGGTCAGCGTCGCCCGCTCGGTGGACGTCGCCTGCGCCAGCCCGGCCACGCCCTACCTGCTCGGTGCCAGCGCCGCACCCTCCCAGCGCAGCACCGACCTGGACGCACGCCGCGTCACCGTCTACTTCTAAGACGTTTTTCTTATTTGCATATCAGCATTTCTTCGTAGGCGCCTCGACGGGCGCCGTCGATAATGGCTGAGTGAATCATTCCGCCCCTACTCTCGACACCCACGCAAGCGCGGACAATGCCGACCGCCTGGTGCACTGGCTGATCGACAGCGTGCAGCTGGAAGCGACCGTGTTCCACCTCGGCCAGTACTGCGGCCGCTGGCAGGCGTCCACCGCCGGTCGTGGCCTGGGCAGCTTCCACCTGGTGCTGCATGGCGAGTGCTACCTGCACGCCGAGGGCCGCGCGCCCGTCCACTTGCGCGCGCGCGACGGCGTGTTCATGCTGCGCGATACGCCGCACTTCCTCAGCCCCGATCCCGACCCGGCCAGCGCCCGTCCCGGCCTGCCGATGCAGCAGCTCGGCCAGGCCGCGCCCGACGCCACCGCCCTGGCCTGCGGCTTCTTCCACTTTCGCAGCGCGCTCAGCACGCTGATCGCCGACTCCTTCCCGGACAGCCTGGTGCTGCGCGCCGACGACCCGTCGCTGCAGGCCCTGAACGCGCTGTTCGAACTGATCCTGCTGGAGCCGCCGCGCGACCCCGATTCTCCGTCGCCGCTGGTGGCGCGCCTGGCCGAGCTGATGTTCTTCTATGTCATCCGCCACGTGGCCCGCCAGCAAGACATCGCCACCGGACTGCTGGCCGTGGCCAGCCGCCCCGAGTTCTCGCCCCTGCTCGACCGCATGATGCAGGAGCCCGGTCAAGACTGGTCGACCGAGAACATGGCGCGCGCGGCCCATATGTCGCGCTCGAGCTTCTACAAGCACTTCAGCGAGGCCAGCGGCCAGGCCCCGGCGCAGTTCCTGTTGCTGCTGCGCATGAAGATCGCGGCCCAGCGCCTGCACGGCGGCGAGACGGTCGGGCGCACCGCCGGCCACGTCGGCTACAACTCGTATGCCGCCTTTTCGCGCGCCTTCTACAAGGTGATGGGCGAGCATCCGGGCACCTTCCGGCGCGGCCGCCACGTCCACGTCAAGACGCCTGTGAGCGGGCCGATTCGGACGATCGAGCAGAAAACAAGGACGGGTGTGTCCAAACGTGTTTTTCATTCGCCGCTAAAATGACGGACCCAACGCTTTAATAGAGAGAGCCGCCATGTCCCGCCTGACCCTGCATACCCAAGAAACCGCCCCTGAAGGCAGCCGTCCCTTCGTGGACAAGGCCGTCGCCAACAACGGCTTCCTGCCGAACCTGATCGGCGTGCTGGCCAATTCGCCGCAGGCGCTGCAGACCTATATGACGGTGTCGGGCATCAATGCCGAGACCAGCCTCACCCTGCCGGAACGCGAAGTCGTGCAGATCACCGCGGCCCGCATCCACGGCTGCGACTTCTGCATCGCCGGCCACACCGCCATCGCCCTCAAGAAGGCCCAGCTGCCGGTCGAGACCGTCCGCGCCATGCAGCAAGGCCAGGACACCGGCGACGCCAAGCTCGACGCGGTGCGCCAGTTCTCGGAAGCCGTCATCGCCACCCGCGGCGGCGTCAGCGACGACGCCCTGGCCGCCTTCAAGGCCGCCGGCTACAACGACCAGCAGGCGCTCGAAGTCGTACTGGGCATCAGCCTGGCCACCCTGTGCAACTTCGCCAACACCCTGGCCGGCAACGCGATCAACCCGCAGCTGCAGCCCTTCGCCAGCGGAGCCATCTGATGTCGAACGGCGAACAAACGACGCTGCCGCCTGGCCTGGCCGAGTGGCTGCAGGCTAACGCCGACCAGCTCGACAGCACGCCCGAGCTGGCGTCCGAGGTCGTGCCGCGCCTGGCCGGCGCCGGCCTGTTCGCCGTCGGCGTGCCGCAGGAACTGGGCGGCAGCGGCGGCGCCACGATCGACGCGATCGACGCCATCGCCGCCGTGGCCGAATATTCGGTCACCGCCGCCTTCGTGTTCTGGGGCCAGCGCACCTTCATCGAATACCTGCTGCAAAGCCCGAACGAGGCCATGCGCGCGCGCTGGCTCGGGCCGCTCGTGCGCGGCGAATTCGCCGGCGCCACCGGCCTGTCGAACGCGATGAAATTCCTGTCCGGGATCGAGTCGCTGCAGATCACGGCCACCCCGATTGATGCCGGCTGGCAGCTCGACGGTTCGCTGGCCTGGATCACCAACCTGCGCAAGGAAGGCTTCATCGCCGCCGCCGCCGTCAATTCGGCCGGCGACCTGCCGCCCGCGGTGGTCGCCTTCATCAGCGACAGCGCCGGCGTCACGCGCAGCCCCGACCTCGAACTGATGGCCCTGCGCGGCAGCAATACCGCCGCCGTCAAGATCGAGGGCGTGCAGATCGGCGAAGGCGAAGTGCTGCATCCGAACGCGCGCGCCTGGCTGCCGGGCGTGCGTCCGTCCTTCCTGGGCCTGCAGTGCGGCCTGTCGATCGGCCTGGCGCGCGCCAGCCTGCGCGCGGCGCATGCGCTGTCGACCGCCATGCGCGGCCCGCTGCTCGAACGCATCGTGGCCCAGCAACTGGCACTCGAAGACCTGGTGACGCAGCTGAAGGATGGCGTGGCCGACGGACGCTTCAAGACCGCCGCGGCGCCGATGTTCCGCCTGCGCATCGCGCTGGCCGAAAGCGTCCAGCAAGCCGTCATGCTCGAGCTGCAGGCCAGCGGCGGCCGCGCCTACCTGGTCGACCGTGACCGCAGCTTCGCGCGCCGCTGGCGTGAATCGGCCTTCATCCCGATCGTCACCCCGAGCCTGACCCAGCTGCAGGTCGAACTCGCGAAGCACGCCGCGGCATGACGATGCAGGCGATCGAACAAGGCGCGACCGCACTGTCGGCGTCCAGCCTGCGCATCGGCTACGGCGGCAAGACCGTGGTCGACGACATCTCACTGACCATCGACAAGCGCGAGATCGTCTGCCTGCTGGGCGGCAGCGGCTGCGGCAAGTCGACCCTGCTGCGCGGCCTGGCCGGCCTGAGCCCGACCCAGGCCGGCCAGGTCAGCTTTTTGGGCGAGCCGCTGCTCGAACCACATCCGCGCGCGGCGCTGGTATTCCAGCAACCGAGCCTGCTGCCCTGGCTGAACGTCGAAGGCAATGTCGGCTTCGGCCTGGACTTCGCGCGCCAGCCGGCGATCGCCCGCGACGCCCGCAAGCAGCGGGTGGTCGAGGCCATCGAGGCGGTCGGCCTGGCGGCGCGCGCGCATGCCTATCCGGCCCAGCTGTCCGGTGGCCAGGCCCAGCGCGTGGCGCTGGCGCGCGCCCTGGCGCGCCAGCCCGAGCTATTGTTTGCCGACGAGCCGTTCTCGGCGCTGGACGCGATCACGCGCGCCGAGATGCAGACCCTGCTGGTCGACCTGGTGCACCGCTGGCATACGGCGGCGCTGCTGGTGACCCATGACATCGACGAAGCGATCCTGGTCGCCGACCGCATCCTGCTGATGGCGGGCCAGCCCGGCCGCATCGTGCGCGAATGGAAGGTCGACCTGCCGCGGCCGCGCCACGAGCACGCCGAGGGCGTGGTCGGGCTGCGCCTGGACATCATCAAGGCGCTGCGCGACGGCGCCTGAGCGACGCTTTTCGAACCACGAACACGAACAACAAGGAAAACCCATGAACGACCCGATCCACATCTGCGCTTCTTCCGACTGCGATTGCGGCATGACCCGGCGCGACTTCCTGCGCATGTCGGCGCTGACCGGCGCCGCGGCCGCATCGCCGCTGCTGTTCGCGGGCGACGCGATGGCGCAGAATTTCAAGGGTGACGACCAGCCGGTCAAGATCGGCTACCTGCCGATCACCGACGCCGCGCCGCTGCTGGTGGCGCACGGCCGCAAGCTGTTCGAGCAGCAGGGCCTGAAGGTCGAGACGCCGCGCCTGTTCCGCAGCTGGGCCCAGATCATCGAGGCTTTCGTGGCCGGCCAGGTCAACGTGATCCACATGCTGTCGCCGGCGACCCTGTGGGTGCGCTACGGTTCGAAATTCCCGGCCAAGGTGGTGGCCTGGAACCACATCAACGGTTCCGCCCTCACGGTGCAGAACGAGATCAACTCGGTGGCCGACCTGGGCGGCAAGACGATCGCGATCCCGTTCTGGTACTCGATCCACAATATCCTGCTGCAGAAGATCCTGACCGCCAACAAGCTGAGCGTGGTCACCCGCGCGCGCGGCGCCGCGCTCAAGCCCAATGAAGTTAACCTTATTGTGCTGGCGCCGTCCGAGATGGTCTCTGCGCTGGCGACCAAGTCGATCGCCGGCTATATCGTGGCCGAGCCGTTCAATGCGGTGGCCGAGAATGCGAAGATCGGCAAGGTGCTGCGCTTCTCGGGCGACGTCTGGAAAAACCACGCCTGCTGCGTGACCTTCCTGGCCGAGCGCGACCTGAACGACAAGCCGGAATGGTCTCAGCGCGTGACCAATGCCATCGTGGGCGCCCAGCTGTGGTCGCGTTCGAACCAGGTCGAGACGGCCAAGCTGCTGGCCGCGACCGGCCCCAACAAGTACACCCCGCACAATCTGCAGGCGCTGACCAAGGTGCTGGCCACCACCGATTACTCGGACTACGAGAAGCGCCGCATCGTGGCCCATCCGGCCTGGCAGCAGCGCCGCATCGACTTCCAGCCGTTCCCGTTCGCCTCGTACACCGAGGAGCTGGTGCGCGCCATTGGCCAGACCAAGGTCGAGGGCGACACCGGCTTCCTGGCCAAGCTCGATCCGAAGTTCGTGGCGAAAGACCTGGTCGACGACCGCTTCGTGCGCAAGTCGATCCAGGCCGTGGGCGGCCCCGCCAAGTTCGGCCTGCCGGCCAACCTGCTGCGCACCGAGACGATCGCGGTCTGATCATGCTGGGACGTTTCTTGTGGCCGGTCGCCGGCTTTGCGATCGCGCTGCTGCTGTGGGCCTGGGGCGCCAAGGGACTCGAAGAGAGCACGCCGATCGCGGCGATGTTCGCGCCGATGGAGACCTTCGAGGCCTTGCGCGTGATGGTGCTGGGGCCGGACATCTGGGTGCACGTGGCCACCAGCCTCAAGCGCGTGGCCGTGGGCCTGGGCTTCGCGATCCTGTTCGGCGTGCCGCTCGGGATCCTGGTCGGCATGTCGAAGGCCTTCAGCCAGGCCAGCACGCCGCTGTTCCAGCTGCTGCGCATGGTCTCGCCGCTGTCGTGGATGCCGCTGGCGGTGATGGTGCTGGGCGTCGGCGACGCGCCAGTCTACTTTTTGCTGGCCTTCGCCGCCGTATGGCCGCTGATGCTCAGCACCGCCGCCGGCGTGGCCCAGCTCGACCCCAACTGGATGCTGCTGGCGCGCTCGCTGTCGGCCACCAAATGGGAAGTGATCTGGCGCCTGGTGCTGCCGGGGATCACGGCGCAGATCCTGACCGGCGTGCGCCTCGCGATCGGCATCATCTGGATCGTGCTGGTGCCGGCCGAGATGCTGGGCGTGTCGGCCGGCCTGGGTTACTTCATCCTCGATACGCGCGACCGCCTGGCGTATTCGGAACTGACGGCCGCCATCATCCTGATCGGCCTGCTCGGTTATGCGCTCGACTATGCGGCGCGCTTCGTGCACGCGCGCTGGCTGCACTCAAGGCCGTCCGATCCGCTGCGCTGAGCAATGCCCTTCCCCGCCTTGCGCGGGGATTTTTTTGTGCAACACCGGGGTCAGGTCTGACATTCAGACACGGCCTCGACAACAAACCGCTCTTGGAGGCTGAGCTCGTGTCTAAATGTCAGACCTGACCCCAGCTCTGCGCGGCCTCGACAACAAACCGCTCTTGAAGGCTGAGCTCGTGTCTAAATGTCAGACCTGACCCCAGCTCTGCGTGTCCGCCGGCCTCGGTTACTTCATCCTCGATACGCGCGACCGCCTGGCGTATTCGGAACTGACGGCCGCCATCATCCTGATCGGCCTGCTGGGTTACGCGCTCGACTACGCGGCGCGCTTCGTGCACGCGCGCTGGCTGCACTCAAGGCCGTCCGATCCGCTGCGCTGAGCAATGCCTTTCCCCGCCTTGCGCGGGGATTTTTTTTGTGCAACACCGGGGTCAGGTCTGACATTCAGACACGGCCTCGACAACAAAACGCTCTTGAAGGCTGAGCTCGTGTCTAAATGTCAGACCTGACCCCAGCTCTGCGCGTGTCTAAATGTCAGACCTGACCCCAGCTCTGCGTGACCCCAGCTCTGCGATCCGCTGCGTTGAACGACTGCCTTTCCCCGCCATGCGCGGGGATTTTTTTGCCCGCTCAGAACGTCAGCAGCACCGTGACCGTATCGCGGTAATCCCCCGGCGTCGGCGCGCGCTGGCGCGGCACCAGGCCGTACATCATGACGTTCTGCGCGGCGCCGCTGCCGGTGCCGCCGTACACCGTGGTGCCGCCGGTCCCGTCGCCCCAGACCGTGCCGTTCAGCGTGGACGAGATCCGGTAACCCATCGTCTCGCCGGTCACGCTGTTCTTCATGGTGCGCGCGGCCGGATTGCCCGACTGGCCGCCGTTGAGCGAGATCTGGTAGGCGTTGCCGGCAGTGCAGGTGACGCTCAGCGGCGCGCTGGCGCGCATCTCGGCCAGCGGGCTGCCGGAACCGAAGGTCAGGTTGCTGGTGCCGATCAGGCAGTTGTTGGTGACGGTGGCTCGCGCCTGGAACGAGAAGGCTTCGGTGACGCCGGCGGTGCATGACTTGTCGGCGCCGAACACGTACTGCAGCGTGCCGTGGCCGGCGAAGCTGGCCGTGTACAGGGTGTCGACGTTGCCGGTCGTGCCCACGCCGGCCAGGGCGGACGCGGGGATGCGGCCATAGATCGTCACGCTCTGCGTCACCCCGCCCAGGCCCAGCAGGCCGACCAGCGTGCCGGTGATCGGCTTGGCGCCGATGGTGCTGGTATTGCTGCCCCACAGCCCGGTCGCGGTATAGGATGGGTCGCCGTACAGGTTGAAGCCCAGGCGGCGGCCGGCATTGAGCATATAGCGCGGGTCGCCGGTGCCGCCGCCGCTGCCCGGTCCCAGGTTGACGCAGACGTTGGCGGCCGGCAGCAGCAGCGGCGACTGCCCCAGGGTCCAGTAGCAGGTCACGGTCAGCGTGCCGCGCGCCGTGTAATCGGTGTTCGCCAGCGGGCTGATCACGCCGAAGTCGATGTCGGTCATGGTGGCGGTGCAGTTGTCGGCGCGGGCGCCGGGAATGGCCAGCAGCCACAGCGCGGCGAACGCCAGCGCCAGCCGCAACAGGCGTGCACGCAAAGCCATCATCGTTTCATTCATTTTCACTCCCTCCTGGCACGGGGCGGCACTGCAGCGGTCCGATCGTCGGCAGCTCGCCCGCCACCGCGCGGTAGACAAAACGCACCTCGCAGGCATCCTTGCCGGCGCCGACCAGCACGCGGTTGTTTTCCTTCAATCCCTCGACGAACAGCACCCCATCGTAACCGACCATGGCGTCCTGCGCACTGCCTTCCAGCCGCGCCCGGGTGCCGACTTCGGGCGCCTTGCCGTCCGCTCGCACCAGCATCAGGGTCGCGGCCGCATAGCGCTCGATCTCGAAGCGCGCGACCACGCCGGCATACTGGCGCGGCACCACGTCCAGATTGCTTTCGCTGACCCGGGTATCCGGCGGCAGCGACGACGGATCGATCGAGATCCGGTTGGCGGCATAGGGCTGCAGTTCCGGCACCAGCAGCCGGCCGTTGCCGTCGGTGCGGCCGATCAGGCGGTTGTCCTGCAGCACCGGCAGGTCCGGCGCGCCGGCCGAGACCAGGGCGAAGCCGCGTCCGACCTGGCGCGCCGCGACCACGGCGCCGTCCATCGCCACCAGCGCGCCGCTGAAGTCCATGCTGGTGTTGCGGTTGCCGCCCACGCGCTGGGTCGAGATCGCGGCGCGGCCATGCGAGCCGAGGTACTGGACCTGGGCCTGGTCGTAGCGCTGCGCGCCGGCCGTGCCGGCCTGCAGCGCCCAGCCCAGGCCGCCCTCGAAATCGGGCGCGCGCGACAGCGACACCGCGCCCACCTTTTCTCCGCGCTGGCGTCCGCCGTTGCTGTTGAACGAGACGCGCGAATCGAAGGCCATGCTGAAGGTGGCGGTGATGCCGCGCTCGGCGCGCCGCTCCAGGTCCTGGAAGGCGCCGACGCTCAGGTAGCCGCGCTGGCCGACGCTGCGCGACCAGCCCAGCGACACGGTGCGCGTGACGGGCGGCGTGTCTTCCGGCGCGCCGATCGGACCGAGCGGATCGGTGACCGGGCCCAGGCCGACCTGCCTGGGCATGCGCAGCTGGATCAGGTTGATGCTCAGGCTGTTGCCGCGCCAGGTCGTGGCCAGGCTGGCGCGGTCGGTGGCGCGCGCCACCGGCACACCTTCGAGCACGCCCAGGTCGCCATAGCCGGCGCTGGCGCGCACCGATTGCCAGTCGAAGGCGAAGCGCGGCGCCACGTACTGGTAGCCGAGGCTGGCCTGCCAGCCGCGATGGCGGCCACTGCTGGCGGCCAGGGCGGCGCTGGCGACGCCGGCGCCCTCGATGCGCTTGAGCACGCCGCCGCCGGCCTGCACCAGGCCGCGCCCGGCTTCGGCATGCGCCTCGAGCGTCAGGGTATCGCTCCAGCCGTGGCGCCAGGAGCCGATCGCCGCCGGGCCGCCGTAGCTGAACGAATCCACGCCGTAGTCGCGCCGCAGCGCGCCGGCCGAGACGGCGAAATCGGACAGGCCGCGCGCCAGCAGCCGGGTGTCGACGTACAGCGGCAAGGTGGTGGCGACCTGGCGCCCGAGGGCGTCGCGCGTGATCACGGTGGCCTGGCCGGCGCCGTTCAGGCCGGCGACCTGGTCGACCACGAAAGGACCGGTCGGCACGTCGGCGCTGAACTGGCGCACGCCGTTCACGTACAGGTCGACACTGCTGGGCACCACGGCGGAGCCGGCCACCGAGGCCACCGGATAGGTGACCAGGTCGGGCCGCAGCTCGAAGTTGCGGCGCCACTCGATGCCGCCCAGGCGCATGGCGCGGGTCCAGGAAAGCGACGGCGCGACCGTGTCGCCCACCTGCCAGGTCGACAGCTTGTCCTGCGACGATTGCACCCAGCTGGTGTCGTAACGGGTGTAGCCGCGCCCGGCGCCGCGCACGACCGCGGCGCCGGTGCTGTTCAGTGAACCGTGTTGATCGAAGTAGCGCAGGTCGAGGGTGCCGGCCAGCGAGCGGCCGGTGCTCTGGCCGAACAGGTTGTAGTTGAGCAGCATGCCGCGGCTGGCCTGGGCCTCGCCGGCCGGACGCACCGTGTGCGCGCTCAGCACGCGCCGCTCGCGCAGGGTGTCGACCAGGGTCAGGGCCAAGGTCTGGGCCGCCGGATCGTAGGCCCAGCGCAGGCCCCGCACCTCGTCGAGCGAAAAGTCGCTGCGCCCGGCCACGCCGAAGCGCGCCGGGTCCAGTCCCAGTTCGCGCAGGGTATCGACCGTCATGCGCAGGCTCGCGCCCTGCTGGAACACGGAGACGAGGAGGCCCGTGGGCTGGCCGTCGATGCTCGCTTCGAGGAACAGCTCGACCGGCTGCGCGGCGGGAGCGGCGGTCGATGGCGATGCGGAGGGGACGGCAGATGCGGACACCGCCGCGGTCTGGGCGACGGCGGCGGCGATCGGATTCAGGGCCAGGCCAAGGATCAGCGCTCCCGCCGGCAGGCAAGCCGGTGGCCGCACCCGCCATGGCAGGCGGCCGGTCAGCATCGCGGCACGGGCGTCAGTCCCGCGCGACGGCGGCGCTGGCGGACTGCGACCGGGTATTCACGGTGGCCTGGATCGCCAGCGGCGCCGGCATGGCGCCGGCCACTTCGGGCGGCAGCTGCCATTCGCGCGCGCGGCCGGGCAAGGCATAGCCCAGCAGGCCCTTGCTCAGTTCGACGGTGCGTTCGCCCACGCGCACGCTGGTGGCGCCGATCTGGGCATGCAGGGCGCCGCTGTTGCGGGCGCGCAGATGCCAGGCGCCGGCGCGCTGGAAGGTGCTCCATTCGAGGGCTGGCGCGGCCTGGGTGTCGGCCGGCAACACGAAGGCCGGCACCGAGTACTGGAGGCGGATCGCGACGTTGCTCTGCGGGCTGTCGCCGCGCGGCAGTTCGTCGATCAGGATGCGGTAGGTCTGCTCGGCCCCGCCCGAGCTCGCGCCGGGGCGGCGCACCAGGCGGATGGTCTGGGTACTGTTGGCGGCGATCTCGATGATCGGCGGACTGGCCACCAGCTGGGTAGTCGGGGTCAGGTCATCGACGCCGTCGCGCTGGTCCCACGCGTACACGCGCACCTGGCCGTGCAAGGGCGTATCGCCGTTGTTCTGCAACTGGATCCCGGCCGAGTTCTGTCCCGGCTGGAAGCTGATCGAGACGGGAGAGATCTGCAGGTTGGCGCCATGCGCCAGGGTAGCGCTCAACAGGGCCGCCGCGAATGCGGCGCAGCGAATACTCCGCATGCAGGCTCCGATCAGAAGTAGATGGTCGCAGTGATGGTCGATTTATAGCTGTCCGGGGTCGGCGATTTCTGCACCGGGATTTCGCCGTACACGGTCAGGCTCTGGGCATTGCCGTTGCCGGTGCCGGCCAGGGTGTCGGTGCCCTGGGTATTGCCCCAGAGGCCGGAACCCGGCGCGCGGTACAGGTTGACCTTCACGGTGTCGGTGTTCGCGCCGCTGCCGTTCAGGAAACGGGTAGTACCGGTCGAGCCGACGCCGGTGCCGGCATCCAGACCGACATTGTAAGGCGTAGTGTTGGTGCATGTCACATTGATGTTCGACTGGCCCGAGATCGCCGCGGTGATGACGCCCGACTGGCCGAAATCGATGCCGGTGGCGGCGATCGTGCAGTCGGCAACGACGCGCATCGTCACGTCGAAGGTCGCGGTCTTGGTGGCGGCGAAAGCGGCGCTGCCGGTGAAAGGCATGACGGCAGCCAGGACAGCAGCCAATACGCGGTTACGGTTCGAGGTCGACATCATTTTTTTCTCCAGTCGTTGAGGATGCGATCACCATGACGCACACAGAATTGCTCAACTCGGAAAATATGATACATCGTTTCCGCACGGAATCAAATGCTTTTCATCACTTTTGCTGACTATTTCAATTTTGCTGGTTTTACGCAACAGTGTGGTGAAATTGCTACAAACGACCTCATTCCGGCGCGGCCCAGGAACGCGCATGGGCGACCGCCCGCCCCCAGCGCGCCAGCAGTTCGGCGCGGCGGCCGGCGTCCATCGCCGGTTCGTAGCGGCGTTCGACCTGCCACTGCGCCTCGATCGCCTCCAGCGATTCCCAGTAGCCGCAGGCCAGGCCGGCCAGGTAGGCGGCGCCCAGGGCCGTGGTCTCGGTGACGCGCGGGCGCACCACCTCGACGCCGAGCAGGTCGGCCTGGAACTGCATCAGCAAGTCGTTGCGGGCGGCGCCGCCGTCGGCGCGCAGCTCGGTGACGGCGCAGGCGGCGTCCTTCTGCATGGCCGCCAGCAGCTCGGCGCTCTGGTAGGCGATGGCCTCGACCGCGGCGCGCGCGATATGGGCGGCGCCCGTGCCGCGCGTCATGCCGAGTATGGTGCCGCGGGCATACGGATCCCAGTGCGGCGCGCCGAGGCCGGTGAAGGCCGGCACCAGCATCACGCCGCCACTGTCGGGCACGCTGGTGGCGAGGGCCTCCACCTCATGCGAGTGTCGGATGATGCCCAGGCCGTCGCGCAGCCATTGCACGGTGGCGCCGCCCATGAAGACGCTGCCCTCGAGCAGGTAGTCGGTGCGGCCCGCTACCGTCCAGCCGACCGTCGCCAGCAGGCGGTTGCGCGACACCGGCGCGGAGTCACCGGCATGCATCAGCATGAAGCAGCCGGTGCCGTAGGTATTCTTGACCAGTCCCTTGCGGTGACAGGCTTGCCCGAAGGTGGCGGCCTGCTGGTCGCCGGCGATGCCGGCGATCGGGATCGCATGGCCGAACCATTCCTCGGCCGCCAGCCCGACGATGCCGGCGCTGGGAACGACCTCGGGCAGCAGCGCGCGCGGGATGTCGAACAGCGCCAGCAAGTCCTCGTCCCAGGCCAGCGTGTGGATATTGAACAGCATCGTGCGCGCGGCATTGCTGGTATCGGTGACGTGGCGGCCGCACAGGCGATAAACCAGCCAGCTGTCGACCGTGCCGAAGGCCAGCTCGCCCCGATCGGCCCGGCTGCGCGCGCCGGGGACGTGGTCGAGCAGCCATTGCAGTTTGGTGGCGGCGAAATAGGCATCGAGTTCGAGGCCCGAGCGTTCCTGGATGAAGGCGGCCTTGCCCGCGTCAAGCAGGCGGTCGCACACGCCGGCGGTACGCCGGTCCTGCCACACGATGGCTCTGGCCACCGGTTCGCCGGTGGCGCGGTCCCACAAGAGGGTGGTCTCGCGCTGGTTGGCGATGCCGATCGCGGCGACTTGGGCGGCCTGGACGCCGCCTTGCGCCAGCGCTTCGCGCGCGCAGGCGAGCTGGCTGTGCCAGATGTCGAGCGGGTCGTGCTCGACCCAGCCGGGCTGGGGAAAATATTGGGGGTACTCTCTTTGACAGCTGGCCACCGGCAGGCCGGCGCGGTCGAACAGGATGGCGCGCGAGCTGGTCGTGCCCTGGTCGAGGGCGAGGATGTATTGGGTCAAGGGCGTCTCCGGTCTCTGCGGCGGCCGACGCGACACGCCAGGGCAAAGCGGTCCGGGACGACCGTCGACAAGGCGCGTGGATCACGTGCCTCGGGAATTATAAGTAAAGCAGGCCGATAGGCCGGATTCTGTGTAACGCCACCTTGCGGCGGCGCATGGACAGCCATTCCTCTAGGCGCTGAATTACTCCAGCGCTCAAGCTTCCTACCCGCACGCTCCGCGAGCAACATCAACGCGTGCCTATTTGGAATTGCTCCAGGTGGAGGTTACCGCGTTTCACCGTAACTTAATACGCTCGTCTCTGTGGCCCTATTCCTCGCCTTATACCGCTGGCTTGCGCCAGACGGCTTTCAGCGGACGGCCGTTAACCGTCACCCCGCTCTGTGGAGTCCGGACCTTCCTCCCGTCCACGACCTTGCGGCGTGGACCAGCGACTGTCTGGCCTGCTTCACGGGCGTCATTGTACCCGATCGCGCGGTGCGAACCTACTTCGGTTTGCCGACGCGGATTGCCTCAAAGAATATGCCGTCTTCGGCTATGAGCAGGCGGCGACGGTCGATCGGATAGATCACGTGGAAGCTGCATCCGACCTCGACAATGGTAACTTTCGACCCCAAAGGCAAGGTCGCAGCGTTTATCCGCCACTCCCGGTGGGGGTATTGGAGCGTGTCGTCTGTACTGCGAACATATGCAGGATTGCTGCAGTCTTCGCCATTGAACGCAAAGCTGTCTGGACGAATGGAGGCTTTTTTTCCGATGGCAGCACGGATCTGTTGGGGACTCTTCGAGGTAATCGCGCCTTCAGGAGTCAGGTCGCGAGAGATTTTCCAGTCTCCGTAGATATCGGTATTGATGTCTTGTGCGCTTGCCAATCCCCAGCCCAGACAAACGAGCAGGAGGAAAGCCGCGGTCGATCGAATGCCGATGGCGCTCATCTTGAAGCCCTCACGGTCGGCTGAATTGGCGCGGCCATGAAAGGTTCGCTTTCCTCCTTGCGACGATCAACCAGCCCCCTGGCGTTCACGAGTACGAGCTTGCCGTTCTTCCTGACCTTGACCATTGTGCTCTTCCGCATCTCCATCCCCGCAGCGTGGAAGTCGCCACCGTTGACCAGCTTGAAAACTGGTCGCGCTCCTGTAGCACCACGGTTGAAGGTATAGCTTACCAAGGCATCGAACTGTGCTTGATTCACCGTTACGGTGACATTGCGGCGCACGGCACGCTCGGCATCTGCGAGATCGGCCATGAACAATTGCTGCACGTGCGCTTCTGTCACCGGCGTCTTGAGCTCTTCCGGTGTACATGGACTCCTGCGAACCAGTGAGCCATAACCTACTGTGCAGTTACCTTTTCCTGGACCCATATCATCGTAGTAAGCCATGATTTTCTTCTCGCGCTCCTGCAAGCGCCGTCTGCCTATGGAACTCATGAACATGCCATCCTCCACGTATGATCCTTCCTGACGACCAGCTCTACCGCAGGCAGCCGAGGGGCATTGTTCCCTGATCAAGGGAGTCAGAACTTAGGCAAGGTCAAAAAGTCGTCGAATCCTTCCAAACTCATCCAAGACCTAGCAATATGAACCAACGATAGTCTGGCCCATATCACGGCGACGCTGATCCCGACAAAGGCACCGCGGGGATCCGCACCCTCTCGCGCGATCCGCTGCCACGGAAAAGCCCAGCTTTCCATTTCTGTAATTTGATGTCGCCATTTCAAAAGCCGTTCCCAGGCCGCTCGCCTAGAATGCCCGGAAAGCCTCTTTGACAAGGATGACACACCCCATGCCCTCCCCTTCCCTGCACGCTTCCCGCACCGGCGGCCAGCTCCTGGTCGATGCGCTCCACGTCCACGGCGTCGACACCGCCTTCGGTGTCCCTGGCGAAAGCTACCTGGACGTGCTCGATGCGCTGCACGACTCGAACATCCGCTTCGTGATCAACCGCCAGGAAGGGGGCGCGGCATTCATGGCCGAGGCCTACGGCAAGATGACCGGTAAACCCGGCATCTGCTTCGTCACCCGCGGTCCCGGCGCCACCAATGCCTCGATCGGCGTGCACACCGCGTTCCAGGACTCCACGCCGATGATCCTGTTCATCGGCCAGGTCGGCAACGACTTCGTCGACCGCGAAGCCTTCCAGGAAATCGACTACCGCCGCATGTATGGCCAGATGGCGAAATGGGTGGCCCAGATCGATCGCGCCGACCGCATCCCCGAATACATGGCGCGCGCCTTCCAGGTGGCCACCAGCGGCCGCCCCGGCCCGGTGGTGCTGGCGCTGCCGGAAGACATGCTGGTCTCGACGGCGGCAGTCGCCGACACCCGCCCCTACCAGCCCTCGCACGGCGCGCCGTCAGTCGAGCAGATCGCCCGCCTGCGCGCGATGCTGCAAGAAGCCCAACGACCGCTCGTGCTGCTGGGCGGCGGCACCTGGAACGCGCAGGCCTGCGCCGACCTGGCCCGCTTCGCCGAAGCCAACCGCTTGCCGGTGGGCTGCACCTTCCGCTTCCAGGACCTGCTCGACAACGCGCACCCGAACTACGTCGGCGACGTCGGCATCGGCATCAACCCGAAACTCGCCGCGCGCGTCAAAGAGGCCGACCTGGTGATCGCCATCGGCCCGCGCCTTGGCGAGATGACGACCGGCGGCTACACGCTGCTCGATTCACCGGTGCCGCGCCAGCGCCTGGTCCACATCCACCCCGATCCGGAAGAGCTGGGCAGCGTCTACCAGGCCGAACTGATGATCGCCAGCGGCATGCCGCAAGCCTGCGCCATGCTGGCCGCGATGGAGCCGGTCGACGCCACTGCCTGGCAAGACAGCGTGGCCGAGGCAAAGGCTGAACTGGCCGCCTGGCAGGCGCAGCCCGCGCTGCTCAAGGAAGGCGTGCCGCTCGACCTGTGGCAGGTGGTGCAGGACTTGATGGACCAGCTCCCGCACGACGCCATCGTCACCAACGGCGCCGGCAACTACGCCTCGTGGGCCCACCGCTTCTATCGCTACGGCGGCATGCGCACCCAGCTGGCGCCGACCAATGGCGCGATGGGTTACGCCGTGCCGGCCGGCGTGGCCGCCAAGATCGTGTGGCCGGAGCGCGCCGTGGTCACCTTCGCCGGCGACGGCGAATTCATGATGACGGGCCAGGAACTGGCCACCGCCGTCCAGTACGGCGCCGGCGTCGTGATCCTGGTCTTCAACAACAATATGTTCGGCACCATCCGCATGCACCAGGAGCGCACCTACCCGGGCCGCGTGTCGGGCACGGGCCTGCACAATCCGGACTTCGCCGCCCTCGCCCGCGCCTACGGCGGCCATGGGGAAGTCGTCGACCAGACCGCCGATTTCGCGCCGGCCCTGCGCCGCGCGCTCGACCACGCCGAGCAAAAGAAACTGCCGGCCGTGATCGAGCTGCGCTACGACGGCAACCTGATCACGCCGAACGCCACGCTGGAGACGATCCGCAAGCAGGCGGAAAGCGCGAGGGCCGGCAGCTGAACGCTCGTGTGCAATCGGGTTGCGTATTGCTGCTCTGGTAAAATATTCGCTAGTTTTTTCGTCGCCGGCCACGCCGGCGTCCGCACGCAGTCCCGCCACCAGACACTATGTTTAGCTTCTTCAAGAGAAAAAAAGCGCCCGATGCACCGGCGCCGGAACCGGTCGTGCCGGCCGCGCCGCCTGCGCCCGTATCTGCACCGGCGCCCGCCCCTGCACCGGCGCCCGCCCCGGTCGTCGCCGATGCCGCCGTCCCCAGCGTCCTGCACGAAGGCGCCAACCTGTTCCCCGAAACCGCCGAACGCCCGACCACCGAGGCTGAAAAGAAAACCTCGTGGATGGCGCGCCTGAAGGCCGGCCTGTCCAAGACCTCGAGCAACCTGTCCCTGCTGTTCGTCGGCGCCCGCATCGACGAAGACCTGTACGAGGAACTCGAGGCGGCGCTGCTGATGTCCGATGCCGGCATGGACGCCACCGAGCACCTGCTGGGCGAACTGCGGCGCAAGGTCAAGGAAGACAAGCTGCTGGACGCCGCCGCCGTCAAGGCCGCGCTCAAGGAGCTGATGATCGACCTGCTGCTGCCGCTGCAGAAGCCGCTGGAGCTGGGCCGCCACGAACCGTTGGTGATGATGATCTCGGGCGTCAACGGCGCCGGCAAGACCACCACCATCGGCAAGCTGGCCAAGCATATGCAAAGCTTCGACCAGTCGGTGCTGCTGGCCGCCGGCGACACCTTCCGCGCCGCCGCGCGCGAGCAATTGATGGTCTGGGGCCAGCGCAACAACGTCACCGTGATCTCGCAGCAGTCGGGCGATCCGGCCGCCGTCGCCTTCGACGCGGTACAGTCGGGCAAGGCGCGCGGCACCGACGTCGTCATGGTCGACACCGCCGGCCGCCTGCCGACCCAGCTGCACCTGATGGAAGAGCTCAAGAAGATCAAGCGCGTGATCGGCAAGGGCATGGACGGCGCGCCGCACGAGACCCTGCTCGTCATCGACGGCAATACCGGCCAGAATGCGCTGGCCCAGGTGAAGGCCTTCGACGACGCCCTGCAGCTCACGGGCCTCGTCGTGACCAAGCTGGACGGCACCGCCAAGGGCGGGGTGCTGGCGGCGATCGCGCGTACCCGCCCGATCCCCGTCTACTTCATCGGCGTGGGCGAGAAGCTGGAAGACCTGCAGCCGTTCAACGCCGAAGAATTCGTCGAAGCGCTGCTCGGCTGACGGAACGGGAACCCATGATCGCATTCCAGTCGGTATCCAAACAGTACACCCACGGCGATGCGCGCGGCGCGTATGCGCTGCACGACGTCTCGCTCGACATCGCCAAGGGCGAACTGGTCTACCTGGCCGGCCCGTCGGGCGCCGGCAAGTCGACCCTCATGAAGATGGTGGCGGCGGTCGAGCGTCCCAGCAGCGGCAAGGTGATCGTCAACGGCCAGGACATCGGCCGCATCAAGCCGGCCGGGATTCCCTTCCTGCGCCGGAACATCGGGATCATCTTCCAGCAGCAGCGCCTGCTCAACGACCGCAACATCCTGGCCAATACCATGCTGCCCCTGCTGGTGACGGGTGCCCGCACCGCGGACGCCGCGCAGCGCGCACGCGCCGCGCTCGACCGGGTCGGCCTGCTCGACCGCGCCAGGGCGATGCCGCTCGAACTGTCGGGCGGCGAACAGCAGCGGGTCGCGGTCGCGCGCGCGATCGTCAACCGGCCGCAAATCATCCTGGCCGACGAACCGACCGCCAATCTCGACCGCGTGGCGGCCGACAAGGTGCTGGACGCGCTGCGCGCCTTCCACGCCGCCGGCGTCACCTGCGTCATCTCGACCCACGACGAGCAGGTGCTGGACAGTGCCGCGCGGGTGATCCGCCTCGAGCAGGGCCACCTGGTCGGAGGTGCGGCATGAGTCCGTGGCTGCGCCAGCACCGCTTCGCCCTCGGGGCCGCGCTGTCGACGGTGCGCAAGTCGCCCGGCAGCTTCCTGTTCAACGTGCTGGTGGTCGCGCTTGCGCTGACCCTGCCGTTCGCGGGCATCACCCTGCTCGACAATGTGCGTCCGCTGTCCGAGCAATTATCGGTCGATCCGGAGATCAGCCTGTTCATGCGCGACGACGCCAGCCGCGCCGATGCCGAAGCGCTGGCGCCGCGGATCCGCCAGATCGTCGCGCCGCAGGGCGGGCAAGGGGCAGAGATCGCCTTCGTGCCGCGCGAGCAGGCGCTCGCTTCGCTCAAGGAGCGTAGCGGCCTGGGCGACGTGCTGGAAACCCTGGGCGACAACCCCTTGCCTGACAGCTATGTGATGAAGCTGGGCGGCTTCGCCAGCGCCGGCGCCGCCGACCAGGTCGACCTCATCACCGAGCGCCTGGGCGAACTGCCGGGCGTGGAGACGGTGCAGGTCGACTCAAGCTGGGTCAAGCGCCTGGCCGCGATGCTGGCCATCCTGCGCCTGGCGCTGCTGCTGCTGGCGGCCACCCTGGGGATTGTCGTGATCGCGGTCGTGTTCAATACGATCCGCCTGCAGGTGCTGACCCAGAAAGAAGAAATCTCGGTCTCGAAACTGCTGGGCGCGACCAACGATTTCATCCACCGCCCGTTCTTCTATACCGGCGCGCTGCTCGGCCTGTGCGCCGGCGCAGTGGCGCTGGGCGCGGTGACCCTGGCCCTGCGCCCGCTCAACGGCGCGATCGGGGAATTCGCCCGCCTGTACGGCTCGAATTTCCAGCTGACGCCGCTGGGTGGCCTGGAAGTCGCCGGCCTGCTGGCGATCAGCGCCGGCCTGGGCCTGGTCGGCGCCCTGCTGTCGGTGCGGCGTCACCTGGCGCGCCAGCGTTGAACGGCGGTCCTACAAACTTGCAGTGAAAAAAGCTGTCGAGATGGTATTGAAATCCCGATAAGCATCACCATCTGTAGTAACAGGGCAAGGCGGCCCTTCTGTGCGGCTGCCTTCCCCATTACTGGACAAGACCACGTCGCATGACACCGCAATGAATCCTACGGCCTAGCTGCCATCCCCTACGCTTCCACGCGCAAAATTCCTACAGGCTGCGCTGTGGCTACGTGCGCCATTCAACAGAATACGTGCCATTGCGGCCGTAAGCTGTGTCTAACGTTATTCCAGTCATTCCTGACTCACTGTTGAGCCGAATCAACTGGACAAGCAATACCTGCTCTACAGTGGAACCGTCGGCAATTCGATTCCTGAGAGCAATACTTTGAACAATCTTAAGCGCCGTGACCACTTCTAGCACTCACCTCGGGGGAGTGCTAATATATGGTCCAAGGCAATCGAAATTCAAGTCACGCATCCGGGTAACAAGCCGTAACAGCGGTGCCGCAAGGCAATAAGTTATGGCACATTAAGGATGCAGCAAGATTACTACGAGGGAAATGAATATGTCCGCACAATCCGCATTGGTTCCGACCGGCAGTCGTGCTCTGGGACTGGGTTTCACCGGCAATCTGGGCAATATCGACGCCTATATCTCGGCCGTCAACCGCCTGCCGATGCTCACGCACGAAGAAGAGGTTTCGCTGGCGAAGCGGCTGCGCGACGACCACGATCTCGACGCGGCGCAAAAGCTGGTGCTGTCGCACCTGCGCCTGGTGGTGTCGATCGCGCGCGGCTACCTGGGCTATGGCCTGCCGCATGCCGACCTGATCCAGGAAGGCAATATCGGCCTGATGAAGGCGGTCAAGCGCTTCGACCCGAACCAGGGCGTGCGCCTGGTGTCGTACGCCATGCACTGGATCAAGGCCGAGATGCATGAATACATCCTCAAGAACTGGCGTCTGGTGAAGGTCGCCACGACCAAGGCCCAGCGCAAGCTGTTCTTCAACCTGCGCAGCAACAAGACCGGCCTGGACGCGATGTCGCCGGGCCAGGTCGACGACCTCGCCAAGCTGCTGGGCGTCAAGCGCGAAGAAGTGATCGAGATGGAAACCCGTCTGTCGGGCCGCGACATCGCGCTGGAATCGCCGACCGATGACGAAGACGACAAGTTCTCTCCGATCGCCTACCTGTCGTCGGACCAGCAGGAACCGACCAAGGTGCTCGAGGCCGAGCAGGTCACCCGCCTGCAGTCCGAGGGCCTGGAAACCGCGCTGGGCAAGCTCGATCCGCGTTCGCGCCGCATCATCGAGGCGCGCTGGCTGGCCAACGACGACGGCTCGGGCGCCACGCTGCATACGCTGGCCGAAGAGTTCAGCGTGTCGGCCGAGCGCATCCGCCAGATCGAATCGGCCGCGCTCAAGAAGATGAAAGGCGCGCTGGCGGCTTACGTATAAGCCCCCCTTTTCCCTCACGAACCCCGCCACGGCGGGGTTTTGTTTTTTGCGGTTCAATGCACCGGCATGAAGAACGGCTTGTTCTTGTCCTTGAGCAGGAAGACCAGGAACCTGGCCGGCTTGGTCTTGCTCGCATTACGGCCCACCGTGTGCAGGTCGCGCGGGTTTTCATAGAAGGTTTCGCCCGGCCCCAGCGTCTGCTCCTTCCCACCCTTCACGCCCATCACGATCGTCCCTTCCAGCACATAGATGAAGCCATGCGCATCGTGGCGATGGACGGGGTCGCCGCCGCCGGGCGGATAGACGACGGTGATCATCAGGACCTCCTTGCCGGGATGATCGTCCAGCGCCTTGCTGAACAGCTCGTTGACGACGGGATCCAGGGCCGCGGCCCAGACGGGCGCCGCCAGCGGCAGGGTCATCAACAGGCCGGCGGCGCCGGCGAATTTTCTCAGGCGTGACATGGTCTCTCCTTCAGTACATGGTTGGTTATGGAGCCAGTGTAGGGCGCGCATTCCGGGCGCAACAGGCGTGCGCCAGTCCCCATGCTGCTGCCTCAAACGCAACAATCCACGCCAGGCGCCGCACGCCGTGCCTTGGCGGAATTCGGCTGCTATTTGTCATTTACGAAAAGGATCACACGCAACTACCATGACGATAGCCACATGAGCAACTGAGTAGCAACTGAGAGGAAGCCATGAAGAACGAACGCTTCGCGATCGGTGAATTCATCCAGCCACCACCAACAACAATGCCGGCCGCGCCTGAAATGGATGGCCTGGCCTCGAGCTTTTCCACCACCTATGCCGGCGTGCTCGCCTTCATCGCCGTGGTCCACGAAGGCTCGTTCGCCCGCGCCGCCGAGCGCCTCGGCATCGGCCGCTCCGCCGTCAGCCGCAGCGTGCAAAAACTCGAATCGCAGCTCGACACCCGCCTGTTCCTGCGCACCACCCGCAGCACCTCGCTCACCAGCGAGGGCGAACTGTTCTACGCCAACTGCAAGCCGGGCGTCGAGCGGATCGTGCAATCGGTGGAAGAGATGCGCGAGCTGCGCTGCGGCGTGCCGCGCGGCCAGCTGCGCCTGCACGCGGCGAGCGACTTCGGGCGCAAGATCGTGGCGCCGCTGCTGCGCGGCTTCCACGCCGGCTACCCGGACATCCGGCTCGACCTGATCCTCGACGACAGCCCGCTCGACTTCATCGCCGACCGCATCGACGTGTCGTTCCGCAATGGTCGCCTGGACGACAGCCAGCTGGTGGCGCGTCAGCTGATCCCGATGCAGATGCTGGTGTGCGCCTCGCCGGCGTATGCGAGCGCACACGGCCTGCCGCAGACGATCGACGAGGTGGCGCAGCACCGCTGCGTGAACCTGCGCCTGCCCTCGGGCCAGGTGTGCGAATGGGAATTCAAGGAAGACGGCCGGCGCCGCACGCTGCTGCCCATGGCGAACCACAGCTTCAACGACGCCGAGCTGGTGCTGCAGGCGGTGCTGGACGGCGCGGGCCTGGCGCAGATGGCCGGCTACCAGGTGTGCGAGCACCTGCGCGCGGGCCGCCTGGTAGCCTGCCTGTCCCAGCACGCGCCGGACGACCGCGGCCACTACATCTGCTACCTGAGCCGGCACCACCTGCCGCTGCGTACCCGGGTCTTCATCGACTACATCACCCCGCGCATCCGCGCGCTCGACCTGCACTGCCTGACCAGCTTCAGCGCTTGATGCCGCCCGGCGCGATTGTTGCGCGACGGGATACATGACGGTGACCGGCGCGGCGCTAGCAGCCGGCGCCGCGCCTTCCTACACTGGCCGAAAACCATTCCAGGAGACCGCGTTGAAAAAAAGGCTGGCGCCCCCGCCCATCACCCTGCTCGACAAATACGTCGGCGACGATTTCCACCCCTTGTACTCGACCACGGTGCGGGTGAGCGGCGGCGAGGCGGCGCACGGACGCGCGTCCGGCATCGCCCGCTCCGACGACGGCAACCTCGAACTGGCCCTGCGGCTGCCGGCCGCGCTGGGCGGCCCCGGTGGCGGCACCAATCCCGAGCAGCTGTTCGCCGCCGGTTTCGCCGCCTGCTTCCATGGTGCGCTCAAGCTGCTGGCGACACGCGCCGGCATCGCCCTCGAGGACGCGACCGTCGACGCCGCTGTGACCTTCGGCCGCGACCCGGTCGACGGCCTGTACACCCTGATGGCCGAGATCCGCATCGACCTGCCGCGGCTGCCGCGCGCCACGGCCGAGGAACTCATCCGCAACACCGAGCGCATCTGCCCTTACGCCAAGATGGCGCGCCAGGGCATCGTGTGCGTGGTGGCGCTGGTGCGCTGAACGATTGGTGCCTGGCATGCACCAGCGTGCCGCCCCGGATGGGCCTACCGCCGCGCCAGGCACGCTCCTACACTCGATACCGAGGCGAATCGTCGCACACGGCGCCCAGCCGCACTGGGATCTGAAAGGACATCATGAACATCATCGTCATCGGCGGCACCGGCCTGATCGGCAGCAAACTGGTCGCCATCCTCAGGCAGCGCGGCCACCAGGCCGTGGCCGCCTCCCCGAACACCGGCGTCGACACCATCAGCGGCACTGGCCTGGACGAGGCGCTGGCCGGCGCCGACGTCGTGGTGGACGTGGCCAACTCGCCCTCGTTCGCCGACGACGCGGTGATGGAGTTCTTCACCACCTCGGGCCGCAACCTCCTGGGGGCCGCGAAGAAGGCCGGCGTCAGGCACCACGTCGCGCTGTCGGTGGTCGGCACCGACAGCCTGGCCGAGAGCGGCTACTTCCGCGGCAAGATCGCGCAAGAGGCGCTGATCCGCGAGTCCGGCCTGCCCTATACCATCGTGCACTCGACCCAGTTCTTCGAATTCCTGGGCGGGATCGCCGCCTCGGGCACGGAAGGCGATGCGATCCGCCTGTCGCCCGCCAATATCCAGGCCATCTCGTCGGACGACGTGGCGCTGGCGATGGCCGACTACACACTTGGTGCGCCGCGCAACGGCGTGGTCGAGATCGCCGGCCCCGAGCGGGTGCGCCTGGCCGACCTGGTCCAGCACTACCTGCAAGCGAAGGGAGATAAGCGCAAGGTCGTGGCCGACCCACAGGCGCGCTACTTCGGCGCCCTGCTGCAGGAGGACACGCTGGTGCCGGGCCCCGGCGCGCGCCTGGGCACGGTGAAGGTCGACGACTGGCTCAAGGCGCAGGCGGCACACTGAGCCGCTGGCGATAGGCGCTCGGCGAGGTGTGCAGGTGGCGCTGGAAGGTCTTGCGCATGCGCCCCTCGTCGCCGAATCCGCACTGTTGGGCGATCCCGTCGAGGTGGCGCCCGGAATCCTCCAGCAGCCGGCAAGCCGTCTCCAGGCGGAAGCGCTCGACCGCCCGGGCCGGGGTCTGCCCGGTCTTGTCCTTGTACACGCGGCTGAAGTTGCGCGGACTCATGCGCATCTGCGCGGCCAGCACCTCGACGCTCAGGTCGGGCCGTTCGAGATTGGCCAGGATCCACATATGCAGTTCGTCGAACAGCGGACCGTCGCCGGCCTGGGCCTGCAGCATCCGGCTGAGCTGGGGCTGGTTGCTGGGGCGCTTGACGAACACCACCAGCTCGCGCGCGACGGCCAGCGCGACTTCGCGGCCGCAATCGGCTTCCACCATCGCCAGCGCCAGGTCGATGCCGGCGGTGACGCCTCCCGAGGTCCAGGTGTCGCCATGCTGGACGAAGATCGCTTCGCGGTCCACCTCGACCAGCGGATAGGTGTCGCGCAGCAGATCATAAGTCAGCCAGTGGGTGGCAACGCGCTTGCCGTCGAGCAGGCCGGCGGCGGCGAGCACGAAAGCGCCGGTGCAGACCGAGGACGTGCGGCGCATCGCGCCCGCATGGCGCTGCAGCCAGGCGACCAGCGCCTGCTGTTCGCGGACGGCGGTGACGATGTCCGCCGAGCCGGGCACGACCACGGTGTCGACCTCGCCCGGCGCGAAACCGTCCAGCCGCTCGGTCTGCATGGCCACGCCTTCCAGGGTCTGCACCAGGCCGCCGTCGAGGCTGACCGTGTGCCGCACATAGCCCGGCAGGCCGCGCTCTTCCATCACTTTCGACGCGCACCAGAACACCGTCTGCGGTCCGGCGATGTCGAGCATGCACATGCCGGGGAATCCGACGAACAGGACAAGGCGCGCCTGGCGCGGCGCCGCTGGCGTGAGAGGCATGTTCATTGTGCGGGATGGCTCTTACCCGCCGCGGATACGACGAGGTCAGCTATAGTATGGCCGCCCGATCCGGCAGGTCAAGCCGCGTCCTTACGCCGGCAGCGCCCGGTAGCGGAAATCGCCCAGCGTGACCGCACCCTTCCCCGCGCTGTAGATGCCCACTTTGAGGCTCAGGAAGCCGCCGAACACATTGTGGTGGATGCCTGAGACCTCCATCCGCGTGCCGTGCAAGGTCCAGGTCTTGCCGCCGTCGTGGGAATAGCGCCAGGTGACCACGTGATCGTCGTTCGTCATCCGTACCCGCACCGAGGAGGTCTTGCGCTTGCCCCGGGCCCAGCCCTGCTCCTCGGCGTACTGGAAGGTCTTGACCTCGTCGCGCGTGAAACCGATGCCGACGAAGGCTTTCTGGCTGTAGAACAGCAGCAGGCCGGCCTCGGCCTCTCCCTCCAGGGTGAGATCCACCTCCACCTCGTAGGCGCGGTCGCCCACGGAACAGGTCAGCGGGCGGCTGTCGGCCGGCGACTTGCCGCGCCCCGCGATGCGCAGGCCGTCCTTCGTGAAGCGCACGCGCGTCATCTCGTCCGGCGCCGGATCATGGAAACTCCACTGGACACCGAATCGATCGCGCCTGAAATCGTCGGACAGGGCGAAGCCGGCCGCGCCTTTCCTGCCGCCCCTGGGCATGGGCAGGGGCCTGGACAGGTCGCCGCCGAGCGCGCGGAACCAGCCATCGTCGGTCCACTCCATCGGTTCGAGCAGGGTTTGCCGCCCCAGCGTACGGTAGCCGTTTTCGTAGCCGTGATAAATCATCCACCAGTCGCCGGCCGGCCCTTCGATCAGCGTCGCATGGCCGCGCGACCACCACGGCTCGGCGGTGCCCAGCGAACGCACCAGTGGATTGTGCGGGCAGTGCTCCCACGGCCCGTGGACCGAGGTCGAGCGCGCCGCGATCACCATATGGCCGGTGACCGGGCCGGCGGTGCCGCCGACCGCCGTCACCAGATAGAACCACTTGCCGCGCCGCAGCAGCTTCGGCCCCTCGGGGGCGAAGTTCTCGACGATCCAGTCGGCCGGATAGCGCCAGGGTTCATAAGCCTTTTCCAGCGGGCCGTCGGTGGCCAGGCCGTCGTCGGTCAGGCGGATCTTGCGGATGCCGTTGACGAACAGGTAGCGCTTGCCGTCCTCGCCCACCACGTGGCCGGGATCGATGCAATCGGGGATCTTGAGGTCAACGGGATCGCTCCACGGCCCCTCGATGCGGTCGGCCCAGATCGCGTAGATCGACCACGGGTTGCCGTCCGGCGCGGCCGGAATATAGATGAAATAGCGGCCGTCGTGCTTGCACAGGTCGACCGCCCAGATCGTCCCCAGGGGTTTGCTCAGCGCCGGCGCGACCGGGCGCCAGTTGACCAGGTCGGTGGAGTGCCAGATCACCAGGCCGGGGTAGGAGTAAAACGATGAATAGGTGAGGTAATAATCCTTGCCGTCCTTCAGCACGGTCGGATCGGGATGGTCGCCCGCGATGATCGGATTCAGGTAGGTGCCGTCGCCCTGGTCGGCCTGGCGCTGGCCTTCGATGCCGCGGCGCCAGGCGTGGCCGCCAGCCTGGCAATCGGTCGAGGATGCCGCCGCCGCGGGCAGCGCCGGCAGGCTGGCGCCCGCCAGCAGGATCTTGAAGGCGTCACGACGCGAAGGGTTCGTCATGTCCTGGTCTTTCTCGTGGTAGACCGGACAGGATAGGAAATCGCCCGCGCCGACGCCAGCGGTAGCCGCCTCTTCCCCCATATGAATGCGGAAAGTTGTACGAATCTTGCAGCAAATGGCAGGGCGCCCCGCCCTTTTCGGTGCCGCGCCAACGCGTTTTTCTCCCATTGGCTAGAATGAATTCTTTGTCACGGCAAGTTCAAGGAGAGCACATGGCTGACCAAGCATCCTACGTCCCACCGAAAGTCTGGACCCCGCCCGCCTCGTCGGGCGGCGCCTTCGCCAGCATCAACCGCCCGGTCGCAGGCCCGACCCACGACAAGGAACTCCCGGTCGGCAAGCATCCGCTGCAACTGTATTCGCTGGCCACGCCGAACGGCGTGAAGGTGACGATCCTGCTCGAAGAACTGCTGGCGGCCGGCCACAACGGCGCCGAGTACGATGCCTGGCTCATCCGCATCAACGAAGGCATGCAGTTCTCGAGCGGCTTCGTCGAGGCCAATCCCAATTCGAAGATCCCGGCCCTGGTCGACCGCAGTGGCGCCGAACCGGTGCGCGTGTTCGAATCCGGCTCGATCCTGGTCTACCTGGCCGAGAAGTTCGGCGCCTTCCTGCCCAAGGACGGCGTGGCGCGCGCCGAGACCATGAACTGGCTGTTCTGGCAGATGGGTTCGGCGCCTTTCGTCGGCGGCGGTTTCGGTCACTTCTATGCCTATGCGCCGGAAAAGCTGCAATACCCGATCGACCGCTATGCGATGGAAGCCAAGCGCCAGCTCGACGTGCTCGACCGCCACCTGGCCGACAAGCGTTTCGTCGCGGGCGAGGAATACACGATCGCCGACATGGCGATCTGGCCCTGGTATGGCGGCCTGGTGCTGGGCCAGCTGTATGACGCGGCGGAGTTCCTGTCGGTGCACGAATACAAGCACGTGAAACGCTGGGCCGACGAGATCGCGGCGCGGCCGGCCGTCATCCGCGGACGCAAGGTCAACCGCTCGTTCGGACCGGAAGCCGACCAGGTGCACGAGCGGCACGCCGCCTCCGATCTCGACTGATCGCTTTACTTTAACTCTACGCGCGCGACCACCGGATGGTGGTCCGACGGGAAGCGTCCGTGGAGCGAATCGCTCAGGGCCGCATAGCCACGCACGTCGAAATGCCGGTCGACGTAGACGTAGTCGATACGGTCGAGCATTGGCGCGTCGAAACGGAAGCCGTGGTAGGTGCCGACCGGGCCGTACGGCGGCGTCTGGCTCACCTGGAAAGCGTCGCGCATGGCTTTCGCCATCACCTGCATTTGCGGCGTATCGGGCGTCGAATTGAAGTCGCCCACGCAGATTGCCGGCTCGCCGCGGCTGATTTCCGCGATCTTGCGCAGCAGCAGGTCGCTTGATGCACGGCGCGCGACGACGCCCTCATGGTCGAAGTGCGCCGAAAAGACGTAGAACACCCGGCCATTGTCGCGCTCGCGCAGCTTCGCCCATGACACGATGCGGTTGCAGCAGGTGGCGTCCCAGCCCAGCGATGGCCGGTCCGGCGTTTCGCTGAGCCAGAAGTCGCCCTTGTCCAGCAGCGCGAAGCGGCTCTTGCGATAGAAGATGGCCGAATGCTCGCCGGCCTGCTTGCCGTCGTCGCGGCCGATGCCGACGTGGTCGAATTCTTCCATCTGCGCCAGATCCGCGACCTGGCCGGCAAGCCCCTCCTGCGTGCCGACGATGTCGAACTCATGATGGCGGATCAGCGCCTTGACCATCTCCTTGCGCGCCGGCCAGGCATTGGGGCCATCCTGGGGATTGTTGTAGCGCAGGTTGAAGCTGGCGACGTTCATGGGCGCGGCGACGGCGCTGCCGACCAGGACGGCGAGCGCGGTGAAAAATGACAAGACGATCTTCATGGTCCAGGGTCGGGAAAGTGAATACCGCGGCAAGTTAACCACAATCCGCCTGCACCATCGCGCCAACAGGCCCAAAAGCGGCGCAGTTTAGGCGCTTTAGTAAACGGCGCGCTACGCCACCGCGGCATCGAGCAGATAGCGCCGCTGCATCATCGCCGCCATCTCGTTCGCCGGCACCGGGCGCGCGATGTAGTAACCCTGCACCTCGTTGCAGTCGAGGTGGCGCAATATCGCCAGCTGCTCCGCGGTCTCGACGCCCTCGGCCACCACCGACATGCCCAGCGCGTGCGCCATCGACACGATGGCCTGGAAGAACACCTTGCCCTCCTTCGAATTGGCCAGCTCGGTGGTGAAGGCGCGGTCGACCTTCAGTACGTCCATCTTCAAGCGCTGCAGCTGCGACAGCGACGAGTAGCCGGTGCCGAAATCGTCCACATGCAGTTTCACGCCAAGTGAACGCAGGGCCGCCAGTTCGGCCAGGATGTCGTCCTGGTCGCCCATCATCGCCGACTCGGTGATCTCGACCTCGATCAGGCTGGCCGGCACCCGGTGCCTCACCAGCGCCGCGCTCAGCTGGCGCTGCACGCCGCCGCGCAGGAATTGCTTGGGCGAGACGTTGATCGAGACCGGCACCAGCGCCACGCCGGCCTCGCGCCAGGCGGCCAGCTGCGCGCAGGCCTTGTCGATCACGGTCTCGCCGATGCGCACGATCAGCCCAGTGGCCTCAGCCAGCGGGATGAATTCGCCCGGCGCCACCATGCCCAGGGTCGGATGGCGCCAGCGCACCAGCGCTTCCATGCTCAGCAATTCTCCGCTGCGCGCATCCACGCGCGGTTGATAGTGCAGCACGAACTGGTCGGCCTCGAGCGCTTCCAGCATGTTCTGCTTCAGGCGGGCGCGCGAATTCAGTGTCGACGACAGCGAAGGATCGAAGAACCGGTATTGCCCCTTGCCTTCGTTCTTGCCGACGTACATGGCGATGTCGCTGTGCTTGACCAGGGTCTCGGCATCCAGCCCATCGCGCGGATACATGCTGATGCCGATCGAAGAACCCACGGCGTGCAGCTCGTCGCCGATCAGGAACGGCACCCCGAAGGCTTCCACGATGCGCGAGGCCACCGAGGCCGCCTGGCGCTCGCCGTCGCAGGGCGAGAGCAGGACCACGAATTCGTCGCCGCCGAAGCGCGCCACCCCGTCGCTCGGCCGCAACAAGGACAGCAGGCGGCCGGCGGCGGCCTTCAGCAGCTGGTCGCCGGTGGCGTGGCCGTGGGTGTCGTTCACGTACTTGAATTCATCGAGGTCGATGAACAGCAGCGCGGCGCCGGTGCTGGCGCACTGCGCCTGGGCCAGCATGGCCGGCATGCGTTCCAGGAAGGCGTGGCGGGTGGCCAGGCCGGTCAGCGAATCCTCGTTGGCCAGGCGCTCGAGCTGGTCCTCGTGGGCCTTGCGCTCGCTGATGTCCTGCAGGGTCACCGCCAGGCCGTTGCCGACCCTTACCAGGCGCCGGCGGCCCCAGCTGATGTTGAGCCGGTTATCGCTCGGCATCCTGCGGTCGTCTTCATGGAAGCCGCTGTCCATCGCCTTGCGGTAGGTGTCCAGCAGGTCTTCGCCGAACAGGCCGCTGTCGATCCCGGTCAGGCTTTTCCCGACCAGCTCGTCGCGTGTCACGCCGTAGAAGAAGGCGCCGCGCTCGTTGCAGTCGACGATGCGGAAATCCATGATCTGCCCGTCGCGCGCGCGCACCGCCGAGGCCATGTAGAAGCCGTCGTTGCCGCTCTCGGTGGCGGTGCGGTAGGCGCGCCGCACTTCGTCCTGTTCCCTGGCGCGCGCCACCGCGCGGCGCGCCAGCACCGCGCCGACCGCGCCCAGCAGCAACAGGCACAGGGTGGCGACGATCGCGCGGTCGCGGCTCTCGATCCAGTAGCCGTTGCTGGCCGCCAGCGCCTCGTGCTGCGGCAGGCCGACCAGGGCCATCAGCGGATAGGCGGACGACTGGCGCCAGCCCAGCACGCGCGACTGCCCGTCGGCGAAGCCGCCCTCGCCCTCGACCAGGCGCACGCCCTGCTCGCCCGACCAGACGGCGCCGCGGCGCGGCAGCGCGACCGCATCCGTGAACGATGCGCCATTGCTGCGCTGCTCGACCCGCAACCGCCCTTCGCTGCCGGCCAGCGCCACGATGCCGCCGGCGCCGATGGTGGCCGGGCTGACGAAGGACGTGAAGTAGCGGGCGTCGATCGCCATCAGCACCACGCCGTCGAATTCCTCCTCGCGGGTTTCCAGGCGGCGCGTGAACAGCACCACGTCGTCGGCGCTGCCGAATTGCGTCGGCGCGGTGCCGACCCGCAGGGCGGTCGAATTGTTGTCGCGATGGTGGTTGAAATACGCGCCCGAGGCCAGGTCGGCGCCGATCAGGCCGGCGCGCGTGCTGGAGCGCACGGTGCCGGTGCGGTCGAGCACCGCCACCAGGTGGAAGGCGCTGTCGGTGAACATGCCGTCGCGCCGCATCTCGTCGAGCAGGCCTGCCTCGCGCGAATTCTCCCAGCTGAACTTCAGCTGCATCGTGATCTGGTCCATCTGCGCCACCGAGCGCGTGATGTACTGCTCGTAGGCTTCGGCGTAGGCCGCCACGTCCTTGCGCGCCTGGGTGGCCACGCGTTCCTGCTCGGCCTCGACCCGCAGCAGGGTCGCCGCCCACAGCGCGCAGCACACCAGCACGGCCAGCAGCGGCCACAGCAGGATTAGGAAGCGGTTGCTGCGCGCGGGGTCCAGATAGGGAGCCAGGTAGGGGGCGAGGCCAGGATGTTTGCTCATTGCGGACGATCAGGACTAGTTGCCGCAAGTCTAGATAGCAAACATGTCAGCGTCGTGACATGCCCGATTTTTCCTGAAGCCCGTTACGACGGGCCCCGGCGCCGTTCAGGTCGGCGACAGCATGTAGCCGGCGCCGCGCACCGTCTTGATCAGCGACTTGGCCCGCCCCAGCGCCTTGCGCAGGCGCAGCACGTGCACGTCGACCGTGCGCTGGTCGAGCGACGCATGGGCTTCCCACAGCTGCTCCAGCAACTGGGTGCGGGTAAACACCTGGCCCGGATGGCACAGCAAAAAGCGCAGCAGCCGGTATTCGGCATGCCTGACCTCGACCTTGTGGTTGCCGACCCGCACGCTGCAGCTGAGCGGATCAAGCACCAGGCGGCCCGAGCGCAAGAGGCGCGATTCGGGCGACAGTTCGCGTACCTGGTCGGCCGGGGCCTGGGGAATGAATTCGGGATGGGGGACGGGCGCCGGGAGGCTGGCGGGACGTTCGCCTTCCGCGCATTGCGCCGCCAGCAGGATCACCGGCTGCTCGCGCAGGCGACGGTCGCCGCGCAGGCGCGCCAGCAGGCGCATGCCGCCTTCGTTGCGCAGCATCGATTCCTGCAGCAACAGTTCCGGGCGCTCGCGCCCGATGAAGTCCCAGGCTTGCGCCAGGCTCGGCACGTCATGCCAGACCCACTCGTCCTCGTGCAGCGAGAACTTGAGCAGCTCGGCAATGGCCGGCTTGTCGTCGATCACCAGGACGATCGTGTTCGCCGTTGTCATGGGATGCCCAAAAAGAGAGGAACTGCATCGGTGCGCTCGACGATGCGAGCGCACCAACGAAAATCCGGCAGCCTGGCTGCCGGATTGGTCGCCGTGAAGGCGTCTTACATGATGGCCTTGCCCGAAGCATCCTTCAGGTTGGCTTTCCAGGCGTCCTGCACTTGCTTGACGACGCTGGCCGGCATCGGCACGTAGTCCAGTTCGGCTGCTGCCGGAGCGCCGTTCTTGAACGACCAGTCGAAGAACTTCACGACTTCACGAGCCTTGTCGGCGTCGGCGGCGTTCTTGTGCATCAGGATGTACGACACGCCGGTGATCGGCCAGCTCTGCTTGCCGGCGCCGTCGGTCAGCACCACGCCGAAGCCTGGGGCCTTGGTCCATTCCACGCTGGCGGCAGCGGCCTTGAACACGTCGTCCGACGGTTGCAGGTCGACGCCTTCCTTGTTGCGCAGTTGGGTGTGCGACAGCTTGTTCTTCTTGGCATAGGCCCACTCGACGTAGCCGATCGCGCCCTTGATACGCTGCACGTTGGCGGCGACGCCTTCGTTGCCCTTGCCGCCCACGCCCACGGCCCACTTCACGGTGGTGCCCGAGCCGATCGACTCTTTCCATGCCGGGCTGGTCTTGGCCAGGAAGTCGGTGAACAGGAACGAGGTGCCGGAGCTGTCGGCGCGGTGGACGACGGTGATGTCGGCTGCAGGCAGCTTCACGCCCGGATTCAGGGCGGCGATTTCAGCAGCGTTCCACTTGGTGATCTTGCCCATGTAGATGTCGGCCAGCAGCGGACCGGTCATCTTCAGCTGGCCTGGGGTCACGCCGTCGACGTTGACCACGGCGACCACGCCGCCCATGATGGCCGGGAACTGCATCAGGCCTTCCTTGTCCAGCTCTTCCGCTTTCAGCGGCATGTCCGATGCGCCGAAGTCCACGGTCTTCGCCTTGATCTGCTTGATGCCGGCGCCCGAGCCGACCGACTGGTAGTTCAGGCCGGTGCCGGTGGCGGCTTTGTAGCTCTCAGCCCACTTGGCGTAGATCGGGTACGGGAACGTAGCGCCCGCGCCGGTAATGTCGGCGGCGAACGAGGTCGTCATCACGAGCGTGGCGGCAGCGCCGGCGAGGATCTTCTTGAACATTGTTATTCCTAACTCTGGTTAAGGGGTATGTTTTGGACTACAGGAAAAAGAATAGCTGCCGAATATGACCTGTTTATGACTTGGCCATTCCCTGTCTTTTCGCTGTCACGCGACCGCATGCTTGCGGTTTTGCTATGATGGGTTTCCCGTCAAACCCTGGATGACACCGATGCGCACCCTGCCCTGCGTCCTCTCCATTGCCGCCGCCGGCCTGCTGTCGGCCTGCGCCACGCCCGACCACCTGCCCGACGCCCAGTACACATTGAGCGAGCGCCAGACCCTGACCCTGCCGCCGGTACCAAGGGACGCGCGCCTGACCCTCACCTACGAGGGCGCCGACGACAGCCGCTGCCCGGACAATGCGCGCTGCATCTGGGCCGGCCAGCTGGCCTACCGCTTCACCCTGCGCACCAACAATATGGCGCAGGGCTTCTGGCTGGTGCAGGGCAAACCCGGCTTTACCTCACCGGGCCTGCGCGGCGCGCGCATCGAACTCGATCCCTCGTTCGTGCCGCCGCCGCGCGGCATGGCGGAAGAGAAACCGGCGTCGTATCCGGTGGTCTTCAATATGTACGGCACCTGATGGCGCGGGGCCGCCTGCCGCGGACCGCACTGGCGTGCGGCCTGGTCCTTGCTGTTTCACTCCAGGGCGTCGCGGCCGCGCCGGTCGCCACCGGCACCGGCGGCGCCGTCGCCACGATCAGCGCTCAGGCTTCGCAGTCGGCGCTGGCCATCCTGAACGCAGGCGGCAATGCGGTCGACGCCGCCGTCGCCGCAGCCGCCACGCTGGGCGTTACCGATCCCTTCAGCTGCGGCATCGGCGGCGGCGGCTTCATGGTGATCTACCTGGCCAGGGACAAACGCGTGATCACCATCGACCACCGCGAAACGGCCCCTGCCGGCGTGGGCCCGCAACTGTTCCAGCACGACGGAAAGCCGCTCGACTTCGAGACGGCGGTGGCGAGCGGGGCGGCGGTCGGCGTGCCGGGCACCGTGCGCGGCTGGCACGAGGCGCTCGAGCGCTATGGCAGCATGCGCTTTTCCCAGGTGCTGGCGCCGGCGATCGCGGTGGCCGACGAGGGCTTTCGCATCAACGCCAACTTCAGCCAGCTGCTGGGACAGAACGAAAAGAAATTCCGCCAGTTCGTGCCGACGAGCGAGCTATACCTGCACAAGGGCAAAGCCCTTCCCGCCGGTACCCTGCTGCGCAATCCCGGCATGGCGCGCGCCTACCGCGAGATCGCGCAAGGCGGCGTGAAAGCTTTTTATGAGGGGCCGATCGCGCGCGCCATCGTCGACAGCGTCAACCGGCCGCCGGTCGCGAAAGGGTATGCCGTACGTCCAGGCGCGATGACGATGGCGGATCTCGCCAACTACGAAGCGCGCATCCGCCCCGCCATGCGCAGCAGCTATCGCGGCTACGAGCTGTATGGCATGCCCCTGCCCAGCAGCGGCGGTCCGACGGTGGCGCATGCGCTCAACATCCTCGAGGGCTTCAACCTGGCATCGCTGCCGCGCGCCCAGGCCGAGCATCTCTATATCGAGGCCAGCCGCCTGGCATTCGCCGACCGCAATGCCTACCTGGCCGATCCGGAATACGTCGACGCGCCGCTCACCGGCCTGCTCTCGAAGAAGTATGCGGCCGAGCGCCGCGCGCTGATCGATCCACGGAAAGCCGCGCCGGGCGCGGTGGCGGCGGGCGACCCCTACCGCTACCAGGACGACCCGAGCATCCCCCTGCGCACCCAGCCGGCCGCCGCCATCAAGCTGGCGCCCGAGAGCGCCCACACCACCCACCTGACGGTGTCGGACAAGGACGGCAACGTGGTGGCGTACACCTTCACCATCGAATCCTGGGGCGGCAGCGGAATCGTCGTGCCGGGCTACGGCTTCCTGCTCAATAACGAACTCACCGATTTCGACTTCGACACCACCGGCCCGCACCCGAACGTGCCCGAAGCCGGCAAGCGCCCGCGCTCGAGCATGGCGCCCACCATCGCGCTCAAGGGCGGCAAGCCGGCCTTCAGCATCGGCAGCCCCGGCGGCTCGACCATCATCACCACCGTGCTGCAGACCATCGTCAACCACGTCGACTTCGGCATGCCGATGGACCAGGCGCTCGATGCGCCGCGCATCAGCCAGCGCAATGCGGCAGAGACGTCGGTCGAGCCGGGTTTCGCGCGCAGCGCGCAGGCGCGCGCCCTGGAGGGTTTCGGCCAGCGCTGGGAAAGCCCGGCCGAGGAAATCGGCGCGGCCAACGCCCTGGTGTTCAATCCGGACGGCACCGTCACCGCCGTCAGCGAGGGCAAGCGCCACGGCGTCGGCACGGCGCTGGTTCAGCGCCGCGGGCATTAGCCTGCCGGTCAGATGCCGAGCCCGCCCGCTACGTCGATGACGCCGCCGGTGATGTAGCCCCCGTTCTGGCCTGCCAGGAAGTTGACCAGGGCAGCCACCTCTTCGAGCGTCGCGATGCGGCGGATCGGGTGCATGTCGAGGAAGGCGTCGGGCGCCGTCGTGCTGCCCAGGGCCTCGACCATCATGTCGGTCGGCATGGCGCCGGGCTGGACCACGTTGACGGTGATGTTGCGCGGCCCGAGATCGCGCGCTACGCCCTTGGCATAGCCGATCAGGGCGGCCTTGGTGCCGGCGTAGTCGGCCACGCCCGGGATCAGCGCCAGCGTGCCGTTGAGCGAGCCGATGAAGATGATCCGGCCGCCATCGGACAGGGCCGCCGCCGCCGCCCGCGTGGTCGCGATCGTTCCCATGACGTTGACCTGCCACTGATGGTCCAGTTTGGCGGTGTCGAGCGCGGGATCGTCGACCTGCTGGCCCTTGGCCACGACTGCCGCATTGTTGACGAGGATGTCGAGGCGGCCGAAATGCGCCACCACCGCGTCGACCAGCGGCCTGGCCGCCGCCAGGTCGGCCTGGTCACTCCGGATGGCCAGCGCGCGCACACCCTTCGCCTTCAGTTTTTCCACCACCGCCTCGGCCTTGGTGCTCGAGGCCACATAGGTGATCGCCACGTCGGCGCCCTCCGCGGCGAGCGCCTCGGCGATCACTGCACCCAGCCCGCGCGAGCCCCCGGTCACCAGCGCGACCTTGCCTTTCAAACCATTCGACATACCGTCTCTCCAGATCAGCGTTTATTTCGTAACGACCGTTACGATAACGATGAGTATATAATTCGCGAATGGACTGTCAAGCATTTTTTGTAATGACCGTTATTGAAAAAGCGGAGGTATGCTGATGGGTCGCCATCGCGAATACGACGCCGACAAGGTGCTGGATGCCGCGCTGTGCGTGTTCTGGCGCAAGGGCTACGAGGGCGCCTCGTATGCCGACCTGACCGAGGCGGCCGGCGTCGAGCGGCCGGCGCTGTACTCGGCCTTCGGCAACAAGGAAGCGCTGTTCAAGCGCGTGCTGGAGCGCTACCACGAACGCTTCATGACCCACATCCCCGAAGGGCTGGCCAAGCCGACCTCGCGCGAAGTGGCCGCCCACATCTTGTACAGCTCGGTGGAGCTGAATACGCGCTATCCCGACCGCACCGGTTGCCTCGGCATCAACGGCGCGGTAGCCGGCGCGGACGAGTCGGAGCCGGTGCGCCAGGCCCTGATCGGTTTCCGCGCGCTCGGAGAAGCACAACTGCGCGAACGCTTCGAACGGGCGCAGGCCGAAGGCGACCTGCCTGCCTCGGCCCGTCCCGCCGCCCTGGCGGCCTATGTGATGGCGCTGCTGCACGGCATGGCCATCCAGGCCAAGGCCGGCTTCGAGCGCGAGATGCTCGATGCGGTGGTGGAGCAGGCGCTGTCGAACTGGCCCGGCGCCTGAGCCGCTTCCGGTCCGATTCCAGCCCGATTCTAGCGCGCGACCAGTTCGCGCACCCGCTGCGCCATCGCGTCGATCGAGAACGGCTTGGTCAGCACCGACATGCCGGGCGCGAGCTGCCCGTGGTCGAGCAAGGCGGTTTCGGCGTAGCCGGTGATGAACAAGACCTTCAGCAGGGGACGCTTGATGCGCGCCGCATCCGCCATCTGGCGTCCATTCATCATGCCCGGCAGGCCGACGTCCGAGATCACGAGGTCGATGCGCGCGTCCGATTGCAGCAGCGCCAGGCCGCCGGCGCCATCCTCGGCCTGGAGCACCGTGTAGCCCAGCTCCTCGAGCACGTCGACCACCAGCATGCGCACGCTCGGCTCGTCGTCCACCACCAGGATCGTCTCGCCCCGGCCGGCCGGCGGCGCGGCGTCGGCGGCCGGCGCCGCATCGCGCTCGTCGGCCTCACCGCGGTGGCGCGGCAGGAAGATGCTGACCGTGGTGCCCTGGCCCGGCTGCGAATCGATCGCCACCTGCCCGCCCGATTGCTTGGCGAAGCCGTAGATCATCGACAGGCCCAGTCCCGTGCCCTGGCCCAGCGGCTTGGTAGTGAAGAAGGGTTCGAAGGCCTTGGCCAGCACGTCCGGGGCCATGCCGGTGCCGCTGTCGGCGACCGACAGCACGAGATAGTCGCCTGGCGGCAGCTCATGGCCGCGCGCGGCGTCGGCGTCGAGCACGCGGTTGGCGGTGGCGATCGCGATGCGGCCGCCTTCAGGCATCGCGTCGCGCGCATTGATGCACAGGTTCAGCAGCGCGTTCTCGAGCTGCGACTGGTCGACCAGCGCCGTCCACGGCTCGCCGCTGTAATCCGGCTCCACCCGCACGCCGGGGCCCACCGTGCGCCGGATCATGTCCAGCAGGCCGTCGACCATCGTGTTGACGCAGATGGCGCGCGGCGCCAGCGTCTGGCGCCGCGAGAACGCCAGCAGCCGGTGGGTGAGCGCGGCGGCCCGCCTGGTCGCGCCTTGCGCCACCGCGACGTAGCGCTCGATCTCGTCCACGCGGCCCTGCCTGAGGCGCAGCTTGACCAGGTCCAGGCTGCCCGAGATGCCGGCCAGCAGGTTGTTGAAGTCGTGCGCCAGCCCGCCGGTGAGCTGGCCGACCGCCTCCATCTTTTGCGAATGGCGCAGCTGTTCGTGCGCACGCTCCAGCTCGGCCTGGCGTTCGCGCTCGACGCTGATGTCGCGCGCCGCGCAGTACACCTTGCCGTCGTCCGGCACCGCCGCCCACGACAGCCAGCGCCAGCCCCCGCCCCGGTGCCGGTAGCGGTTCTCGAAGCGCAAGGCGGGGGTGCCGTGCTCCAGCGCATTGCGCCAGATGTCCTCGGTGCCGTCGCGGTCGTCCGGATGGATGAAGTCGAGGAAAGGCGTGCCCGCGACCTCTTCCTCGGTCCAGCCCAGCGTGGCCTGCCAGGCCGGGTTCGAGGTCTCCATGAAGCCGTCGGCATTGAGCACGCCCAGGACGTCGGGGCTGAGCTGCCAGGTTCGTCCGCGCGCCCGCGCCTGGGCCACGACCTTTTGCTCCAGCTCCTCGTTCAATGCCCGCAGCTTGAGGATGGCCAGGTCGCGCTCGGCCTCGACCGCGCGCCTGCCCTCGACGTCGATCAGCACGCCGGGGAAGCGCAGCCCGGTGCCATCCGGCGCCAGGTCGACCCGGCCATTGGCCTCGATCCAGTAATAATTGCCGTCGGCGCGCCGCACCCGGTACTGGTGGGCGTAATGGCCGCCGCGCGCGATCACCGAGTTGATGGCCTGGGCCAGGCCGGCCTGGTCGTCCGGGTGCACCGTGGCCACGATCTGGGACAGGGACAGGCCGGTGCGCCCGATGGCGGGGTCGAGGCCGAAGGCGCGCGCGAAGGCTTCGTCGACGGTGAAGCGGTCGGTCGGCAGGTGCCAGAACCAGGTGCCGATGATAGCGCCGGCCTCCAGCGCCAACTGGACCCGCTCGGCATCGACGCGCGACGCCGATTCGTGCTCCCGCAGCACGGCTTCGTCGGCCGCCCGGCGCCGCTGGCTCAGCACCGCCTCGGTGGTTTCGATGCAGGTGCACAGCAGGCCGGGGATGCGGCCGGCGTCGTCGCGCACGGGACCGTAGGAATAGGTGAACCAGGTATGCTCGGCATAGCCCTTGCGCTGCATGACGAGCGCGATGTCGTTCATCTTGTGCGATTCGCCGCCCACCAGGGTGCGCTCGACCAACGGCCCGAGCACGTCCCAGATTTCGTGCCAGACGGCCTGGAACGGCTGCCCCAACGCGGCCGGGTGCTTGTTGCACAGGATCTCGGCGTAGGCGTCGTTGTAGAGCAGGATCTGCTCCGGCCCCCAGACGATAAAGCTCGGAAAGGCCGAGTCCAGCACGATATTGACGCTGGTGCGCAGCGTGGCCGGCCAGGTGGCGATCGGGCCCAGTGGCGAGGCAGTCCAGTCGTGGCCGCGGATTGCCGCCGCCATCGCGGCGCCGGAAGCGGGAAACACTGCTGGACTACCCATGGAATCGATCGTTTGCCTGATGGAGTTCCAGGACGTGGTTGCGCGCATTCATGCAGCATTATTGCATGTTCCTCAATGTCGCCGCGCCGCGATATCGGCGCCGCCGGACGATTTTTTTGCCGCTCACTCGACTACACTGGGAGGACGGCGCGCACGCGCAGTCCGGTGCGCCGACATCCCATAAGAACACCACGAAGGAGACGCGCGATGACCGATTTCATTACTCTACTTCCCACCCTCCTGATCGGGGCGCTGGCCCTGATCATGTTCGGGCTCGGCCTGTCCCTCACCGTCGGCGACTTCCGGCGCCTGCTCGGGCATCCGAAGGCGGTGCTGCTGGCGCTGGCGCTGCAGGCGCTGGCATTGCCGGCGCTGTGCTACGGCCTGGTGGTGGTGCTGGACGTGCCGCCCGTGTTCGCGATCGGCCTGATGCTGCTGGCCGCCTCGCCCGGCGGCGTCTCCGCGAATCTGTTCAGCCACCTGTTCGGCGGCAATGTGGCGATGAATATCTCGCTCACGGCGATCAACACGCTGCTGTCGATCGTGACGCTCCCCCTGATCGCCAACCTCGCCATCGCCAGCTTTTCGCAGAGCGGCCAGGTGGTGCCGATGCAAACCGCCAAGGTGATGGAAGTGATCGGCATCGTGCTGGTGCCGGTGGCGATCGGAATGGCGGTCAAGCGCGTCGCGCCGGGTTTCGCGGCGCGCACCGACAAGCCGATGAAGATTTTCTCGATGGCGGTACTGGCGGCGCTGGCGCTGATCGCCTTCGCCAAGGAATGGGATGCGCTGACCGGCTCGTTCGCCACAATCGGGCTGGCGGTGGTCCTGTTCAACGCGGCCAGCCTGGGCTTGGGTTACTACGTGCCGCGCATCGCCGGCCTCGACAAGCCGAACGCGGTGGCGATCGGCTACGAGATCGGGATCCACAATTCGACGCTGGCGATTTTCGTGGCGGTGTCGGTGCTGGGCGACTTCCAGCTGATGGTGCCGGCGGCGATCTATTCGATCAGCATGTATGTGCTGGCGACGGCGTTCGGGGTGCTGGTGCTGCGGCGCCAGGGCGCTGGCGTGAAGGTGGTGGCGGCGTCGAGCTGAATTCGAACTCGCACCGCCTGCTGTAGAACGTCGTTCCCGCGCGGGAACGACGTGCTGAGTTACGCGGCCAGGGCCATGCGTTCGTGGCCCGCACGCGAGCGCAACTGCGCCTGCGCCTGGTTCGCCACGCCAGCCTGCGCATCGACCTTGAACACGCTCACCATCTGCTGCAACGCATGCGCCTGGTCCTGCAGCGCGCCGGTGGCGGCGGCCGCTTCCTCGACCAGGGCGGCGTTCTGCTGGGTCGCCTGGTCCATATGGCTCACCGCTTCGTTGATCTGCTGGATGCCGGCGGTCTGCTCTTCGCCGGCGGCCAGGATCTCGGCCATGATGTCGCTGACGCGGGTGACGCTGGTGACGATCTCGTCCATGGTGGTGCCGGCGCTGTCGACCAGGGCGGTGCCCGCCTCGACGTTGCTGACCGAGGTATTGATCAGTTCCTTGATTTCCTTGGCCGCCGCCGCCGAGCGCTGCGCCAGGTTGCGCACTTCGCCGGCCACGACCGCGAAACCGCGGCCCTGCTCGCCTGCGCGGGCCGCTTCGACGGCCGCGTTCAGCGCCAGGATATTGGTCTGGAAGGCGATGCCGTCGATGGTCGAGATGATGTCGACGATGCGCTTGGACGAGGCATCGATGGCGCCCATGGTCTGCACCACTTCCGACACCAGCTGGCCGCCGCGCACCGCGACTTCGGACGCCGAGCGCGCCACGTTATTGGCCTGGCGCACGTTGTCGGCATTGTGCTGGACGGTGGTGGTCAATTCCTCGAGCGAGGAAGCGGTTTCTTCCAGGCCGCTGGCCTGCTGCTCGGTCCGCGCCGACAGATTCATATTGCCGGCCGCGATCTCGCTGCTGGCGCTGGCGATCGACATGCTGCTGTCGCGCACGCTGCGCACGGTGGTGGCCAGTTGCTGCTGCATGGTGGCCAGGCCCTTGAGCAGTGCGCCCATTTCGTCGTCACGGTCGACCTCGACGCGGGTGGACAGGTCGCCGTGCGCCATTGCGTCGAAGTGGCCGAGCGCATGGTCGAGCGGACGCATGATGGCGCGCAGCAGCAGCCACGACGACACCGCCGCCAGCAGCACGCCGAGCACCACGCTGGCGCCCGAAACCCACATCAGCATGTCGAACAGGCGGCCGCTCTCGTCGTAACCCTTTTTGGCGGTGCTCAACTGGTAATCGTCCAGCGCGACCGATGCCTTGTCGAAGGTGCCGTACAAGGCCGTCATTTCCTTCATCGACAGCGCCTCGATGCGCTCGACGTTCATCTGTTCGATGGCGGTAGCCAGCGCCAGCATGCCGTCGTTGATGTAGCGGTTGCGTTCGACTTCCAGGGTCCTGGCCAGGTCCGCTTCCTCGGCGTCGCGCGGCAGGGCCAGGTAGCGCTGCCATTCCTTGTTCGAATCGTCGATGAAGCCCTTGGCGCGGCTCAGGGTCTTGCCGACGTCGGCCGCGTCCGGATGGAACACGGCGCGGTCCAGGCCGAAGCGGGCGCGGTTCAGGAAGTTCTTGGAATTATTGATCGCGATGCTGGACGCCAGCTGGTTCGAATACACCTGCTCGAGCGTGCCGTGGTCTTCACGCATGCCGTAGATGCCGAGCAGGCCGACGGCGGTGATGAGGAAGCCGAGCATGGCCATCGTGGCGATGAGCCGGATTCGCAGTGTCAATTTGAAAAGCATGGTTGCCCTGAAGATGAAGGTTTTTTTCGTGAGAACGCACAACAACGAAACCTTATCTCCAGTGCGGCAATTTTTCAGCAAAAACCGAAGTTCGGTATCAGAATTGCAGGATACCGGTTGTTGCGCAGCAACAAAAAGAACGACCGATCTATCCTCTTCGGCAACTCGGTTAATGAACAGATCACATCATGCGGGTTTACTCTCCCCGTCAATCCAGCCTTCCCGCTGGAAAAGCGAATGGAGCCCGGAACATGAAACGGTATGTACGCGCCGTCAGGACGGTGGCCGGCACCGACGAAAATCCGGCAATCGGAAAACCGGCAATACCAGGATCGCCCTCCCAAGTACGAGCAGTCAGGCCGGACGGGGATCCCTCAGTCCAGCCTTCCTGCCGGATAAGCAAACGGCGCGCCCTCCATCAGGCGCAGGCGCCGATACACCAGCAAGCCGGCCACGACGATCGCGGCGATGGTCGCCGATGCCCAGAACGGCAGGCTGAACGACATGAACAGAATGGCTCCCACCAGCGGGCCGATAAGGCTCAGGCCGACCGCGAACAACCAGTAAAAAATGGCGCTCCAGGACGGCGCGCGCGCATGGTCGCGCAATGCCAGTGCAATGGCCGGCAAGGTCATGCAGCACATGCAGGCAGACGCTGCCAGCGCATTGCCACGCGCGCCGGCGACCAGCGCCATCAGGACAGCGGTGGCGCTGACGCAAGCCCAGATCGTCAGGCCCTGGCGTAACAGCCCATGCGCCAGCATGCGGTTGAAGCGCTGCGCTTCGGCGGGCATCGCCGGCGCCAGTCGCAGCAAGGCTTGCTCGCTCCCGCTGCGCGCAACCAGGGCCGGCACCGATCCGGCCTGGAACAGGAATGACAGCAGGATCAGCGCGGTCATGGCGGAGGCGGATGGTGCGAGCACCTCCGTCACGCCGGCAGTCGTTACCGAGCGGCCGAAATAGGTCAGGGTGGCGAACGTCAGTCCCGCAGCCGTCGCGCTCGCCATCGTGGCGGCCACGATATCGGGGCCAAGCGCGCGCATCAGCAGCGCACGCGGTTCACGGCGCGCAAGGTCGCGTCCCAGCGTCAGCCCATGCCACGCGAATCCGGCCAGGCCGCCAAAATGAAAGCCCTTGCTCCCCTTGCCGAGCATGCGCGCACGGTGCGCCAGCATATCCCAATGGCGATCGCCGGCCTGCGGCAGCAGCGCACGTGCGACCAGCACCGCGCATGGAATCATCGCCGCCACCACCACCGCCGTTGCCGCCGGACTCCGCAGGGCATCGAGCAGCCACGGCGGCGCCAGCTTGCCGGCCAGCGACGCGCCCAGCAATGGCAGGACCATGATCCAGCTGCCTTGTACGCAGCCCATGCCGGCCGCCACGCCCAGCGTCATCGCCATGGCCAGCAGCAGCATCAACGCCGGTCCATCCTGCAGCACGAGCAGGCCCGCCGTCAGCACGGCCATTGTGCCGCCCCAGAGCAGCACCGTCAGTTCGAACAGGCGCGCGCGCATGCCGGGCGCCAGTTGCGCGCTGGCCGGCGTGTTCAGGCCGCTCGCACCCGGCACGAAGCACATGGTCCAGGCAAACAGCATGATGATGGCCGGCATGCACAATGCCCAGCCGATGACGCCGGACATGCCGGCGTCGAGCGCGCCCAGGATCATGGCGAGCACCGTCATCGGTCCAATCGACAACAGCAGAATCGTATGGGCGGCGGGATGGGCTTGTGCGATCGCCGCATGCCATAGCAGCGCATACTGGCCAAGACGGCCAGGGTGGACCGGATAGCCGGTACGCGCCATCATCGGGTCACCTCGATGAACAGGTCTTCCAGGCTGCGAGGCGTACGCGCATCGGGCGCCACATGGCTGGCGGCGCCATCGAGCAGGTCGTCCAGGTCGCCTTCGAGCACGATGCGGCCGTCCTTGAGGAAGGCGACGTCCAGCGCCACCCGCTCCAGGTCGGTGAGAATATGGGTCGAGAACACCACCGTGGTGCCGCGCTCGATGACACCATCGATCAGCTCGGTGAGAAAATCGCGCCGGCCCGCTGGGTCCAGCGCCGACACCGGCTCGTCCAGCACCAGCAACTCCGGATCATGTGCCAGTGCGCGGACGATCGACAGGCGCTGCTGCTCGCCGCCCGACAGGCGCCGGATCGGCTTGTTGCGCAGCGCGATATCGATGCCCCAGCGATCCAGCAGGCCTTCCACCTTGGCATCGTTCCAGCGCGGATACAAGGCCTTGAAATAGGCCAGCATCTGCAGCGGTGTCATCCATTCGAACAAGTCGGATTTTTGCGGCACATAGCCTATGCGGGCGCGGGTCGCGTCCGACAGCGCGTCGAGCGGCTCGCCGAACAGCTGGACACTCCCGCCATCGATCTCGCGCAGGCCCAGCAGGCATTCCATCAGGGTCGACTTGCCGGCGCCATTGCGTCCCAGCAGGCCGATCACCTGGCCCTGCCCCACTTCCCAGTCGACGCCATCGAGGACGGGCTTGCTGTCGAAGCGCTTGGCGACGCCGCGCATCAGGATCGGGGATGCTGTCATGCTGATTCCTTCAGGATTTGGGTAAACAGGGTAAGGATGGCGTCGGGATCGAGCTCGAGCTCGCGCGCCTCGCGCGCGGCACGTTCCAGGGTCGGACGCAGCAGCGCCAGGCGCTCGCCGGCGTTGCCGACGCTGCGCGGGCGATCCGCGACCACCATGCCGACACCACGCCGACGCTCGAGCACGCCTTCCAGCTCGAGCAGTCCGTAGGCTTTCGAGACGGTCATCGGATTGACTGCGAGCTGCAGCGCGGTCTCGCGCACCGAGGGCAGCGCATCGCCCGGCGCCAGCTGGCCGCCGGCCGCCATGCGGCGCACCTGGTCGACCAGTTGCCGGTAGATCGGCTCGGTAGAGCCCGGGACGATCGAGAACAGTTGGGGAGCGTGGCTTGTCATCGCGTATTAGTGTATTAGTTGGTTGATACACTAAGCCCGGACGACGGCCATGTCAACCTCGACCGGAATTTCATGCACCGTGGGTGGGTGCCGCCTTCGGCAAAACTGGGACGAAAAAAAACCGGAGCCTCGGCTCCGGTCTTCATTCAATCGACGACGCGGATTACAGATGCACCGTAATCTGCGGCATCAGATCGTCGAAGGTACGGCCATTGCCGTTCTCGCCGATCGCATGCATCTTCCACTCGCCGTTGTGGCGGTACAGCTTGGCCATGATCTGAGCCGAGTGCGAACCCGTCACCGACAGATTGAAGCGCGCCACCTCTTGCTGATTAGCGGCGTTGATCAGGCGGCAATAGGCGTTCTCGACGGTCGAGAAATTCTGGCCGGTGAAGCTGTTCACCGTGAACACCAGCGCCTTGACATTCGCCGGCACCGCGTTCAGGTCGACATTGATCTGCTCGTCGTCACCATCGCCGGCGCCGGTGCGGTTGTCGCCCGAGTGCGAAATGCTGCCGTCGCGGCTCTTGAGCTGGCGGAACCAGACCACGTCCATCGGACGGTTCGATTCGTCGAACATCACCACCGAGGCGTCGAGGTCGACGGCTTCGGACTTGCCGCCGCCGAAGCCGAAGAAGCCTTTCGACTTGATCGCGTCCCAGCCGAGACCCATGGTCACGCGGGACAGGCCGCCACCGGCTTCCTTGTCCAGGGAGATCTTCTGTCCCTTTTGCAGATTGACTGACATATTATTCCTCCTTATTTCGCGGGCGCCTGCATCCAGGCCTTGAATGCGGTGCGGTTGCGCGAACAGACATAGACCTTGCCACGGCCCGAGAAGCGCAGGACCATGCCCTCGCCGCTGGTCTGGCTGTTGATCAGGTTACCCAGGAAGCCGCCGCTGGTGCCGGTCGTGATCGAGATCTCGTAGCGCAGGGTGCTGTCCCAGCACACCACGTGCGAGTTGTCGATGATCGCGTCCTTGCCCGGCTCGACGTCGAGGCTCGACATGGAACCGAAGCCCGACACCACCACCTGGCCCTGGCCGCTCGTCTCGGTGACGAAGAAGCCGCCGCTCTGCGCGAACAGGGCATTGCCCAGGCTTTGCGTGCGCACCCGCAGGTCCACGCCGGACGTGGCCGCAACGAAGGCGCCGTCGCTGATGATGTAGTTGTTCGGACCGACGTCGACGATCTGCATCGCGCCCGGCAGGGTCGGCGACAGCAGGCAGTCGCCCTCGCCGCGGGTCGCTTCGATGTGCTGCTGGAAGAACGACTCGCCGTTGGCGAAGGTGCGCATCAGCGCGCTGCCGAGTCCCCCCTTCATCTTGCCCTTGAGATCGAGGGTCGATTCCATCATCACCATCGCGTCGGATTCGCAATAGATGGTCTCGCCCTGCTTCATCGACACGTGCAGGAAGGGATCGACGTCCCCGGTCACGGTAAATACTGGCATTTGGCTCCCTTTCATGAGGCGGTCGTTATCGACCGCCCCTACATTACCTTAAACGTTCACGCCGTAGTTGCGGGCCAGTGGGCCCAGGCCGCCGTTGAAGCCCTGGCCGATCGCGCGGAACTTCCAGTCGGCGCCGTTGCGGTACACCTCGCCAAAGATCATCGCCGCCTCGGTCGAGCTGTCTTCCGACAGGTCGTAGCGCGCGACTTCCTGGTTGTTGGCGTTGTTGACGCAGCGGATGAAGGCCTTGCCGACCATGCCGAAGTTCTGGCGGCGCGCTTCGGCGTCGTGGATGGTCACGCCCAGCACGACCTTGTCGACGTCGGCTGGCACCTTGGTCAGGTCGATGGTGACGAATTCGTCGTCGCCTTCACCCGCGCCGGTGGTGTTGTCGCCCGAGTGGACGATCGAGCCGTCGGCCGATTTCAGGTTGTTATAGAAGATGAAGTCGCTGTCCGAACGCACCTTGCCGGACGAGTTCAGCAGGAACACGGCGCCGTCGAGGTCGAAGGCTGCGCCGTCGGTGGCGCGAATGTCCCAGCCGAGGCCGACTTTCAGCGAAGTCAGGCCTGGAGCTTCTTTCGACAGGTTGACGTTGCCGCCTTTTTGCAGACTGATTGCCATGATGAGACTCTCCTAGTTAATGAACACCGGGTTGCAAACGCAGCGAGCTGGTGTTCAGCCGCTCGCCGCGGATTCTGTTACTGCCTTACGCGCCGCCCTCCAGCGCCGCGTGCTTTTTCTTGTACTGCAGCGAACTCCACAGCGAAGCCAGGATGAAGGCCACGCCGACGCCGCCGGTGATCAGCTCGGGCACATGCCACTTCATGCTCGCCAGCATGATCACGGCCAGGATGCCGATCGCGTAGTGCGCGCCATGCTCCAGGTAGACGTATTCGTCCAGCGTGCCCTTGCGCACCAGGAACACGGTCATCGAACGCACGAACATCGCGCCGATTGCCAGGCCCAGCATGATGATCACGACGTCGCTGGTGATCGCGAAGGCGCCGATCACGCCGTCGAACGAGAACGAGGCATCCAGCACTTCGAGGTACAGGAAGCCGCCGATACCGCCCTTCTTGACCGCGTCGCCGACGGCGCCGGCTTCGGACTCGCTCTTTTCCAGCATGCTGCTGAGCATGTCGACACCGACATAGACCAGGATGCCCCACATACCTGCGATCAGGACGACCATCTTCTGCGCTTCGTCAACATAGGTCATGCTGCCCAGCAGCGCGGCGATCGCGATCATCACGGCGATCGAGGACACCTTGCCCAGCGCGCCGATCTTGGCTTCGAAGTTGCCCAGCCAGTGGGTTTCCTTCTCGTCGTCCAGCATGAAGTTCAGGAACACCAGCAGCAGGAACATGCCGCCGAAGGCCGCCACTTCGGCGTGGTGATTGGTCAGGTGGGTCGAGAACGCCTTCGGATCCGTCAGCGCCAGGTTCCACACTTCCATGGCGCCCAGGTCCGCGGCCACGGCCACGATCACCAGCGGGAACACCAGGCGCATGCCGAACACGGCGATGATGATGCCGACGCCCAGGAACAGCTTGATCCAGAACTCGTCCCAGCCCTTGAGCACCGAGGCGTTGACCACGGCGTTGTCGAAGGACAGCGAGACTTCCATCACCGCCAGGATGGCGGCCACGCCCAGCGCGGTGAACGCAGCGCTCATGCCGCCATGCTCGAAGCCCCACCACGCGGAGAGCGCGAGGCAGACTGCGGTCACGATGAATGACCAGGTAAAGTATTTCATTGGTTTTTTCCCTCTTGTAAGTTATGCGCCAATGGTATCGGCGAGCTGTATTGTAAAAGCTTGGCTCTTATTGAAAAAGCGAAGATAATCGAAATATTACTTCCGAAAAACAGAAGAAATGAACCACGCGCCACCCAATTTCCGTCACCTTTATTACTTCTGGGTGGTCGCCAAGGAAGGCAGCATCACGCGCGCCGCCGAGCGCCTTGGCCTGGCGATCCAGACTGTCAGCACACAGCTTACCCTGCTTGAACAAGCGTTTGGTAAAGCACTGTTCAACCAGCAAGGACGGCGCCTGAACCTGACCGAGGCCGGCCGCCTGGCGCTGTCCTATGCCGACCAGATCTTCCTGCTGGGAGAGCAGATGCAGGAGGCGCTGGACGCCTCGGACAGCACCCGCATCCGGCTCGCGGTGGGCATCTCGGATTCGCTGCCCAAGTTCACCGCCTACCGCCTGCTCGAGGTGACGACCCAGCTCGCCACGCCGGTGCGCCTGGTCTGCCATGAAGACGAATACGAAGCCCTGCTGGGCGACCTGGCCCTGCACAAGCTGGACGTGGTGCTGACCGACCGCGCGGTGCCGACCGGGACCACGCTGCGCGTGTTCAGCCATCTGCTGTCGGAGAACGAGATGTTCGTGGTCGGCGCCCCGGCCCTGGCCAGGAACTACCGCAAGGATTTCCCGGCCTCGCTGCACGGCGCCCCGATCCTGCTCCCGACCCGCAACAATGCCCTGCGCGGCAAGATCGACGACTGGTTCGAGCGCCACGCGATCCGGCCCGACGTGGTCGGCGAGTTCGAGGACAACGCCCTGCTCAACACCTTCGGCCGGCGCGGGCTCGGCCTGTTCTTCACCCCGGCGGCGCCGGTGGCCGACATCAAGGTCCAGCTCGGGGCCGAGCTGGTGGGCCGGGTGCCGGAGGTGCGCGAGCATTTCTATGCGATCTCGAACGAACGCAAGATCAAGCATCCGGCGGTCGAAGCCATCCTGGCTGCCGTGCACAAGGAATCCCTCAGCGCGGAGTAAAGACGGGCCAGGTTGTACAATGACCCCTTGCTTTGCCTTTTGTTAATACAAAACCGGTATGGAAAACTTTCTATTCGTCGTTCTCGCTTTCTTCCTGGTGGCGCTGAACGGCTTCTTCGTGGCGGCCGAATTCAGTATCGTCACGCTGCGCAAGACCCGCGTGCGCGCGATCGCCAAGACCACCGGCCTGCGCGGACGCATCCTGGCCAAGGTCCACGGCCAGCTCGACGCCTACCTGTCGGCCTGCCAGCTCGGCATCACCCTGGCCTCGCTGGGCCTGGGCTGGGTCGGCGAACCGGCCTTCGCCAGCCTGCTCGAGCCGGTGTTCGCCTTCGTCGGCGTCACCTCCGAGGAACTGATCCACGGCGTGTCCTTCGTCGTCGCCTTCTCGGTGATCTCCTTCCTGCACATCGTGGTCGGCGAGCTGGCGCCCAAGTCGCTGGCGATCCGGCTGCCGGAATCGGTCGCCTTGTGGTGCGCGATGCCGCTGTATGGCTTCTACTGGGCGATGTACCCGGCGATCGCCCTGCTCAATGCCAGCGCCAACGCCGTGCTGCGCATGGCCGGCCTGGCCGGCGCCGGCGGCCACGACACCCATTACTCGCTCGACGAGCTCAAGCTCATCCTGCGCACCAATACCAATACCACCACGCCGGGCGAGCAGATCACCCAGGACGACCGCAACATCCTGGCCCAGTCGCTCGACTTCAGCACGCTGCAGGTGTCCGAGCTGATGCGGCCGATCAACGAGGTCAGCGCCCTGTACGCCAGCCGCTCGCTGGAAGAGAACCTGGAAACGGTGCGCCGCAACCGCTTTTCGCGCTACCCGTATTTCGACGAGGAAGGCGAGGAGGTGCTGGGCATCATCCACCTGAAGGACCTGTATTTCGCGCTGCAGGCGGGCCGCCCGGTCACCGACCTGACGCAGTTCCTGCGCCCGGTCGAGTCGATCTCGGCGCGTACCCCGGCCCAGGACATCTTCCGGCGCTTCCGCGGCGGCGCGCCGCACTTCGCCCTGATCGGCGAGAAGGGCAAGCGCCCGGTCGGCTTCGTCACCCTGGACAATCTGCTGGGGGCGATGGTGGGCGAGATCCGCGACGAGTTCCGGATGAACGAAAACGACTGGCTCAAGCAGACCGACGGCACCTATATCGGCAAGGCCAGCCTGCCGATCTTCTCGCTCGAACGCCTGCTCGGGATCGACATCGACAACGAGCAGATGGGGCTGGAAGACGTGGAATCGGTCGGCGGCCTGCTGATGGAAAAGCTGGGCGACATCCCGAAGCAGGGCCAGCGCATCGAGTTCCCGCAGTTCGACGTTGTGGTGAAAAAGATGAACGGGCCGCGCATCCTGCTGGTCAAAGTCATACCGCAATTGACCCGCGCAAATGAGAACGACGAGCGCGATTGATGTATTTATAGCCTCATTGCATGACCGCTTTTGCTGACTTCGCAGCTGAAAAATGTTATTTTCAGTGCATGGTCTGCCGTATACCGATTAGAAGGCATTAAATGTCCGTCAAGACTCGCAACAACGTCCACGTGACCGGCCAGGGAGCGGCCACGATGGTGTTTGCCCACGGTTTCGGCTGCGACCAGACCATGTGGCGCTTTCTCGCGCCCGTCTACCAGGACCGGTTCCGCGTCATCACCTATGACCTGACGGGCTGCGGTGGCTCCGACCTGGCGGCCTACGACCGCGCCAGATATGCTTCGCTGCACGGCCACGCCGACGACCTGCTCGAGATCGTCGAGGAGTTCGCCATCGGGCCGGTGGTCGTGGTCGGCCACTCGGTCAGCGCCATGATCGGCATGCTGGCCACCATCGCAGCGCCTGGGCGCTTCGCGGCCCAGGCCATGATCGGCCCCTCCCCCTGCTACATCAACGATGGCGACTATGTCGGCGGCTTCAGCCGCGAAGACATCGGCGAGCTGCTCGACACCATGGAAGCGAACTACCTGGGCTGGGCGCAGAGCCTGGCCCCGGCCATCATGGGCGCCCCCAACCGGCCCGACCTGCGCGAGGAACTGACCAACAGCTTCTGCCGCAACGATCCCGAGATCGCGCGCCATTTCGCCTGCGTCACTTTCCTGTCCGACCACCGGGCCGACGTGGCCAGATCGACCGTGCCGGCCCTGGTCCTGCAATGCAGCGACGACCTGATCGCGCCACGCACGGTCGGCGAGTGGCTGCACCGCAACCTGCCCAGCAGCAGCCTGGCCGTGATCGACAACGTCGGCCACTGCCCGCACATGAGCGCGCCGACCGCCAGTACACGCGCGATCGACGTCTTCCTCGCGCAGACGCTGCGCTGAGCGCCAATGAACGCTGCCCTGCCCGCCGTCGATTCCCTTTACGAGCAGGCGGCATGCGGGCTGCTGGCAACCGATGCCGACGGCATCATCGTGCGCGCCAATGCGACCATCCACGCCTGGCTCGGCCTACCGGCCGGCGCACTGGCCGGCAAGACGCGCTACCGCAACCTACTGTCGATGGGCGCCCGGCTCCACCACCACGTCCGCTGTGAGCCGCTGCTGCAGCTGGAGGGCGAGGTCAACGAGGTCCAGGTCGACCTGATCGCCGTCGGCGGCGAACATGTGCCGGTGCTGCTCAACATCGTGCGCCGGCCCGGCGCCGATGGCAGCTACCTCGACCACTGGGCCGTGTTCAGGTCGAGCCGGCGCCATGCCTATGAACACGCGCTGCTCAGCGCGCGCAAGGTGGCCGAGGAAGCGCTCGAGGCGCAGCGCGCGGCCGACCTGCAGCTCGAGGCGCTGAACCTGCAGCTGACGGCAGCCGACCTGCGCAAGGACGAATTCCTGGCCACCCTGTCGCACGAACTGCGCAACCCGCTGGCGCCGATGCGCAGCGCGGTCGACGTCTTCAAGCTCAAGTACGGCGGCAGCGGCGACGAGCGCCTGCTGCAGGCCTTCGACCGCCAGCTGAACCACCTGACGCGGCTGGTGGACGACCTGATGGACGTCTCGCGCATCACCCAGAACCGGATGCGGCTGCGGCGCACGCCGGTCGACCTGGCGCCGCTGGTGCGCAGCGCGGCCCAGGACATGGCGCCGGCCATGGCGGCGGCGCGCCATACCCTGCGCCTGTCCGTGCCGGATGCGCCGCTGGTGGTCGACGGCGACGCCACCCGCCTGGCGCAGGTGGTCATCAACCTGCTGGCCAATGCCGCCAAGTACACGCCGGATGGCGGCCTGATCGACGTCGAACTCGCCTGCGCAGATAGCCACGCCGAACTGCGCGTGCGCGACAACGGCATCGGCATCCCGGCCGATGCGCTGGGCGCGGTGTTCAATATGTTTGCCCAGCTCGAGCCGGGCCTCGACCGCGCCAGGGGCGGACTCGGCATCGGGCTGGCGCTGGCGCGCGGCATCGTCGACCTGCATGGCGGCGAGATCCTGGTCGAAAGCCCCGGCCCCGGCCTGGGGAGCGAATTCACGCTGCGCCTGCCGCTGGTCGCCGGCTGCGCCGCGCAAGAAGAAACGATGGCGCCGGCCACGCTGGTCTCGCCCAAGCGGGTGCTGGTGGTGGACGACAACTTCGATACCGCCGAGACCATGGCGCTGGCGCTGGAACTGTTCGGCTGCGAGACGCGCATGGCGCATACCGCGACGGATGCACTGGAAGTCGCGGCCGAATTCGCGCCCGACGTCGCCCTGCTCGACATCGGGCTGCCCGATTACAACGGCTACGAACTCGCGCGGCGCCTGCGCGCCCTGCCCCGCGGGCTGGACACGACCCTTATCGCCGCCACCGGCTGGGGCCAGGACAAGGACCGCACGCTGGCGCTGGACGCGGGCTTCGATCATCACCTGACCAAGCCGATCGATTTCGAGCAGCTGCGCCTGCTGCTACGATGAGCGCACGTCCACTTCGAACACGCACCATGACCATTCCGTTTTCTTTCCATGCCCGGCTGGCGACAGGCCTGCTGTGCCTGGCCGCGCTGATGCACCTGGGCACCGCCGCCGCCTGCGAACGGCGCTATCCCGAAGCCAACGGCGACGACCGCACCCGCCACGTCGCCCTGTCGGCGCGCTGGCCCGACGCCCAGATCCTGCAGAACCTGCGGCTGCAGCTCGACCGCGCCGAGGTCAGGCAGACCGAGAGCAAGGATGCGCTCAAGACGGAATATGGCTACTTCGGGCGCACGGTGACGATCACGCGCTCGGTGAAGAACGGCGTCGAGGTGCAGTTGCTGGAAAAAGGCAGGGACAAGCTGGTGTGGAAGCTGGGTAGCTGCTGAGCTGCTAGCCCGGCGCGGTCTCGTCGTCATGCTTGACGATGGGATCCTCGGTCCCGGTCCATTCGCTCATCAGCGAATAGCCGACCGCCAGCAGCACCGGCCCGATGAACATGCCGACGAAGCCGAAGGCGATCACGCCGCCCAGCACCCCGAGCAGCGTGAGCAGGAACGGCAAACTGCTGCCGCGGCTGATCAGCATCGGCCGCACGACGTTGTCGACGCCGCTGATCAGGACCGTGCCCCAGATCGCCATGAAGATCGCCCAGCCGGTCTCGCCATGGGCGAACAGCCACACCGTGGCGCCGCCCCACACCAGCGGCGGACCGAGCGGGATCAGGGAGGTCAGGAACACCAGCACCGACAGCAGCGGCACCGCCGGCACGCCGGCAATCGCAAACCCGACCGCCGCCACCAGCGCCTGCGCGAGCGCCGTGCCGAGCAGACCGTACATCACGCCGCGCACGGTCTGGCTGACCGTGTGCTGGATCGATTCGGCGCCCTCGCCCATCACCTTGCGCATCGTTAACGCGATCACGGCCAGCAGCGCATTGCCGTCGCGGTACAGGAAGAAGCTGACGAAGGCCGCCAGGCTCATCTGCACGACGCCGGTGCCGAGCATGATGCCGCCCGCCACCAGCCAGTGACGCGCCGGTTCCAGCATGCGCTGGGCCAGGGACAGCATCTGTTCGCGACTGGCGATCAGCTCGTGCAGGTAGTCGACCAGCGTGGGGCCGATCAGGGGAATGTCGGCCAGCCAGGCAGGCGGCGCCAGCTCGCGGTGCTCGATCAGCTGCCGCACTTCACCGAAGCCGCGCGCCACGTCGTCGGCCAGGTTATAGGCCACCATCGACAGCGGGATGATGAACAGCAGGGTCAGCGTGAGCGTCATCGTCAGCGCCGCGACCGTGCGCTGGCCGCGCAGCTCGCGCAGCAGGCGCAGGTACAGGGGCCAGGTCGAGATGGCGACCGCGGCGGCGAACAGGATGGCCGGCAGGAAGGGACGCAGGACGTAGAGGCAGCCCAGCGTCAGCAGGACGACGATGGCGATGCGGGTGTAATTTCTTCCGGGTCGCGCTTCCATGCCGTCCTGTATGAATGATGTTTACATCATCATAGCAGTTGGCGCAGGTCGTGGGCGATCAGTGCCGGCCCCTGGCCGTGGCGCACGAACAGGCGCAGGTGGCCCTGCTTGTCGAACACGAAGCTGCCGGCCGTGTGGTCCACCGTGTAGCTGCCCGGGTCGGCGCCCGGCACCTTGGCGTAGAACACCTTGAATTCCTTGGCCACCTTGGCCGTCGCGGCGGCGTCGCCATACAGGCCGATGAAGCGCTTGTCGAAGGCCGGCACGTAGTGCGACAGCAGCTCCTGGGTGTCGCGCTCGGGGTCGACGGTGATGAACAGCACCTGCACGTCGTCGCTCGCGGGGCCCAGTTCCTTCATCACGGTGGCCATCTCGGCCATCGTGGTCGGGCAGACGTCGGGGCATTGGGTATATCCGAAGAAGATCACCACCACCTTGCCCTTGAAATCCTCCAGGGTGCGCGGTTTGCCGGTATGGTCGGTGAGCGCGAAACCCTTGGCGTAGTCGACGCCGGTGACGTCGGTGTTGTGGAAGGCCGGTGGCTTGTCGCCCAATTTGTCGCAACCGCTTGCCAGCAGCGCGACGGCCGTGAATCCCAATACGCCCAGGAGTTTCTTCATCTTTTGACCCGCTATGTCAGAACTTGAAGTAATGGTCGACCAGCAATGCCGCGAACAGCAGCGACAGGTAGACGATCGACCAGGTGAAGGTCTTGCGCGCCGCCATATCGCTGTAGTTGCGGTGCACGCGCCACGCGTGGCGCAGGAAGATGGCGTTGAGCGGCACCGCGGCCGCCAGGTAAATCAGGCCGCTCATGCCGACCGCGAACGGCAGCAAGGTGGTCGCGGCCAGGCCGATCGTGTACAGCCACACCTGCAGGCCGGTGAATTTCATGCCATGGGTGATCGGCAGCATCGGCAGGCCCGAACGGGCGTAGTCGTCGCGGCGGTACATGGCCAGCACCCAGAAATGCGGCGGGGTCCACATGAAGATGATCAGGACCAGCAGCCAGGCTTCCATCGGCACCTCATTGGCCACCGCGGCCCAGCCCAGCGCCGGCGGCATCGCCCCCGACAGGCCGCCGATCACGATGTTCTGCGAGGTGTTCGGCTTGAGCAATAAGGTATAGATGAAGGCATAGCCGACGAAGGTGACGAAGGTCAGCCACATGGTCAGCGGATTGACGAAGGCGTACAGGATGTACATGCCCAGGCCGCCCAGCAGGAGCGAAAAGGTGATCGTCTGCGGCTGGCTCAGCTCGCCCGAGGCGGTGGCGCGGCGCGCGGTGCGCGCCATGCGCGCGTCGACCTCGGCCTCGACCAGGCAGTTCACCGCGAAGGCGGCCGCCGCCAGCAGCCAGATGCCGACCGTGCCGGCGACCAGCGTCTGCCAGCCCGGGAAGCCGTCGGTGGCGAGGAACATCCCGATCACGGCGCAGAACACTGCCAGCTGCGTCACGCGCGGCTTGGTCAGGGTCCAGTATTGCGAGAACCGGCTCGGTGGCTTGTGGATGGCGGTCTGGGTCGTCATTTAGGGTGCTTGCTGGCGCGACAAGGCATCGGCGAATTCGGGCGCCGGGGTGGCGCGGGCCGCGTCGAGTTGGAACTTCACCCGGTAGTTTAACATGGTCACCAGAATGACAAGCAGGGCCGCCCCGGCGTTATGCATGACGGCGATCGCCAGCGGGAAGTCGAAATACACGGTGGCGATGCCGGTGAACAGCTGCACGACCATCACCAGCAGCAGGCGGCGCGCGGTCTTGCCGACTTCGGGCAAATGCCAGGCGCGCCAGGCCGCCAGGCCCAGCACCAGCACCACCGCCAGCGCGAACGCCCGGTGCACCCAGTGGATCGCCACCAGGGCCGAGAACGGCAGATAGTGGCCCTCCTTCGTCATGCCGAGCTCGCGCCACAGGTGGAAGCCGTGCTCGAAGTCGAGGTCCGGCACCAGCGCTCCCTGGCACAGCGGGAAGGTGTCGCAAGCCATGGTGGCGTAGTTGGTGCTCACCCACCCGCCGAGCGCGATCTGGGTGACCAGCACCACCGCCGCCAGCAGCGCCAGGCGCCGCAGGCCGCGCAGGCGGCGCACCAGGTTCTCCCCACGTGCCAGCGGCGGCGGTTTCAACAGATAGTCTTCGCGGCAGCCCATCCAGACCAGCATCGCCAGCAGCATCATGCCCAGCAACAGGTGGATGGTGACGATCACCGGCTGCAGCTTGAGCGTGACGGTCCAGGCGCCGAAGGCGCCCTGCACCAGCACCGAGGCCAGCAGCGCCAGCGGCATGCCCGGCTTGAACACCTCGTTATGGGTGCGGCGCCATTGCTTGACCGACGTGAACAGCAGCGCCAGGATCAGCGCGCCGATGCCCATCGCCAGGTAGCGGTGGATCATCTCGATCCAGGCCTTGGCGACGGTCACCGGGCCGGTCGGCATCGCCGCTTCGGCGGCGGCGATATGTTCATGGGCCAGGAAGGGATTGGCTTCGCCGTAGCAGCCCGGCCAGTCCGGGCAGCCGAGGCCCGAGTCGGTCAGGCGGGTGAAGCCGCCGAACACGATCAGGTCGAAGGTCAGGAAAACCATCACCCAGACCAGCTTGCGGTATTTATTGGGGTCGGCCGACATCCAGACGATCGCCAGCGGCAGGCTGGCGACGAGCAGCCCCATCAGGAGCAGGTGAAGCAGTGAAGACAGGTCCATGCGATTCTTTTGACGATGACGGGAAGGCTCAGCCGATGGACGAAGCCTTGAGCAGCTTGACGAGGTCTTTATAGACGCGGCCCGGTTCCGGCTGGTAAGGGAAGCGCATCATGAGGTTGCCGAGCGGGTCGATCAGGTAGATGTGGTCGCCCATCTTCTGGCCGGGCGCGACCGGCAGCCATTGCGCCACCGTTGCGGCGGGCGCGCGCAGCAGCTCCATGCCGTCGTATTCGCGCATCAGGACGGTATCGAGCGGCTCCTTGTCGGTGATCAGCCAGACGCGCTCGATGCGGTCCATGTTCTTGCCCTGCATGGTGCGCCACTGGCGCATTGCGTACAGCTGGCGCTGGCACTCTTCGTCGCAGGCGCCGCCGCCGACGCGCACCATCACCCACTTGCCTTTCAGGTCGTGCAGGGTGCGCGGCTTGCCGTCGAGCGTGGTGGTGGCCATCTCGGGAATCGGCAAGGTACGCGCGTCGAGGATGGTGCCGTAATTGGTGCGGCCATCCGGCTTGACGATATAGAACGTGATGTAGGACACGATGATCGGCAGCGCGCAGATCAGCAGCACGAACAGCAGTTTCATGCGGCCGCGACGGCGCGCGGTTGCAGGGGCTTGGGGGTCAGCGATTTGTTCTTGAGCCACGTCGGAATCCCGTTATCACATAAAAAAGTAGGGCCAGCGCCGCCAGTGCATACCACTGGAAGGCGTAGCCGCGGTGTTTGTCGATGCCCGCATCGGGCGCAGGCCAGTCGCGGGCGAGCGCATCGCGCCGGCCGGCGACCTGGGTCTGCTGCACCAGGAAAGGCTGCATCTTCAGGCCGCTGGCCGCGGCGAGCGCCTCGGGCGTCAGGTTCTGGACCAGGGCGCCGGGCGCCAGCGGCGGCCCCTCGCCCAGCTCCATCACCTTGCCGGCGCCCGCGACGATCCTGCCCTTGAGCAGGAGCGGGCCGGCGGGCGTGGCGAACGCGGGCAGCTTGCCATATTCGGCCCCGGCGGGCCGCGGCAGCCAGCCACGCAGCACCAGCACGTGCGTGTCCGAACCCGCTATTTTAAACGGCATTGCGAGATAGAACCCGGACTGGCTTCCCATCGGCCGATTGGCGAGGAAGACCGGCCAGCCGGCGACGAATTCTCCCTGCAGGCGCACGGTCCGGAATTCGTCATCCGGGCCGATCCTGGTGGAAGGGGTGAGTTCGAGCGGCGGCTCGGCGGCGCGCGCCAGCTGGCGCGCCTGCAGCTCGGTTTTATAGGCGGCCCGGCCCTGTTGCCAGTTGCCGAGCAGGATGCCGATGATGGCCACGACCAGGGCCGCGGCGAAGGCCGCGGGGCGAAAACGGAAGCCGAACCGCATTACAATGAAGCCTCAACCTTTCGCAGGTCCACCATGAAAATCTTCGTCGCCATCGCCTTCGTCCTGATCCTGGCCAGCCTTGGGTCGGCCCTGTTCTTCCTGATGCGCGACAAGGGGCGCAGCAACCGCACCGTCAATGCGCTGGCGCTGCGGGTCGGCCTGTCGATCGTGTTGTTTCTTTGCTTGCTGGCGGCGCACCAGCTGGGGTGGATCGCGCCGACCGGCTTGCGCTGAACCTTACAACCAATAAACGACCACGTACAGCCCCAGCCACACCACGTCGACGAAGTGCCAGTACCAGGCGGCGCCTTCGAAGCCGAAGTGGTTATCCGCCGTAAAGTGCCCTTTCATCACGCGGTACAGGATCACCGCCAGCATGATCGCTCCCATCGTCACGTGGAAGCCGTGGAAGCCGGTCAGCATGAAGAAGGTCGAGCCGTAGATGCCCGAGGTCAGCTTCAGGTTCAGGTCCCGGTAGGCGTGCATGTATTCGTAGACCTGGAAGCCCATGAAGACCGCGCCCAGCAGGATGGTGGCGGCCAGCCAGAACGCGGTCCTGGCGCGATGGCCGGCGCGCAGCGCGTGGTGGGCGATGGTCAGCGTCACGCCCGAGGTCAGCAGCAGCGCGGTATTGATGGTCGGGATCGGGAACGGGCCCATGGTGCGGAAGCCGTCGACGATATTGGCCGGACCGGTATTGCCCCACTGCGCCGAGAAGTCGGGCCACAGGATCTGGTGGTCGAGGTCGGCCAGCCAGGGCATCGAGATCGCGCGCGCATAGAACAGCGCGCCGAAGAAGGCGCCGAAGAACATCACCTCAGAGAAAATAAACCAGCTCATCGACCAGCGGTAGGACAGGTCGATGCGCTTGCCGTACAAGCCCGATTCGGATTCGCGGATCGCGTCGCCGAACCAGAAGTACAGCACCACCAGCATGGCGACGATGCCGGCCAGGCACACGGGCGGCGCCCATGACATGCTGTTGACCCAGCCGGACGCGCCGGCCATCGTCACCAGCATCGAGAGGCCGGCCAGCAGCGGCCAGCGCGATGGGCCGGGGACGTAGTAGTAAGGCGCGGTGCCTGGGGAAGTCACTGGTGACGAACTCATGTTTATCTCCTCTGTGATTCTATTATTGTTGCGTCTATGTGGCCGACACTGCGAACCGCACCGCCAGCATGATCAGCCCGATGAAGATCGCGACGCCGATCAGCCCGGCGATGATCACGTGCACCGGATTCAGGTTGGCGGCATCGCTCTCGTAATCCTTGCGCTTGCGTACGCCGAAGAACGACCAGAACACGGCCTTCATGGTGGCGAGAAAATTCGCCTTGCGCTGGTGTGGCTTATCCATTCTTCGCCGATCCAGGCTGCGCTGCCGCCGCCTTGAACGCGCCGCCGATCTCGAAGAAGGTGTACGACAGCGTGATGTTCTTCACTTCACGCGGCAGCTTGGGATCGATGAAGAACACCACCGGCATCTGGCGCGCCTCGTTCGCTGCAAGCGTCTGCTCCTGGAAGCAGAAGCAGTCCACCTTCATGAAGTGCGGCGTGGCCGATTGCGGCGCATAGCTCGGGATCGCCTGGGCCTTGACCGCCCTGCCCTGGGTGTTGACCACCTCGTACATGACGGTGGCCAGCTCGCCCGGGTGCACGTCGATGCTGCGCGTGGTCGGGCGGAAGCGCCACGGCCCCTGCGAATTGCCGTCGAGCTCGATCGTGATGGTGCGCGATTTGTCGACCTGGGTATTGGTCGGCGCCGCCACGAATTCGCCCTTCTGGGTCAGCACATTAATGCCGAGCACCTCACAGACCTGGCGGTACACCGGTATCAGCGCATAGCCGAAGCCGAACATCCCGATCGCCACCACCACCAGCTTGCCGAGCATGGTGCGATTCAAGCGTAGCAACTTGTTGCTCATGGCCGGCCTCAGCTCAGCAAGGTGAACTTGACGAACACGCTGGCGAAGAAGAACAGCGCCAGGCCGCCCACCCACAGGGCGGTCCGCAGATTGTTCGGTTTACGCGGGCTCATCACTTCACCAGCGGCGGATGTTCGAAGGTGTGGAACGGCGCCGGGCTCGGCACGGTCCACTCCAGCCCTTCCGCACCTTCCCACGGCTTGGCCGGGGCCTTGGCGCCGCCGCGGATGGTCGGCAGCACCACCGCGAACAGGAAGTACACCTGGCTGAAACCGAAGCCGAAGGCGCCGATCGACACGATCATATTGAAGTCGGTGAACTGCACCGCGTAGTCGGCGTAGCGGCGCGGCATGCCGGCCAGTCCCAGGAAGTGCATCGGGAAGAAGGTGATGTTGAAGGTGATGAGCGACAGCCAGAAGTGGATCTTGCCGCGGCCTTCAGGATACATATGGCCGGTCCATTTCGGCGCCCAGTAGTAGAAGCCGGCGAACAGCGCGAACAGCGAGCCGGCCACCAGCACGTAGTGGAAGTGGGCCACCACATAATAGGTGTCGTGCACCTGGATGTCGATCGGGGTCACGGCCAGGATCAGGCCGGTGAAGCCGCCCATCGTGAACACAAAGATGAAGCCGACCGCGAACAGCATCGGGGTCTCGAAGGTCATCGAGCCCTTCCACATGGTGGCGACCCAGTTGAACACCTTCACGCCGGTCGGCACCGAGATCAGCATGGTGGCGTACATGAAGAACAGCTGCGAGGTCACCGGCATGCCGGTGGTGAACATGTGGTGGGCCCAGACCACGAACGACAGGATCGCGATCGAGGCGGTGGCGTACACCATCGAGGCATAGCCGAACAGGGGCTTGCGGGCAAAGGCCGGAATGATCTGCGAGACGATGCCGAAGGCCGGCAGGATCATAATGTAGACCTCGGGGTGGCCGAAGAACCAGAAGATGTGCTGATACATCACCGGGTCGCCGCCGCCGGCGGCGTTGAAGAACGAGGTGCCGAAGTGGCGGTCGGTCAGGGTCATGGTGATGGCCCCGGCGAGCACCGGCATCACGGCGATGAGCAGGTAGGCGGTGATCAGCCAGGTCCAGCAGAACATCGGCATCTTCATCAGCGTCATGCCCGGCGCGCGCATGTTCAGGATGGTGACGATGATGTTAATCGAGCCCATGATCGACGAGGCGCCCATGATGTGCATGGCAAAAATCGCCATGTCCATGCCGATGCCCATCTGGGTCGACAGCGGCGCATACAGGGTCCAGCCGGCGGCGGTGGCGCCGCCTGGCACCAGGAAGGAACCGGCCAGCAGCAGCGCGGCCGGCGGCAGCAGCCAGAACGAGAAGTTGTTCATGCGCGCGAACGCCATGTCCGAGGCCCCCACCTGCAGCGGCAGCATCCAGTTGGCGAAGCCGACGAAGGCCGGCATGATCGCGCCGAACACCATCACCAGGCCGTGCATGGTGGTGAGCTGGTTGAAGAATTCGGGACGCACGAATTGCAGGCCGGGCTGGAACAGCTCGGCGCGGATCATCAGCGCCAGCACGCCGCCCGAGAGCAGCATGACGAACGAGAACCATAAATAGAGCGTTCCGATGTCCTTGTGGTTGGTGGCGAACAGCCAGCGGCGCCAGCCGTGGGGATGGTCGTGGTGTTCGTCGTGGGCGTGGCCGTGTGCGTGATCGTGGCCGTGGTCGATCGTCGTGGTGCTCATGTCGTTACCCCTGCATTATTTGCGTGCGGCCAGGACTTCGGCCGGTTGAACGATATTTTCCGCAGCCTTGTTCGACCAGGTATTGCGGGTATAGGTGATCACGGCGGCGATCTCGGTATCGGACAACTGTTTCCAGGCCGGCATCTCGGTCGGGAACTTGCCGGACTTCTGGCCGTTGAGCAGGATGTCGATCTGGTGCTTCTTGTCGCCCAGCACGTTCGGCGAACCGTCCAGCGCGGCGAAGGCGGCGGGCACGCCCTTGCCGTTGGCCTGGTGGCAGGCCACGCAGTTGGCGGCGTAGACCTGCTCGCCGCGGGTTTTCAGCTCGTCGATGGTCCAGGTCTTGGTCGGATCGTCGGCCAGCGCCGCCATTTCCTTCTTCTTGCCCTCGACCCAGGCGGTGTACTCGGCGTCGGTCACCACCCGCACCACGATCGGCATGAAGGCGTGGTCCTTGCCGCACAGCTCGACGCAGTTGCCGCGGTAGACGCCGGTCTTCTCGGCGCGGAACCAGCCGTCGCGCACGAAACCGGGGATGGCGTCCTGCTTGATCGCGAACGCCGGAATCGTCCAGGCGTGGATCACGTCGTTGGCGGTGAACACCATACGGATTTTCTTGTTCACCGGGACCACCATCTCGTTGTCGACTTCGAGCAGGTAGTTCTCGGTGCGCGCCTCGGTGGGCTTGACGCCCGGTTCGCCGATCTGGGAACGCGGGGTGGCCAGGTTCGACAGGAACGAGATGCCTTCGCCCTCGCCTTTCAGGTAATCGTAGCCCCACTTCCACTGCATGCCGGTGGCCTTGATGGTCAGGTCGGCGTTCGAGGTGTCCTTCAGGGCGACCACGGTCTTGGTCGCGGGCAGCGCCATGCCGATGACGATCAGGAACGGCACCACGGTCCAGGCGATCTCGACGGCGGTGGATTCGTGGAAGGTGGCGGGCTTGTGGCCCAGGGATTTACGGTGCTTGAACACCGAATAGAACATGACGCCGAACACGCCGACAAAGATCACCAGGCAGACGATCATCATCCAGTTGTGCAAGGAATAGATGTCGGCGCCGACGGCGGTGACGGGGGCCTGCATATTGAGCTGGTGCTCGAGAGGCCGGCCCGTGATCGGCTGTTGCTGCTGCGCCAAGGCTGGCGTGGCGCTGGCTGCTGCGAGTACGGCAAGGCCGTAGAGCACGGCCTGAAGTCGCGTTGCATATGTCATGTATGTCCCCAACCACCCTAAAAATAAGAATATTTTTAAACGGGCCCAGCAATTTCGTGAACGAACCGTGCCCGCTCCTACTGATCGCAGAGGGCTTGCCGGGTCGTCCCGCGTAATTGCGCTGCGGAATGGTGGGAAACCATCTCGCCCACCTGGCAATACGTTGCTGCCAGGACCGGGCGACTCTGCGACTGCTGCAATTCTTTTTTCTACTTTTCGTCCGAATCTGCCGCTTTTTTAAGCGATTCTATTGGCCGGACGAAAAAAATAGCAATTGATTATATCTAAAGCACTAATTTTTATTCAAGGAAAATCGGGCTTATTGCCAACTAGGAAAGCACTGACTCATTCTGGCGAGCAGGAATCGGGCGCGAAAAACGTGCCCGGCAAGGCGCAAACCGGAGCGATACCGCGTGGTATCGCGAGGATTTGCAACGCAGCAGGGTGCGTTTTCTCGCGCCCGAGGCCGCCGCCATGAATGAGTCAGTGCTTTCCTGGTCCATGCAAGGCGGATATCAGGGCTTGCGGGGCTGGAAGCGGACGATCGATTCGCCCGAAGCGGTGGTGCGCGGGGCGGGACGGAAAGCGTGGCCATAGATGACTTCGAACGTCAGGCCGAGCTTGCCGTCCGGGCGGCGCTGCGCCTCGAAAGCGTCGAGCACGCGCTGCCAGGCCGCTCGGCCAATCAGGCCGCGGCGGCGCGATTCCAGTGGATTGCCACCCAGCGCCCGCACGTCCGCCAGCAGCGCCTGCGGCGTATCGTAGGTGACGGTGATGCGTTCCATGTCCATCACGGGCGTCGAGAAGCCGGCCGCGACCAGCTGGTCGCCGAAGTCGTGCATGTCGACGAAGGGCAAGGTGTGCGGGTAGGCGTCGAGCGCGGCGAAGGCGGTGCGCACCTCGGTGAAGGTATCGGGGCCGAAGCAGGAAAACATCAGCAGCCCTTCCACCCGCAGCACGCGGCGCCATTCTGCAAACACGCGGTCGGGCAGCGGGTGCCAGTGCAGCGCCAGGTTGGACCACAGCAGGTCGAGCGAGTTCGGTCCGAACGGCAGGTTGCCATAGTCGCCGCACAGCACATCGACGCCGGCCTTGGCCGGCATCAGGCGGGTCAGCAGCTGGTTCAGCGCGCCGCCCTGCGCTACCGGCCCCCTGGCCGCGCGCGCCATGGTCCCTGCCCCGTCGAGACCCAGGATCTGGGCGGCCGGATAGGTTTTCTGCAACAAGGCCAGGTCGGCGCCGGCGCCGCAACCCGCGTCCAGCACCTGCTTCGGAACGAGTTTCACGAGGCTCAGGCGCTCGTGCATCCGTTCGGCGATCTCGCGGCGCAGGAAATCCGATGGCGCGATGCGTTCGGGACGCGCGAACAGCTCGCGCACGCGGGACAGGTCGATCGGGGCGCTCAGCCTGGACGAGGATTGAGGAGAAGCCATGGGATGCAAGTCGAGATGAGATAATGTTGGCAGTTTAACCGGTTGTGGGAAGTCGAGCCGATGCTGGACCTTCGCGCACTGCCCGGCCGCCTGCTGGGTGCCATGCTGCCGTCGGCCTGCGCCTTGTGCGGAGGCTACTCGCGTCACGCCGTGTGCGCGGCTTGCGAGCACGCCTACGTCCTGCCCGTGACGCGCTGCCCGTGCTGCGCCAATCCGGCAGGCAGTGCCGACCTCGGCCGGCATTGCGGCGCCTGCCTGGCGGACCGGCCCGCCTTCGACGCCACCGTGGCCGCCTGCGATTACGCGGCGCCGCTCGACAGCCTGGTGCTGCAGCTCAAATTCGGGGCCCAGCTGGCGCTGGCGCCGTGGATGGCGCGCGTGCTACGGGATGCCGTAACACTTGCTGCGCCAGTGTTGCCCGACGTGCTGTGCCCGGTGCCGCTGGGCCCGGCCCGCCTGGTCGAGCGCGGCTACAACCAGGCGCTCGAGGTGGCGCGGCCGCTGGCCCGTGCATTACGCGTGGCCGTAGCGCCGCGGCTGCTGCAGCGGGTGCGGGAAACACAGGCGCAGTCGAATGCCGCGCCGGGAGAGCGCAAGAAGAATGTGCGCGGGGCGTTCGGAGTGGATGGCGACGTGCGCGGACGCCATGTGGGCGTGGTCGACGACGTCATGTCGAGCGGGCATACGCTCGATGAAGTCGCGACCGTCCTGAAACGGGCCGGCGCCGCGCGCGTCACGAACTTCGTGTTCGCGCGCACGCCGCCGCATGCATGAAATATCACTGAGATCACTGAGGAGAAGTACCTTGTTCCACGTCGTCCTGGTCGAACCAGAAATCCCGCCGAATACCGGCAATGTGATCCGCCTGTGCGCCAACGCCGGCGCCCAGCTGCACCTGATCGAACCGCTCGGTTTTCCGCTGGACGACGCCAAGATGCGCCGCGCCGGGCTGGACTATCACGAGTACGCCAATATGAAGGTGCACAAGGACTGGGATGCCTTCCTGGCAGCGGTCAAGCCCGATCAGTCGCGCATGTTCGCGCTCACCACGCATGGCTCGTCGCCGTTCGCCGAGGCCAGCTTCCGGCCGGGCGACGTGTTTGTGTTCGGACCGGAGTCGCGCGGACTGGCGCCGGCGTTTCGGGAAACCTTCCCGCCGGCCCAGCGCATCCGGCTGCCGATGCGGCCCGATAACCGCAGCCTGAATCTGTCGAACACGGTGGCGATCGTGGTGTACGAGGCCTGGCGTCAGAACGGTTACCAGGGCGGGGCTTAAGACCGGGCCTGGCTTGGTCCTGGATGAGGCCGTCGTCGAACACGGCCGCTCTAGGAACGCTCACGCGCGTAACTATTGACTTCCTTGCCGCTCAACTCAGTTTTCATTTCGTACGTCATTCCCAGGCGTTCGGCAACACGACGCGAAGATTCATTGCCAGCATCGATCAGTGCCCGCACCTTCGGCTCACGCCGAACCTCGAACACATGATGCAGGACCGCCGCCGCCGCTTCGTTCGCAATGCCTTTTCCCCAGAATGTCCGATAGGTGTTCCATCCCATTTCCATCACTGTCGAATCGCAGCGGAAGAACGCTCCCACGCAGCCGACCAACCGACCTGTCTGCCGGTCCTCGATCGACCACCAGCCAGCCCCGTTCAGGAGCCATAATCCGGCATGTGAGTTGAAGATGCGCCAGGCGGTCTGACGGTCTGCCGAGCCCAGATGCGCCGAGCTTTCGGCGTTCGACAAATGGTCTGCGAATGATTCGAAGTCTTCAGCACGATATTCCCGAAGCGTAAGCCGATCAGTGTGCAGGCGAGGCACGGAAATCGTCAGGGCGTGATCCATGAGAAGTGCATCCTTGAATGGTCAAATGGTGTTTAGCGCCCGCTATTACGTCAAGCGTGCGATCAATTCGGAATGCTCGGGCCAATCCTTCTTGAGGAAGCTCGCATCCCCGATCTCGAATTCTTCGAATTCAAAGCCCGGAGCTACTGTGCAACCCACCAGGCTGCAGCCCTGAGAGTCCTCGCATTCCGCGGCGAACCAGCGCCCGGCAGGAACCAGCGCCTGGAAATCCGCGCCTTCGTGCCGCAACGGATGTCCGAGCCTGAGCACGCTGAGTCTTCCTTCCGGCTCCAGCACGTAGATCCGGAGCGGCACACCTTCATAAAAATGCCACATCTCGTCCGACCGAATCCGATGCCAGGTCGACCTTTCTCGTCCGCGAAGAAGGTAATAGATCGCGGTCGAGGCAGAGCGGCTGGCCGAGTCCCCCTCCCTGCTCACGCGGTGGTGACTTCGGTATGTCTCCTTGAAGTGACCTCCTTCCGGATGCGGCATGAGCGACAGCAGAGAGATAAGATTGTCCGAATTGGTTTCAAGTGTCATGGAAGTCTCGCAGGTCAAGGTTTTCTATTCCAGCAAAGGATACTTTCAAATTCAGGCCCCACCTTCGCCAAAAGCGCCGGCACGGAACGCCAGCGCGCAAAAGCGTTCGCCGATCAAGCGGTGCGCCTCTGCCTCGGGATGCAGCTCGTCGGGTAGAGGATAACGCGTATTGTCCTCTGAACCGTAAAGCTCCCTGCCGTCGAGGTAATGGATGTTCGCATCAAGCGGCGCCCGCTGCTGGACGATCTTCTGCAACTGCTCGCGGATCACGCCGAGGGTCAGCTTGCCCTGCCGGCGCTCGGCGTCGTTGCCCATCGCCCGGAACAGCAACGTTCCCTTTTCCAACGCCTTGCCATCGAACATGGTCGGGCCGGGCGTCGTTTCATGGATCGGGCACCAGGTCGGCGAGATCACCAGCAATGGCGTCGTCGGATGCCCTTCCCTGATCGTGTCGAGAAAACCGTGCACGGCCGGCCCGAAGGCGCGCAGCCGCATCGCATCCGTGTTGACGAGGTTGATCCCCAGCTTGAGGCTGATTACGTCGGCCGGCAAGTCGCGGATCGTGCGCGCCGTGAACGGATCCAGCAATGCGCTGCCACCCAAGCCCAGATTGAGCAGGTCGACGCCAGCCAGTTGCGCGGCCACGGCCGGCCAGATGCCGGTCGGGTTGGTCGCGTTCGATCCCTGGCTGATGGAACTGCCATGGTGCAGCCAGCGGCGCTTGCCCGACGCCGCAAGCGGAGCCACCGGCGCATCGGCATCCAGCGCCACCAGCTCGGTCGTCTCGTCATGCGGCAGCCAGATCTCGACGGTCTTGTCGCCCGGCGGCAGGCCGGCAAAGCGCAGCCGCTGCGGTTCGCCCGGCCGCATCGTCGCCGCGCCGGACAGCATGTCGATGTCCATGATCTTGCCGCCCGGCGCGCTGGCCTGCTGCACCAGGTGGCCGTCGACGAGCAGGTCATGGATGCCGTCCGGGCGCGGCGCCATGGCGCCATAGCGGCGCTTGGTCGGCAAGACGACCAGTTCCACGACCGTCGCCGCGGTGCGCAGCGCCAGGCGCACGCCGGAAGGCTGCGCCTCCACCATCGCCAGTTGCGGATCGTGGCACTGGGCGCGCGCCCAGGCCGGCAGGCGGTGCGGCAGCAGGCCTGCTTCCGTGCGCTCGAGTTCGACGGCGCCATGGACCAGGTCCGGCGTGATCGGTGAATGGAAGGACAGCGTCATCGCGGTATTCCTTGGAGGATTTATGCAGCGCTCATTATAAGGACCTCAGCCGTTGACACCGGCGTCGCCGATGCGTAGTTTTCTCATTCTTTGCTCATCCATTGCCTGCCCTGGAGATCGCCGCTTGCCCGGATCGCCGCTGCCCACCCGCCGCCGCATGGCGCTTGCCCTCGCCGCGCTCGGCCTGCCCGCCCTGGCCCGCCAGCCGGTGGTGAACGATGCGACGCAGCTGAACCCGGTGAATGTCGAGCGCATCCTGGTTCCGCGCACGGTGGACGAGATCGTCGCCGCGCTGCGCGCTCACGCCGGCCCGGTCTCGATCGGCGGCGCCCGCTACAGCATGGGCGGCCAGATCGCCGCCGACCGTTCGCTGCACCTCGACATGCGCGGCTTCGACCAGATCATTCGCTTCGTGCCCGCCGAACGCAGCATCACGGTCCAGCCGGGCATCACCTGGCGCCGCATCCAGGCCGTCATCGACCCGCACGACCTGGCGCTGCAGGTGATGCAGTCGTATGCCGATTTCACCGTGGGCGGCTCGCTCGGCGTCAATGCCCACGGCCGCTACGTCGGCCAAGGGCCGCTGGTCTCGAGCGTGGAAGCGATCCGGCTGGTGCTGGCCGATGGCGCGGTCGTCGCCGCCAGCCCCACCCACAACAGCGAACTGTTCTATGGCGCGATCGGCGGCTATGGCGGCATCGGCGTGATCGTGGAAGCGACCTTGCGCCTGGCCGACAACGCTCCGCTCGAGCGGCGCTCGCAGGTCATGTCGCTGTCGAGCTACCGCCGCTTCTTCGAAGCGCGCATCGGCGCCGACCCGGACGCGGTGATGCACAACGCGACCTTGTATCCCGACGACTACACGCTGGTGCGCGCGGTGACCTTCTCGCGCACCCGCCGCGCGGTGACGCTGCCCAACCGCCTCACCGCCACGGGCGGCGACTACCGCATCGAACGCCGGCTGCAGGAGGTAATCTCGGCTTCGCATTGGGGCAAGGAGCTGCGCCGGCGCATCCTCGAGCCGCTCCTCTATTCGACGGATGCGGTCGAGTGGCGCAACCACCAGGCCGGCCTCGACATCCATTCGCTCGCGCCGCTGGCCGGCGCCGGGACGGCGTATGCGCTGCAAGAGTATTTCGTGCCGGTCGCGGCCATGGAGCGCTTCTCTGGGCGGCTGCGCGCCATCCTGCGCCAGCATCATGTGAACGTCATCAACGTCTCGATCCGTCATGCGCGCAAGGACCCGGGCACCCTGCTGGCATGGGCCCGCACCGACGTGTTCGCCTTCGTGCTGTACTACCGCCAGCACACCGCGCCGCGCGACCGGGACGCGGTGCGCGCCTGGACCCGCGCGCTGGTCGATGCCGCTACGGCCCTGGGTGGTTCCTACTACCTGCCCTACCAGATCCACGCGACCGCGGCGCAATTCCACGCCGCTTACCCGGAGGCCGAACGCTTCTTCGCGCTCAAGCGCAGGGTCGACCCGGCATACAGGTTCCGCAACAAGCTGTGGGACGCGTACCATACGGGTTGATCCAACCCATGAATCGAAAGCCAACACCATGCTGATACGTGTCTTCACGACCGATGACCAATCCGAACCCACCCTGGCCATGGAAACGCAGGTCGACGCCGCCGCGCTGATGGCGATGGCGCAACCGCGCGCAGCCGAGGCGCGCGAACGTGGCGCCGAATGGACCGCGGGCGCCATCCCCTTCTTCGTCCAGGAACTCGTCGATGCGCTGCAAGCGGGAAAACCCGGCCAGGAAATCGAGATGCAGGCGACGAATGCCGCGATGGCCGCATGGCTCTACGACTCGGTCCACGACGGCGTGAGCGCGGAAGTCTTCGCAGGTTGCGACCTGGTGTTTACGCAGTCGGCGGGCGGCGTGGTGCAATACGACCGCACACCCGCCACGGCAGGCTGAAGAATCAGTCAGCCGCGGATCCGCGCCACCAGCTTGGTGGTCGAGCGGTCATGCTCGAAGTCGATCGCCACCGCCCGGCCGCCATAGGCCAGCACGGCCTTGCCTTCGGGGATCTGGTCCATCACGTAGTCACCGCCCTTGGCGTAGATGTCGGGGCGTCCCTCCTGCACCACCTCCAGCGCCGTGTCCTCGTCGAACTCGACCACCAGGCTCACCGATTCCAGCGCCGCCAGCACCGCCATGCGGTCGGCCAGGGTGTTGTGCGGGCGGTCGTCGCCTTTGCCCAGGCGCTTGACCGAGGCATCGGTGTTCGCCGCCACCACCAGCGAACCTCCCAGTTCGCGCGCCTGCGCCAGATAGGTCACGTGGCCGCGGTGCAGGATGTCGAACACGCCGTTGGTCAGTACGACCGGTTTCGGCAATGCGGCGATACGCGCAGCCAGGTCGGCGCGCGTGCAGAGTTTGTTTTCGAATGAAGGCATAAGTAAAAATAAAAGCGAATGTCAGTGTTTCGGCGACTCATCACCGGGTTCTTCCTCGATCGCCATCGACAGCTCGGCCGGCCGCGCGGCAGCGGCGCCCGGCTCGCGCCGCTCGCCCGACAGCTTGATCTGCAGGCGCAGGCCGTTGGCCGAGTCGGCATTGCGGATCGCCTCGTCGTAGCTTATCAAGCCCTTGTTGTACAGCTCGAACAAGGCCTGGTCGAAGGTGCACATGCCCAGTTCGCGCGACTTGTGCATGATCTCCTTGATGTTCTGGAAGTTCCCCTTGAGGATCATCTCGCCGATGGTCGGCGTGTTGAGCAGGATCTCGATGGCCGCCTTGCGTCCTTTTCCATCCTCGGTGCGCACCAGGCGCTGCGAGACGATGGCGCGCAGGTTCGACGACAAATCCATCAACAGCTGATTGCGCCGTTCTTCCGGGAAGAAGTTGATGATCCGGTCCATCGTCTGGTTGGCGTTATTGGCGTGCAGCGTGCCCAGGCACAGGTGGCCGGTCTCGGCGAAGGCGATCGCATGTTCCATCGTCTCGGTGTCGCGGATCTCGCCGATCAGGATCACGTCCGGCGCCTGGCGCAGCGTGTTCTTCAGTGCGTGATGCCACGACAGCGTGTCGACGCCCACTTCGCGGTGCGTCACCAGGCAGTTCTTGTTCTTGTGGACGTACTCGACCGGGTCTTCCACCGTGATGATGTGGCCGGCCGAGTTGCTGTTGCGGTAGTCGATCATCGCCGCCAGCGTGGTCGACTTGCCGGAACCCGTGCCGCCCACGACCAGCACCAGGCCGCGCTTGGTCATCACCACGTCCTTGAGCACCTCGGGCAAGTCGAGCTTTTCGAAGTTGGGGATCTCGGAAGCGATCGTACGCACCACCATGCCCACGCTCTGCTGCTGCACATAGACGTTGACGCGGAAGCGGCAGACGCCCGGCAGCGAGATCGCGAAATTGCACTCCATTTCGGCCTCGAACTCGGCGCGCTGGCGCTCGTTCATGATCGACAGCGCCAGTGCGCGCGTGACTTCGCCCGTCAGGCGCTGCTGGCTGAGCGCCTTCATCGCCCCCTGGTGTTTAATGCTTGGAGGAAAGTCAGCCGAGATGAAGAGGTCGGAGCCGCCCTGGTGGTGCATCACCGTCAGGAGCTTGTGGATATAGGCCTGGGCTTCCGCCGGGCCGAACGTGGAAGACATGCGGGCCTTTCAAAAATTGCAGCTACCTAACCTGCCGGGCAATTATATCGACTATGATTCTCGTTAAACTATTATTTCATGGCTAAAACGGGTCTGCCGCCCCGGTCCGCCGCCCCGGCGCCGGCCACAGTGCGCTACCCGAAACATATAAACATGACACTGACCGAGCTGAAATACATTGTCGCCGTTGCGCGCGCCAAACACTTCGGCCATGCCGCCGAAGCCTGTTTCGTGGCCCAGCCCACCCTGTCCGTCGCCATCAAGAAGCTCGAAGACGAGCTGGGCGTGACCCTGTTCGAGCGTGGCGGCTCCGAAGTCTCCGTGACGCCGCTGGGCGCCCAGATCGTGGCCCAGGCCGAGCGGGTGCTGGAACAGACCGCCGCCATCAAGGAACTCGCCAAGCAGAACAAGGATCCGCTGGCCGGCCCGCTGCGCCTGGGCGTGATCTATACCATCGGACCCTACCTGCTGCCGCCGCTGGTGAAGAACCTGATCGACACCGTGCCGCAGATGCCGCTGGTGCTGCAGGAGAACTACACCCATAAACTGCTGGAGCTGCTGCGCCAGGGCGAGCTGGACGCCGCCATCATGGCGCTGCCGCTGCCCGACCACGGCATGTCGGTGCAGCCGCTGTACGACGAACCCTTCATCGTGGCCATGCCGAAGAGCCATCCGTGGGCGGGCCGCAAGGAAATCTCCGCCGAAGACCTCAAAAGCGAAACCATGCTGCTGCTGGGCGCCGGCCACTGCTTCCGCGACCAGGTGCTCGAAGTGTGCCCGGAAATGGCGCGCTTCTCGGCGCCGGTGGCCGGCAACGGCATGCAGCGCACCTTCGAAGGCTCGTCGCTCGAGACGATCCGCCACATGGTCGCCAGCGGCATCGGCCTGACCGTGCTGCCGCGCGCCTCGGTGGCCGACCTGCACGATCCGAACGGCTTGCTGACCTATGTTCCCTTCCTGCCACCGGCGCCGTCGCGCCGCGTGGTGATCGCCTGGCGCAAGAGCTTCACCCGCCGCGCCGCGATCGATGCCGTCGTGCGCGCGGTGGGCGAATGCCACCTGCCAGGCGTGGAAATGGTCACGCTCGAGGCGGCGGCATAGCCTTATCCAGCGTCACCAGGCCTGCATCCTCTCCTCCCTCGCCAGGACCGCCCGGCTGTTCCCGGGCGCCGGTCTGCTCGCGCGAAAACACGATCTTCTGGGTCGGGAAGGCGAAGGGGATGCCGGCCGCTTCCAGCCGCTCGTGGATCTTCAGCAGCAGCGTCTCGCGGATGATGACCTGGGTGTCGAACTCGCTCACGTTGATGTACGACCAGACATCGATGTTGAAGGCCCGATCATTGATGCTGCCCAGCCGCGCGCGATGGCCCTCGGCCATGTTCTTCTCTTCCGTCAGCACCTGCTGGACAATGGTGATCGCCTCCTTCAGCTTGGCCGACGGGGTGCCGAGCGGCACCGCGATGGTCGGGTTGAACAGGAAGCGGTCGCGCGCCGCGAAGTTCTCGATCTGGCGCGCCGACAGGTCGCCGTTGGGGATCGTGACGACGGTGCGCTCGCCGGTGCGGATGCGGGTCGAGCGGATGCCCACGTCTTCCACGGTGCCGACCACGTCGCCCACCTTGACGAAGTCGCCCACCTGCAGCGGCTTGTCGGCGATCACGGTGACGCTGCCGACCAGGTTCTCCACCGTCTTCTGGGCGCCCAGCGCCAGCGCGATACCGCCGATACCCAGCGCCGCGATACCGGTCGTGACGTCGATGCCGAAGGTGCCGAGGATGGCGACGCCCGAGAACGCCAGCAGCAGGATCTTGGCGGCGCGGCGCGCCAAGGTGATGACGGCCACCACCTGGCGCCGCTGGCTGCGCTGCATGCGCGCGGTGGCCAGCTCGGCGACCGCGTCGATGAGCCGCAGGCCGAACCACACCAGGGCGATGACCGAGACGATGCCGGTATAGCGCAGCAAGGTCGTGCGTGCGACGATCGACACCGGCAGCCGTTCGGCCCAGCTGTAGAACAGGCCGACCGCGATCAGCAGGCTGGCCGGCGGAAGCGCCGCTTCCATGAAGCGCACCAGGCCGTTGGCGCCGGCGTCGGGCACCAGCTTGCGCATGGCGGCGACGATCAGGGCCGCCACCGTCCACAGGCCGCCGAAGATCAGGACGCCGAGCCCGATCAGCATCGCCCAGTCCTTCAGAGGCGCGCCGGCGACGACAAATTCGTTCTTGTCCGGCTCCTGCGCCACCGGTTCCTGGCGCGCCGCCTGCGCGACCTGGTCGATCGTCTCGCGCGACACGCGCCAGACCTGGTGGTCGCCGTCCTGGCCACGAGTCAGCAGGATCGGCACCTTCTTGTCCTGGATGGTCAGGACGCCGACGTTTTCCTGCTCAGCCGGCAGCTCGTCGTCGATCTTGCCGATGGCATCGTTCGACAACGCGACGAACGGCGACAGCGAACCGCCGTTGTCCAGCAGAGAATGGAAATTACGCGCCTGGGTGATGGCGTTGGTGCGCTGGCGGTTGCTCCCCGCCGGCATGTCGAGGTACTGGGCGGCGCGATCGTAATCGGGCTCGGCCAGGGCGGAAATCAGGCCCGACACCATCGAGCGCGGCGTCTCGCGCTTGAGCGGATCGGGAATGACTTCCTCGGCGGGCGCCGCTTCCTCCGCCTGGCCGGCGGCGAAGGCGGCCGGTGACAGGGGCGCCGCCAGGGCGATCAGGAGCAGCAGTAAGAAACGGAAATGAAGACGCATAAGCAAGTCGACTCCTTTGACTGGGCATCTGGCCGATGCGGTACAAAATGTATATGCAGAAAATGCAAACGGACACTGATGTCCGCCAGCAAAGTCTAGCATCCGGCCCGGCCCGCCCCCACACTATTGCCGGGCTTCTACGCTCATTTCACATGCAATCCCGTCCAATGCGCGGCGAACGCCCATTTGTCGGCCATCTCGGCGATGGCCTTGGCGGTCGGCTTGCCGGCGCCATGACCGGCCTGGGTCTCGATGCGCAGCAGGTGCGGACGCAACCCGGCATCGATGTGCTGGAGCGCCGCGACGTACTTGAAGCTGTGCGCCGGGACGACCCGGTCGTCGGTATCCGCCGTCGTCGCCAGGATGGCCGGATAGCGTTTGCCGGCGGCCACGTTGTGGTAGGGCGAATAGGCCAGCAGGTGGCGGAACTGCGCTTCGTTGGCGGGATCACCGAACTCGCCCATCCACAGGCGCCCGCCCGTGAAGCGGTCGAAGCGCAGCATGTCCATCACGCCGACGCCGGGCAAGGCGGCCGCGAACAGCTCTGGTCTCTGGTTGACGACCGCGCCCACCAGCAGGCCGCCGCCGGATTCGCCATGCACGGCCAGACCGGCCGGCGTCACGATGCGCTGCGTGTGCAGGTAGTCGGCGGCGGCCAGAAGATCGTCGTAGCTGGTCTGCTTTCGGTCGAGACGCGCCGCCTCGTGCCAGGCCTTGCCGTATTCTCCGCCGCCGCGGATATTGGCGATCGCCACGATGCCTCCCTGCTCGATCCAGGCCAGCAGGCTTGGCTCGTAGTACGAGATCATGCTGATGCCGAAGGCGCCGTAACCGTGCAGCAGGGTCGGCGCCGGCCCGGTGACGTCACTGCGCCGGATGAGGAACATCGGCACCCGGGCGCCGTCGCGCGCCGCATAGAAGCGCTGCTCGACCACGATGTTGTCCAGGTCGGCGTCGACCGTCGGCGCCGCCCACGCGCTGGCCGTGTTCGCGGCCACGTCATAGCGGTAGATCGTCGTCGGCGCATTAAAACTGGTGAACACGAAGAAGGCTTCGTTGTCATCGGGATGGCCCTGGAAGCCGCCCGCGCTGCCGATGCCGGGCAGCGGCACGACGCCATCCGGCCGGCCCTCGAGCGTGAAACGCCGCAACTGGGTTTTCACGTCGACCAGGTACGTCCCGATCAGCCGGCCGCCGACCAGGCGCGCGTCGCCCAGCACGGCGCTGTCCTCGGCGATCAGGTCTTGCGGCGCGGCGCCGGGGTCGGCCAGGTCGAGGGTCGCGATCCGGCGCCGTTCGGCGCGCTCGCTCGTCAGCAGGTACAAGGTGCTGCCGGCGTCGCCCACCGGCGACCATTCGGCGTCGAAGCCTTTGACCACGGTGCGCGGCTGCCAGCGTTCGTCGTGCAAATCGATGACGACCAGGTTATTGGTCTGGGTGCCGGGCGTGGACGTGATCAGCGCGTAGCGGCCGCTGTCGGTTACCTCGACGAAGTGCAGCAGCTCGGGCCGCTCGGGTGTCGCATACAGCAGCCGGTCGCTCGACTGCGGCGTGCCCAGCGCATGGAAATAGACCGCGTGGTTGGCCAGGGCGGCGTCGCCCACCGTCGATTCGGGATAGCGCGTGTAGAAAAAGCCGGCGCCATCATGTGCCCAGGCGATGGTCGTGAAGCGGGCCCAGGCCAGGGCATCGTCGAGGATTCTTCCGGTGGCGACCTCGATCACCTTGATGGTGCGCCAGTCGGCGCCGTCTTCCTGCACGGCGTAAGCGAGCAGCGCGCCGTCTCTCGATGGCGCCCATTCGGCCAGCGCTCCCGTGCCGTGTTCGGACCAGGTATTGGGGTCGATCAGCACGCGGTCCGGGCCGTCGACGCTGTCGCGCACCAGCAGGGTCGCCTGGTTCTCGAGGCCGGGATTGCGGGTGTAGAAATAATGCCCGCCCCGCTCGCGCGGGATCGTGAATTTCTCGTGATTCTGCAGCGCCTCGAGCCGCGCGCGAAAAATCGCGCGGCCCGGCAGCTCGGCCAGGCAGGCATTCGTCACGGCGTTCTGCGCCGCGATCCAGGCCGCGACCTCGCCGTCGCTGCGCGCATCGCCTTCCAGCCAGCGGTAAGGATCGTCGATCCGCTGTCCGTGCAGGATGTCGACGGCGTCGGCGCGGCGGGTGGCGGGATAGGCGGTTGGGTGCATGGCGGATCTCCTTGTCAGGCAAGGACGGGATCGCAGATCGGCAGGGTGCTGGCCACGCGGATGGCGTGCGCCAGGCGGTCGATCACGTCCTGGTTGGTGAAGGTTTGCCGGTGCTTCACGGCGGCGATGCTGATGGTTTCGTCGACCACGCGGATGGCGGCCATGACGGTCGCGGCGCACAGCCGCACCTCGAGGTCCCTGGGTGAACGCTCCAGGCGGTCGGCGACGATTGCGGCCAATGCGTCTTCGGCGCGCTGGGTCGCCATCAGCCAGGAAGCGCGCAAGTCCGGCTCGTCCGGCAGCATGGCCAGCAGGCGCACGGCCAGCACGTCGTCGGCCAGGTCGGCGGGGGCGCGCTCACGCCCCAGGCAGGCCTGCAGCCAGGATTCGATCGAGGCATTGCGCGGCCACTCGCGCAGCATGGCGATGAAGCGCAGCGAGGTCGCATCGAACAGCGGCTCGACGCAGCTTTCCTTGTTGCGGAAGTAGCGCCAGACCGTGCGCTTCGACAGGCCGGCCGCGGCGGCGATGTCGTCGCCGCTGGTGGCGGCCACGCCGCGTTCCACGAACAGCCTTGCCGCGTGGCGCGATACCGCCAGCTTCGCTTCGTCCTGCACTCCCATGATGCTCCATGCCTGTCACTTAGTGACGTTTACTATGTCACCAAGTGACAGGCATGTCAAACGCCTAGCCTGATAGCTCAATCGCGTTTGCGGCGGCGCGCCAGCAGCAGGCCCGCCATCAGTGGCAGCATCATGGCCACGGTCGATGGTTCCGGCACCTGCGCCACGATCGAGAAGGTATCGCCCGCCGACAGGCCGGTGGTGTCGAGCAGCCAGTCGCTGCGGTCATCGAGCATGGTCGGATTGCCGAACAGGGTGTCGGCCGTCTCGCCATTGGCGAACTTGATGACGGCGTTATTGCCCGAGTAGCTGGCTGCGGCGCCGGAGAACGAGGAGACGCTGCCCGCCGCTGCGTAGCCGATCCCCTGCAGGCCGAAATTAAACTGGTGCATCGACAGGCCGACCAGGTTGCGGATGATGGCGTTGAAGCTGAGCGGGCTGGCCAGGTCGGCTTCTTCCAGCACGAAGTTCAGCTTGGTGGTGCTGAAGTCGACCAGGTCGAGGTCGAAGGACACGACGCCGGCTTCGCTGTAATCGGTCACGATATTGGCGCCGCTGCTGCTCGTCAGGACGACGGCGCTGGCGGAGTGCGAAAAGGTCAGCGCGCTCAGGGCGACGGCGGTGGCGGCGACGAGTTTGTTCATGTTCATGTTCGGGTTCCTTGTGATTGAAGGTGACGTTTACAGCGGGCCCTTGGCCCACGGGCCCGAGATCGCGAAGGTCACGCCCGGGGTCTGGATGTTCACGAACAGGTAGCGGCCGGTCGGGTCGAAGCAGGCGCCGGCGAATTCGTTGCCGCGCTGATCTCCGGCGAGCGAAGGCAGCTTGCCGGCGCCCTGCAGCTGGGCGGCCGTCAGGTTGATATTGTTCTTGGCGAAGATGTAGGCGTCGCCGGCGCCGGTCAGGCCCATCAGGCGCTGGCCGTAGCCGAAGTGGTCGGTGATGGCGCTCGACGCGTCTTCGCAGATCAGGATCGCGTTGCGCGGGCTGACCGTCAGGTTGTCGCCCATATTGCCCACCAGCTGGCTCGGGCTCGAGTAGATGCATTTCAGGGTCTGGCGCGCCAGGTCGAGTTCCCAGATCGCGCCGCGGTTGACGTGGCCGCCCGAGGTGTCCATCACGTACATCTTGCCCTGGGCATACCAGATGCCTTCGCCGCGATTCATTCGCAGCGCGCCCTTGGTCCAGCCCTGCACGAAGGGACCGGCGGCGCTGTTGATCGTCTCGCCGTTGAGACCGACGCCGTTGCCGCGGTTGGCGTCCGGATTGGCGATCGGCACCCACTCCAGCTCATAGGTATCGTCGACCGAGGCCACCGCCAGATTGACGTTGTTGCGACCCTTGACCTTGGCCATCTCGAGCACGCCGCCCATGGCCAGCGAACCGGGCGCGCCGGTCTTGACGTCGGGGATGTAGCGGTAGAAGCCCGACTTGCCCGAGGAATCCTCGGTCAGGTAGACGTTGGAATTGGTCGGATCGACGGCGGCGGCTTCGTGCGCGAAGCGGCCCATATTGACGATCGGCTGACCGCTGACCTGCTGCGGATCGGCCGTCACCTCGAACACGTAGCCGTGCTTCTTGCCGCCGGCGCTGATCGTGTCCGAACCGATCTCTTCGCAGGTCAGCCAGGTGCCCCAGGGGGTGATGCCGCCGGCGCAGTTCTGCTGGGTGCCGCCCAGGCTCGGGGTCATGCTGACCCAGTCGCCGTCGCGGAACACCAGGTTGGTCGTGCCGCCGCAGGAACGGTTGCTCGAGCTGCCGCTCACATTGCCGGTGTCATACAGGCCATAGGCATTGATGAAATTGACAGCGGCACTGCCACTGATTTCATGATTGCGCACCAACACCTGTTCCGTGTTGCGGCCGACCTTGCGCGTGACGATCACGCCCATGCCGTCGTGGCCGCCCGGGCAGGGACGGCCGTCGCTCATGGTGTCGCCGCGCCAGCCATAGCTCTTGTAGCTGAAACCCGGCGGCAATTGCAGCAGCGGCAGTCCGGTACTCAGGTCGTTGACCGGGGCGATCGGGCCGTAGGGGCTGTCGACCAGGGCGGTCGCGCCATTGGCCGCCAGCGCTTCGCGGGCGTGCAGCGCGGCGAAGGCGCCGACGAAAGGCAGCGCGGATGCGCCGGCCATGCCCTTGAGCAGGTTGCGCCGCGAAGGCGACATATCGTGTTCGTTCATCGAGATGCTCCAAAGAATAGGAATCGAGCCAGTGGTCCGGCGTCTGGTGTCGTTGGCGGCGCCCGTGCATCAGGCCCGTCCTGTCCCTACCACCCCCGGTAGGACCGATGCATTAAAACAAACAAAAATGTCAAATTCATGACGACAAAAAGACAACAATCATGCATTCGCCACGCGCTAAATACATGCCGTTGTCATGCATGGGGGATGGCGCCCGTATGGACGGGCCGGATTGGGCGCGCATGGATAAACCGGCTAGAATCGCTGTCTTCTGCTCAACAGTTCCTGACAAGACAAGATGCACCATGAACAAGCTGGCGCTCTACTTCCGCCTGGTGCGGGCCGACAAGCCGATCGGCATCCTCCTGTTGCTGTGGCCTACCCTGTGGGCACTGTGGATGGCGTCCGGCGGCGTGCCGGACCTGCAGGTGCTGGCGATCTTCGTCATCGGCACGGCGCTGATGCGCTCCGCCGGCTGCGCCATCAACGACTACGCCGACCGCGACTTCGACCGCCACGTCAAGCGCACCGTCGACCGTCCGCTCACCAGCGGCAAGATCAGCGGCAAGGAAGCGGTGATGGTGGCGGCGGTGCTGGCCATCGTGTCCTTCCTCCTGATCCTGCCGCTCAACGCGCTGACCAAGCAGCTGTCGGTGGTGGCGGTGATCGTGGCCGGCACCTATCCCTATTTCAAGCGCTTCTTCGCGATTCCCCAGGCCTATCTCGGCATCGCCTTCGGCTTCGGCATCCCGATGGCCTTCGCCGCCGTGCAGGACCAGGTGCCGGCCGTGGCCTGGTGGCTGCTGGTGGCCAATGTGTTCTGGGCCGTGGCCTACGACACCGCCTACGCCATGGTCGACCGCGATGACGACCTCAAGCTCGGCATGCGCACCTCGGCCATCACTTTCGGGCGCTTCGACGTGGCCGCGATCATGCTGTGCTACGGTGCCTCGCTGGCGATCCTGCTGCTGTGCGGCTGGTCGCTGGGCCTGCGCTGGTGGTTCGTGGGCGGGGTGGCGGTGGCGGGCTGCATCGCGCTCTACCACTACACCCTGATCCGCGATCGCGACCGCATGAAGTGCTTCAAAGCCTTCCGCCACAACAACTGGCTGGGGGCCGCACTGTTCATTGGTGTCGCGCTCGACTATGCATTAGGTTAATATTGTCCAAAAGGCATTCACCCACCACACACAAGAGGCCCACGATGATCGAAAAAATCCCTACCCAGACCGGCACCCGCGACCAACTGGTCAGCGACCTGAAGACCGTGATCCACGACGCCGAATCCTGGCTGCGCAACGGCGGCCAGCTGACCGGCGAAGAGCTGAAGGCCGCCAAGGTCAAGTTCGAGCAGACCCTGGCCTCCGCCAAGACCAGCCTGATCCACGCTGAAGAGACCGTGGTCGAGCGCACCAAGGTCGCCGCCAAGGCCACCGACGAATACGTCAAGGACAATCCATGGAAGTCAGTCGGCCTGGGCGCCGCCGTCGGCGTCGTGATCGGCATGCTGATCGCGCGTAAATAAAATGACGATCTCCGCGACCGTCGGAAGGATAGGATCCAACCTGCTCGCCATGGTGCGGACCAGGCTGGAACTGGCAGCGATCGAGCTGCAGGAAGAGACGCACCGGCTGATCGGCTATCTGGCCTGGGGCGTCGCGGCCGCCTTTTTCGCGGTGGTCGCGGTGTTGCTGGCGATCCTGTTCGTGCTGGTCCTGTTCTGGGACACCCATCGCCTGCTGGCGATCGGCGGCATGACGGGGCTGTTCGCGTTGCTCGGCCTGCTGGCGTACTTCAAGGTGCGCGGCGACCTGGCAACCCGTCCGCCGCTGATGGCCGCCACGCTGGCCGAACTGCGCAAGGATGCGCAAGCCGTCAAAGGAGAGCCGATCCATGAGCAGCAATGAGACCCTGGCGGCGCGCCGCCGCCTGCTGGCCGCCCAGTGCGCCGAACAGCGCGCGATGATGGCGCATGACGTGGCGCTGCTGCGTCATCCAGCCGAAATGGGCGGCGCCCCCGCCTTCGTGGCCCAGCACAAGACCTCTCTGCTGGCCGCCGCCGGCCTGGGACTGGGCTTCCTGGTCACCAAGCCGAAGTGGGTAGTCGGCGCAGTGACCGGCGCCCTGTCCGCCTACAAGCTGGCGCAGAAAGTGTTGCCGGTGCTGGGCTGGAAAAAGTTCGAGATCCACTGATCCGGGTGCGCGTGAACGCACCAAACGGGCCGCTGTCCAACCAGACGAGCGACCACGGTTGGAGGCGATATGCGCACACGAATCCTGCGGACATTCAGGCGCTATTCGACCAGGCGGTTGGCCTTCACTTGTCGCTTAAAAAAGCGACAAGTTCGTCATGCCCGCCAATACGCTGCCCATTAATGTAGGTCTGCGGCGTAGTCTGGACTCCCTCGTCCCGCATGAACGTATCGACTTCACTTCGAGTAGTCAACTGATGATCCTCGACTTGGTAACCCGCCTGTTTCAATAGTTCGAGTGATTTGACTCCAAATGGACAAGTATGTTCTGGGGTGACCATCCGGTGCAGTAATGCCTGCTTCGATTCCTTTGACATATTCACCTTTCTTTCTTGAGTAGCCAAGCTGCTTGTGGCAATGCTATGCGCCGTTACATTGGGGTGTCGAGATTAGACGGGTGGCATGGGCAGCGCGGTGCGTCAACGCACGCACACCCATAAGTCATGTGGTTAGCCTGGTGAACGCTCTTGGCGCTTCTAGAGGGTCAGCATGCTCGCGCCCAATGGGACGCTCGACTTCGCCTGAGGACGCAATGAAGTCGCTTGCGGATGCTGGCCATTGACTCAAGATCGGTTCCCGCGCTTGGTGACAGTCCGCAAATCTTTCGCTCGGTGACCTGATATGCTCAGCTGAACGGCCGGGTTTGGCCGGTTGCGGACATACCCCATGCTCAGTCCGAGCGTGATATGCCGAACGGTTTTGTCAGGCGCACTTAGTTGCTGCCCAATTCCTCACCCAGCTCGCGTCCACGCGCCGCAGCCGCCTTCATCGCCGCGATAATAGCCTCCTTGACCCCGGCCGCTTCCATGCTGGTAATCGCCGCATGCGTAGTCCCACCCTTCGAGGTCACGCGCTGACGCAGCACCTCGACCGGTTCGTCCGACTGCGCCGCCAGCTGCGCCGCGCCAGTGAAGGTAGCCAGCGCCAGCTCCCTGCCCTGCTCCGCGTTCAAGCCCATTTGCAATGCCGCCTCCTGCATCGCTTCCAGGAAGAAGAACACATAGGCCGGACCGCTGCCCGACACCGCCGTCACCGGATCGATCTGCGCCTCGTCATCCAGCCACACGGTCTTGCCGACCGCACGCATCACGGTGTCGGCCTGCACGCGCTGGGCCTCGCTCACGCCCGGCTGTGCCACAAGGCCGGTCACGCCCATGCCGATCAGCGCCGGCGTGTTCGGCATCGTGCGCACGATGGCGTCGTAGCCGCCGAGCCAGCGCGACAGGTCGCTGCTGCGGATGCCGGCGGCGATCGACAGCACCAGCTGGCGGTTCAACAGCGGCGCCAACTCGGCCGCGACTTCGCGCATCTGCTGCGGCTTGATCGCCAGCACCACGACTTCGCTCTCCTTGACCTGCTCGTCGATCGCCGTCGCGGTGCGCACACCGTACTGTTGCGACAGGCGCTCCAGCGCTTCCGGATTACGGTCGACGACGTGGATGTTCGCGCCCGAACCCGCCTGCCTGACGATGCCCGAAATGAGCGCTGCGGCCATATTGCCGCCACCGATGAACGTGATCTTCATGTGTTTTCCTGTTAGTCGTAATTGCGTGCGCCAAAGATGGCGCTGCCGATGCGCACGATGGTCGCGCCTTCCGCGATCGCCGCCGCCATGTCGCCCGACATGCCCATCGACAGCGTATCGAGCGCAATGCCGTCGGCGCGCAGCGCGTCGTGCAGCATGCGCAGGCGGGCAAAGGCGGCGCGCTGCTGCTCGGGTTCGGTCGCGCGTTCGGGAATGGCCATCAGGCCGCGCAGGCGCAGGTTCGGCAGCTGCGCCACGGCGCGCGCCAGTTCGGGCAACTCGGCCTCGGTCGCGCCGCTCTTGCTGGCCTCGCCGCTGATGTTCACCTGCAGGCAGATATTCAACGGGCCGAGTTCGGGCGGGCGCTGCTCGGACAGGCGCTGGGCGATCTTGAGGCGCTCGACCGTGTGCACCCAGTGGAAGCTGGCCGCGATCGGGCGTGTCTTGTTGCTCTGGATGGGGCCGATGAAATGCCATTCGACCGGCGCATCGGGTTGCGCCTGCGCGACGTTCGCGATCTTGTCGAGCGCTTCTTGCAGATAATTTTCACCGAATGCACGTTGTCCGGACGCCATCGCATCCAGCACCGCTTGCGCAGGAAACGTCTTGGAAACAGCGAGCAATTGCACCTCGTCGCGGGCGCGTCCGGCGGCCTGGACAGCCTCCCCGATTGTCGCTTCGACAGCTTGCAAGTTGGCGGCGATTGTGGACATAATGATTTTCTATAGGAAATATTTTTCGAGCCGCGACGATGACAAAGGCGCACCTCGAGCCACAGGGATTATAAATGGACATTTCGGAATTACTCGCCTTCTCGGTCAAGAACAAGGCTTCGGACTTGCACCTGTCGGCCGGCCTGCCGCCGATGATCCGCGTGCATGGCGACGTGCGCCGCATTAACCTGCCGCCGCTCGAGCACAAGGACGTGCACGGCATGATCTATGACATCATGAACGACGGCCAGCGCAAGCAGTACGAAGAAGTGCTCGAGTGCGACTTCTCGTTCGCGATCCCCGGCCTCGCGCGCTTCCGCGTCAACGCCTTCAACCAGGAACGCGGCGCGTCGGCCGTGCTGCGCACGATTCCGTCCAAGATCCTGACCCTCGAAGAGCTGAACGCGCCGAAGATCTTTGCCGACCTGGCGATGAAGCCGCGCGGCCTGGTGCTGGTGACCGGCCCGACCGGCTCTGGTAAATCGACCACGCTGGCGGCGATGGTGAATCACCTGAACGAGAATGAGTACGGCCACATCCTCACCATCGAAGACCCGATCGAATTCGTGCACGAGTCCAAGAAGTGCCTGATCAACCAGCGCGAAGTCGGTCCGCACACGCTGTCGTTCAACAACGCGCTGCGCTCGGCGCTGCGCGAAGACCCGGACGCGATCCTGGTCGGCGAACTGCGCGACCTGGAAACCATCCGCCTGGCGCTGTCGGCGGCCGAGACCGGCCACCTGGTGTTCGGCACCCTGCATACCTCGTCGGCCGCCAAGACCATCGACCGTATCGTCGACGTGTTCCCGGCCGAAGAGAAGGAGATGGTGCGCGCGATGCTGTCCGAATCGCTGCAGGCCGTGATCTCGCAGACCCTGCTCAAGACCAAGGACGGCTCGGGCCGCGTGGCGGCGCACGAGATCATGATCGGCACCCCGGCGATCCGCAACCTGATCCGCGAGGCCAAGATCGCCCAGATGTACTCGGCCATCCAGACCGGCAGCAATGCCGGCATGCAGACGCTCGACCAGAACCTGACGGAGCTGGTGCGCCGCAACGTGATCTCGACCGGCGCTGCGCGCGCTGCGGCCAAGATCCCGGAAAACTTCCTCGGCTAAGGACGCATCATGGAACGCGACCAGGCATCCAAGTTCATGTTCGACCTGCTGCGCCTGATGGTCAGCAAGGGCGGTTCGGACCTGTTCATCACGGCGGGCTTCCCGCCGGCGATCAAGATCGACGGCGGCATGACGCCGGTGTCGAGCCAGGCGCTCACCGCCGGCCACACGGCCGACCTGGCGCGCGCGATCATGAACGACAAGCAGGCGGCCGGCTTCGAGCTCACGCGCGAATCGAACTTCGCGATCACGCCGGGCGACCTGGGACGCTTCCGCGTCTCGGCCTTCATGCAGATGGGTTGCGTCGGCATGGTGCTGCGCGTGATCACCACCGCGATCCCGAAGTTCGAAGACCTCGAGCTGCCCGACACGCTCAAGGACGTCGTGATGACCAAGCGCGGCCTGGTGATCATGGTGGGCGCCACGGGCTCGGGCAAATCGACGACCTTGGCGGCGATGGTCGGCTACCGCAACGAGAACAGCTACGGCCACATCATCACGGTCGAGGATCCGGTGGAATTCGTCCACCCGCACCGCAACTGCGTGATCACGCAGCGCGAAGTGGGCGTGGACACCGACAGCTTCGAGGCGGCGCTGAAGAATTCGCTGCGCCAGGCGCCGGACGTGATCCAGATCGGAGAGATCCGCGACCGCGAGACGATGGAACACGCGATCGCCTTCGCCGAAACCGGCCACCTGTGCCTGGCCACCCTGCACGCCAACAGCGCCAACCAGGCGCTCGACCGCATCATCAACTTCTTCCCCGAAGAGCGCAGGCAGCAACTGCTGATGGATTTGTCGCTGAACCTGAAGGGACTGATTTCGCAGCGCCTGATTCCGAAGAAGGAAGCCAAGGGGCGCGTGGTGGCGATCGAGATCCTGCTGAACTCCCCCTTGATCTCGGACCTGATCTTCAAGGGCGAGGTGCACGAGATCAAGGAGATCATGAAGAAGTCTCGCGAGCTGGGGATGCAGACTTTCGATCAGGCGCTGTTCGACCTGTATGAGGCGGACAAGATCACGTATGAGGATGCGCTGCGCAATGCGGACTCCGTCAACGATCTGCGGCTGAACATCAAGCTCAATAGCAAGCACGCGAAGAATCGGGATTTTTCGAGTGGGACCGAGAAGCTGGGGTTGATCTGACGGTCGGCATACCACGATCGCCCCTTCTACCATCATCACACGCACGTCATTCCCGCGCAGGCGGGAACCCCAGTGTGCATGCGTCGCCATCGATATTGCTCTAGCGGCTGCGCTGAAGGCTTAGGTTCCCGCCTTCGCGGGAACGACGTGTTCAGGCCAACGATGGAATAGCGCAGCAGGCACTCAGACAATTCAGAACCGCGACTCCAGCGTCACCCTCGCCATCGTCTGCCCCTCACTGAAACTGGTCCTGCGCAGCGTCCCGAATTCGTCGGTATAGCGCGAATCCGACACCCCATCCTGGCGCAGCAGGTTCGACGCCGCCAGCCGCAGCTGGTACTTCGGATTGAACTTCCACAGCGCATACACATCCAGATCGCGCCGCACGCTCTGGTAGCGCGACTGCTCCACATTGACCCGCACCGGGCCGCCGTCCTTGAATGCGAAGCTGGCGCCGGTACTCAGTTTGCCGTCGGGGGTCTTGTAGTCGATGCCGAGCGTCGCCGACAGCGGCACCTGCTGGTCCAGGCGGTTGTCCGGCCCCGGCACCGCGTCCACCTCGGACCAGTTGCGCGACACGCTCGCGCGCAGGTCGATCTCGGGCACGTCGGCCAGCACCGCCGACAGCGGGAACTTCGCTTCGAGCTCCAGGCTGCGCGTGAGCGCGTCGCCGTCGTTGACCGGAGTCTGGATCCAGCGGCCGTCTTCCAGGATCAGGCCCTGGCGGGTGTAATCCTCGATGCGGCGCACCGATACGCTGGCGCTCAGCAGCGCCTTCTCGGCCCACCAGTGCTCGTAGGCGGCGTCGATGCCGGTCGCCAGTTCCGGCTGCAGGTCCGGATTGCCGCGGAAGTCGGGATCGGTCTGGCTGTTGTTGGGCGTCGTGAAGCGGCGCGGGATCAGGTTGCTCGCGGATGGCGCCTTGAAGGTGCGGGTCAGCGCCAGGCGCACCTGGTCGCGGCTGTCCGGGATCTTGTACAGGGTCTGGGCCAGCGGCGAGAACACGCTGGCGCGGTTGGTGCTGGTCTCGAAGGTATTGCCCTCGCTGGTCGTCTCCAGTCCTTCCCAGCGCAGGCCGGCATACATCGACCACTGCTTGCTCACGTTCCACTCGTCCTGGATGTACAGCGCCAGGCGCTTGATGGTGGCGTCGTAATTTTCGTTCGTTACCTGCTCGCGCTCGAACAGCGGGAATACCTCGTTCTCGTCGCGCGCGTCCTCGCGCCGCGTATAGCCTGCATCCCAGCCCATCGCCAGCGCATGGTCCTTCTTCCACGGCGTCGTGTACTTGCCGACCAGGGTCAGGCCGCGTTCATCGGTCGCGCTCAAGACGGTCGAATCGCGCGCCAGCTCGTCCAGCCGGTAATCGAACTCGCGCCAGTCGCCGCGATTGCGCGTGCCGTTCACGCCCAGCTTGAGGTCGAGTTTCGCGCCCTCTTCCAGGTTGTGCACCCAGTTCACATCGGAACGAAGCATGACGAAACTGCCGCCGCTATTCATGTCGCGCACGTCGTACAGGGGCGGCGCGCCAAGCTCGGTCGTGGTCACGGCGTCGCCGTGATAATCGTTACGATTATAGGAAGCCATCGTCTGCCAGCTGACCGTGTCGCCGTTCTCGAGCGTCCAGTTCAGGCGTGGCGTGAGATTGAAGCCCTGCGGGCTGCCGCTGTCGTTCTGCTCGGTGCGGCGCAGCTGCGTCAGGCGGCCGTCCGGATCGATCTGGGTTTCCTCATAAGGCTGCGGGCGGTCGAAGTTGTAGCGCCAGACGCTGGCGCCGAGCGAGTACGACAGCCCGTCGAGACGGTCCGACATGTTCAGGCTCGCGCTCGGGTTGCTGGCGTCCTCGCTCTTGCCGTAGCCAACCCGCAGTTCGCGCTGCGCCTTTCGCACCACGCGCTTGAGCACGATATTGATGGTGCCGGCGATCGACTGGGTCGAGAACTCGGCGCTGGCCGCGCGCAGGATCTCGATCCGCTCGATGACGTCGGGCGACAGCTGGTCGATGTCGAAGCCGGCAGGCGCCCGCTCGCCATTGATCAAAATCTGCGTGTAGCCGCTGCCCAGGCCGCGCATGCGGATCTCGCCCGCGCCACGGCCGCCGCCACCGCCGACGGTGATGCCGGGCAGGCGCTTGAAGACGTCGAGCACCGAGGTGTCGCCATAGCGCTTGATCTCTTCGGTCGAGACCACGATGCGGCTGGCGGTATCGTCGCGCCGCGGGTCGTAGCTGTTGGCATCGGCCTTGACCTCGACCTTCTGCATGGTGTCGGGGCTGACCGGCGGCGGGTCGGATGGCGGGCTGACCTGAGCGGCGGCGGGCAGTGCGAACAGTGACGAAAGGGTCAGCGCGATGAGCGTTGGTCTGAGCATCGGAGCGGGGACGAAGTGGACAAAGGTCCCCGTATTCTGTCACACCTCGCCGCCTTCAAACCGCCTTGCCGGAATTATTCATCCGGCATACCGCCAGTATTGACGGGCTGTCTTTACCGTGGCCCCATGCCGCCGCCCGGCGGACCGAAGCCCGGCCCGCCGGGTCCACGCGGGCCACGCCCGCCGCCGAAGGTGCCGAAGCGGTACGACAGGCCGACGTAGACCAGGCGCCCGTCCTGGCGACGGATGCTGTATTCGCGCAGGCGGTCGGTCTCGGTGATCGACTCCGACTTCTGCGAATCGAACAGGTCGTTGACGTTGACGACCAGGCTCAGGGCCTGGCTCAGGTTGTGCCGGTAATTCAGGTCCGCGGTGCGGGTCGGCTGGCGGTAGCCCTCGCCGAACAGCGTCTTGCCCTGGGCATTGAGCACCAGCTGCAGGCTGTTGGCCGGGTTGAACTGGTAGTTGAAGCGCGCGCGGCCGGCGATCGAGGTCGCGCTGCGCTTGTCGTCGTCCACGTTGCCGAGCACCGACTGCTCCGAATAGCCGATATTGCCGCTGGCATTGATCGTCAGCTTGGGCGTGGCGCGGCCGCTGAAGGTGAATTCCAGGCCGCCCGAGCGGCTGGTGCCCGCGTTCTCGCGCGTGGTCAGCAGCACGGTGTCCGAGATGAAGTAGCGGCGCTCCGAGATCAGATCGGTGTCGCGGCGCGCGTACAGGCGCACATTGGTCTCGACGTTGCCAAGCTTGGTCTCGACGCCCAGTTCGAGCGAGTCGGACTCGGTCGGCATCAGGTCGGGATTGCCCGACGAGACGTTCGTTTCGTCGCGGTAGATCACGAAGGGATTCAGGTCCGAGGCGCCGGGACGGCGGATGCGGTGCGCATAACTCAGGCGCAGCGCCGTGCGATCGGACAGGTCGTAGGTGAGGAAGGCGCTGGGGATCGCTTCCAGGTAGTGGTTGCCGGCCTGGATCCCGGTCGTGACCTGGTCCATGTCGAGATCGGTGTATTCGGTGCGCAGGCCGCCCAGCACGCCCCACTTCTCGCCCAGGCGCATCTGGTAGGTGCCGTACAGCGCCAGCGTGGTGTCGACCAGCTCGAAGCGGTTGGTGCGCGATGCGTTGACGCTTTCGAACAGCGTGCCCGGATCGATGTTGAGGAAGCGGGTGTCGATCACGCTGCTGTTGCGCGCCACCTTGTAGCCCAGCTTCAGCACGCCCGCCTCGCCCGGACGTTCGTAGTCGCCGGTGAAGTCGATGATGCGGGTCTCGTTCAGGTTGTCCTGGCGGGTCAGCGGATCGGACGAATTGATCGGCCGCACCGTGTAGTCGCTGACGAAGCGGGTGTCGCCCTCGCCACGCGTGCCGGACAGGCGCAGGTCGGTCTTGAAGATCTCGCCCGGCAGCGTCCCCTTGTGGTCGAGGCTCACGCTCAGGTTGGCGCTGCGGTTGCTGGAGTCGCGCACCGTCGAGCGCAGGTAGTCGCTCTCGACCGCCCCGGATGCATCGGTGCCGCGATAGCGCTCGGACGAGAGGCCATCCTGGTTGTTGGCGTTGAAGCCGGCCTTGAGCGACACCACGTCCTTCTCGCCCAGGTTGTAGCTGAGCGAGCCGTTGAAGCCGGCCGATTCGGTATCGTTCTCGCTGTAGGAGGTCTGCGCGCTGCTGGCCACGGCGCCGGTGGCCGGGTCGATGCGGTCGCGCGTCGTCTCGCCGGTCGAGCCGCGGCTGTCGCGGCGGCCGAACAGCGCGCCCTGCACGCTCAGGCGTCCGCCCGTGTAGCTGCCGAAGGTGGAGGCATTGAAGCGGCCCTCGGCGCCGGCATTGGCATTGACCACGCCGAAGCTGCCCGGCGTGCGTTCGCGCCGCATCACCAGATTGATGATCGGCCCGCCGCCGCCTTCGTTGCCGAACTGCGCGCCGGGATTGTTGATCACTTCCACCGACTCGAGGTCGGCGGCCGGCAGCGCGCCCAGCGCGGCGGCGCGGTTCTCGCCCTGCATCATGGCGGACGGCTTGCCGTCGATGAGGATCTGCACATTGCTGCGTCCGCGCAGGGTCACGTTGCCGTCCGGGTCCACCGCAACCGACGGCACCTTGTTCAGGGTGTCGGCGATGGTGTCGTTGCTCGCGGCCGGATCGCTCTTGACGTCATAGGCCTGGCGGTCGATGCGGTTCGACGAGCGCACCGCGCTGACCGAGACCGTCGACTGCACCGGGACCTCGGCCTGCACCGGGGGCGCTTCCGGCGCCGGGGTTGCCGGCGCCGTGGCGACCGGCGTGGCAGGTGCGGGGGCTGCGGGCGGCTGCTGGACGCTGGCGCGGGCGCTGACAGGAGCGAGCAGCGTGCCGGCCACGATCGGCGCGAGCAGCAAGACAGAAGAGTGGTGACGTGGCATGACAACCTGGGATGCTGGACAATTGGACGAGCGTAATTGTCGCACGCGATTTGACCAAGAATCGTTAAGAAATGCTAAGACGCAATAAAAGTCATCGCCGTGATTCGTGCAGTCAGGCTGCATCAAGACGCCGTGCACGTCGCGCCGCCTTCGCGTAAACTTGGCGATTCAACCACAAGGAGAATTCCATGACCGCCTACGATTTCAACGCCACCGCCCTCGACGGCCAGCCGGTCGACCTGGCACGCTATCGCGGCAAGGCGCTCCTGATCGTCAATACGGCCAGCGCCTGCGGCTTCACCCCGCAATACCAGGGCCTGGAAGAACTGCAGCGCCGCTATGCTGACCAGGGCCTGGTGGTGCTCGGCTTCCCGTGCAATCAGTTCGGCCACCAGGAGCCGGGCAGCGAGGCCGAGATCGGCGCCTTCTGCGAAAGGAACTACGGCGTCACCTTCCCGATGTTCTCCAAGATCGACGTCAACGGCGACGACGCCCACCCGCTGTTCCGTTTCTTGAAAGGCGAGGCGCCGGGCGTGCTGGGCACCGAGGCGATCAAGTGGAACTTCACCAAGTTCCTGGTCAACAAGGACGGCGCGGTGGTCAAGCGCTATGCGCCGGCCACCAAGCTGGAAGAACTGACGGGCGATATCGAGAAGCTGCTGGCGGCCTGACGCCGCCGAAGGCCAAGTCGCAAAACGCTCAGTTGGCGAGGACGGTCACTTCGTCGTCCGGCCCCGGCTCGCACGCCGCGCCGAGCGGCTCCCAGCCGCGCCGCACGACGATGCGGCCCTCGTCGTGGCAGATCTCCACGCGCTGCGTCTGCGGCGCGCGCTGGCGCACGAAGGCTTCGATCGAGGCCGGCACGCTCACCTGCAGCGCGAGTGCGTGCAGATCGTCCACCGGATGGTCGTTGACGTGCACCAGCGGCACGAACTGTCCGGCGAACATCAGCAAGTGTCCCGGCACCTTGACCGGCCCGGCGACATAGCCCTGCGCGCGCAGCCAATCCTGCGCCTGCTCGCGCGCTTGCCCTCCCTGCCCTGCGCCGTGTCCCGATATTCCGCCCCAGGCGCCCGCCAGCAGTTCGGCCACCCACTGGTTGCAGTTCTGGTAATCGGTGCCGAAGGCATAGGCGTTGGCGCTGTATTTCCCCGCCAGCAGCGCCAGCGCCAGCCCCTTGTCGCGCGCGGCGCCTTCGAGCCGGGCGCCGTCGTCGTCCGGCAGAAACAGCAGCGACACGTGGCCGCTGGACGGCGCGTCGGCCCCGAGCGCGAAGCCCGAGATACCCTGGTCGAACAGGTGCGGACGCGCATCGTCGCAGGCGTAGTAGAGCTGGCGCACGGCCCAGGCGCCATCCGTCTCGTCGCGCAGGGCGACGCCGGCATGGGAATACAGCAGGCCGAAGCGGCTCAGGTCCGTGCCGGCGCGGGAGATCAGGGCGACCTTGCCGCCCGAGCGTTCGAGTTCCTGGCGGACCACGCCGGCAAAGCGCAGCACGCGGTCCTGTTCGAGCGCGGTGATGTCGTTCTCGCGCTCGCAGAAGGTCGGCAGGCCGGCCCAGGCCGCGCCGCTCGAGGTGGCGCAGAGGCCGAGCGCCAACGCGGCGATCGTCCTGCGCAGCCGCATCAGATGACGACTTTGCGCGACGCCAGGTCGCGCTGCCAGTCGTCCTGCAGCGCCAGGAAGAATGGACGCTGGGTGTCGGCGTGGGCGAATTCGTAGCCGTAGACGCGCTCGTTCACGCGCACCACGTCGCCCGCATTGACCTGGCGCTGGGCCATGGCGCGGTTGGGCACGTCGAGGAAGAAGGTGCGGGCCTGGCCGGCTTCGGCGCGCAGGGTCAGGCGGGTAGTGTCGGGCTTGTTCGGGGCCTGCGCGATATCGATCACGCGGTAATCGCCCGCCGCCACCTTGTTGTCGCCGCTCGAGCTGTTGCTGGAATCGCTGATCGAATCCGAAATGCTGGCCGACGATGCCGAGCCGGCGCTGGAGGCCGAGGAGGCGAAGCTTTCGGCCTGGGCTGGAAGGGCGCAGGCGGCGGCGAACGCGGCCAAATAGAGGGAACGATGCAGCGAACGGGAGAGAGTTGGCAAGGTCATAACAGGCTTTCGTTGTCGAGCAAAACGCTCACATGGTACAAGCCCTTGCACGTGAACACCATAGTGCCGTCGTAACCGCTTGTGACAAGCGCACGGATTCGTCGTCAGCGCGTCTGTATGCGCGCCACACCGTGGATCGTGCAGCCACGGCTGACGTTGTCGAGGAAGCGGATGGCCTCGGTCATCGACACGCCCGGCGGCAGCAGGCCGCCCAGCGCGGCGTTCTCGTTCAACTGGTCGAGGCCGTAGGCGATGGCGCGCGACACGTCGCGCGCCATGCGGCCGTCACTGTTGTACAGCGCGTCGTAGACGCCGGCGGCTTCCCAGACCGGCACCAGGCCGGGGCTGCTGCTGTCTTCGAAGACCACGGCGGCCGGGCCGCCCTCGTCGTCGCGCACGAGTTGGAAGGTGAAGCTCAATGTCGTTCCTGTTGGGTGTGCTGGTTGATGGATACGTTGATGCGCGGATTCGGCGCGATCCTATCACGTGCGGTGGACCTGCGCTGACGCTGCCGTGCCCGGCCCCGGACCAGGCTTCACGCTGCCGGCGCCCGGCCCATGGCGCGCGCGTAACGTCCGGGTGAACTTCCCATCACACGCTTGAAAGCGGCATTGAAGGCGTGCTCGGATTCATAGCCGAGCGACTGCCCGATCCGCGCCAGCGACTCGCGCCCCTCGACCAGCCGCTCTCCCGCCAGCATCATCCTCCAGCGGGTAAGGTAAGCGATCGGCGTCTCGCCCGCGCGCTCGCGAAAATGCTGGGCGAACGTCGAGCGCGACATGCCGGCGCATGCCGCCAGTTCCTGCACCGTCCATGGGCGGCCCGGATCGGCGTGGATTGCGCCCAGCGCCGCGCTCACGCGCGGATCGGCCAGCGCGGTGAACCAGCCGGCCGACTTGCCCGGCGAAGTCTCGAGGTACAGGCGCAGCGCCTGCACCAGCATCATGTGCGCAAGCTGCTGCGCCACCAGCGCTGCCCCGGGGCGACACTCGCGCAGCTCTTCCATCATCAGCGTGATCGACGCGCGCAGCCGGGCGCGATCGCCCGACGTTTCGACATGCATCAGCGGCGGCAAGGTGCGCAGCAACACCTCGGCATGGCGACCGTTCACTTCGAAACGGCTGCCGACCAGGAACACGTCGCCGCCGCCATTGTAGGTCACGACCCTGCCCCCGCCATTCGGATCGAGCACGTCCCCGGCCCGCCGCGGCGCGACGTCCGGCGCGCTGCCGATCGTTGCGACGCGTCCGCTGGGCAGGACGAAACAATCGCCGGCCTGGAGCCGCACCGGCTGCTCGACGCCCTCGACCGACAGCCAGCAATGCCCACTCACGACGGCATAGCATTTGATGCGGCCGGCCAGGTCGTCGAGCAGCAGCGCCCACTCTCCGCCGGCGTCGAAGCCGGCCGTGATATAGCTGCGGGGCTTGAGCAGGGACAGGACTTCCGACAGAGGATCCATCACGAATACGGACGATTGCGTAAAAAATAGCGATTTTCAAGTATAGATCGTTCAAATTTCACTGTCTACAATCCGCCTTATCGCTGGCGCAAGCCGGCATTCTTTTTGGAGAAAGACATGATGAAAGCCGCCGTCGTCAACGCCTTTGGCGCCACCCCAATCTACCAGGACTTTCCGGAACCCCAGGCCGCCCCGGGCGAACGGGTCATCGCGGTGCGCGCCGCGCCCCTCAGCCCGATCGTCCGGGCGCTGGCCGCCGGCCGGCACTACACCAGCGGCGCCAGCGCGGGATTCGCGCCAGGCATCGACGGCGTCGGCGTCGACGAAGCCGGCCGCCGCATCTATTTCCTGTTCCCGAAGGCGCCCTTCGGCTCGATGGCGCAGCGTTCGCTGGTCGCCGACGACATGGTGACGCCGGTGCCGGACACCCTCACGGACGAATATGCCGCTGCGATCGCCACCGCCGGCCTCGCATCCTGGAACGCGCTATCGCGCCGCGCCAGGCTGGACGGTAGTGAAGTGGTGATGGTGCTCGGCGCCACCGGTGCGGCCGGCGCCATGGCGCTGCAGGTGGCGCGCCACTTCGGCGCCGGCAGGGTCATCGCTGCCGGCCGCAATGCAGCCAAGCTCGCGCGCCTGGATGCGGACGAGACCATCGTGCTGGACGACGGCGCCGACGCGGCGCTGCGCGCGCGCTTCGAGGCCGGTGTCGACGTGGTGCTCGACTTCGTGTGGGGCGAACCGGCGGCGCGGGTCCTGGCAGCGGCCGCCGCCGGTCCGGTGATGCGCGGCGGCGCGCCGCGCCTGCGCTACGTCCAGCTCGGGAATATCGCAGGCGAGTCGATCGCCCTGCGCGCCGACCTGCTGCGCAGTACCGGCCTGGAACTGCTCGGCTGCGGCATCGGCAGCATCGCCGTCAAGGAGATGGTGGCAGCCGCGGGCGAATTGCTCGCTGCCGCGACGACGACGCGCTTCGACGTGCCGTTTGCCAGCATGCCGCTGCATGCAATCGCCGACGCCTGGAACGGCGACGGCGACGTGCGCACCATCCTGACGCCGCAGGGCTGAACTCGCCCGCTGGCCTCAGGTAAGGGCCCGCTCCAGCAGCTCGATCCAGTGCGTGACCGGCTTGTCCGTCCCCGACTGCAGGTGAGTCAGGCAACCGATATTGGCCGACACGATCTCCTGCGCGCCGGTCGCATCCAGGCTGGCCAGCTTGCGGTCGCGAAGCTGGTGTGCGATCTCGGGCTGCAGCACCGAATAGGCGCCGGCCGAGCCGCAGCACAGGTGGTTGTCGGCGCACAGCACCACGTCCACGCCGGCCGCGTGCAGCACGCTTTCGACCTTGCCGCGGATTTGCTGGCCATGCTGCAAGGTGCACGGCGGGTGATAGGCGACGCGCGGCGCATCTCTCCCCTGCGCCCGCATCCTGATCTGCTCCTCGAACTGCGGCAGGGTCTCGGACAGGTCGCGCGTGATCTCGCTGATGCGGCGGGCCTTGTCGGCGTAATCCGGATCGTGCGCCAGCAGGTGGCCGTATTCCTTGACCGTCACGCCGCAGCCGGAGGCGGTCATCACGATCGCCTCGACCTGGCCCTGCTCCACGTAGGGCCACCAGGCGTCGACGTTGCGGCGCATGTCGTCCAGGCCGCCGTCCTGGTCGTTCATGTGGTAGCGCAGCGCGCCGCAGCAGCCGGCCTTCGGCGCCACGATCAACTGCACGCCGAGAGAATCGAGCACGCGCGCCGTGGCGGCATTGATGTTCGGCGCCATCGCCGGCTGCACGCAGCCATCCAGCAGCAGCATCTTGCGCGCATGAATCCGGGTCGGCCAGCGGCCGGCGGCGCGCGCCGGCTGCAGCTTGTCCTGCAGCCCGGCAGGCAACAGCGGCCGCAGCGCCTGCCCCGCCCTGAAAGCCGGCTTGAACACGCTGGCGCGCGGCAGGCATTCCTTGAGCGTGGTGCGCTTGATTCGCTCATTGAATGGACGCGGCACGCGCTCGTCGACCAGCTTGCGGCCGATGTCGACCAGGCGCCCATACTTGACGCCGGACGGACAGGTGGTCTCGCAGTTGCGGCAGGTGAGGCAGCGGTCCAGGTGCAGCTGGGTCTTGCGGGTCGGCTGCGCGCCCTCGAGCACCTGCTTGATCAGGTAGATGCGGCCGCGCGGGCCATCGAGTTCGTCGCCCAGCAGTTGATAGGTCGGACAGGTGGCGGTGCAGAAGCCGCAGTGCACGCAGGCGCGCAGGATGGCTTCGGCTTCCGCGCCTTCGCGCGTGCCCTTGATGAAATCGGCAAGTAGGGTTTGCATGGATCAGGCGCTTTCGGGAACCAGTCGGCCCGGGTTGAAGATGTGGGCGGGATCGAAGGCATCCTTCATGCGCGCATGGATGCGCGCCAGCGCCGGCGCCAGCGGCTGGAACACGCCGCTGCCCTTGTCGCCGCCACGGAACAGGGTCGCATGGCCGCCGCAGGCTTGCACCGTGCGCCGGATCGCCTGGGCCGTGGTGGCATCGCCGTCGGCGCGCAGCCAGCGCTGGGCGCCGCCCCATTCGATCAGCTGGTCGCCGCCGAGCACGAGCGCGCCGGTGGTCGACGGCACCGACAGCCTCCAAAGGGGTTCGCCCCCTGAGAAGAAGGCATGCCGCTGTTCGCGTACGTCGGCCCAGAACGCAGTCGCATCCGGATGCGGCACCGCTTCGCCGCCCAGCAGCCGCATCGCGGCGTCGACCGCCGCCTCGGCGCCGGACAGGCGCAATGCCAACTGGCCGCCGCACCAGGCGCTGCCCGACAGCGGCAAAGGCTGGCCGCCCCATTCGTTCAGGCGCCGGATGGCGTCGATCTCGCTCATCTCGAAGCGCAGCGTGGCTTCGGCGAAGGGCCGCGGCAACACCTTCAAGGACACTTCCAGCAGCAGGCCGAGCGTGCCCATCGAACCGGCCAGCATGCGCGAGACGTCGTAGCCGGCCACGTTCTTCATCACCTTGCCGCCGAACGCCAGCACGTCGCCCTTCCCGTCCAGCAGCCTGGCGCCGAGCACGAAGTCGCGCGTGGCGCCGCTGCTGGCGCGCCGTGGACCGCACAGGCCCGCCGCGACGGTGCCGCCCACGGTGGCGGTGGCGCCGAAATGCGGCGGCTCGAAGGCCAGCATCTGATTGTGCCGGGCGAGCAGCGCCTCGATCTCGGCCAGCGACGTGCCGCAGCGCGCCGTGATCACGAGCTCGGTCGGCTCGTAGTCGACGATGCCGGCGTAGCCGCGGGTGTCGAGGATGGCGCCGCGCGGAGCGCCGCCATACCAGTCCTTGCTGCCGCCGCCGCGGATGCACAGCGGTTCATGCTCGCGCGCCGCGGCCCGCACCCGCTCCTGGAATTGTTCGATCGTTCCCATATCGGCTCTCGTTCAAAAACGCGGCAGGTCCGGGAACGGAACCTCGCCGTGGTGCACGTGCAGCTTGCCGAATTCGGCGCAGCGGTGCGGGGTCGGGATCGCCTTGTCCGGATTGAGCAGCGCGACCGGGTCGAAGGCATGCTTGACCGCGAAGAAGGCGTCGAGCTCCTTGCGGCCGAACTGCACGCACATCGAGTCGATCTTTTCCTTGCCCACGCCGTGCTCGCCGGTGATGGTGCCGCCCACTTCGACGCACAGCGCCAGGATCGCGGCCCCGAAGGCTTCGGCGCGCTCGAATTCGCCGGGCGCGCTGGCGTCGAACAGGATCAGCGGATGCATATTGCCGTCGCCGGCGTGGAACACGTTCGAGCAACGCAGGCCGTAGGTATGCTCCATTTCGGCGATGCCGGCCAGCACCCGCGCCAGCTGCTTGCGCGGGATGGTGCCGTCCATGCAGTAATAGTCGGGCGAGATGCGGCCCGCCGCCGGAAAGGCGTTCTTGCGGCCGGACCAGAAACGCACCCGCTCCGCCTCGCTCTGCGACACGGCAATGGCGGTCGCGCCGGCGCGCTCGAGCACCGCGCTCATGCGCGCGATTTCCTCGGCCACTTCGAGCGCCGTGCCGTCGGCCTCGCACAGCAGGATGGCGGCGGCGTCGAGGTCGTAGCCGGCCCGCACGAAGGGCTCGACCATGCGCACCGAGGTGCGGTCCATCATCTCGAGGCCGGCCGGGATGATGCCGGCCGCGATCACGTCGGCCACCGCATTGCCGGCCGTGACCACGTCCGGGAACGAGGCCATGATCACCTGGGCCAGCGCCGGCTTGGGCACCAGCTTCACCGTCACCTCGGTGACGATACCCAGCATGCCCTCGGAACCGATGAACACGGCCAGCAGGTCGAGCCCCGGCGCGTCGAGCGCCGCGCCGCCAAGTTCGACGACGTCGCCCTCGATGGTGGCCACCCGCACCCGCAGCACATTGTGCACGGTCAGGCCGTATTTGAGGCAGTGCACGCCGCCCGCGTTCTCGGCCACGTTGCCGCCGATGGTGCAGGCGATCTGCGACGAAGGATCGGGGGCGTAGTACAGGCCGAATGGCGCGGCCGCTTCGGAGATCGCCAGGTTGCGCACGCCCGGTTGCACGACGGCCGTGCGCGCCAGCGGATCGACGCGCTTGATCTGGCTCATGCGCGCAGTGGACAGCACGACGCCATCGTGGATCGGCAGCGCGCCGCCCGACAGGCCGGTGCCGGCACCGCGCGGCACCACCGGCACTTGTAACTCACGGCAGACGTCGAGGATGGCCAGCACCTGCGCTTCGTCGGTCGGCAGGGTTACGACCAGCGGCAGCTGGCGGTAGGCGGCCAGGCCATCGCATTCGTAGGGCCGGGTGTCTTCGGGGTCGGACAGGACGCAGGACGCCGGCAGGCGCGCGCGCAGGGCCGCCGCCACCTGAGCGCGCCGCGCCGCCGGGTCGGGATGGAGAGCATGATCGGGCATGCTTCGATTGTAAGCAGAAGCAAGCACATTCGCCACGTTTTGTCGTATGCTCATCCCATCGTTTTTTCTCACCAACGCATAAGGCAACATCATGGGCAACCGCCTCTCGAAAATCGCGACCCGCACCGGCGACGACGGCAGCACCGGCCTGGGCGACGGCAGCCGCACCGGCAAGGACAGCGCGCGCATCCACGCGCTGGGCGAAGTCGACGAACTCAACTCCTTCGTCGGCCTGCTGCTGTGCGAAGACATGCCGGCCGCATTGCGCGAAGAGCTGGTCTCGATCCAGCACGACCTGTTCGATCTGGGTGGCGAGCTGTGCATCCCCGGCTACCAGATGATCAAGGAAGAGCACGTGGCGCGCCTGGACGGCCTGCTCGAAAAATACAACGCCGACCTGCCGGTCCTGAAGGAATTCATCCTGCCGGCCGGCTCGCGCGCGGCCTCCACCGCCCACGTCTGCCGCACCGTGTGCCGGCGCGCCGAGCGCGCCATCGTGGCCCTGTCGAAGGCCGAGCAGATCCACGCCCACCCGCGCCAGTACGTCAACCGCCTGTCCGACCTGATGTTCGTGCTGGCGCGCGTGCTGAACCGCCATGCCGGCGGCAGCGACGTGCTGTGGCAGCACGAGCGCAAGCGGGGCTGATCCATGGACGACTTCATCGGCGTGTATGACGACGCGCTCAGCGCGCAGCAATGCGACGCGCTGCTGGCGCGCTTCGAGGCCAGCGACAAGGTCGTGCGCGGACGCACCGGCAACGGCGTCGACGTCGACAAGAAGGACAGCTACGACATCACCATCAACCTGCACCGCGAATGGGACGACGTCACCCAGCTGCTGCTCGAGACGATGTCGCGCCACCTGGTGCAGTACGTCGACCGCTACCGCATGCTGCTGATGGGATCCCTGTCGCCGACGCTGGAGCATCCGCAGACCGGCGCGCCGACGGTGCTATCGATGGACAACTTCGAGGAGGTGGGCCGTCCGTATATCGAAGACCTGGTGCGCGTGCTGTACCGGCCCGGCACCATCAACCTGCAGAAGTACCGGCAGGCCAGCGGCGGCTACCACCACTGGCATTCCGAGATCTATCCGCAGAACGCCAGCTGCGATTCGCTGCACCGGGTGCTGCTATGGATGTTCTATCTCAACGACGTGGAAGACGGCGGCGAGACCGAGTTCCTGTACCAGGGCCGCAAGATCGCGCCAAAAAAAGGGCGGCTGGTGATCGCGCCGGCCGGCTTCACCCATACCCACCGCGGCAATGTGGCCAGGAGCGGCGACAAATACATCGCTACTTCCTGGATCCTGTACCAGCGCGCCGAGGCGCTGTTCGGCCAGCCGGGCTAGCGAGAAAATCGTCCCAGGCCGGCTGCTCACCCCACTGTTCGAGCAGGTAGTCGATGAATACCCTCACCTTCTGCGGCAGGAAGCGGTTTTCGCGATAGACCGCCAGCACCTGGCTGCCGAACATGCCCACCGGCCGCGCCGCCGGCAACACATGCAACGCGCGGCCGGCGCGGATGTCCTCGCCCACGACGAAGGTCGGCAGCAGGGCGATGCCGGCGCCGCCCAGCATCGCTTCGCGCAGCGCCTGGCTGCTGTTGATCGTCAACGCGCTGGCGGGCTTGAGCGTGACCGGCGCGCCATCCACGTCGAATTCCCAGACCGCGCCTGGCCCCGCTTCGCCGAAGGTCAGGCAGCGCGCCGCCGCCAAGCCGGCGACATCTAGCGGCATGCCGCAGCGCCGTACGTAGTCGGGCGAGGCCGCCAGCACGTAGCGCAGCGGCGCTACCGGGCGCGCGACGACGCTCATCAGGTCGATCTTCGGCGACAGGCGCAGCGCGACGTCGATCCCCTCTTCCACCAGGTCGACGTGGCGGTCAAGCAGGTTCAGGACCACGCGCACCTCGGGGTAGCGCGCCATGAAGCCGGGCAGCAGCGCGGCCAGTTGCGCGTTCCCGAACGCCATCGAGGTCGACACACGCAGCGTGCCGACCGGCCCGGACCGCTGCCCGGCCGCTGCGGCCTCGATGGCCCGGCCCTCGTCGATCATGCGCACGGCGTGCTGATAGATGTCGCGTCCCGCCTCGCTCAGGCCGATGCGGCGCGTCGAGCGGTTCAGCAGCTTGAGCTGCAGCGCCTTTTCGAGCCGCGCCACCGCCTTGCTGACGCTGGCCTTGGTCGTGCCCATGCGGCGCGCCGCCTCTGAAAAACTGCCCGCCTCGACTACCTGGACAAACGGCCACACATCCGAAAAATCGCGTGGCGCCAGCTCGCTCATGGTATCCCCGTTGGAAACAATGTGTTATCACTCGAACGTATTGTATCCATAAATACATGGTCGTAATCTGGTCTCCCGACAACCGGAGACGATCATGACGGCATTCAGCATTCCAAAAACAGTTCTCGCAGCGCCCTCGTCCACCCTGCCCTTCCTGTTCATCCTGATGTGGAGCTCGGGCTATGTGGTCGGCAAGCTCGCCCTGCCTTACGCGGGACCGTTCACCCTGCTGTTCCTGCGTTTCGCGGTGGCGGCGCTGGTGCTGCTGGCGATCGCGCTCGTCACCCGGGCGCCGTGGCCGACCGGCTGGAAGCCGGCGGCGCACCTGGTGGCGGTCGGCCTGCTGGTGCAGGCGCTGCAGTTCTCCAGCCTGTACACCGGCCTGAAGCTGGGCGTGAGCGCGGGCGTGTCGGCCCTGATCGTCGGCACCATGCCGCTGTTCACCACCCTCGGGGCCAGCGTCTTCCTGCATGAACGCGTCAGCGGCCGGCAGTGGCTCGGACTGGCGGCGGGCCTGGGCGGCGTGGCGCTGGTGGTGGCCGACCGGATCGGCGGCGCCAGCATCGCTGGCCTGGGTGCGGTGAGCCTGGCGCTGGCGGGCATCACCTTTGCCACCCTGTACCAGAAAAAGTATTGCGCGGATGCCGATCTGCGCAGCGGCGGTTTCATCCAGTTGGCGGTCGCCAGCATCGTCGCGCTGCCGCTGGCCCTGGTGGTGGAAGGGTTCGAGGTGAGCTGGACGCCGGCGCTGGTACTGGCATCCGGCTGGCTGTCGATCGTCAATTCGATCGGCGCCGTCAGCCTGTTGTTCCTCATGATGCGCAAGGGCGAGGCCAGCAAGGTCGCCAGCCTGTTCTATCTGATTCCCGGCACGACGGCCTTGATGGGATTCGCCGTGCTTGGGGAAACGCTCGGCGGGATGACGTTGGCAGGTTTCGCCGTCACGGCCGGCGCGGTCCACCTCTGCACGCGCAAGCCCGACTGACACGCAAAAAAAAACCGCTTTCATGAGAAAGCGGTTTTCTGTTCGAGACGCGGTCTCAGCCGTTGTTCACCACCAGCCGCGGCTCGCCCTGCGCCACCAGGCGCGCGCGGATCGACGCCGCGATGCCCTTGGCATCCAGGCCCACCGACGCCAGCAGCGCTTGCGGATCGCCCTGGTCGATGAAGTTGTCGGGCAGGCCCAGGTTCAGCACCGGCTTGGCGATGCCGGCAGCCGCCAGCGCTTCCATCACGGCGGCGCCGGCGCCGCCCATGATGCAGCCCTCTTCCACCGTCACCAGGAAATCGTGCTCCTGCGCCAGGCGCTTGACCAGTTCGACGTCGAGCGGCTTCACGAAGCGCATGTTCGCCACGGTCGCATCGAGTTCTTCGCCCGCTTTCAGGCTTGGCGCCACCATCGAGCCGAAGGCCAGGATCGCTACGTCCTTGCCGGTGCGGCGCACTTCACCCTTGCCGATCTCGATCGAGCTCAAGGCCTCGACGATCGGCGCGCCGACGCCGGCGCCGCGCGGATAGCGCACCGCGGCCGGGCCAGGGTAATGATAAGCGGTGGTCAGCATCTGGCGGCACTCGTTCTCGTCCGAGGCGGCCATCACGACCATGTTCGGGATGCAGCGCAGGTAGGCCAGGTCGTAATTGCCGGCGTGGGTCGCGCCGTCGGCGCCGACCAGGCCCGCGCGGTCGAGCGCGAAGGTCACGTCCAGGTTCTGCAAAGCCACGTCGTGGATCAGCTGGTCGTAGGCACGCTGCAGGAAAGTCGAATAGATCGCCACGACAGGCTTCACGCCTTCGGTGGCCATGCCGGCCGCGAAGGTCACCGAGTGCTGCTCGGCGATGCCGACGTCGAAGTAGCGCTGCGGGTACTCCTGGTGGAAGCGCACCATGCCCGAGCCTTCGCGCATCGCGGGCGTGATGCCGACCAGCTTCTTGTCCGCGGCCGCCATGTCGCACAGCCAGTTGCCGAATACCTCGGTATAGGTGATCTTGCCCGGCGCGGTGGACGGCTTGATGCCTTCGAGGTGGTTGAACTTGCCGGTGCCGTGGTACAGGATCGGCTCGGCCTCCGCCAGCTTGTAGCCCTGGCCCTTCTTGGTCACCACGTGCAGGAATTGCGGGCCCTTGAGCTTCTTGATGTTTTCCAGCGTCGGAATCAAGGAATCGAGGTCGTGGCCGTCGATCGGACCGATGTAATTGAAGCCGAATTCCTCGAACATCGTGGCCGGGACCACCATGCCCTTGGCATGCTCTTCCAGCTTGCGCGCCAGATCGAGCACCGGCGCCGGCAGCACGCTCTTGCCGACGTTCTTGGCGGCGGCGTAGAACTGGCCCGACAGCAGGCGCGCCAGGTAGCGGTTCAGCGCGCCGACCGGCGGCGAGATCGACATGTCGTTGTCGTTCAGGATGACCAGCAGGTTGACGTCTTCTTCCACACCCGCGTTGTTGAGCGCCTCGAAGGCCATGCCGGCGGTCATGGAGCCGTCGCCGATGACGGCGATCGCGTGACGGTCCTCGCCCTTGATCTTGGCCGCGGTGGCCATGCCCAGCGCCGCCGAGATCGAGGTCGACGAGTGGGCGGTGCCGAAGGTGTCGTACTCGCTCTCGTCGCGCTTGGGGAAGCCCGACAGGCCGTTCAGCTGGCGCAAGGTGGGCATGCGGCCGCGGCGGCCGGTGAGGATCTTGTGCGAATAGGTCTGGTGGCCGACGTCCCACACGATGCGGTCGCGCGGCGTGTCGTACACGTAGTGCAGCGCGATCGTCAGCTCCACCGTGCCCAGGTTGGACGACAGGTGGCCGCCGGTTTTCGACACCGACTCGAGCAGGAACTGGCGCAGCTCGTGCGCCAGCGGGGTGAGCTGGGTGCGCGGCAGCTTGCGCAGGTCGGATGGGTCGTTGATTTTTTCTAGCAGGTTCATTTAGGCCTTCCGCTGCACGATCAGGTCTGCCAGTTCGCGCAGACGCTGTGCTTTGTCTCCAAATGGCGCCAGCGCTTCGTGCGCGTCACGCCGCAGTTGCTCGGCCAGCGCGCGCGATGGCTCCAGGCCGAGGATCGACACATAGGTCGGTTTGTTGTCCGCCGCGTCCTTGCCGGCGGTCTTGCCCAGCGTGGCCGAATCGGCGGTGGCGTCGAGCACGTCGTCGACCACCTGGAACGCCAGTCCCACCGCGGCGGAATAGGCATCCAGCGCTTCGAGTTCGCGCGGCTCCAGGTCGCGGCCGGCGAGCGCGCCGAGCAGCACCGACACGCGCAGCATGGCGCCGGTCTTCAACTGGTGCATGCGCTCGAGCTGTTCGCGGGTGAGCGACAGGCCGACGCTATCGAGGTCGATCGCCTGGCCGCCGCACATGCCGTTCGAGCCGGCCGCCTGCGCCAGCAGGCGCACCATCGTCAGCTGGCGCGCCGGCGGCACCGCCGCGACATCGAGGCCGGCCACCACCTCGAAGGCTTGCGCCTGCAGGGTGTCGCCGACCAGCAGCGCGGTCGCTTCGTCATAGGCCACGTGCACCGTCGGCTTGCCGCGGCGCAGGGCGTCGTCGTCCATGCACGGCATGTCGTCGTGCACCAGCGAATACACGTGGATCATCTCGACCGCGCTCGCGACCCGGGCTACTGCCTGCGGGTCGGCGTCGAACAGCGCGCCGGCGGCATACGCCAGCAGCGGGCGCACGCGCTTGCCGCCGCCGAGCGTGGTGTAGCGCATCGCCTCGTGCAGCTTGTGCGGCACGCGGTCGCTCGGGGGCAGGAAGGCGTCGAGCGCCTCTTCCACCGTTGCCTGGACGTCGCGGGTCCAGGCGCTGAAATCCTGAACCGTCATTGCGTTGCCTCGTCGTCGCTGAATGGCTTGAGCATGTCGCCTTCGAGCACCTTGACCTGGGACTCGACTTTTTCGAGCTGGGCCGCGCAGTACTTGACCAGTTCGGAGCCGCGCGCGTAGGCCGCCACCGAGGCTTCCAGCGGCAAGGCGCCGGATTCCATCTGTGTCACGAGCTGGGCCAGTTCGGCCATCGCCTGCTCGAAGGATTGCGGAGGCGCCGCGACTGCTGCCGGCGCGCTATCCGCTGTCATATTCTTTGCCATAAGTCGCTATCGTGAAGGCGCCGAGTTGTGCGCCGTGGGTCAGTCCAATCGCGTATTTTAGATCAATCCCACCCCACGGGGGGCGCACATTGCAGCATTCACAACTAGCAAGTGCGTCAACAATTCGGCCGACGCCCCTACTCTGCCCTTCTTTCCGACATGAAAACCATGCCTCATCGGCAACACATCAAGCGCCGCGCACCACAAACTCGCGCCGGCCCAAGACGGTAGAGCCTGTTACGCAGTATAATCTCCGGTTCTGTCCGAAATACCGTATTCCTCTACTTAAATACTGGTCTTTGGATTCTTTCTCTTCTTTGGAAGCTTACTTAAAGGGGGGTTGGGATGTCCGATCTGGCTACCCACGCCAAGCTGGCGCGCTCGAACGCACAGCTTCCGGTAAATGTTTATTTTGACGACGCGCTCCTCAAGCGCGAGATGCAGCAACTGTTCCACAATGGCCCGCGCTACATCGGCCATGAATTGATGGTGCCGGAAACCGGGGACTTCGCGACGCTCGCCTCCGAACACGAAGGCCGCATGCTGGTGCGTAACGCCGGCGGCATCGAAGTGCTGTCCAACGTCTGCCGCCACCGCCAGGCGCTGATGTTCAATGGCCGCGGCAATGCGAAGAACATCGTGTGCCCGCTGCACCGCTGGACCTATGACCTGAAGGGCGAATTGATTGGCGCACCGCATTTCGCGGACACGCCGTGCCTGAACCTGTCGAAAACCCCGCTGCAGAACTGGAACGGCCTGCTGTTCGAACAGAACGGCTACAACGTGATGGAAAAGCTCGGCAAGCTGTCGGTGACGAAGGATCTCGATTTCTCGGGCTATATGTTCGACCACGTCGAGATCCACGAGTGCGACTACAACTGGAAGACCTTCATCGAGGTCTACCTGGAAGATTACCACGTCGAACCGTTCCACCCGGGCCTGGGCAACTTCGTCTCGTGCGACGACCTGAAATGGGAATTCGGCAGCGACTACAGCGTGCAGACCGTGGGCGTGAACCGCGCGCTGCAGAAGGCCGGCTCGCCGGCCTATAAACGCTGGCAGGAGCAGGTCCTGAAGTTCAACAACGGCCAGCCGCCGAAGTACGGCGCGATCTGGCTGACGCTGTACCCGAACATCATGGTCGAGTGGTACCCGAACGTGCTGGTGGTGTCGACCCTGTGGCCGGACGGCCCGCAGAAGACCCGCAACGTGGTCGAGTTCTACTACCCCGAAGAGATCGTGCTGTTCGAGCGCGAATTCGTCGAGGCCGAGCGCGCCGCCTACATGGAGACGGCGGTCGAGGACGACGAGATCGGCCTGCGCATGGACGCCGGCCGCAAGATCCTGCTGGCGCGCGGCGTCAACGAGGTCGGTCCCTACCAGTCGCCGATGGAAGACGGCATGCAGCACTTCCATGAGTGGTATCGCAGCAGGATCGCCTTGTAACCCCTGAGTCGTAAAACCGGCGCCGCACCCGGCGCCACGGACCGCGCGGCGCCCATGCCGCACGGTCTTTCACTGGAAATCCGATGGCTTCCCTCTGGATGTTGTACGCCAGCTTCGCGTTCGCCGCCATGGGCGCGGGCGTGAAGCTGGCTTCCGAGTTCTATTCCACCTCCGAACTCCTGATGTACCGGGGCCTGATCGGCACCCTCATCCTGCTGCTCATGGTGCGCCACCAGGGCGGCACCTTCAAGACCCCCTTCGGCAAGGCCCACCTGTGGCGCAGCCTGGTCGGCGTGACCTCGCTGTGGCTGTGGTTCTTCGCGATCGGCCGCCTGCCGCTGGCCACCGCGATGACGCTCAACTACATGGCCCCGATCTGGATCGCGGCCGGGATGTTCGCCATGGGCTGGTGGACCAGGACCAAGCATGCCGAATGGCCGCTGGTGGTGGCGATCGCCTCCAGCTTCTTCGGCGTGACCATGGTGCTGCAGCCGGCGGTCGAGAGCAACCAGTGGCTGGGCGGCCTGGCCGGCGTGTGCTCGTCGATGATCTCGGCCATGGCCTATATGCAGGTGCGCAAGCTCGGCCAGCTGGGCGAGCCCGAGTACCGCGTGGTGTTCTACTTCTCGCTGACCACGACCCTGGTCGGCCTGGCCGCCACCTTGGCCGGCGACGGCCCGCGGGGCGCGCTATTCCATGCGCACACGATGTACGGCGCCCTCCTGCTGCTGGGGATTGGCGGCGCCGCCCTGATCGCCCAGATGTGCATGACCCGCGCCTACCGCGTGGGCAAGGTGCTGGTGGTGGCCAACCTGCAGTACACCGGCATCGTGTTCTCCACCCTATGGGGCCTGATCCTGTGGGGCGACGCCTTCGACTGGCATGTATGGCTGGGCATTGGCGTGATCCTGCTCTCGGGACTGGCCGCGACGTTCTACAATACCCGCAAGACGGCGCGCGGCGCCGTCGTCAAGGACCAGGACCCCGTGGTCAGCGAATCGTAGAAGGAGACTTAACGCCATGTTCAAGACCCTGATTTCGGCCAGCCAGCTGGCCGCCCATATCGACGACCCGAAGTGGGTCGTGGTGGACTGCCGCTACGACCTGGTGAACCTCGCCGCCGGGCGCGAAGGCTATGCCGCCGGCCACCTGCCGAACGCGGTGTTCGCCGACATCGAGACCGTGCTGTCGGGCGCCAAGCGCGGGCCTGATGGCGTGTTCCTCGGCCGCCATCCGCTGCCCGAGAAGGAAGCGCTGGCGCAAGCCCTGCGCGAGTTCGGCATCGGCGACGACACGCAAGTGGTCGCCTACGACGCCCACGGCGGCATGTTCGCGGCGCGCCTGTGGTGGCTGCTGCGCTGGCTGGGCCACGAAGCGGTCGCGGTGCTCGATGGCGGCATGGCGGCCTGGCAGGCGCTGGGCCAGCCCTTGTCGACCGAGAAGCCCAACAAACCGGGCGGCAGCCTGACCGTGCGCGCGCCTTTCGTGCCCACGGTGACGGTGCGCGAGGTGATGGTCAACCTGGAAAGCGGCCAGCGCATCGTGATCGACGCCCGCGCGGCCGACCGCTTCCGCGGCGAGAACGAAACCATCGACCCGGTGGGCGGCCACATCCCGGGCGCCAAGAACCGCTTCTTCAAGGACAACCTGCAGGCCGACGGCCGCTTCAAGGATGCTGACCAGCTGCGCGCGGAGTTCGGCGCCCTGGTCGACGATCCGGAGCGCGCCATCATGCAGTGCGGTTCGGGCGTGACCGCGTGTCACAACCTGCTGGCGCTGGAAGTGGCCGGCATGCCGGGGGCAAGCCTGTATCCGGGCTCGTGGAGCGAGTGGGTCGGCGATCCGGCGCGGCCGGTCGCGAAAGGCGCGGATTGAAGAACAAGGGCTTCGTCACGAAGCCCTTTTCTTTTGGGTCAGAACGCGTGCAGCGCCACCACGATCGCCACGCCCAGGCCGATCAGGAACACCTGCGGCACCGTCTCCTTGAGCGTCGCCCGGCGCTGCATCTGCGGCATCAGGTCGCTCACCGCGATATAGATGAAGCCCGACGAGGCGAACACCAGCACGTAGGGAATCAGGCCGCTGGCCTGGTCCAGCGTGAAGTAGCCCAGCAGGCCGCCCGCCACCGCCAGCAGGCTGCACAGCAGGTTGAACACATAGGCGCGCAGGCGCGAGAAGCCGGCGTTGAGCAGGACGATGAAGTCGCCGATCTCTTGCGGGATCTCGTGGGCGACGATGGCCAGCGCGGTCACGATGCCCACTTCCGGGTCGGCCAGAAAGGCCGCCGCGATCAGGATGCCGTCGGTGAAGTTGTGCATGCCGTCGCCGAGCAGGATCATCCAGCCCGACTTGCCGGCCTCGCGCGCGTCATGACCGTGGGCGTGGTGGTGGCCGTCGCCCTCGTGGTGGTGCGAATGGCGCAGCAGCGCCACCTTTTCCAGCAAGAAGAAGGCCAGCAGGCCCGCCAGCAGGGTGGCGAACAGGCTCTTGATGTCGGCGCCCGATTCGAAGGCTTCCGGCAGCGCGTGCAGCAGCGACGTCGCCAGCATGATGCCGACCGACAGGCTGACCATCTTTTCGACCACTTTCGACAACAGGGCGAACGAGAAAAGTGCAGCCCCGGAAATGCTGACGACGCCGGCGATCACGGTCGCCAGCAGGATGGAACTCAGGGTCGGGTCGAAAAGCGGGTCGATTTGAAAGCCTCTTGTTCTGTTCTTGCGACGATCCGCAAACCGGACATTGTACCGCTCCCGGCCCGCGGTCGTCCAAGAGCCCGTCTAAAGAGACAGGCGTCAGGCCACGCCGTGCTTGCGGAACCAGGCCAGCGCGCGGTTCCAGCCATCCTTGGCATCAAGCTCGTTGTAGTTCGGGCGGTAGTCGGCGTGGAAGGCGTGGTCGGCATCCGGATACACATGAATCGTCGAACGGCTGTTGCCCTTGTCGAGGGCGGCCTGCATGCGCTTGACCGTGTCCAGCGGGATGCCGTTGTCCTTGCCGCCATACAGGCCCAGCACCGGCACCTTGAGGTTCTGGGCGACGTCGATCGGGTGCTTCGGCGTGTTCGGGGTCGCCTCGCCTACCAGGCGGCCATACCAGGCCACGCCGGCCTTGACGTCCAGGTTGTGCGCCGCGTACAGCCAGGTGATGCGTCCGCCCCAGCAAAAACCGGTGATCCCCAGCTTGGTGGTGTCGCCGCCGCGCTGCTTGGCCCAGGCCACCACGGTGTCGAGATCGGACATGACTTGCGCGTCCGGGGTCCTGGACACGATGTTCTTGATCAGTTCTGCGGTATTCGGGGCCTTGGTCGCATCGCCCTGGCGCACGAACAGGTCGGGCGCGATCGCCATATAGCCCTGCTTGGCGAAGCGGCGCGCCACGTCCTTGATGTGTTCATGCACACCGAAGATCTCGGACACCACCAGGATCACCGGGACGTTGGTCTTGCCGCGCGGCTGGGCGCGGTAGACGGGCACGTCCTGGCCCTCGATCACGAGGATGCTGTCGGCCGCGTCGAGGCCTTCGGCATCGGTCTGGATCTGGGTTTGCGCGACCACCGGCAGCGCGGCCGCGGCGAAACCGGTGCCGACCGCCGCCTTCAAGAAGTCGCGCCGCTTCACGCCATCGTCGTAGGCGCTGGCGCCCAGCAGGCTGTGGGCATCGTTGACGAGATCTTTCATGGACATCCCCTTTCTGGTCAGAGTTGGACAGGCTTGCCAGTCTAGCATCGCCCGCGCCGACTGCACGCTCCGCACGGATGAGCGGCAAGCCATGAGCTTGCCAAGGGTCTCCACACATCTATTTTCCATCGATGCTTGAAAATGATTAAAGCGATTGCCGGCTAATCAACAGGGCGAGGTCGCGAAGTTCCACCGCGACTTCGGCATCGGCACCGACTGCCTGCTCGACTGGAAAGTGACCCATATCGCGGCGGCCGGCAACGTCGTGCTCAACGAGCGGATCGACGTCTTCCGTCACAAGGACGGCGGCGTCATCACGCTGCCGGTGATGGGCAAGGTCACGGTCGAAAACGGCGAAATCACCGTCTGGCGCGACTACTTCGACCTGGCCGACTTTGAGCGTCAACTAACCGCGCTGCGCACGCCCGACGACAGCGCCTGAACCGGGTTGCCTTCTCATGCAGCCATTGCCTTGGGCTATGGCTGCTGCATATTTTGTGTGTCTTTTGTCATTCTGATTTAACACTTGCTCGCTATCGTTTTCCGACCGCCACTCAGCCATCGCCGCGGGTGTCCCGCACGGTCTCCAGAAAAGGAAAACGCCAGCAATGAAGTCGACAGTCATCCACCAAGCAGTACGCTCCGCTTTCCGTGGCGGCAGCGCCCTCGTGATCGGTCTCGTGACGCTGCCCTTGCACGCCCAGGACGCGCCCGCGCCCGCCACGTCCGCCGACCCGGCGGCGACCGACGTGGTCGTGGTCACCGGCACCGCGTCGAAGCAATCGAAGATCAAGGCCAGCTACTCGATCACCACCATCGACGAAGACACCCTGCGCATGCAGGCCCCGACCTCGGTCACCGAGGCGGTGAAATCGGTGCCCGGTTTCTGGGTCGAGGCCTCGGGCGGCGAAGCCTCGGGCAATATTCGGGCGCGCGGCATCCCGGTCGACGGCTTCGGTTCGGTGACCCTGCTCGAAGACGGCATCCCGGTCCAGCACGACCCGTCGCTCGGCTACCTGAACGCCGACCAGGCCTTCCGCCTGGACGAAACGGTCGACCGCATCGAGGTCGTGCGCGGCGGCCCCTCGTCGGTGTTCTACACCAATGCCCCGGCCGGCGCGATCAACTTCCTGTCGCGCGAAATCGGCGACACGCCGGGCGGCTCGATCAAGTTCACGGGCAGTAACAAGGGCCAGCGCCGCGCCGACTTCTGGTACGGCACGCCACTCGGCGATGGCTGGGGCGTCGGCATCGGCGGCTTCTACCGCGTCGACGACGGCATCCGCGATCCCGGCTACCGCGCCAACGACGGCGGCCAAGTGCGCCTGAAACTGGTCAAGGAGATCGACCGCGGCCGCATGAGCTTCGACGTCAAGCACCTGGACGACAAGGTGGCGCTGTTCCTGGCGATCCCGATGCGTACCGGCGAAGACGGCAAGATCCGCGCGGTGCCCGGCTTCGACGGCAACTACGGCACCGTGGCCGGCCCCGACACCCGCCACATCCGCATGCGGATGGGTGACGGCGGCGTCTACGATTTTGACAATACCGAAGGCACCCACGTGCGCCGCGACCAGCTGAGCTTCAAGCTCGAGAAGGAACTGGGCAAGGACTGGCGCATCGACCAGTCGCTGCGCTATTCGGACACCCATACCCAGCGCAACGGCGTGTTCGCCAACCAGCTCCAGAGCATCGACGCCTTCCTCAAGAATTCCCAGGGCTTGCTGGCCCAGGTGCCGGGCGCGACCAGGCTCTCGCTGCAGTACGCAAACCTGCCCGGTGGAGCCTACCCTGGCGCCGGCGCGGTCGACAACGGCCTGATGATCGTCGGCGGCCTGCGCGGCATCACCATGCCGCTTGAAGAAATCATCAACGACACCCGCCTGTCGCGCCGTTTCAATATCGGCAGCCAGACCCACGACGTCGCCGTCGGCTACTACTTCGCCCGTTTCGACCAGGGCTTCGACCGCTATTCGTCGACGGTGCTGCTGGGCGCCCGGCACCAGGCGCCGCTGCTCGACCTGGTCGCGAACGACGCCGCCGGCAACCGCCTCGGCACCCTGACCGACCGCGGTATCTACAACCACGGCTACGAGTGGGAAAACGCGGAAGGCCGCTCGACCACCCACGCGCTGTACCTGGCCGACGAGTGGCAAGTCAACAGCCAGTTGCGCGTCGACGCCGGCCTGCGCTGGGAACGGGTGCAGACCGAAGGCTGGGTCGAGCGTCCGACCACGGTGAACGAGGGCACCTTCGCCACCTCGAGGATCCGCACCGGCAGCGGGGTGTTCGACACCTACGACCACCACTTCGACAAGACCGGCTGGACCATCGGCGCCAATTACCAGCTGGACCGCAACGCCGGCCTGTTCGGGCGCTGGACCAGCGCCTTCCGCCTGCCCAACCTGAGCTCCTACATCACCAGCCCGACCGCGAAGCCGATCATCCAGACCATGGACCTGGCCGAAGTCGGCTACAAGTTCCGCAGCCCGCTGATCGACCTGTATCCGACGCTGTTCTATTCGAAGTACGACAACGTCAGCTATACCAACTACGTGTTCTCGCTCGATAACGCGAGCGCCGCGCCGCAGACCGGTTATGCCGCCACCCGCACCTACGGGCTGGAACTGGAAGGCATGCTGCGTCCGACCGACTGGGCCGACCTGGGCTTCAATGTCACGCTGCAGAATCCCGAGTACGACAACCTGCGCTATACCGACCAGGTGAACGGCCAGCCGGTGCCGCGCGACTTCAGCGGCAACCGCCTGGTGCGCGTGCCGAAGACGAGTTTCCGCCTGGTGCCGGGCCTGAACCTGCTGGGCGACGACCTGCGCCTGCAACTGACCTGGGAATACCAGGGCGACCGCTTCGTCGATTCGGCCAACTCGGTGCGCCTGCCGTCCTACCGCGTGCTGAACTTCTCGGCGCGCTATCGTTTATCAAACAGGATGACAGGCTTCGTCTACGTCGACAACATCAACAATTCGCAAGGCCTCACCGAGGGCAATCCGCGCGCGGGCGAACTGCAGAATGCCGACGCCGGCGCCAATACCTTCCTCGCGCGCCCGATCCTGGGCCGCGCGATCAGGGCGGCGCTCAAGATCGACTTCTGATCGGAAGGGAAACACCATGCGCCTGCTGTTTCTCTTGCTGCTGATTGCCGGCTTCGACGCCCGCGCTGATACACCAGACCTGGTCTTGCGCGGCGTGCTCACCGGCGCCGACCACCAGACCTACCGCAGCGTGCCCTTCGATGTGCCGGCCGGCGTCGAGCGCATCACGGTCGCATTCGACTACGACGGCAAGGAACAGCGCTCCGTGATCGACCTCGGCCTGCTTGGCCCGGACGGAACACTGCGCGGCTGGAGCGGCGGCAACAAGCGCGTCTTCACGGTCAGCGGCGTGGACGCCACGCCGTCCTACCAGCCGACGCCGACCACGCCGGGCACCTGGGCCCTGCTGCTCGGCATCCCTAACATGCGCCAGCACGCGCAGGCCGGGTACACGGCGCAAGTCTATTTTTCACGCTCGCTGGACGTGGCCGACGAACCCGCCCTGCTGCGGCCTGTGCTGGACACGCGGGCCGGCTGGTACCGCGGCGACCTGCACACCCACACCGGCCACAGCGACGGCAGCTGCCCGACGACGAGCGGCGCTCCGCCGGTTCCCTGCCCGCTCTACATGACGGCCGTGACGGCGCGGAAGAGAAAACTCGACTTCGTCGCCATCACCGAACATAACCATGTCGGCCACGCCAACGCGATGCGCGAGATGCAGCCGCGCTTCGACCGCCTGCTCCTGATGCCGGCGCGCGAGATCACCACTTTTTACGGCCATGCCAACCTGTTCGGCACCCTGGCCCCGCTCGACTTTCGCATCGCGCCCGGCGCGCATGCCGACGCCAACAGCCTGCTGGCCGCTGCCGCGAACCTGAACGGCCTGCTGTCGATCAATCACCCGGTGCGGCCTTCGGGCGAGGAGTGCATGGGCTGCGGCTGGAAACAGGCGACCGATATGCGCCGGGTGCAGGCGATCGAGGTGGTCAATGGGCCGGACGCGGACAGCGAATGGTCGGGCATCCCGTTCTGGCATGCGCAACTGCAGCGCGGCCTGCGCATCACCGCCATCGGCGGCAGCGACAACCACCGTCCGCACGAGGCGCGCGGCATGCCGGGCGCCCTGGGCGAACCGACCACGGTCGTCCATGCGCGCGCGCTGTCGCAGCTCGCGCTGCTGGAAGGGATCCGCGCCGGCCGCGTGTTCATCGACCTGCAAAACGTGCCGGGCCGCTTGCTGGAATTGACGGCGCAGGCGTCCGGCAGGCACGCGATGATGGGCGATGCGCTGGCCGTGAAAAAAGGCGACAGCGCCCGCTTCAGCGTGCGCGTGGCGCAGGCGAAAGGAGCGCGGATCGAGGTGCTGTTCGATGGCGAACGCTCGGCCCTGCTGGCGCAGCGCGACGTCGATGGCGACGACGTGGTGCGTGAATTCACCTGGCGCAGCGACGGCAAGCGCCACTGGGTGCGGGTCGACGTGCGCGATGGCGCGGGCAAGCTCATTTTGCTCGGCAATCCGATCTACCTGAATCCGGAAGCCGGCTGAGCTTATACTTGTCGGCTCATAGCGGACAAGACAGGGATTTTCGTGCACCGGCTGGAAGACTATTTCACGCAACTGCAATCGACCTTGCCACCGGACGGCCCTGGCTTCAGCGCCGCCATCCTGTGCGACGGCAAGCTCGTATTCGAGCTTCACCACGGCATGGCGTCGCTCGAACTGAAGGTGCCCTTGGCCTCCGATTCGGCCTATTACCTCGCCTCCGAATCCAAGCAGTTCACCGCCGCCTGCGTGCTGTCGCTGGTGCGCGAGGGCGCCATCGCGCTCGATGACGACGTCTGCATCCACCTGCCCGAACTGGCCAGGTTCGAACAACCCTTCCCGCTTCGCAGCCTGCTCAATCACAGCAGCGGTATTCCCGATTATTTCCAGTTCATCGAATGCCAGTTGTCGCGCCACGAGGCCGACTACTTCGACAACCGGATGATCCTGGACCTGATCAAGCGTCTCGACACCGTCGTCTTCCCCACCTCGACCGGGTACCGCTACAGCAACAGCAACTACATCCTGCTCGCCGCCCTGGTGGAGCGCCTGAGCGGCATGTCGCTGGCCCGCTATGCCAGAGCCAGGCTGTTCGATCCGCTACGCATGCGGCGCATCGCGTTCGACGAGGACCGCTTCAGCATCATCGAACACCGGGTCTTCAGCTACGAGGCCGATGCTGCGCGTCCCTTCGGCTACAAGCAGCACCTGGGCAATGCCAACACGGTCGGCGATGGTGGCGTGTATGCCAGCATCAACGAGCTGCTGCGCTGGGAAAAAGAGTGGCACCGCCAGTGGGCCGATCCATCGAGCCTGCTGCACGCGATGTTGCAGCCATCGCCCTTGCTGGACGGTTCAGTGCCGGCTTACCGCTTCGGGCTGGAAGTGATCCAGCGCACAGGCCATGACGTCGTGTTCCACAGCGGCGGGCTGTGGGGATTCAATACGCTCATCGTGCGGATTCCGGCGCTGCGGATGTCGGTGATCCACCTGGCCAACTGCGAGACGGCGCAGCCGGACCTGCAGCAGATCCTGGGCGCCGCCCTCGACTGAGCGCAACGACAGCACCGACCACAGGAGATCACGATGTTCTCGCACGTATTCATCGGCACCAACGATTTCGAGCGCACCTTCCGGCTGTATGCGGCGCTGATGGAAACGCTCGGCAATCCGCTGCGCTTCTGCGACCGGGAACGGCCGTGGGCAGGCTGGCAATCGCATCCCGGCCCGCGTCCCTTGCTGCTGGTCGGGGCGCCGTACGACGGCAATCCTCACGCGGCGGGCAACGGCCAGATGGTGGCGCTGACGGCTGCGGATCGCGCCACTGTGGACCTGGCCTACCAGACTGCACTCGATCACGGCGCGATGCCGGAAGGCGCGCCGGGGCTACGTCCCGAGTACCACGCGCATTATTACGCAGCCTATTTCAGGGACACCGAGGGCAACAAGGTCTGCGTCGTCTGCCACGATCCGGTATAGGGTTTTTCATGCCAGGCCGCATCTCCGCTGAACGCGGCGCCCTCAGATCCGGGCCAGTTTCCACTTCTCGCCCAGCTTGCGGTCCCAGGCCGCGGGCTTGAACACGAAGCGGCCGGCGACCGGCGTGAAGGTCATCTCGCCGAAGTAGATCTTGCCCTTCAGGTTGTACAGGTCGACGCGCACGAAGTCGAACTCCTTCGACAGGACACGCGCGAGCTCCATCATCTTGTCGAAATTCTCCGGCTTCGGGATGTCGCGCTCCTTGAACTTGTCGCGATAGGTCACGTCCAGTTTGTTCCACTCGGTATCGTAGAACGGATTGATGTCATGGCGGCCGTTGTCGACCTGGATGACTTCCGGCTCGCCGTTGAAGCAGAAGAAACGGTAGTCCAGCGGGCCGTCCTCGAAGCCGTCGTCGAGGAATTCCTCGACCAGCACGCGGCGCGGGATATGATAGTAGTGATACTCGCGCGCGCCCCAGTAGTAGTTTTCGCCCAGCCACTTGCGCACCTTGGCGATGATGGCCGAACGGTCGGCGCCCGCCTTGTAGACGATATTGCCGCCCGAGCCATGATTGGTCTTGATCATGCACTTTTCGGGCAGCGTATCGCAGGGGATGGCGGCCGGATCCGTGCCGCTCCAGATCAGCTTGACCAGGTATTCCTCGCCGATCTTCTCACGGATGAATTCGCGCACCTGGTATTTATCGGCCAGCTTGGTAAATAGTGGATTCTGCTCGCGGTTCAGGTCGAGCATGCGGCAAAAGATTTTCTCGGACCATGTCTGCGGCGTCTCGGTATTCAGCCGTTTCCCATACAATCTGGTGTATTCCTGATGCAAAAACGCGTCTCCGCTGCTCTTGCGAAACAGACGCCATTTCAGCACACGTAACTTGTATGGAATTTGCACAGCGTTCCCCATCCCTGGTGATAAAAGTGGCAACGATCTTATCAGTTTTCCAGAAAGCATGACGTTCTCTTGATGCAAGAATATCAATAGAGAGACGACCGCTGCCGGGCGCTCCGCTCTCGCATATCGCTGAGCCCCGGCGCAGACTGCCCCTTTCAGTAAATGGCCGCACGAACGGTGCTCGCCTTCCAGTCCAGTGTCTTAAGCAAACGACGCCATTCCGACCGCGGCTCGGAAAACAGCCACCGTTCGGTATCGGCCGCATCGAGACAGCCAAGCGGGCGGGCGAGCGATTCAAGCGCGAGACAGTACCGCTCGTAATCATGCCCGGACATGCGTTCGTGAATGCCGGTTCCCCCAGGACTTAACCGGATGAAATGGTCGCGTGACCGCATGAATGCCGGCGCTCCTCCTGCCTTCGCATGCCAGTTTTCCTCGCTCAGCGCAAGAACGCTCTTGCCCAGCCATTGATCCAGAATGAGAGCCCCTGGACACCGCATAAAGAACATCAACTTGGTGAAGAACGAAGCGCGCATGCCCTGCAGGATGCGACTGGAAGCGAGATGCTGGAAATCGTCGAATGCCTGGGCTCGGGTCATTCCGGGAAGTCGCTCGATCAGTGCGGCGATTCTGGGGATGGAAGCCCAGAGCAGCTTGTTGTTCCGCGTGCTGCGATAATTCGCGCGCCCCCACGCCATGACAGCCGCGACCCGGAGCGCGATGGGAACGTCGTCACGCGCGCAAAATGCGGCGAGTTGCTGGCGAGTCAAACGCGCATGGAGTTCGGCATATCCCGCGGCGGCAAGGACATTTGCCAGGCCAGCATCGAAGGTGCGCGCCCAGTCGATTGCCGACAATCCTTCCCATGGCGCTGGCTCGGCGGTCGAACGCAGCAGCGCGATAAACTCGGGGCGGAAAGCGGGCTGGAAGGGATAGGTGAGAGAGCGGGCTGCCATCGGATTCTCCTGAAAAGTATGCGATGACTTTGCGGCGGCCCCCATGGCCTTCGGTTAAGACATCGACGAGGGTTATTGACAGTGCCTGTACACAAGCACTGTCAATAACCTTCGTCGAAGCTATCGATCGAAGACCTGAAACTCTAGGTGGCCTTTGCTGGCCTGCCACGCTAGCACGTGGATATCGATCCAAATTATCCGCGCCCTTTTTTTACGCGGAGTCGTTGCATGCTTCAACGACGAAGGACTTCAGTGTAGACTAATTTACAACACAAATCAATCGCGCTGCCGTTTATCCTAACGGCAGGAACCCGGGTCTCGTCGCCCGGACGCCTGCATCGCATCGGCGCGACTTAGTGGGCTTCTTCCCAGTTCTTGCCCACGCCGGTCTCGGCCAACAGCGGCACGTCCAGCTTGGCCACGCCCGCCATCAGCTCCGGCAGCTTGACCCGCACCAGTTCCAGCTCGCCTTCCGGCACTTCGAGCACCAGTTCGTCGTGCACCTGCATGATCATGCGGGTGCCCAGCTTTTCGCCTTCGATCCAGCCCTGCACCGCGATCATCGCCAGCTTGATCAGGTCGGCCGCTGTGCCCTGCATCGGCGCATTGATCGCCGCGCGTTCGGCGCCGGCGCGGCGCGGGCCGTTCGGCGAATTGATCTCGGGCAGCCACAGGCGGCGGCCGAACACGGTCTCGACGTAGCCGCGTGCCTTCGCTTCCAGGCGCGTGTTGTCCATATACTGCTTCACGCCCGAGAAGCGCGCGAAATAACGCTCGATATAGTTGGCGGCCGCGGCGCGTTCGATGCCCAGGTTGCCGGCCAGGCCGAAGGCGCTCATGCCGTAGATCAGGCCGAAGTTGATCACCTTGGCGTAGCGGCGCTGCTCGCTCTGCACGTCGGCGGGCGGGATGCCGAAGATCTCGGCGGCGGTGGCGCGGTGGATGTCCTCGCCGTCGGCGAAAGCCTTGAGCATCGCGGCGTCGCCCGAGATGTGCGCCATGATGCGCAGCTCGATCTGCGAATAGTCGGCCGAGACGATCACGTGGCCGGGGGCGGCGATGAAGGCCTCGCGGATGCGGCGGCCTTCGGCGTTACGCACCGGGATGTTCTGCAGGTTCGGCTCGTTCGACGACAGGCGGCCTGTGATCGCCACCGCCTGGGCGTAATTCGTGTGCACGCGGCCGGTGTTCGGGTTGACCATCTTCGGCAGCTTGTCGGTATAGGTCGACTTCAGCTTCGACATGCCGCGGTGCTCGAGCAGGATCTTCGGCAGCGGGTAATCCTCGGCCAGCTTTTGCAGCACTTCTTCGTCGGTCGACGGCGCGCCGGTGGCGGTCTTCTTGATCACCGGCAGGCCGAGCTTGCCGAAGAAGATCTCGCCGATCTGTTTCGGCGAACCCAGGTTGAACGGGCCGCCGGCCGCTTCATAGGCCTGCTGTTCCAGCTCCATCATGCGCTTGCCCAGTTCGCCCGATTGCACGTCGAGCAGCGCGCTGTCGATCAGCACGCCGTTGCGCTCGATCTTGTGCAGCACTTCCATGGTCGGCATCTCGATCTCGCGGTAGATGCGGGTGAGCCCCGCGTCTTTCTCGACTTCCGGCAGCATGCTCTGGTGCAGGCGCAGGGTGATGTCCGAATCCTCGCCGGCGTACTCGGTGGCGCGCGCCAGCTCGACCTGGTCGAAGCAGATCTGCTTGGCGCCCTTGCCGCACACGTCCACGTAGGGAATCGTGGTGTAGCCGAGGTGGCGCATCGCCATCGTGTCCATATCGTGCGGCTTGTGCGACTCGAACACATACGATTGCAGCAGCGTGTCGTGCACGATGCCTTTCAGGGTCACGCCATGGTTGGCGAAGATGTGCATATCGTACTTGAGGTTCTGGCCCACCTTCGGCTTGGCCGGGTTTTCCAGCCAGCCGCGCATCTTTTCCAGCACGTGCTCGCGCGACAGCTGGTCCGGCGCGCCGGCGTAGCGGTGGGCCACCGGGATGTAGGCGCCCTTGCCCACCTCTACCGACAGCGAGATGCCGACCATTTCGGCCATCATCGGGTCGAGCGAGGTGGTTTCGGTGTCCACCGAGGTCAGCTCGGCCGCGTCGACCAGCGCCAGCCATTTGTCGAGCTGCTCGTCGGTGAGGACGGTCTCGTATTCGCCCTTGATGACCGGCATGCCGGCCAGGGTCGCCGCGCCTTCCGGCGAGTTCAGCGGCGCGCCGCCCGGCGCGCTGCCGGCGGCCGGACGCACGCTGCCGTCGCTTGGCTTGGCGCCGCCCAGGTCGCGCAGCATCGTCTTGAAACCATAGCGCTGGAAAAAGTCGCGCAGCGCCTCGGCGTCTTCCGGACGGCCGACCAGCGATTCCTCGAACGAGATCACGTGCTTGACCAGGTCGCAGTCGGTCTTGACGGTGATCAGCTCGCGGCCTTTCGGCAGCCATTCCAGGGCGGCCTGCAGGTTGGCGCCGACGGCGCCGCCGATGCTGGCCGCGTTCTGGATCACGCCGTCCAGCGAGCCGTGCAGGGTCAGCCATTTGACGGCCGTCTTGGGGCCGCACTTGGCCACGCCCGGCACGTTGTCGACGGTGTCGCCGATCAGGGTCAGGTAGTCGATGATGCGGTTCGGCGGCACGCCGAACTTGGCCAGCACGCCGGCCTCGTCCATGCGCTCGTTGGTCATGGTATTGATCAGCATGACCTTGTCGTTGACCAGCTGGGCCAGGTCCTTGTCGCCGGTCGAGACCACGGTCTTCATGCCGCGCGCCGTCGCCTGCACCGCCAGGGTGCCGATCACGTCGTCCGCTTCGACGCCATCCACCATCAGGATCGGCCAGCCCATGTAGCGCACCACTTCGTGGATCGGTTCGATCTGCTTGCCCAGGTCTTCCGGCATCGAGGCGCGCGTGGCCTTGTATTCTGGATACAAGTCGTCGCGGAAGGTCTTGCCCTTGGCATCGAAGACGCAGGCGATGTAGGCGGCCGGGAAGTCGGCGCGCAGGCGGCGCAGCATATTGACCATGCCGTGCATGGCGCCGGTCGGGAAACCGTCCGGGCTGCGCAGGTCGGGCAGCGCGTGGTAGGCGCGATAAAGATAACTGGAACCGTCAACGAGCAGCAGGGTATTGTCCATAAGGGGGCGACATTCAGGATTTCGGCAGGCGGCGCCATCCGTGGCGCCAGAGTAATCGCCATTATCGCAGAATCCGCATCAGCAGCCGCGCCTGAGCTTCAAGGCTCTTTCCCCTCTGAAAACATAAGGTTTTGGCACACTTTTCACTGGGCAGGGACGCTGTTTGCTACAATGGACTAAACGACATTAGGTGACCATCATGCTGCGCTCGACATCCCGCTCCGCCCTCCTGACGCTTTGCCTGCTCGCCGGCTCGGCCGCGGCCCAGCAGTCGGCGTTGCCTCCGACGCAATCGACGCCGACTCCGCCGCAGAACCAGCAGCGTCCCAGCGATGCGCCGCCAGAACTCGAACGCATCGAGCCGGGCAGCGACACGCCGGCCACCACGATTCCGCCGCGCCAGCGCACCAAGATCACCGAACGCCGCAGCAACGACGGCACGGTCACCCAGGTCGACGTAGAAAGCGGCCCGAGCCGCTACACCATGAAGCCCAACGTTGCACCAGGTAACGCCCAACCCGGCGATGCCACCAGCAACAACATCCGTGCCCCACAATGGACGGTGATGGAATTCGACTTTGGCAATCCCAAGAAGCAGGACACAGCCGATCAGCCGGTCGCGCCGGCCCCCGCGCGTCCGGGCGTGCCCGCCCGCGCCGACGTGCCGCCGCCGCCCGCGCTGGAGCCGACCACCAAACAATGATCCCGATTGCCGCGGCGCAAGGCCGCGGCGGCGGGCTCTCACCTACTCTTTTGTTAGCACATGGCAGTATTTACCGCGGTCTCGCTGGATGACCTTCACCAGTGGATCAAGCAGTACCCGCTCGGCCAGGCCGTCGGGCTCGAAGGCATTTCCTCCGGCATCGATAACAGCAATTTTTTCTTGAGTACCGCGCATGGTCCACGGTCTGGCGAGTATGTGCTCACGATCTTCGAAAACCTGCGCTTCGACCAGCTCCCCTTCTACGTCAAGCTGATGGCCCACCTGGCCGAACGCGGCATTCCGGTGCCGGCGCCGGTGCCGAACACGGTCGGCGAACTGGTGGTCGCGCTGCACGGCAAGCCGGCGATCATCGTCAGCCGCCTGCAAGGCAGCTCCCAGCTCGACCCGCAGCCGGTGCACTGCGCCGAAGTGGGCCGCATGCTGGCGCGCATGCACCTGGCGGCCCAGGATTTCGCCCTGCATCAGCCCAATCTGCGCGGCCTGGACTGGTGGGTGGAGACCGCGCCGGCCGTCCTGCCCTACTTGAGTGAAGCCGAAGCTGCGCTGCTGCGCAGCGAAGTGGCGTACCAGAGCGAATTCGCCGCCGGCCCCACCTATGCGCAGCTGGCGCGCGGGCCGGTGCATGCCGACCTGTTCCGCAACAACGTGATGTTCGAGGGCGAGCGCCTGAGCGGCTGCTTCGACTTTTATTTTGCCGGCGTCGACACCTGGCTGTACGACGTCGCCGTGACCGTCAACGACTGGTGCGTCGACTTGGCCACCGGCGTTCTTGACGCAGCCCGGGTGCGTGCGCTGCTGGACGCCTACCATGAGGTGCGGCCATTCACCGACGACGAACGCGCCGCCTGGCAGCCGATGCTGCGCGCCGGCGCGCTTCGCTTCTGGCTGTCGCGCCTGTATGATCTGCATCTTCCCCGCGCGGCCGAGCTGTTGACGCCGCACGATCCGACCCATTTCGAACGCATCCTGCGCGAGCGCATCGCTTGCCCGGCGCCGAATTTGCCCTAAATGAACAATTTGCCTGCTATCACCGGCTGGATCTGGCTCAAACGCGGCGCCAGCCTGTTCCGTCAACAACCCGCGGCTCTCACCACGCTGCTGTTCGCCAACATCCTCATCAGCATCCTGATCAGCGCCGTGCCGCTGCTGGGACCGATGGTGGCGGTGGTGCTGATTCCCTCGTTCTCGATGGCCTTCATGATGGCTTGCTCGATGATCGAAAGTGGACAGCGCGTCTCGCCCGCGGTGCTGCTGACGGGATTCCGCAAGCCGGTGTTCCGCGAATTGTGCAAGGTCGGCGTGGTCTACCTGGGCGTGTCGCTGGTGCTGGCGCTGATTACGCGTTTCACCGTCGATGCGACGTTCTGGGAGCAGGTCCGGGCCCAGGGCACGACCGGCACCCCGGCCGTGCTGGCGGGATCGGACGTGATGGCGATGTTCCTGATCTTTGCAGTCGATGTGGCGGCGCTGATCTCGCTGTGCTTCGCCGCCCCGCTCACCTACTGGCAAAAGATGCCGCCGTTCAAGGCCGTGTTCTACAGCTTCTTTGCGGTGAAGCGCAGCGCCGGCGTGTTCCTGGTGCTGCTGCTGGCCTGGTTCGCGATCTTCTTCGCGGTGTGCATGGTGATCGCCATGCTGCTGGGTGGGAACAATCTGGCGCGGGTGGTGATCATGTGGGTGATCTTCCTGTTCATCCTGCTGCTGCAGTGCGCGATGTATGCGGGGTATCGGGAGATTTTCGGCAAGCCGGAGGGCCCGGACGCGGCCGCCAAGGTCAGCCTCGAGAAATAAGCCGGCATGGCCAGAGACCGACACCTGGCCCAGGCGGCCGACACCAGGCAGCTGATCATCGATGCGGCGCTGGACATCATCGTCAGCGCCGGCGCCGCCCAGGCCACCGCGCGCCGCATCGCCGAAGCAGCCGGTGTGTCGCCCGGCACCATCACCTACCACTTCGCCAGCATCAACGACATCCTGGCCCAGGCCTTCGCGAAGATGAGCGCCGATATCGCGGCCGCGTTCACCGCGCGCCTGAAAGCGGCGCCCGACCCGGACGCGGCCCGCGAGACCGTGGTCGACCTGATCTACGGCGCCGTTTCCCCGCTGTCGAAGCAGATGATGTTCAGCTTCGAACTGTATACCTTCGTGTCGCGCAATCCCGAGTATCGCTCCCTGGCCGAGGAGTGGATGGAACGCAGCCGCACTGCCCTGCAACTGCATTTCGACCTCCCGACGGCCAAGGCGGTCGACGCCTTGCTCGAAGGCTTCACGATCCATAACTTCCTGAACCGCGAGCACGTCTCGCGCGAAGACGTCGCGCGGGCGCTCAGTGCACTGACGCGCTGAGCAGGTCGGTGGCGGTCGAAGAATGCACGGCGCGCACCCGGTAGCGGCTAAACAGCACCGTCGCGACTAACGCCAGCGCTACCGCCAGCATGACGGGAACCATCGCCAGCCGCAGCCCGTAATGCTCTCCCAAGAAGCCGAGCATGGGCGGTCCGACCAGGAAGCCGAGGTAACCGCCCGTGGCCGCGATGCTCACGCGCTGGGCCGGATTGCCGCCGGTGTCCGCGGCGGCCGAGATCGCCAGCGGAAAACCCAGCGACGCGCCGACGCCCCAGGCCAGCACCGCCACCACCGCCAGCCATGGCCAGGGCGACACGACGATCAATGCCAATCCCAGCGTGGCCAGGATGGCGCTCGCGTACAGCGCATTCACCTTGCCGACACGTTCCACGAAGGCGCCGCCAGCAAAGCGGGTAATCGTCATGGCGAGCGTAAAGCCAACGTAGATCTGCGTGCCCAGCGTGGCGTCGAAGCCGTAGCCGTCGATCATCAGGAGCGGCAGCCAGTCCGTGGCGGTGCCTTCGGCCAGCGCCATGGCCAGGACGATGTAGCAGATCACGAGCAGGCTCGGGTCGCGCAACTGTCGCCATACGCTGGCCCCAGCTCCGACCGGGTCCGCGGCATCGCCCTCGCTTGCGCGGCTCAGTTGCGGCATGCGGCGAATGGCGAGGATGATGACCACGACGCTCGCGCTGACGGCAATGCCAAGGTGAGCCTGGATCGGCATCTGCAGCGCCGTCATCGCCATGCCGAGCGAGGCGCCGACCAGGGTACCCAGGCTGAAGAAGCCATGCAGCGTCGTCATGATCTGGCGCTTGCCGGCCCGCTCCACGGCGGCCGCTTCGATATTGACCGCGATCTCGGCCCAACCGATGCCGACGCCGAAGGCGAACAAGCCGCAGAATGCCAGCACCGCACTGCCGGCAAGTGGACTCAGGGCCAGAAGGACCAGGCCTGACTGCAAGGCCAGGAGGCCGGCGCAGGCCATGCGCTTCGCGCCAAAGCGCTGCACCAGCCAGCCCGCGCTGAGCACACCGCACATGGCGCCACACGAAAAGCCGAACAGGATCATGCCCATTTGCTGGGTGGAGGCGCCCAGGCCATCGCGCAGCGCCGGCGTGCGCGTTGCCCAGCTGGCCAGGCCGAATCCGGGAATGAGGAACAGGAAAAACAGCGCGTAACGCGCTGCACGGGAAACAACCATATCGAGCCTTCCGCTGTATCGAGTGAGTGTCGTACAAGTGTACGACACTCATCGTACGTGCGTACGATAGAGAGGTCAAGTGAAATAGCGAGACGGAAATGACAAGGGCCGGTCGACGATGAACGTCAACCGGCCCCCTGAAAGACCTGCCTGAAGGCTTCCCGGCTCAGCGGCCAATCTTTTCCAGCTTGGCGATCGACAGGTCCAGCACTTTCATGCCTGCCGAACCGAAATTGATCTGGGCCCGCGCCGCACCGGCGCCGCCTTCGATATTGACGATCACGCCTTCGCCGAACTTGGCGTGCGACACCGATTCGCCCACGCGCCAGCCGGTGCCATTGCCCGACTTCTGCGTGATCTGCTGCGCGATCTTGTTGTCGCTGCCGCCGTCGCGGAACTTGGCGTCGTCCCAGGCCGTCGTCTGCTTGCGGCCCGCGAACCACGCGGTCTGCACGCGCGGCGACAGCCACTTGAGCGCTTCCTCGGGCAATTCATCGAAGAAGCGCGACTTCATGTTGAAGCGCGTCTGGCCGTGCAGCATGCGCTGCTGGGTAAAGCTCATGTACAGGCGCCGGCGGGCGCGCGTGATCGCCACGTACATCAGGCGCCGTTCTTCGTCCACGCCCTCGGCTTCGCGCGCGCTGCTCTCGTGCGGGAACAGGCCTTCTTCGAGGCCGGTGATGAATACCGCGTCAAATTCCAGGCCCTTGGCCGAGTGCACCGTCATCAGCTGCAATGCTTCTTGCCCGGCCTGGGCCTGGGCGTCGCCCGCCTCGAGCGAGGCATGCGACAGGAAGGCGGACAAGGGCGACATCACGGTCGGCAGCGGCGCGCCGCCGTCGATGACCTCGATGCCGTCCTGGTACACCACCGCCTCGCCGGCCTGGGCCTGGGATGGCGGGCCGAGGTGAGCGGGCGCGCCGATGCCGAAGCCTTCTTCTTGCACGAACTGGGTGGCCGCGTTGACCATCTGCTCCAGGTTCTCGATGCGGTCGGCGCCTTCCTTCTCGTTGGCGTAATGCGTGAGCAAGGTGCTGCGCTCGAGCACCACGCGCACCAGTTCGGGCAGCGGCAGTTGCTGGGTTTCGAAGCGCGCACCTTCGATCAGTTTGACGAAGGCGCCCAGTGACGTCCCCGCCTTGCCGGTCATGTAGGGCACGGCTGCGTACAGCGAAATGCCGTAGCTGTCGGCCGCCATTTGCAGCTGCTCGATCGAGCGCGCGCCGATGCCGCGGGTGGGGAAGTTCACCACGCGCAGGAAAGCCGAATCGTTGTGCGGATTGTCCATCAGCTGCAGGTAGGCGATGGCGTGCTTGACCTCGGCGCGCTGGAAGTAGCGCAGGCCGCCATACACGGTGTACGGCAGGCCGGCCGCGAACAGCGCGTGCTCGATCACGCGGCTTTGCGCATTGCTGCGGTACAGGATCGCGATCTCGTTGCGCGGCATGCCCTCGTTCATGAGGCTTTTCGCCTCTTCGATGATCCACTGGGCTTCTTCGAGGTCGGACGAGGCCTCGTACACGCGCACCGGCTCGCCCTGGCCCGCATCCGTGCGCAGGTTCTTGCCCAGGCGCTTGGTGTTGTTGGCGATCAGGTAGTTGGCGCTGTCCAGGATATGACCGTGCGAGCGGTAGTTCTGCTCCAGCTTGATCAGGTTCTTGACCTGGTAGTCGCGCTCGAAGGCCGACATATTGCCGACGTTGGCGCCGCGGAAGGCATAGATGCTCTGGTCGTCGTCGCCCACGGCGAAGATGGCGCCGCCGCCGGTTTCTCCCTGCCCCGCCAGCAATTTCAGCAGGTTGTATTGCAGATCATTGGTATCCTGGAACTCGTCGACCAGGATGTGGCGGAAGCGCATCTGGTAGTGATGGCGCAGCGGACCATTACGCGCCAGCAGTTCATACGAACGCAGCAGCAGCTCGGCGAAATCGACCACGCCTTCGCGCTGGCACTGTTGATCGTACAACTCGTACAACTCGACCATGCGGCGCTCGATCGGATCGTAGGCCTCGACTTGCGACGCGCGCAGGCCCTGGTCCTTGGCGTTGTTGATGAAGTACATCAGGTTCTTGGCCGGGTACTTCTCGTCGTCGACGTTGTGCGCCTTGAGCATGCGCTTGATCAGCGACAGCTGGTCTTGCGAGTCGAGGATCTGGAAGGTCTGCGGCAGCGCGGCGTCGCGGTAGTGCGTGCGCAGCAGGCGATTGCACAGGCCGTGGAAGGTGCCGATCCACATGCCGCGTGTATTGATTGGCAACATCGCCGACAGACGGGTCAGCATCTCCTTCGCCGCCTTGTTCGTGAACGTCACCGCCATGATGCCGGCGGGCGACACCTGGTTGGTCTGGATCAGCCAGGCGATGCGCGTGGTCAGCACGCGCGTCTTGCCGGAGCCGGCGCCAGCAAGGATCAGCGCGCTCTGCGATGGCAGAGTGACGGCGGCCAATTGTTCGGGATTAAGGTTGTGAAGAAGGGTCTGCATCCGGCCATTATACCGCCGCGTTTTACTGTATGCCCATCCAGTTCGCGCCGCCGCAACGTTTGCCGGCCGAGGTCAGGGTGAAAACCGCTCGACCCGCACGACCGCCTCGTCATCGCCCTCGAAGGCCGCTGCCTTTCTTTCGATGCGCGCCAGCTGGTCCATGGCGGACGAGCAGGCAAAACCGTATTTGGCGCGCACCCGCTCGCTGGCGGCGGTCAGCCCGCTGCGGCTGCGCGCCAGGAAGTCGGCGAGCGCGTACGGCGTGCCGGCGTCCAGGTGTTCCTTGATGGCCGTCGATGGCGAATAGCAGTCGTCGGAACTGGCATCCGGCCAGCGGACCAGAAAACGTACTTCAGGCATGAAGTCCTCCCTTCTTGCTTCCCTCGTGGCAGCCGATGAAGGCTTCCTGTTCAAAATCCCACAGCGCGACCCGTTCGGCGCCGCGCCGCAGGGCGACGGCGCTGCCCGCTTCCGTGCGGCCGAAGGCGGCGCAGGCAATGCCGCGCGCCGTGAAGCGCGCCAGCACGGCGTCCAGGTGCTCGTCGGCGACGCTGAGCAGGAAGCCGTAGCTGGGAAAGACGCCCAGCCAGCGTTCCAGGTCGACGCCGTCCGGGCGCGGCACCAGGTCGACGTCGATGACGGCGCCGATGCCGGAGCATTCGAGCAGCATCAGCGCCGTCCCGACCACGCCCGCCATGCTGATGTCCTTGGCGGCCGCCGCCAGGCCGTCCTCGGCCAGCGCCGGCAGGATCTCGAGGTCGGCGCGCAGGCGCTCCGGCGGCGCGCCGACGCTCGCGTTCCAGTAGGCATACGGCTCCTGGAAGCGTCCGCGCAGGTCGATCGCGGCGACCAGGTGCTGGCCCGGACGCGCGTCAAAACTGGTCAGCAGGCGCCGTGCGCGGCCGACGATGGCGACCGACAGCTGTTCGCGGTCGGTGCGCCGGTTGCTGTGACCGCCGACGATGGGCACGCCATATGCGAGGGAGGCCGCCGCCATTCCCTCCAGCACCGGCGTCGCGGCCTCGCCGCCGCGGCTCCACAGCGCATCCACGACCGCGGTGGGCCGCCCCCCCATGGCATAGATGTCGCTCACGTTGACCATCACGCCGCAATAGCCGGCGAACCAGGGTTCGCGCTCGACGAACGCGTTCAGGAAGCCTTCGATCGCGAACAGCAGGTAGCCGTCGCCGTCGGGGATCGCCGCGCAATCGTCGCCGATGGCGACGCGGGTGGGTGCGGCCCCGCGCAGGGCCGGCAGCACGCCCTCGATGTCGCGCTTGTGCGCGAAACCGGGGCTGGCGCGCAGGGCGGCGGCCAACGCTTCCAGCGTCGTGTCACTCATGCCGCCGGCCGCTTTTCGTAGGTGGACAGGGTCGAGCAGGCGCCGCAGCGTCCGCAACCCGCCTTGATGTCGGCCCCGCGCAGATTGCCGCGCGCGAGGATTTCCGCCAGCGGCGCCAGGATGGCGCGCATGAAGGCGGCGTCGGGCGCCGGATGGTCTTCGAGCGGGGTGCCGGTGACGGGCACGAACGGCACCACGAAGGGATACACGCCCATGCCCACCAGGCGCTCGCTCATGGCCAGGATGGCGTCCGGCGTGTCGCCCAGGCCGGCCAGGATGTAGGTGCTCACCTGCCCCGGGCCGAACACCGCGACCGCCGCCTCGAAGGCGCTGAAGTAGCGCTCCAGGGGCACACTCGCCTTGCCCGGCATGATGCGCGCGCGCACCGCCGGCGTCACGGCTTCCAGGTGCATGCCCAATGCATCGACGCCGGCATCGCGCATGCGCCGGAACCACGCGTCGTCGTCTGGCGGTTCGCACTGGCCCTGGATCGGCAGGTCGACCGCCGACTTGACGGCGAACGCGCTCTCGCACAGGATCTGCGCGCCGCGATCTAGGGCGTTCGGGGTGCCGGTGGTCATCACCATGTGCTTCACGCCGTCGAGCAGCACCGCGGCGCGCGCCACCTCGGCCAGCTGCTCCGGCGTCTTGCGCAGGATGGTGCGGCCGGCCGCCAGCGACTGGCCGATCGCGCAGAACTGGCAAGCCTTGCGCCGGCTTTCATAGCGGATGCAGCTTTGCAGGACCGTGGTCGCCAGCACGTCGGCGCCGTGCAGCGTGGCGATCTTGGAGTACGGCACGCCGTCGTAGGTCTGCAGCTTGTAGAAGCGCGGCTGGCGCGGGAAGGACACGACGGCCAGCTCGATCCCGTCGCGCACGATGCGGGTCGAGCCGTCGGCGCGCGGCGCGGCGACGTAGGGCGAGCTCCAGGCGCCGGCCGTGTGCACCGGGACCATCACCGTGTGGCCATCGATCGTGACCGCCTTGTGGTCGGTCGGGCCGGCGCCGCCGCGCCGGCTCGGCGCGCCGACGCTGGTGTCGCCCAGCCGCAGTCCGACCGACTGCAATTCCGCAATCAACTGCTGGTTCATGAGGTTCATGGCTGCTCCAGTGCTTGGGTTGAGTTGTGCGTGCCGCCCGGCTCGGCCGCCTGCATGGGCTGCATGGCTTGCATCGGCGCCGTCTGGCGCGGATCGATCATGAGGCTCAGGAGTTCGGGCCGCGCATAGTGGCCGACCGAATCCATCATGCGCTTGCGTTTCGTGATCAGGGCCAGGTCCAGGTCGGCCACGACCATGCCTTCGCCGCTGCGCAGCGGCTCGGCCAGCAGCTTGCCTTCGGGCGAGACGATGGCGGTGCAGCAGCCGCCGCGCAGCGCCTTGCGGCGCTCGGGATCCGGCGTGATCGCCTCGACCTGGGCGTCGGTGAGCCAGCCGGTGGCGTTCACGACGAAGCAGCCCGACTCCAGCGCATGGTGGCGGATGGTCACCTCCATCTGGTCGGCGAAGATTTGTCCGACCATCGAGCCGGGGAACTGGGCGGCATGGATTTCCTCGTGCTGCGCCATCAGCGCGTAGCGCGCCAGCGGGTTGTAGTGCTCCCAGCAGGCCAGCGCGCCAAGGCGGCCGACCGCGCTGTCGACCACCTTCAGGCCGCTGGCGTCGCCCTGGCCCCAGACCATGCGCTCGTGGTAGGTCGGCGTGATCTTGCGCCGCTTGAGGATCAACTCGCCGTCGGCATCGAACACCAGCTGGGTGTTGTACAGCGAGCCGTGGTCACGCTCGTTCACGCCGAGCACCACCACGACGCCGTGGCGGCGCGCCGCCGCGCCGACGGCGTGGGTCACCGGCCCCGGCACCGTCACCGCGCGTTCATACAGCAGCAGGTGCTCGGGACCTTGCTCGAAGGGCGGCCGGATGAAGGAGAAATAGGGATAGTAGGGAACAAAGGTCTCCGGGAACACCGCCAGTTGCGCGCCCCGCGCCGCCGCCTCGGCGATGGCGTCGCAGACCTTGGCGACGGTGCCGTCGGCGCTGTCCAGGCTTGGTGCGATCTGCACCGCCGCCGCCCTGACCACCCTGTTCGCTTGGTTCATGGTGCCGCCCTCCTTCCGCTGCCTACAGGGTCCAGGTATCGATGACGACCGCGTTGTCGCGCAGGTGCAGCAGCTTCAGGTCGAGCACGTCGAGCGGGCTGATGGGGCGGATGCCTTCGATCAGCGCCGGTTCGCCATGGCCGTACAGCGCCTGCAGCGCGAAGCGGCAGGCGTAGACTTTGCCGCCCTCTTCCATGAATTTGGTGAGCTGCTTGCTGTAGTTCTGGTGGCCGGGGAAGGCCTCGTCGCCGATGGTCGGGAAGCCGCGCTGGATGCCCAGGGTGACGCCCGGCCCGTACATCAGGATCGAGGTTTCGTAACCCTTGCGCTGCAGGCGGGTGGCCTGCAGCATGTTGACGAAACCGATCGAGCCTTCATAGGCCACCGTGTGGAAGGTCACCAGCGCTTTCTCGCCCGGCTTCGCCTTGACGTCCTCGAATACCTTTTCCTCGTAGTCCACGAAGAAGTCGCCTTTCTGGTGCTTGGCTTGGGTAACTGCTGGCATGGTAGTGCTCCTGTCTAGTGGTTGAATTGATGCGGGAACCGAGGTCCGCACAGGGGATTGATTGCATGCTCCGTGCCAGTCAATGCCGCAACCGGCAGGCATTGAATGGAGCGTTTTCCATTCAAGCCGCGGTCCCGAGAGGCATGCCGGCCCGGTGCGCGACAGCGATCCGGTCAAACCGTCCAGTCAATGGCGGCGGCAGGATCGAAGCGAAGCGTGCCGGGGCTGCGTCGCTGCGGTGCGGCAGATGCCACATCACGGCGCGCGCTGTGCACCGCGGCATGTCAGGCATACCGCAGCGCCGGTGCGCCCGCCAGGTCCGTGATGTGCTCCGCGAGGTATTCGGCATCGCGCGCCACGCCCGAGAAGCGCCCGGAGCCCCAGGTGTGCAGCCAGGGCAGGCCCAGGAAATACAGGCCCGGCTGGCCGCTGACGCCGCGCGTGTGGACCGGATGGCCGCGCCCATTGAAGACCGGCGCATTGACCCATTTGAAATCCGGCGCGAAGCCGATGCACCAGATCACGGCCACGATGCCGTCGGCACGCAGGTCGAGCGTGTCGGGCAGCGCGCCGTCCGGCTCCCATGGCGCCACATAGGCTGCGCCGGGCGGGGCGGCGATGCCCTGGGCCGCGATCCAGCTGTCGATCGAGGCGTTGATGCGGTTATAGACCCCGTCGGCCTGGTCCAGGTTGGCCTTCAGGTTGGGCGCGAAGCCGAGCCGCGTCCCTTCCAGGCCGGTCAGGGTGCCGTGCAGACGCATGCCCTGCAGGGCGAAGGCGCGCAGGTCGATGTCGCGGCCGCCGTCGCGACCCGTGACGTAGTGATTGGTGTTGTCGCGCACGCCTTCGCGCAAGGGATGCTCGCTCACCGACTTGTCGTAGTAGCCCATGTCGGCCAGCCAGTCGACCACGTCGCGGCCGCGATAGAAGCGCGCGCAGCGCGGCGCGTCGCCGGTGGCCAGGTGGACGCGGCGGCCGGCCAGGTGCAGGTCTTCCGCGATCTGCGCGCCGGACTGGCCGGAGCCGACCACCAGCACCGCGCCTTCGGGCAGGCTGTGCGGATTGCGGTAGTCGGCCGAGTGCAGCTGGACGACGTCGGCCGGCAGGCGCTCGGCCAGGCGCGGCACGATCGGTTCCTGGTAGCAGCCGGAAGCCACCACGACCTGGCCGGCGGTGGTGTCGCCGATGCTGGTGCGCAGCGCGAAGCCGCCGCTCGCCAAAGGCGCCACCTCGCGCACCTCGACGCCTTCGCGCACCGGTGCATTCACCTTGGCGATGAAGCCGTCCAGGTAGTCGACGATCTGCTCGCGCCGCATGAAGCCGTGCGGATCGTCGCCGGCATACGGGTGGCCGGGCAGCTGGCATTGCCAGTTCGGGGTCACCAGCGAGAATGCGTCCCAGCGCTGGGTGCGCCAGGCATGTGTCTGCACGTATTTCTCGAACACGATGTGACCGATGCCGGCCTGCTGCAGGTAGTAGCTCATGGACAGGCCGGCCTGGCCACCGCCGACGATGGCGACGTCGTAGTGCGCATCGAGCGCAGGCAGGATGGTGGGGATGGTCATGCTGGTTCTCCGGTGGGAAGGTTGGTCGACGATGCCCGCAGGCCGGCGTAGCCGGCTTGCGGGGTGTGGCAGGGCGGATAGCTGGCCAGGTCGGCCTGCATCAGGTGATGCGGCCGTCCCAGCAGGGTTTCCTCGTGCAGCACATGCCAGTCGAGGCGCTGGAACAGGGGCACGTTCTGGCTTTGCACGTGGGCGCGAAAGACGCGGCAGCCCAGCGCGCCGGCGCTGCAGACCGCCAGGCGGATGAGGGTGATGCCGAGCCGGGCGTGCTTGCGCCAGGCCGGATCGACGGCCAGCCGCGAACCGAACCACAGGCCGCCGCCTTCGTCGTGGATGCGCACGGTGCCGATCACCTGGTCGGGCAGGCCGGCCAGGCACGACAGCGCGACCAGCAACTGCGCGCGTTCGTCGACCGCGTCGCGGTCGTCGTGCGCGAAGATGCCCTGCTCTTCGCAGAACACGGCGCGGCGCAGGCGGTAGGCCTGGTCCGCCTCCCATGGCAGGGTGACCCATTTCACGCGAAACTCGCTGGGCAGATAGGCGAGAGGCAGCTCGTTCATCATGATCGTTCTCCTGGCGGGCGATGCCTGGATTGAATGCATGGGGCGTGCCAATCAATCGCGTTGGAGGCCCGATTTGACTGCAGGCGTTTGCGGTCATTTGCGGCGACGGCGCGCTTGCTGCTTCTGGCACGCGCCTTGCATCGGGCCAGGCGAGGGAGGCGGTTTTTTGCGTCATCCGCGGGCTCCATACATTCGCTGCATACAATCTGCGCCGGGGGCCGCCACACGATGTCGCGGATACCGCATCATGCGGGTGCGCGTTGTGCCTTTTCGGTGCCTGCGCGCGCCCGCAACAACGTCATGGAGGTTGGCGGCAATGAGCAAGAAATTCGATGGCTGGATGCCCAGGCTGAAGAAGGCGAACACGCCCGGCGCCCTGCCCTTCTACCAGCAGATCGCCAATGCGATCGCCGACGACATCACGACCGGCCGCCTGATGCCGGAACAGCGGCTGCCGGCGCAGCGCCGGCTGGCCGCCGGCCTCGGGATCGACTTCACCACGGTGGCGCGCGCCTATGTCGAGGCGCAGCGGCGCGGGCTGGTCGACTCGACGGTGGGACGCGGCACCTTCGTGTGCGGCAGGCGGCGTCCCGCCATCCCGCGCGCGGTCGAAGGCCGGCCGAACATCGACCTGTCGATGAATATGCCGCCCGAGCCGGCGTCGCCCGAGCTGGCGCAGCTGATGCAGGCCGGCTATGCGGAAGTCGGCGCCCGGCTGCGCGACCTGCTGCGCTACCAGGACTTCTGCGGCTCACGCGACGATCGCGAGGCCGGCGCGCTGTGGCTGCGCCGGCGCGGCCTGGTGGTCCCGCAGGAACGGATGCTGGTCACGCCGGGCGCCCAGTGCGCGCTGCTGGCGGTGCTCGCCGCGATCGCGCCCGCGGGCTCGGTCGTCTGCTGCGAAGAACTGACCTATCCGGGATTACGGGCGCTGGCCGGCCAGCTGGGCCTGAAACTGGTGGGGCTGCCGATGGATGGCGAAGGCATCGATGCGGTCGCCTTCGCCGCCGCCTGCGCCCAGTACGCGCCGAAGGCGCTGTACTGCAATCCGACCCTGCTCAATCCGACCACGGCGGTGATGTCGGCGCAGCGGCGCCAGGCGTTGGTCGAGGTGGCGCGCTTTCACGGCGTGGCGATCATCGAGGACGACGCCTACGGCTTCCTGCCGCGTTCCGGGCCGCCGCCGCTGGCCAGCATGGGGCCGGACATCACCTTCTATATCGCCGGCCTCGCCAAATGCGTCGGCGCGGGCCTGCGAGTCGGCTTCCTGGTGGCCCCGGACGCCCATTACACGGCGCGCCTGACGGCCGCCATCCGCGCCACCACGACCATGGTCTCGCCCATCACGGCCGCGCTGGCGACGCGCTGGATCCGCGACGGCACGGCCGACCTGATGCTGGCCGCCATCCGCAAGGAATGCGCGGTGCGCCACAAGATCGCGCTGCGCGCCCTGCCCGGCGCGAGCGTCGACGCGACACCCGACAGTTTTCATTTATGGCTGCGGCTGCCCGCGCCGTGGGGACGCCGGCAATTCTCCGAGACGATGGCCGCGGCCGGGGTGGCGGTGGTCGCCAGCGATGCGTTCGCAGTCGGGGCGCAGGGGATGGCGCCGGAAGCGGTGCGGGTGTGCGTGGGCGGCATGGCCGACCGTTACCAGATCCAGCATGCACTGGAACTCATGGGGCAGGCGCTGCGCCATCCGCCCCCGTGTGTGGCGCATGGCGTGTGAACGCCGGTGCGCTTGTCGCCGTTACACGCGCCTGACGAGCATCGCGACGTCGATCTGGTCGTCGGCGCGCACGACGACCCGCTGGCCGATCACGGCGGTCCGGACCGGCGCAGCCAGGACTTCGCCGTTGCTGGTCAGCCTGGCCTGCACACGCAGGTTGCCCTGGTAGTCCATGCGGGCGATCGTGAATTGCAAGTCCCACGGCGTATCGCCATGCACGCCACGCAAGGTGATGCGCTCGGCATTCTGCGCGACCACGACCGGCTTGCTGACTTCTCCGAACATGTCCAGCTTCAGCGCCACCTCGAATCCCGTATGGTGGTTGGTGTGACCGATCCCGGCCGGAAACAAGGTACGGGCTTGCGCGGCGGAGCCGACCATTCCTGCCAGTGCGGCAACAGGCAGGGCGAGGCAAAGTTGGCGGCGCTTGCGATTGGACGATGGGACGCTCATGGCGGGTGCTTTCCGGGAAGTCACGATGATTCCATGCTCGCATCTTCTCGCACGGATGACAATGCGGGCCGCATGAAATCACCCTTCCGACCGCGTCTTCTGGTACTGCGGCAAGCCGTCCTGCAATTTCATCCAGCCCAGCCGGCTGCGCACGAAGGTATGGTCCCCCGGCGGCACCAGTTCCGGATCGTCCAGGCTGGCGGTGGCGAGGTCGATCTCGTCGGGCCAGCGCTCGTCGTGCCAGGTGAGCGTGGTGCCGCAGGACGGGCAAAAGCTGCGCACGGCATGTTCGCTGGAGCGGAAACGCTGCGGTGCGCTGGCGGTCCAGTGCAGGCTGGTCGTCTTCACGCTGAACCAGGCAATGGCCGGGGCGCCCGAGGCCTTGCGGCAATCGGTGCAATGGCATAGCGTGCTGTTGAAAGGTTCGCCGCGCGCCTCGTAGCGCACCGCCCCGCAGAAGCATCCACCTTGCAAGCTCATCCGATTCTCCCCTCGACACATCGTCGGCGATTTCAGCCAGGAAACGACATTAACATCGCGCAACTTCTCCGAAACGACATCCCAGCCGCGCGCCCCTTCCTTGTCTTTTCGCTTATTTTAATGACAGATTCGCGACAAGGTCGCGAACCCCGTTCGCATGTGCATTCATTCTTGTCGGGGCGCATGATCCGGGCTTTAGGGCCGTTCTGCGCCAGGGCAAACACTCAAGGAGAACACTATGTTGGGTCGTGTAGTTACCGTGGCCGCACTGGCCGTCGGCGGCGCAATGCTGTCGAAGAAATTCAAGCAAAACCGTGGCTTTGGCGCCAGCTCGTCGATCGTCGAAACGATCGAAGTCAACGTGCCTGTGCGCACCGCCTACAACCAGTTCACCCAGTTCGAAGACTTCCCGCAATTCATGAAGAGCGTGAAAGAGATTCGCCAGCTGGACGACAAGCACCTGCACTGGAAGGCCAATGTGGCCGGCGAAGACAAGGAGTGGGATGCCGAGATCACCGAGCAGATCCCGGACAACCGCATCGCCTGGCGCAGCGTCACCGGCGTCAAGAACGGCGGCGTGGTCACCTTCCACAAGATCTCGGACACCGTCACCCGCATTGCGCTGCAAATGGACTACGAGCCGGAAGGCCCGCTGGAGACCCTGGGCGACGCGCTGGGCGCCGTGCGCATGGAAGCGCGCTCGAACCTGGCCAACTTCAAGGAGCTGCTGGAAAAACGCGGCAGCGAGACCGGGGGCTGGCGCGGGAAGATCGATCAGCATTGATCAGAGTTTGAACGATGGACGTGCTGACACTATCCGCCAGCATCAGCACGTCGCCCCCGCGAAGGCGGGGGCCCAAGTCCTTCGCTCTACCAATTCTGTATGCGCCACCTCAACGCAAACCGACTTGGATTCCCGCCTGCGCGGGAATGACGTTTACAAGCTAACGAATGACGTTTATACGCTAACGTGACGATTCACGGCCGACGGCTATTCACCGCCTTCGTCGTCGCCGGCAATTCCACCCTCTCCACCGGCGTCGCCTGTGCCGCAATGAATCCCTCCAGCGCCCGCGACAGGTCGTCGACCACCCCGCTGCCATACGCTGCCTCGATCAATGTGTACTGCTGCTCGATCAGCGGCGCGATTTCGTCGATCAGCTTGTCCCCCTTCGGCGCCAGCCGCACCCAGATGCGGCGCTGGTCGGCCGCCACGCGCTGGCGCTCGACCAGGCCCAGCTCTTCCATGCGCGACAGCACGCCGGTCATGCTCGGGCTCAGGATCTGGCACAGGTCGCACATCTCGCGCGGCTCCAGCTGTCCGTGCTCGTCCAGCACACGCAGGATCCGCCATTGCTGTTCGGTCACGCCGAAGTGGTTGAGGATGGGACGAAAATGCGACATCAACGATTCGCGCGCTTTCAGGAAAAGCTGGGGCAGGTTGCGGTGAGTGATACGGCGGGCCAATGCGTGCTCCGAGTTATTAAATGGTCTACATCAAAATGATCGCGTGAGTACAAGCGCAAGCGCAATCGCTTGACTGACTAAGATATTAGTGATTTACTGCGAATATATTAGTGAGTTTTCCTTGACTCCGTCTATTTTTTTGCGAATGCGGTCGGTACCGTGATTATCCGAGAGCGCCCTTCCGGGCTCAAGCTGTTCCTCCTGTTGCGCGGCTCGGTCCTGCCCCGCATCCTGCCTACCCTGCTGGTCAATATTGCGGTGGCCACCCTGGTCACCTGGTCGCACGGCGACCTGTGGGACCTCAAGATCACCCTCACCACGATCCCGTTCACGCTGATCGGATTGCCGATCGCGATCTTCCTTGGCTTTCGCAACAACTCCGCCTACGACCGCTTCTGGGAAGGCCGCAAGCTGTGGGGCGAACTGGTGCTGCGCTGCCGTAACCTGGCGCGCCAGACGACCAGCCTGATCGACGATCCACGGCCTGCACTTGCAAGTAATGGCTTGCAGGATACACGGGTTCGGCTCATCTACCGCGCGATTGCCTTTGTCCACGCGCTGCGCGACCACCTGCGCGACCAGCCCGGCTCGCCCTACCTCGCCACCTTCCTGCTGCCGGACGAATACGAAGACATGGCGCGCGCCCACAACAAGCCGGACAGCCTGATGCGCCACATGGGCGCCGACCTGCAGCGCTGCATCAAGGATGGGCGCATCGAAGGCTGCCTGGCGGCCAATATCGACAACACCCTCTCAAGCCTGACCGCGGCGGCCGCGTCGTGCGAGCGCATCAAGAACACGCCCATCCCCTATTCGTACACGCTGCTGCTGCACCGCACCGCCTACATCTACTGCTTCCTGCTGCCCTTTGGCCTGGTCGACTCGATCGGCTTCATGACGCCGTTCGTGGTCGCCATCGTGGCCTACACCTTCTTCGGCCTGGACGCGCTGGGCGACGAGCTGGAAGAGCCATTCGGCATCGAACCCAACGACCTGCCGCTGGACGCCATCTGCCGCGCCATCGAGATCGACCTGCGCAATGCGCTGCGCGACGAACACGTGCCGCCGCCGCTGCAGCCGGTCGACTACTGCCTCACCTGATACCGCATAGAGAAAAGCAAAGCCACACCAAGTCCGAACCTGAGGAGAAGTCATGCATCACGATCACCACCTTGCCCACGACCGCGTCCGCCTGCCGCAGCTGCGCGAGCGCATCACCAGCGCCGAACGCGCCGCCGAATGGATCCAGGACGGCATGACCGTCGGCACCAGCGGCTTCACCCGCGCCGGCGACGCCAAGGCGGTGCCGCTGGCGCTGGCCGAACGCGCGCGCAGCGCGCCGCTGGCGATCACCCTGATCACCGGCGCCTCGCTCGGCGGCGAGACCGACGCGGCGCTGACTCAGGCCGGCGCGCTGGCACGCCGCATGCCGTTCCAGACCGATCCCACCTTGCGCGCCGCGATCAACCGCGGCGAGGTCATGTTCACCGACCAGCACCTGTCCGAGACCGTCGAGCTGTTGCGCACGCGGCAGCTCGCGCCGGTGGACGTCGCCATCATCGAGGCCATCGCGATCACCGAGACGGGCGCCATCATCCCGACCACCTCGGTCGGCAACAGCGCCAGCTTCGCGATCCTGGCCGACAAGGTGATCGTCGAGATCAACCTCTCCCAGTCGCCGGCGCTCGAAGGCCTGCACGACATCTTCATCCCGAAACACCGCCCGCAGCGCGAGCCGATGCCGCTCATGAACGTCAGCGACCGCATCGGCGCCACGGCGATCGCCATCCCGCCCGAGAAGATCGTGGCCATCGTCATGACCGAGAAGCACGACAGCGCTTCCACCATCCAGCCGCCGGACGACGACACCGCCGCCATCGCCGGCCACCTGACCGATTTCTTCAACGCCGAAATCGCCGCCGGCCGCCTGACCGAGCGGCTGATGCCGATCCAGGCCGGCATCGGCACCATCGCCAACGCCGTGCTGGCCGGCCTGATCGACGGTCCGTTCAAGGGCCTCACCATGTACTCCGAGGTGCTGCAGGATTCGACCTTCGACCTGTTCGACGCCGGCAAGCTCGATTTCGCCTCGGGTTCGTCGATCACCCTGTCGGAACAAAAAGGGCGGCAGGTGTTCGCCGAGCTGGAAAAGTACAGGGACCGCCTGGTCCTGCGCCCGCAGGAAGTGAGCAACCATCCCGAAGTCATCCGCCGCCTGGGGCTGATCGCCATTAACACGGCGCTCGAGTTCGACATCTACGGCAACATCAACTCGACCCACGTGGGCGGCACCCATATGATGAACGGCATCGGCGGCTCGGGCGACTTCGCCCGCAACGCCTATCTATCGGTGTTCGCGACCAAGTCGGTGGCCAAGGGCGGCAAGATCTCGAGCATCGTACCGATGGTCTCGCACGTCGACCACACCGAGCATGACGTCGACATCGTGGTGACCGAGGTCGGCCTGGCCGACCTGCGCGGCCTGGCCCCGCGCGAACGCGCCCAGCGCATCATCGATCACTGCGTGGCCGAGCCGTACAGGCAGATGCTGCGCGACTACGTCGAGGAAGCGAACGCGCGCGGCGGCCACACGCCGCACGTGCTGGAAAAGGCGTATTCGTGGCACGTGCGCTATCGCGAGACGGGATCGATGCTGCCGGCGCCGGACGCGGCCTGATCAGGGCAGCGGCGCCGCCTGTGCCAACCCCTTGGCGCGCGCCTCGACGATCAGGGCGCGGACGGCCTGGTCGGCCGCGCGCCGCTCGCGTCCGACCTCGTCGCGCGGCGCATCCATGCGCTTGTTGACCTGGTCATGGCGCGCCCAGGCGTGACGGACCTGGTCCACCAGGGCGGCGTCGCGGATGACGTAGCTGCGCCCGTCCTCGCGTAGCCAGATGAATTCGCCCTCGACGCCGCGCCGGACGGCGCGCACGTCTTCCCAGTCCTTGCGCCCGCTGCCCGCGTAGAAGCGCGTGGACTCGCCGCTCACCAATGCGTACTGCATACCCGTCTCGTCCTGTGGGGCGGCATGGAGCGGCGCACTCCAGGCAAACAGGGACGCGGCGGCGGCCAGACCGAAGGCGGCGACCGTCGATTTCACATCGAACGTTGCGATAAGGCTCATTTGCTGCTCCTTTGAGGGCGGGTTCGCGGTGCAGTCGGTTCAGCTTTGTCCGGACAAGGGCCGGGCCAGGCCCTTCGCGCGCGCATCCTTGATCAGGGCGCGCACCGTCTTGTCGGCGGCCTTGCTCTCGCGCTCCATTTCCTTGCCCAGCTCGCCCATGCGCTTGCCCAGCTTTTCCATCGGCTGGTTGGCGATTTCCATCTGACGGCCGATGTCTTCCATCGAGGCGCGCTGCTGGCGCGCCTGCGGGCCGTTGTAGGCGTCGCTGATGCGCACGCCCGCGTCGGACATGCGCTTGCCGGTCTCGGCCATCTTCTGCTGGATGATGCGGCGCTCGGCGTCATCCTCGGCCGCGGCCATCTGCCGGCTCAGCAGGTCCATATGCTTGCTCAGCGCCTGCATGCCGTCGTCGACTTCACGCATGTCGCGCTCGCTCGGCAGGTTGGCCGGCTTGGCGGCGGCGCGCTCCATGTCGCGGCCAAGCGCTTCGATCTTCTTGCCGTGCTTTTCCATTTCCTTGCCATGGACGTTCATCATCTCGCCCAGCCGGTCGAGCGGCGCCCAGGCGGCGCGCGCCCGCTTGACCGTATCCGGATCCTGGATCACGTAGCCGCGCCCGTCCGCGCGAAACCAGATGAATTCGCCCTTGATGGCACGCTGGGCGGCCCGCACCTCGTCCCAGTCGTCGCTGCTGCCGCTGATGTCGAAGCTGCCGCCGGTGTCGCGCACCAGGGCATAGGGCTCGTCCGCCGCCGCCACGCGCACCACGCGCGGCTTGCCGTCGGCCGCCGCCTGGGTCGGCACGGCGAAGGCGGCCATGACGGCCAGGCCAAGAAGCGGAAGCGCCAGTTTCCAGTGGGACGAAGCGGTGCGTGACATGGGTCGGTCTCCAGTGATGGGCCGGACGCAGCCGGCGATGGGAACACTGTAGACAATCCGGCATGCGCTGCCCAGCGCGCTGCGACAGACGGTCGAAATCGCGGAACAGGCGGCCAAAACGCCGCCGAAAAGACAACGCGGCCCGAAGGCCGCGCTGGAAGCATGCATATGTGGCGGACCTGACGGTCCGCCGGAATGACTTAGTACACCACGACCGAGCGGATCGACTCGCCCGACTTCATCAAATCGAAACCTTCGTTGATGCGGTCGAGTGGCAAGTGATGGGTGATCAGGTCGTCGATATTGATCTTGTTTTCCATATACCAGTCGACGATCTTCGGCACGTCGGTACGGCCACGTGCGCCGCCGAAGGCCGAACCCTTCCATTCGCGACCGGTCACCAGCTGGAACGGACGGGTGGAAATCTCCTGGCCGGCCGCCGCCACGCCGATGATGATCGACTGGCCCCAACCCTTGTGGCAGCACTCCAGCGCCTGGCGCATGGTGTTGACGTTGCCCACGCACTCGAAGCTGTAGTCGGCGCCGCCGTCGGTCAGTTGGATGATGCTGTCGACCACGTTCTCAACCTTGGTCGGGTTGATGAAATGGGTCATGCCGAACTTGCGCGCCATGGCTTCGCGTTCCGGGTTCAGGTCGACGCCGATGATCTTGTCGGCGCCCACCATCCTGGCCGCCTGGATCACGTTCAGGCCGATGCCGCCCAGGCCGAACACGACCACGTTGGCGCCCGCTTCGACCTTGGCGGTGAAGATCACGGCGCCGATGCCGGTGGTGACGCCGCAACCGATGTAGCAGATCTTGTCGAACGGCGCGTCATTGCGCACCTTGGCCAGGGCGATCTCGGGAACCACGATGTAGTTCGAGAACGTCGAAGTGCCCATGTAGTGGTAGATCGGCTGGCCGTCCAGCGAAAAACGGGACGTCGCATCGGGCATCAGGCCGCGGCCCTGGGTCGAGCGGATCGCCTGGCACAGGTTGGTCTTCTGCGACAGGCAGAATTTGCACTGGCGGCACTCCGGCGTGTACAGCGGAATCACGTGATCGTCCTTGCGCAGGCTGGTCACGCCGGGACCGACGTCGACCACCACGCCGGCGCCTTCATGGCCCAGGATGGCCGGGAAGATGCCTTCGGGATCGGCGCCCGACAGCGTGTAGTAGTCGGTGTGGCAGATGCCGGTGGCCTTGACCTCGACCAGCACCTCGCCGGCCTTCGGACCTTCGAGTTCGACCTCTTCGATCGTGAGCGGATGGCCCGCCTTCCATGCGATTGCTGCCTTAGTTTTCATGTCGTATTCCCGTTGCTTGAAGAAAAACCGCGCGTCCATGAGCGCGCCGCAAAGGTGACATGATAACAAGCTTGTGCAATCACGTCCGCCCGCGGCCCCGCAATCGTTCGCCGATCGCCCCATGCAGGCTGCCCAGCGTTTCCTCGGCGGCGAGGACCTGCTCGGCCACCTCGCCCATCTTGCGCCGCTGCGAACGCGCCTCGTCGCGCAGCACGTCGAAAGCGAGGTGGCGGTCGATATGGAAGCGCGCCATCAGCACGCCGACCGCGATGCTGGTCTCGCGTCCCGCCGCCAGCGCCGAGGCCAGGCTTTCCTCGCTGCGGCGCAGGCGCCGGATGTCGTCGCCGCGCGCCAGCGCCGCTTCGAAGGCCGGCAGCAGTTGCGCGCCGTCGACCGGCTTGACCAGGTAACCCACCGCGCCGGCATCGGCGGCGGCGCGCGCAGTCTCCGCATCGTCGCTGGCCGACAGGAACATGAAGGGGATGGTCGTTTCTTCGCGCAGCAGGCGCGCCAGCGCCAGGCCGGACATGCCGGGCATCTCGATGTCGAGCAGGACCAGGGCGATCCCGTCCCCCCGCTCCTCGATCGTGCGCAGGGCCTCGGCCGCGGTGCCGGCGCCGAGGGTGTCGTGGCCGGCGTGCTGCAGCACCTCGGCCAGGTATTCGCGCAGCAGCGCATCGTCGTCGACGATCAGTACCAGGCGGCGCGCTGGTGGTTGTGGGTTCATGCTTCCTCCTGTCTATACATGGGACGTCAGCGCCGCTGACGTGCTGGAGCATGAAAAAAATATAGCACGCAAGATTGTGAACGCGCCAGTTGGGAACGACACACTGTCAGATTCATGGAATGGCTGGCGCCGATGAATTTCTTGGGATACCATCGTTCCCTGCACCTTTGCAGGGCCAAATGGAGAACACCATGCCCGATTCCGCGAAGGTGCGCGCCGCGCATCTCGACGCCACGCCAGCGATCCCGCGACCGGCACTTCTTGCGCTCGACCTGTCGCTCGCCTTCCCCCCAGCCTTGCGGCCGGCGGTCGCTGCGCTCACCGACAGCGCGGGCTGGCGCCCCGAAATACGCCACTATACCTATCAGGTCATGCTCGGCGGCGACACACTGACGATTCCTTCGCGACTCTACGTCGACCGCGGCCTGCTGTGGGACGATGCCGGCCGCGACGCCACAGGACGCGGCATGGCATGGTGCCTCGGCACTCGCCACCACGATGGCCATGTGCGCGAAGCATGCCTGGCGCGGCTGCTGGCCGCGCCGCAAGGCTGGATGGCGCCCTTCATCGTGCATCTCGTCGGCGAATACGTGATCGAGATCGTGGAGCGCATCGAGGCGGCGCTGCCAGCGTTCGACCCGGACATGCGGGCAGCCCTTGCCGGCTTCGTGCGCGAGAACCCGGCTTACCTGGGCACCATCGAACGCCGGACCGTCAGCTACCGGTTCCGGGGCGGCCCTCCGCCGCTGCTCGACTATCCGGGCAAGCGTGTCATTGCCTGCCTGCGTGCGCTCGGTCGGGAAGCGTGAGCCGCATGCGCTGCTCCATCAGGTCCGAGCCCGGCCGCAAGGGTTCGCGCACGCCGGCCTCGACGAAACCGGCGCGCTCATAGAGGCGCAAGGCATCGGCATTCGTGCAGGTGACGCCCAATTGCATCGCCTGCGCGCCGCGCGCCGTGGCCCAGCGCACCGCCTCGTCCAGCAAGGCGCCGGCCACGCCCTGCCCGCGTGCCTCGGGCGCCACCCACATCTGGAACAGGTTGACGATGGTTGCGTCGTCGCTGTCCTCCTTGGCCCAAGCCAGGCCGACCAGCGCGCCGTTCATCTCGGCGGCCAGCGCGCGGTCGATGCCTGAAGTGGTCGAGCGCGCCAGGCGCTCGGCCCAGGTCTCGGGCGCCAGCGCTTCCTCGGCGGCCAAGGTACTGCCGAATGCATAAGGCGCATCGGCCAGCGCGCGCAGGCGGATCGCGCGGTAGGCTGGCCATTCCTCGGCCCGGAAAGGTCTGATCGAGAATGCAGCAGTTGCATGCGTCATGGAAGACTCTCGGTTACTGTGGGAAAACAATTCTAGCAGGGAGGAATCGGCCCACTGCCGAGCGCCGCGTGTTGCCGACAATCGGTACATTTTTATCTTTAACCACGGAGACGACCATGTCCGCATCGAACAAGGATGTTTTGCTGAAGGCGAATGCCGCGGTGACCCGCGGCGACAACGAAGGATTCCTGGAGTGCTGCACCGACGACGTCGTCTGGTCGACGGTTGGCGGCGAGACGGTGCGCGGCAAGGAGGCGGTGCGGGCCTGGATGGTGGACGGCTATGCCGAGCCGCCCAGGTTCACCGTGCGCGAGCTGGTCGCGGAAGGCGATCTCGTGGTCGCCCTGGGCGATATCGAGTCGAAGGACGAGCAAGGCAAGCCGGTGCAGAACGCCTACAGCGACGTCTGGCGCTTCCGCGACGGCAAGATGGCCGAGTTGCGGGCCTTCGTCGTGCCTGTTTAGGAGTCGCCATGCCTGCGCTGACTCCCGAGAAATTCATCGAAGAATCGAATGAGGACGTGACAACGTCGTGGATCTCCGAGGCCGGCCATCTAAGCCAGTTCGGCGCCTTTGTCGAGATCCTCCAGCCCGGTGCGCAGTCCTCGATCAAGCATTGGCACAGCGCGGAAGACGAGATGGTGTACGTGCTCGACGGGGAAGTGACGCTGATCGAAGGGGATACCGAGACAGTGCTGCGACCTGGCGATGCCGCAACCTTTCGCAGTGGCGTCGCTGTCGGGCACACCTTGAAAAACCGTAGCGCGCGGCCGACCAGATGCCTCGTCGTGGGCACGCGCGCACCGCTGGATCGCATCACTTATCCGGATCACGACCGCGTATGCATTCGCGATCGGTCGCTCCCGGATGACGTGTGGACCACCATCGGCGGCGCGCCGGCGACACCCCCCTATTCGGCCTAATCTTTCTCCCAGTCTTCCATGCGGCGCTTGCGCGCCCGCCCGACCGCGATCCGGTTACGCGTGGTGAACGCAATCAACCGCGCCACCACCACCGCCAGGTACATCAGCCCGATCAGCATCTCGACGCTGGCCAGCGCCCGCGCATGCACGGTGAGCGGAATCACGTCGCCGATGCCGGTGCTCGACAGCAGCGCGAAGCTCAGGTAGTTCAACTCGGTCCAGGTGCGCGGCGCGGCAGGATTGATGGCGGCGGCAAAGGTGCCGGGGTGAACTTCCTGCAGAAGCACATACAGGTGAGTAAAGCCCCATGCAATCAGGGTAAACGTGGCGCCGGCCGCGAACAACTCGTCGGTGGTGGCCAGCTCGTCGTCCATCATGTAGGCGATCAAGCTGCCCGCCGCATAGAAATAGAACAGCGCCTCGAGCCCCGAAGACCAGGCCAGCAGTTCGCGCAGCCCGAACAGGATCTGCGCCAGCAGCAGCGCGATGATCGGCACCGCCAGCGTCCAGCTGACCCGCACTTCGCCCGGCGTGCGCCGCACCATGCGGATGGTGAAGGCCAGCACCACGATGCCGAAGACATTGAATCCCACCTGGCCGGCCGGCGTGCCCTCGATGAAGGGATAGGCCAGCATGCCGATCAGCTGGACCAGCAGCAGGATGGCGGACGGGTGGCGGCGGGTGTGGGCGAACAGCAGCAATGGGCGCATGGATGGACGACGGTGATCGCGATGCGCCCATTGTAGGTTCAGGCGGGCGGGAACAGCGCGCCGAACGCGCGCGCCGCCTCGGCGGGGTCGCGCGATCCATAGACGCTCGTGATCGCGGCCACCAGGTCGATCCCGCGCGCCACCAGCGACGCCGCATTGCTCGGCGTCATGCCGCCGATGACAACGATCGGCAGGCTGAATTCGGCGCGCGCCTGGTCCAGCATCTCCGGCGGCGTGACGAAGGTGTATTTCTTGACCGGCGACGGATAAAAGCCACCAAAGGCGACGTAGCTGGCGCCGGCCTCGACCGCCGTGCGAGCGAGGGATAGCTCGCCGTAGCACGAGGCGCCGACGATCTTTTCCGATCCCAGCAGCGCGCGCGCCTCGCGGATGCCGGCGTCGGTATGGCCCAGGTGCACGCCGTCGGCGTCGATCGCCTGGCACAGGTCGACGTGGTCGTTGATGACGAGCGGCCGGCCGTGGCGGCGGCACAGCGCCAGCAGCGCCGTCGCCTGCTCCCGGCGCAATTCGGGACCGGCTTCCTTGTGGCGGTACTGGACCAGCGCAGCGCCGGCGCCAAGGGCGGCGTCGGTCGCTGCGATCAGTTTTTCCGTATCGTCCCAATTCGGGGTAACGAGATATAAGCCGCGCATGTCGACTCCTTTCAACTTGTCAGTTGCAACAGGCGGCGCGGGATGCGCTGCCCTGGCGCCAGCGCATACGACTGCGCCAGCGTGTGATGGGTGTAGGCCTGGGCCGCGTCGAGCGCCGCCTCCATGCGCTCGCCCAGCGCCAGCCGCGCCGCCAGCGCCGCCGCCAGCGTGCAGCCGCTGCCGTGGTAGCCATGCGGCAGGCGCGGCCAATGCCAGGCGCGTCGTTCGTCGCCATCGGCCAGCCAGCGGTTGACGACCGTGTCGCCCGCCGCATGGCCGCCGGTCACCAGCAGCTGCGCGCCGTGAATCTCGCCCAGCGCCTCGTGTTCGGGCAGGTTGGGCAACACGATCGTCGCCAGCGCCAGCAGCTCGCGCAGCGCTTTGATAGCGTCGCCCTGCCCCAGCGCATCGCCATGGCCGCTGGCCAGCACCGGATCGAGCACCACCGGCAAGGTGGGCCGGCGCGCACGCAGGGTGCGGATGACGTCCGCGATCGCCGCCGCGTTGGCGGCGTTGCCGGGGATGCCGAGCTTGACCGCCCCGATCTCGAAGGCGGCCAGCAGCGGCGCCGCCTGGCGCGCGACCCATTCGGCATCCACCGGGCTCGCCGCATGGACCCGGTTATTGTCCTGCGCCGTCAGGGCGGTGGCCACCGGCAGCGGATGCGCACCCTGCGCCGCGATCGCCAGGATGTCGGCGGCCAGGCCGGCGCCACCGCCGGGATCGAGCCCGGCGAACACCAGCACGCAGGCCGTCATCCCGTGATCTTTCCCTCGACGGGCGACGAGGGAGAAGCCGCGAAGCGCTTCGGCATGCGGCCCGCAAGATAGGCGTCGCGCCCCGCCAGCACCGCATGCTTCATGGCGCGCGCCATGCGCACCGGATCGCCCGCGGCGGCGATCGCGGTGTTCATCAACACGCCGTCGCAACCCAGCTCCATCGCGATCGCGGCGTCCGACGCCGTGCCGACGCCGGCGTCGACCAGCACCGGCACCGTGGCCTGCTCGATGATCAGGGACAGGTTCCACGGATTGAGGATGCCCATGCCCGAGCCGATCAGGGAGGCCAGCGGCATCACCGCCACGCAGCCGATCTCCTGCAGGATGCGGGCCTGGATCGGGTCGTCGCTGCAGTAGACCATGACGTCGAAGCCGTCCTTCACCAGGGCCTCGGCCGCGACCAGGGTCTCGGGCATGTGCGGGAACAGCGTCTTCTGGTCGCCCAGCACCTCGAGCTTGACCAGCTTGTGCCCGCCCAGCAGCTCGCGCGCCATCTGCAAGGTGTAGATCGCGTCCTTGGCCGTGTAGCAGCCGGCCGTATTCGGCAGGATGGTGAACTCGTTCGGCGGCAGCACGTCCAGCAGGCTCGGCGCGTTCGGGTCCTGGCCGATGTTCACGCGGCGGATCGCCACCGTGATGATCTCGGCGCCGGCCGCCAGCGTGGCTTCGCGGGTCTGCGCCAGGTCGCGGTACTTGCCGCTGCCGACCAGCAGGCGCGATTGGTAGGTGCGACCGGCGATGGTCAGCACGTCCTGTTTGATGTCGTTCAATGCATTCATGTCTCGTCTCCTGTCAGCCGCCACCGATGGCGCGCACGATATCGACCCGGTCCTGCTCCTGCAGGCGCCGGTGCAGCCATTGCTGGCGCGGCACCACCTCGCGGTTGACCGCCAGCGCCATCCCCTGCCCGCTCAGGCCCAGCTGTTCCAGCAGGCCGTACAGGGTTTGGCCCTGCGGCACCGTGCACGGCGCCCCGTTTACTTCGATCGGCGTCATTCACACCTCCCGGTACAGCTGGGCGCCGTTCCTGACGAACTCGATCGCCTTTTCCTGCATGCCGTGGGCCAGCGCGGTCTCTCCCTGCACGCCCTTGGCGGCGGCATATTCGCGCACCTCCTGGGTGATCTTCATCGAGCAGAAATGCGGGCCGCACATCGAGCAGAAGTGGGCGACCTTGGCCGAATCCTTCGGCAGGGTCTCGTCGTGGAATTCGCGCGCCTTGTCGGGGTCGAGTCCCAGGTTGAACTGGTCTTCCCAGCGGAACTCGAAGCGCGCCTTCGACAGGGCGTTGTCGCGCAGCTGGGCGCCGGGATGGCCCTTGGCCAGGTCGGCCGCGTGCGCGGCGATCTTGTACGTGATGATGCCGTCCTTGACGTCGTTCTTGTCGGGCAGGCCCAGGTGCTCCTTGGGCGTCACGTAGCACAGCATGGCGGTGCCGTACCAGCCGATATTGGCGGCGCCGATGCCCGAGGTGATATGGTCGTAGCCCGGCGCGATGTCGGTGGTGAGCGGTCCCAGCGTGTAGAACGGCGCCTCGTGGCACTGCTCCAGTTGCAGGTCCATGTTTTCCTTGATCAGGTGCAGCGGCACGTGGCCGGGGCCCTCGATGATGGTCTGCACGTCGTGCTTCCAGGCGATCTGGGTCAGCTCGCCCAGGGTCTTCAGTTCGGCCAGCTGGGCTTCGTCGTTGGCGTCGTAGATCGAGCCGGGACGCAGGCCGTCGCCCAGGCTGAACGAGACGTCATAGGCCTTCATGATGTCGCAGATGTCCTCGAAATGCGTGTACAGGAAGGATTCGCGGTGGTGGGCCAGGCACCACTTGGCCATGATCGAGCCGCCGCGCGAGACGATGCCCGTCAGGCGGTTCGCCGTCAGCGGCACGTAACGTAAAAGTACGCCGGCGTGGATGGTGAAGTAGTCGACGCCCTGCTCGGCCTGTTCGATCAGGGTGTCGCGGAAGATCTCCCAGCTCAGCTCCTCGGCCTTGCCATTGACCTTTTCCAGCGCCTGGTAGATCGGCACCGTGCCGATCGGCACCGGGCTGTTACGGAGGATCCATTCGCGCGTCTCATGGATGTGCTTGCCGGTCGACAGGTCCATCACCGTGTCCGCGCCCCAGCGGATGGCCCAGGTCATCTTTTCCACTTCCTCGCCGATCGACGAGGTGACGGCCGAGTTGCCGATATTGGCGTTGACCTTCACCAGGAAGTTGCGGCCGATGATCATCGGCTCCAGTTCCGGGTGGTTGATGTTGGCGGGGATGACGGCGCGGCCGCGCGCCACTTCCGAGCGCACGAATTCGGGGGTGATTTCAAGCGGGATGCTGGCGCCGAAGGACTGCCCCGGATGCTGGCGACCGAGCAGCGCCGCCACCCGCTGGCCCATCGGGCCGGACGACTCCAGCGAGGCGATGTATTCCTTGCGTTGCATGTTTTCACGCAGGGCGATGAATTCCATCTCGGGCGTAATGATCCCGGCGCGCGCGTAGTGCATCTGGGTGACGTTGCGCCCGCCATGGGCGCGGCGCGGCGCGCGCTGCAGGTTGAAGCGCAGCGCGGCCAGCTGCGGATCGTTCAGCCGCGCCTGGCCATAGCGCGAGGTCGGGCCGTCCAGCTGCTCGGTGTCTCCGCGCCCGGCGATCCATGCCTGGCGCATCGGCGCCAGGCCGCTGCGGATGTCGATTGCCGCGCCCGGCTCGGTGTACGGGCCGGAGGTGTCGTAGACGAACAGCGGCGGATTCGGCTCGCCGCCGAAGCTGTCCGGAGTGGGCGACTGGTTGATTTCGCGCATCGGCACGCGGATGTCGGGCCGGCTGCCTTCGATATAGACCTTGCGCGAATTGGGTAATGGATTGATGGCCGCGTGGTCCACCGTGGCGGTGGCGGCATCGAATACCCGGGATGATTTCAGAGGTGCGTTCATGTGGCTCCCTTGCTTGCGGAGCCAGCAAAGGAGGTGCCGGGGTGCAAGGCGGACGCGGATGTGCGCACGCTTGCATCGATTCGGCTGCTTCCCTTCGCTGGCATTATCCAGATCAGGTTCGGAGGGTATTTCTCACCCACGCTCCACTGATATGGCGCGCAGGACCCCTAGCGTTTGCCGTCACGGAGCCTGGGCTCCATGACAACGGGCCGATTATAGCCCAATCGTTTTTCGATGGGCAGAAAATGCATGTGGTTTTATCACAGCATCGGCGGCTCCTGTTCCAGCGCGTGCAGCTGCAGCTCGCCGTTCACGGAACGCACCTCGACGAACGGCGTGCGCGCCGGCTCGATGGCGCGCACGGCGGGCGGCCCGCCGTCGACCGACACCTCGAGTTGCACGCTGTCGGCCGCGGTCTGGACGTCGACCGCGTCCGCGCGCGAAATCGTCCAGTCGGTGCTGACGCCGGACCGCTGGTACACCTGCTTGCCGTCGACCCGCACGCTCACGGTATTGTTCTGGAAGCCTTCACCCAGCCTCACGCGTAATGTCATGACCTTCTTCTGCTATCAAAGATGTGAACAAATGTGCCCAACGTCCTCTTCCTGCCCCGAGTCGTCTTGCTAACCGTTCTCGTATCTGACAGGCGTTACTTTCTCGCCTCCCGCCGATGATTATCGGCGGCAGTGTCTGACGTCACCGCCAGACTCGCCACGGGTAGCGCCGTTTTCGCTGCAAGAGCGAGGGTGGCGGGCCATGTTTCATACTCCAATCTTCGCTGGCTGCATGCCACTTACATAGGAAGTCTTCCATTTCGCTCGCTTGGTTTTCGCGGTGAAAATGAATCATGCGATGGCGCGCTTTGTAGCCAACATACACAGCATCAGACACCCTCGATGGAGGTATAGTTCCGCTTTCTTAGCGCCAGTTCTCCTATGGAAATACCGCATGCGATTCGCCCGGGTCGCCAGCATTGGGGTACGATCGGACATCCATTCATACAAAATCAGACGGTCTTTACAAAAAGGCAGCAGGGCGGCGGCAGAGCGCGCCGATATCGAGCGATGCCGCCGCGATAGGCTGGCGATGTAAGGTGACCTATAATGGTTCTTTCGCCAAAAATTTCACCTACCAGCACATCATGGAATTAGCCAAGTCTTTCGAGCCAGCCGATATTGAACAGTTCTGGCGCGCCGAGTGGGAAAAACGCGGTTACTTCACCGCCACCATGGACGAGGGCAAGCCGTCCTTCAGCATCCAGCTGCCGCCGCCGAACGTGACCGGCACGCTGCACATGGGCCACGCGTTCAACCAGACCGTCATGGACGGCCTGACCCGCTACTACCGCATGCGCGGCTACAACACCGCCTGGGTGCCCGGCACCGACCACGCCGGCATCGCGACCCAGATCGTGGTCGAGCGCCAGCTCGACGCCCAGAAGATCTCGCGCCACGACCTCGGCCGCGACGCGTTCCTGGAAAAAGTCTGGGAGTGGAAGGAAAAGTCGGGCAACACCATCACCGGCCAGATGCGCCGCCTGGGCGCCTCGGCCGACTGGCAGCGCGAATACTTCACGATGGACGACGTGCGCTCGAAATCGGTGGTCGAAGTCTTCGTGCGCCTGTACGAGCAAGGCCTGATCTACCGCGGCAAGCGCCTGGTCAACTGGGATCCGGTGCTGGGCACGGCGGTCTCCGACCTCGAAGTCGATTCGCAGGAAGAAGACGGCTCGATGTGGTACATCCAGTACCCGCTGGCTGACGGCAGCGGCCACCTGACGGTCGCCACCACCCGTCCCGAAACCATGCTGGGCGACGTCGCCGTCGCGGTCGATCCAACCGACGAGCGTTACACCCACCTGCACGGAAAACTGATCAAGCTGCCGCTCACCGGCCGCGAGATCCCGATCATCGCCGACAGCTACGTCGACAAGGAATTCGGCACCGGCTGCGTCAAGATCACCCCGGCCCACGACTTCAACGACTACGCCGTCGGCCAGCGCGCCGGCCTGGAGCCGATCAACATCTTCACGCTCGACGCGAAGATCAACGAGAATGCGCCCGCCCAGTACCAGGGCCTCGACCGCTTCGCCGCGCGCAAGCAGATCGTCGCCGACCTGGAAGCGCTCGGCCTGATGGAACAGATCAAGCCGCACAAGCTGATGGTCCCGCGCGGCGACCGCACCAATGTCGTGATCGAGCCGATGCTGACCGACCAGTGGTTCGTCGCCATGACCAAGCCGGCGCCGGAAGGCACTTTCAATCCGGGCAAGTCGATCACCGAAGTGGCGCTGGAAAAAGTCGCCAGCGGCGAGATCAAGTTCGTGCCCGAGAACTGGAGCACCACCTACAACCAGTGGCTGGGCAATATCCAGGACTGGTGCATCTCGCGCCAGCTGTGGTGGGGCCACCGCATCCCGGCCTGGTTCGCCGAGGACGGTTCCATCATCGTCGCGCGCAATGAAGAAGAAGCCCAGGCCAAGGCCGCCGCGCAAGGCATCACGGGCCTGCTCCGCCGTGACGACGACGTGCTAGACACCTGGTTCTCGTCGGCGCTGGTGCCCTTCTCGACCATGGGCTGGCCGGAAGAAACGCCGGACATGAAGATGTTCCTGCCGTCGTCGGTGCTGGTCACCGGCTTCGACATCATCTTCTTCTGGGTGGCGCGCATGGTCATGATGACCGCCCACTTCACCGGCAAGGTGCCGTTCGAGACCGTCTACGTGCACGGCCTGGTGCGCGACTCGCAGGGCCAGAAGATGTCGAAGTCGAAGGGCAATACGCTCGACCCGATCGACCTGATCGACGGCATCGACGTCGAGACCCTGGTCGGCAAGCGCACCACTGGTTTGATGGACCCGCGCGCGACCGAGAAGATCGCCAAGGCGACGCGCAAGGAATTCCCCGAAGGAATCCCGGCCTTCGGCACCGACGCCGTGCGCTTCACCATGGCGAGCTACGCTTCGCTGGGCCGCAACATCAACTTCGACCTGGGCCGCGCCGAGGGTTATCGCAACTTCTGCAACAAGCTGTGGAACGCGACCCGCTTCGTGATGATGAATACCGAGGGCAAGGACTGCGGCGCCCCGGCTGCCGAGGATCTGTCCCCGGCCGACCGCTGGATCATCTCGCTGATGAACCGCGTCGAGCTCGACGTCGCGAAAGGCTTCGCCGACTACCGCTTCGACAATATCGCCAGCAGCATCTATAAATTCGTGTGGGACGAGTACTGCGACTGGTACCTGGAAGTCGCCAAGGTGCGCGTCCAGCAGGGCACCGAAGCGCAGCAACGCGCCACCCGCCACACCCTGCTGCGCGTGCTGGAAGTGATCCTGCGCCTGGCGCATCCGATCATCCCGTTCGTGACCGAAGCGCTGTGGCAGAGCATCGCGCCGCTGGCCGGCAAGACCGGCGAGACCATCATGCTTCAGCCGTATCCGCTGGCCGACACCTCCCTGATCGACGAGGACGCGGAAGCGTGGATGGAGCAGTTCAAGGCGCTGACCGACGCCACCCGCAACCTGCGCGGCGAGATGTCGCTGTCGCCGTCGGTGCGCGTGCCGCTGATCGTCGAGCCGGGCAACGAGGAAGACCGCGCGAAGATGGCGGTGTTCGCACCGTACATCCAGCTGCTGGGCAAGCTCGCCGAAGTGCAGATCGTCGACGCGCTGCCGGAATCGCCGGCCGCGGTGTCGATCGTCGGCACCACCAAGCTGATGCTGAAGGTCGAGATCGACGTCGCCGCCGAACGCGAGCGCCTGTCGAAGGAGATCGCACGCGTGAGCGGCGAGATCGCCAAGGCCGAAGGAAAGCTGTCGAACGAGAGTTTCGTCGCCCGCGCGCCGGCTGCCGTGGTGGCGCAGGAGAAGGAACGGGTGGCGAACTTCTCGGCCACCTTGGCCAAGATGCAGGAACAGCTGGCGAAGCTGCCGGCCGCCTGATCCGGCGCACGCCCCAAACAAGAAACGCGGCCTCGGCCGCGTTTTTTTATTTCAGGTTCTGCCACCAGCGCCCGCCCGCATGCGGCTGCTTCAAGTCCAGCGCCTCGCCCATCTCGGGCGTGGTCAGCTTGACGCCCTTGTCGTCGGCCAGCTGCGCGATGCGGTCGAACGGATCCTGCCAGCGATGCATCCCCAGGTCGAAGGTGCCGTTATGCACTGGGAACAGCCAGCCCGCGTTCAGGTCGAGGAATGCCTGCATGGTTTCCTCGGGCTGCATGTGGACGTCGGGCCAGCGCTTGTCGTAGGCGCCGGTTTCCAGCAGCGCCACGTCGAACGGGCCGAACCTGGCGCCGATCTCCTTGAAGCCCTTGAAGTAACCGGTGTCGCCGCTGAAGAACAGGCGCAGCTCGTCGTGCTGGATCACCCACGAGGCCCACAGGGTCGTATTCGCATCCGCCAGGGTACGGCCCGAGAAATGCTGGGCCGGCGTCGCGGTGAAGCGCACGCCGCCCACCTCCATGCCCTGCCACCAGTCGAACTGGCGCACCTTGGCCTGGTCCACACCCCAGCCGACCAAGCGGTCGCCCACGCCCAGCGGCGTCAGGAACAGCGTCGTTTTGGCGGCCAGCGCCTTGATGGCGGCGTAGTCGAGGTGGTCGTAGTGGTCGTGCGACAGGATCACGGCCTTGATCGGAGGCAGTTCGTCGATCGAGATCGGCGGCGCATGGAAGCGCGCCGGGCCGGCCCACTGCACGGGCGAGGCGCGTTCGGAGAACACCGGATCGGTCAGATAGAACTCGCCGCCGAGCTTGATCAGCATGGTCGAGTGACCGAGGCGGTACAGCGTATGGTCGGGCGCCGCCAGCAGCGCGGCCTGGCTCAGGGTGCGGACCGGCACCGCCTGCTCGGGAATCGTGCCCTTCGGCTTGTCGAACATGAAAATCCACCACAGCTTGGCCATTTCGCCAAAGCTCATCTTGTGCATCTCGACCGGGTTGCGGTATTTCCCATCGTGAAATTGCGGCGAAGCGGGTGCGGTAGTGGTGTTGGCGAAGGAGGTGCAGGCAGCCATGATAGCGATTGCTCCAAGTAGGATAGTGCCGAACAGTAGGCGCATGGTATGAATGATTAGTCGTAAAGTACACTACACAGTGTAGTATCGAAATTTGAGAAAGTAAACTACTGAGTGTAAAATTCGTGTATGCACACGCCGACCCGCCTGACCGACCGAAAACGCAGCGCCATCCTGGCTGCCGCTGCCGAGCAGTTTCGCGTCCATGGTTATGAAACCGCCAGCATGGACGCCATCGCGGCGCTTGCGGAAGTGTCCAAGCGCACCGTCTACAACCACTTCGCCAGCAAGGAAGAGCTGTTCGCCGAGACCGTGATGCAGATGTTCGAAAGCAGCGCCGGCCAGCTCGAACTGGGCTACCAGAGCGAACGCAGCCTGCGCGAGCAACTGGTCGAATTGATGACGCTGAAGATGCGCACCCTGGCCGATCCGGAGTTCATCGCCCTGGCGCGGGTGGCGATCGGCGAAGCGATTCATGCGCCGGAGCGTACCTTGCCGGTGATTGCCCGCCTGGGCGAGCGCGAGGAAGGCGTCACGGCCTGGATCCGTGCGGCGCAGGCCGACGGCAAACTCAAGGCGGGCGATCCTTCGTTCGCGGCGACCCTGCTGCAGGGCCAGATCAAGACCTTCGCCTTCTGGCCGCAGATTGCGATGGGCGCCGCGCCGCTGGCGCCGGCGGAACAGGAGCGGGTCATCGACGCCGCGGTGTCGATGTTCCTGTCGTATTTCGCGGCAACCTAGAAACTGATCACGAAGCGGGCGCCCTTGCCCACCGACCTGGCGTAGCGCACCGTGCCGCCGTTTTCGTGCACCAGGTGGCGCACCATGGCCAGCCCGATGCCCCCGCCCTGCTTCTTGGTCGTGTAGAACGGCGTGAAGATGTGCGGCACCGAGGCCTCGGGAATGCCCGCGCCGTCGTCGACGACCTCGATGCGCAGGCGGCTGCCGCGCACCAGCCGCGCATCGACCCGGGCGCGGCCGCCGGGCTGCGTGGCCTCGAAGGCGTTCTTGAGCAGGTTGATCAGCGCCTGCTCGAGCTGGCCGGGATCGGCCATCAATTCCAGCGAGGCCGGTTCGACCGTGAAGGTGACGTCCCCGCCGCGCGCGCGCCAGCCCGGTCCCACCAGCGCATTCACCCGCCCGAACAAGTCGGCCAACTCCACGCGCTCGGGCCGCGCGGGCGGCACGTTCGACAGGCTACGGTAGCTGCCGACGAAATCGACCAGGCTGTCGGCGCGGCGGTTGATCGCCTCCAGCGCCGTCCTGAGGTCGGCGCCGACGTCGGGCGGCAGGCTCTCCTCGAACTCGCTCAAAAGATCGCGGGCGGTACGTGAAAGCGATGCGACCGGCGTCAGCGAATTCATGATCTCGTGGGTCAGCACGTGCACCAGCTGGCGCCAGGATTTCAGGGCCTCGGCTTCCAGCTCGCTCTCGACCGGCATCAGCGCGACGAGGCGCTGCGGCGCGCCGTGCAGGGTCAGCATCGACACCGCGACCAGCGCACGTTCGACGCCGCGCTCGGTATCGAACTCGATCAAGCGCCGCCTGGCGTCCAGCGCCGCCAGCTGGCGGTACAGCGCGCCGGCGTCGAGCGCCCGCCCCGGCGCGACCAGCTTGCGCGCGCTGGCGTTGAGCGGCGCCGCGCTGTCGGCGGCGTCGATGGAGAACAAGGCGATCGGCGCGTGTTCGAGCCGCGCCTCGAAGGCCAGCGCGTTGTCGAGCAGCGCGCGCTGCTCGATGCCGGCTTCCGGCACGACGGGCGGCGCCTGGCGCGCCCGGGCAAGCCGCTCCACGCACCACCACAGCAGCGCCAGCATCGGCAATGCCGCCAGCGCGCACGTCACCTGCAGGCGCGGCGACTCGCCCAGCCCGCCCGCGCCGAAGGCCAGCGCCAGCATGCCGGCCAATGCCAGCCAGATGCCGGCCCTAGATCCCATGCTTGCCCAGCTTGCGGTACAGCGCCGCGCGGCTCAGGCCCAGCAGGCGCGCGGCCAGGCTGATGTTTCCCCTGGCTTGCTCCATGGCGGCCGCGATGGTGTCGCGTTCGAGCGCGCCGAGCTTGAACGATTCTTCCACTGGCGCCGCCGGCGGCGATGGCGGCGCCACCAGGCCGAAGTCGTCGACGTGGTAGTCGGATTGAAGCCCGAGGATGACGGCGCGTTCGCAGGCGTGGCGCAGCGCGCGCACATTGCCCGGCCAGTCCCAGGCGCACAGGCGCTCGAGCACACCCGGCGCCAGCTCGCGCACCGGCCGCTGGTACTCGCCCTCGTACAGCGACAGGTAGTGATGCAGCAGGGCCGGGATATCGCCCCGCCGTTCGCGCAGCGGCGGCACGCGGATCACGATCGTGTTCAGGCGGAACAGCAGGTCGGTGCGAAACACCGAGGCATCGAACAGCCTTGTTTCATCCAGGTTGGTGGCGCTGACGACGCGCACGTCGACCGGCTCGGCGCGGTCGGCGCCGACCGGCGTCACCTGGCGCCGCTCCAGCGCCGTCAGCAGCTTGGCCTGGGCGCCCAGCGGCATATTGCCGACCTCGTCGAGGAACAGCGTGCCGCCCTGCGCGGCCTGGAAGCGGCCCGCGCGGTCGGCCCTGGCGTCGGTGAAGGCGCCGCGCCGGTGGCCGAACATCTCGCTCTCGAAGGTCGTCTCCGGCAGGGCGCCCATGTCGACCGCCAGGAAGGTGCCGTGCGCGCGGCTGGACGCCGCGTGGATGGCGCGCGCCACCAGTTCCTTGCCGACGCCGTTCTCGCCCAGCACCATGACGTTGGCCATGGTCGGCGCCACGCTGGCGATCATCGCCTTGACGCCCTGCATGGCCGGCGAGTCTCCCATCAGGCTCGCGTCGACGGCAACGGTCCTGGCGCCGCGCCGCGCCAGCGCGGCATCGACCGCCGCCAGCAGGCGTGCATTGTCCCAGGGCTTGGTGATGAAGTCGCCGGCGCCGCGCTTGAGCGCCTCCACCGCCAGCGGCACGTCGGCATAGGCGGTCAGGACGATCACGGCCGGCGCGGCGGCCATGGCGCGCAGGCGGTCGAGCACCGCGAGGCCCTCGGCGCCGTCGATGCGGCCCGGCGTGAAATTCAGGTCGAGCAGGACCACGTCGGGCACGCCGGCCGCCAGCAAGGCGTCCAGCCGCGCGGGATCGTCCAGCGTGGCCACCGCGCCGTGGCGCCGCCGCAGCAGCATCTGCGCGGCGCAGGCGACGTCGGGGTCGTCGTCGAGGATCAGGATGCGCGCGGAGGATGGGGACATGGAGGTCGGGATGGTCAGGCCAGCAGGCATTCTAGCAGCGCAAAACGGCGTCGTGCGGCCTCCCCCGGACACATGACCGACTCCGCACACCCGACCTGTCCGGAATCGGACAGGTGAAGGCCGAAAAGCCGTCCACACGCCCCAAAAACGGCCTGGCACGCCGCTTGCAAAGAGTTCCGGCATGGACCAGATACCCCCACCCGCCGTCACCGGCGCCGCCATGGACGTGACGCTGCCGCCACGGCGCGGCCGCCGCGCCGCCCGACTTGCGCTGGCCTTTGCCGCCGTCGCCGCCGGCGGCGCGCTGCTGTGGCAGATGCTGCCGCGCGGCCTCGAGGTCGAGCTGCGCGACGTGCGCATCGCCAGCGTCAAAGCCGGCGTGTTCCGCGACGAGATCGTGGTGCGCGCGCTGGCCGAGCCGCTCAATTCGATCATGCTCGATGCGGTCGAATCCGGCCGCGTCGAGGAAGTCTTCGCCCGCGACGGCCAGGCGGTCAGGAAAGGCGACCTGCTGTTTCGCCTGTCGAACCCGCAGCGCAACCTGGAGCTGCTGGCGCGCCAGGCCGAACATGCGCAGCAGATCTCGAACCTGGCCAACCTGCAGGTGGCGCAAGAGGCGGTGCGCACCGACCACCAGCGCCGCCTGAACGATCTCGAATTCGCATTCGGGCAAGTCGAGAAGCAGCACGCCCGCAATGCCCGGCTGGCGCGGGATGGCTTCATCTCCGCCGCGGCGCTCGAAGAATCGGGCGACAAGCTGGCGCAGGCGCGGCGCGCGCTTAACGAGGAAAGCCGCGGCATGCGCCTCGAACAGGGCGTGCGCGAGCGCGCCCTGAAGCAGATGGACCAGGCCATCCGCGGCCTGGCCACGGGCCTGGAACTGGTGGCCGCGACGGTCGACGCGCTGGCGGTGCGCGCGCCGAGCGACGGCGTGCTGACCGACTTTCGCCTGCTGGTCGGCCAGGCGGTGCGCCAGGACCAGGCCATCGGCCGCATCGACGATCCGAACCGTTTCAAGCTCAGCGCCCAGGTCGACGAGTTCTACCTGAGCCGCGTCACGCCCGGCCGCGAAGGCCGCATCACCCAGGACGGCAAGACTTACGCGCTGCGGGTCAGCACCGTCTACCCGCAGATCAAGGAAGGCCGCTTCAACGCCGAACTGGTATTCACGGATGCCCGGCCGGCGGTGATCAGTCCCGGCCAGGGGATGGACGTGCAACTCACCCTCGGCCAGAGCGCGCGCGCCTTGCTGCTGCCAAACGGCGCTTTCGCCAACGACGGCGGCGGCGCCTGGGCCTTCGTCGTGACGGAAGACGGCAGCCATGCCGAAAAGCGCGACATCGCACTAGGCCGTCGCAGCACGACACAAGTCGAAGTGCTGTCCGGCCTGGCTCCCGGCGACCAGGTCGTCGTGTCCGGCTATGCCGGCTTCGGAAAGGCCGAACGGCTGCGCCTGACCGAGTAACATTCACACATCACACAGGAATCCACCATGCTCAAGCTGTCAAACGTCAGCAAGATCCACACGGCGGGCGAAGTCCAGACCCGCGCCCTCGACCGCATCGACCTCGAGATCGGCGCCGGCGAATACGTCGCCATCACCGGGCCTTCCGGCTGCGGCAAGTCGACCCTGCTGGGGGTTCTTGGCCTGCTCGACGTGCCCAGTTCCGGCAGCTTCCTGTTCGACGGCCACGACGTCAGCGGCTGGAGCGAGGCGCGCCTGAACGGCCTGCGGCGCGGCATGGTCGGCTTCATCTTCCAGAGCTTCAACCTGATCGAGGAACTGAGCGTGTTCGAGAACGTCGAACTGGCGCTCGAGTACACCGGCGTGTCGGGCAGCGAACGGCGCCGCCGCGTGCAGGCCATGCTCGAACGCCTGGGCGTTGCGCATCGCAGCAAGCACCGGCCGTCGCAGCTGTCGGGCGGCCAGCAGCAGCGGGTGGCGATCGCGCGCGCCCTGGTGGCCGGGCCGGCCGTCCTGCTGGCCGACGAGCCGACCGGCAATCTCGATACCGCCCACGGCGACGAGGTGATGCGCCTGCTGCGCACCATCAATGCCGAAGGCACGACCGTGGTGATGGTCACCCACTCGCCGGCGCACGCGGCCCAGGCCTCGCGCACCGTGCGCCTGCTGGACGGGCGCATCGTGGTCGACGCGCTGCAGGCCGCGTGAGGAGAGCGAACATGCTATTGCGCGACTTTCGTATCGGCTGGCGTTTGCTGGCCAAGGACCGCTCGTATTCCGCGGTCGTGATCCTGGGGCTGGCGGTCGGCATCGCCGCCTGCTTCCTGCTGCTCGGCCTGGTGCGCCATTCCTTCTCCTACGACCGCCACGTGCCGGAGCACGAGCGCATCTACCAGCTGCAGGAGAGCTGGAACCTGGCGCTGCTCGGCAACGGCTGGACCCACGTGGCCAGCATGCCGGCGCGCGATGCGCTGCTTTCCAGTGGCCAGCCGCTGCTGGCCACGGCGTTCCTGGAGCGCGGCCTGGACGCGCGGGTGGGCGACCAAGTACGCTCCTTCGGCCTGACCCTGGTCGATCCCGCCTTCCAGCAGATCTTTTCGCCCACGGTGCTGGCCGGCGACCTGCAGGCCGCGCTCACCCGTCCCGGCGCGCTGGCGCTCACCCGATCGACCGCGATCAAGCTGTTCGGCCGCGCCGACGTGGTCGGCGCCACGCTGCAAGGCGACCGGCAGACGTATAGCGTGGCCGCGGTGCTGGCCGACCAGCCGGCGGCCACCACCACGCGATACGAGGCGCTGGCCGGCATCCGGGCGCCGTTCATCCGGGAGGAATCGCTGCGCAATATGCAGCGCTCATGGGGCTTCACCGGCGGCAGCGTGTACGTGAAACTGCTGCCCGGCGCCGATCCACGGGCGGCGCTCGCCAATGTGGAGCGCGGCCTGCGCCAGTCGCGGCTGGTGCTGCGCGACTATGCCGAGCAGGTGGCCGGGCTGGGCGGACGCGACCTGATCGAATACCGGCTGCGCGCGCTCGCCGACGTCTACCTGGCGCCCGATGTCGATGCCGCCGGTTCGGTGCACGGCAACCGCCAGGGCATGCTCGGCCTGGCCGGGGTGGCGGCGCTGATCCTGCTGCTGGCTGCAACCAATTACGTGAACCTGGCCACCGTACGCACCCTGGCGCGCCAGCGCGAGATCGCGATGCGCAAGGTGCTGGGAGCCTCGGCGCCGGCGGTGGCTCGCCAGTTCCTGGCCGAATCGGTGCTGGTGTGCCTGGTGGCGACCCTGCTCGGACTGCTGCTGGCCTGGCTGCTGATGCCGGTGTTTTCCGACCTGGTGCAGCGCGAGTTCGACGCCATGTTCGACAGCGCCGCCGTGGGCGCCACGCTGGGGCTCGGGCTGCTGCTCGGCCTGGCCGCCGGCGCCTGGCCGGCCTGGTCGGCGCTGCGGGTGCGCCCCGGCGCCGCGCTGGCCGGCCGCAACGGCAGCGAAAGCGCCGGCGGCCTGTGGCTGCGGCGCGCGCTGACCGTGTTGCAGCTGGCCACCGCCATGGGCCTCACCGCGACCACGCTGGCGGTGGCCTGGCAGACGCGCCACGCCAGCACCATCGATCCCGGCTTCGATATGGCGCCGCTGTTGATGTTCCCGGCCGCGAACGATATGCGCGATGCGCGCACCCGCGCGCTGCGCGACGAGATCGCGCGCCTGCCCGACGTGGCGGGAGTGGCGGTGTCCCACATGCCGTTCAATGTCGGCCAGAACATCACCACGCTGCGGCGCGAGGGCGGCCAGGCGACCGACCTGGCGATCTATGTCATGACCCCGGAATTCTTCGATGTGCTGGGCGTGAAGCCGGTGGCCGGACGCCTGTATGACCCGGCGCTGGACGGCGCCAGGGAACCCGGTCGCGTGGTGATCAATGCCTCTGCCGCGCGCCGGCTCGGCTTCGCTACTGCCCAGGATGCGGTCGGCAAGAGCCTGATCAATCCGGACGGGGATTCAGGGCCGAAGCAGATCGTCGGCATCGCTCCCGACATTCGCCACCGCTCGGCGCGCGACGAACAGCAACCCACCGCCTATCTGCTGCACGACCAGGTCGGCATGTTCATCGTGCGCACCCGCGCCAACCCCGAGGCGACCGCGCACGCCATCGAAACGCTGTGGCCGCGCCACTTCCCGAACGAGACGCTCGGCGTGGTGCGCATGCAAAAGATGGCGACCGACCTGTTCTATGCCGACGACCGGCGCCTGGCCCAGTTGCTGGGCGCCTCGAGCCTGATCGCCAGCGCCATCGCCGCCTTCGGCATCTATGTGCTGGCGGCGTACAGCGTGCAGAAGCGGGAAAGGGAGATCGTGCTGCGCAAACTGTATGGCGCCAGCAGCGGCGCGATCGGCCGCCTGGTGGCGCGCGAGACCGGTCGCCTGGTCGGCGCCGGCGCCCTGCTTGGCCTGCCGCTGGCCTGGCTGGCGATCCAGCAGTACCTGGGCGGCTTCGCCACCCGGGCCTCGGTGGGCGGCTGGCCGCTGGCGCTGGCACTGCTGCTGGCCTGCGTGGTGGCGCTGGGCGCCACCACGCGCCACGCGCTGGCGGCGATGCGCATGCGCCCTGTGCTGGCGCTGCGCGAGTAATTTACTTGACCGGCGCGTCGTCGCGCGCAGGCGCTTGCGGCGCGCGCGAGGCCGCGGCGCGCTGCTCCCAGTAATGCGCGTTCTCGATGCCGAGCGCCTTCGGGTCGAACTCCGGATCCTTGCCGGCCTTCTTCTGCGCCTCGTAGTCGCGCAGGCACTTGAACGCCACCTTGTGCAGCAACACGATGGCGACGACGTTCAGCCACGCCATCAGGCCGACGCCGATGTCGCCCAGGCCCCAGGCCACGTCGGCGGTCTTGACCGCGCCATAAATGGTGGCCGACACGATGCACAGCTTGAGCACGAAGCCGAGCCATGGATGGCGGCCGTGGCGGTCCATATAGGCGATATTGGTCTCGGCGATGTAGTAGTAGGCGACGATGGTAGTGAAGGCGAAGAACAGCAGCGCGATCGCCACGAACAGCGCGCCGAAGCCCGGCATCACGTTCTCGAGCGCGGTCTGGACGTAGCCCGGCCCCGAGGCCACGCCCTGGATGCCGACGAACACCGGCGCGCCTTCCGGCGTTTCGACGTTGTACTGGCCGGTGATCAGGAGCATGAAGGCGGTCGCCGAGCACACGAACAGGGTGTCGATGTAGACCGAGAAGCCCTGCACCAGGCCCTGCTTGGCCGGATGGCTCACTTCGGCCGCCGAGGAAGCGTGCGGGCCGGTGCCCTGGCCGGCCTCGTTCGAATAGATGCCGCGCTTGACGCCCCACTGGATCGCCAGGCCGAGCATGGCGCCGAAGCCGGCGTCCAGGCCGAAGGCCGAGCTGAAGATCAGCTGCAGCACGCCCGGCAGCTCACCGATGTTCATGGCCACGATCACCACCGCCACCAGGATGTAGGCGGCGGCCATGAACGGCACCACGATTTCGGCGAAGTGGGCGATGCGGCGCACGCCGCCGAAGATGATGATGGCCAGCAGCACGGCCAGGCCGATGCCGGTGAACAGCGGATCGATGCCGGCGGCGGTCTTGAGGCCCTCGGCGATCGAGTTGGCCTGTACGCCCGGCAGCAGCAGGCCGGTCGCGAGCAGGGTGGCGATGGCGAAGGTCCAGGCGTAGCGTTTCATGCCCAGGCCCTTCTCGATGTAGAAGGCGGGGCCGCCGCGGTACTGGTTGCCCACCGGCTCCTTGTAGACCTGGCCCAGGGTCGATTCGACGAAGGCCGAGCTGGCGCCGAGGAAGGCCATCATCCACATCCAGAACACCGCGCCCGGGCCGCCGAAGGTGATCGCGGTGGCGACGCCGGCGATATTGCCGGTGCCGACCCGGCCGGCCAGCGTCATGGCCAGCGCCTGGAACGAGGACACGCCCTGCTCCGAGCTCTTCCCTTCTCGCATCAGGCGCACCATCTCGCGCACGTGGCGCAGCTGCAGGAAGCGCGAACGTACGGAGAAATACAGCCCGGCCCCGAGGCACAGGGCGATCATGATGGGGCTCCAGATGATGCCGTTGACGGCGTTGACCAGGTCGAGCATGCAATGTCCTTGTGGCGTGAAAAAAAAGATGCCACAAGATACAACAATTCGTGAAAAACTTGCATCGAAAAAAAATAGAATGGCTGCAACGTGCGCCACAGGCGTAGCAGGAAATGGCAATGCGTCAAGACATGGTAGGATCGGACCATGGACCGACGAAGCGACTACAAGACCTCCCTGCGCATCGACGCCGTGATTCACGAAGCGTCTGCCGAGAACCGTTCCAGCGCCGCACGCCAGCTCGCCGAGCTAGGGGTGCCGCTGGACGTGACCATGCGCGTGCTGACCCGCCCGGCCGAGCGGCGCCACCAGGTCACGCCGGAAGACGTGCGCAACGCGCCCTGAACGTCAACGCCGGTTTTGGAGGGAATCCTCTGATTCCGGGCCATCCCGCCATCGGGTGGCTTTGCTACACTCTGCCATACCAACAACAACACTGGAGACACCCCATGCGACACCTGATGCGCGCCGGCCTGATCGCCGCCATGTTCGCCCTGCCCGCCGCCGCGTTCGCGCAAGGCGCTTCGCCGGTCGGCACCTGGAAAACCATCGATGACGAGACCGGCAAGCCGAAGGCGCTGGTGCGCATCACCGAGGAAGGCGGCGTCCTGACCGGCAAGATCGAGAAACTGTTCCGTCCCGCTGACCAGGACCAGAATCCCAAGTGCGTGAAGTGCAGCGATGCGCGCAAGGATCAGCCGATCATCGGCATGACGATCCTCTCGGGCCTCAAGAAGGAAGGCAACGAATACACCGGCGGCCAGATCCTCGATCCGTCCAACGGCAAGACCTACAAGAGCAAGGCCAGCCTGGCCGACAACGGCAGCAAGCTCGAAGTGCGCGGCTATATCGGCGCCCCGATGTTCGGCCGCACCCAGACCTGGCAGCGCGAACAATAAACCTCAACGCGGCCCGGCGACGGGCCGTTTTTCTTCCTGATGACCCTCAATCAAGCCTATATCTTCCTTGGCTTTGCCATCGTCGCCGAAGTGATCGGCACCACCGCCCTCAAGGCTTCCGACAGTTTTACCCGCCCGCTGCCGAGCCTGGTCACGGTCGGTTGCTACGCCCTGTCGTTCTACCTGCTCACCTTCAGCCTGCGCGTGCTACCCACCGGCATCGCCTATGCGATCTGGTCCGGTGTCGGCATCGTGCTCATCTCCCTGGTCAGCTGGTTGTATTTCAAGCAAAGCCTGGACCTGGCGGCCATCGCCGGCCTGGCGCTGATCATCGCCGGGGTGCTGGTCATCAACCTGTTTTCGAAGAGCGTCGGGCACTAGTTCACGCGCCGCGCAATGTCGGCTATGCTAACGCGAATATCACGTCAACCGCGACGTGTTGCCGGACGTTACTTCCAGCCCACCTTGGAACCTGATTGGCGCAATGAAACCGACTTCCGTAGCGCGTGCCGCACGCCCCGTCTTCCGTGGACGGGCCATGCGGGTGATTCGCCTGCTCAGCCTGGCTGGCGGCGTGTTCGGCATCCTGTTGCCGGCCGCCCTGCTGGCCTCGACCGCGCACGGCATTCCGGACTGGATGGAGCCGTACATCGTGCTGGTCGGCGTGGCGCTCGGCTCGGGCGGCTTCTTCCTGGTCGCGATGGCCGGCCACCGCATGAACCGCGACGCCATGCTGCGCTCGTTCGCCGCCCTGCTCCTGATGATGCCCTTCGGCGCCAGCGGCATCGTGATCTGGCATGCCAGCAATATGCTGATGGTCTGGCTGTGCACCTTCCTGTTGATGCTGACGATCCTGCTGTACCTCAGCTTCATCTATCCGCTGACCCATGTGCCGCAGCAGCCGATCGTGCCGAGGACGGCTTCCCGGCGAGTGCCGAAACCGATCCAGTGGATTCCGCTGCGCCGTAATGCGCAGCGGGAACGCCGCTTCACTCAACCATCATAACCGGAAGAAAGACGTGGTCGGGCATGGTGCCTCACCCGGTCAGATCTGGTAGCCGCCGCCGACCTCGATCGACTGGCCATTGACCCAGGCCAGTTCCGGACCCAGCAGGATGGCGATCACGCGCCCCACTTCATCCGCCTCGCCCACCCGGCCGAGCGCGGTCTGCGATGCCAGCAAGGCCTCGAATTCATCGTTCAATCCGCCGCCCAGCTGGGTGCGGATCGCGCCCGGCGACACCGCGTTGGCGCGGATACGGCGCGGCCCGAATTCCTTGGCCATGTAGCGGGTCAGTACCTCGAGGCCGCCCTTGAAGGCGGCGTGCGGCGCGACGCCGTTCGTGGCCACGCGCGTGGTGGCGCTGGTGAGGTTCACGATCGCGGCGCCGTCCGCCAGCAGCGGCAGCGCCAGCCGCAGGACATCGCGGCGCTGGCGCCAGCGTATGAACGCGAGATCCTGTACCGGGTGCTGCAGGGACCGCACGGCGCCAAGCTGCGCGCGATTGCCATGCCGGACAGCGCCCTGGCGCGGGTGCAGCGCGCGATCGCGTGGATCCGGCGCGAATTCGCCAGTTCCCTGCGGGTCGAGACGCTGGCCGAGAAGGCGGTGATGGGTCCATCGTCCTTCCACCGCCACTTCAAGGCTGCCACCTCACTGAGTCCTCTCCAGTACCAGAAGCGCGTGCGCCTGATGCAGGCGCGCATGCTGATGGTGGCGCAGGGCGCCAGCGTGACGGGCGCCGCCTTCGAAGTCGGTTATGAAAGCGCGACCCAGTTCAGCCGCGAGTACGCGCGCCTGTTCGGACTGCCGCCCGCGCGCGCTGCGGCGCGGATCGCGGCGCATGCGCGCGGAATTGACATGTGAGTGGCGCCCGGCAGATGTGACGAAACCGTCTTGCACGAAGAAACATTTACGACAAGTTTCTTTTCCTGTGTGCTATCTTGGTTTCACTGCCGGACTGGCAGGACATTTTTCGTATGGCTATCCATGAATCCGGCCTTTGCCGTCTCTTCGCACCACAAGGATGTGCCATGATCTTTCTTCGACTCGCCAGCCTCGTGGCCGGCGTGCTGGTGCTGATCGCACCGGCGATCTTGATCCGCGCCGGCGGCATGCCCCCGGATGCGAGCCGGGCCGGGGCGACGCTGGCCTGCGTGGTGCTGGCGGCAAGCGGCTTTTTCCTGGTCGGGATGGCCGGCCAACGCCTGCGCCGCTCGATGCTGCTCCGCGCGCTGGCGGCGGTGCTGCTGGGCGTGCCGGCGCTGGCCAGCGCCGCCCTGCTGTGGCGCGGCGGTTCGGCGGATGTGCTGTGGCTGGCCGGCGCCGTCATCGCTTTGAGCGTGCTGCTGTGCCTGACGGTCGTGTATCGCAGCGCGCCCGCCATGGCGCTGTTCGCACCGCGGCGCCGCCCTTCCGCGCCCGGTTCCTGAATCCCGGTTCCTGCCCCCGCTTGCCGTTCAAGCCGGCGGCAGGCTATCCCACAAATCGCCCGTCGGGCTGATGCGCGGCGCAGTGACGCCGAAGTGCTGGTAGGCCAGCGGCGTGGCGATGCGTCCGCGCGGGGTGCGCTGCAGATAGCCCTGCTGGATCAGATACGGTTCGAGCACGTCCTCGATGGTGTCGGCGGCCTCGCCGATCGCCGCCGCCAGGTTGCCGATGCCGACCGGGCCGCCGGCGAACTTGAACAGCACCGCCTCGAGCAGCTTGCGGTCCATGACGTCGAAGCCGACGGTGTCGACGTCGAGCATCTTGAGCGCGCGGTCGGCCATCTCGCGCGTGATCTCGCCATTGCCCTTCACTTCGGCGTAGTCGCGCACGCGGCGCAGCAGGCGGTTGGCGATACGCGGCGTGCCGCGCGCGCGCTTGGCCACTTCGCGCGCGCCGTCTTCGTCGATCGGCGCTTCCAGCAATGCGGCGCTGCGCGCCACGATCTTGGTCAATTCCTCGACGTTGTAGAACTCCAGGCGCGCCACGATGCCGAAACGGTCGCGCAGCGGATTGGTCAGCATGCCGGCGCGGGTGGTGGCGCCGACCAGGGTGAACGGCTGCAGGTCGAGCTTGACCGAGCGCGCGGCCGGACCCTCGCCGATCATGATGTCGATCTGGTAGTCCTCGAGCGCCGGATACAGGATCTCCTCGACCACCGGCGACAGGCGGTGGATCTCGTCGATGAACAGCACGTCGTTCGGCTCGAGGTTGGTGAGCAGCGCCGCCAGGTCGCCGGGACGCTCGAGCACCGGGCCCGAGGTCTGGCGCAGATTCACACCCATCTCGCGCGCGATGATGTGGGCCAGCGTGGTTTTACCCAGGCCCGGCGGGCCGAACAGCAGGGTGTGATCGAGCGCCTCGCGCCGCTTGCGCGCCGCGTGGATGAAGATCTCGAGCTGGTCGCGGATCTTTTCCTGGCCGACGTATTCGTCGAGCTGCTTTGGACGCAAGGCGCGTTCGATCGCCTCTTCGTTGGGCGAGGCCGGCGCGGCGTCGATCACGCGGTGCTCGGTGAAACTGTCGGTCTGGATGCTCATGACTGGATATCCCGCTTAGCCTTTAGACAGCGCCTTCAGCGCGAACTTGATGCCGTCCGAGACGCTCGAGCCGGCCGGCATGTTCTTGATCGCGAGGAGCGCTTCCTTGTCAGAATACCCCAGTGCGGCCAGCGCGTTGAGCACGTCCACCTGCGCGTCGTCACGGGCCGCGCCGGCGACCATGCCGATGTCGGCGCCAAGCTTGCCTTTCAGTTCCAGCAGCAGGCGTTCGGCCGTCTTCTTGCCGATGCCCGGTACCTTCACCAGGCGGCCGGTTTCCTGCAGGGTGACGGCCTGCGACAGCTCGGCCACCGACATGCCGGACAAGATCGCCAGCGCCATGCGCGCGCCGATGCCGGTGATCTTGATCAGCTGGCGAAACAGCGCGCGTTCGGACGCCGAGCCGAAGCCGAACAGCAGGTGCGCATCCTCGCGCACCACCAGGTGGGTGAACAGCACGACTTTTTCGCCGGTATGCGGCAAGTTATAAAAGGTGCTCATCGGCACGTCGACTTCATAGCCGACGCCATTGCAATCGACCAGCACGTGCGGCGGCGCTTTTTCGAGCAGGATTCCAGAGAGGCGACCGATCATCGGTTTTCCTTAACTATTTTATGAGACGAGACGGCTGTTCTTCATGCGCAGCGCCTGCCCGGCGGGAGACAAGCCATTCAGCAGCGACAAGGTGTCGATGCTGTGGGCGTGGCAGATGGCGACGCCCAGGGCGTCGGCGGCATCGGTGCCCGGCAGGCCCGGCAGCTTGAGCAGGCGCGCGACCATGTCCTGCACCTGCGGCTTGGCCGCCTTGCCGGTGCCGACCACGGCCTGCTTGACTTGCACTGCCGTGTATTCGGCCACGTCGAGATCGGCGCTGACCAGGGCCGTGATCGCCGCGCCGCGGGCCTGGCCCAGGAGCAGGGTCGATTGCGGATTGACGTTGACGAAGACTTTTTCGATGGCCGAACAGGCTGGGCGGTAGGTGGCGATGATTTCGCTGACGCCGTGCAGGATGACCTTCAGGCGCGGCGGCAAGGCGCCTTCCAGCCCGGTCTTGATGGTGCCCGAGGCGATGTAGCGCAGCCTGGCGCCGTGTTTTTCAATGACGCCGAACCCCGTCGTGCGCAGGCCCGGGTCGATGCCGAGAATAATCATGGTGGAATGTTACCCCGGCTGGGGGTGTTCGTGGGAAAAATACTGTGCAAAAACACAGTTCACCACGATTAGATCGCATCGGACCGGCAAATTCCACCGGCCCGATGGTGTCACCGGATCAGTGACGGAAGTGACGGGTGCCCGTGTACAGCATCACCACGCCGCGCTCGTCGGCGGCATCGATCACTTCCTGGTCGCGCATCGAGCCGCCCGGGTGGATGACGCAGGTCGCGCCCGCATCGACCACCACGTCCAGGCCGTCACGGAACGGGAAGAAGGCATCCGACGCCACGGCCGAACCGGTGAGCGACAGACCGGCATTCTGCGCCTTGATCGAGGCGATGCGGGCCGAGTCGATGCGGCTCATCTGGCCGGCGCCGACGCCCAGGGTCATGCCGTTCGCGCAGAACACGATCGCGTTCGATTTCACGAACTTGGCCACGCGCCAGGCGAACATCATGTCTTGCAGCTGCTGCTGGGTCGGTTGCTTCTTGGTGACCACGCGCAGGTCGCCCAGGCCAACGTTCTTCGCATCCGGCGACTGCACCAGCAGGCCGCCGCCGACGCGCTTGACGTCATAGGCGTTCTGGCCGTTGCCCAGCGCGATTTCCAGCAGGCGCACGTTCTGCTTGGCAGCCATGATCTGGCGCGCTTCCGCGGTGAACGATGGCGCGATCAGCACTTCGACGAACAGTTTCGACAGCGCTTCGGCCGCCTTGCCGTCGACTTCGACGTTGAAGGCGATGATGCCGCCGAAGGCCGAGGTCGGGTCGGTCTGCAGCGCACGCGAATAGGCGTCCAGGGCGTCAAAGCCGATCGCCACGCCGCACGGGTTGGCGTGCTTGACGATCACGCAGCCGGCCGGCTGTTGCATGCCGCCCAGCGACTTGACGCATTCCCAGGCCGCATCGGCATCGGCGATATTGTTGTACGACAGTTCCTTGCCTTGCAACTGGGTGTAGTTGGCCAGCGCGCCGTCGACGGTAATCAGGTCACGGTAGAAGGCGGCGCCCTGGTGCGGGTTCTCGCCGTAGCGCATGTCCTGGACTTTTTCGAAGCCCATGTTCAGGGTCTGCGGGAAGCTCGAGCGGGTCGCGTGCGCGCGGTCTTCGCCCAGGCTGGTCAGGTAGTTGGTGATCGCGCCATCGTATTGCGCGGTGTGCGCGAACACTTTCTTGGCCAGGCGGAACTTGGTTTCATAGCTGACCGGACCAGTGGCTTCGCCCTGGCCTTTCATCTCGGCCAGCACCACGCCGTAATCAAGCGGGTCGACGATCACGACCACGTCGCGGTGGTTCTTGGCCGCCGAACGCAGCATGGTCGGGCCGCCGATGTCGATGTTCTCGATCGCGTCTTCCAGCGAGCACTCTTCTTTCGCGACGGTCTGCTGGAACGGATACAGGTTAACCACGACCATGTCGATCTGCGGAATGCCGTGCTCTTCCAGCTTGGCGACGTGCTCGGGGAAATCGCGGCGCGCCAGGATGCCGCCGTGCACTTTCGGGTGCAGGGTCTTGACGCGGCCATCCAGCATTTCCGGGAAACCGGTGTAGTCGGCGACTTCGGTCACCGGCACGCCGTTATCCTGCAGCAGCTTGGCGGTGCCGCCGGTGGACAGGATATTGACGCCGAGCGAAGAAAGAGCGCGCGCGAAATCGAGCACGCCGGTCTTGTCGGATACGGAAATGAGAGCTTGTTTGATCATGGTGTGGCCTATGGTTGAGAATTCCTGGCGGCGGGCAGGCGGATCGGGGATCCGGTCATGGCCGCGCGCCTGGAGCGCGGCCACGTGGGTCACGCTTAGAGCAGCCCGTGCTCCTGCAGTTTCTTGCGCAAAGTGTTCCGGTTAATGCCCAGCATCTGCGCGGCGTGCGACTGGTTGCCGTCGGCGCGCGACATGACGACTTCGAGGACGGGCTTTTCGACGGTCAACACCATCATGTCGTAGATGTTGGTCGGCTTTTGTTCGCCCAGATCGTTGAAATAGTCTTCGAGACTCTTCTGGACGACTTCCTGGATACTTTCTTTGCTCATGTCTTCTGCTGCTTCATCCTGGTTTAATGATTGCTGCGCTCACGCACAGCGCGTCCCCGTGTTCTTCTTGTGGTGTGGTGCTTATTTCTGGTGCTTATGCCGCGATCGCATCGACATCCGGATGCGAGGGGCGGTATTGTAACCGCTCGCCATGCCTGTGCTGCGATTTGAAAAAGTCATCGACCGCCGCCAGTTGCTCGGCCGTCGATTCCAGCAAGTTCATGCGCTGCCGGAATTCCTCGCCGCCCGGCAGGTCTTGCACATACCAGCCGATGTGCTTGCGCGCGGTACGCACGCCGACGTATTCGCCGTAGAAGGCGTAATGGGCCGGCAGGTGCTCGTTCATCAGCTCGCGCACCTCGTCCACCAGCGGCGCCGGCAGGTGTTCGCCGGTGCGCAGGTAGTGATCGATCTCGCGGCAGATCCAGGGACGGCCCTGGGCCGCGCGGCCGATCATCACCGCATCGGCGCCGGTATGGTCGAGCACGAACTTCGCCTTCTCGGGCGTCGTGATGTCGCCGTTGGCCACCAGCGGAATGCTCACCGCCTGCTTCACGGCGCGGATGGTGTCGTACTCGGCCTCGCCCTTGTAACCGTCGGCGCGGGTGCGGCCATGCAGGGTCAGCATCTGGATGCCAGCCTGCTCGGCCAGGCGCGCGATGCGCAGCGCGTTCTTGTTTTGGCGATCCCAGCCGGTGCGGAACTTCAGGGTGACCGGCACGTCGACCGCCTCGACCACGGCGTGCAGGATGCGCTCGACCAGGTCTTCGTGCTGCAACAGGGCCGAACCGCACCAGCTATTGCACACTTTCTTGACCGGGCATCCCATATTGATGTCGATGATCTGGGCGCCGCGCTCGACGTTGAACTTCGCGCAATCGGCGAGGTCTTTAGGATCGGCGCCGGCGATCTGCACCGCCTTCGGCTCCATCTCGCCCGCGTGGTCGATGCGGCGCGAGGTCTTTTCGCTGGCCCACAGGCGCGGGTTCGACGCCGCCATCTCGGACACCGCATAGCCCGCGCCGAGCTGCTTGCACAGCTGCCGGAACGGACGGTCCGTCACTCCTGCCATGGGGGCGACAAAGACGTTATTACGCAGGTGATATGGACCGATTTGCACAGCAGAAAAACTCAGAAGTTTCTTGGGAACCTGCTATTTTACCCCAAGCGCTGCTCAAATTATCAGCAAATTTGCATTGCTTGTTGCGTGTGCGTTATTGGCGAAGAGCCGAAAAGCAGTTGCCCAGCTGTTTGGGAAGGTCCGGAATTTCCGCGGACCTGCCGAAAAGCCTACCTATCGGTGGTCGTGATCACCGCAATCACGAAGCCCGCATTGTCTCCAAGGCCCATCCCGTAAAGGCTGTCCAGATCGTCATTGATACACAACGACAATACACCCGTTTGTCCTTCAGGCACCACAGCAGAGTTACCGACCACGAAGGGCGCATTGGTATCCACTCGACCGATCAGGGCGCCCTCGGCTGCATGAGGCAGCGTATATCCGGGCGGCGCGGTGTATGCAGCGCTTCCCTCCGGTCCAAACCACCCCTTCGCGGGATTGGTGGTCCATCGACCCGAGCACGTGATCGAGGTGGCCTGCGTCCCGGTAATGCTGACACCCGTTATCTGCCAACGCTGGGTACTTTGAATCGTGACCGTCGTGGAAAAGTCTCCAGAACTGACTGGCATTGCATGCTCCATATGAAAAAACGGGTCGGTTGGACAGGCCCCTGATCGGGCCGAAGGTGCCAACGTACAGGAAAGCCGCCTCAGGTGTAAATCGCTATTTACGGCAGGTCGTCCAGCGCCACCTGGCGCAAATGGTCGACCTCGCCCCAACTGACGAGCTTCAGCTTGCCCTGCTCGACCACGAAACGGTTGATGCTGGCATTGTGCACCTTGAAGTCGCGCGGCGTTTCCAGCGGCAGGCCGAGGGCGGCCCGGTAGGCGCACTCGAGCACGCCGCCGTGCGCCACCAGCGCCAGGGTCTGCCCGGGATGGCGCGCCGCATGTCCCAGGATCGCCTTCGTGGCCCGGTCGAAGAAACCGCGGAAGGTCTCGCCCTGGTTCGTGCCTGGAGGCAGGACCGCATCGACATTGCGCGCCTGCCAGGCGGCGAATTCGAGCGGAAAGCGGGCTGCGATTTCGCTGTAGAGCAAGCCTTCGAAGCCACCGTAGCAGCGTTCGCGCAACTGGGGATCGAGTTGGACACGGCCGGCATCGGATGCGCCGCGGGCGCGCTGGACCGCCTCGGCCGTCTGCCGGGCGCGCGCCAGGTCGCTGGAAATGACCAGGTCTATCTGCTCGCCGGCCAGCGCCGCGCCGAGCGCCGCGGCCTGGCGCTCGCCTTCGGCATTGAGCGCGATATCGAGATGGCCCTGCAGCCGGCGCTCGGCATTCCACGCGGTTTCGCCGTGGCGGATCAGGAGGATCGTGGTCGTGCCCGCAGGCGCGTCGTTCAATGTCATGAGGTCCTTGCCCCCAAACCTCGGGGCAGTGAAAAAATCAGATGATTTATTATTTTGAGAGGTCGGCTGCGACCTTGGGATTGAGCGAGTAGGTGCCGAAGATGCGCGCCTCGTCGAGGATATGCCCCTGGATCGCCATGCGCGCCTCGGAGCCCGTGAAGCGCCCCTCCAGCGGCAGGCGCGGGATGTCGAGCGCATACAGCGTAAACACATAATGGTGCACGCGCTCGTCGTTCCACGGCGGGCACGGGCCGTCATAGCCATAGAACTCGCCCGCCATATCGGGGTCGCCCGCGAACCAGCCGGTATAGTCGTTGACGCCGTGGCGCAGCTCGTGTTCGGTGCCGTTCTTGATGGTGAAGGCGACTTCGGGACCGGGCTTGCCATGCGGCGTGACCATGTCGGAAAACATGCCTTCGGCCAACGACTTGAGGCAGACCGGGATGTCGGCCAGCGTCCAGTGGAAGAAATCGACGCGCGGCAAGGCCGCAGGCACGGTACGGCCTTCCTTGTTGACGTCGCCGCCTTCGGACGGCACGTCGGGGTCGTGGCAGATCAGCACCAGCGACTGCGTGCCGGCCGGCACGTCGTCCCAGGCGATATGGGGATTGCGGTTGCTCGACAGCTTGACGTGGGTGGCAGGATCGCTGACCGCGAACGCGCAGGCGGCGGGGATGTCGGCCCCGTCGATGAATGAGTCGCTCCAGATTCGCATGTGACCTCCCTGGCTACTAAATTGGACCTTGGCGCCAGGCGCGGGTTTCAGCGCGCCGCCCCGACGGGATCAATACGCAGCCAGAATGTGACCGGGCCATCGTTGATGAGCGACACTTTCATGTCGGCACCAAATACGCCGGTCTCGACAATGCCATGCCGTTCCCGCGCCTGGCGCACGACATGCTCGAACAGGCGCCTCCCGTCTTCCGGCGCGGCGGCCGGCGAGAACGAGGGACGCGTGCCCGATTTCGTGTCGGCCGCCAGGGTGAACTGCGGCACCAGCAGCAAGCCGCCACTCGTGTCCGTCACGCTGCGGTTCATCTTGCCGGCCTCGTCGGAAAACACGCGGTAGCCCAGCAGCTTGGTCAGCAGCAGCTCGGCCTCGCGTTCGGTATCGCCTTTTTCGGCGCATACCAGCACCATCAGGCCGGGGCCGATGGCGCCGACGGTCTGGCCGTCGACGCGCACCGCCGCCTCGCTCACGCGTTGCAGCAGGCCAATCATGCCGCCAGGGTCACACGGGCGAACTTGCGCTTGCCAACCTGCACCACGACGGTGCCGGCGGCCACTTGCAGGCCCTTGTCGCTGACCACGGCGCCGTCGATGCGCACGCCGCCCTGATCGACCATGCGCATGGCTTCCGAGGTCGAGGCGCACAGGCCGGCGGCCTTCAGCAGTTGCGGCAGGCCCAGCGGCGCGCCGGACAGCGACACCTCGGGCACGTCGTCCGGGATGCCGCCCTTGGAGCGGTTGACGAAGTCGGCCAGCGCGTCGTCGGCCGCAGCGGCCGAGTGGAAGCGCGTGACGATCTCTTTACCCAACGCCACTTTCGCATCGCGCGGATTGGCGCCGCCGTCGATCGTCGCCTTCAATTGCGCGATGTCGTCGAGCGAGCGGAAGGACAGCAAGTTGAAATACTTCCACATCATCTCGTCCGAGATGCTCATCAGCTTGCCGAACATGCTGTTCGGGGCTTCGGTGATGCCGATATAGTTGTTCTTGGACTTGGACATCTTTTCGACGCCGTCCAGGCCTTCCAGCAGCGGCATGGTCAGGATGCACTGCGGTTCCTGGCCGTAGTCCTTCTGCAGCTCGCGGCCAACCAGCAAGTTGAATTTCTGGTCCGTTCCACCCAGCTCAAGGTCTGACTGCAAAGCGACCGAATCGTAGCCCTGCATGAGCGGATACAGGAACTCATGCACGGCGATCGGAGTCCCACTCTTGTAGCGCTTGGTAAAGTCGTCGCGCTCCATCATGCGGGCCACGGTGTAGCGCGAGGCGAGCTGGATCATGCCGCGCGCCCCCAATGGGTCGCACCATTCGGAGTTGTAGCGGATTTCCGTGCGGCTGGCGTCCAGCACCAGCGACGCCTGGCGGAAATACGTCATCGCGTTTTCCTCGACCTGCTCGCGGGTCAGCGGCGGACGGGTGGCGTTGCGGCCCGACGGGTCGCCAATCATGGAAGTGAAGTCGCCGATCAAAAAGATCACCTGGTGACCCAGGTCTTGCAATTGACGCAATTTGTTCAGTACGACAGTGTGGCCAAGGTGCAAGTCTGGCGCCGTCGGATCCAGGCCCAGCTTGATGCGCAGCGGCTTGCCGGTTTGTTCCGATCGCGCCAGTTTTTGAGCAAAATCGCTCTCGATCAGCAGTTCGTCGACGCCGCGCTTGGCGATCGCGAGCGATTCAAGCACCTGGTCGGTCAGTGGCAAAGATTTATTAGAAGTTGCCGCAGTGCCATTATCGGCTGCGTTAGAGGTCATAAATTCGTGTAGGAAATTGGCTAAAACGGTTGTAGGACCACATCTTTTGGTATAATTCACGATCCTGTTTTCGTTTCCTAGAGAAAACTTTTTCGGAAACGGCAGACATGGCCCTTGAAAGTTCAGCCGCAAATTTTAACTGATTGCATGAACCCTATACAGAAAATCACTGGTAAAAGCCTGCTAGCGCTAGTGCCGAAGACCCGCAAAGCCCGCGTCCTGAGCGCCGGCGCCGTCTTCCTCAGCGTGTGCGCCTTCGGCGCCGTGGGTGTAGCCCCGATCGCTCCCGATCCTTCCGACCTGCCCGTCACCTCCGTTGCGCAAGACCTGGAACTGCCGAACCTGGCCGACCAGATCGCCGCCCTCCAGCAAGACGAGCAGCAATTCATCCACGAAGAACGCATCCGCCGCGGCGATTCGCTCGGCTCGCTCTTCACCCGCCTCGGCATCGAAGACGCGCAAGCGCAAAAATTCGTTCGCTCGGACAAACTTGCCAAGCGCCTGCTGTCGCTCCAGACCGGCAAGCGCATCCAGGCCGAGACCGACGAGAACGGCCTGCTGCTGTCGATGCGCGCCACCGTCACCGACGGCAAGAGCGGCGAAGCACGTACGATCAGCGTCGAGCGCAAGGGCGAGCAATTCGTCGCCCTCGAAACGCCGGCCAAGCTCGAGCGCCGCGTCGAAATGCGTTCGCGCGAGATCACCAGCTCGCTGTATGCGGCTACCGACGCCAATGTTGACGGCGGCAGCATCCCGGATTCGGTCGTTGGCCAGATCATCGAGATGTTCTCGACCAATATCGACTTCCGCAGCGACGTCAAGCGCGGCGACCGTTTCAATGTCGTGTACGAAACCTTCTGGCTCGACGGCGAACTGATCAAAACCGGTCGCATCCTGGCTGGCGAATTCGTCAACCGCGGCACCAGCTACCAGTCGGTCTGGTACGAAGATCCAGTCTCCAAGCAGGGTGGTTACTACTCGCTGGACGGCAAGTCGCTCAAGAAAGCCTTCCTCAAGTCGCCACTGCAATACTCGCGCGTCTCGTCGGGCTTCTCGATGCGCGTGCACCCGATCTCGGGCAAGTTCAAGGCGCATAAGGGCGTCGACTTCGCCGCCGCGACCGGCACCCCGATCCGCGCCGTGGCCGATGCCACCGTCGACTTCGCGGGCAACGGCAATGGCTACGGCAATATGGTCGTCCTGAAGCACTGGTCGAACTACAGCACCGCCTACGCTCACATGAGCCGTATCGCGCCAGGCATGCGCAAGGGCACCAAGATCAGCCAGGGCCAGGTGATCGGCTACGTCGGCTCGACCGGCTGGTCGACCGGCCCGCACCTGCACTATGAATTCCGCGTCGCAGGCGTGGCCAAGGACCCGAACAAGTTCAAGTCGCTGGCCCAGCAACCGCTGAACCAGGCCGAACTGGCTCGCTTCCGCATGGCGGCCGCCGAGATGAACCACCGCTTCTCGCTGATGGCGCCAAGCGGCTCGTCGATGGCAGCACGCTAAACCGCACCGTCCTGATATAAAACGCCCTCCTCGCATTTCGATGCCGGAGGGCGTTTTCTTTTATATGCGTTGAGAACACCATGACCGAAACTCACTCTCTCTACATCGGCCTGATGTCCGGCACCAGCCTCGACGGCGTCGACGGCGTGCTGGCCGATTTCTCGAACGGCGCCATCCAGACCCTGTCGGCCGCCTTCACCCCCTTCCCTGCCGAACTGCGCAGCGAACTGATGGCGCTGCAAGCCGCCAGCCACAACGAACTCGAACGCGAAGCGCTGGCCGCCAACGGCCTGGCCCTGGCCTATGCCGATTGCGTGCGCTCACTGCTGCCATCCTGCCCGGCGCCGGTGACGGCGGTCGCCGTCCACGGCCAGACCATCCGCCACCGCCCCGAGTTGGGTTTTACGCGCCAGACCAATAACCCGGCCCTGCTGGCCGAGCTGATCGGCATCGACGTGATCGCCGACTTCCGCAGCCGCGACATCGCTGCCGGCGGTCAGGGCGCGCCGCTGGTGCCGGCCTTCCACGAGGCCGCCTTCGGCAAGCCGGGCACGGCGCGCGTGGTGGTGAACATCGGCGGCATCGGCAATATCAGCGTGCTGCACGGCGACGGCCGCGTGACCGGTTTCGATACCGGCCCAGGCAATGTCTTGCTCGACCTGTGGGTCGCGCGCCACCAGGGCCGCGCCTATGACGAAGATGGGGCATGGGGCGCGACCGGCACCGTCCAACAACCGCTGCTGGACGCCCTGCTCGACGAACCGTATTTCTGCCAGCCGGCGCCCAAGAGCACCGGACGCGACCTGTTCCACGCGCCATGGCTCGACGCCAGGCTCTCGTCCTTCGGCAAGCTCGCGCCGGCCGACGTGCAGGCGACCCTGGTGCAATTGACGGCGGTGACGATCGCGCGCGCGATCCGCGACGAAGGCGTGATGCCGGACGCGGTCTACGTCTGCGGCGGCGGCGCCTACAACGGCGCCCTGCTGCGCGCCATCGGCGCTGAACTGGATGGTGCGAAAGTGGCGTCGACGGAGGAGCTGGGCGTGGCGCCGAACCGGGTCGAGGCGCTGGCCTTCGCCTGGCTGGGCTGGCGTTTTGCGAACCGCGAAGCGGGCAACCTGCCGGCGGTCACGGGCGCGCGCGGTGCGCGCATCCTGGGGGCGCTATACCCGGCCTGATGTTCAGGCAGCCAGGCCTTTTTGCAGCAACTGCGCCACCAGCTCGTTGAGGTCGACGCCCCGCTCCTTGCTCTGCGTCTGCAATTGCTTTACCAGCTCGCCATTGAGCTTGACCGCGAACGGCACCAGGCCCAGCGCGCGGTCGCGCTCGCGTTGTTCGCGGCGGTCCGCTGCCGGAGCATCCCCGGGCTTGCCGATGGTGGCGCCCTTGGGGCCCATCTTGTTCATCAGCTTCTTCGCATCGAATTTCGCGAGTTCATTCTTGTTCATTGCTTACCTTGATGTTGAATTGATATCTTGCGGCGTCAGTCGAAGCGCTTGAGCCGCTGACCGAGGATGCCCCACTGGCACGGCACGCCATCGACCGTGCCGCACAGCGCCCAGCCGGTGCCGATTTTTTCCACCGTGACGGTCGTCTCGATTTCCCGGGCCAGCTTCTCGGCCCAGCCTTTGGCGGCTCCCTGCCCCTTGAACAATTCCTTGCCCTCATAGATGACGGTGGCGTCGAATACGGGCATGGCGAATACGGTCATGGCTACCTCTGTCTCAAAAAGGCGTCATGCTACCACCGCGGGCCGGCTGCGAATGTGATAAATGCAAACGGCCCGCACGAGCGGGCCGTCGATGATCCAGACCGTGGCCTGGATGGGCAGGCAACGATTACGCCGAGAACGACGAACCGCAGCCGCAGGTCGAGGTGGCGTTCGGGTTCTTGATCACGAACTGGGCGCCTTCGAGGTCATCCTTGTAGTCGATCTCGGCGCCGACCAGGTACTGGTAGCTCATCGAGTCGATCAGCAGCTGGACGCCGTTCTTTTCCATCGTCGTGTCGTCGTCATTGACGATCTCGTCGAAGGTGAAACCATATTGGAAGCCCGAGCAGCCACCGCCCTGCACGAAGACGCGCAGCTTGAGGTCGGGGTTGCCTTCTTCTTCGATCAGCTGAGCAACTTTCTGAGCGGCGCTGTCGGTGAAGTTGATTGGTACGGGAATCGTGTCGAAATCTTGCACTTCGGCGACTGCGGTCATGGGAAAGCTCCTGAATAAATCAAACACCGTCCATTATAGACGGTTGGCGGAAGTCATGCTGCCGACCCTTCCATGGCGTCGGCTAGATGAAACACCGGCTCGCTGGCGGGTTGGTGCGTTAATTTACCTGTTACCAACGCCCCGCCGTGCATTTCGAGCAAACGGTAGTGTACATCCCCATTGATGCGGCCTTTCGGCTGTAATTCAAGGAGTTCCGACGAATAAACCGCGCCGGCGATATAACCATTGACCACCAGGCTGGCGCAGCGCACCTCGCCTTCGATGCGCGCGTGCTCCGACACGATCAGCATGCTGTCGGCGCCGTCCACAGCCACCACATTGCCATGGACTTCCCCGTCGATGCGCAGCCCGCCGGTGAAACACAGGTCACCCTCGATGCGGGCCGAGATCCCGACCAGGCTGTCTATCTCGCTTTTTACTTGTCGACCGAACATGACGCACCTCTGAGGATAGTGACCGTTGGATTGAACGTGTCCAACAGCCAATTTACCCGGCTCAAAGGTGGTCGCTTTGATCTGCGTCGGGTCGAGCAACGAGCGTCGTCGCCGCAACCACTTTGTATTATGGCAACAGCGCGATCTGCTGCAGGCCCTTCGACTCTTCCAGGCCAAACATCAGGTTCATGCACTGCACGGCCTGGCCGGAGGCGCCCTTGACCAGGTTGTCCTGCACCACCAGGATCACGACGGTGTCCGTGCCTTCCGGACGGTGCAGCGCCAGGCGCAGCATGTTCGAGCCGCGGGTCGAGCGCGTCTCTGGATGCGAGCCGAACGGCATGACGTCGACGAATTCGCTGTCCTTGTATTGTTCTTCGAACAGCGCCTGCAGGGCGGCGTTGTCGATCTCTTGCGTCAGGCGCGCGTACAGGGTCGCGTGCATGCCGCGGATCATCGGCACCAGGTGCGGGGTGAAGATCAGGCCGACCTTCTGGTCGGTATAGCGGGCCAGCTGGGCCGAGGTTTCCGGGGTATGACGATGGCCGTGGACACCGTAAGCCTTGAAGTTGTCGCTCGACTCCGAGAACAACGTGCCGATCTCGGCCTTGCGGCCGGCGCCGGAGACGCCCGACTTGCAGTCGGCGATCAGGCTACCGGCATCGATCAGGCCGGCCCTCAAGAGCGGATAGAAGCCCAGCTGCATCGTGGTCGGGTAGCAGCCCGGGTTGGCGATCAGGCGCGCACCCTTGATGTCGTCGCGGTTTAGTTCCGGCAGGCCATAGACGGCTTCATCCAGCAGCTCGGGTGCGGTGTGCTCGATCTTGTACCATTTTTCGAAGACGGCGCGGTCCTTGATGCGGAAGTCCGCCGCCAGGTCGATCACCTTGACCCCGGCCGCCAGCAGCTCGGGCGCCTGGGCCATCGCCACGCCGTGCGGGGTGGCGAAGAAGACCACGTCGCACTGCTTCAGGTCGGCCTTGTCCGGGCTCGAGAAGGCGATGTCGACGCGACCGCGCAGCGAAGGGAACATATCGGCCACCGGCAGGCCGTCTTCCTTGCGCGAGGTAATCGCGGTCAGTTGCACATCCGGATGAACGGCCAACAGCCGCAGCAATTCCACGCCCGTGTATCCGGTTCCGCCGACGATGCCAACTTTAATCATGTCTGTTCCTTCAATAATGGTAAAAAGGCCCCTTTCCAGGACGAGGCTGCATTTTAACAGCCTGTGTATGCAGGCGTTGTACCTATCTCCAAAGCAAAAAAGCCGCCCAACCTTGCGGCGGACGGCTTTTCTGAACCAGTGCCCGAAGGCACTGAGGAAGACGATTAACGCTTCGAGAATTGCTTTGCGCGGCGTGCTTTGCGCAGACCAACTTTCTTACGCTCGACTTCACGGGCGTCACGGGTGACGAAACCGGCACGTGCCAGGTCGCCCTTGAGGCCTGCGTCGTAGTCGATCAGTGCGCGGGTGATGCCGTGACGGACGGCGCCAGCCTGGCCCGATTCGCCACCGCCGTGCACGTTGACCTTGATGTCGAAACGTTCGACGTTGCCGGTCAGTTCCAGCGGCTGACGGATCACCATCAGGCCGGTTTCACGCGAGAAGTATTCCGATGCCGGTTTACCGTTCACGATGATCTGGCCGGTGCCAGCTTTGATGAACACGCGAGCGACTGCACTCTTGCGACGGCCGGTGCCGTAGTTGTAGTTACCGATCATGTCAGTTCCTTAGAGGGTCAGTGCTTGTGGTTGCTGAGCAGCGTGCGGGTGCGAACCTTCCGCGTACACTTTCAGCTTCTTGATCATGGCGTAGCCGAGTGGGCCCTTAGGCAGCATGCCCTTGACAGCCTTCTCGAGTGCGCGACCTGGGAAACGCTGTTGCATTTTCAGGAAGTTGGTTTCGTAGATACCGCCCGGGTAGCCCGAGTGACGGTAGTACGTTTTTGCGGTGGCCTTGGTACCGGTCACGCGCAGTTTGCCGGCGTTGATCACGACGATGAAGTCGCCGGTGTCGACGTGCGGGGTGAACTCTGGCTTGTGCTTGCCGCGCAGTCGGAGTGCCACTTCGCTGGCAACACGTCCGAGGACCAGGTCCGTCGCGTCGATGACAAACCAGTCGCGCTGGACTTCGTGGCCCTTAGCGGAAAAAGTTTTCATGTTTAATCCAAAAGAAAAAATTGCTCAAATGGTGGTTCCGCACAAAACCTTCAGCGGACTCGTCCTTATTGTCTTTCCTGAGCAAACGGAAAGCCGGCAATCATACCCCTATTACCTCCTTGCCGTCAATCCCCATCCACGTCGGGCGAGCGCATCCCGCGCGCTTGCGTAAGGACCACTACCCGAAATGCATGCCTTGATGCATCGTTGAAACAATCGGTTGACCGGGGAAACAGCGCGAACTTATCATCGTTGCAACCTGAGGAGATGCTGTGAAGCGATTCAAGATTCTGCCCGCCCTATTATTCCTGCCACTCCTGGCGGCGACCAGCCTTGCCGGCGCCCAGCCCGCCGCCAGCATGCCGGCGCCATCAATGAGCGAACGCAGCTGCCACCTGCCCGGCGTGGTCGAAGCGCTGCGCTGCGTCAGCGTCGATGTCCCGCTCGATTACGCCAAGCCCCAAGGCGCGCCACTGAAACTGCACGTGACGGTCGCCCCGGCCTATCGCCAGGGCACGCGCAGCGACCCGCTGTTCGTGCTGGCCGGCGGCCCCGGCCAGGCCGGCAGCGACGTGCTGCCCTTGCTCAAGCTGGCCTTCGACCGAGTGCGCGCCACCCGCGACATCGTCTTCATCGACCAGCGCGGCACCGGCCGCTCCGGCAAGCTCGATTGCGAAAGCAGGCCGGAACACGAGCGCATGACGGACGACGAGCTGATGGCCGAACTGCGCACCTGCATCGCCAACAACAAGCAGCCGCTGGCCGCCTACACCACGGCGGCGGCGGCGCGCGACCTGGAGCAAGTGCGGCGCGCGCTGGGCTACCGCCAGGTGAACCTGTGGGGCGGTTCCTACGGCACCCGCCTGGGCCAGGCCTATGCGCGCGCCTATCCGGACAGCGTGCGCAGCCTGGTGCTGGACGGCGTGGCCGCGCCCGACCAGGTGATCCCCGCCGGCGGCCGTGACGGCCAGGCCGCGCTCGACAGCCTGTTCGCCGCCTGCGCCAAAGACGCTGCCTGCAACAAGGCCTACCCGAACTTGCGCGCCGAATTCGATGCGCTGGTCGCGAAGGTCGAGGCGGGCGACGTTCACCTGTCGCTGCCCAATCCGCGCACCGCCGAGCCGACCGAGTTCACCATGAGTTCGCAGCGCTTCCTCGGCACCGTGCACAACATCCTGTATGCGCCGGCCGATGCGCGCCGCCTCCCCTTCCTGATCCACAGCGCCAGCCGCGGGCGCTGGGAGCCTTTCGTCGCGCGCCAGAACCTGGCCGGCGACTTCGGCAACGACGCCAGCATGTCGATGCTGCTGCACTTCGCCGTGGTGTGCGCCGAAGACGTGCCGCGCTTCACGCCCGAGCTGATGAAATCCGACGCCGCCGTGCTGGCGCGCCCGCTGGCCGAGATGATCCCGAAACTGTGCCAGGATATCAAGGTGCCCGCGGTGCCGTATGTGCTGCCATCGCGCATCGAGGCGCCGGTCCTGCTGCTGTCGGGCGCCCTCGATCCGGTCACGCCGCCGCACCGCGCCGCGACGGCCGCGAAGTCGATGGCGCGCGCCCAGCACGTGGTGGTCGCCAATGCCGGCCACGGCGTGTCGCAGCTAGGCTGCGCGCCGCGCTTGCTGCGCGCCTTCCTCGACCGGCCGCAGGACAAGCTCGACGCCGCCTGCATGGCCGAGGTGCCGGCCCCCACCTTCCAGCTCGGCAGCGCCGGGCCGCAACCCTGAATCCGGGAACCCCATGATCGAAGTCCACGATGTACGCAAGCAGTTCGGCGCCGTCCAGGCGCTGGGCGGCGTTTCCTTTACCGCGCGCGACGGCCAGATCACCGCGCTGCTGGGGCCCAACGGCGCCGGCAAGACCACCCTGCTGCGCACCCTGGTTGGCCTGCTCAGGCGCGACCACGGCACCATCTCGATCGGCGGCATCGATCCCGAGAAGGACCCGATGGCGGTGCGCCGCAATATCGGCTTCCTGACCGACCAGTTCGGGCTGTACGAGCGCCTCACCACGCGCGAATACCTGAACTACTTCGGCGAATTGAACGGCATGGACGGCGCCGCGCTGCGCACCCGCGTCGCCGAGGTGTCGGACCTGCTCGGGATGGACGACATCCTCGAGCGCCAGACCAAGGGCTTCTCGCAGGGCCAGCGCATCAAGGTGGCGCTGGCGCGCACCCTGCTGCACCGCCCGCGCCACCTGCTGCTCGATGAACCGAGCCGCGGCCTGGACGTGATGAGCACGCGCGCGCTGCACACGGCGCTCAATGCCCTGCGCGAGGATGGCTGCTGCGTGATCATGGCCACCCACGTGATGCAGGAAGTGATCCACCTGTGCGAGGACGTGATCGTCATCGCCAAGGGCCATACCGTGGCCCAGGGCTCGCCACAAGAACTGTGCCGGCGCACCGGCATCGCCGACCTGGAAGACGCGTTCGTCAGCCTGGTGGGCACCGAGGAAGGTATCGCATGAAGTCCAAACTCAAGGTCGTATTCCTCAAAGAGCTGCGCGAGACGCTGCGCGACCGGCGCACCTTCGGCTTCCTGCTGCTGGCGGTGCTGTTCTATCCGGCGATCCTCGGCGTCACGCTGCACCAATTGATCGACAAGAGCACCCGCACCGAACGCGAAGGTATCCACCTGACCGTGATCGGCGGCGCCAAGGCTCCGACCCTGATCGCCCAGCTGCGCGAACGCAGCGTGACGATCAACGAATCCGGGCCCATGACCGAGGAAGCGATCGGCGAGCTTTTACATGGCAAGAAGATCGCGGCGGTGCTGCGCCTGTCGGACGACTTCGTCGACAACTACCAGGCGATGCGCCCGGCACGCATCGAGCTGTGGTTCGACTCGTCGGCCGAAAGCGGCCCGCAGCGGCGCGAGCTCGAAGAAATCCTGCAGGCCTACGGCAGCAATATCGCCAGCGCGCGCCTGCTGGCGCACGGCGTGTCGCCAGCCACGCTGGCGCCGATCCAGCTGCAACGCTACGACACCGGCACCAATGCCTCGCGCTCGGCCATGGTCATCGGCGGCTTGATCGGCTTCCTGTTCTTCCCGGCCTTCCTCCTGAACATGTCGTCGGCAGTCGACAGCACCGCCGGCGAACGCGAACGGCGCTCGCTGGAAGTGCTCATGGCGCAGCCGGCGCATAGCTGGGAGCTGGTGGGCGGCAAGTGGCTCGCATCCAGCGTGCTGGCCCTGCTGGGCGTCACCGTGGTGCTGATGCTGGGCCACGCGATCCTGCGCTGGCTGCCGCTGGAAGAAATCGGCATGTCGTGGAACCTCGGCTGGGGCGAGCTGCTGCTGGTCTGCCTGGCGACGATGCCGCTGGCGCTGCTGTCTTCCGCCCTGTACGTCGCCATGGCGATGAACGCCAAGACGTTCAAGGAAGCCCAGACCACGGTCAGCCTGGTGATGATCCTGCCGCTGCTGCCCGGCTTCGTGGTCTCGTTCATGGAACTCAAGACGGCGCAGTGGATGTACCTGATGCCGATGCTGTCGAACCAGACCCTGATCAAGGAATTGGCCAAGAGCGGCGACATCGGCTTCGCGCCGTTCGCGCTGACCTTCCTCTGTTCGCTGGTCCCGGCGCTGTTGATCGTCGCCTTCGCCAGCTGGCGCATGAAGAGCGAGAAGTACGTATTGGGTGTGTGATGCGGTGTGTGTGATGCGGGGTGTGTGATGCGGGGCGTATGAGAAACGGCGGCCGCCTTGCACGCAAGGGCGGCGGCTGCCGTACAATCGACTCCCTTATCGACGCATCAGCAACACGGAGAATCGCATGGAAGTGAAAGTCAGCTGGAACGGCCCGTCGGGCATGAGTTTCCGGGCCGAGACCGGCAGCGGCCACATGGTGACCATGGACGGCGCGCCGGACGGCGGCGGCCATAACCTGGCGCCGCGCCCGATGGAGATGGTCCTGGTGGGCACCGGCGGCTGCACCGCCTACGACGTGGTCCTGATCCTCAAGCGCAGCCGCGAGGACGTGCGCGGCTGCGACGTGACGCTGCAGGCCGAACGCGCCGACACCGACCCCAAGGTGTTCACCAAGATCAACTTCCACTTCACGGTCACCGGCCACGCGCTGAAGCCGACGGCGGTGGAACGCGCGGTCAAGCTGTCGCATGAGAAGTACTGCTCGGCGTCGATCATGCTGGCCAAGACGGCCGAGATCACGCACTCGTTCGAGATCGTCGAAGTATAAGCACGACGTTGGCGGCGCCCGCCGCCAACGCCGTCACGTCAAATTCGGTAAGCGGTGGTGGTCATCACCTTCGCCATCGCCCGCATCGCCACCTTGACCGGCAAGGGCAGCGAGGCCGCGCCGGCAGCCTGCGCCGCGTCGGCGTGCGCGATCTCGTCGATGCGCATCTGGTCGACGATGGCGCGCGACTTGGCGTCCTGCGCCGGCAGCAGTTCCAGATGGCTGTTCAGGTGCGCCTCGACCTGACGCTCGGTCTCGACCACGAAGCCCAGGCTGACCGGGTCGCCGATCCGGGCCGCCACGCTGCCCATCACGTAGGCGCCCGCATACCACAGGGGATTCAAGACGCTCGGCTGCGATCCGAGCTCGGTCAGGCGCTGTGCGCACCAGGCCAGGTGGTCTTCTTCCTCGCGCGCGGCGTGCTCGAACTGCGTCCGCACCTCTTGCGTATGAGCGAAGTTGGCCTGCGAATCGTAGAGCGCCTGAGCGCAGACCTCGCCCACGTGGTTCACCCGCATCAGGCCCGCGCTGTGGCGGCGCTCGGCGTCGCTCAATTCGCCGTCGATGGCGTGCGCGCCCGGGTTCGGGCGCGACATCGCCGCCACGCCGCCGACGACGCGCAAGGCCTTGTCGACGCCGACGATCAGTTGGTCCAGGGGGCTGATGAAACGGTTCGCAATCATGGTGTGCTCGATGTTCTGGTCGCTGAAGCGTCCATTATATGCCTTCGGCATGCGGCCCAGAGCCCGCCTCTGCCTTCGGCGCCGCTTGTTCTTCACCCTGTTCATGTTTCTTGCGCGCGATCCAGGCCGCCAGCGGACCTTCCGGCTCCAGCCCCGAAATGTTCTTGGCCACGCCCAGGTTCAGCTCCAGCAGGAACGGCACCGACACCAGCGGCACGCCCGGGCAATGGCGCTTGAAGGCGTCCAGGAAGCGCGCCGACTCCACCGTCGGCATCACCTTCGCGCCGCTCATGAACTGCAGCACGCTGGTGATGGTGTGGCCCTTGCCCAGCGTGTGGTAGATGAAGCGGTTGAACTCGCGGTCGACCGCCTTGAAGTCGATCTCCTCCTTGGTCATCAGGCCGGCCAGGTAGACCAGGCCCAGCGCGACGCGGAACCAGTCGGTGGATTCGGCCCGGCTGCGCCCTTCGCGCATCAGGATCAAGAGCTTTTCTTGGGTGATGGAGTCCATGCTTCCATTATCCATGCTTTGCCCCAGCTTGCGCCGCACGCCCGCCCTCTATTGCAAGAAATTTATCAAAAGAAAACCATCGTGCGTCCTGTCACCGGATAATGCGGTCTGGGTCCCTGTTTGGACCGTGTGTCGCACCGAGCCCGCCGCGGCCGTGCCGATTGAATACAATGCCAGTGTGAAAAAGTGTTTGACCTTGCGTAAAGACGCGCAGGGCTGCAGCCAGGAGTCGTCATGCAACTGAAAATCCGCAATTTGTCCAAGACCTACGCCAATGGCGTGGTCGCGCTGGACCGTGTCACGCTCAACATCCCGGCCGGGATGTTCGGGCTGCTCGGCCCCAACGGCGCGGGCAAATCGACCCTGATGCGGATCCTGGCGACCTTGCAGGAATGCGATTCCGGTTCGGTATTCCTGGACGATATTGACGTGCTCGACGAAAAGGACGCGGTGCGCCGCATGCTGGGCTACCTGCCGCAGGATTTCGGCGTCTATCCGAAAGTGACCGCTCACGAACTGCTGGACCATTTCGCCCAGCTCAAAGGCCTGTCGCACAAGGCGCGCCGGCGCGAGGTGGTCGACGGCCTGTTGCAGCAGACGAATCTGTGGGAAGTGCGTGACCAGCGCCTGGGCACCTTCTCGGGCGGCATGCGCCAGCGCTTCGGCATCGCCCAGGCCCTGCTGGGCGACCCGCGCCTGATCATCGTCGACGAACCCACCGCCGGCCTCGATCCGCAGGAACGGGTGCGCTTCCACAACCTGCTGTCGGACATCGGCGAAGAACGCACCGTGCTGCTGTCGACCCACATCGTGTCCGACGTGGCCGACCTGTGCGCCAATATGGCGATCATCAACAAGGGCCAGGTGCTGCTGTGCGGCGAGCCGCAAGAGCTGATCTACGGGATCGAAGACTTCATCTGGGCCCGTTTCGTCACCAAGGCCGAGCTGCCGGCCTTCCAGTCGCGCTACAGCGTGATTTCGACCCGCCTGCTCAGCGGCCGCACCCTGATCCATGTGTACTCCGAGGACGATCCGGGCGACGGCTTCGAGCCGGCGCGCGCCAGCCTGGAAGACGTGTATTTCGCCACCATCGCCGGCCGCCACAACCCGGCCGCCGGGAACTGCTGACCGTGCGCGCCCTGTTCGTCATCGCCCGCTTCGAAGCGGGCCAGCGCCTGCGGCGGGTCTCGACCTGGGTCTATTTTGCCGTCTTCGTGGCGCTCTCCATGACCTGGATGGCCGCCTCGGGCGGCGCCTTCCGCGACCTGATCGTCGCCTTCGGCAACCGGATCCTGATCGACGCGCCGCGCCAGATCGCGATCGCGACGGCGCTGCTGGGCAGCCTGGGCACGGTGGTCACGGCGGGGATGATGGGCCGCGCGGTGCAGCAGGACTTCGAGCACGAAATGCACCACTTCTTCTTCAGCGCGCCGTTAAGCAAGGCCGACTACGTGTTCGGCCGCTTCCTCGGCGCGTTCGCGACCCTGGCGGTGATCTTTTCCGGCATCCTGGTCGGGCTGTGGCTCGGCACCTTCATTCCCGGCATCGCGCCCGACCGCCTGGGCGGATCGACGCCTTCGGCCTGGATCAAGCCCTACCTGTTCACGCTGCTGCCCAACCTGTTCATCTTCGGCGCGATCTTCTTCGTGCTCGCCGCGCTGACCCGGCGCATGCTGCCGGTCTACGTGGCCGCCGTGGTCATGACCATCGGCTATACCGTCGCGCCGTCGCTGGCGCGCGACCTCGACTTCAAGACCCTGGCCGCCCTGATCGACCCGTTCGGCACCACCGCCCTGTTCCTGCTGACCGAGTACTGGCCACTCGCCCAGCGCAACCTCGATCCGATCGACCTGCAGGACGTCTACCTGGTCAACCGCCTGCTGTGGTGCGGCTTGGCGCTGCTGGCGCTGCTGCTCGGCTACTGGCGCTTCCACTTCATCGGCGAGGCCGACGCGCAGGCGCGCGCGCGCGGCCGCGGCCATGCCCAGCCCGACCTGCCGATCGACTTGTCGCAAGCCGCGCGCGACACCACCGCGCCACCCGATTTCGCGGCGCGCAGCCTGGCGCTGCTGCTGCTCAAGTCGGCGCGGGGCGAGCTGCGCGAGATGACCCGCAACGTCTACTTCGCGGCGCTGGCCACCGCCGGCGTGCTGGCCCTGGTCGCCGGCGGGATCGACCTCGACGCCATCTACGGCACCGCCACCTATCCGGTGACCTATATGGTGCTGGAGCTGATCCGCGCGGTGTTCGGCCTGTTCGTGCTGGCCACCACGATCTTCTACGCCGGTGAACTGGTCTGGCGCGAACGCGAGGCGCGCGTGGCCCAGATGTTCGACGCGCTGCCGGTGCCGAGCTGGCTGCCGCTGGCCGGCAAGACCCTGGCCCTGGTCGGCCTGCAGGCGCTGCTGCTGCTGCTGGCCATGGTCACCGGCATGCTGATCCAGCTGTTCAAGGGCTACTTCCAGCTCGAGCCGGGACTCTACCTGCACGCGCTGTTCACCATCCTGCTGCCCAACTACGCGCTGGTCGCGGTGCTGGCGATCGCGGCGCAGGTCGTCGTCAACCACAAATACGTGGCCAACTTCCTGATGATCGCCTGGGTCGTGGCCGCGATCCTGCTGAGCGGCGCCGGCCAGAACCATCCGCTGCTGCTGTACGGGGTCTCGCCCGACATGACGTATTCGCCGATGAGCGGCTTCGGCCACCACCTGCTGCGCGACCGCCTGTATCTGCTGTACTGGAGCGGCGCGGCGCTGATGCTGCTGGCGCTGGCGCGCGCGCTGTGGCCGCGCGGCGTCGACGACGCCTGGCGCGAGCGCCTGCGCCTGGCGCGCCGCAACCTGACACCAAAGGTGTTGACCTGCTTCGGCGTCGGGCTGGCCGTGTTCGCGGGCGCCGGCGGCTTCCTCGCCTGGGAACTGTCGAGCGGCGGCTACCTGACGCCATGGCGCGGCGAGCTGCTGCGCGCCGAATACGAGAAGCGCTACCACGGCTTCGCCCGGCTGCCGCAGCCGCGCATCGTCGACGTCAGGCTCGATGCCGCCATCCATCCAGAGCAACGCGCCCTGCACGTCAAGGGCAGCTACCGGCTCGAGAACCGCAGCGGCGCGCCGATCCGCGACCTGGTGCTGTACCAGCAGCGCGGCGCGCGCTTGACGCCGAGCTTCGGCCAGCCGGCGACAACGGTCGCGCTCGACCCGGACCGCGGCTTCTACCACTATCGCCTGGCCACCCCGCTGGCGCCGGGCGCGCGCCTGGACTTCGATTTCGAACTCGATTACGCGCCGCGCGGCCCGCTGGGCCTGGGCAGCGACACGCCGGTGGCTGCCAACGGCACCTTCTTCACCAACGAGGTCATGCCGCGCATCGGCTATCAACCCTCGGTCGAACTGAGCGACCCGCGCGACCGGCGTCGCCACGGCCTGGCCGCGCGCGCGCCCATGCCGGCGCGCGACGACCCGGCCGGCCGGTCCAGGCACCGCATCGGCGTGGACGCTGACTGGATCGGCTTCGACGCCACCGTCAGCACGAGCGCGGACCAGGTCGCGATCGCGCCCGGCACACTGGTGCGCGAATGGAACGAAGGCGGACGGCGCCACTTCCGCTACAAGATGGACCGCCCGATGCTGAACGCCTATGCCTTCCAGTCGGCGCGCTACGAGGTGCGCCACGATCGCTGGCAGGACGTGACGATCGACGTCTATTACCAGCCGGGGCACGACGTCAACGTCGAGCGCCTGATCCGCGGCGCCCAGGCCGGCCTGGACTACGGCGCGCGCCATCTCGGCCGCTATCCGCTGCGCGAGCTGCGCATCGCCGAATTCCCGCGCACCGTCCGCGTCACGCAAGCTTTCCCGGGCCTGATCCCGTTGTCGGAAAGCGCCGCCTTCATCGCGCGCGTCGACCCCGGCTCGCCCAAGGACCTCGACTACCCGTTCTACGTCAGCGCCCGCGAGACCGCGCGCCAGTGGTGGGGCCAGCAACTGGTCGGCGCCGATACGCGTGGCGCGACCGTGCTGACCGAGAGCCTGGCCGAATACACGGCGCTGATGGTCATGAAGCGCACCTACGGCGCGGACAAGATGCGGCGCTTCCTGCGTTATGAGCAGGAGGCCTACCTGGTGGGCCGCGCCCAGGAACAGGAAAAGGAACTGCCGCTGGCGCACAACGAGAACCAGCGCTACATCCACCAGCGCAAGGGTGGCCTGGCGCTGTACCTGTTGCAGGACATGCTGGGCGAGGACGTGGTCGACGGCGTGCTGCGCGGCCTGCTGCAGCAATACGCCTATCGCAGCGCCCCCTATCCGACCGCTTCCAGCCTGGTCGGGGCCTTGCGCGCGGTGACGCCGAAGGACAAGGCCTACCTGATAGACGACCTGTTCGAATCGATCGTGTTCTACGAGAACCGCGCCGCCGGCGCCGTCGCACGCCGCCGCCCGGACGGCAAGGTCGAGGTCACGATCGATGCCCACGCCGGCAAGCTGAGGATGACGGACGGGGGCGAGGAACGGCCGATGCCGCTGAACGACTACATCGAGTTCGGCGTGGATGATCGCATTGGCAACCCCTTGGTACGCGAACGGCGGCTGGTGACCCAGGCCGCGCAGCAACTGACCCTGGTGGTCGATGGCGTGCCGGGCCGCGCCGGCATCGATCCTGACAACAAATTGATCGATCGCAAACCGAATGACAATATGCTGCCAGTCGACAATCAATAGTTCTCGCGCTATGATCGAAGCAAAATTATAGGAGAGAGCATCATGTCCAACGCCGTCGCGGAAATCGCCGAACGACTCAAGCTGTTGAGCCCGGCCGAGAAACAGGAAGTCATGCAGCTGCTGCTACAGGATATCGACGGCCCCGACCAGGACGCCGATGAAGCGTGGCGCAACGAAGTGGTGCGGCGCGTGAAAGCGATCCGCAATGGCGAGGCGGCAATCCTCGCGCTGAAGGAATGGCAAGAATAAGCATCGCGCATAGCTGATGCTGGAATGAAAAAACCGCGGCAAGCCGCGGTTTTTTTACGTCCGGACGGGCGGGCCCACCACCGATCCGCTTACTTTTTCGCGGCGGCCGCGGTCGCCTTCTTGGCTGGCGCCTTTTTGGCCACGTTAAATCGGGGTCAGGTCTGACATTTAAATCGGGGTCAGGTCTGACATTTGGACACGACCTGAACTGTGTTAAGGAAGATCATTGCAGAGGCCGTGTCCGAATGTCAGACCTGACCCCGCTTGTGACCAAGTGGTGCGGCGCGTGAAAGCGATCCGCAATGGCGAGGCGGCAATCCTCGCGCTGAAGGAATGGCAAGAATAAGCATCGCGCATAGCTGATGCTGGAATGAAAAAACCGCGGCAAGCCGCGGTTTTTTTACGTCCGGACGGGGCGGGCCCGCCACCGATCCGCTTACTTTTTCGCGGCGGCCGCGGTCGCCTTCTTGGCTGGCGCCTTTTTGGCCACGGCCTTCTTCGCCGCTGGTTTGGCGGCCGGCTTTGCAGCCGCCTTGCGCGCCGCCTTCACCGGCGCTGCCGCGCCATCGGCGCCATCGGCGCCCGTCGCGGCATCGGCATCGGCAGCCTTGCCCTTGGCGGCGGCGCCCGGCTTGGCCTTGCGCTCCTCGAACTCGAAGCTGATCTTGTTGTCCTTGCCGCGCACCAGGAAGGCCTTGAATGCACGACGGGTACGCTGGGACACGAAGCCCGGCAGCAGGTCGGTCTTGCCGTCGTTGAGCAGCTTGGCCATCTGTTCCGGCACGATTTCCTGCTGCAGGATGATGCGTCCGCTGCGGAAGTCGCAAGTCTTCGGCTTGGCCACGCTGTGCTCGCAAACATAGGCGAGCGGCATTTCATACACGCCGCCGTTACACTTCGGGCAAGGGCCGACCGGGGTCTGGCCGCTGAAGTCGACGCCTTCGCCCTCTTCGCCTTCCTCGTCCTGTCCAAAGTCGAACTCGAGCTTGAAGTTCTTGATCTCTTCATCGCGCACGATGCGCAGGATGGCGGCAAACGGGCGCCCCATCTTCGAGCGGAAGCCCTGCAGCGGACCGATGGTGCGGTTCTTCAGCAGTTCTTCGACTTCCTCGATCTCGAACTGGCGGCTGCCCGGCGTCTTGCTCATCGAGAAGTCGCACTTGGTGCAGGCGAAACGGCGGTAGTTTTCCTTGACCACGCCGCCGCAGTTCGGGCACGGGTTGACCAGGGTCGCGTACTCGCCGGGAATCGTGTCGTTGTCGTATTCCTTGGCGCGCTTGACGATGATCTGGGTCATCTGCTGGATTTCACGCATGAATTCTTCGCGCGAGATCTTGCCCTTCTCCATTTGCGACAGCTTGAATTCCCATTCGCCGGTCAGCTCCGGCGCCGTGAGTTCATTCACGCCCAGGCCGCGCAGCAGGGTCATCAGCTGAAACGCTTTCGCGGTCGGCATCAGTTCGCGCCCCTCGCGCAGCAGGTATTTCTCGGTCAGCAAGCCCTCGATGATGGCCGCGCGCGTGGCCGGCGTGCCCAGGCCCTTGCCGGCCATCGCATCGCGCAGTTCGTCGGAGTCGACCAGCTTGCCCGCGCCTTCCATTGCCGACAGCAAGGTCGCTTCGTTGTAGCGCGCCGGCGGCTTGGTGACCAGGCCGTTGGCCGTGACCTTGTCGGTCAGTACCTTCTCGCCCTTGGCCACCGGCACCAGGTTGGCGCCGTCCTTGTCGTCGCCAGTGTCCTTACCGTACACGGCCATCCAGCCGGGGTTGGTCATGACCTTGCCCTCGGTCTTGAACTGGTGGCCCGAGACTTCGGTATAGCGGGTCGTGACCAGGAACTCGGCGGCCGGGAAGAACACGGCCAGGAAGCGGCGCGTGACCAGGTCGTACAACTTTTGTTCAGGCTCGGAGAGGTTCTTGGGCACCACGCCGGTCGGGATGATGGCGAAGTGGTCCGAGATCTTGGCGTTGTCGAAGATGCGCTTGTTCGGCTTGACCCAGCCGTTCTTGGTGATCTGCTTGGCGAACTGGTTGTAGTTATTGGTTTCGGCCAGCGCTTCCAGGGTCGACTTCACGGTGCCGATATAGTCCTCAGGCAGGTGGCGCGAATCGGTACGCGGGTAGGTCAGCACCTTGTGCTTTTCGTACAGCGCCTGGGCCAGGCCCAGCGTGTTCTTGGCCGAGAAGCCGAAGCGGCCGTTGGCCTCGCGCTGCAGCGACGTCAGGTCGAACAGGCCCGGCGCCATCGAGGTGGTCGGCTTGCTTTCCTCGGTGACATTGCCCTGCTTGCAGCGGCAGGCGGCCGCGATCGAATCGGCGGCGGCCTTGCTCCACAGGCGCTCGGCGCGCTTCTCGGGATCGTTCTCGTCCTTCTTGAATTTCTGGTCGAGCCAGCGCCCTTCGTAGACGCCGGCGGCGCATACGAACTCGGCGCGCACTTCCCAGTAGTCGCGCGGCACGAACTTTTTAATTTTTTCTTCGCGCTCGACCACGATCGACAGGGTCGGGGTCTGCACGCGGCCCACCGTCGTCAGGTAGAAGCCGCCCTCTTTCGAGTTGAAGGCGGTCATGGCGCGGGTGCCGTTGATGCCGATCAACCAGTCGGCTTCGGAGCGGCAGCGCGCGGCGTCGGCCAGCGGCAGCATTTCTTCGTCGCTGCGCAGGTTGTTGAAACCTTCGCGGATCGCGTTGGCCGTCATCGACTGCAGCCACAGGCGCTTGACCGGCTGCTTGGCTTTCGCGTTCTGGGCGATCAGGCGGAAGATGAGTTCTCCTTCGCGGCCCGCGTCACATGCGTTGATCAGGGTGGTGACGTCCTTGCGCTTGATCAGCTTATTGAGCACCTTGAGACGCGATTCGGTCTTGGCGATCGGGTTCAGCGCGAAGTAAGGCGGGATCATCGGCAGGTGGGTGAAGCTCCACTTGCCGCGCTTGACGTCGTGTTCTTCGGGCACCGCGATCTCGAGCAGGTGGCCGACGGCGGACGAGAGGACGTAGTCGTCGGACTCGAAGTACTCATCGTGCTTGGTGAAGCCGCCCAGCGTCTTCGCGATATCGTTCGCGACTGACGGTTTCTCGGCGATGATGAGGGATTTGGTCATAGTGATTCTCGTCGTGCTATCTATATAGTGTGGGCTTGCGCATCATACATGCTCACAGCCAGACCGTGAAATTCCGGCCATAGTGTCTGATTGGTAACTGTCAAGATGAAGCGGCCAATGATAAGCGCGTTATCGCGCTCCCTGCAAGTACACCTTGCGCTACAGGACGGTGCGATGCGCACCGCATGCCGCCTCTTCGCTGCCCAGAAATGGGGCACAAGAAAAGCAAAACGGGGCGTCAGCCCCGTTCGATGGATGTTGCGGTGTGGTACGTAATTCAGTGCAGCAGACGCGGTTCCTGCTCGTCGTCGTCGCTGAACAAGTCGTCGAACATCAGCGCGTCCGGCTCCTTGCCCTGGCTCCAGAGCACCATCAGCACGATGATCTTGAGCTTGCTCAAGGCAATGGGAGACTCGTCGCAGGCCAGCGCGCGCTCGATGACGATCTCGCGCTGGATGGGGCCGAGCACCTTGGCGCTTTCGAGGAAGGCGATGAAGCCGATCGCGGCGCTGCCCAGCTCGATGTATTCCTCGTCCACGTAGTAACGCGTGCCGGTGGAGGCATCGATCGTGTCGGGCAGGGGCGCATCGGTCAGCCCGGTCAGCCAGTCCAGCGCTTCCGAGATTTCGATGTCGTCGAAGCCGACGGCGGACAGTTTACGAGCCAGGGCTGCCGGCTCGGGGCAGGCGTCGGGACGGTAATACGTCTCGTAGAGATAGACCAGGATGTCGAACATAGTGACGCTACTGTAGCAGCTAAACTTCGTGCGGCACAAGTAGAGCGCGCCTGACGAGCTGCCTCGCGGAAAAAACGTTGTATCGAAGCCTTGTTCGATCAGCCAGCTTACTAAAAACCATTAAAAACAAGAACATACAATTCGCAAACTGCGTTAACAGAAGCACAGCCAATCCATCAAATGTGCATCCGAATGGCCTGATTTGACGTAGCCCTAAGGCCAGATGCGCTGCACCCTTCCACCCGGCAATTGCGCCACCAAACCGGCCAGTTCCAGACCCAGCAGGCGTCCGCCGAGCTCGCCCGCATCGGCCCCGAGACGCGCCAGCAAATCGTCGAGCGCCACCGGTTCGTGGCCCAGCGCGGCCAACAGTTCGGCGTCTTCTTCCGCCGTCTCGCCGGGCCCGGCATTCCTCTCTTGTGCGATGGCCGCCAGCGGCGACACGCGCATCGCCAGCAACACCTCGTCCACCGTCTCGACCAGCTGCGCGCCATCGCGGATCAGGCGATGACACCCCTTGGCCAGCGCGGAGTGAATGGAGCCGGGCAAGGCGAACACTTCCCTGCCCTGCTCCGCCGCCATCTGGGCCGTGATCAGCGAGCCGGACTGGGCGGCGGCCTCGATCACCAGCACGCCGGCGGCCAGGCCGCTGATCACGCGGTTACGGCGCGGGAAATTGGCGGCCAGCGGCGGCGTGCCCAGCGCGTATTCGCTGAGCAGGCAACCGTGTTCGGCGATGCGATGGGCCAGAGCGCGGTTGCGCGCCGGATAGACGCGGTCGAGGCCGGTGCCGACCACGGCGATGGTGGCGCCCGGCCCGCGCAGCGCGCCTTCGTGGGCGGCGGTGTCGATGCCCAGCGCCAGCCCCGAGACCACGCACAGGCCGGCACCGGACAGGGCCGCGGCAAAGGATTCGGCGTCGAGCTTGCCCTGCACGCTGGCGTTGCGGCTGCCGACCACGGCGACCAGGGGCCGCGCCAGCATCTCGATGTTGCCGGCGGCGTACAGCAGCAGCGGCGGATCGGGGATCTCGGACAATGACGCCGGATACCGGGGATCGTCGAAGGTGAGGAGGTGATGGCCGGGTTGCTTCAGCCAGGCCAGGGTGGCCTCGACCAGGGCCGTCAAGGCGGGCGTGACCGGCGCGCACAGGGCGCGCGCCTGGCTGGCCGACACGTGGGCCGCCAGCGCGGCCGGCCCCGCCCTGAAGATGGCGCCGGGCGAGCCGAAGGCCGACAACAGCGCATGCGCGCTGCGGCAACCCACCCCGTCCGCCTGCTCCAGGCGCAGCCAGTCGGCGATCGGGGTGGCGCGCTCGGCAATGGGATGGGTTTCCGTGGCTTGCACGGTATTGGTTACTCGGGTGATTTGGCGACGTCGCCCACCTGCACCGGCGCCGTCACCTGCATGACCAAGCCGTACGAGACGTTCTTGAACACGCGGAAGATGAACAGGTTGCCGTATTGCTCGTCGGGCAGCTTCAACTGCTGCCGGCCCAGGCCCAGGAAACCCCGACTCGCTGGATCGGCCACAGTCTTCCCCAGATGATAGAGCTGCAGCACGGCGCCGACATCGAGTCCGTCAACCGCGCCCCGATTGACAGTGACGACCTGGCTCTGTCCGGCGTAGGTCACGCCCGAGTAGATCGACATGATGCGGCCGTCGAGGGGTTGCAGCGGCGCATGCGGCACGTAGTTGCGCACCGGCGTCGGCGGCGCCGGCACCAGCAGGTCGCCCACGCCCATCTCTTGCAGGGTATTGGTCACCTGGAAGGTGTGCACGTCGACGCCGGGCGCGGCCGGCTTGAGCAGCTTGACGGTGCCCAGGAAGGCGGCTTCGTGCGCCAGCACCTGGCCGGTCTGCGGGTCGCGCAGCGCGGTGCCCGGACGGAACACCTGGAACACGCTCTCGCCCCCGATGTCGCCGTGCACGTAGACACGGTCGCCCTCTCCCAGGTAGACACGGCCTTCCTGCGAGGCGGCGATGCGCGGCGCGCCCGCCAACTCGTCGGCCTCGACCACCAGCGGCTGGGTCAGATAGGGTTCGATGGCGCCGGCGGGAATTGCCGGCACGGCGTCGCGCGCCAGGCCTTCGCTGCGCACCTGTGGCGACAGGCGGGTCAGCGGCGGCGCATCGCGGCCGTCGCCGGCGTCCAGGCCGCTGCCGGGCTGCTGCAGGCTGAGGCGGCCGCGCGCGCGGTCGAACCAGATGGTCTGGCCCGGATAGATCCAGTGCGGGTTGCGGATTTCGTCACGGTTCATGCCCCAGACCTGGGGCCAGCACCATGGGTTGCGCAAGAAGGCGCCAGAAATATCCCATAAGGTATCGCCCTTGACCACGACGTGCTTGTCCGGTGCGTCCGGGCGGAAACTGCAGGCAGCAGTAGTGGGCGTTGCAGTCTGGGCCGAGGCAGCAGCTGCGCATGCGAGCAACGCCGCCGCAGCAGCATGGGCCACGACTGTGCTAAAATTTTTCATTGAAGACGTCCGTTTAATGCGGCGTAAGATTAAATGATGCCGCCAGATTGCAGCTGCATCCAATGCAGGTCATGATGCTGAACAGGCCGCGCCGTCATCCGGCCCGGCCGCAGCCAGAGATAGCACGACGTACCGCTCCCCGCTCACGGAAGGGTTGCTGTATAGAATCAAATTCTGCACACAAATCCCTGAACTAGCAAGCAAACCGAGGTCTGCGCGCCAGGGCGTGTGGCGGGTTTGCGTCCTGTCTTATCTGCCAGCCAAGTACCCGTTCAACCTAGACAACTCCACCGACATCCGATCCGATATGGCACTTCTCGACATCCTCCGCTACCCCGACCCGCGCCTGCACAAGGTCGCCAAGCCGGTCACCGAATTCGGTACCGAGCGCCTGCGCAAGCTGGTGGCCGACATGGCGGAAACCATGTACGACGCGCCCGGCGTCGGCCTGGCCGCCACCCAGGTGGACGTGCACGAACGCGTGGTCACCATCGACGTGACCGAAGCGCAAGAAAAGCTGATGGTCTTCATCAACCCCGAAATCACCTGGGCCAGCGAAGAAAAGCAGGTCTACGACGAAGGCTGCCTGTCGGTGCCCGGCATCTACGACGGCGTCGAGCGCCCGGCCCGGGTCAAGGTGAGCGCATTCGACGTCGACGGCAAGCCGTTCGAGGTCGAGGCCGACGGCCTGCTGGCCGTGTGCATCCAGCACGAGATGGACCACCTGATGGGCAAGGTCTTCGTCGAATACCTGTCGCCGCTCAAGCGCAACCGCATCAAGGCCAAGCTGCAGAAGGAAGAGCGCGGCATGCAGCGCGACGCCGCCCAGCGCGCCGGCCGCCGTTGATCGCGATGAAGGTCGTCTTCGCCGGTACTCCCGAGTTCGCCGCCGTCGCCCTGCGTGCCCTGCACGAGGCCGGCTTCGAGATCCCGCTGGTCCTGACCCAGCCCGACCGCCCCGCCGGCCGCGGCATGCAGCTGCAAGCCTCCGCGGTCAAGCAGTACGCGCTGGCGCACGGCATGCCGGTGGCGCAGCCGCTGTCGCTGCGCATGGATGCCAAGGACCCGGAGCGCGCCGCCCAGGCAGTCGCCGCGCACGAACGATTGCAGTCGATCGACTACGACGTGATGGTGGTCGCGGCCTATGGCCTGATCCTGCCGCGCAGCACGCTCGACATCCGCCCCTGCATCAATATCCACGGTTCGCTGCTGCCGCGCTGGCGCGGCGCCGCGCCGATCCATCGCGCGATCGAATCGGGCGACCTGGAAACCGGCGTGACCATCATGGAGATGGAAGAAGGTCTCGATACCGGGCCGATGCTGACCATGGAGCGCTTGCCGATCGAGGCCTCCGACACAACCGGCAGCCTGCACGACAAGCTGGCCGCGCTGGGCGGACGCATGATCGTCGACGCGCTGCGCAAGATGCAGGCCGGCGAGTTGAGCGCCGTGCCGCAGCCGGACGAAGGCGTGACCTACGCGGCCAAGATCGGCAAGGAAGAAGCGAAGCTCGATTTCAGCCTGCCGGCCGAAGTATTGGCGCGCAAGGTGCGGGCCTTCAATCCCTTCCCCGGCGCGAATGGCGTGGTCGATGGCGTGGCGGTGAAGTTCTGGTCTGCCGAAGCGGTTGACGGTAGCGGCGCGCCGGGCGCGGTCTTGCAGGCCGACGCCGGCGGCATCGTGGTCGCCTGCGGCAAAGGCGCGCTGCGCCTGAACGAATTGCAGAAGCCTGGCGGCAAGCGCCTGAAGGCGGCGGAATTCCTGAAAGGGTTTTCGCTGGCGGGGTTGACGTTCAACTGAAGCGCCCGCAGCGCTCCTGAAGTCGATTTCATAAAGCGTCGTCCCTTGCCAAGGCGCCCGGCGAGGGCGGGGACGACTTCGATACTCTGACGAAAAAATGGCGTCACGAGGACGCCATTCCATCAAACTTACTCGGCCTGCGACGTACGCTGGGCGTCCATGTGCTCACGCAGCACCTGGTTGATGCGGGTCTGGTAGCCGGGACCTGCGCCCTTGAACCATTCAAGCATATCCACATCCAGGCGGATCGTGACGATCTGTTTCACACCGTTGCTGGCGACTTGTGGCTTCGACGACATTGCTGGCTCCGGGTTGCGGTCCATAGCTTGATCCCAATCCGGTTGGTATTCTTTGTTCATGCGGTTATCCCATCTATACGTGCGCCACTCGTGGAGGCGGACCTTGATTGTCGTCTCGCCATGTATCGTAAAGATTGCAGCCACCCCAACAAATGTAACGCCATGTAACGCATGACGGTTTGAATACATAACGATACATACACGCCCCTGCCGCCGGGCCAAACAGGCCGCATGACGTATAATCGTTGACCGCCCAATGTCAATCGGCCTGTCAAGCCGCATCCTGGAAAACCACCATCATGAACGCCGTTACGCCCGCCATCTCCCCGATCGAAACCCAGCTGCGCGAGATCCTCGCGCGCCGCATCATGATCCTGGATGGCGCGATGGGCACCATCATCCAGCAGTACAAGCTCGATGAAGCGGCCTATCGCGGCGAGCGTTTCGCGACCTTCGCGGCGCCCGAGGGCAGCGGCCAGCGCGAGCTGTTCGTGAAAGGGAATAACGAGCTGCTCACGCTCACCCAGCCGCAGGTGATCCAGGAGATCCACGAACGCTATCTCGCCGCCGGCGCCGACCTGCTCGAGACCAATACCTTCGGCGCCACCGGCGTGGCGCAGGAGGATTACCACATGGCGCACCTGGCCTACGAGATGAACGTCGAAGCGGCGAAGCTCGCGCGCGCCGCCTGCGACAAATACTCCACGCCGGACAAGCCGCGCTTCGTCGCCGGCGCCCTGGGACCGACCCCGAAGACCGCCTCGATCTCGCCCGACGTCAACGACCCGGCGGCGCGCAACATCACCTTCGACCAGCTGGTCGCGTCCTACCACGAGCAGGTGCGCGGCCTGGTCGACGGCGGCGCCGATTTGCTGCTGGTCGAGACCATCTTCGACACCCTGAACTGCAAGGCGGCGCTGTTCGCGATCGACCAGTATTTCGACGAGCACCCCGAAACGCCGCGCCTGCCCCTGATGATCTCGGGCACCGTCACCGACGCCTCGGGCCGCATCCTGTCGGGCCAGACCGTGCCCGCCTTCTGGAATTCGGTGCGGCATGCCAAGCCGCTGACGATCGGCCTCAATTGCGCGCTCGGCGCGGCGCTGATGCGCCCCTATGCGCAAGAACTGTCGCAGATCGCCGATACCTTCGTCTGCATCTATCCGAACGCCGGCCTGCCCAACCCGATGAGCGATACCGGCTTCGACGAGCTGCCGGCCGATACGTCGGCCCTGCTGCGCGAATTCGCCGACGCCGGCTTCATCAACGTCGCCGGCGGCTGCTGCGGCACCACGCCCGAGCACATCGCGGCGATCGCGAAGATCCTGGAAACCCAGGCTCCGCGCCAGGTGCCCGACGTGCCGGTCGCGATGCGCCTGTCGGGCCTCGAGCCCTTTACCATCGACGAATCGTCGCTGTTCGTGAACGTCGGAGAGCGCACCAATGTCACCGGGTCGAAGGCGTTTGCACGCATGATCCTGAACGAGCAGTTCGACGAGGCGCTGTCGGTGGCGCGCCAGCAGGTCGAGAACGGCGCCCAGGTCATCGACATCAATATGGACGAGGCGATGCTCGATTCGCAGGCGGCCATGACGCGCTTCCTGAACCTGATCGCGTCGGAACCCGACATCTCGCGCGTGCCGGTGATGATCGACTCTTCCAAGTGGTCGGTGATCGAGGCGGGCCTGAAATGCGTTCAGGGCAAGGCCATCGTCAACTCGATCTCGATGAAGGAAGGCCTGGAGGAATTCATCCGCCAGGCGCGCCTGTGCCGCCGCTATGGCGCCGCCGTGATCGTGATGGCCTTCGACGAGCAGGGCCAGGCCGACACCTTCGCGCGCAAGATCGAGATCTGCGAGCGCGCCTACAAGGTGCTGACCGAACAGGTGGGATTCCCGCCCGAAGACATCATCTTCGACCCGAACATCTTCGCCATCGCCACCGGCATCGAAGAGCACGACAACTACGCCAACGACTTCATCGAAGCCTGCGCCTGGATCCGCGACAACCTGCCGCACGCGAAGATCTCGGGCGGCGTGTCGAACGTCTCGTTCAGCTTCCGCGGCAACGACCCGGCGCGCGAAGCGATCCACACCGTGTTCCTGTACCACGCGATCAAGGCCGGCCTGACCATGGGCATCGTCAACGCCGGCATGGTCGGCGTCTACGACGACCTCGATCCCGAGCTGCGCGAGCGGGTCGAAGACGTGGTGCTCAACCGCCGCAAGGACGCGACCGAACGCATGATCGAATTCGCCGGCACGCTGAAGGCCGGCGGCGCCAAACAGGAACAGAACCTCGAATGGCGTAACGCGCCGGTCGAGAAGCGCCTGGCGCACGCGCTGGTGCACGGCATCACGCAGTGGATCGTCGAGGACACCGAAGAGATGCGCCAGCAGGTGGCGGCGGCCAACGGCCGCCCGATCCACGTGATCGAAGGTCCGCTGATGGACGGCATGAACATCGTCGGCGACCTGTTCGGCCAGGGCAAGATGTTCCTGCCGCAGGTGGTCAAGTCGGCGCGCGTGATGAAGCAGGCCGTCGCGCACCTGGTGCCGTTCATCGAAGAAGAAAAAGCGGCGGAAGAAGCGCGTACCGGCATCGTCGCCAAGCCGAAGGGCAAGATGGTGATCGCCACCGTCAAGGGCGACGTCCACGACATCGGCAAGAATATCGTCTCGGTGGTCCTGCAGTGCAATAACTTCGAGATCGTGAACATGGGCGTGATGGTTCCCTGCGCCGACATCCTGGCGAAGGCCAAGGAAGAAAACGCCGACATGGTCGGCCTGTCGGGCCTGATCACGCCGTCGCTCGAAGAGATGGCCCACGTCGCGCGCGAGATGCAGCGCGACCCGTGGTTCCGCGAGCGCCAGGTGCCGCTGCTGATCGGCGGCGCCACCACCAGCCGCGCCCACACCGCGGTCAAGATCGCGCCGCACTACGACGGTCCGGTGGTCTACGTACCGGACGCGTCGCGCTCGGTCTCGGTCGGCCAGGCGCTCGTCACCGACGACACCCGCGACGCCTACATCATCGAACTGGCCCAGGACTACGAACGCATCCGCATCCAGCACGCCGGCAAGAAGGCGCTGCCGATGGTGACGCTCGAGCAGGCGCGCGCCAACAAGGCGCAGCTGGCATTCGACCCGGTCAAGCCGAAGTTCATCGGGCGCCGCGTCTTCAAGAATGTCGACCTGGGCCTGATCGCGCGCTACATCGACTGGGGCCCGTTCTTCCAGACCTGGGACCTGGCCGGCCCCTTCCCCGCCATCCTCGACGACGAAGTGGTGGGCGAGGCCGCCACCAAGGTGTACGCCGAAGGCCAGGCCATGCTCAAGAAGATCATCGAAGGCCGCTGGCTCACCGCCAACGGCGCGATCGCCCTGCTGCCGGCCAACACGGTCAACGACGACGATATCGAGGTGTACACCGACGAATCGCGCGAGCAGGTGGCCTTCACTTATTATGGCCTGCGCCAGCAGGGCGTCCGGCCGGTCGTCGACGGCGTGCAGCGCCCCAACCAGTGCCTGGCCGACTTCATCGCGCCGAAGGACAGCGGCATCCCGGACTATATCGGCATGTTCGCCGTGACCGCGGGCCTCGGCATCGAGAAGCACGAGCAGCGCTTCGAGGCGGCGCATGACGACTACTCGTCGATCATGCTCAAGTCGCTGGCCGACCGCCTGGCCGAAGCCTTCGCCGAGTACATGCACGAGCGCGTGCGCACCGACCTGTGGGGCTACGTGGCGAACGAAGACCTGTCGAACGAGGCGCTGATCGCCGAGGAGTACCAGGGCATCCGCCCGGCGCCGGGCTATCCGGCCTGTCCCGAGCACACGGTCAAGGCCGATATGTTCCGCACGCTGCAGGCCGAGGAGATCGGCATGGAGCTGACCGAATCGTTCGCGATGTATCCGGGCGCGGCGGTGTCGGGCTTCTACTTCGCGCACCCGGCATCGAAGTATTTCGTGGTCGGGAAGATCGGCAACGACCAGGTCGAGGACATGGCGCAGCGGCGCGGGATGGACAAGGCCGAGGTGGAGCGTCACCTGGCGCCGAACCTGTAAAACAAAACGCCGCGAGATTCGCGGCGTTTTTTATATTCGCTGCAACGCGGCGTTCAGATCGCGTAACGCACCACCTTGTCGCTCCACTCGAACGCCGACACCTCGAGCTCCGCCAGGTCGTCGCCATCCATCGACAGGCTCTTGAGCCCTGCCAGCATATCGTCACCCTCGTCGTCCATGCGCTCGATCGATTCGGCCAGTTTCAGCAGCTCGCCGAAGAAGCCGCTGCGCTGCAACAGCGCGGCGCGCACTTCGTCGATCACGGGGATCTGCTCCACGATGTCCATCATCGGGATGCAGAACAGCGTGTCCATCAGCGACATCATGCCGACCGTGAAGGCGACGTCGGCGACGTTCTTCTGGCCGGGACGCAGGCGCTGGGCCAGCAGCTCCATCAGGCGCGCGCGCGTGGTGGCCAGTTGCAGGAGCGGGCTCTGGCTGTGGCCGCGCACGTCCGGCTCGGCGTACAGCAGGATCTGCAGCCAGCGCTGCAGCTGGCGCCGGCCCAGCAGGGTCAGGGCCTGGCTGATCGATTCGATGCGCCGGCCCGCCCCCACCGCCGGCGTGTTCACCAGGCGCAGCAGGTTCAGGCCGATCGTCACCTCGCGCTTGACCACGCCTTCGATCTCGGCATTGTCGGCATCGGACGCCACCAGGTTCACCAGGTCGAGCACCGTCGTCTGCGACGGCGACAGCTTGCGGCTGGAAAGCACCGACGGCTTGGCGAAATAATATCCCTGGAAGTAATCGAAGCCGATGTCCAGGCAGGTGCGGTATTCGCCGTGGTTCTCGACTTTTTCGGCCACCAGGCGCTTGCCCGTGGTGCGCAGGCGCGGCGCCAGCGACAGCAGGGTCACGGCCGGCAGCGCGCGCAAGTCCATCTTGACGAAGTCGATCACCGGCAGCAGGCGCGACAGCGCCGGGCCGTGGGCCGCCGCCTCGGCCGCGAAGCGGAAGCCATGCTTGCCCAGAACCCGCATGCGCTCGATGACGGCGTCGTCCGGCTCGACCGAAGCGACGATCTCGAGCACCGTGCGCTCGCGCGGCAGGAGGGCGAACATATCGCTCATCAGGACGTCCTTGTCGACGTTGATGAAGGCGTTGGCGTCGCCGATCGCGCGCGGCAGGCCGAGCTGGGATGCATGGTGGATGACGCTGGCGCTGGCCGACAGGCCCGAATCGAAATGGGCAGGGCCCTGGGCGCTGCCGCGGAACAGCAGTTCATAGCCGAACAGCGCCTGGTTGCGGTCCAGCACCGGCTGGCGCGCGAGGTAGAAATGGCGCATGCGTAGCGGCTGGGAGGCCTCGTCGAGGCTGGCGGTATCGGTCATCTCGTTCTCGTTCTCGCGTCAATCGGACTACTTTACCGCATCCATCCCGGCGTGTGTCTTCTTGGCACTAATTTATTAAGAGAACGTTAATCGAGAACATTGGAGTTGTCACCACATAAATGCATTTACTGCGGCAGTCCGTCCACGAACACTTTCAGCTCACCCGGCGCGAAATGGGTCCATTCCTCGTTCGTGGTCAGCGGTTCGGTGACGATGATCGCGACCCGGTCGTCGGGCGTGGTCACCTGCGAAAAATCGACCGACAGGTCTTCGTCGGACAGGCAGGCCGTCACGAACGGATACTTGCGCACCACGTAGCACAGCTTGGTCGAGCAATGGGTGAACAGCGCGGTGCCGTCGGACAGCATCATATTGAAAGTGCCGTGCGCGGCGATGCCGGGAATGATGCGTTCGAGCAGGCCGCGCAAGGCCTCACGGCTCGGCGCGGTGTCGCCGAATTCGCGGCGCATGCTTTGCAGCAGATAGCAGAAGGCCAGCTCGCTGTCGGTGGTGCCGACCGGGCGATAGGGCCCGTCGAGCGCGGGCGCGAAATCCTTGAGGTCGCCGTTATGGGCGAACACCCAGTAGCGGCCCCACAGCTCGCGCACGAAGGGATGGCAGTTTTCCAGCGCCACGTGGCCGACGGTGGCCTTGCGGATGTGGGCGATGACGTTGGTCGACTTGATCGGATAACGCTTGATCAGTTCGGCGATCGGCGAGGCGATGGCGGCCTGGTGATCGACGAAATGGCGTACGCCGCTGCCTTCGAAGAAGGCGATTCCCCAGCCGTCATGGTGGGTGTCGGTGCGGCCGCCGCGGTGGGCGAAGCCGGTAAAAGAGAAGACAATGTCGGTAGGGACATTGCAGTTCATTCCGAGAAGCTGGCACATGGGCGCAGCTTACCATGCCGGATAAAAGAAGCGCCATCGCCCGCTGGTGGCAATGGCGCTCGGGGACTTCAGCGCAGCAGACCGGAACGACGGTTCAATACAGGCGCTCAATGAAGAACGACTGGCTGGCTCATCAGGGTGTCATACGAGCCCAGGAAGTCGTCGATTTCTTCCATGGTGGGTTCGCTGGCAATCAGGTTGTTGACGTCGCGCCGGAACGATTGCGCGAGGCGGCCGCCGATGAAGGCCTCGCGACGGCCGGCCTTGTCGACGATCTCGAAGCCGCCAAATCGCAGCGCTTCGAGTTCACGGTCGACGCCGAACTCGACGACGCTGTACTGTTCGCTGTTATAGATCATGTTCATGATGACTCCTTCGATCAGAAATTAGTGCAACCCTGCCGCATGGCGGCGTACGGCAGGCTGTTCACTTCGCTTCAGAGGTGGGGCTGTCTGAACCGATTTCAAGACCGTCAAGTGCCTTCAGGCGTGGACGGTGGGGTTCAGTGCCAACAGCTGATCGTATGGCGGCGCTGCAAGCCACGATCGCAACTGATCAAGGTGTTCGCTGCTCGCCAGGCCGAGGAACAGGCGTCCCGGGCGTTGGCGCAGCAGTCGATTCAATGTTACACGCAAAACGAGATTGCCGTCGCAGCACAAGCAACCAGGGGCGATGCGCACCACCTGCAGGCCGGGCCCTGTTTCCAGCGGCGTGGCGGCCACGCCCAGGCCTTCGAGGATGACGGCGCTGAACTCTGGAGACGTGGCTGCGCCGGCGCCGGGAGCGACAGCGGGAGCGGAAACGACAGCGGAAGGATTAGCCAGCAGCGCCGCGATCGCCTGTTCGCGTGCGGCGGCGCTGGCCCCAACGACGAGGAAGGTGGCCGCGAGGGCCATCATCCCCCTTTCTTGGCGAGCTTGCCCGGTTCGACGCCCAGCTGCTTGAGCTTGCGGTACAGGTGGGTGCGCTCGAGGCCGGTCTTCTCGGCCACGCGCGTCATGCTGCCGCCTTCGCGGCCCAGGTGGTGCTCGAAGTACATGCGCTCGAAGGCGTCGCGCGCCTCGCGCAGCGGCAGGTCGAACGACAGCGTATAGCCGGTGCCCTCGCCCTGCGACACCGCATGCACCATGCGTGAGCCGTTGCTCATGCCGACGCCCGGGCCGGGCTGCACGCCCGGCGGCGCGAACATCGGCGCGCTGGGGGCGGCGATGGCGGCGTCGCTCGCCACCGGCGGCGCGCTCGGCGCGATCGGACGCGGTGGCGCCATCGGTGCGCGCGCCACCTCTTGCGCGCGCGTCAGGCCTTGCTGGACCGCCTTGAGCAGCTTTTGCAGGGCAATCGGCTTTTCGAGGAAATTCAGTGCGCCGATGCGGGTCGCCTCGACCGCCGTGTCGATGGTCGCATGGCCCGACATCATGATGACCGGCATCGTGAGCAGGCCATCGCGCTGCCATTCCTTGAGCAGGGTCACGCCGTCGGTATCCGGCATCCAGATGTCGAGCAACACCAGGTCTGGCGTCGCGGCCGCACGCGCCTCGCGCGCCTGCTGCGCGTTCTCGGCCAGGGTGATGGCATGGCCTTCGTCACCGAGAATCTCCGACAGGAGTTCCCGTATGCCCATTTCATCGTCAACTACGAGTATGTTCGCCATCGTTTCTACCTTCCTGATCTTCTACCCGTCACGTGTGCAATTTTATAAGTTTTTTTGCACTTAAGCCAAGTTTGCTGATGGGGCCGAGTCTTGGGATAACTTTAACAGCAAAATCGAGACCGCTGCGCCAGCTCCATCTGTACGGTTACCGACATCGATCCGGCCTCCGTGCTCGTCCACGATTTTCTTGACCATGGGCAGGCCGAGGCCGGTGCCGCGGGCCTTGGTGGTGACATACGGTTCGAAGGCGCGCGCCAGGATGCGCGGCGCGAAACCGGGGCCGTTGTCGACGATCGCCAGGCGCACCGCGGTGCCCGCGAGTCCGTCGGCGCCGGTGTAGTGAATCGCCTCGGTGCTCACGTCCACGCGCGGCGGCGGCGCGTCAGGGCCGCGGTCGACCAGCGCATCCTGGGCGTTCTGCACCAGGTTGTGGATCACCTGGCGCAGCTGGGTGGCGTCGCCCATCACGCGCGGCAGGTTCGGCGCCAGGCTGGCGTGGATGACGTCGTGGCCGTCCTCGGCCAGGTAGAGGTTCAGGATTTCCTCGATCAGGCCATTCAGGTCGAGCGGCTCGAGCATCGCCGGCGGCGTGCGCGCGTAGTCGCGGAAGTCGTCGACCATGCGCTTCATGGCGTCGACCTGGTTGACGATGGTGGTGGTGCCGCGCTTGAGCAGCTCGGCCTCTTTCGGCGGCAGGCTGTCCTCGAGCTTCATCTGCATGCGCTCGGCCGCCAGCTGGATCGGCGTGAGCGGGTTCTTGATCTCGTGCGCCAGGCGCCGCGCTACCTCGCCCCAGGCCACCGAGCGCTGGGCCGTGATCACGTCCGAGATATCGTCGAACACGACGATGAAACCGCTGTCGGCGCCGACCGGCAGGCGCGAGCCGCGCGCCAGCAGCACCAGGTCGTGGTCGTGTTCGTCGCCGCTGCCGCGGCGCGGGATCTCGATCTGCTGCTGCCAGTGGGCGCGCTTGCGCCGCTCGGCCGCCGAGTGCGCGCTCTGGGCCGAGAAGGCGCGCGTGATGCAGTTCGAGAAGTGTTCCAGGCCGGGGATCCGGGCCAGCGGCCCGGCCATCGCGCCGGGTTCCACCTGCAGGATGCGGTAGGCGGCGTCGTTCGAGTTCACCACCAGTCCCTCGGCGTCGAGCACGATCACGCCGGCCGACATATTCGCCAGCACCGACTCGAGGTGGGCCTTGGCGCTTTGCAGCGCGGCGCGGTTGCGTTCGACCGCGCTCCTGGCCTCGAACAGCTGGCCGGTCATGGCATTGAACGATTGCGTCAGCGTGCCCAGTTCGTCCTTCGTCTGGACGATCGGCCTGGGCGACAGGTCGCCCTCGGCCACCGCCTGCGTGCCCTCGGCCAGCACCAGGAGCGGCTGCGCCAGGTTGCCGGCGATGAGGAAGGCGCTGCCGACGGCGCCGAAGATCGCCAGCAGCAGGGTCAGGGACAGCATCCCGATATACATCTTGCGCAGGCCGGTGCGCGCCTCCAGGCGCAGGCGGTATTCGCTGTAGGCCGAACGCAGCACCTCGGCGTTCGAGGCCAGGTTGACCGGCACCGATTGCAGCAGCTGCAGGTAGCGCTGCGGCGCGCCGGGCGGCTCGGGCACGGCCAGCACCACGCGCAGGCGCAGGCCCGTGACGGCATCGAGCGCGCTCGAGACGCCGTCGAGTCCTTCTTCGCTCAGGTCGCGGTCGACGCCGCCTTCGGCCAGCGCATACCCACCCGGCATGGCGGCGCTCTTGAGCATGCGTTCATTCGGCACGTCGGCCGCGAGGTTGGCGCCGCGGTCCTCCAGCGCCGCGGCCAGCACCGCGCCCTTCTCGTCGACCAGCATCGCGCTTTGCAGGCCGCTGGTGTCGGCCAGCAGGCGCGCCAGCACCGGCTGCGCGCTCATGTCCCCCTGGCCCGCCAGGGTCGCGGCGGCGGTCTGCGCGGTCGCGCCCAGTTCGGCCAGCGATTCGTCGAGCGCGGCGCGGCCCAGGTTCAGGCCCGACTCGATCGCGGACTCGATCTTGACGTCGAACCAGGAATCGATCGAATGGGAGACAAAGTTCACCGACACCATGAAGATGACGACGCCGGGCAGGATGCCGATGCCGGCGAACAGCAGCACCAGTCTCGCCATCAGGCGCGAGCCGAACTTGCCGGCCTTGTAGCGCGAATACAGGCGGCCGAGGGCGACCGCGACGAAGATCAGCAGCAGGAAGGCCACCGTGCCGTTCAGGCCGATCAGCCAGGCGTAGTAGCGGCCGAGGAATTCGGAATTGGCCGAGGCCGAGGCGAGCAGGAACAGCAGGATGGACACCACGGCTGCGCCGACGACGAGGGCGTAGCGCAAGACCTGGTTGACCGGTCTACTCTGCACGATAGATGAAGGTCTTCCGGCTGGACGTCAGGCGCCAGTCGGAATCGTTGAAGGCATTGACCTGCAGGGGCTTCTGCAGGTATTCGCGGTCCATGTACATGCGCAGCGAGACTTCATACTCCTCGCCCGGCTTGAGCTTGCCCTTGGGCGCGATCAGCCAGCGGGTCGGCCGGCGCACCATGAACATCGCATCCTCGAAGGTCTGGAAGCGTTCCTGGAAGGAGCCGACCACCGTCACGTAATACTGGCGCGTCAGCACGTCATAGGAAATGCGGATGGTGCGCTTGGCGGACACCGCCCGCTCGTCGCGCCACCACCAGCGCGGCCGCACCAGCTCGATCTCGGTGGTGAAATGCAGCTGCACGCCGTGCTGGAGCGCATCCCGCAGGCCGCTATTGAGCTCGAAATCGTAGACCGTGTTGAGCCGGTAGCCGTCGTCGCTCGCTTCGATCGCGGCGCGGCTGATCTCGATCCCGTCGGCCGCCTGCGCCGGTACCCACGCACCAACGCACGCAAGCGCCAGCAGCAGCTGGCAGGCGAGGAGGCGTAAAAGTCGTAACGTCACGGGTGAGCCGGGGCCTTAAAAAATGCGCGTAGTGTAAAAGAACTTACGCCGCTTTCTTCTGGAACAGGGCGTAGAACAAACCGTCATGATCCTGTCCGGCGCCGCCGAGCGGCAGGAGTTGGCCCGGCGCATCGAGGCGGACTGCGTCGTGGCGAGCCGCGAAAGCGGCTGCCTGCGCCTCCGATTCCTGGGGCCAGAGCGAACATGTCACGAACAGCAATTTACCATCGGGCAGCAACATCTGCCAAAGATTGTCGAGTATTTTGGAAGAAAGTGTTGCAAGTTGGGATGTATCCGACTTGCGGCGCAGCCAGCGGATATCCGGGTGGCGGCGCACGATGCCCGAGGCGGTGCACGGCACGTCGGCCAGGATACGATCGTATTGACGGCCATCCCACCAATCGCGGCTGCCGGCGTCGGCCGCCAGCAGGGTCGCGTCCAGGCCCAGGCGGCCCAGGTTGTCGCCCACGCGCGCCAGGCGCGCCGGGTCGGTATCGACCGAGGTCAGCTGCACGGCGGCCGTCTCGAGGATGTGGCCGCTCTTGCCGCCGGGGGCGGCGCAGGCGTCCAGCACGCGCATGCCGTCCTTCAGGTCGAGCAGCGGCGCGGCCAACTGGGCGCCGGCGTCCTGCACCGACACCACGCCATCGGCGAAGCCCGGGATCTGGGCCACGTTGATGGCCTGGGCCAGGCGCACCGCGCTTGGTCCCACCTGCTCGGCCTGCAGGCCGGCGTCGTTCAGGGTGTCCAGATAGGCGGCGACATCTAGCTTGCGGCGATTAACGCGCAAGGTCAGCGGCGGATGGACATTGCCGGCCTCGAGCACGGCTTCCCAGTCGCGCGGATAGGCCGCGCGCATGGTGTCGATCCACCACTGCGGATAATTGAAGCGCGCCAGCGGCTCGCGCAGGGCCTCTCGGACCAGCGCTTCGCGCTCGCGCAGGAAGCGCCGCAGCACGGCATTGACCATGGCCTTGGCATGGGCGAAATCGGGATGGGCGGCGGCCGCGCTGACGGCCTGATCGACCACGGTGAAGGCTTCATAGGGGGCGGCCTGGCCCTCGGGCGGATCGAGCAGGGAGAGCGCCGCGCACAGCAGGCCGCCCAGCATCGGCGGCTCTGGCGCCTTGCTCGTCATCAGGCCCAGCAGGGTCTCGCTGCGCCCCAGCTGGCGCATGGTGCGGTAGGCGATGTCCTGGATCGCGCCGCGCGCCTGCGGCGTGGCGTCGTAGGCGGCGAAGACGGCGGCCAGGGCCTGCGGCAGCGCACTGCCGCCGCGCACGCGCGCCACGGCGCTGGCGGCGCCCAGCAGCGCCAGGGCCAGCGAGTCGGACTTGAGGTCGGGACGGTAGTCGCGCTGCGGCGCGACTTTCACTTCGTGGCTCTGGCGCAGGCGCGGGACCGCATCGTCACGCCCCGCACGCTGCGCACGCGGCTGCTGGCCGGGCAAGTCGCCGCCCTGGACCCGCGGCGGCTTGCCGACCGGGCGGCGGTCGGGATCGGCCGGCCGGGGCTGGCCGGATGCGCTCGGCCCGGGCTTGCCATGACCGCCCTGCCCCCGTGCCGGGCCAGCGCCGGCTTGGCCCGGATTGCGGCCAACCGCAGCAGTGCCGCGCCGGTCGGCGGCGGGCCTGGCCTTGGGTTTCAGGGTGAGCGTTGGACGCTTGTCAGTCATGGCGAATAAAATGTTGCGAAAATGGGCTCCCATTGTAACGGTTATGCCTTTGGCGACGCTTAATATGGTTGTTGAACCGCCAATCGCGAACGCCGTGGCCAGCCAAAGCGTGGCATCAAACTAGTATAATGTTCACTGTTTGCCTGCTTTTCAGGCGCCGTCCCTATTAGTAGCACCTTATTTTCGACCATTCCCATGCTCGCCCAACAAAAACAACAAATCGTTGCCCTGTTCCAGGCAGCCCTCGCCCCGATCGTCGCCGGCACCGACCTGGCCCCCAATGTGGTGCTGGAGCGTCCGCGCGATCCCTCGCACGGCGACATCGCCTGCAATATCGCCATGCAGCTGGCCAAACAGCTCAAGACCAATCCGCGCGAACTGGCCACCCGCCTGGTCGCCGCGCTGCAGGCCGAGCCGGGCGCGCAGGGCCTGATCGAATCGCTCGATATCGCCGGCCCCGGCTTCATCAACCTGCGCGTGGCCGCCGCCGCCAAGCAGGCGGTGGTGCGCAATGTGCTCGAGCAGGGTGAAGCCTTCGGCCGCGCCAGCGAAGCCAGCGGCCACCATGCGATCATCGAATTCGTCTCGGCCAACCCGACCGGTCCGCTGCACGTCGGCCACGGCCGCCAGGCCGCGCTGGGCGATGCGCTGTCGTCGCTGTTCGAATCGCAGGGTATCGAAGTGACCCGCGAGTTCTACTACAACGACGCCGGCGTCCAGATCGCCACCCTGGCCACCTCGGTGCAGGCGCGCGCACGCGGCTTCAAGCCGGGCGACGCCGAATGGCCGGAATCGGCCTATAACGGCGATTACATCGCCGACATCGCGGCCGACTTCCTGGCGCAAAAGACCGTGTCGGCCAGCGACGGCGCACCGGCCACCGCCAGCGGCGACGTGAACGACATCGAATCGATCCGCCGCTTCGCGGTCACCTACCTGCGCAACGAGCAGGATCAGGATCTTCAAGCGTTTGGCGTCAAGTTCGACAATTATTATCTCGAATCGTCGCTGTACGCCGACGGCAAGGTCGAGACGGCGGTGCAGGCCCTGGTCGATGCCGGCAAGACCTATGAAGACGGCGGCGCCCTGTGGCTCAAGACCACCGACTACGGCGACGACAAGGACCGCGTGATGCGCAAGTCCGACGGCACCTATACCTATTTCGTGCCCGATGTCGCCTATCACATCCAGAAATTCCGCCGCGGCTTCGACCAGGCGATCAATATCCAGGGCAGCGACCACCACGGCACCATCGCGCGCGTGCGCGCCGGCCTGCAGGCGGTGAACATCGGCATCCCGCAGGGCTATCCCGACTATGTGCTGCACAAGATGGTCACCGTGATGAAGAACGGCGAAGAGGTCAAGATCTCCAAGCGCGCCGGCTCCTACGTCACCGTGCGCGACCTGATCGAATGGTCGGGCAATGGCGACGTCACGCGCGGCCGCGACGCGGTGCGTTTCTTCCTGATTTCGCGCAAGGCCGACACCGAGTTCGTGTTCGACGTTGACGTCGCCCTCGCGACCAACGACGAGAATCCGGTCTACTACGTGCAGTACGCCCACGCGCGCATCTGCTCGGCGCTGGCCAACTGGGGCGGCGACGTCGCCAGCCTGGCCAAGGCCGACCTGTCGCCGCTGACCGAATCGCACGAGTCGCAGCTGCTGGCCAAGCTGGCGGCCTACCCCGAGATGCTGCAGCGCGCCCAGGCAGAACTCGGCCCGCACCAGGTCGCGTTCTACCTGCGCGAACTGGCCGGCGAGCTGCACAGCTACTACTTCGCGCACAAGTGGCTGCTCGACGACGACGAGTCGCTCAAGCTGGCCCGCCTGGCGCTGGCCGCCGCCACCCGCCAGGTGCTGCGCAACGGCCTGGCCCTGATCGGCGTCTCGGCGCCGGACAAGATGTAAGGCGAAGGCAGTACAGGAACCGTAGCCCAACGTATCGTCACCAGAAAGCGTCATGACCGTCATCCGTACCGTATCGAAGCTTAGCCAACGCTACCAACGCGGCAGCACCCTGACCGGCATCATCATCGGCCTGATCATCGGGCTCGGTATCGCGGTGGCGGTCGCGCTCGTGATCACCAAGGGCGCCTCGCCGTTCACCGACCGCTCCAACAAGATGGGCCGCCCGGCCGACCTCGAGCCGAGCCAGGCGTCCGACCCCAACAAGCCGATGTACGGCAACCGGGCGCCGGTGCCGGTGCCGCAGGCGCCAAGCCAGCCGAGCGCGCCGGCGACCGTGCCGAAGGCGCCGCAGCAGCAGCCCGATTCCGACCCGCTGGGCGCCGCCATAGCCGGCATGCAGGAGCCGCGTCCAAGCGCGCCGCCACCGCCGCCGGGTCCGGTCAACACCGCCGCTCCCACGTCCGGCGCCGCGGCCGTGACCGACGGTTATATCTATTACCTGCAGGCCGGCGCCTTCCGCGAGATGTCGGATGCCGAGAACACCCGCGCCAAGCTGGCCCTGCTCGGCTTCGAGGCCGCGATCAGCGACCGCAGCACCGACAGCGGCGTGCTGCACCGGGTGCGCGTGGGCCCTTACACGCAAGTCGAAGCCGTCAACAAGGCGCGCGCCAAGCTGCTCGACAGCGGCATCGACGTTGCCATCGTGCGCAACCAGCGCTGATCCCACGATGACGCGGACGGAGCGCGTCTTCATCACCGGCGCCTCGAGCGGCATCGGCGCCGCCCTGGCGCGCGAATACGCCGCGCGCGGCGCCACGCTCGGCCTGCTGGCGCGGCGGCGCGACCACCTGGTCGCGCTGGCCGCCTCGCTGCCCTACCCCGAACGGCATCACATCTATGCGGTCGACGTGCTCGACCGCGACGCCTTGTCCGCCGCCGCGCACGACTTCATCGCCGTCAACGGCGGCGCCGACGTCGTCGTCGCCAGCGCCGGCATCTCGCACGGCACGCTCACCGACCGCCCGGCCGACCTGGCCGTGTTCGACGCGGTGTTCGCCACCAACGTGAACGCGACGGTCGCCACCTTCGCCCCCTTCATTCCCGCCATGCGGCAGCAGGCGACGCCCTGCCGCCTGGTGGGCATCGGCAGCGTGGCGGGCATTCGCGGCATGCGCGGCGCCGGCGCCTACTGCGCCAGCAAGGCCGCGGTGCACAGCTACTGCGAAGCGCTGCGGCTCGAGCTGCGCGCGACCAACATCCGGGTGGTGACGATCGCCCCCGGTTATATCGACACCCCCATGACCAGCAAGAACCGTTTTCCCATGCCCTTCCTGATGCCCGCCGACCGCTTCGCGGCGCAAGCCGCCAGCGTAATCGCGCGCGGCGACAGCTACCGCGTATTGCCCTGGCAGATGGGCTTCGTGGCCAAGCTGCTGCGCCTGCTGCCCGACTTCGTGTTCGACCGCCTGTTCGCGCGCGCGCCGACCAAACAGCGCCAGGGGGAAGCATGAACGCCGACGGCATCCGCGCGCTGTCGAAGGCCGGCGTGGCGGTCGAAGTCGTGGCGCAGACCGGCTCCACCAATGCCGACCTGCTGGCGCGCGCCGCGCAACTGCCCGCACCGTTGCTGCTGGTCGCCGAACACCAGACCGCCGGCCGTGGCCGCGCCGGCCGCAGCTGGCTGTCTTCGCCCGAAGGTTCGCTGACCTTTTCGCTGGCGTGGAAATTCGATGGCGGTCCGCAGCTTCTTACCGGCCTGCCGCTGGCCATCGGCGTGGCGCTGGCCGAGACCCTCGGCGCGCTGGGCCAGCAAGTCCAGCTGAAATGGCCGAACGACCTGCTCAAGGATGGCGACAAGCTGGCCGGCATCCTGGTCGAAACCCAGTCCGCGCCGGGCGGCGGCACCTGGACCGTGATCGGCATCGGCCTCAACCTCCTGATGCCGGACGAGATGGAAGCGCAGCTGGGCCGCAGCGCCGCCGGCGTGCCCTGGCTGGCGCGCATGGAGCGTGACGTCCTGATGGCGGCCCTGCTCGACGGCCTGGCCGCGGCGCTGACGGAATTCTCCACGCGCGGCTTCGCGGCCTTCGCCGCGCGCTGGAACCTGCGCCACGCCTGGCAAGGTGAGACCGTGGTCTTGCTCGACCAGGGTACGGTGCAGCACGAGGGCCGCGCGGCCGGTGTCGACGACAGCGGCCGCCTGCTGCTCGACACGGCGGAGGGCCGGATCACCGTGATGGCCGGCGACGTGTCGCTGCGGGTGAAGACATGATGTTGCTGGTGGACGCGGGCAATACCCGCGTCAAGTGGGCGCTCACCGACGCCGGCTGCGCGCCCGGTGAGTGGCGCTCCCACGGCGCCGTCCTGCATGCGCAGCTCGACGAGGCGGCGGCCGAATGGGCGGCCAGCGGCGCCACCCGTGCGCTGGTGTCGAACGTGGCCGGTCCGCAACTGGCCGCGCGCATCGCGGGCCTGCTGCCGGCGGGGATCGAGGTCGAATGGTTTGCCTCCACTTGTGAGCGCGCCGGCCTGCGCAACGGCTACCGCGAGCCGGGCCGGCTGGGCTGCGACCGCTTCGCCGCCGCCATCGGCGCTCTTGCGCTGGCGCCCGGCCAGGACCTGATCGTCGCCACCTGCGGCACCGCGACCACGGTCGACGCGGTCACGGCGGATGGCTTGTTCGTAGGCGGCATGATCCTGCCCGGCCTGGCCCTGATGGCGTCCAGCCTGGCCACGAATACGGCGCAACTGCCGCAGGTGGCCCCTGGCGCCCTGCCTGCGCTGTTCGGCGACAACACGAACGACGCGATTCTCTCCGGCGTGCTGTCGGCCCAGGCCGGCGCGATCGAACGCGCCGTGGCCGGCCACCGCGCGTCGGCCTGCATCGTCTCGGGCGGCGCCGCGCCATATATCGCGCCAGCGCTCAAGGTCGCGCACCAGGTGGTCGATAATATCGTGCTGGTCGGCCTGCAGGCGGCCGCTTCGACGAAAGGGGGAACGCCTTGCTGAAATTCGTATTCTGGGCGCTGCTGGCCGCGAACGCGGCGCTGCTGGCCTATGGCCAGGGCGTCCTCGGCCAGCCGGGGGCCGGCGAACGCGAGCCGGCGCGGCTGAAGAACCAGCTGGCGCCCGAACGCATCACGCAGCTGACGGCGGTCGAGGCCAAGCGCGCATTGGACGAGGCCGAGCAGGAAGAAGCCGAACAGCCCGCGCCGCCGGAGGCCGCCCCGCCTGCGCCCCCGCCCACGGCGCCGGTGGCCGTCGCGGCCAACCTGGTCGCCTGCGTCCAGGCCGGACCTTTCAGCGCCGCGGACGCACGCCGTTTCGAAGCGCGGGTGGCAAGCCTGGACCTCGCCGCGCGCCAGTCGCGGGTCGAGGTCCCCTTCCAGGAAGTGACCAGCCGCCTGGTCTACCTGCCGCCGAACGGGGGCCGCGAAGGCGCCCAGCGCCGCTCGGCCGAGCTCAAGGAGCGCGGTGTCGAGAATTTTTACATCATGCAGGGCGACTCGCCGCTGCGCTGGGCGATTTCGCTGGGTGTGTTCAAGACCGACAGCGCGGCCCAGAAGCTGGTGACGCAGTTGCAGCGCCAAGGCGTGCGCGGCGTGCAGGTGCTGCCGCGCGGGCCGCAGGTGATGCGCGCCGCCTATCGGTATCGGGCGATCGAACCTGCCATGCGCACAAGGCTGGCGGGGATTGCCGGCAACTATCCCGGAGGTGATTTGCGGGACTGTAACTGAACGCAATCCAGCGACTGTCCGACAAAGCGCACCATTCGGTGCGCTTTTTCTTTTGCGCAATATATCTCCGCAGCGGGTGTCGAAATTCCTTACACTAATATTGACACGAGAAAATTAAAGTTAATCAAAACAAAGACTTATATTTCTGGCACGCAAATTGCTATATGTCAAAGTAAGTTGTTTTAATTGAATTCTAATTTCCTAGGGGATAACCATGAAACAGACCATCATCGCCGCACTGCTCGCCGTCGCCTGCGCATTGTCGACCTCGGCCTCTGCCGAAACCATCAACCTGGACGGCTCGTTCGGCACCAGCCTGTCGAGCAAGACCTACGATACCGTCTTCAAATCGAACCTGGAAGGCAAGTATGAATTGAACAGCCTGACGTTCTCGTTTGCCTTCCTCGACAACGGCGGCACCTTCAAGACGAGCGACCCGAAGCAGACCAGCTACAACGCCGGTAACTACAAATGGTCGAACTCGCTCGGCGCCTATCTGCGCACGGTCGATGTCGGCCAGACGATCACCAAGACCAGCAAACAGGAAACCGCGCAACTGTCATTCGGCGACCTGGTACTCGGCAGCGGCGCGACCGAATACAACGAGAAGAGCGAGAACGGTGGCACGAAAACCGTGCGCGTCGTCGACGGCAAGGACTGCTTCCTGTTCTGGTGCGATTATTACAAGTCGGACGTAAAGACCAAAACCACCATCGTGACCCAGGATTACACGGGCGGCTTCTCGATCACCGGCACCATCAATGACCGCGACCTGATCAACCAGCTGTTCAACAACGGCGATCTGAGCCTGAGCCTGAAAGTCGTCGGCGACCTGCTGCTGACCGGCAGCAACCTCGTGCTGGACTACACCAAAGTGGAAGATCCGGTCGAAGAGCCAGGCGAAGTGCCTGAGCCGTCGAGCGTCCTGCTGGCAGGCGCCGGCCTGGCAGCCATCGGCTTCCTGCGCCGTCGTCGCAGCGCGGCACAGGCATAAGCGGTTCTCCCCGCTCAAGAAAAATGGCCGGTTCTCCGGCCATTTTTCATGGCGCTTCAGCGCCCCGCATTCGACACGTGGACCAATCAGCGCTGGACCACGATCGGCTTGAAGCCGAGGCGGGCCGGCAGCGCGCGCATCGCTTCCAGCGCTTCGGCGCGGCTGGCGTAAGGGCCGCCGTACAGGCGGTTCAGGGAACCCACCTTCACCACCTCCAGCTTGCCCAGCTCGACGCCGGCATTGGTGATCTTTTCGCCCATCGCCTCGGCGGTGCCGGCCCGGCCATAGGCGCCGAACTGGATGAAATAGCGACCGGCGCTTGCGGGAGCCGAAGCGGGAGCGGCCTCGGCAGCAGCCGGCTCCGCCTGGCTCACCAGCGCCGCGCTGTCGGAGTGGATCCGGTCTTCCAGCATCAGCGCCTCGATCTCGGGCGGGGCCGACTGCGCGATCGACGCGACCTCGCGGCGCGCGGCCGCGATCCGCGCCGGCGGTACAATGGGATCGCCCGGGAACAGGCGCTCGATCTCGACTTCGTGGCTGCCCTTGCCCAGCAGCCCGAGCTTGAGCGCCGCCGTGTACGAGACGTCGATGATGCGGCTGGAATGGAAGGGACCGCGGTCATTGATGCGCACCACCACCGAATTGCCGGTATCGAGGCTGGTCACGCGCACATAGGACGGAATCGGCAGGGTCGGATGCGCGGCCGTCATCTTGTACATATCGTACAGTTCGCCGGACGCCGTGCGCTGGCCATGGAACTTGACGCCATACCAGGTGCTGACGCCGCGCGCGGTGTACGGCGCGTCGTTCTCCAGCGGCGTATAGGTCTTGCCCAGCACCGTGTAGGGACGGCTGGTCCACTTGTTGAAGGGCTCGGCCTTGACCACGGCGTCCGGCACCTCGAGCAGGCCATCGGGGATGTTGTCGCCCGGGCCGTCGTCCTTGTAGTAGCCGCCGCGGCCCGACTTGGCGGGCGGCAGCTGGGGCGCCTTGCCGTGCTTGGCGCTTGGTTTATGTGGCCAGGGGAAAGGATTGAGCCGCTTGTGTTCCCCAGTACTGCTGCAGGCCGATACTAAAATGGCAACCGGTATGACCGCCAGGAAGCTTGTACGAACGCCCATTGGCTGTCCTTTATGAGGGTTTAGGTCTGTACCAGTTTACGATGTCTTTGAATACTCATCAATATGCCGGCGCCAAGGCCGAGCGTGATAAAGGCCGTGCCGCCATAACTCATGAAGGGCAGCGGCACCCCCACGACAGGCAATATCCCTGAGACCATGCCCATATTGACGAAGGCATAAGTAAAGAAAATCATCGCGATCGAACCGGCCAGCAAGCGCCCGAAGGTGTTCGGTGCATTGGCCGCGATCATCAGGCCGCGTCCGATCAGGAGCAGGTAGACGAACAGCAGGAACAGGTTGCCGATCAGGCCGAATTCCTCGGAATACACCGAGAACACGAAGTCGGTGGTGCGTTCCGGCACGAATTCCAGGTAGCCCTGGGTGCCCTGCATATAGCCCTTGCCGGACACGCCTCCCGAGCCGATCGCGATGATCGACTGGATGATGTGGAAGCCCTTGCCCAGCGGGTCGGAGGTCGGATCGATCAGGGTCATCACCCGCTGGCGCTGGTAGTCGTGCATCATCGACCAGCCGATCGGCAGGAAGGCCAGGACGCTCACCGCCACCGCCGCGATCGCCTTCCACGACAGGCCGGCCAGGAAGATCACGTACAGGCCCGACGACGCGACCAGCAGCGAGGTGCCGAGGTCGGGCTGCTCCATGATGAGGGCGACCGGGATCATCAGGATCACGGCGGCCACGATGTAATGCTTCCAGCCGGCGACCTGGGCCCGGGTCTGGAAGTACCAGGCCAGCATCAGCGGCAGGCCGATCTTCATGATCTCGGACGGCTGGATGTCGATGACGCCGATGTGCAGCCAGCGCTGCGCGCCCTTCTTGATCAGGCCGAACATCGCGACCGCGACCAGCAAGGCCACGCCGATCGCGTAGACCGGCACCGCCAGCCGCATCAGGGTTTGCGGCGCGATGTTCGCGGCCACCCACATCACCGCGAACGACAGCAGGAAGTTGCGGATCTGGTGCTCGACGCGGTCCGGGAAATCGGCGCCGGCCGACATCATGGTGATCATGCTGATCGTCACCAGCATGGCCAGGATCAGGGTCAGCGGCAGGTCGAACACCGTGAAGTAGGGGCGCAGGCGGCGGCGCAGCGAGCGCCGTTCTGGGATATGGGCCATGGCTTATTCGGTTCTGGTTGCGGTGGCGGCGTTCGCGGCGGAAGACGCGGCAACGGCGACCGGGGCCGGCGCGGAAGCCGGCGCAGGAGCGGGCGCGGCCTTCCTGACGGTGACGGGACGGGCGCCTTCCTTCGGTTCCGGCGGCGGCGCCGGACGCTTGCCGAGGATCGCGTAGTCGAGCACCTTGCGCGCGATCGGCGCCGCCACGACGCCGCCGAAGCCGGCATTCTCGACGATCATCGCCAGCGCGATGCGCGGCTGCTCGACCGGCGCGAAGGCGGTGAACAGCGCATTGTCGCGATGGCGTTCGTCGATCGCGTTGGCATCGTACTTCTTGCCGCGCAGGCCGATCACCTGCGCGGTGCCGGTCTTGCCGGCCGAGGTATACGTGGCGGTGGAGAAGGCGCGTTGCCCGGTGCCTTCGCGCATCACGCCGGCCATCGCATCCTTGATGAAATCGAGGTGCTCCTGCTTCATCGACAGGCGCCGGGTTTCCTTGGGCACGGTCAGGGTGCGCTCGCGGGTCACGCCATCCTCGACCATCTTGACCAGGTGCGGTTTCATCACCACGCCGTCATTGGCCAGGATCGCGGTCGCATGCGCCAGCTGCAGCATGGTGTAGTTGTTGAAGCCCTGGCCGATCGAGATCGAGATGGTGTCGCCGCCCACCCACTTCTGGGCCGCGCGGTTGCGCTTGAAGCGCTCGGCCTTCCATTCCTTCGACGGCAGCACGCCGGTCTTTTCGTGATCGAGGTCGATCCCGGTCGGCTGGCCGAAGCCGAACTCGCGCATGAATTTCGAGATGTTGTCGATTCCCATCTCGTTGCCGAGCTGGTAGTAATAGGTGTCGCAGGAGTGGGCGATCGAGTGGTACATATTGACGATGCCGTGGCCGCCCGGCTTGTCGTCGTTGAAGCGGTGCCCGCCCAGCATGAAGAAGCCGGGGTCGCGGATCGCGTCGTGCGGACGGCGATAGCCCAGCTCGAGCGCCGCCAGCGACATGAAGGGCTTGAAGGTCGAACCGGGCGGATAGGTGCCCGACAGCGGACGGTTCATCAGCGGCCGGTCGAGCGAGGTGTTCAACTCGTTCCAGCTCTGGTAGTCGATGCCGTCGACGAACAGGTTCGGGTCGAAGCCGGGCCGCGAAACGTAGGCCAGCACGTCGCCGGTCGACGGTTCGATCGCCACCAGCGCGCCGCGCTGGTCGCCGAAGGCTTCCTCGGCGATCTTCTGCAGCTCGATGTCGATCGACAGGATCAGGTTGCTGCCCGGGACCGGCGGCGTGCGCTTGAGCGTGCGGATCGCGCGGCCGCCGGCCGAGCGCTCGACCTGCTCGTAACCCGTGACGCCGTGCAGCTGGCGCTCGTAGCGCTTCTCGACGCCTTCCTTGCCGATGTGGTCGGTGCCGTTGTAGTTGGCGGCGTCGTCGCCCTCCTCGATCGCGGCGGCTTCCTTGGCGTTGATGCGGCCGATGTAGCCGATCACGTGCGACGCCACCTCGCCCATCGGATACTGGCGGAACAGGCGCGCCTGCACCTCGACGCCGGGAAAGCGGAAGCGCTGGGCGGTGAAGCGCGCCACCTCGTCGTCGGTCAGGCGGGTGCGCAGCGGCACGCTGGCGAAGCTGCGCGACTCTTCGCGCAGGCGCTTGAAGCGGCGGCGGTCGCGCGCATCGATCGCGACCAGCTTGGCCAGCTCGTCGATCACCGATTCCAGGTCGGCCTGCAGCTTCGACGGCGTGATCTCGAGTGTGTAGGCGGAATAGTTGCGCGCCAGGACCACGCCGTTGCGGTCCACGATCAGGCCCCGGTTGGGCACGATCGGCACCAGCGCGATGCGGTTGTCCTCGGCCTGCGCCGCGTACTGGTCGTGGTGCAGCACCTGCAGCCAGACCACGCGCGCGACCAGCAGGCCGAAGCAGATGAAGACGAGCGCCACCAGCGCCGTGAGGCGCATCCGGAACTGGTGGATCTCGCGGTCGCTGTCCTTGAACTCGGTCATTCTGGATAAACCTGGTGGAAACGCCCGGTCAGATCGGGCGGGTATGGTCGCGGTCGACGGCGCGCCGCTGGGGCGCCAGCAGCAGCCAGGTGATCACCGGCCACAGGGCCACCGCCACCACGCTCTCGACGAACTGCAGCAGGCCGGGGAAGCGGCCGGAGACCACCATGTGCACGACCAGCTGGATGGCCTGGGCCAGCAGCAGCAGCGGGAACACGTGCATGGCCTGGGTCAGCAGCGGGAACCACAGCACGCGGCGGTGGATCATGATGGCCAGGTAGGACAGCACGGTGTAGGCGAGCGCGTTCTCGCCCAGCAGGCTGGCGTCGTGCACGTCCATCAACAGGCCCATGCAGAAGGCGACGCCGATGCCGACCTTGCGCGGCTGGTGGATGCCCCAGAACACCAGCACCAGCGCGACGAAGTCGGGCGCCCCGACCCAGCGCCCCCAGGGCATCAGGTTGAGCATGAAAGCGCACACCAGGCTGAAGGCGATGAACAGCGGGCTGACGGGCAGCAGGATGTAATGCGGACGGCGACCGGGCATGGCGGCTTACTCCGTTCGGGCGGCCGGCGCGGGCGCGGTCGCGGTCGTTGCAGATGGCGTGGCGGCCGGCGCCGCCGGACGTGGCGTAGGCTGGGCCGCGGGAGGCGTGGCTGGCGGCGTCGCCGCAGGCTGGTTGGCTGGCGCCGGCGCTGGCGCGCCGTTGGTGGTGGCGGGCGCGCCGGCCGCCGGCAGCGGCGCGGCAGGCAGCGGCGGCGTCGGCACCGCCGGCATCTTCGGCATATTGCGCCGGCTGCCGCTGTACGGCGCCTCGGGCGCCGGGCGCGGCGGCAAGGGGTTGTGCGACATGATCACCAGCACCTGGCGATTGCGGTCGATGCCGGCCAGCGGCTGGCCGACCACGCGGCCGAACGAGCCGGCCGCCTTCTCGACCTGGGTCACGCGCGCCACCGCCAGGCCGGCCGGGTACATTCCGTCCAGGCCCGAGGTCACCAGCACGTCGCCGACCTGGATGTCGGCATCCTGGGCCACGAAGCGCAGGTCGAGCAGGCCGGAATTGCCGCGGCCATAGACGATGCTGCGCAAGCCGCTGCGCAGCACCTGCACCGGAATGGCCTGGTCCTTGTCGGTCAGCAGCGTGACTTCGGAGGTGAACGGGAACACGCGGGTGACCTGGCCGACCACGCCGGCGTGGTCGATCACCGGCAGGCCGAGCGACACGTCGTCGCGCGAACCGCGGTTGATCACGATGCGGCGGGTGGACGGGTCACGCGCGTCGTACAGGATCTCGGCCATCTGCGACTGCACCGGCAACTGCTGCTTGCCTTCCATCAGGCGTCGCAGGTGCGCGTTCTCGGCCATCTGGAACTGGGCCTGCTGCAGCAACTGGGCGCGCGCCAGCTCCTGGTGCTTGAGCGCCTGCACTTCCTTCTGCAAGGTCGACAGCGACGAGAAATAGTCGCCCATATTGGCCAGCGCCTCGCGCGGCATCAGGGCCGCCATCTGCATCGGATAGAGCACGGTGGCGGCCACCTGGCGCACGCCGGACAGCAATCCCATGCGGGCGTCGACGAACAGCAATACGATGGCGATCAGTGCGCAGACCGTCGCCTTGACTCGTGCTGGGGCGCCTTGTTTGAACAGCGGCGGAGGACTGTATTCCATGACGTCCGTTGGTGGTAACGCGGGCGGTCAATGCCAAGACGGGCAGATGCGCGCAGCTTGTGACCGCGCGCCCTGCCCGCCCCGGTTGATCACGTGCGTCTTATTCGTACGAGAAGATCGAACCAAGCTTGTCCATGCGCTCGAGGGCCATGCCCGAGCCGCGCACCACGCAGGTCAGCGGATCTTCGGCGGCCAGCACCGGCAGGCCGGTTTCTTCCATCAGGAGGCGGTCGAGGTCGCGCAGCAGCGCGCCGCCGCCGGTCAGCATCATGCCTTTTTCGGCGATGTCGGCGCCCAGTTCCGGCGGCGCCTGTTCCAGCGCGTTCTTCACGGCCGACACGATCTGGTTCAGCGGATCGGTGAGGGCTTCCAGGATCTCGTTGCTCGAGATGGTGAACGAGCGCGGGATGCCTTCCGACAGGTTGCGGCCCTTGACTTCCATTTCCTTGACTTCGGAACCCGGGAACGCCGAGCCGATCGCCTTCTTGATCGCTTCGGCGGTCTGCTCGCCGATCAGCATGCCGTAGTTGCGGCGGATGTAGTTGACGATGGCTTCGTCGAACTTGTCGCCGCCCACGCGCACCGAGCCCTTGTAGACCATGCCGCCCAGCGAGATGATGCCCACTTCGGTGGTGCCGCCGCCGATGTCGACCACCATCGAGCCGGTCGCTTCCGAGACCGGCAGGCCGGCGCCGATCGCGGCCGCCATCGGCTCTTCGATCAGGTAGACCTGCGAGGCGCCGGCGCCCAGCGCCGATTCGCGGATCGCGCGGCGCTCGACCTGGGTCGAGCCGCACGGCACGCAGATGATGATGCGCGGCGACGGACGGAAGAATTTCGAGTCGTGCACCATGCGGATGAACTGCTTGAGCATCTGCTCGGTGACGGTGAAATCGGCGATCACGCCATCCTTCATCGGGCGGATCGCTTCGATATTGCCGGGAACCTTGCCGAGCATCTGCTTGGCTTCCTTGCCGACTGCCTGGATGGTCTTCTTGCCGTTCGGGCCACCTTCCTGGCGGATCGCGACCACCGACGGCTCGTCCAGGACGATGCCCAGGCCGCGGACGTAGATCAGCGTGTTGGCGGTGCCGAGGTCGATCGCCAGGTCATTCGAGAAGTAGCTGCGTAAAAAACCAAACATGGGTGTCCTGATGCGCATCAATGTGCGCCTAAACATTGATCGGGGATTCTGTGCCGCACCTGCCAAGCTTGGGCACCGCGGACTTCGCATGCGCGGGTGCCGGGCTTTCGGCACGACAACGCATTAGCCCGCCATTCTACCTTATAATTTGTCGTTTACATGCTGAATACGGGTGGTTTTCCCCACCGAATTGCAAGCGATTTGGACGGTGTTTGCAGGGTTTTATCGCCTTTAAGAAGCCGTTCGCTGACAACTTGCTAACATTCATTATTCGCCGAATCACTTTTTGCGCGCTGATGGCGTGCCATATAGCCATGTCCCTGACCCTTTCCGACGTAAAACGCATCGCCAATCTGGCCCAGCTCGACATGGACGACGCCCATGCCGAGACCGCGCTGGCCGAGCTGAACGGCATCTTCGCGCTGGCCGAGCAGATGCAGGCGGTCGATACCACCGGCGTGGCGCCGCTGGCCCAGCCGCTGTCGGCCATCCTGGCCCTGCCGCTGCGCCTGCGCGACGATGCGGTGACCGAAGAGAACCGCCGCGAGGACTACCAGGCGCCGGCGCCGAAGGCGCAAGATGGCCTGTACCTGGTGCCGAAGGTCATCGAGTAAACCGCCGCTTTCACGAATCGCTTAGAGATCGAACCGCACATGCATAACAAGACCATCAAGGAGCTGTCCACGCTCCTGCACTCGAAACAGGTGTCCGCGACCGAGCTGGCGCGCCACTACCTCGGCCGCATCGACGCGAGCGGGCACAACGCCTTCCTGCACGTGGACCACGAACTGACGCTGGCCCAGGCCGCGGCCGCCGACGAACGCCTGGCGCAAGGCACGGCCGGCCCGCTGACCGGCGTGCCGATCGCGCACAAGGACATCTTCGTCACCCGCGGCTGGCGCACCACCGCCGGCTCGAAGATGCTGGACGGTTACGTCAGCCCCTTCGACGCGACCGTCGTCGACCGCTTCAAGGCGGCCGGCATGGTCACCCTGGGCAAGGTCAACCTGGACGAATTCGCGATGGGTTCGGCCAACGAGAACTCGGCCTATGGCGCGGTGAAGAACCCGTGGGACGCAGCCGCCGTGCCGGGCGGTTCGTCGGGCGGCTCGGCCGCGGCGATCGCCGCGCGCCTGGCGCCGGCAGCCACCGCGACCGACACCGGCGGCTCGATCCGCCAGCCGGCCGCCTTCTGCGGCGTCACCGGCATCAAGCCGACCTATGGCCGCGTGTCGCGCTTCGGCATGATCGCCTTCGCCTCGTCGCTGGACCAGGGCGGCCCGATCGCCCAGACCGCCGAGGATTGCGCGCTGCTGCTCAACGAAATGATCGGCTTCGACGAGCGCGATTCGACCAGCCTCACGGTCGAACAAGGCAATGTGCGCGAAGACTATACGCGCGACCTGGACAAGCCTTTGAACGGCCTGCGCATCGGCGTGCCGTCGGAATACTTCGGCGAAGGCCTGGCCAGCGACGTCGAAAGCGCGGTGCGCGCGGCGCTCGATCAATTCGTGGCGCTGGGCGCTGTATTGGTCGATGTTTCGCTGCCGAAGACGGCGCTGTCGATCCCGACCTACTACATCATCGCGCCGGCGGAAGCCTCGTCGAACCTGTCGCGCTTCGACGGCGTGCGCTACGGCCACCGCGCTGCGGAGTACAAGGATTTGCAGGACATGTACCGCAAAACCCGCGCCGAAGGCTTCGGCAGCGAGGTGAAGCGCCGCATCATGGTCGGCACCTATGTGCTGTGCCACGGCTACTACGACGCTTATTACGTGCAGGCGCAAAAGATCCGGCGCCTGATCGCCGACGACTTCCAGGCCGCCTTCGCGGATAAATGCGACGTGATCATGGGACCGGTGGCGCCGACGGTGGCGTGGGACCTGGGCTCCAAGACCAATGACCCGGTGGCGAACTACCTGGCCGACATCTTCACGCTGTCGACCAGCCTGGCCGGCCTGCCCGGCATGTCGATCCCCTGCGGCTTCGGCACAGGCGACAAGAACGGCAAGCGCCCGGTGGGCCTGCAAATCATCGGCAACTACTTCGCCGAGGCGAAGCTGCTGAACATCGCGCACCAGTACCAGCAGGCGACCGACTGGCACAAGCGTACGCCCGAAGGCGTGTGATCCGCGACGCTACTGAACAAAGAGAGAACACTATGCAATGGGAAGTCGTCATCGGTCTTGAGAACCACGTCCAGCTCACGACCCAATCGAAAATCTTCAGCGGCAGCTCGATCCGCTTCGGCGCCGAGCCGAACACGCAGGCCAGCCCGGTCGACCTGGCGCTGCCGGGCGTGCTGCCGGTGCTGAACCGCGGCGCGGTCGAGCGCGCGATCCGTTTCGGCCTGGCGGTCGGCGCAAAAATCGCGCCGCAGTCGGTTTTCGCGCGCAAGAACTACTTTTATCCCGACCTGCCGAAGGGTTACCAGATCAGCCAGTTCGAGGATCCGGTGGTCCAGGGCGGCACCATCAGCTTCGCCTATGAAAAAGACGGCAAGCTGGAAACGAAGACCGTCAACCTGACCCGCGCCCACCTCGAGGAAGACGCGGGCAAATCGCTGCACGAAGACTACGCCGGCATGAGCGGCATCGACCTGAATCGCGCCGGCACGCCGCTGCTGGAGATCGTGTCCGAGCCCGAGATGCGCAGCGCCGCCGAGGCGGTGGCATATGCCAAGGCCCTGCACTCGCTGGTGATGTGGCTGGGCGTCTGCGACGGCAATATGCAGGAAGGCTCGTTCCGCTGCGACGTCAACGTCTCGGTGCGTCCGGTCGGCCAGAAGGAATTCGGCACCCGCTGCGAGATCAAGAACCTGAACTCGTTCCGCTTCATGGAAGAAGCGATCCACTACGAAGTGCGGCGCCAGATCGAGCTGATCGAGGATGGCGGCAAGGTGATCCAGGCGACGCGCCTGTGGGATCCGGACCGCAAGGAAACGCGCTCGATGCGCACCAAGGAAGACGCGCAGGATTACCGCTACTTCCCGGACCCCGACCTGCCTCCCTTGGTGATCGGCCAGGACTGGATCGACCGCGTGAAGGCCGAGATGCCCGAACTGCCGGGCGCCCTGCGCGCACGCTTCACGGGAGAATATGGCCTGCCGGAGTACGACGCCCTGGTGCTGACCTCGTCGAAGGCGATGGCGACCTACTATGAAGCCGTGGTGGCCAAGGCCGGCAAGGAAAACGCCAAGGCCGCCGCCAACTGGATGATGGGCGACGTCTCGTCGACCCTGAACCGCGAAGGCGTGGACATCGGCGACGCGCCGGTAAGCGCGGCGCAACTGGCGCTGCTGCTCAAGCGCATCGCCGACGGCACGATCTCGAACAAGGCCGGCAAGGAAGTCTTCGCCGCGATGTGGGAAGCCAAATCGGACGACGAGAACCTGGCCGACACCGTGATCGACCAGAAAGGCCTGAAGCAGATCTCGGACACGGGCGCCCTCGAAGCGATCGTCGACGAAGTCCTGGCCGCCAACGCCAAGTCGGTCGAACAATACCGCGCCGGCAAGGAAGCCGCCATCAACGCCCTGATCGGCCAGACGATGAAAGCCTCGAAAGGCAAGGCCAATCCAGCCCAGGTCACCGAACTGCTGAAACAAAAACTCGCCGGCTAATCTCCTAGCCCATCGACAATGAGGGTCAGAGTAGAATTGTTGAGCAATTTCTCAGAATTGCCAGTAATTCTACTCTGACCCTCATTGTATTCAAGCGCAAGAAATTGCCCAAGTCTCGCACTCTGTCCCCACTTATTGAGCTCATACGAGAAATTGCTCAACAATTCTACTCTGACCCTAATTATTCAGACGGTCCAAATTCCTCTGGATTCAACGCTTCTTAGGCGTAGTCCTCAAGCGCTCAGACGACGCTCGTCTTTTGTATAAACAGGAAATTAAACCGAATCCGTAGAGCAACTAAATAATTAGGGTCAGAGTCGAATTGTTTGGCAACTTTAGAAAATTGCTCAATAAATCGACTCTGACCCTAATTAATTTGCAAGGCTTTCCGCAAATCTAAATTAGGGTCAGAGTCGAATTGTTTGACAACTTTGGAGAATTGCCCAATAAATCTACTCTGACCCTAATTGTTGGGTAATTGCTTTAGATGCCGTAGCGGGTGCGGTAGGCGGCGACGGCGTCCTTGTGCTGGGACAGGCGCGCGTCCTGGGTGTGGGTGTCGAGGTAGGTGAACAGGTCTTCGAGGTTGGCGATCGAGATCACGGGGATGTTGAATTCGCGTGCGACTTCCTGCACCGCGGACAGTTCGGACAGGGCGTCGTCTTTCCCCGAACGCTCCATGCGGTCCAGGGCGATCAGGACGGCGGCCGGTTCGGCGCCGGCGGCGCGGATCATCGTCACCGATTCGCGCACCGAGGTGCCGGCCGAGATCACGTCGTCGATGATCACCACTTTACCCTGCAGCTTCGCGCCGACGATCGTGCCGCCCTCGCCGTGGTCCTTCGCTTCCTTGCGGTTGTAGGCGAACGAGGTGTCGCGGCCCTTCGCGGCCAGGGCCACGGCCGTGGCGCTGGCCAGGGTGATGCCCTTGTAGGCCGGGCCGAACAGCATGTCGAATTCGACGCCCGAATCGAGCAGGGTCTGGGCGTAGAACTGGGCCAGCTTGCCCAGCGTGGCGCCGTCGTGGAACAGGCCGGCGTTGAAGAAGTACGGCGACAGGCGGCCGGCCTTGGTCGTGAATTGGCCGAACTTCAATACCTCGGCCTCGACCGAAAACCCGATGAATTGCTGGCGCAGATCGCTCATGTACTCTCTCCCTGAATGTCGAAAGCGGCTATTTTAATCCCTTGGCGGCGTGCAGGCGACTACCGGTCATCGGCCGCCCGGCCGTCGCCCCCCGCGCTGGCCAGCCTCACGAACGGGTCAAAAACACGCTACACTGTGCCGATTGTTGCCGGGTGTCTATTGAACCCAGCCCGTCCATGACCAGTTTCACATCACCATGCCAAGAATTATCTCCGCGAACCTGAACGGCATCCGTTCCGCCCACAAGAAGGGCTTCTTCGAGTGGCTCGCCACGCAAGATGCCGACTATATCTGCGTCCAGGAGCTCAAGGCCCAGGAAGCCGACATGACCGAGGATTTCCTGCGCCCGCACGGCTACCACGGCCACTTCCACTACGCCGAGAAAAAGGGCTATTCGGGCACCGGCATCTACAGCCGCACCGCCCCGGACAAGCACCGCATCGGCTTCGGCTGCGTCGAATTCGATGCCGAAGGCCGCTACACCCGCTGCGACTTCGGCGACCTGACCGTGATCTCGCTGTATGCGCCGTCGGGCTCCTCGTCGCCCGAGCGCCAGCTGGCCAAGTTCCGCTTCATGGAAGTGTTCCTGCCGCACCTGCAGGAACTGCAGGCCGAGGGCCGCGAAATCGTGATCTGCGGCGACTGGAACATCGCCCACAAGGAGATCGACCTCAAGAACTGGAAGGGCAACCTCAAGAATTCGGGCTTCCTGCCCGAGGAGCGCGCCTGGATGACGCGCATCTTCGACGAACTGGGCCTGGTCGACGTGCACCGCGGCCTGGACCCGCGTCCCGAGCAGTACACCTGGTGGAGCAACCGCGGCCAGGCCTATGCCAAGAACGTGGGCTGGCGCATCGACTACCACGTCGCCACCCCGGGCATCGCCAAATGCGCCAGGACCGTCTCGGTCTACAAGGACGTCAAGTTCTCCGACCACGCTCCCTTGATCATCGACTACGAGCGCTGATTCAAGGCCAATCCAGGCTGAATTCGCTGCTGAAGCTGCGCCGCTGGCCGGTGAGCGGATCGTCGAAGGCGATCGAGCGCGCCAGCAGCTGCAGCGGCGATCGAAAATCGTCGCCCTTGCACGGCAGCGCCACCGGATAAAAAGTGTCGTTCACGATCGGCGCGCCGAGCCGCGACAGGTGCAGCCGCAGCTGGTGCTTGCGGCCCGTGTGCGGATGCAGGCGATAACGCGCGAGAATGCCGCGCTGCTCGATCACCTCGATCAGCGTCTCCGAATTCGGCTCGCCCTCCACTTCTTCGCTGACGAAGAACTGCTCCGCATCCTGCATGCGGCTGCGGTAGATAAAGGGAAATTCTCGTCCCGGCATCGCCGGCGCCAGCGCCTCGTAGGTCTTGCTCACCACCCGCTTCTGGAACATCGATTGATACGCCCCGCGCGATTCGGGATTGTGCGAGAAGATCACCACGCCCGCCGTCTCGCGGTCGAGCCGGTGGATCGGCACCAGGTGCGGCAGATCGTGGGCGCGCTTCAGGCGCACCAGCAGCGTCTCTTTTAGAAAGCGCCCGGTGGGGATGGTCGGCAGGAAGTGCGGCTTGTCGGCCACCAGGATGTGCGCGTCCTGGAACAGCACTTTTTCGTGGAACGGGATCGGCTTCTCGGCCTGCTCCAGCTCGCGGTAATACCAGATGCGCATGCCCTGGCGCACATGGCTGTCGGCTGACAGCGGCTCGCCTTTCGCATCGACGATCTCGCCGCGGGCCAGGCGCGCGGCCCACGCCTCGCGGCTCACGTCCGGGAAGCGCTCACAGAGAAAACGCAGCATGCCACCGGCGCGGGTCTCGGTCAGCCACAGGTAGCTGGGCGAGACGCCGTCGCGGACCGGCAGCGGCACGTAAGCGTTGGCTTCGGCCTGCCGGCCCTTGACGACTACACGGCCCATCGAACGATCATTTCAGCGCGGTGCTCTGGTAGGCCGGCAGCCTGGCGACGCTGGTATTTTTCGCGCGCGCATACAGCGGCAGCAGCACGTTCATGTGCGCTTCCATGTCCTTGATGCGGGTCTCGCCGCCCGGGTGGGTCGAGAAGATCTCCAGTGGCGCGCTCTGGTTCAGCGCCGCCATCTTGCGCCACAGCGCGATGCCGGCGCGCGGGTCGTAGCCGGCGCGCGACGAGATGTCCAGGCCCACCAGGTCGGCCTCGCGCTCTTCGTCGCGCGAGAATTTCAGCACCAGGAACTGGCCGGCATAGTTGGCGGCGGTGCCCGTCAGGTTGGGGTCGACGCCGAAGATTCCCGACAGCAGCGCGCCGCCGACGCGGGCGCCGAGCGCGGTGACATTGGTCTTGGCCAGGCGCTCGCGCCCGTGTTCGCGCAGCGCGTGCGCGATCTCGTGGCCCATCACGGCCGCCACTTCGTCGTCGGTCAGGTTCAGCTGATCGATGATGCCGGTATAGAAGCCGATGCGACCGCCCGGCATGCAGAAGGCGTTCACCTGGTCGGACTTGAACAGGTTGACCTGCCATTCCCACTTGCTCGCGGCCGGATTCCAGCGCGTGGTTTGCGGGATGATGCGCTGGGCGATCACGCGCAGACGCTTGAGCTGCGGGTCGCCTTCCGGCGCCAGCACGCCCTTCTGCTTGGCCTCGCCCACCATTTCGGTGTACTGCTGGCGCGCGGCCTCGTTGACCTGTTCTTCCGGCGCCAGCACGCGCATGCGCGACAGCGGCTTGACCGCGATGCCGTCCTGGACCACCTGGCTATTGTCCTGGGCAAGACCCAGGCTGGTGGCGCTCATCAGGGTGAGGCAAAGGGCAAGGCGTTTCAGTTTTATCATCTCGTCACCGACAGGCTGTTGTTAGCAGCACTATCCTCTCAGAAATTATTCAAAACGGGCAACACGCCCGCGCAGGATTGCCGTGGATCATGGAGCATTTGTCGCGCCCGCTCAAGCCGCGAACGCACATAAGGCGCATTACACTGCCGGCGATACTTTCTTGCGCAAGCGGAACACCGCCAGGCTGCCGCGCAGGTTCGGCAAGAATTTAATGACCTCGCCATCGGCCAGCGCCACGCACTCCAGCACTTCGAGGCCGCACGACACCGCCAGTTCCTGGAAATCGTAGATCGTGGCATACCGCACATTGGGCGTGTCGTACCATTTATAGGGCAGCGAACGCGACATCGGCATGCGGCCCTTGAGCAGCGCCAGGCGGTGCGGCCAGTGGGCGAAATTGGGGAACGAGACGATCGCCTCGCTGCCCACCCGCACGATGTCGCGCAGCAGCGCCTCGACGTGCTGCATCATCTGCAGCGAATTCAGGCACAGCACGGTGTCGAAGGTATTGTCGCCGAAGAGCCCGAGACCCTTCTCCATGTCGTGCTGGATCACGTTGATGCCGCGCGCGGTGCTTTCCAACACCTTGTCGTCGGCGATCTCGATGCCGTAGCCGCTGCAGCGCTTGCTAGACCCCAGGTAGCGCAGCATGGCGCCATCGCCGCAGCCGACGTCCAGCACGTGGGCGCCCTCGCCCACCCAGTGCGCGATGAAGGCCAGGTCGGGCCGCAAGGTATTCAGGTCGTCGAAGTTCATGCGACCTCCAGCGCAATGCGGTTGTAGTAGGCGCGCACGACGTTCATATAGCGCGCGTCTTCGAGCAGGAAGGCGTCGTGGCCGTGCGGCGCGTCGATCTCGGCATAGCTCACGCGGCGCCGGTTCGAAATCAGCGCTTCGACGATCTCGCGGCTGCGCTCGGGCGAGAAGCGCCAGTCGGTGGTGAACGAGGCGACCAGGAACTGGGCACGGGTTCCGGCCAGCGCCTTCGTCAGGTCGCCACCATGCTCTCGCGCCGGGTCGAAGTAGTCGAGCGCCTTGGTAATCAAGAGATAGGTGTTGGCGTCGAAGTATTCCGAAAACTTGTCGCCCTGGTAGCGCAGATAGGATTCGATCTCGAAGTCGATGCCGAAGTCGAAGTTGTAGTCGTTGGTCTCGGCCGCGTTGCGCAGCTTGCGCCCGAATTTTTCCGCCATGTCGTCGTTCGACAGATAGGTGATGTGGCCGATCATGCGCGCCACCTTGAGGCCGTTCTTCGGCACCACGCCATGTTCGTAGAAGTCGCCGCCGCGGTAGTCCGGGTCGGTCAGGATCGCCTGGCGCGCGACATCGTTGAAGGCGATGTTCTGGGCCGACAGCTTGGGCGTCGAGGCGATCACGATGCAGTGGCGCAGGCGCTCGGGGAACATGATGCTCCACGACAGGGCCTGCATGCCGCCCAGCGAACCGCCCATCACGGCCGCGAACTGTTCGATGCCGAGGCGGTCGGCCAGGCGCGCCTGGGCCGCCACCCAGTCTTCCACCGTCACCAGGGGGAAGGCGGCGCCATACGGCTTGCCGGTGGCGGGATTGACGTGCATCGGGCCGGTCGAGCCGAAGCAGGAGCCGAGGTTGTTGATGCCGATGACGAAGAAGCGGTCGGTGTCGACCGGCTTGCCCGGTCCCACCATATTGTCCCACCAGCCGGCGCTCTTCGGCGTGGCGTAGTGGCCGGCCACGTGGTGCGAGGCGTTCAGCGCGTGGCAGATCAGCACCGCGTTCGACTTGTCGGCGTTGAGCGTGCCGTAGGTTTCATACATCAGCGTGTAGTCGCCGAGCTGGGCGCCGCTTTGCAACAGCAAGGGCTCGGCGAAATGCATCGCCTGTGGTGTGACTATTCCAAGAGATCCCATGGAGGTATTCAAAAGTGTTGGGTGGTGCGCTGGTGGTGCTTGCGACGGCCGGGGCCAGGCCGTCGCCAGAACGTCAGAGGGCTTGCAGCTGCTCGACCGCGCTGGCGATCTCGCCCGGCTCCATCGCGCGCAGGATGCGCCGGGTACGGGTGGTGACCGCGCCCAGGTCGGTGCTCAATATTTCTTGTTTCACCGCCAGCAGCTGCGCCGGATGCATCGAGAATTCGCGCAGGCCCATGCCCAGCAACAGGCGGGTGAGCTTGACGTCGCCCGCCATCTCGCCGCACACCGCCACGTCCAGGCCGGCCTTGTGGCCGGTGGCGATGGTCGAGGCGATCAGCTGCAATACGGCCGGGTGCAGCGGATTATACAGGTGCGCCACCTCGTAATCGACCCGGTCGATCGCCAGCAGATACTGGATGAGGTCATTGGTGCCGATCGACAGGAAATCCATGCGCCGCACGAACAGCGGCAGCGCCAGCGCGGCGGCCGGGATCTCGATCATCGCGCCGACCTCGATGCCCTCGTCGAACTTGATGTTCTCGGCGCGCAGCTGGGCCTTGGCCTGTTCGATCATGTTCAGGGTCTGGTCGATCTCGAAGGCATGCGCCAGCATCGGGATCAGGATCCTCACCTTGCCGAAGGCGGATGCGCGCAGGATGGCCCGCAACTGGGTCAGGAACATCTGCGGCTCGGCCAGGCAGTAGCGGATCGCGCGCAGGCCCAGCGCCGGATTGAGCGCGGTCTGGTCGGTCTGGTCGAGCGGCTTGTCGGCGCCGACGTCGAGCGTGCGGATCGTCACCGGGCGGCCCTTCATCGCCAGCACCGCCTTGCGGTACTGCTCGAACTGCTCGTCTTCGCCGGGAATCCTGAGGGCCTGGGCGCCGCGGCCCATGAACAGGAATTCGGAGCGGAACAGGCCGACGCCGTTGGCGCCCGCCTCGAGCGCGGCCGGGCAATCGTCGGGCAGCTCGATATTGGCCAAGAGCGTGATGGCGGTGCCGTCCTGGGTGACGGCCGGAGTCTTCTTGAGCTTGAGCAGGCGTTTTCTCGCCTTGGCCAGCGCCGCCTGGCGCTCGCGGTACTGCTCCAGCACCAGCTGGCTCGGATTGCAGATCACCACGCCGGCGTCGCCGTCGACGATCACCCAATCGTCCTGCTCGACCAGGCGCGAGGCCTGGTCCATGCCCACCACGGCCGGGATGTCGAGGCTGCGCGCGACGATCGCGGTATGCGAGTTCTGGCCGCCGACGTCGGTGACGAAGCCGATGAAGGTGCGCGGCCCGCCATCGCGGTCGCGGAAGGCCAGCATGTCGGCCGGCGAGATGTCGTGGGCCACCACGATCATCTGCGGCGGCGGCTGGTCTTCGTCGATCACGATCGGCGGCACGTTCAACGCGGTGCCGGTCAGGACTTTCAATACCCGCTCGGCCACCTGCTGGATGTCATGCTTGCGCTCGCGCAGGTATTCGTCCTCGATCTCGTCGAACTGGGCCGACAGGTCGTCGATCTGGGTCACCAGCGCCCATTCGGCGTTGTAGTGGCGCGCACGAATGATGTCGAGCGGCGCTTCCGACACCATCGGATCGGACAGGATCAGGGCGTGGACGTCAATGAAGGCGCCCAGCTCGGTGGGGGCGTCCTTGGGCAGGTCGGTCCACAGTTCCTGCAGGTTGCGGTGCACGGCGGCGATCGCGTCCTGCAGGCGGCGCACTTCGTTTTCTACCTGGTCGTCGGCGACCAGGTAGTGCTTGACGTCGAGCGCGGCCGGGGTAAGCAGATGGGCGCGGCCGATCGCGATCCCGCGCGAGACCGGTATGCCATGGAGAAGGAAGGAGGCCATGCTGACGTCTCCTGGACGAGATGCCGCTTCACGCGGCATTACTCGCCTTCGCCGAACTTGTCGTTGACCAGGGCGGACAGGGCCGCGACCGCGGCTTCCTCGTCCTTGCCGTCGGCTTCCAGGGTCACCTTGGCGCCCTTGCCGGCGGCCAGCATCATGACGCCCATGATCGACTTGGCGTTGATGCGGCGCCCGTTGCGGGTGAGCCAGACGTCGCTCTGGTACTTGGCGGCCAGCTGCGTGAATTTGGCGGATGCGCGGGCATGCAGGCCCAGCTTGTTGATGATCTCGAGTTCTTGTTGAATCATATTCGCTTTATCGTTGTACTTGTCGAATCGCGCCCCTCGGCGCGCGCACCGCTATGGCTATTCCTACCCCACCCGAATCCGGTTATCCACCCGCACCGCGCCGTTCTGGGCGCCCGCCAGCGCCATCTCGACCACGACGTCGAGCGTGTCGCGCCGATACGTGATCGCCCGCAGCAGCATCGGCAGGCTGATGCCGGCGATGACTTCCACATGGCCGGCATCGGCCAGCGAGTTGCAGCAGTTGGACGGCGTGCCGCCCTTGACGTCGGTGATCACCAGCACACCGTCGCCTTCGTCGAGGCGCGCGATCGCCTCCCGCGCGAGGCCGTTGACCTCGCCGATATCCTGGTCGGCGGCCACGTCGATCGCCTCGAAGCGCTCGGTCGGGCCGCGGAACACATGCGCCACTGCCGCGATGAATGCCTGGCCCAGCGGCGCGTGGGTCAGGAGCAGGATGCCTACCATGATGTTATTTGCTTACCTTTTGTTCGACCGCGTCGATGAACATCGCGGCCACGTCGAAGCCGGTCTGGTCCTGGATTTCCTGGAAACAGGTCGGGCTGGTCACATTGACTTCGGTGAGGAAGTCGCCGATCACATCTAATCCTACCAGCAACAGGCCGCGCTCGGCCAGCACCGGGCCCAGGGCCTCGGCGATCTCGCGCTCGCGCGGGCTGATCGGCTGGGCAACGCCCAGGCCGCCGGCGGCCAGGTTGCCGCGCACTTCGCCGCCTTGCGGTATGCGCGCCAGCACGAAGGGCACCGGCTTGCCGCCGATGACCAGCACGCGCTTGTCGCCCTTCTCGATGGCCGGAATGAACTTCTGGGCCATGATGGTATTGCGGCCATTGTCGGTGAGGGTCTCGATGATCGCCCCCAGGTTCAGGCCATCGCTTTTCACGCGGAAGATGCCGGCGCCGCCCATGCCGTCCAGCGGCTTGAAGATGACGTCGGTGTGCTTCGCGTGGAAGGCGCGCAGGCGCGCCGCGTCGGACGTGACCAGGGTCGGCGAAGTGTGCTCGCTGAACTGGCCGATGGCCATCTTCTCGTTGTGGTCGCGGATCGCGCGCGGGCTGTTGATCACGCACGCGCCCTGGCGCTCGGCCAGTTCCAGCAGATAGGTGCCGTACACATATTCCATGTCGAACGGCGGATCCTTGCGCTCGAGGATGGCGTCGAATTCGCCAAGGTTCACGTCGACGGCCGGGTCGAGGCGGTACCACGCGTCGGCATCGCCGGTGAGGTGGATCTGCGCCACGCGCGCGCTGACGACGCCTTCTTCGAGCACCATGTCGCTCTGCTCGAAGTGGTAGATGGCATGGCCGCGCCGCGCCGCCTCGCGCATCATGGCGAAGGTCGAATCCTTGTAGATCTTGAATCCGGACAGAGGGTCGGCGAGAAAGGCGATTTTCATGGGGCGTCCATTCGAAGTAATGCCTGATTTTAGCCCGAATCGTGGAAACTCGCGGACCGGGCCCTCATCCACTCACACCCGAAAATACACTGCGGCAATTTGTCAGGTATCACGCAACGCGACTGAGACAGCTCAATCGTGTCAATACGACCGCGCGAGAACATGAGGGCATGGATACCCAACCAAGCCAACAGGCCGAACAGGAGCGCATCGAAGACGTCTACCGCAACTGGCATGGCGGCGCGGCGCTGGCGCGCTATGCCTGGCACCGGCCCGAGATCCTGCAGCAGGTGGCGGCGCGCGCGCGCGGCTTTGCCGACCTGCTGTCCTGCACGGTCGGCCCGGATCTGTCGCGCGTGCAAGTGCTGGACGTCGGCTGCGGCACCGGCGGCTTCCTGCGCCAGCTGATCGACTGGGGCGCCTCCCCGGCCAATCTCACCGGCACCGAATTGCAAAAAGACCGGCTCGACCATGCGCGCCGATGTACGGCGCACGGCGTGCGCTGGCACCTGGGCACGCTCGATGCGGTGCCGCCGGCGAGCTACGACCTGGTCACGGCGCTGACGGTATTTTCCTCGGTGCTCGATCCGGCGCTGCGGCGCGAGCTGGCCGCCCAGATGTGGCGCGCGCTGCGCCCGGGAGGCTGGTGCCTGGTGTTCGATTTTCGCTATGACAACCCGCGCAACCGCAACGTGCGCAAGGTCACCCGGGCCGAGCTGCAAGGATGGTGGCCGGGTGGCGGGCAGCGCTACCGCAGCCTGGTGCTGGCGCCGCCGATCCACCGCCTGCTGGCCGTGGCGCCGTATATGGTGTCCGAATTGCTGACGGCGCTGGCGCCGGTGCTGCGCTCTCACTTCATGTACGTGGTGCGCAAGGAAGACTAAGAGTTGGCGCGCAAGGACGGCCGGCAGTCCGCCGCCCTCCCCGCCACGATCAATAGACTTCCGGATTCGGATCCGTACGTTCCATTTCCAGCGACGCCGCCAGCATGCCCAGCCGCGCCACCACGCCATACACATAGAAGCGGTTCGGCGCTGCCGTGCCCGGCTTGGCCTTCAGGTCCGGCACCGCATGCTGCTGGGCGAAGGCCAGCGGCACGTATTGCGAGCCCGGCGAGTTCAGGTTCTGGTCGATGCCGCGCTCGGCGTGCACACGGTAGAAGCCGCCCACCACGTAGCGGTCGATCATGTACACCACCGGTTCGGCCACGGCGTCGTCGATCGATTCGAAGGTCGGCACGCCTTCCTGGATGATCAGGTCGGTCACCGCCACGCCATCCTTGATCACCGACATGCGCGCACGCTGGGCCGGGGTCAGGTCGCGCACTTCGCTCGCATCCTTGATCGTCATCACGCCCATGCCGTAGGTGCCGGCGTCGGGTTTCAGGATCACGAAGGGCTTGCGCTCCTTCATGCCGTATTCCTTGTATTTCTTCTTGATCTTCGAGAACAGCGCCGAGACGTTGTCGGCCAGCTCTTCGGTGCCGACGTTCTCGCGCAGGTCGACTTCGCCGCACTTGCTGTGCAGCGGATTGACCAGCCACGGATCGATGTCGATCAGCTTGCCGAACTTCTTGGCCACCTCGTCGAACGCCTTCAGGTGGTTGCTCTTGCGGCGCAACGCCCAGCCGGCGTGCAGCGGCGGCAACAGCGACTGCTCGTGCACGTTCTCGAGGATGGCCGGGATCCCGGCCGACAGGTCGTTGTTGAGCAGGATGGTGCAGGGATCGAAATCGGCCAGGCCGACGCGGCGCCCGTTGGGCGAGCGCACCAGTGGCTCGACCACCAGCATATTGCCGTCAGGCAGGGCCAACGGCGTCGGTTCGGTAACGTCCGGCGAGAACGAACCCAGGCGCACGTGCAGGCCGGTCTGGCGGAAGATCTGCATCAGGCGCGCCACGTTCTGCAGGTACATCGGGTTGCGCGTATGCGTCTCGGGCACCAGGATCAGGTTGCGCGCGTCCGGGCAATACTTGTCGATCGCGGCCATGGCGGCTTGCACCGTCAGCGGCAGCATTTCGGTCGGCAGGTTGTTGAAGCCGCCCGGGAACAGGTTGGTGTCGACCGGCGCCAGCTTGTAACCGGCATTGCGCAGGTCGACCGAGCAATAAAACGGCGGCGTATGCTCCTGCCACTCGAGCCGGAACCAGCGCTCGATGGCGGGGGTGGCTTCGAGGATTTTCTTTTCCAGGTCCAGCAGAGGACCGGTCTGGGCTGTGGCGAGGTGCGGAACCATGTAGGGGACGTCCTTGTTATGCGCTTCTTGTTGTTTACTTAATCGGGTATCTCATATGGGGTGCACCTGTCCTTTTTAAAGAGGTGTTGCCAATAACGCAAGAAAGGCGCCCGCAGGCGCCTTTCTTGACCGAACTCCTTGCGGAGTATCAGTAACGGTACGCCGATTCGCCGTGGCTGGTGATGTCCAGGCCTTCGCGCTCTTCGTCTTCAGGCACGCGCAGGCCGATCACGATGTCGACCAGCTTGAAGGCGATGAAGGCGACGATGCCCGACCAGACGATGGTCACGACCACGCCGTGCGCCTGCACCAGCACCTGGCTGCCGATCGAGTAGCCGGTGGCCATGGCATTGGTGGTGTAGTCCCACACGCCCTGGCCGCCCAGCGACGGCGCCGCGAACACGCCGGTCAGCAGCGCACCCAGGATGCCGCCCACGCCGTGCACGCCGAACACGTCGAGCGAATCGTCGGCGCGCAGCATGCGCTTCAGGCCGGTCACGCCCCACAGGCAGATGATACCAGCCAGCAGGCCCATGACCAAGGCGCCCATCGGACCGACGAAACCGGCGCCCGGGGTGATCGCCACCAGGCCCGAGATGGCGCCCGAGGCGGCGCCCAGCATCGATGGCTTGCGCTTGAAGATCCATTCGCCGGCCGCCCACGCCACGGTGGCGGCGGCGGTTGCCAGCAGGGTGTTGATGAAGGCCAGCGCCGCGATGTCGCCCGCTTCGAGCGCCGAACCGGCGTTGAAGCCGAACCAGCCGACCCACAACAGCGAGGCGCCGACCATGGTCATCGGCAGCGAGTGCGGGGCCATCGATTCCTTGCCGTAGCCGACACGCTTGCCGATCACGTAGGCGCCGACCAGGCCGGCAACCGCGGAATTGATGTGCACCACGGTGCCGCCCGCGAAGTCGAGCGCGCCCTGCTGCCACAGGTAGCCGGCGCCGGCGCTGACGGTGGCCAACGAGGCGGCATCGGTGATCGCGTCAGGACCGGCCCAGAACCAGACCATGTGCGCCATCGGCAGGTAGGCGAAGGTGAACCAGATCACCACGAAGGCCAGCACCGCCGCGAAGCGCGCGCGCTCGGCGAACGAGCCGACGATCAGCGCGCAGGTGATGGCGGCGAAGGTGCCCTGGAAGGCGACGAAGATGAACTCGGGGATCATCACCTCCTTGGTGAAGGTGGCGCCCATCGCGAAGGTGCCGGCGACCGGGTCCCAGATGCCTTGCAGGAAGGCGCGGTCGAAGCCGCCGATGAAGGCGTTATTGCCGGTGAAGGCCAGCGAGTAGCCGTACAGGCACCACAGCACGATGATCAGCGAAAACACCATCATGACCTGCATCAGGACCGACAGCATGTTCTTGGCGCGCACCATGCCGCCGTAGAACAGCGCCAGGCCCGGGATCACCATCATGATGACCAGCAGGGTGGCAACGAACATCCAGGCGGTATCCCCTTTGTTGATGGACGGCGCCGCCATGGCCGGGAGGGCCAGGCCCAGGCCCAGCATGGCGGTCAGGATTTTTGTCGTTATATGCTTCATGAACACTTTCCTTCTTACAGTGCGTCGTTGCCGGTCTCGCCGGTACGGATACGGATGACCTGGGTCAGGTCGGCCACGAAGATCTTGCCGTCACCGATCTTGCCGGTGCGGGCGGCGCCCTGGATCGCATCGATCACCTGGTCGACGATGGCATCGTCGACGGCAGCTTCGATCTTGATCTTGGGCAGGAAATCGACAACGTACTCGGCGCCACGGTACAGCTCGGTGTGACCCTTCTGGCGACCAAAACCCTTCACTTCGGTCACCGTCATGCCTTGCACGTTGATTTCCGACAGCGCTTCACGCACTTCGTCGAGCTTGAAGGGCTTGATGATGGCGGTAATCATTTTCATGGTATTGCCTCTTTTGCTATCAAAAAGTTTTTGACACGGACAGCACGGCGGCTGACTTGCCCAGGTTCTTGCCTTCCGGACTCAGGTAGGCGTCGGTATTCGCCTTGTGCCAGGCCAGGGCCACGGTAGCGACCCCAAAGTCCTTCGTCACGCCGATCTTGTAGTGCGTGTAGGACGCCGGGCTGTTGTTCTTCACGCGCTGGCGACCGATCTGCAGGTTCAGCAGGAAACCGTTGCTGACGTCGATGTCGGCGCCCAGGTCCAGGTAGCCGCTGCGCTTGCTGTCGGCGGTGCCGAACAGATTGGTCGTCGAGTGCGAATACTTGATATACGCAGGGCCGAAGCCGAGCTTGCCGTAAATTTCAAAAGTATTTGCGTTCGGATCCAGGCTGTTATCCGGATACCAGTAATACAGGCCGCCGACGTCGTAGCTGACCTCGTCGGTCAACTGGCCACGCTTGCCGGCATACACATCCCATTCAAGATTGCCGTCGCCACCCAGATCCTTCGTCCACTTGATAGTGGAGAGCCAGGTGCCTACGTAAAAGCCTGTTGGGCCATGTACGTAGTCGACGCCGCCGGACAGGGCGGGGTCGGAATCGGTTTGCGACAGGCCGCGGTAACGGTAGTCGCTGGTGAGGGCCACGTTGTAGCTCACCTGATGTTCAGCGGGTTGTTCCTGTGCCATGGCCGGGACGCTGGTGAAAGCCAGAATCGCCAGACTGATTGCGTTGATTTTTGCATTGCACTTCATGACAAACCCCCTTGGACAGTTACTGCGTTTGGAATCCTTTATTCGTGCGTTATCTCCCCCTTCATTTAGCAGGATGTGTGCCAGCTCATAAAAGCGGTGAAATTAGCCTTGTTTTTTTGGTAAACACGCCCCACTTACGATTTGCTTCAATACAATCGAGCGCGAACGGCGTCCGCCGTGTTGCGTGACGCACCAAATCAGGCTCGTTTGCACCGCCGTGGTGCATACAACCTCGGCAGAAAGGGATAGGGACATGAACAACAGCAACTTCTTCAGCGATTTGCAGGGCAAGATCAACCAGGCACTGGAAAGCGGCCCGGCCAAGGACATCGAGCGCAACGTCAAGGCGGCGATGACCTCGGGCTTCGCCAAGCTCGACCTCGTCACGCGCGAGGAATTCGACATCCAGGCCCAGGTGCTGGCCAAGACCCGCGCCAAGCTGGAAGCGCTCGAGCTGCGCGTGATCGAACTCGAAGCCCGCCTGGCGTCCGGCGCCACCGCCTCGTCGGCATCGACCGCATCGACCGCATCGACCACCCCGCCACCGGGCGCGGCGCCGTCGGCCACCGCGCCGTTCCCGGCCCAGCCCGAAGATCCGACCATCGTGCTGCCGCCGAGTCTCGACAAATCGGGCGATACGCCGATCAACAAACCCTGATGGCGGGTGCATTCATGGATAGGGCAACCGGCATGAATGCACCAGAATCACCGACCGGCACCCTGCCCGCGCAGGAAGTGTCGCTGGATGTGCTGCGCGAAAAATACGCGCGCGGCGACGAGCGCACGATCGGGGACGTGCAGCGGCGCATCGCACGCGCCCTGGCCGCCCTCGAACCGCAGCGCGCCGAATGGGAGCGCCGTTTCCTGGAGGCCCAGCAACAGGGCTTCGTCCCCGCCGGCCGGATCGCGTCCGCCGCCGGCCTTGGCCTCTCGGCCACCCTCATCAACTGTTTCGTCCAGCCGGTGGGCGACTCCATCTCCGGCACCAGCGACGGCCTGCCCGGCATCTATACCGCGCTCAGCGAAGCCGCCGAGACCATGCGCCGCGGCGGCGGGGTCGGCTACGACTTTTCCGCGATCCGCCCGCTGGGCAGCAAGGTCGCCGGCACCGCCTCGCGCGCTTCCGGCCCGGTGTCGTACATGGAAGTGTTCGATGCCTCCTGCCGCACGGTGGAGTCGGCCGGCGCGCGGCGCGGCGCCCAGATGGGCGTGCTGCGCATCGACCATCCCGACATCGAACGCTTCATCGCGGCCAAGGACACGGGCCGTCTCACCAATTTCAATATCTCGGTCGGCGTGACCGATGCCTTCATGCGCGCCGTCGAGGCGGATGAAACATTCGCGCTGGTGCACCCGGCCGAGCCGGGCGACGAGGACATGGCCGCCGGCGGCCACCGCAGGGACGACGGCCTGTGGGTCTACCGCAGCCTGCGCGCGCGCGACCTGTGGGAACGCATCATGGTCTCGACCTACGATCATGCCGAGCCGGGCGTGCTGTTCATCGACCGCATGAATGCCGAGAACAACCTCTGGTATGCCGAACAGCTGCGCGCCACCAATCCCTGCGGCGAGCAGCCGCTGCCGCCATATGGCTGCTGCGATCTCGGCTCGCTCAACCTCACCGCCTTCGTCGATGCGCCGTTCACACCGGAGGCGCGGCTGGACCTCGAGCGCATGCGAGAGGTAGCCGCCACCGCGGTGCGCATGCTCGACCTGGTGCTGGATGCCAACCGATGGCCGCTGCCGCAGCAGGCCGAAGAGGCGCGCGCCAAGCGCCGCATCGGGCTGGGCTTCCTGGGCCTGGGCAGCGCGCTGGCGATGCTGGGCCTGCGCTACGACGCCGACGAGGGCCGGGCCATGGCGGCGCGCATCGCGGCCGAACTGCGCGACGCGGCCTACGCGGCCTCGATCGAACTGGCGCGCGAAAAAGGCGCTTTTCCGCTGTTCGACGCCGACAAATACCTGCGCGGGCAGTTCGTCGGACGCCTGCCGCAAGCGCTCCTCGACGGCATCCGCGCTTACGGCATCCGCAACTCGCACCTGCTGTCGATCGCGCCGACCGGCACCATCTCGCTGGCCTTCGCCGACAATGCCTCGAACGGCATCGAACCGCCCTATTCCTGGACCTACCAGCGCAGGAAGCGCACGGCCGACGGCGGCACGCGCAGCTACGAGGTGTGCGACCACGCCTGGCGCCTGTACCGCCAGCTGCATGGCGACGCCCCCTTGCCGCCAGCCTTCGTCACCGCGCTCGAGATGCGCGCGCTGGACCACCTGCGCATGGTGGAGGCGGTCCAGCCCTTCATCGACACCGCGATCTCGAAGACCGTCAACGTGCCCGAGGATTATCCCTACGAGGATTTCCGCGACCTGTACCTGGAAGCCTGGCGCGCGGGGCTGAAGGGGCTGGCGACCTATCGGCCGAACGCGGTGCTGGGGAGTGTTTTATCAGTCGCGCCAGCTGCGGACGTCGCATCCACCGCGCCTCTGGTGGCGGACGACGACCCGCTGCGCAAGCGCTTCGAGCATCGCCCGCTGGGCGAGCTGGAGTCGGTGACGTCGAAGATCGAGTACTCGACCCAGGAAGGCCGCAAGACCGCCTACCTGACGGTGAGCTTCCTGCGCGCCGAAGGAGCATGGGAAGGCCGCCGGGTGACGGTCGAGCGTCCCTTCGAATTCTTCATGCCGGCCAACCAGCGCACCGGCGGCCACCAGTGGATCACGGCCTCGATGCGGCTGCTGTCGATGGTGGCGCGCGCCGGCGGCCCGATCGCGCGGGCGCTGGCCGACATGCGCGAGGTGGTGTGGGAAAAAGGCCCGGTGCGCTGCGGCCACATCGTGCGCGACGATGGCGTGCAGGTGCCGGTGTACCACGACTCCGAAGTCGCGGCGATCGCCTTCATGCTGCAGCGGATGCTGATCCGGCGCGGCTTCCTCGACGAGCAGGGCAACCAGGTGCCGGTGGACGCGCTCGCGCGCAGCTTCGAGCGGCGCATGCACGACGCCGCGCCAGGCCCGCGCTTGCAGGCCGAGACGCCGGCAGAACCCCTGCCCGTCCTGAACGGCGCCAAATGCCCGGAATGCGGCGCGCTGGCGCTGCGCAAGGTCGATGGCTGCTCGCGCTGCGAGTCGTGCCACTACGTCGGCGAGTGCGGCTGACCGGGCCTTAAAAAGGAGGCGTTCGCGGGGCCGGCTCAGGCATACTGCCGGGGTCGCAACCAACCGCCTGCACGCCTGAACGATGAGTTACTACGCCCTCAAGCACATCCACATGACCTTCGCCGTCTTGAGCGGCGCCCTGTTCCTCGTCCGCGGCCTGTGGATGCTGGCCGAATCGAAGCGCCTGCAGCAGCGCTGGGTGAAGATCGCGCCGCACGTGATCGACACGCTGCTGCTGGGCAGCGCCATCGGCCTGGCGGTGTGGAGCAGCCAGTACCCGGGCCAGGCGCCGTGGCTGACCGCCAAGCTGGTGGCCCTGATCGCCTACATCGGCCTGGGCACGGTGGCGCTCAAGCGCGGCCGCACGCGCCAGGTGCGCGCCCTGGCCTTCGTCGGCGCGCTGGCCTGCTTCGCCTATATCCTGGCGGTGGCGGTCACAAAGAACCCGCTGATCGCCGCCTGAACGTCATCCAGCGGGCGGGCATCAGCGCCGCTTCAGCTGCTCCAGGTGCGCCGTGACCTGCCTCTTCTCGCTCCGGGCGAGCGGCGGAACCCCCGCCAGCGCCGCCTGGTAGGCCGCGATCGCGCGCGGCCGGTCGTGGCGCGCTTCGTATACTTCGCCCAGCGTCTTGTAGACATAGGGCCTGGGGGCGATCGCCGCCGCCCTCTCCAGCTGCAGCGCGGCTTCGGCCAGCCGTCCCTGGGCGCGCGCCACCTGCGCCAGTCCGTAGGGCCCATGCTCGCTGGACGGCAGGCGGCGGCTCAGTTCCTGGAACAGCCGGCTGCTCTGCGCATAGCGGCCGGCGTCGAGGTGGGCGCTGGCCAGGGTCAGCAGCAGCTCGCGCTGGCTGCCTTGCACCAGTTCATACCGCGTCAGGTCAGCCGCCAGGATGTTCTGCTCGGCCTCGTCCAGTTTTCCCTCGTCGAAAGCACAGATGGCGCGCATCAGGCGGGTCAGGTCGGGGTCGAGGCGCCGCGCTTCGGCGGCCAGTTCGCGCGCGCGCACCTCGCTGCCCCCAAGGAAGAATGGCGCCTCAAGATAAAAGCCCATCAGCGTCACGCGGGCGCGGTAATTCATCGGATCGAAGCGGATCGCGCGCTCCAGGGTGTCGCGCGTGGCATACGCATTGCGCACGAACGCGAACAGGCCGCCGGCGCGCGACTGCGCCAGCATGACATTTCCCAGCGCTTCGGCGCAGACACTGCTGTCCGGATTGGCCTGGACGCAGCGTTCGGCCGCGGCGCGCGCCTGCGGCAAGTCGTCCGGCTCGTCCCGGACGATGCGCACGTCGACCGACGCGGCCAGTGCCGCCGGATCGGTGGCATTGCGCGCCAGCCTGGCCTCGATCGCACTGCTCGCCTCTGCATAGCGCGCCTGGTGCACCAGCCGTGCGATCGGGTCGGCCTGGGCAGCATGCACGGCGCCATTCCATACGCCCAATAGCAACACCGGCACCCACCATGCCAAGCTCTTAGCCAGCATTGCATTCCCTCTCGTCGGGACCCGGCCTTTTCCGTGGCGGCCAGTCCCGCCTCCGCGGTCAGATATTGTTGTTATTTAATATAGAGCAAATCCTCACATGGAAGCCATGCACGAGTCAATGCAGAGGGAATACCTACGACGGCAATGCGCTATCGGATGCGCAAACTCAGCGGGATGGACGCGCACCGCGATACTTCGCCAGCTCGGCCTTGAGCCAGGCGGCGCTGGCGACCGGCGCATCGCCGCCGCAGCGCACCTGGTAGGGCTTGCCGCTGAGACTGCTTTCGCTGGCGGCGCGCGAGATGAAATCCTCACTTGAAGCGACCAGGTCGCGCTTGAGCAGGTAGTCGTACTTGCGCTGGAGGTGTTTTGCCGCTTGCGCGGCGTCGTGCCAGCTGCCGTTGCGCTGGAAGCTGCAGCCGGATGCGGTCAGGTAGCCGATGAGGTGAGCGATTTCCTGGCGCGCGGCGGGGGCCGGCGCGGCTTGCGACGGCGCGGCCAGGGACAACGGCGGCAGGATGGCGAGCAGGAAGGCAGCGACGGCAAGTTTCATCATGAGCGGCGAAAGACAGGGAAGCTCCAGTATGCCGCGTTTGCCGTCCACGTGTCGCCTCCCGCCATGGCCTGGCCGAACGGCCGGACCATGGCGCCTTGCCCGCCGCGGATCACTCGATAGCGACCTCCTTGCGGTTATCGCGCGACACGCGGTCGATCATCTTGTTGTAGGGATCGACGCCCACCTCGAACGGCTGCTCCTTCACCGTGACCGTCACCACCGGATGGTCGCCGGACAGCACCCGCTTTTCCAGGAGAAGCACTTTTTCATCGGCTTCCCTGGCTCCCTTGGCGCGGGCGAACACGCCGATCTCCACCGGCTCGTCGTAGGCGCGTGCGGTTTCCTTGCCTTTGCCGTCGGCTTCCATCTTGGCCAGGTGCAGCTTCATCGTCACGTCCCACTGGCCGTCCGGACGCTTCTTCGCTGACGCTTCCATCATGCGGTTATCGTAGAACACGATTTTCTCGAACATATCCGAGATCAGGGCGTGCTTGTCGGCCGGCGCCTCCGCGCGGATATAGTCGAGCAGCTCCTTCGAGGTGGTGAACGGCGACTCTTGATAACCCTTGTCTTCGAGGAAGCGCTTGAGCGCGCGATTCAGCGCCTGTTCGCCGATCTCGTCGCGCAGGCGGTAGAAGATCAGGCTGCCCTTGCGGTAATGGATGTAATCCTGGTTTTCCACGCGATTCAAAGGCAGCTCTTCGATCACCTCGCCGCCGCGCGAACGCAGGTAGCGATCCAGTTCATAGCGCAGGAAGCGGCGCATCTGGTGAGGTCCGTATTCCTTCTCCATCACCATCAGCGCCGAGTACTGCGACAGCGATTCGATCAGCATGCTCGCGCCCTGCACATTGGCGGCGGTGACCTGGTGGCCCCACCACTGGTGCGCCATCTCGTGGGCCGTCACGTAGAACACATAGTCGATGTCTTCCTTGTCGCGCAGGTCGGCGATGAAGCCGATCGATTCCGAGAACGGGATCGTATTGGCGAACGACTGGGCGAAGGTCTGGTAGTTGGGGAACTCCAGGATGCGCACCTGCTTGTGCTGGTAAGGCGTGAACTCGGTGGTGAAGTAGTCCAGCGACTTGCGGGTGGCCTCGATCATCCGGTCCACGTTATAGCCATGCTTGGCGTCGTGGTAGATCTCGATCGGGATGCCGTTCCACTCGCCCTTCTTCACCTGCCAGCGCGCCGACAGGTAGGCGAAGAACGGCATCATCTTCTGGTCCATCTTGTAGTGGTAGTAGTTGCGGCCGTTCTCCGTCCACGACCTTTGCAGGTAGCCCGGCGCCAGCGCGATCTGGTCGCCGCTGGTCGACACCGTGGTTTCAAAAGCGATCCAGTCCGCGCCGCCCCCGAACATCGAATTGGCGCGCGCCGCCTCGTCCTCGAGCTTGGGCATGCGTTCCGGCTCGCCCAGCCCGCGTTTGCGGCGCTCGTTGCGGTCGGTCAGCTCGTAGTCGGACTGGTAGCCGAGCATCGGGAAGAACTCGTGGTTGTTGAAGAAGGTGCCGTTCAGGTTGAAGGTGTCGGCCTTGCCCGAATTCGAGAAGCCCTGGCGGTGCGCATCGACCGTGAAGTCGAGCGGCAGGCGCGCGCCCGGCGCCAGGGGTTCGGCCAGTTTCAGGATCCGGAAGCCCGACTCCGCATCGTCCAGCACCACCTGGTGCGCCGGCAGCTTGCCCAGGGTGGTGACGACGTCGGGATTGAACTGCAGGCGCAGAGTGTCGAGCGGCTGGTCGGTCTTGTTCTCCAGGACGTAGCTGCCCTTGACCGTCACGCGGCGCTGTTCCGGATAGATGTCGACCGCGGCGCGCACGTCGATGACCTTCGGATGCGGCAGGTCCTTGTACTGGCGGTAGTTCTTTTCGTAGCGGGCCTGCTTGTCCATGCCCACGTTCTTGGCTTCGTAGCGGCCCAGGGTCACGGTGTTATGGAAGATCCAGCCGCCGACGAGGGCGAAGGCGATCGTGCACAGCGCCAGCGCCATGCCCGCGCCGCCTTTCAGGCGGCGGCCCGCCTGGCGCACCCGCGCACGCCACTCGACCGACAGGCCGCGCACCCAGAAGGCCTGGGCCACAATCAGCGCCGCCAGGCAGAACAGGGTCCAGTACAGCGCGAACCAGGCCCAGCCCGTGACGAAGTGGCCGAAGCCGTTCATGTCCGAACACGGCGTCTCGGGCAGCAGCGCGACGTTGTACAGGTTGTGATCGAAGTGCATCACGGACAGGACGATCTGCGCGATCAGGAGGACGATCACCAGCAGGTAGCCGATGAACTTGTTGTTGGTGACGACCTGCAGCACGATGGCGATCAGCGCCATCAGGACAAACGGCAGGCCGGCCATGAACACGCCCTTGACGTAGACCCCGAATTCCACCGGCGCCCCGCCCCGGAACAGCTGGATGGCGATCGCGGTCAGGATCCCGGCGAACAGGAAGACCAGCACCACGCCCATCAGCGCCAGGCTCTTGGCGACCAGCGGCGCCCAGTTCGGCATCGGCATGGCATCGCTGACGTCGGCGATCCTGGCCTGGCGTTCCTTGAAGATCAACTCGCCCGCATAGAAGGTCAGGATGATAATCAGGAGGAAGTTGAACGACCCGTTCAGCAGCTCGATCATCAGGTGCGTGCGCGGGTAGACGTCGGTGCCGAACAGCGCGTCGAGCTGGCTCGAGCTGCCTACCATGTTCAGCACGCCGAACAGCAGCAGGACGAGGAAGGGCACGCTCTTGAACACCGCGACGGCATCGAAGGCGAAGATGTGCCAGCACTGGGCCCAGCGCGTGGCGCTCGTAAACTGCGGCGCCACGCGCGGCAGGGCCACCGCTACCGGCACGTAGGCCGGCGTGGCCTGCGCCCTGGCCTTGCCGAACAGGCGCTTGCCGGTCCCGGCGCGCTGCGGCTTGAACAGGGCCAGGGTCAGGCCGACCAGCACCAGGGCGACGGCGCTCCACAGCAGGCGGTTGGCCAGCATGTAGCCGCCAATATCAGGCAGGCCGGCATTCGATTCGGCGGTCGAGAAGTAACGCGTGGCGCGGGCGAGCGCGCGCATGCCGAAGGGATCGGCCAGCACGGCGATCCACTCGTTGTCGATGTCCGAGGTGAAGCTGCCGGCGACGATCCAGAGCACGAAGAAAGCCATCACGCCGACGTACACCATCATGATCGAGCGGGTGGTGGCGGCCAGCAGCATCAGCAGGGCGCCGATGAAGAACAGGTTGGGCACGACCAGCACGCCCAGCGCCCACAGGTAGGCCGCGCCGGGGAAGGGACCGACGCGCTGGGCGTCGATCCAGGGCATCAGGGGACCGAGCATCGTGCCGAGCACGATCATGGCGAAGATGAGCAGGCAGGCCACCAGGCCGGCGGCAAAGCGGCCGACCAGGTAGTCGTGCTTTTTCATCGGCGTGGCGAACAGCATGTCGGAAATGCCGATCTCGCCGTCGCGCAGCACCCCGCCGGCGATGAAGATGGTGACGACGAACATCGACATCAGGCTGAAGAAGCCGAGCAGTTGTGCGACTACGACCGGCGCATTGCGGTTGACGTTGCCGATGCTGCCGCCGACCTGGATCGCGTCGCTGGTGGTGGCGCCGAAGGCCAGCGCGCCGAAGATCAGCGCGCACACCCACAGCAGGGGCTGGCGCAGCTGGAAGTCCAGCTCGAACTTGAAGAATTCTCTCAGCATGCCGCCCTCCTCACGCCGTCACCGGCGCAGCCTGGGCAGGCGCCGCCTGGCCGGCCGCGCGGCCGGCATTGCGGATCTGCAGAAAGTAGACGTCTTCCAGGTCCGGCTCGACGCTGACGAAACCATCGTCCGGCTGCGACTCGGCATAGACGTTGATCTGCGGCCGCCCCGCCACCAGGCGGGTGGACAGCACGTTGAAGCGCTCCTGGTATTCGGGCAGGGCTTCCTGGCTGACGGTGCGGCGCCACACGCGGCTTTTCAGGGTGTCGATCGCGGCCTGCGGCTCGCCCTGCAGCAGCACCGTGCCCCTGGCGATCATGGCCATGCGCGGACACAGGTCGGTCACGTCCTCGACGATGTGGGTCGACAGGATCACCACAACCTGCTCGCCGATCTTGGCCAGCAGGTTCAGGAAGCGGTTGCGCTCGTCGGGATCGAGGCCGGCGGTCGGCTCGTCGACGATCACCAGGCGCGGCGCGCCGAGCAGCGCCTGGGCGATGCCGAAGCGCTGGCGCATGCCGCCCGAATAGGTGCCCAGGCCGCGCTTTCTCGCTTCCCACAGATTGGTCTGATGCAGCAGGGCTTCGACGATCTCCTTGCGCTCGCCCTTCGCGATCAAGCCTTTGAGGACGGCGAAGTGGTTCAGCAGCTTTTCGGCGCTCACCTTCGGATAGACGCCGAAATCCTGCGGCAGGTAGCCGAGCTGGCGGCGCAGGCCTTCTTTATCGGCCAGGACGTCGAGGCCGTGGAAGTGGATGCTGCCGCTGTCGGGATCCTGCAGGGTGGCGATGGTGCGCATCAAGGAAGACTTGCCGGCGCCGTTCGGCCCGAGCAGGCCGAACATGCCGTTCGGGATCTCGAGGCTGACATCGTTGATGGCTTTGACGCCGTTGGCATACGTCTTGTTGAGCTGCTTGATCGATAGCATCGGCTGTAACTCCTGGTCTGTTAATGGTGGCAGATATTTCCTTGCAGATAATGTAGCGTTAGTGGAATGCGATGTCAGGTCTTTGTGACAGGCGGTAGAAAAGCTGGAATGGACGACAAATTCGGGGGCATGTGCGTACGCCATGCAGCTTGAATACGCATGCCTGTCCGCACGCAACAGATGCCGCCGCGCGCGCCGTACGATAGGGCCTTCCCAGCGTTCATGCGGAAGGAACACTATGAGTCTGGCCGTCCTCAGAAGCCGCGCCCTCGCCGGCATGGAAGCGCCTGCAGTCAATGTCGAGGTCCACCTCGCCAATGGGTTGCCAGGCATCGCCATCGTCGGCCTTCCCGATACCGAAGTGCGCGAAGCGAAAGACCGCGTGCGCGCGGCGCTGCAGAATTCCGGTTTCGACCTCCCGGCGCGCCGCATCACGATCAACCTGGCGCCGGCCGACCTGCCGAAAGAGTCCGGCCGCTTCGACCTGCCCATCGCGCTGGGCATCCTGGCCGCCTCGCGCCAGATCCGCGACGATGCGCTGCACCGCTACGAATTCGCGGGCGAGCTGTCGCTGTCGGGTGAATTACGCCCGGTGCGCGGCGCGCTGGCGATGGCGTTCGCGATGGCACGCGACGATGACGACGAAATGCGCGCCTTCATCCTGCCACTGGCCAACGCCGACGAAGCGGCGCTGGTCGAGGCGGCCGCCATCTACCCGGCGCGCACCTTGCTCGAGGTCTGCGCCCACTTCGCCAACGTGCCCGACGCGCCGAAGCTGGCGCGCCACCGTGGCCCCGGCACGTCGCGGCTGCCTTCCTATCCCGACTTCGCCGAGGTCAAGGGCCAGCAGCACGCCAAGCGCGCGCTCGAGGTGGCCGCCGCCGGCGCCCATTCCGTCCTGCTGGTCGGCCCGCCAGGCGCGGGCAAGAGCATGCTGGCGGCGCGCCTGCCCGGCCTGCTGCCGCCGATGAGCGAGGCCGAGGCGCTCGAATCGGCCGCCGTGCAGTCGCTGGCCGGCGGCTTCGCGCCCGAACGCTGGCGCCAGCGGCCGTTTCGCAGTCCGCATCACACGACGTCGGGCGTGGCCCTGGTCGGCGGCGGCAACCTGCCGCGGCCGGGCGAGGTGTCGCTGGCCCACCACGGAGTGCTGTTCCTCGACGAGCTGCCCGAATTCGAGCGCCGTGTGCTGGAGGTTTTACGTGAGCCGCTGGAGTCGGGATCGATCACGATCTCGCGCGCGGCCCACCAGGCCGACTTTCCAGCGCGCTTCCAGCTGATCGCGGCGATGAATCCCTGTCCCTGCGGCTGGCTGGGCCACGCCAGCGGCAAGTGCCGCTGCACGCCGGACGCCGTGCTGCGCTATCAGGGACGCATTTCGGGCCCCCTGCTCGACCGCATCGACATCCAGCTGCCGGTGGCGGCCATGGCGCCAGACGGCATGGGCGCGCACGCCGATGGCGAACCGAGTGCAAGCATCGCGCAGCGGGTGGCGCTGGCCCATGCGCGCCAGCTTGCGCGCCAGGGACGGCCCAACAGCGGGCTGGGGCCGGGCGAGATCGACCGCCATTGCGCGCCCGACGAGGCCGGGCGCCGGCTGCTGCATGACGCGGCCCGCCACCTGCACTGGTCGGCGCGGGCCTACCACCGCGTGCTCAAGGTGGCGCGCACGATCGCCGACCTGGCGGACGTGGACGAGGTGAGGTCGAAGCATGTGGCCGAGGCGATCGGGTATCGGCGCGCGCTGCGCGACGATTGAATCGTCCCCTATCCGCCCATCGGTTTTATATCGCCTGCTCGCGCGCCGCGCGCTTGATCGCCTGCGGCGGCTGGCCGAAGGCGCGCAGGAAGGCGCGCCGCATGCGCTCGGGGTCGGCGAAGCCGGTCTCGCGCGCGACCATGTCGATCGAGTGGTTGCTGGTCTCGATCATGGCGCGCGCCGCCTCGACCCGCAGCACCTCGATCGCGCGCGCCGGCGATTGCCCGGTCTCGAGGCGGAAGGTGCGGCTGAACTGGCGCGTGCTGAGGTTGGCCGCCTCGGCCAGCTCGTCGACCGACAGCGGCCGCCGCAGGTGGCTCTTGGCATAGGTGAGCGCCTGCTGGATGCGGTCCGATTTCGGCTCCAGCTCGAGCAGGGCCGAGAACTGCGACTGGCCGCCGCTGCGGCGGTGGTAGACCACCATCTGGCGCGCGATGTGCTTCGACGCGTCCTTGCCCAGGTCGGCCTCCACCATCGCCAGGCACAGGTCGATGCAGGCGGTCATGCCGGCCGAGGTCCACACGCGGCCGTCGTTGATGTAGATGCGGTCTTCCTCGATGCGCGACTTCGGATAGGCGCGCTGCAGGTCACGCGCCAGCGCCCAGTGGGTGGTCGCGCGGCGGCCGTCGATCAGGCCGGCCTCGGCCAGGATGAAGGCGCCGGTGCAGATGCTAGCGGTGCGGCGCGAGGCCTCGCTGGCTTCGCGCAGAAACGCCAGGAAGGGCGGGCTCGATTTCGCGCTCAGCGGGGTCATGATGCCGGCCACGATCAGGGTGTCGTAGTCGCGCCGGTCGAAGGCTTCGGTGAACACGCCGACGCCGGACGAGCTGGCGAGAACGCCGCCGTGCTCCGACAGCATGGTCATGTCATAGAACGGCCCGCCGTCGAGACCGTTAGCGATCTCGAATACGGTGGTGGCCATCAGGTCGAGCGCCTGGAAGCCAGGCGGGAGCAGGAATCCGATTCTGCGTTTCATGATGATCCTAGAATGCGCGACAGAGAAAATAATACGCCAAGACGCGCCGGGCGGGCCGAAGTCCTCCATCTTTCGATGGAGACCGGCCCGCCCGGCGCGTCGTTTTCTTGCTGCGAAAATCAGGCGCTGCGGAGCTGTTCGGGCTCGATCGGCAGCGTGCGCACGCGCTTGCCGGTGGCCGCGAACACGGCATTGGCGAGCGACGGGAACAGCGCGGCGGTGCCCGGCTCGCCGATGCCGCCCGGCGCTTCGCGGCTGGCCACGATATGGGTCTCGATCGCGGGCGCCTCGTTGATGCGCATGACCCGCACGTCGTGGAAGTTCGACTGCTGGATGCGGCCTCCCGCCACCGTCGCCTTGCCCCACAAAGCGGCCGAGATGCCGAAGTTGATGCCGCTCTCGAGCTGGGCGCGGATGGTGTCGGGATTGATCGCGACGCCGGTATCGACCGCCGCGACCACGCGCTTGACCGCCACCTCGCCTTCCTTGCTCACCGCGACGTCGGTCACCAGCGCCAGATAGGTGCCGAACACGTGCTGCAGCGAGACGCCGCGGCCCTGGCCTTCCGGAGGCGGCTTGCCCCAGCCGGCCTTGTCGGCGGCCAGGCGCAGCACCGCCAGCGCGCGCGGATTGTCCTTCAGGAGCGCGCTGCGATAGGCGACCGGATCCTTGCCGGCCGCCGCCGCCAGCTCGTCGATGAAGCTCTCGACCACGAACAGGTTGTGCGCCGGGCCGACGCCGCGCCAGAAGCCGGTCGGCACCGGCGGCTCGTGGTTCACGTACTCGACCAGCAGGCTGGGGAAGGCATAGGGCGGATGCATGGCGCCCTCGACCACCTCTTCGTCGAAGCCGTTGACGTAGCCGGCCGGGAAGAAGCGCTTGATGGTCGACGGGCCGGTGATGCGGTGGCTCCAGGCCAGCGGCATGCCCTCGCCGTCGACGCGCGCCTCGAGCCGGTCGTGAAAGCCGCCGCGGTAGATGTCGTGCTGGGTGTCTTCCTCGCGGCTCCAGGTGACCTTCACCGGGCCCTTCACGTGGCGCGCGATCTGCACCGCGCGCGTGACCATGTCGACCTCCAGGCGGCGGCCGAAGCCGCCGCCGAGGTAGTGGTTATGGACCGTCACCTTGTCCGGCGCCACCCCCGCGGCCTTGGCCGCCGCCGCGCGGCTCAGGGTCATCACCTGGGTGCCGAGCCACAGCTCGCAACCGCCGTCCTTCACGTGCACGGTGCAGTTGAGCGGCTCCATGGCGGCGTGGATCAGGTAGGGCTGCTCATACGTGGCCGCGATGCGCTTGCCGCCGGCCTGCGCCGGCTCTCCTTCCTGCCTCACCTTCGCCGCCGGGCCTTCGGACGCTTTCACCAGCGCGCTCGACAAGGCCGCGCTGTCGACGCTGACGTTGGGGCCGTCGTCCCAGACGATCTCAAGCGCCGCCAGTCCCTTGCGCGCAGCGCCGGTGTGGTCGGCGATCACGGCCACGCAGTCGTCGAGCTTGACCACCTGGCGCACGCCCTTCACCGCCAGCGCGCGGCGCTCGTCGACGCTTTTGAGGCTGCCGCCAAAGGCGGGCGACTGCGCCAGCGCCGCGAACTTCATGCCCGGCACCATCGCATCGATGCCGTATTTGGCGCTGCCGTTGACCTTCAAGGGGGTGTCGAGACGCTTGCCCGGCTTGCCGATCAGGACGAAGTCGGCCTCCTTGAGCTTGACGTCCACCGGCGCCGGGACCGGCAATGCGGCCGCCTGCGCCGCCAGCGCGCCATACTTCAGGCGCCGGCCGCTGGGGCGATGCACGACTTCACTGTTGCGAGCCTGGCATTCGGACGGGCTGACCTTCCACTGGCTGGCCGCGGCCTGCACCAGCATCATGCGCGCCGCTGCGCCAGCCTGGCGCATCGGCAGCCAGGCGGCGCGCATGGACGTCGAGCCGCCCGTAATTTGCAGGCCGAGCAGCGGGTTGCCATACAGCTTGTCGTCGGCGCCGGCGTGCCTGACCCGCACCTGGCCAAGCCCCACCTCGAGCTCCTCGGCCACCAGCATCGGGATCGAGGTATAGGTGCCCTGTCCCATCTCGATATAGGGCATGGTGATGGTGACCAGGCCATCGGCGCCGATCAGCACGAAGGCGTTCGGCTCGAACGTGCGGGCGGTCGCGGCCATCGCCGGACGGCTGGCGCCATCGAGGACGACGCCCAGCAGCAGGCCGCCACCGGCGGCGGCGCCGGCCACCAGGAAAGCGCGGCGCGGCAGGTTCGGCAACTCGTTACGCATGGCGGCCTCCCGCCAGCGTGAGCGCGGCGGCCTTGATGCCGGCGCGGATGCGCGGATAGGTGCCGCAGCGGCAGATATTGCCGCTCATGGCGGCGTCGATGTCTTCGTCTGTGGGCTTGGCGTTGGACTTGAGCAGGGCCGCGGCCGACATCAGCTGGCCCGATTGACAGTAGCCGCACTGGACCACCTCCTGGTCTAGCCAGGCCTTCTGCAGCGCGGCCCCGATGCGCGAGGCGCCGAGCGTCTCGATGGTCGCGACGTCGGCCTTGCCCACTGCCTCGACGCTGGTGAGGCAGGAGCGGGTCGGCACGCCGTCCACGTGCACGGTGCAGGCGCCGCACAAGCCCATGCCGCAGCCGAACTTCGTCCCCGTCATGCCCAGCACGTCGCGCAGCACCCACAGCACCGGCGTGTCGCCGTCGACGTCCACCTCATGGTTCTTTCCGTTGACCTTCATGCCATCCCCCTGGACTTGGTTTGTTTGGCGAATGGTCGCAGAAGTTTCCCGTCGGGAGCGGACGTAAATCCCACGGTTCAGGACATCCGGCCATGCCGCCATGCCCAAAGAATACCGTTGCCGCCGTCCCTCAAAAAACGGCAAAGGAGGTAGCCGCTGCTGCTACTATCGTGCCATGCGATCAACCAATCCGCTCCGAATGCGCTTGCGCATCCTCGTCCCGGCCATGCTGGCCGCCAGCCTGCTGGCCGGCTGCAATCCCACCTATAACTGGCGCGAGCACACGAGCCAGGAGGGCCGCTACAAGATCCTGTTCCCGGCCAAGCCGGCGACCTTCACGCGCGCGGTGGACCTCGACGGCTTGCGGGTGGAGATGACCATGACGGCGGCCGAAGTCGACGGCGCCACCTTCGCCGTCGGCGCCGCCACGGCGCCCGATGCCGCGCGCGCCCGCGCCGCGCTGCCGGCGATGCGCCAGGCGCTGCTGCGCAATATCGGCGCCAGCGAGGATGCGGCGCCGGCGCCGCAGGACGACCTGCGGGTGGAGGCGACGGGCGCCGCCAACGGCAAGCCGATGCGCCTGCATGGCCGCTTCGAGGCGCGCGGCGAGCGCTTCTACCAGGTCATCGTGCTCGGTCCCGCCGATGCCGCGCCGCCGGAACAGGTCGAGCAGTTCCTGTCGTCGTTTTCAGCCCAGTGAGGCCAGCCATGGACGCCCATCTTGCCGCCCTGCGCCTGGCCGGCCTGCGCAAGGATTTCGGCCGCCCCGCCGTCGATGGTCTCGACCTGGTCGTGCGGCGCGGCGAGTTCTATGCCCTGCTCGGCCCCAACGGCGCCGGCAAGACCACCACGCTGCGCCTGGTCACCGGCCTGCTGGCGCCGGACGCCGGTAGCATCGAGGTGCTCGGCATCGACCTGGCCGGCGCACCGGCGGCGGCCAAGGCCAGGATGGCCTACCTGCCGGACGAGCCGATGTTGTACGGGAAGCTCAAGCCCTTCGAGTACCTGGAATTCGTGGCCGGGCTATGGGGCGTGCGCGCGCAAGATGCCGAGCCGCGCGCACGCGAGCTGCTCGACTGGCTCGACCTGAGCCGGCATGCGCACGAGCTGACCGAAGGATTCTCGCGCGGGATGAAGCAGAAGCTGGCCCTGGCCGGGGCCCTGATCCACGAACCGGAACTGTTGATCCTCGACGAACCGCTCACCGGACTGGACGCGGTCGCGGCGCGCCAGGTGAAGGACCTGCTGCTGGCCCACGTCGCCAAGGGCGGCACGGTGATCCTGACCACGCACATCCTCGAAGTGGCGGAGCGGCTGGCGCAGCGCATCGGGATCATCCGCCAGGGCCGCCTGATCGCCGAGGGCACGCTGGACGAGCTGCGTGCCCGCACCCAGGGCGGCAGCCTGGAAGACGTCTTCTTGCAGCTGACGGCCGCGCCATGAGGGCGGCGCCGGGCAGCGTCGGCTGGCTGCTGCGGCACGAGCTGCGGCTGGCCTGGTTCAATGCCTCGGGCGGCAAGGAAGGCGCCGGCAAGCGGCGGCCCGCCAACGCGGCGATCGGCCTGGCGCTGGTCGGCTGGGCCGCCCTGCACCTGCTGGCCTGGGTGGCCGTGCGCGCCCTGGCAGGCAGGGAGGGCGACGATCCGCGCATCCTGCTCGCCGTCTCTGCCGTGCTGGCGGGCGGCGCGGCCTTCATGCTGTCGTCGGCGATCAAGTCGAGCGTGCTGGTGCTGTTCGAGCGCAGCGACCTCGATCTGCTGCTGTCATCGCCCCTGCCCTCGCACAGTATTTTCACCGTGCGCCTGGCCGTCGTGGCGGCCAGCACCGCCGCCGTGTACCTGTTCTTCCTGGCGCCGTTCGCCCATGCCGGCCTGCTGCAGGGGCAGTGGCGCTGGCTCGGCATCTATCCGGGCGTGGTCTCGGTCGCGGTGCTGTGCAGCTGCCTTGCGATGCTGCTCACGCTCGGCCTGGTGCGCGTGCTCGGTGCGCGCCGCACCCGCGTGGTGGCGCAGGTGATCGGGGCGCTGGCTGGAGCCCTGTTCGTCATCGCGTCCCAGTTGCATGCGCTGTCGTCCGGGGATTCCCAGGGCCGCGTGCGCGCGATGCTGGACGGTTTGCTGCGCCGGGACGGCGTGGAAGATCACCTTTTGCTGCTGCCGGCGCGCGCCATGCTCGGTGAACCGCTGCCGATGCTGCTGATGGCGGCGCTGGCTGCCGTAGTATTCGTGCTGACGGCGCGGCTTACCCATCGTTTTTTTGCGCATGGCCTGCAACTGGCGGCGTCTTCGGCGCGTGCGGGAACGGCGCGCGCCACGTCGCTGCGTCATCACTTCGGCCGCAGCCTGTTCCATACCGTCGTCGTCAAGGAGTGGCGCCTGATCGTGCGCGATCCGCATCTGCTGTCACAGGTGCTGCTGCAGCTGCTGTTCCTGCTGCCGCTGTTCTTCCTCATCTTCCAGCGCACCGACGTGCAGGTGCAGACGCTGGGCGCCGGGCTGGCGCTGCTGTGCGGCTCGCTGACCGGCGCGCTGGCCTGGATCGCGCTGTCCGCCGAGGATGCGCCGGACCTGCTGCTGGTGTCGCCCGCGTCGATGCGCACGGTCCGGCGCGCCAAACTGGCGGCCGCCATCATGCCGGTACTGGCGCTGGTGGCTGTCCCGCTGCTGTGGCTGACCGTTCGTACGCCGGCTGCGGGGCTGATCGTCTGTTTCGCGGTGTGCGGCGCCGTGCTGGGCGCCGGCTTGATCGTGTTCTGGTGCGGCCGGCTTGGGGTGCGCAGCAATTTCAAGGGCCGCGGCAAGGGTGGGTTCGTGATGAATATGCTCGAGTTATTGAACAGCCTGGCCTGGGGAGCGCTGGGCTGGTTCCTGGCCGGGGCGACGCGCACGCCGTTGTCGGAAGCAGGCGCGCTGGCGGTGACGGGGAGCGGTGCGCTGGCCGTCGTCGTGCTTGGGGTCGCCTGGCTCCTGAAGGTAAAACATGCCTGAGTTGTGCGAGCGCGCGCACTGTCAGCTTGCGTCAGTCGTGCTATCGTTTAGACACTAACAAAACCAAGAGATAGCCATGTTGATTACCTTTAAATGCAGATCCTACCCAGAGGTCTTGATGTACCAGGAGCATGCCAAGCGCATCCTCGACCTGTTGCACAAGGAACCGGAACGCGGTGTCATCACCGCGGCAGAAGCGGAACAAGTGATCCCGCGCCTCGAGGCCGAGATCGAAGAGAGCCGCAAGCACCAGGCGACCGAACAGGTGGCGCAAGATGTCCACGCGCACCATCGCGATGAAGATGACCACGAACATCAACCGATCGAGGTGGTCACCTTCTCGGCACGGATGTATCCGTTGCTGGAAATGATGCGCTCGGCGCGGGATAACAAGACCGATATCTTGTGGGGTGTTTGACATTCTCGCGATCTGGCGCTGGTCAAGGCCGATCCGATACCTGATCGCGCCGTAGGGTGGATGGCTCTGCCATCCACGCGTCCAACCGTCTGATGAGTGATCAATCCGTGTGGATCCACGACGATCTTCCGAGCCTGAAAGCAAAAAAGCCCGCTCAAATCATTGAGCGGGCTTTTTCTCTATAACTAGCCTGACGATAACCTACTTTCACACTGGTTGCAGCACTATCATCGGCGCAAAGTCGTTTCACGGTCCTGTTCGGGATGGGAAGGGGTGGGACCGACTT
>NZ_JAFVIM010000010.1:0-201288 GCF_017582745.1 Massilia oculi
CCGTGCCGCCATCCTCAATCGCTTCACGCGCTTGGGCACGCCCACGACCGTAGCGGTGACCATGCCGTAAATCCGTCTGGGGTTTGGGGTACTACGCGCTCAATTGATTTATGCAACAAAGCCTCGTGATAGTATATAAAACTATTTGCAAAAGCCAGTGTTGATCTCGCATCCCATGCATATGTTGTTGACCGGGGTGTGACATCGGCAAGTATTTCTAACTAGAAGGATGCACACGTAATGCGCTCTGCCAACTCCTCATCGATGTCCCTCACCCGGGTCGCGGCGGCCACCATGGCTGCGGTGGTCCTGCTGTCCGCCTGCGGCAAGAAAGACGAAGCGCCCAAGGCCGGCGCCCCTGCCGGCCAGCAGATGCCGGCGCCCGAAGTCGGCGTCATCACCGCCACCTTCCAGACCGTCGCGTTGCAAAACGAACTGCCGGCGCGCGTGGAACCGATCCGCACCGCCCAGGTTCGTGCCCGCGTCGACGGCGTGGTGCTCAAGCGCTCCTTCACCGAGGGCAGCATCGTCAAGCAGGGCCAATCGCTGTTCACCATCGATCCGGCGCCTTACCAGGCCCAGCTCGCCGCAGCACGCGCCGACGTCGCGCGCGCCGAAGCCAACCTGGTCGCGTCGCGCGCCATCGCGGAGCGCTACAAGCCGCTGGTGGAAGCCAACGCCGTCAGTAAACAGGAATTCGACAACGCCGTCGCCGCCCAAAAGCAAGGTGAGGCCGAAGTCGCCGCAGCCAAGGCCCAATTGCGTGTTGCGCAGATCAATGTTGGGTACACCAATGTGAACGCTCCGATCACGGGCCGCATCGGCCGTGCGCTGGTGACCGAAGGCGCGCTGGTGTCGGCGACCCAGTCGACCGAGCTGGCCCTGATCCAGCAGACCGACACCATGTACCTCAACATCACCCAGTCGGCCACCGAACTGCAGCGCCTGCGCAAGCAAGGCGGCGGCGCCAACGACGTGCCGGTCACCGTGCTGCTGGAAGACGGCTCTGTCCTGCCGCAACGCGGCAAGCTGCTGTTCTCGGACGTGACGGTCGACCAGGGCACCGGCCAGGTCACCCTGCGCGCCACCGTGCCGAACCCGGACAACGCCCTGCTCCCGGGCCAGTACGTGCGCGTGCGCGTTGCGCAGGCTACGCTGCCGAACGGCATCCTGATTCCCCAGCAGGCAGTCACCCGCGGCGGCCAGAACGGCGACACCGTGACCGTTATCGGCGCCGACAACAAGCCGGTTCCGCGCCAGATCAAGATCGCTTCGCAGCAGGACGAGAGCTGGGTCGTCACCGGCGGCCTGAAGGAAGGCGAAAAAGTGATGGTCGACGGCTTCCAGAAGCTGCAGATGCTGCCGCCAGGTACCCCGGTCAAGCCCGTGCAATGGACGCCGGCTGGCGCGCAGCAGGCCCCGGCCCAGGCGGGCGCACCGGCGGCCCAGCCGAATGCCGCCGGCGCCAAGGCGGCTGCCACCACCGGCGCTGGCGATACCCGCACCCCGGATGCCGGTTCTCCGGCCGCGGGCGCGACCACGCCAGCCGACAGCAGCCGATAAGAACAAAGGAATAGGACTTTCCAATGGCACGTTTTTTTATTGACCGCCCGATTTTTGCATGGGTGATCGCGCTATTCATCATGGTGCTTGGTGGCGTCGCCATCAAGCAGCTGCCGATCGCGCAGTACCCGACCGTCGCGCCACCCTCGATCGTCATCAACGTCGCCTATCCGGGCGCATCGGCGCAGACGCTCGAAGACTCCGTCATCTCGATCATCGAACGCGAGATGAACGGCGCCCAAGGCATGATCTATATGGAATCGACCAGCCAGGCCAACGGCAGCGGCTCGATCACCATCTCGTTCGAGACCGGCACCGACCCGAACCTGGCGCAAGTCGACGTCCAGAACCGCCTGTCGCGCGCCACCCCGCGCCTGCCGCCGGCGGTGACCCAGCAGGGCGTGCGCGTCGACCAGGCACGCTCGAACTTCCTGCTGTTTACGATCCTGTCGTCGGATGACCCGAACATCACCAGCATCGAGCTGGGCGACTACGCTTCGCGTAACGTTCTGCCTGAGATCCAGCGCATCACCGGCGTTGGCCAGGCGCAGCTGTTCGGCACCGAGAAGGCGATGCGCGTCTGGATCGATCCGACCAAGCTGGTCGGCCTGAACCTGTCGCCGGCCGACGTCACCGCCGCGATCTCGCAGCAGAATGCCCAGGTCGCCTCTGGCACCATCGGCGACCTGCCGGTCGCCAAGGGCCAGCAGATCAGCGCCACCGTGATCGTCACCGGCCAGCTGTCGAACGTCGAACAGTTCGGCAACATTGTCCTGCGCGCGAATCCGGACGGCTCCACCGTGCGCCTGAAGGACGTGGCGCGCATCGAAGTCGGCGGCCAGGCCTATGCCACCACGGCGCGCCTGAACGGCAATCCGTCGGCCGGTATCGGCGTACAGCTGGCGCCGTCGGGCAATGCCCTGCAGACCGCCGAGCTGATCAAGGAACGCATGGCGGAACTGCAGAAGTACTTCCCGAAAGGCATGAAGTACTCGATTCCTTACGACTCGACCACCTTCATCGACATCTCGATCGAACAAGTGGTGCACACCCTGTTCGAAGCGATCGTGCTGGTGTTCCTGGTGATGTACCTGTTCCTGCAGAACATCCGCTATACGCTGATCCCGACCATCGTGGTGCCGATCGCACTGCTGGGCTCCTTCGCCTGCCTGCTGGCGCTGGGCTTCTCGATCAACGTGCTGACCATGTTCGGCATGGTGCTGGTGATCGGTATCGTGGTCGACGATGCGATCGTGGTGGTGGAAAACGTCGAGCGCATCATGAGCGAGGAAGGCTTGCCGCCGCTGGAAGCCACGCGCAAGGCGATGGGCCAGATCTCGGGCGCCATCATCGGCGTGACCGTGGTCCTGATTGCGGTGTTCGTGCCGCTGGCCTTCTTCGCCGGCGCGGTCGGCAACATCTATCGCCAGTTCTCGGTCGTGATGGTGACCTCGATCGGCTTCTCCGCCTTCCTGGCGCTGACCCTGACCCCGGCGCTGTGCGCTCACCTGCTCAAGCCCGTCGAAGCCGGCCATCACATGGACAAGAAGGGTTTCTTCGGCTGGTTCAACCGCAACTTCAGCGCCGGCGCAAAGAAATATGAAGGCTTCGTCGGCGCGATTCTCAAGCGCGCGGGCCGCTGGATGGTCGTGTTTGCGTTGCTGGTCGCCATCGTCGCCCTGATGTTCACCCGCATGCCGAACGCATTCCTGCCGAACGAAGACCAGGGCTATGTGATCGCCAACATCCAGCTGCCGCCAGGCGCCACCGCCGAGCGTACCGGCACCGTGCTGCGTTCGCTGGAAGAGTTCGTGATGAAGCAACCCGAGACCGCAAATATCGTGGCCGTGACCGGCTTCTCGTTCTCGGGCCAAGGCCAGAACATGGGCCTGGCGTTCATCCCGATGAAACCATGGGACGACCGCAAGGAAAAAGGCCAGGACGCGCAATCGTTCGCCGGGCGCATCACCGGCCACATGGGTGCGGTGCGCGACTCGTTCATCTTCGTGGTGAGCCCGCCGCCGATCCCGGAACTGGGCACCGGCACCGGCTTCTCGTTCCGTTTGCAGGATCGTGGCGGCAATGGCCACAACGCCCTGCTGGCCGCGCGTAACCAAATGCTGGGCATGGCGTCGCAGAGCAAGATCCTGACCGGCATGCGTCCGGAAGGCCTGGAAGACGCGCCGCAGCTCAAGCTGAACATCGACCGCGACAAGGCGCAAGCCCTGGGCGTGACCTTCGGCGCGATCAATACCGCGCTGTCGACCTCGCTGGGTTCTTCGTATGTGAACGACTTCCCGAACGCCGGCCGCCTGCAGCGCGTGATCGTGCAGGCCGATGCGCCGCAGCGCATGCAGCCGGACGACCTGCTGCGCATCAATGCCCTGAATACCCAGGGCCAGCCGGTGCCGCTGTCGTCGTTCGCGAGCACCGAATGGACCACCGGCCCGATGCAGACCAACCGCTACAACGGCTATCCGGCGATGAAGCTCACCGGCGAACCTGCTCCGGGTTACTCGAGCGGCGACGCGCTGGAAGAAATGCAGCGCCTGGCAGCCCAGCTGCCGGCCGGCTTTGCCTTCGAATGGACCGGCCAGTCGCGCGAAGAGATTCTGTCCGGCTCGACCGCGGGCATCCTAATCGCCTTCTCGCTGCTGGCGGTGTTCCTGGCCCTGGCCGCGCTGTATGAAAGCTGGACGATTCCGGTTTCCGTGATGCTGGTGGTGCCGCTGGGCGTGCTCGGATCGCTGATCGCGGCAAATATGCGCGGCTTGCCGAACGATGTCTACTTCAAGGTGGGCCTGATCACCATCATCGGCCTGGCGGCGAAGAATGCGATCCTGATCGTCGAATTCGCCAAGGACCTGCAGGCCGAGGGCAAGACGCCGTACGAGGCGGCGCTGGAAGCGGCGCACCTGCGCTTCCGTCCGATCATCATGACCTCGCTGGCCTTCATCCTCGGCGTGCTGCCGCTGGTGATCGCGGGCGGCGCCGGTTCGGCATCGCAGCGCGCCATCGGTACCGGCGTGATGGGCGGCATGATCACCGCGACCGTGCTGGGCGTGATCTTCGTGCCGGTCTTCTTCGTGGTGATCCGCACGCTCTTCAAGGGCAGCGACCGCCAGCAGAAGATGTACGCGACTCAACATCAGAAGCACGTAGAAGAAGGAAGCAAACCATGATCAAGCACATCAAACTCGTGACGCCGCTGGCGCTGGCGATGACGCTGGCGGGCTGCATCTCGCTGGCACCGGACTATGAACGCCCGGCGGCCCCGGTGGCGGCCGCCTTCCCGGAAACCCCGAAGGCGGGCACCGAGTCGACCAGCCCGGTGCTGGCCGCGGCGCCGAGCACGGTTGCCTGGCAGTCGTTCTTCGCCGATGCGCGCCTGCGCTCGCTGATCGACGCCGCGCTGGTCAACAACCGTGACCTGCGCGTGGCGATCGCCAACATCGAGCAGGCGCGTGCGCAATACCGCATCACCCGCGCCGACCGCCTGCCGACCGTGGGCCTTGGCGTGAGCGGCAACCGCCGCACCGTGGGCGAAGACGCGCCGATCGAGAGCACCTACCAGGCCGGCCTGCAGGTCTCGGCCTTCGAGCTCGACCTGTTCGGCCGGGTACGCAACCTGTCCGACGCGGCGCTGGCGCAATACCTGGCGACCGAAGAGGCGCGCAAGTCCACGCAGATCAGCCTGATCTCGTCGGTGGCCAGCGCCTGGCTGCAACTGCTGGCCGATGAAGAGCTGCTGCGCATCACGCAAGACACGCTCAATACCCGCCTGGAATCGGACAAGCTGTTCCAGCTGCGCTTCGAGAACGGCGTGGCGTCGCGCCTGGAACTGCAGCAATCGCGTTCGCTGGTCGAGACGGCCCGCGCTACCCTGGCCCAGCAGCAGCGCCTGCGGGCCCAGGACATCAACCTCCTGACGCTGCTGGTCGGCGGCCCGCTGCCGGCCGACGTCAGCGCCGGCGCCACCCTGGCCAAGACCGAGCTCCCGGACATCCCGGCCGGCCTGCCGTCCGACCTGCTGGCCAACCGTCCGGACATCCGTTCGGCCGAGCAGCAGCTGATCGCGGCCAACGCCAACATCGGCGCGGCGCGCGCGAACTTCTTCCCGCGCATCACGCTGACCGGCTCGGCCGGCAGCGCCAGCACCGAGCTGTCGGGCCTGTTCGACAGCGGCACCTGGGGCTGGACCTTCGCGCCGCAGGCGATCCTGCCGATCTTCGACTACGGCCGCAACAGCGCCACGCTGGGCAGCGCCAAGGCACAGCGCGACATCGCGGTAGCGCAGTACGAGCAGTCGATCCAGACCGCGTTCCGCGAAGTGGCGGACGCGCTGGCCGGCCAGGCCACCTACAGCGAACAGCTGCGTGCGCAAGCCGCGGTGACCGAGGCCGAAGCCGACCGCTTCAACCTGTCCGACCTGCGTTACCGCAGCGGCGCGGCCAGCCAGCTCGACCTGCTCGATGCACAGCGTTCGCTGTTCCAGTCGCAGCAGTTGTCGGTGCAGGCGAATCTGCTGAGGTTGCAGAATCAGGTGGTGTTGTATCGCGTGCTGGGTGGGGGATGGACGGAGCCGGCGGCGCCTGCCGAAGGTGGGGCGCCGGTGGCGGCGCGCTAAGCACGACGCGACACCTGTCGTGATCCGAAACCGGGCCCGCGTGGCCCGGTTTTTTTATGGCGCGCCCGTCTCTCCCAAGATCTCGTGCAGCCTGGCCGGGCAAGTCTTGTCCAAGTTGTAACGCGGAATTGCCGGCGCGGCGGCGCAGGCGGCCGGCGATTTGGATACACTGGGTTCACCGACTGCTGCCAATGCGCCCCGCGGCGCAGTGTGACGCCATGCGCAATTTTTTCAACTCACACTGGAAAGTCATCCTCGCGATCCTGCTGGCCATCGTGCTGGCGATGGTGACCATGGACACGAGTTCGGGCGTGCCGCCGCTGGCGGCGCGCCTGCAGGCGCACACCCAGGCGCTGGCGGCCGCCGCGCCGGGCACGCCGCATTACACACGGCAGGGCGCGCTGCGCCATGTCGAAACCTCGCTGCGACGTTACGGCTATTCCCCTCGTGTCAGGCAAGGTGGCGATGCGGCGCATCCGGGCCGCAGCATCGAGGTGACGGTGTCCGGGCTGGCGCCCGGCGAGCGTCCCAGCCGCACTTTCATCGTCGGCGCGCACCTTGGCCACGACGCCGCCGCGGGCAGCGCGGGCAGCGCGGGCGCCGCCGCCGTGCTCGAACTGGCGCGCGCGGCCAGGACGCTGCATCCCGCTTACGGCACCGAGATCCGCTTCGTCTTTTTCGTGAACGACGAACCTTCCGCAAACGCGGAACAGCGCGCCATCGCCGGCCGCCGCGATGGCGGCAACTTCATGGCTTTCATTGGAACGCGTGAATCGTCGGCGCAGGTGCGCCAGGCACTGGCCGCCTTGCGCAGCGATCCGATGCTGGCCCGCGAGGGGCTGGCGGCGCCGGCCCATGTGATGGGACTCACCCTGTCCGGGCACGGCAGCGGGCCGCAAGACGGGCCTGCGCTGGTGATCACGGATGCCGGCTTCCTGCGCTTCCCCTATTTCCAGGCCGAGGCGCCGCCCGGCCAGGCGCAAATCGAGGAGCAAAACCGGATGCAGGACCGCAACGACTACGACGGCATGGCGCGCATCGTCAGCGGCTTGTCCCGCACCCTGGCTGCGCTGGCCGGCGCGGTCGAAACGTAGACCTTACCCAGCCAGGAACATCTCCTGCAGGTCGTTCAGGAAGCGCTGCCCCAGCTCGGTCGGCTTGATCAGCTTGTGATCGCGGTAGATCAATCCTTTCGCCTCGGCGTCGTTGAGCGCCTTGGTAATCGCACCGATATTCATGCCGGTGCGCTCGCCGAACAGGTTCGGATCGAAGCCGCCGGTCAGGCGCAGCGCGTTGAGCATGAATTCGAAGCCCATATCGGCGCGGCCGATCTCGTGTTCTTCCTGCACCGGATTGCCGCGCTTGGCCGCCTCGATGAAGGATGCCGGCTGCTTGAAGCGCGCCTGGCGCAGCACGCGGTGCGGGAACGAGAGCTTCGAGTGGGCGCCGGCGCCGATGCCGAGGTAGTCGCCAAACTTCCAGTAGTTCAGGTTGTGGCGCGCGCGCCGGCCCGGCTGGGCATAGGCCGAAACCTCGTAGTGCTCGTAGCCCGCGGCTCCCGTCACCTCGGCGATCATGTCCTGCATGTCGGCGCTCAGGTCGTCGTCCGGCAGCGCCGGCGGATACTTGGCGAACACCGTGTTCGGTTCCATCGTCAGGTGGTACAGCGACAGGTGCGGCGGCGCGAACGACAGCGCCGTTTCCAGGTCGCGGCGTGCCTCTTCCAATGTCTGCGACGGCAGCGCATACATCAGGTCGAGATTGAAGTTCTCGAAGGTGTTCTTCGCGATCTCGACCGCGCGCAGCGCTTCGTCACCGTCATGGATGCGGCCCAGCGCCTTCAGGTGCGCCGGATTGAAGCTCTGGATGCCGATCGACAGGCGGTTGATGCCGCTCTCGCGGTAGCTCTTGAAGCGCTCGGCCTCGAAGGTGCCGGGATTGGCTTCCATCGTGATCTCGGCGTCCAGCTCCAGCGGCAGCAGGGTGCGCAGGTCGGACATCAGGCGATCGAGGCCGGCGGCCGACATCAGGCTCGGCGTGCCGCCGCCGATGAAGACGGTGTGGATCTTGCGGCCCCAGATCAGCGGCAGCGACTGTTCCAGGTCGAGGCGCAGCGCGTCCAGGTAGGCCTGTTCGGGCAGCTCGCCCTTCGCCTCGTGCGAATTGAAATCGCAGTACGGGCATTTGCGCACGCACCAGGGCCAGTGCACGTACAGCGACAGCGGCGGCAAGGCGCTCAGGTTGAGCGCGCCCGGCTGCAGGTATTGCAGCGCGGCGCTGGCCGGCGAACGCGGCTCGCCCGGCCCTGGTGCGGCGACTTTAATCGGGATCATGTCAGGCGGACTTCAGTTTCTCGACCAGCGCGCGCAGCGCCTGGCCGCGGTGGGACAGTGAATTCTTTTCTTCCGGCGCCAGCTCGGCCGTGGTCTTGCCGAGCGACGGGATCAGGAAATGCGGATCGTAGCCGAAGCCGTTCTCGCCGCGCGGATTGGCGATGATCTCGCCATTCCAACGACCGTCGGCGATCACCGGCTGCGGATCGTCCGGATGGCGCACGTAGACCAGCACGCAATAGTAATAGGCCGATTTGTCGGCGAGCCCCGCCAGGTCGGCGACGAGCTTCTGGTTGTTGCGGGCGTCCGATTTCGGCTCGCCGGCAAATCGCGCCGAATACACGCCCGGCGCGCCACCGAGCGCATTCACGCACACGCCCGAATCGTCGGCCAGCGCCGGCAGGCCGGTCAGGCGCGACGCGTGGCGCGCCTTGGCCAGCGCGTTCTCGACGAAGGTGCCGAACGGCTCTTCCGCCTCCGGCACATCGAATTCGCCCTGCGGATGCAGCTCGAAACCGATGGGGCCGAGCAGCTGGGCGAACTCCTTCAGCTTGCCGGCGTTGTTGGAAGCGAGGATCAGGCGTTGGGTCATGGTTATGCGGATTGGATTGAATGAGCCGGCTATTTTACCGGCTTCACGAGACGGCGGGGTCAGGTCTGACATTCGGACACGGCCTCAGCAATGATCGCTTTGACGGCTGAGATCGTGTCCGATTGTCAGACCTGACCCCGGTGTTATAGAAGCTGCAAGGCCTGCTTCTGCAGGTGGATCAGGTCGGCGATGCCCTGCTGCGCCAGGTCCAGCAGGCGGTTCATGCCGGCGCGGTCGAAGGCCGCGCCCTCGGCCGTGCCCTGCACTTCGATGAAGTGGCCGGCCTCGGTCATCACCACGTTCATGTCGGTATCGCAATCCGAATCTTCCGGATAGTCGAGGTCGAGCACGGGCATGCCGCGGAACACGCCCACCGAGACGGCGGCCACGAAATGGCGCACCGGGATCGCCGGGATCAGGCCGGCCGCCACCAGCTTGCCGAAGGCGTCGTACGCCGCCACCATGGCGCCCGTGATGGCTGCGGTGCGGGTGCCGCCGTCGGCCTGGATCACGTCGCAATCGAGGTGCAGGGTGCGCTCGCCGAAGGCTTCCAGGTCGAAGGCGGCGCGCAGCGAGCGGCCGATCAGGCGCTGGATTTCCTGGGTGCGGCCGCTCTGCTTGCCGCGCGCGGCTTCGCGGTCCATGCGGCTGTGGGTCGAACGCGGCAGCATGCCGTATTCGGCGGTCAGCCAGCCCTGGCCCTTCCCTTTCAGGAAGCCCGGCACCTTCTCTTCGATGCTGGCTGTGCAGATCACCTTGGTGTCTCCGAACTCGATCAGCACCGAGCCTTCGGCGTGACGCGTGTAGTTGCGGGTGATGGCGACGGGACGCAGCTGGTCGACCGCGCGGCCGCTGGGGCGCTGTTCAAATGTCATGGTGTGCTTTCTTATTTGATGACTTGGGATGACTTTTCGATCGCCGCACGGATCTCGGCGATCGCTTTCTCGATATCGTCGTCGCCGAAGGCATCCGCGCCTCCAGGGCCCGCATCGGCCTCGACGATGGTCGACCTGACCATGTCCTCGCCCAGCAGCTGGGTCGAGATCACATTGGGCAGGTCCGCATGCGCGGTGTCGGCGCCCTGCCAGGCGATGGCCAGCGCGGTCGTGTTGTCGGCCTGGGCGCCGCCGACGGCGGCCGCCATCTGCACCATCTCGGGCACCGCCTGCACCACGCTGCCGGTGGCCAGGCGGTGCACGATCTCGGCCTCTGACAGCATCGACCACAGGCCGTCGGAGCACAGCAGCAGCACGTCGCCCGGCTGCAGGCTGACCTGGTGCGACAGCTCGATCTTCGGCGCGCTCGAAGCGCCCAGGCAGTTGTACAGCTTGTTGCGGTCGGGGTGGGTCGCGCGCTCGTTCGGATCGGCGCGGCCGCGGTCGACCAGGTACTCGAAATGCGAATGGTCGCGCGTGCGCGCCAGCACCTGGTTGCGCCGCACCCAGTACAGGCGCGAGTCGCCGGCATGCGCCCATACCGCGCAGTTGTGCTGCACCAGGCAGGCCACGACGGTCGTGCGCGGCATCTCGGGCAGGCCGTGGGTGGCGGCATAGGCCTGGATGTCGTGGTGGGCCTGCAGCAGCGCTTCTTCAAGGAAGCGCTCGGGCCGTTTGACGTAGGGACGCGCCTGCATGCGGAACATCATCGACACCGTCTGCAGCGCGATGGTCGCGGCGATCTCGCCGTTCATGTGCCCACCCATGCCGTCGGCCAGCAGGAGCAGCAGCGAATCGCGCGTGAAGCAGTAGCCCATGCGGTCCTGGTTGACCTTGCGGCCGCCGATATGGCTTTGCTGGTAGACGGAAAATTGCATGATTACCCCTGGCCGCGCCCGAATGCGCCGAGACGGTCGACGAGTCCGCGCCAGCCGCAGCGCGCCTCGCCTCGATGCGCCGATCCCTTCATCGACACCGATGCGGACGCCGCCGCGAGCGGCTTCGCCGGCGCGGCCTGTAGCGCTTTCTGGATCGCGAACACGCTCTGCGGACGCGCGAGCGGATCGAGCGCCAGGCAGGCTTGCACGAGGTCGATCAGCTCGGGCGAATACCGGCCCACCAGTGTGTCCAGCTGCTCGAGCAATTTATCGCCGGCGCGGCGCGCCTCGACCGATTGCGGGGTCGAACAACTCATGCAGGCCAGCATGGCGGCGCCCAGGCTGTAGATATCGGTCCACGGCCCGAGGCTGGCGCCGCGCGTGGACAGCTCGGGCGCCGCAAAACCCGGCGTGTACATCGGCGCCAGCATCGGCGCATCGCTGTGCAGGGTCTGGCGCGCGGCGCCGAAGTCCAGCAGCAAGGGAGAGCCGTCGGTGCGCAGGTAGATGTTGGCGGGCTTGAGGTCGAGGTGCAGCAGCTTGTTGGCATGCACCTCGCGCAGGCCGGCGCAGACGCCCGTAAATACCTGGCGCACGAACTGTTCGCCGGGGCGGCTGCCCTTGGCTGCGGCGCGCGCGATGTGTTCCTGCAGCGAGTGGCCGGATTCGTAGGCCATCACCATGTATACGGTGTCGTGGGCGCGGAAAAAGTTCAATACGCGCACCACGTTCGGGTGCACGATGCGCGCCAGCGCCCTGCCCTCTTCGAAGAAACACTTGAGGCCGATACGGAACACGGCCAGGTGTGGCTTGGCGACGACGGGCACCAGTTCGCCCGGCTGGCGCAGCGCGAGCGCGCTCGGCAAATACTCCTTGATGGCGACCGCATTGCCCTCGCCGTCATAGGCAAGGTAAACAATACTGAACCCACCGGACGCAATTTTCTTTACAATGCGGTATCCGGCAATGTCCAGCCCATCGGGCAGGGGAGCGTTATTCTGTGCAGCCATCCAAGTGGGTTTCCTTGCTAAACAGGGCGATTGTGTGGATAAATGTCGGCTTTGTAAAGAATAAAAACCGGGGATCCCATTGAGCATTTCAAGCATGACAGGTTATGCGGTCGCCACCAGCGAAGGCGCTGCCGGAACCCTCACGATCGAAATCAAGAGCGTCAACTCGCGCTTCCTCGATCTGCAGTTCCGCATCAATGACGAATTGCGCGCGCTGGAACCCGACCTGCGTTCGGCGATCATGGCCGCGATCACGCGCGGCAAGGTCGAGGTACGCCTGTCGTTCGGCCGCAAGGTCAGCGGCGGCTCTTCGGCACTGAACCAGGAACTGCTGGCCGACCTCGCCCGCCTGCAGGGCGAAGTGACGCGTCACTTTGCCCAGGCATCCCCGATGACGGTGGCCGAGCTGCTGCGCTGGCCCGGCGTCATCGAAGAATCGACGATCGGCCAGGAATCGCTGCAGGCCGATGTGGCCGCCCTCACCGCCACCACCATCGCCGCTTTCGTCGACAGCCGCAAGCGCGAAGGCGCGGCGCTCGAGACGATGCTGCAATCGCGGATCGAATCGATGGAAGCGATCGTCAAGCGCATCACGCCGCTGATCCCGCAAGTCATTTCGCAATTCCAGCACAAGGCCATCGAGCGCATGCAGGATGCATTGGGCCTGGCCGGCCACGGCAATCCCTCCACGCTCACGCGCCAGGAAGTGCTGGAGCGGATCAGGCAAGAAGTGACGCTGTACGGCATCCGCATCGACGTCTCCGAAGAGCTGTCGCGCCTGTCGGCCCACCTGAACGAAACCCGCCACATCCTGAAAAAAGGCGGCCAGGTCGGCAAGCGCCTCGACTTCATGATGCAGGAACTGAACCGCGAAGCGAACACGCTGGGCGCCAAGGCCTCGGTCAAGGAGCTGGCGGATGCGTCGATGGAACTGAAGCTGCTCATCGAGCAGATGCGGGAACAGGTGCAGAATCTGGAATAAACGGCCACGTTTCGAATCAATGAATTTCCGGCCGTGCCAAGGCCGGTTGGACGCGTGGACGGGGGCCCCGTCCACCCTACGTCGGTGACCGATGTAGGGTGGACGGCTCTGCCGTCCACGCGTTCAACGTAAACACGAACCATCGCGTTACACGCAACAAACGTACTGACAAAGGAACCACCATGCTCCCACACGCCTTCTCCGGCAGCCTGTTCATCGTCGCCGCCCCATCCGGCGCCGGCAAGTCGAGCCTGGTCAACGCCCTGCTGGCGCAGGAACCCGGCATCAAGCTGTCGATCTCGACCACGACCCGCAAGCCGCGTCCGGGCGAGCTGGATGGCGAGCATTATCACTTCACCACCGCCGAGGATTTCGTCACCCGCGCCGAACGCGGCGAATTCCTGGAATGGGCCGAGGTGCACGGCAATTACTACGGCACGAGCCGCCTGACCGTCGAACAAGAGATGAAAAACGGCACCGACATCCTGCTCGAGATCGACTGGCAGGGCGCCCGCCAGGTGAAGAAACTGTTCCCGGACGCAGCCGGCATCTTCATCTTGCCGCCGTCGATCGAGGCGCTGGAAGAACGCCTGCACAAGCGTGGCACCGACGAGCCGCACATCATCACGCGCCGCCTGCTGGCGGCCGGCGGCGAGATGGCTCACGCTCCCGAGTTCGAATATGCTATCATCAACGAAGAGTTTAACGTCGCCCTGGCCGAACTGCAGGCGATTGTCAAAGCGACACGTTGCCGGTTCGCCCAACAGGCTGCCCGCAACGCTACGCTGTTTGCCCAGCTGGGAATCCACGCGCATCAACCTCAATCCTGATCAGCGCGCCATTGCGGCGCGCTTTCACCGTTGTCGTTTTTGGCGTTTTGAACTGAATTTTTTCGTATATCAGGAGCACACACATGGCCCGCATCACCATCGAAGACTGCCTCAAGAACGTCCCGAACCGCTTCCAGCTGACCCTGGCCGCTACCTACCGTGCCCGCCAGCTGCTGCAAGGCCACACCCCGAAGGTCGAAGCCAAGGACAAGCCGACCGTCGTCGCCCTGCGCGAAATCGCCGCCGGTAAGGTCGGCCTGGAAATGCTGAAAAAAGTGCCTATGTAATTCCCTTCGGGGTTGCCTGAATTAGCGTCATCCCGTCTTCTGTTATTCTGTACCTACTGCGGCTTGACGATTAACGTAATGAACCTGTTTCCTCCAGATTCGACCAATTCACGCAACCCCGCTCAGCGCGAGCGACGCGCCGACAATCGTCCACCGGACATCGTCGAACCAGTCGCGCCCGGCGTGGCGTCCGTCACGCAGCTGATCGCGAAGCTGTCCGAATACCTCACGCCCGCCGAACTCAAGAAGGTCAAGGAAGCCTACCGCTTCTCCGACGAGATGCACCTGGGCCAGGTCCGCAAGTCGGGCGAGCCCTATATCTCCCATCCGATCGCCGTCGCCGAGATCTGCGCCGAGTGGAAGCTCGATGCGCAAGCCATCATGGCCGCCCTGCTGCACGACGTGATCGAAGACCAGGACGTCAAGAAAGACGAACTGATCGAGCGCTTCGGCGCCCAGGTCGCCAACCTCGTCGACGGCCTGTCCAAGCTCGAAAAGATCGAGTTCCAGAGCCAGCTCGAAGCGCAGGCGGAAAACTTCCGCAAGATGCTGCTGGCGATGGCGTCCGACGTGCGCGTGATCCTGATCAAGCTGGCCGACCGCCTGCACAATATGCGCACCCTGGGCGTCATGGTCCCGGCCAAGAAGCGCCGCATCGCCGGCGAGACGATGGAAGTGTATGTGCCGATCGCCCACCGCCTCGGCCTGAACAATATCTACCGCGAGCTGCAAGACCTCTCGTTCTCGCACCTGTATCCGCTGCGCTACCAGACCCTGTCGAAGGCGATCAAGGCCGCGCGCGGCAACCGCCGCGAAGTGGTCAAGAAAATCCTCGAGGCGGTCAAGAACCAGCTGGCCTCGAGCGGACTGCAGTTCGAAGTCGACGGCCGCGAAAAGACGCTGTACGGCATCTATAAAAAGATGCGCAACAAGCACCTGTCGTTCTCGCAGGTGCTGGACGTATATGGCTTCCGCGTCGTCGTCGACAGCGTGCCCAACTGTTATGTGGCGCTCGGCACCCTGCATGCCCTGTACAAGCCGATGCCCGGCAAGTTCAAGGACTACATCGCAATCGGCAAGATCAACGGCTACCAGTCGCTGCACACAACCCTGATCGGCCCCTACGGCACCCCGGTCGAATTCCAGATCCGCACGCAAGAAATGCACCGCACCGCCGAAAGCGGCGTGGCGGCGCACTGGCTGTACAAGACGGGCGACTCCAACATCACCGACCTGCAGCACCGCACCCATGCCTGGCTGCAGTCGCTGCTCGACATCCAGCAGCAGACCGGCGACTCGGCCGAGTTCCTGGAGCACGTGAAAGTCGACCTGTTCCCGGATTCGGTCTACGTGTTCACGCCCAAGTCGAAGATCATCGCCCTGCCGCGCGGCGCCACGGCGCTGGACTTCGCCTACTCGATCCACACCGGCATCGGCGACCACACGGTGGGCGTCAAGATCAACAACGAAGACCAGCCGCTGCGCACCGAGCTGCACAACGGCGACATCGTCGAGATCATCACCGACCCGGAATCGCGTCCGAGCCCGACCTGGCTCACGTTTGTGCGCACCGGCAAGGCGCGCTCGGCGATCCGCCACCACCTGCGCGCGATCGACGTCAACGAATCGGTCGAACTGGGCCAGGAACTGCTGGCCCAGGCGCTCGCGGTGCGCAATATCAAGCCGGACCTGTCGGATGCCGTCATCGAGCGCCTGCTGGCCGAGACCTCGGCCAAGTCGATGGAAGAAATGTATGCCGACATCGGCATCGGCAAGCGCATGCCGGCCCTGGTGGCGCGCCACATCTTCGGCCTGATGGAAGGCGACCCCGAGCTGCTGCCGTCGAGCAAACCGCTGCCAGCCAGCGAGATCGCGCCGGTCACGATCTACGGCAGCGAAGGCGTTGCGGTGCAACTGGCGCCGTGCTGCCTGCCGATTCCGGGCGACCAGATCACCGGCCAGTTGCGGCGCGACCAGGCGCTGGTGGTTCACACCTGCGACTGCCTGCCGGCCAAGCGCATCCGCGCCAAGGAACCCGACCGCTGGATCGCGGTGCAATGGGGCGACGAGCTCAACCGCCGCTTCGACTGTCGCATCCGCCTGTTGATCAACAACGAAAAAGGCATTCTCGCCCGCGTGGCCGCCGAGATCGGCGAGTCGGACGCCAACATCACCTATGTGGGCATGGACGAGGATGACGAGCACAGCATGACGCAGCTGCGCTTCACGATCCAGATCAAGGATCGGGTGCATCTGGCGCAGTTGATTCGCAATCTGCGCCGGGTGGCTGGGGTCAATCGCGTGGAGCGGGAGCGGTCGTAATTACCGCAGCGGCGCCAGCTCCAGGATGCTGTCGAACGCCGCACACGCCCCCGCGCACGCGTCGGCGATTTCGTCGGGCGACTTCACGTGCTCTTTCAGCGCCAGCATGAACGCGCGCCAGCGTGGTCCGGGGCCTTCGTCGGCCCCGCGCAGGTAGCGCAGCGGATGCGGCGCCAGCCGCTCCGAGAGCTTCCCGTACAACACCTTCCCGCCCAGCTGCGATCCTTCGATCACGTACGCCACGCCCCAGCGGTAGGCGGCGCTGGCATCCTGCGGCCAGGCATGCGGTGTCGAAGGCACGCGTACTGGCGGCATACCTGGTTCGTTCAGATCGGCATCGATCAGCGCCAGCCGCCCGACCGCCGGCAGCACTTGTTGCGGACCGTCGGCGAAGCCGTCCAGCCAGGCCTGCAGCGGCGCCAGCCAGTCGCGCACCATGGTCAGGTGGGTCGCGTAATCGTTGAGGTCGGGGGCGGGCCCGGACAGCGGCAGGCCGCTGTCGAGTCGTTCGTGGCGTTCGGAAGTGGCGGCGCGCAGCGCGGCCAGGGCGTCCAGATCTGGCGCCGGTTGGTGAGGTCGATTCATGACCTCATCTTAGCAGCGAACCAGAAAATCAGTCGGCGATGGGTTCGGGATAATCGACCGAAACAATCTCCAATTCGTCCATGCCGAGCGGCGTCTGCAGCGGCACCACGTCGCCCTCGCGGCACTTGGTGAGCGCCCGCGCCACCGGCGACACCCAGCTGATCTTGCCCTTCAAGGGATCGAGCTCGTCCACGCCGACGATGGTGACGGTGTGCTCCTCGCCCGCCTTGTTGATGTAGCTCACCGTGGCCCCGAAAAACACCTGGTCGTTGCCGTAGTGAACAGTTGGATCGACCACGAAGGCCGAATCCATGCGCTTGGTGAGAAAGCGGATGCGGCGGTCGATCTCGCGCAGGCGGCGCTTGCCGTAGATGTAGTCGCCGTTCTCGGAACGGTCGCCGTTCGACGCGGCCCAGTGCACGATGCGCACCACCTCGGGACGGTCGACGTCGATCAGCTGCAGCAGCTCGTCCTTGATGCGCTGGTAGCCGGCCGGGGTGATGTAGTTCTTGGCGCCGGCGGGAATCGCCTGCGCCAGGGCCAATGCTTCTTCATCGTCCTCGTTGTCGGACTCTTTAACAAATGCCTTATTCATGACCTTATTGTAACGAGACTTGGCGTCACCTGCGCCGGGATTCGCGCGCTTTTATCGTATGATGCGGACAAGCCAAAAGCAGTGCACGAAAAAAGAAGCGACGAGACAAACAATGAGCCTGCCCTCCTCTTTCCACACCGAACATCCTCCCACCTCCGGCCTGGTCTACCAGTTCGTCCTGCACCCCGACGGCGGCACCAGCTTCCCCTGCCTGAACGACGGCTGCAGCGCGCTGCTCGGCCTGGCGCCCGGCGAGCTGCAGGACGATCCGTCCCTGTTCGAAGGCCTGATCCTGCCGGAAGACCGCCGCGCCTATCACGAGGCGATGCAGATGTCGGCCGCCGCCCTGGCGGCCTGGAACTGGGAAGGACGGATCCGCATTCCAGCCTGGAACGACGTCAAGTGGATCAACCTGCGCGCCACCCCGCACACCCGCGAGGACGGTGCAGTTCAGTGGGATGGCATCATGACCAATATCACGGCAAGCAAGCAGGAGCAGGAAGAATCGCACCGTTCGCGCGAGCGCCTGGCCGAGCTGACCGCGCATATCGAGCAGGCCAAGGAAGACGAGCGCACCCGCATCGCGCGCGAGATCCACGACGACCTGGGCGGCAATCTCACCGCGATCAAGATGGCGCTGGCGATGCTGTCGGCGCGCCTGCCTCAAGACCAGCCAGACCTGATCGACAAGGCCAATTATGTCGACGACCTGGTCGACCGCACCATCGAGGCCGTGCACCGCATCTCGCTCGACCTGCGCCCGAGCACGCTCGACCTCGGCATCGTCGCTGCACTCGAATGGCAGGCGCGCGAGTTCGAGAAGCAGATGGGCATCGCCGTCATCATGCGCTGTCCCGATAAAGACCTGGAGCTCGAGCCCGACCATGCTAGCGCGCTGTTCCGCATCTTCCAGGAAGCGCTCACGAACATCGCCAAGCATGCCGATGCAACCCGCGTCACGGTGTCGCTGCGGCGCCAGCGCAACCTGCTCACCCTGTCGATCTGCGACAACGGCCGCGGCATCCAGCCCGCAGACCGCCTCAAGCCGCAATCGTTCGGCCTGCGCGGCATGAGCGAGCGCGCCAGCGCGCTGGGCGGCACGCTGGCCTTGTCGTCCGCGCCCGGAGGTGGCACGATGGTGACCATCAAGACCAGGCTGGCGCCCAGGCCCTCCGCGCAGCAGGCGGCGAGCCACAAGACAGCACAAGAAGAAGAATGACCGAGAAAATATCCATCCGCGTTTTCATTGCCGATGACCATGCCATCGTGCGCGAGGGCCTGAAGCAGATCCTGGCCGAGCAGCGCGACATCAACGTCGCCGGCGAGGCCGAGAACGGCGTCGACGCCGCCCGGCTGATAGGCAAATCCAAGGCCAATGTGATGCTGCTCGATATCTCGCTGCCCGACCGCAACGGCATCGACGTGTTGAAACAGATAAAGAAAGACAAACCCGAACTGGCGGTGCTGATGCTGTCGATGCACCGCGAAGACCAGTACGCGATCCGCGCGCTGAAGGCCGGCGCGTCCGGTTATCTCACCAAGCAGAGCGCGCCGCGCGAGCTGGTGACGGCGATCCGCCAGGTGGCGGGCGGCCAGAAATACGTGAGCGCGGCGCTGGCCCAGACCCTGGCCAGCTCGATCGGCGCGGACCACGAGGCAGCGGTGCACGAAGGCCTGTCCGACCGCGAATACCAGACCCTGACCATGATCGCCTCCGGCATGACGGTCACCGAGATCGCGCGCGAGCTGTCGCTGTCGGTCAAGACCATCAGCGAATACCGCGCGCGATTGTTAGTCAAAATGAAACTCAAGTCCAGTGCCGAGCTGACGACCTACGCCATCCGTAACGGTTTGGTGGACTGAATGTGACATTCCGTTGCGCCGCGGCGGCAACCGGTGCGATCAAGGGCTGTGTTACCGTTTTTTAATTGATACACGGCAAAAAAGCTGATTATCATGTCGCCAATCCCGCGAATTCGTCACTGCGCAGTAATCCATGTCCATCTCAACTCCCGCCGCGCCCGCCGTGAACCAGCCCGCCAACCCCGCTGAGATTGCACGCGAGGCCTTCCGCCGCCTCGCCGCGCGCCGCCTCGCACCGACGCCGGACAATTACCGCGCCATCTATGACGAAATCGCCGGCATCCCGCCGGCGCCGCCCGCATCGGCGCCCGCAGCGGCTCCAGACACGGGCGCGATCGAGGTCCTGGCCGGCTTCGCGCGCCGCATGGCCGAGACGCCGGGCGAGCTGTCGGAGTATGGCCGGCGCATGGCGCGCGCGGTCAAGCTCGAGGACTGGACCGGCTATACCCAGGCGCTGGGACAGATGTCAGAGCGTCATTTGCGCCGCAACACCCCCGTGATGGCCCTGGGCGACGAGGAACCGGATACCGTCCTGCTGCGCGAGATGCTGGCGCGCACCCTGTCCTTCGCCTGCGCCTCGCTGCTGAGCGGCGACGCCGAACTGTCGGCCGAGGCCGAGGCGCTGGGCGCGGCGGTCAAGACCGCCGTCGGCGAATCCGAACTGCAGGACATCGCGGCGCGCCTGAAGCAGTTGTGCTTCCAGATCGAGCTGCGCAAGGACGACGGCGCCGAACAGCAGGAATTGCTGCTGCGCCTGTTCCGCCTGCTGCTCGACAATATCGAAGGCCTGCTCGACGACGACAACTATATGCGCGGCCAGGTGCTGGTGGTGCAGGACCTGATCAAGGGCCCGCTCGACACGCGCGCGCTGGAAGACGCGACCCGTGGCCTGAAGGACGTGATCATCAAGCAGGGCCACCTCAAGCACGGCATCGACGACGTGCGGGGGGCCATGAAGAACATGATGATGACCTTCATCGACCGCCTGGGCTCGGCCGCTGCCTCCACCAGCGATTACCACGCCAGGCTGGGCGGCTTCTCGGACCGCATCGGCCGCGCCACCGACGTCAATGAGATCAACGGCGTGCTCGACGAAGTGCTGCGCGAGATGCGCAACGCACAGGACGAGGCGCTGGCCTCGCGCGACCGCATGGTCGGCGCGCATAAAGAGGTGCAGGAGGCCGAGCAGCGCATCCGCGAGCTGGAAGCCGAGCTGCAGCATATGAGCGAGCTGGTGCGCGAAGACCAGCTGACCGGCAGCCTCAACCGGCGCGGCCTGGACGATGTGTTCGAGCGCGAGAGCGCGCGCGCCGACCGGAGAAAGACGCCGCTGTGCGTGGCCCTGCTCGACCTCGACAATTTTAAACGGCTCAATGACACCTATGGCCATATGGCGGGCGACGCCGCGCTGAAGCACCTGGTGAAGGTGGTGCGCGAGACGCTGCGCTCGATGGACGTCATCGCCCGTTTCGGCGGCGAGGAGTTCCTGATCCTGCTGCCGGAGACCACGGTCGACGCGGCGGCAGCGGCCATGGTGCGGGTGCAGCGCGAGCTGACCAAGCACTTCTTCTTGCACGATAACGAGAAGATGCTCATTACGTTCTCGTGCGGGGTGGCGCTCAGGGTGCCCAACGAAGACCAGGCGTCGCTCATGGCGCGCGCCGACAAGGCGATGTACCAAGCCAAGAATAGCGGGAAGAATCGGGTGGTGATCGCGGATTGAGCCAGGTCATGTCGTGTTTATACTGCGCTGCAACTTTGTAATCTTTTAAGCAGCCAGTCCATGCCCATCCTGCACCGCACACAGACCCTGACCGCACTCAAGCCCCGCTTCGTCGAGCGGTTCCGCTGCATCGGCGCCAGTTGCGAGGACACCTGCTGTTCCGGCTGGACGGTGCATGTCGACAAGAAGACCTATAAGGCCTACCGCAAGGAATCGGTCCCGGCCCTCGAGCGCATGATGGCCAATATGACGCGCCTGGAAGGCATGGGCGATCGCGCCTATGGGGCGATCAGGACGGTCGGCGAGCAGCAGCGATGCCCGGCGCTCCACGACGGCATCTGCTCGGTGCAGGCCCACCTCGGCGAATCCTACCTGCCCGAAGTCTGCCACGAATACCCGCGCACCAACCGCAGCCTGGATGGCCAGTTCGAGCAGGCGATCACCCTTTCCTGCCCCGAGGCCGCGCGCCTGGCCCTGCTGGCCGAAGACGCTTTCGATTTCGTCGAGGCCCCGATCCATGTCCGGCAGTCGGCCGTGCTCGGCGTCGGGCCGCGTTGCGGCGTGCCCCCGGCGCTGATGGCCGAGATCCGCATCTTTTGCCTGAATCTCTTGCGTACCCACGAGCTGGCCCTGTGGCAGCGCCTGGCGCTGCTGGGGACGTTCTGCGACATGCTGGACGGACTGTGCGAACGAGGCGAGCAGGAGACCATTCCGGCCATGATCGAAGATTTCGTGCGCCTGGTCGAGGACGGCGGGCTGCTCGCGACGCTGGACCTGATCCAGCCCGACCACGATGCCCAGGCCATGGTGTTCGCCACTTTGTGGGCGACCAAGGGCTTCGAGTCGACGTCGCCGCACGAGCAGGCGCTGATGCAGCAGGTCGCCGCCAGGTTCGGCGCCGACGCCCAGGGTCAGGTGAGCGCCGAGGGGCTGGTCGGCGCCTACCGGCGCGGCCTGGGCCGCCTCGACGAGGCCCTGGCGGGCGCTCCCTGGCTGCTCGAACACTACCTGGTGAACGAGGTGTTCTCCGAGCTCTTCCCGTTCAACGGCGCCACCCCCTATCAAAGCTATGTGCAGCTGATGGCGCGCTTCGGCCTGCTGCGCCTGATTCTTGCGGTGCAGTGCAACACCGAGGGCGAAGTGCCGCCGATCGCCACCATGGTATCGACAGTGCAACTGCATTGCCGGCGCTTCCAGCACGTGCCCGGCTATACCAGGCGCGTCAACGCATCCTTGCATGAAAGCGGCTGGGCGGAGCTGGGCAAACTGTACACATTGCTCAAGACCTGAGCGCAAAAATAAAATTTATTTTGCCCTCAAGTTCCTTTTTTGCCTGCCGCCAAGGCCAGCGTTTTTTGACCGCGCCTTCCTCGCAGGCCAATTTTTTCGAAATGGAGCCCTAAACTTTTTCCATAGGGCACCGTTACCAGCAACAACAGCGGTTTGAACGTCACGAAACAGCGCGACGGACCAAAGTACACAGCAGCAAGGTCGCTGCACCCCGTAAGACCACGTCTCTGGAGTAGACACCATGGCATCCGTAATCAATACCAACGTCGCATCCCTCAACTCGCAGCGTAACCTGTCGACCTCGCAGTCGCAGCTGAACACCTCGATCCAGCGCCTGTCGTCGGGCCTGCGCATCAACAGCGCCAAGGATGACGCCGCTGGTCTCGCGATCTCCGATCGCATGAACGCGCAAATCAAGGGCATGACCCAGGCCACCCGCAACGCCAACGATGGCGTGTCGATGGCACAAACCGCCGAAGGCGCCCTGTCGAGCTCGGGCGACATCCTGCAGCGTATCCGCGAACTGGCAGTGCAGTCGTCGAACTCGTCGAACTCGGCCAGCGACCGTAAAGCGCTGCAGACCGAAGTCACCCAGCTGACCTCGGAACTGAACCGCATCGCCAACACCACCGAGTTCAACGGCCAGAAGCTGATGGACGGCACGATGGGCACCGCGAACTTCCAGGTCGGCGCCAATGCAGGCCAGCTGATCTCGATGGGCGGCTCGAACTTCACCACCTCGACCTACGGCAACAACAGCACCGACATCGCCGCCAAGGCAGCCAACGCCAGCGCGACCAACGGCGTGGTGGCCGGCACCGTGACCATCAACGGCTCGCAAGGCACGAAAGGCATCGACGTCAGCGCAGGTGATACCGCCAAGTCCACCGTCGCCAAGATCAACACCGTCAGCGGCGACACCGGCGTGACCGCCACCGCCAAGACCGACGCCAACCTGGACCTGACTGCAAACAAGTCGTTCACGATGACGCTGGCGTCGGATAACGCTACCGCCGTGACGATCTCGTTCTCGGTGGGCACCGACGACGCCAACGGCCATGCCGGTGCCATCAGCGCCTTCAATGCCCAATCGGCGAAGACCGGCGTCACCGCATCGTATGACTCCGTCAACGGCGGCATCAAGCTGACCCACGCCGACGGCAACGACATCAAGCTGAAGAATACCTCGAGCGACGCTGCCGCAGGCCAAGCCATGCTGTCGACCTACACCACCGCCGGCGGCAAGAGCGCTGCAGCCGAAACGAACGGCGCCAACGGCGCCACCGCGATGGGCAAGATCACCATGGACTCCGACAAGAGCTTCTCGGTGGTCGATGCAACCACCACCATGGGCCTGGCCGGCAATTCGAAGCTGAAAGCAGTGGCCGACCTCGACATCAGCACCTTCGAGGGCGCCCAGGCTGCGATCAAGACCGCCGATGCAGCACTCTCCGCGGTCAACAGCCAGCGCGCAGAATACGGCGCACTGCAGTCGCGTTTCGAATCGGCGATCTCGAACCTGGGCTCGTCGACCGAGAACCTGTCGGCATCGCGCAGCCGCATCGTCGACACCGACTTCGCTGCTGAAACCGCAAAGATGACCCGCGGTCAGATCCTGCAGCAGGCTGGTACCTCGATGCTGGCCCAGGCCAACTCGCTGCCGAACGGTGTCCTGTCGCTGCTGCGTGGCTAATCGCTAACGCGTAGTAACAACATCGCAAGGTAAGTGGTTCCTCGGCTGAAGAAATTCAGCCGGGGAATTTTTACTAGGGAAATCGACATGCAGATCCAATCACTTGGTTCGTCGCCCGCTCCGAAACTGGACGAACGTCCAGCTGCGGTGACCGGGCAAGCTGCGGTCGCGGGCCGCCAGCCGGTCCCTGACACGCCAGCCTCGGTCGTGGAGTCAACACCGGATCGGGAAGAAGTGTCGGCCGCAGTCAAGAAGCTCAACGAGGCGATGCCGCCCTCTGCCCAGAGCCTGGAATTCGAGATCGACGAAGAAAGCAAGGAAGTCGTCGTCAAGATCATCGACCAGAACACCCGGGAAGTGGTGCGCCAGATGCCGAGCAAGGAAGCGTTGGAAATGGCGAAAGCCATCGACAAGATGCAAGGCTTGCTGATCCGGCAAACCGCCTGATCCGCCAGCTCCGCCACGAAGCGCCGCACCCGCGAGGGTGTGGCGCTTTTTTCATCGGCCTTCATCCCGCAAGGCCGGATACCGTCCTGCAAAATCTAAATAAAGCCGCATTTACCGCTCTTAAGTCCGGTTTGTTTCTGTCGATAATCACTTACGATATCGCTTTCACGGGAGAAACAAGTGGCCGTCAGTTCATCTTCACTCGACATCAACAGCATCGTCAGCCAGCTGATGCAGGCTGAGTCCGCGCCGCTTGCCGCCTATGACAAGAAGACGGCGGCGTTCCAGGCCCGCAGCGCCGCGCTGGCCCAGGTCAGCGCCGCGGTCGGCACCTTCCAGGGCGCGCTGACGAAGCTCAACACCCCAGCCACGTTCCAGGGCCTCGGCGCCACCGCGAGCAACAAGGACGTCCTGAGCGGCACCGCCGGCGCCGGCGCCGTACCGGGCAAGTACAAGATCAACGTCACCCAGCTGGCGCAGGCACAAAGCCTGAAGACCAACGGCTACGCCAGCACGTCGTCGACCATCGGCGCCGGCGCTCCGACCACCCTGACCTTCCAGTTCGGCACCGTCACTGGCGGCACCTTCGGCGCCACCGGCAATGCGCTGAGCCTGGCCGCCGCATCGAGCGGTATCGGCAACGGTTCGCTGAGCCTGAACGGCATCTCCATCGGCACTGGCCCAACCACGCGCAGCGCCCGCGCCCTGGCCGAGGCCATCAATGCGCAGGCCGACAAGACCGGCGTGGTCGCCACCGCCGGCGCCACCACCACCGCCGCCGGCCTGTTCGAGAATTTCGGCCAGGTCAGCGTCGATGCGGGCTCCAGCTATGCGCTCTCGGTTGGCGGCGTGCAGCTGGCCAACCTGACCCCGGGCAGCGCACCGCTGACGGGCGCAGCCCTCGACACCGCACTGACCAGCACCAATACCCGCAATGCGCTGGCCGCCGCCAACATCACCGTCACCGGCAGCGCCGCCGACGGCACGCTGCAGTTCAGCGCCGCCGACGGTTCGACCATCGACGTAACCGAAACCGTCACCGGCACCGTGCGCGGCGGCATCGGTCACGCCGCTAACGCCGCGAATACCGGCTCGACCAGCACGGCGACCGCCGGCGTGACGCTGCGCTCGAACGACGGCAACCAGATCGTGGTCGGCGGCACCAATCCGGCCGCCGCCGGTTTCACCGCGGGCAGCATCGGCAGCCATATGGATTCCGGCTTTTCGCTCAACGGCGCCATCAACAGCAAGACCATCACGCTCGGCGCCGGCGACCAGTCGCTGCAGGGCATCCGCGACGCCATCAACAAGGCCGACATGGGCGTGACCGCCACCATCGTGTCGGACGGCAGCGCCAAGCCCTATCACCTGGTGCTGACCTCCAACAAGACTGGCGAAGCGACGACGATGAAGATCACCGTCGGCGGCGAAGACGGCGCGCCGGCAGATCCGGCCATCGCCGCGATGCTCGGCTACGATCCGGCCGGCGTGCAGGGCATGACGCAGACGGCCGGCGCCCAGAGCACCAAGCTGAACATGAACGGCATCGAGATCAAGAGCGACAGCACCAGCGTCTCGGAAGCGATCCAGGGCGTGACGCTCGACGTCACCGCGCTCGGCAGCTCGACGCTCACGGTGTCCAAGGACACCGCGTCGATCACCACCGCGGTCAACGACTTCGTCAAGGCTTATAACGAACTCAACAAGACGATCGTCGGCCTGACCTCGTTCAACTCCGAGACCGGCAAGGGCGCCATCCTGCAGGGCGACGCCAGCGTGCGCTCGATCCAGAGCCAGCTGCGGCGCCAGATCAGCGCCGTGATGGAGGGCACGGGCGGCAAGCTGAACTCGCTGAGCCAGATCGGCATCGGCTTCCAGCAGGACGGCAGCCTGAAGGTCGACTCCACCAAGCTCAACAAGGCGATCACCGAAAACGCCGCCGACTTCGGCGGCCTGTTCGCGGCCATGGGCTCGACCACCGACAATATGATCAAGTTCGACAAGTCGAGCGCCGCCACCAAGCCCGGCACCTACCCGATCAACATCACCAGCCTGGCGACCCGGGGCAACCTGGTCAGCAGCGCGGCGCTCAGCGGCTCGACCACGATCGCCCCGAATACCGTCTGGCGCGTGACGCTGAACCAGACCGATCCGGTCACCGAAAGCAAGACCCAGGAGGTCAAGCTCCAGGCCGGCACCTACAGCAACGAGGACCTGGCGGCGCTGATCCGCTCGGCGATCAACGGCAACTCCACCTTCGCCGGCGCCGGCGACACGGTCGAGTCCGAGGTTGGCGAGGACGGCAAGCTGACGCTGTCGTCGAGCAAGTATGGCGAGGTGTCGAACATCTCGATCGCCGGCGTCAGCGGCAGCTCGGTCGACAGCATCTTCGGCGGCGCCACGCCGACCAAGGGCACCGACGTCGAAGGCACCATCGGCGGCGTGGCCGCCACCGGCAACGGCCAGTCGCTGACCGCGGCCGCCGGCTCGGCGGCCGAAGGCATCCAGGTGTCGATCACCGGCGGCCTGGTCGGCGATCGCGGCACCGTCACCTTCTCGCAAGGCTTCGCCTACCAGCTGACCAACCTGGCGGCCGGCTTCATCGGCAAGGACAGTCTGCTCAAGAGCAAGACCGATGGCCTGGACGCCTCGATCAAGTCGGTCGCCGAACAACGCGCACGCTTCGAACTGCGCCTGGAAAGCATGGAAAAACGCTACCGCGCGCAGTTCGTCGCGCTCGACGCCATGCTGTCCTCGATGCAGTCGACTTCTAACTATCTCACCCAGCAGCTGGCCGCCCTGTCGACCAACTACGGTTAATTAAGCATTACTGGAGAATCACATGTTTGGAACCCCTAAACGCGGTGTGGGCGCTTATGCCACGGTCGGCCTGGAAACCGGCGTCGCCGCCGCGTCGCCGCACAAGCTGGTGGTCATGCTGTACGACGGCGTGATCGTCGCCCTGCTCAGCGCCATCAACGGCATCAAGTCGTCGAACATCGGCATCAAGGGCGCCTCGATCTCGAAGGCCATCACGATCATCGACAACGGCCTGCGCGCCTCGCTCGACAAGAAAGCCGGCGGCGAGATCGCCCAGAACCTGGACGCGCTGTACGACTACATGAGCCGCCGCCTGCTGGAAGCGAACATCAAGAACGATGCGGCGATCGTCGAGGAAGTCCACGGCCTGATGGCCGACCTGCGCGGCGCCTGGGTCCAGATCGGCGAGCAGCAGGAAGCGCCCGAGCCGATGCCGCCCGCGATCCAGAAAGCCCCCACCCTGATGAGCGTTTGAGGATGATGACGACAATGACGATGAGCGGACAGGAAGTCGTGACCACCTACGAAACCATGGTCGGCATCACCGAGCGCATGCTGGATGCGGCCAGCGCCAACGAGTGGGACCGCCTGGCCGAGCTGGAGCAGGAATGCGCGCGCCATGCAAATCGCCTGAAGGCCAATGAAGGCGGCGCGCCGCTGGGCGGCCAGGAGCGCCTGCGCAAGGTCGACGCGATTCGCCGCATGCTCGACTTCGACCGCCAGATCCGCGACCTCACCACGCCATGGATGGCGCACCTGTCGTCGCTGATGAAGAGCACCTCGACCGAACGCCGCGTCGTGCGCGCCTACGGCGTCTGATCATGATGAGAGGGCCCGATGCTGCCGCGTGAACTCGTCGGCAGCGTCGCGCCCGTCACCCCGGCGCGGCCGGCCGAGCAGGCCGCCGACCCGCGCCAGCAAGCCTTTGCGCGCGAGATGGCGCCCTTCCTGGGCAAGGCCATCCAGGGCGCGGTCCAGGCCCGGCTGACTGACGGTACCTTCGTCGTCAAGTTCGCCGACACCCAGGCCCGCATGCAGCTGCCTCCTGGCGCCCAGGTCGGCGCCGACGTGCCAATGACCCTGGTCGGCCTGCATCCGCGTCCCACCTTCCAGGTCGGTTCGCAAACCACGACCGCCTTTGCCGAAGCCGGCCCCGCGCCGCAAGAAGATGCCGACGGCGCGCATGCGCCGCTGTCGTACCGCGAAGGCGCCGCCATCGGCCGCGCCAGCGCCCTGCTGGCGTCCGGCGCTGCGCTCGGCGCGCAAGCCTTCGCCGGCGGCACCGAAGCGAAGAACACCACCCTGAGTCCCACCGCCCAGGCCCTGGCCGGCGTGCTGGCTGCGGCCCAGAAGGCCGACAGCCAGCTGTCCGCCATCGTCGGCCGCGCGCCGCTGGTGGGCGGCCCCGGGGCCGATCCGGCGGCGCTGGCGGCCGGCCTGCAGCAGGCCTTCGGAAAGAGCGGGCTATTCTACGAATCGCACGTGGCGGAATGGGCGCGCGGCGCCCTGCCCCTGTCCGAACTGGCGAACGAACCGCAGCAGCAGGCCGCGCAGGGCGGCGTGCGCCCCAATCCGCAGGATCCCGCCACCGCCCAGTTCATCAGCATGCAGCTGGCGGCCCAGGAACAGTCGCAGCTGGCCTGGAAAGGCCAGCTGTGGCCGGGCCAGCCGATGGAATGGGACGTGCAGCGCGAGGCCCATGGCGGCAAGGATGGCGAGGGCGAGCAGGCGATCTGGCACTCGCGCCTGCGCCTGCGCTTTCCGCAACTGGGCGAACTCGAGGCGCAGCTGCGCATGGTGAACGGCGCCCTGCAGGTGCAGTTCGCGGCGGCCGACGACGCCACCGCCGGCCTGCTGCGCGAGCACATGCCGCAACTGGCCGGAGCGCTCGAGGCGGTGGGCACGCCGCTGGCCGGCTTCGATGCGCGCGCGCGTGCCGGCACGCCGGATTCGAAGGATGCGGGCGATGACTGAATCGGCCGACAAGCGGCGCCAGAACGCCGTGGCGCTGGCCTACGGCGCCGGCGAGCGCGCGCCGACCGTCGTGGCCAAGGGGTCCGGCATGGTGGCCGAACAGATCATCCGGCGCGCCCAGGACGCCGGCGTGTTCGTGCACGAATCGAAGGAGTTGGTGTCGCTGCTGATGCAGGTCGATCTCGACCGCGAGATTCCGCCGGCCCTGTACCGGGCAATTGCGGAACTGTTGGCATGGCTATATCATATAGAGTCGGCTCGACAACATGGTGGGCTGTTGCCTCCCGCGCCCGATCCGACGCCCCACCTCCCAACGGACTTAGCGGCAAGGACAGATGCAAGCGATGATTGAAGCAGAACTGGAAGACTGGCACGACTACGAAGTCGGATCGCGCCGCGAGATCGTGGCGCTGCTGCGCCAGATCGGAGAAAAGAACCAGCTGATTCGCATGCTGATCAAGGGCGAGGCCGACGTCTGCGTGACCTCGATCCTGGCGGTCGACGAAGACAGCGGCACCGTGGTGCTGGACCGCTCGGTCGACCGCGCCCAGAACGAGCGCATCGTGGCCGCCGGCCGCGTCAAGTGCGAGACTTCGCTCGACAAGATCCGCATCCTGTTCGGCGCCGACGGCCTGGGCCCCACCACCTGGCGCGGCGAGCCCGCGCTGCGCGCCGACATCCCGCCCACCCTGATCCGCCTGCAGCGGCGCGAGTACTACCGCATGCCCACGCCGGTCAGCAATCCGGTGCGCGCGCTGGTGCCGGTGCCGATCGACGCCGGCGGCGGCATGGGCGTGTTCCCGCTGCACGACATCAGCGTCGGCGGCATCGCCCTGCTCGACAACAAGCTCCAGCTGGGCGCCAGCATCGGCCGCGTGATCGAGGGCTGCCGCATCGAACTGCCCGAGATCGGTCCGATCGCGACCTCGCTCGAGATCCGCAACTCGCTCGACCTCACCCTCCTGAACCACAAGACCAGCCGCCGCCTGGGCTGCCAGTTCGTCGACATTTCTCGCGGCGGCCTGGCTGCCGTGCAGCGCTACATCACCAAGCTCGAGCGCGAGCGCAACGCCAAGCTGGCCGGTTTGGCCTGAAATTGGCCTGAACCTTCAGGCGGCCTGCCGCGCCGGCACGGCGTAGCGCGGCGCCGGCGCGGCATTGCCGAACAGCCCTGCCAGCTCGCGCCGCGCCGCATCGTAGGCAGTCCATTTTTCTCCATCGTGCAGGCCCGGAATGGTGACCTGCTCGCCCTGCGCCAGGCCCGCCAGCGCGGCGTCGACCAGGTCGTCCACGCTCATCACGACCTCCGCCGGCAGGCGCGCCAAAGGATGGCCCAGCGTGTCCCAGAAGCCGGTGGCGGTCACGCCCGGCAGCACTGCCTGGATGCGCAGGCCCTTGTCCCCGAACTGGTGCTGCAGCGCCTGGGTAAACGCCAGCACATAGGATTTGCTGGCGCCGTACACCCCATTCATCATCTCGGTCGCGATCGCGACGATCGACGACACGTTGACGATGGCGCCGGCGCCGCGCGCCGCCATGCCCGGCGCCACCGCATAGGTCAGGCGGGTCAGCGCGGTGACGTTCAGCGCGATCATCCGGTCCATCGCATCGACGTCGTCGCCGTGCAGCGGCGCGACCGACCCGATGCCGGCGTTGTTCACCATCAGCGTGACGTCGCCGCGCACGCGCAGCAGCGCTTCGACGCGGCGCAGCGCCTGCGGATCGACCAGGTCGGCGGCCAGCACTTCGACCCGGCGGTCGGTGGCGGCGCGCACCAGGCTGGCCACGCGCGCCAGCCGCTCTTCGTCGCGCGCGATCAGCACCAGGTCGTAGCCCTGGCGCGCCAGGCGGTCCGCGTACACGGCACCCATGCCCGTCGATGCGCCGGTGATGACGGCGGTTCCCTTGTTCGTTTGCGTCATTGGATGTCCCTTTCAAAATTGGCGGGACCAGTGTAGCGAGCCGCCCATAAAGGTGCAATCTCGATACCTCTTTAATCGGAGGGAGGCCGGCATCGCGCATCGGCAGGCCCGGGACGGCGCGCTCCTCCTTTTGGGAGAGCCGCAAAGAAAAATCGCCTCCCATGTCACAGCCGCGCATGCTGGCTCGTCTTATCAGCAAGAAGGCCGCACAGTGCGCCCTCGCCACCTGAAAGGAACCCATCATGTCCGCACGTCTGAACCTGTTCACCCTGGCCCCCGCCAACCTGAAAGCCATGGTCAACCTGTCGATGACCAACCGCCAGAGCTCGATCGGCGAGCGCCTGTTCGAGCTGGTGCAGCTGCGCGTCTCGCAGCTCAATGGCTGCGGCGTCTGCATCGACATGCACTGGCGCGACCTGATCAAGCAGGGCGCCGATCCACGCCACCTGAACTCCCTGGCCGCATGGCGCGAGTCGCCCTTCTTCAGCGAGCGCGAACGCGCCGCCCTGGCCTGGGCCGACGCCGTCAATGCGCTGCCGCACCGCGACGATACCGACGCCGCCTGGCCGGCCCTGCGCGAGCATTTCAGCGAGAACGAGATCGCCGAACTTGGCTATACTATCGCGGCGATTCGTGGTTGGAACGTCATCAACCTGAGTCTGCGCAACCAGATCCCGGTGCATCCCGCCCCGGGCATGTAAACGACGATCGATGGACACGGCCGCGCGCGAAACTTCTTCTTCCCTGTCGCTTCCCTCGGCCTGCCTGCACGGCCACGACACCGCCACCCTGTCCCAGGCGATGGCACTGCTCGCCATCGTCGGCGACCTGAGCATGGGCCAGCCGATCGACGGTTCGGAGCGCGCCGCGCGCCTGGCCGTGCGCGTGGCCGCGGCAGCCGGAGCCGATGCCGCGGCGTGCGAGCATGCGCGCATGGTGGCGCTGCTGCGCTGGTCGGGCTGTACCGCCAACGCGGCCGGCTTCGCCGCGATGATGGGCGACGACGTCGGCGCGCGCCATGCGCTGGTAAGCCGCACCCTCAATGCCCAGCAGGTGGCGCGCCTCTCCGACACCACCGAGCTGGCCGAAGTCCACTGCGAAGTCGCGGGCGACATCGCCGCCATGATGGGATTGCCGGCCGCGGTCGAAAGCGGCTTGCGCCACGTGTGGGAGCACTACGACGGCAGCGGCCTTCCGCTCCACCTGCGCGGCGACGAAGTGCCGACCGTGGTGTACCACGCGGTGCTGGGCGGGGACCTCGAGATCCTGGCGCGCGTGCATGGCATCGAGCGCGCGCTGGAGATGATCGCGCAGCTGGGCGACGTCAAGTATCCGGCGCGCCTGGTGGCGCTCGTGGCGTCGCACGCGCGCGCCTGGCTCGACGAGCTGGAGGCCGCCGAAACGCCATCGCCGCCATCGGATTTTCTTCCGGTATCGGTGCCGCTCACCCTGGTGGCCGACATGATCGAACTGAAGCTGCCCTGGCTGGCCGGCTATTCGCGCCGCGTCGCGCTGCTGGCGCAGGAGGCGGCGCAGCTGGCGGGCCTGCCCGAGGCACAGCAGCGCGGCCTGGCACGCGCCGCCCTGCTGCACGGGATCGGGCGCGCGGCGGTGACCAACACGGTATGGGAGCGCAACGGCAAATTGAGCGCCGCCGACTGGGAAGCGGTGCGCCTGGTGCCCTACTGGACCGCGCGCGCCGGCAGCCGCATCGACGGCCTGGGGCCGGATGCGCAACTGGCCTCGCACGTCTACGAGCGACTCGACGGCAGCGGGTATTTCCGCAGCCTGGACGCGAGCGCCCTCGGCGCGCCGCAGCGCCTGCTGGGCGTGGCCGCCGCCTGGGTGGCGCTGCGCTCGCCGCGGCCATGGCGCGCGGCCCACGAGCCGGTGGCGGCCACCGCCCTGCTCGAGGCCCAGGTGACGGGCGGCCGCTTCGACCGCGCCACGGTGGACGCCGTGCTGGCCGCGGCGACGGGCGTTCGCACGGCGCCAGGCAATGGTGCGAATGGTGCGAACGGCACCACCGGCGCGCCGGTGCGCGCCACGCTGTCGGCGCGCGAAGCCGAGGTCTTGCAGCGCATCAGCCTCGGGGAGAGCAACAAGGAGGCCGCGCGCGCGATGCGCATCAGCCCCAGCACCGTGCGCACCCACGTCGAGAGCATCTTCCGCAAGCTCGACTGCTCGACCCGCGCCGCCGCCACCCTCAAGGCCCTGACCCTGGGCCTGATCTGAGGTCGGAATCGGTTCGAGCGGACCGCGGAACATATAGCCGCGCAGCGGCACGTTGACGATCCAGGCGCCGGCATCGGGCGCCACCGCGCCCAGCGCCTTGCGCAGGTTCGAGACGTGCACGCGCACGTTCGCTTCTTCCACCACCAGGCCCGGCCACACCTGGCGCAGCAGTTCATCCTTGCCCACCACCTCGCCGGCGCGCCGTACCAGGCACACCAGCAGGTCGAAGGCGCGCGAGCCCAGCGCCACTTCGCGCCCGCAGGCTTCGAGCCGGCGCCGGCGCGGGAACAGCACGCATGGTCCGATGCGCCAACCTGTCTTCACTATCGCTCTCCTGCATGACGCTGCATGGCCGCGCCATGCAGCGTCATAAATCATCATGCTATGCGGCGGTATCGATCGCGCGCGCCATCGCCCCCAGCACCGCCGCGGCGTCGTACTGCGCCGCATGGCGCCGGTGCAGCGCGCCGATCGCGGTCGGATCCATGGCGCCGCGCTGTTCGAGCTGGCGGCGAAAATCCGCGTCGCGGAACGGGTCGCGCACGCTGTCGCCGAATTCGTCCAGCCCGATACGGCCGTCGCCATCGACGTCGAGCAAGGAATGAAGCTGCCTGGCGCGCTCCATGCTTTCATTGCCGCCAAGCCCGCTCGCCAGTTCGTCGACGCCGATGATGCCGTCGCCATCGGAATCGATCGACTTCGCCACCTCCTGCTTGTACAGCATGGTGTAGGAGCCCTGGGTCATGGTCAGGCCCTGGCTGGCGAAACTGGCGATGGCGTCGGCATGGCGCGCCGCGTTCTCTTCGAGGCGGTGCCGGTCTTCTGCCGAGTCGGCGCGCGCCTGGGCGATCGCGAACGGAACCTGGCTGGCCGACGGCTTCGCACCCGCGACGCGGGGCATCGCCGACGACAGCGCCGACGACAGGCTGGAAGAAATCTGCATGGCTGCTCCATCATGGATGAGGGACTGTCATCGTCGCGCCGAATGCGACCTGGATAAAGAGCCAAGATCGAGCCAATGACTGGGTCCATCGCGCCGGCGATGCGAAGTCGCGCGGGGCGCTACCGGCGCGCTGGACCAAGATCTGCATTTAAGGCTGAGCCAAGCCGTTCTTGGACCAGTCCGCGCTTCCGTGACAACCGGTCCAAGTGCATAATCGACCACAAAGGAGGAAACGTAAGCACATGCAAGACCTGTCCGTCAGCGACTACCTGACATTCGACGCCGGCAGCCCAATCCCGCTGTACCGCCAGATCCATGCCCGCGTGCGCCAAGCGGTCGACACGGGCGTGCTCAAGGCAGGAGACCGCATCCCCGCCACCCGCGTGCTGGCCGAGGAACTCGGCCTGGCGCGCGGCACGGTGGCCGCCGCCTATGCCCTGTTGTCGGCCGAGGGTTACCTGGAAGTGCGCGGCGCGGCCGGTTCGGTGGTCGCACGACGCGATCCCCCGCAGCGAGCGCCGGCGCGCGCCAAGGTGACGCCGCGCGCACGCCCGCTGCCGCTGGACGTCGGCGGCGCCGTCGCGCCGCTGCCGTTCCAGATGGGATTGCCGGCGCTGGACGCCTTTCCGCGCAAGGTGTGGGCGCGCATGGCCGCGCGCACCGCGCGTTCGCTGCAGACGCGCCACCTGCTGAAGGAATCGAGCTTCGGCGCGCCCGCCCTGCGCACCGCCATCACCAGCTACCTCAAGCTCTCGCGCGGGATCGACTGCATGCCGTGCCAGGTATTCGTCAGCGCCGGCTACCGCGAGGTCCTGGGCCTGGTTGCGCACGCCCTGCTCACGCCCGGCGACATGGTGTGGACCGAGGAGCCGGGCTTTCCGCCCACGCGCCACCTGCTGGCGGGCCTGGGCTACGTGCCGCGTCCGGCCCCGGTCGACGAGCACGGCCTGGACGTGGCGCGCGCCGCGCTGCTGGCGCCGGGCGCGCGCATGGCGGTGGTCACGCCGGGTCACCAGTGCCCGCTCACGGTCAGCATGCCGCCGGCGCGGCGCCAGGCTTTGCTCGACTGGGCCGGCGCCCACGATGCCTGGATCGTCGAGGACGACTACGACGGCGAGTTCCGCCACAGCGGACGTCCGCTGCCGGCCCTGGCAAGCATGGACCGCGCCGGCCGCGTGATCTATAGCGGCAGCTTCAGCAAGGTGATGTTCCCGGGGCTGCGCCTGTCCTACGTGGTGGTGCCGCCCGAGCTGGTCGAGCGCTTCGAGGACGCCGCCAGCCTGCTCAGCAACGGCTGCCCGGCGCTCACCCAGTCCATCCTGTGCGAGTTCATGCAGGACGGCCATTTCGTGCGCCACGTCCAGGCCATGCGCCGCCTGTATGCCGAGCGTTGCGAGTTCACGGCGCGCGCGCTGGCCCCGGCCTTCGGCGCGCGCGCCACCATCCTGCCCCAGGCCGGCGGCCTGCACCTGGTGCTTGAAGTCGCGCCCGGCGCCGACCGCCTGCTCGCCGCACGCCTGCGCGAGCACGGCCTGGCGCCGCTGGCGCTGGCCGATTTCCACGCCGGCACGCCCACGCGCAGCGCGCTCCTGATGAACTTCGCCAACGTCGCCAGCGAAGGCCAGGCCGAAGAACTGGCGCGGCGCGTGGCGCAAGCGCTGGACGGCGCCATGCCGTAAGGGAGAGCACAGAGGCCGATCCATGCTGCCGCGCGAGGGTAGCGTAGTCGCCCTCCACCTGGCGTCTTCCCTAAGGCGTATTGCGGCGGCCCCGTCCCATTTCGTATCTTTGAAGCATCTTTTTACGGCCTGCGCACCCGCGCCTGGGCCGACCTTCTCTCGCCCGGACCCGCCATGAATACCATGACCATCCTGCTGTCCTCGTTCATCCTCTCGGTGACGGGATTGGCGATCTTCATCTGGTCGCTGCGCAACCGCCTGTTCGAGGCCAGCCCCGCCGCGGCCCGCACCATCTTCTCGGAAGGCGAGATCGGCCGCAGCGACGACCCCGCCGCCACGCCGAGACAAGCCGCCGCCCAGGCCGCGCACGACGCCGCGCCGCCTCTCACCGAGGACGAGGCGCGGCAGTTGAACGAGGAACTGCAGGCGCGGGTCGAGGCCGACCGTTCCAGTTCGCTCGTGACCTTCCTGTTCCTGGCCTGCGCCGTCGTGTGGCTGCTGGTGGCGACTGCCGCGGGCCTGCTCAGCTCCATCAAATTGCACGAGCCCGACCTGCTGGTGAACCAGGCCTGGCTCACCTTCGGACGCATGCGCACCATCCACCTGAACGCGGTGGCCTATGGCTGGGCGCCGATGGCGGCGCTGGGACTGGCGATGTGGCTGCTGCCACGCCTGCTCAAGACGCCGCTGGTCGGCGTGCGCTACGCGATCGCCGGCGCCATGGTGTGGAACGCGGGCCTGATTGCGGGCCTGGGTTGCATCGCGGTGGGTCTGAGCGACGGCATGGAGTGGCTCGAGATACCGTGGCAGGTCGACATCCTGTTCGTGCTTGGCGGCGCCCTGGTCGGCCTGCCGCTGGTCTACACGCTGCAGGCGCGCACCGTGCGCCACCTGTACGTGTCGGTCTGGTACATGGGCGCGGCGCTGTTCTGGTTCCCCACCCTGTTCCTGGTCGGTAACCTGCCGGCGATGCACTTCGGCGTGCAGCAGGCGGCCATGAACTGGTGGTTCGGCCACAACGTGCTGGGCCTGTTCTACACGCCGATGGCGCTGGCCTGCGTGTATTACTTCCTGCCGAAAATCATCGGACGCCCGATCCAGTCGTACAACCTGTCGCTGGTGGGCTTCTGGTCGCTGGCCTTCTTCTATGGCCAGGTCGGCGGCCACCACCTGATCGGCGGCCCAGTGCCGGGCTGGCTGATCACGCTGTCGATCGTGCAGAGCGTGATGATGATCGTGCCGGTGCTGGCGTTCTCGATCAACCAGCACCTGACCATGCGGGGCCACTTCAGGCGCCTGTGGGATTCGCCCACGCTGCGCTTCATCGTCCTGGGCGGGATGATGTACACCCTGAGTTCCATCCAGGGCTCCATCGAAGCGCTGCGCAGCGTGAACACGGTGGCCCACTTCACCCACTTTACGGTGGCCCACGCCCACCTCGGCCTGTACGGCTTCTTCACCCTCGTGATGTTCGGCGCGGTGTACTTCGTGATGCCGCGCGTGATGGACTGGGAGTGGCCATATCCGAACCTGATCTCGCTCCACTTCTGGCTGGTGGTGGTCGGTTTCGGCATCTATTTCGTCGGCCTGTCGATCGGCGGCTGGCTGCAGGGCCTGGCCATGCTGGACGCGGCGAAGCCGTTCATGGATTCGGTCAACGTGACCATCCCCTGGCTCAAGAGCCGCTCGGTGGGGGGCGCCGTCATGGCCCTCGGCCACCTGGTGTTCGCGATCCACTTCGTGCTGATGGCGACCCGCCGCGGCGTGGCGCGCGAAGGCGCGGCGCTGCTGAACGAGCCTCTGAAGGCCACTACGGTTCCCAAGGCCGCCTGAAAGGAAGACCATGCAAGACGAACTCAAACTGCTGGGCGGCGCGATGGTGACGCTGGCGCTGGCGACATCGGCGCTGGTCGTGGTGCCGCACATGCAGCTCAAGGACGGCGAGCCGCCGCCGGGCCTGAAGCCCTATTCCTCGGCCGAGCTGCGCGGACGCCAGGTGTACATCGCCAACGGCTGCATCTATTGCCACTCGCAGCAGCCGCGCGACCCGATCCAGGCGCCGGACGACAAGCGCGGCTGGGGCCGCGCCTCGGTGGCGGCCGACTACCACTACGACAAGCCGCACCTGCTGGGCACCATGCGCACCGGCCCTGACCTGTTCAACATCGGCGCGCGCCAGCCCAGCGTCGACTGGCATTTGGGCCATATGTACCAGCCGCGCGCCTACGTCGCCGGCTCGATCATGCCGGCCTACCCCTACCTGTTCGAGGTCAAGGACAAGGCGGACGAAGGCGACCGCGTGGTGACGCTGCCACGCGGCTATACGCCGGCCGGCAAGGTGGTGGTGGCGCGCCAGGAGGCGCTCGACCTGGTGGCCTACCTGGTGGGCCTGGATCACACCTATCCGGCGGTCGAGACCCTGGGTACGCAGAGGGAACGCAAATGAGTGAGCAACAACGTGAGCACGAGCGCGCCCAGCGCCGCGAGAACCCGGATCCGACCGAAGGCGAGCGCCCGTTCCCGAAACCGCTGATGGCCGTGGTGATCGGCCTGGTGGCCTGGGGCATCGGCTATATCTACGTCACCCAGAGCAACGACGACGCCGCCTTCGGCGACCACCGCACCCTGGCCACCCTGCAGGGGCCGGCGCCGGGCGCCAAGGTCGACGGCGCCCAGATCTACAACGCCCAGTGCGTGGCCTGCCACCAGGCCAGCGGCCTGGGCCTGGCCGGCGTGTTCCCGCCGCTGGCGGAATCCGAATGGGTGACGGGCGACCCGAAGCGCCTGGCGCAGATCGTGCTGCATGGCGTCTCCGGCACCCTGACGGTGAAAGGCGCCGCCTACAACGGCATGATGCCGTCCTTCAAGGACAAGCTGGACGACGCCGAGATGGCGGCGCTGCTGACCCATATCCGCAGCCAGTTCGGCAACCGTGCCCAAGCCGTCGACGTCAAGCTGGTGGCGGAGGCGCGCAGCGCCAGCAGCGCGCGCACGGCGCCATGGAAGGGCGACGATGAACTCGCCTCTTTCAAGTAGCCGTGCAACCGTTCTTGCCGTGCTGGCCGTGCTGCTTGCCGGCAGCGGCGCGCTGTATTACGGCAGCAGCGGCTTTCGCGCGATCTCGACCGAGGCCGCGCGCCGCATCGAGGTGGCCGAACGTCCGCTGCGACTGCCGGCGGCGACCCTGAGCGGCGCCGACGGCGCGACGCGCCCGCTCGCCGACGAGCTGGCCCGCGACGGCCGCATCACCCTGGTCACCTTCATCTATGCGCGCTGCCAGTCGGTCTGCCGCGTGGTGGGCAGCGAACTGCAGCAGATGCAGGAGCAGATCCGCGCGCGCGGCGTGGCGGACAAGGTGCGCCTGGTGACGATCAGCTTCGATCCGCGCGACGATGCCCGCACGCTGACCCGGTACGGCCGCATGATGAACAGCGATCCCGGCGTGTGGCGCCTGTATGGGATACCGATCGAATCCGAACGGCGCCGCCTGCTCGACGCCTTCGGCGTGATCGTGGTGCCGGCGCCGCTGGGCGAGTTCGAGCACAATGCGGCCTTCCACGTGGTCGACCGCGACGGGCGCCTGGTGCGCATCCTCGACTATACCGAGCCCGCCCTGGCGCTCGACGACGCGCTGGCGCGCGCCGCGGAAAGGACGTAGGCGATGGCGCGCCTGATGGGCTGGAGCGGCCCCGCGCTGCTAGGGGTGTTGCTGGCCACCCGCGCGCCGCTCGAGGCGTCGATGCTGCGCCACATGCTGGTGCAGCTGCCGCTGCTGGTGCTGTGCGGCGCGCTGCTGCGGCCCTGGCTGCGCCTGCCGGCGGGCCTGGCGCGCTGGGACGCGCATGGACTGGCGACCTTCACCGCGGCGGCCTTCATCACCACCTACTGGATGATCCCGCGGGCGCTGGAACAAGCGCTGTTCGAGCCGCTCGCGGCCAGCGCCAAGTTCGCCAGCCTGCTGCTGCTCGGCGCCGCCCTGCCGGGCGCCCTGCGCCGGGCCCACGTGGTGGTCCAGCTGTTTTTTGTCGCCAATATCTGCGCCATGATGGCGATCGCCGGCATGCTGTACCGGGAGCTGCCGCAGCGCCTGTGCAACGCCTATCTGCTGGACGACCAGACCGTCACCGGCACCGCCCTCGTGACCCTGGCGCTGCTGCTGGGCGTGGCCTGGTGCGTCGTCAACGCACGCCATTTCGCCGACCCGCCGGAGAAGTTGTAGGGCCCGCAGCCTTCGCACTTCATTCCCGCCTGCGCGGGAATGACGTGCGAAGGCTGCGGGCTACCGACGATGTGCTGGGGCTGCGGGCCTGTCGAGAACACGCAGCGCCACGTCCTTCAGTTATACGCGCTGCGGATGCCGCTGCCGGGACGGATCAGGCCGCGCTGGGTCGCGACCACCACCGCATGGGTGCGCGCGGTGGCGTCGAGCTTGCTCATCACGCCCTTCACATGGGTCTTGACGGTGCCGACGCCGATGCCCAGCTTGCGGGCGATCGACTTGTTGCAGCAGCCTTCGGCCAGCAATTGCAGCACGTCGGTCTCGCGGCCGGTCAGGGTTTCGCGGCTGAGGCTGTCGGCCACGCTGCGCGTCACCGATTCGCTCAGGTAGCGCTGGCCCTGGGCCAGCGAGGCGACCGCCTTGAGCAGCTCGTCCTGGCTGCACGACTGCAGCACGTAGCCATGCACGCCCGCGTCCATCGCGAGGCGCACTTCCCATTCCTTGTCGAGCTGGGTGACGATCAGGACACTGGGTCGGCGCAGGCCCGCGTGCTCGGGCTGGCGCGCCAGCGCGAGGCCGGTGTCGTAGTCGGCGACCAGCACCCGCGCCACCTGCCGCGCCTCGGGCTGGCTCAGGTGGGTGCTGACGCGCCATTCGGGGCGGTCGGCGAGGATGGCGTGCAGGCCGGCGGTCATCACCGGATCGGTATGGATGATATGAACGGCGGATGGAATGGTAGGCATGGTGTACTCCTGATTTAGCTGCGTCGGGCTCGCTACCCGTTCGTTCATATTGGAACGACAAGTTAAGTCCGGCAAGTTAATACATGTAAAAATTGCGCCTGTCGGTATCGGTCGGCGCTACGTCGGATGCGTTATACTTGGGCGATCATGCGTCTGACCTCCTTCACCGATTACACGTTGCGCACGCTGCTGCACCTGGGCAGCAACCCCGGTCGCCTGGTGACGATCCAGGAGATCGCAGACCTGCACAACATTTCTAAAAACCACCTGATGAAGGTGGTGAACGAGCTCGCACGTAACGGTACGATCGAAACCATTCGTGGCCGCAACGGCGGTTTCCGCCTGGCACACGATCCGAAGGACATCAACGTCGGCGCCATCGTGCGCATGAGCGAGAGCGACTTCTACATGGCCGAGTGCTTCGACCCCAACGGCACGCCCTGCGGCCTGGTCAAGGCTTGCGGCCTGAAGGGCGTGCTGGGCAATGCCACCGCCGCCTATCTGGCCGAACTCGACCGCCACACCCTCGCTTCCCTGCTGCCCGAGCCGCGTCCGCGCGAAGTGCCGGTCACGGTGCACCGGCGCAAGGCCGCCTGAGCCTTCAGGCGACTACCTCTCCGGCCTCGATCGCCGGATAGAACTCCCGGTCCTCGCGCCGGATGCGCTGGTACAGCTTGCGCAGCACCCGGTTCGCCTCTTGCCTGAACTGTTCTGGCGCCTTGACCAGCCGGCTGGCCAGGTTCCAGCGCCCGGCGAACGCCAGGTAGTCGGCGGCGATGTCACCCATCTCGTTCTGGTAGGCCTGGCTCATGCGCGCCAGGCGCAGGTCGCCCTTGGCCAAGGCCGGATACAAGGTGTCGTTCTCGACCGCCAGGTGCAGCCGCACCACGCCGCTCATCGCGACGATCTGCGCGGCGATCTCTTCCGCATGCTCGGCCACGCCCTCCTGGCTGCTGGCGCGCAGGCGGTCGATGCCGTCGAGGATGTCGAGGTGCTGATGCTTGAATCTGTCGATGTTCATGATCGCTTCCTTCGTCTATCTACCGAGGCTTGTGCTCAGCAGTTAACCAAGTGTAATGCGATTTCCGTAAAGATGCAAACATTATGCTTGTTTTGATGCGCAGCGCGTTCGGCCAGCCCTGCGGCCCGCCCCGGCCTCAGGTCGAATGGATGCGGCGCTCGTTCAGCAGCGCCACGAAGCGCCGCGCCGCCAATCCTTGCGGACGGTTGTTGGCCCACACCACGTCGACGAACAGCTTCATGATGTTGGTGAAGTTGGCGGAAGGGATTTGCACCAGCTGGCCGTCCGCCAGCGGCGCGCGCACGAAGCCGGCGGGCAGCCAGGCCCAGCCCAGGCCGGCGCTGACGAGGCTGAGCGCCGCGACCGGGTTGTCGGTCTTCCACTGCAGGCGCGACATGGCGATCCGCTTGTCGACCTGGTCGGCATGGCGGCCGGCCATCACGATCTGGCGCTCGCCCAGCAGGTGCTGGTCGCGGATCGCGCCGGCCGGCACCCGCGCCAGCAAGGGATGATCGGACGCCAGCACCGCCACCAGCGTTTCCTGGGCCACTTCCTGGAAGCCTTCGCGCGGGTCCATCCCATAGCGCTCGAACACCAGCGCCAGGTCGGCGCGGCCATCCTGCAACATCGCCAGCGCATCGGCTTGCGCCGCGCTCAGGACGTTCACCTCCAGCAAGGGGAACTCGTCGGACAGCGCGCGCAAGGCGTCGTGCCAGGGCGCGGCGGCCATCAGCTCGGGCACCAGCACCAGGGTCAGGGAAGGTTCGAGGTCCTGGCTCAGCGACAGCGCATGCTGGTTCAGCAGCCGCAGTTGCTCGACCAGCAGGCGCGCCTGCGGCAGCAAGGCCAGCGCGTGCCCGGTGGGCCGCGGCTCGCGGCCGCTGCGGTCGAACAGCTCCAGGCCGAGTTCGGCTTCCAGGTTGGCGATGGCCATGCTGACGGCGGACGGAACGCGTCCCAGTGCGCGCGCTGCAGCGGAGAAGGAGCCGTGGTCGACGGCGGCGAGCAGGATGCGCAGGTGGTCGAGATCGAAAGCCATCTATCAATCATACTGATAGCTTCTGACTTTTTCCATCATCCTGATTCACATAAGATGCCTTGCATATCGACGGCAATGTCTGCCGTATCTATTCGAGGAGAGCATCATGGTGTGGCTGGTCTTGTTTTTGGCGGGCTTGTTCGAGGTGTGCTGGGCCGTCGGCCTGAAGTACACGGAAGGTTTCACCCGCCTGTGGCCGACGGTCGGCACGGTAGCGGCGATGGCGATCAGCTTCGGCCTGCTGTCCCAGGCCATGAAGACGCTGCCGCTGGGTACGGCGTATGCGATCTGGACCGGCATCGGCGCGGTCGGCACCGCCCTGGTCGGCATCGTCCTGTTCGGCGAGTCGGCCAACCCGGCTCGCCTGGCCTGCATCGGCCTGATCGCGGCGGGCATCGTCGGCCTCAAGCTGGCCAGCCCCGCCTGAATATTTTTCTGGAAGAATGTCGATTTCCTGGTGCACCATTCGTCGCAGGGATGCATGCCAGGTTTCTGCCCTCGGCGGCCCCACTACCCAGGAGAACAAGATGTCCCAAGAACCCGTCAAAGGCCCGGCCTCGTACTTTCCATCGATCGAGAAAAAATATGGCCAGCCCGTCGATCACTGGCTGGGCCTGCTGGCCGCCCAGGCGCCCATGAAGCACATGGAACTGGTGGCCTGGCTCAAGAGCGAGCACGCGCTGGGCCACGGGCATGCGAACGCCCTGGTTGCCCATCACCTGGCCAGGAGCGGGGCCTAGTCCGGCCGGCCGAGCTGGCGCTCCAGCTCGGCCTTCCGCACAGACAACGCCCGGTAATGGCGCCGCGCCCGCGCCAGCAAGAAGCCCGCCACCACGGTCATGACGGCGAACACGGCGCAAGCCGGACGGGCCGCCGCGATGCCCTCTTCCACCACCAGATACAGGCTGCCGGCGGTCGCCGCCGTGCAGAAGGTGAAGGCGATGCGGGTCGCGACCACCCGCTGCAGGGCCAGCAGGCGGAAGCGCCGGCGCAAGACGTACACGGCGTAGGCGGCCCAACACAGGCCCATCGCGGTCAGCGCCGCGAAGGCGATCGACGTGCGCTCCGGCAAGCCGGGTTCGGTCAGGCATAGCGATCCGGTGATCGTACTCATGCACAAGCTGCCCAGCAACAGGGCGACGTGCCCGGCGCGGGCCTTGACGGACAGTTCCTGGTCGGACAGCGTGGAAAGCGGCGAGGTGGTCATGCGCGGACTCCTTTACGGTCTAGGTGTTGACGTAACATCTTGCGGGCACGATGCAGGCGCGACTTGACGGTCCCGGGCGGGATCCCGAGCACCTGCGACACGTCGTCGAGGCTGAGCTCGCGCAGGTAGAACAAGGTCAGCACTTCCTGCTCGAGCAGCGGCAGGCGGCCCAGTTCGTCCATCAGGACGCTCAGCGCTAGTTCGTGAAGAATGGTTTCGTGCTCGTCCGGGGCCGGATTGTCGTCGGGCACGGCGTCGGCGCACTCGAGACGTCCATACTGCTTGCGCAGGCGGCTCATCAGGACCCGGTGGCCGATGCCGAACAGCCAGGAACGCAACCTGGCGCCGTCGCGCAGGCCGTCGATGCCGCGCAATGCGCCGACCCAGATGTCCTGGGTGGCGTCGTCCGCCGCCGCATCGTTGCCGGTCAGGTTGCGCGCGTAGCGCCATAGAGGCTGGTACCAGCGCGCCGCCAGCGCATCGAAGGCGGCGCGTTCGCCGAGCTGGCAGCGCACGACCAGCAACTCATCGGCGCGCGTGTCGCTACTCTGTTGCTGGATGAAATCGGTCGACTTGTCCAAGGCATGTCCTTTGGCTGCGGGGAGCGGTGGAGGGAGCGATGCGCAGCCAGCGGCCGGCGATCATGCTCCTGTAGTCGGCCATGCCCGCAAAAGGTTCATTCCAGGCTCCCGCCACGTGTTCGGATATTAAACCGAGTCGACATCGCACTCGGCAGTATTACGCCAGGACAGACATCGGTACTGGCCGCATGCCCTGAAAACGGTGGCTTTTGATAAAAATCAACAGTCCATCTGGCAAAACTTTCCCCCGAGCCGGTTTTCCGTACCATGCATCTTGACCTCGATACTCCGGAATCCGACCCTGTCCATGATCGCAAGGATCTGCTCTTTCAGCGCAATGCCAACGGAGGCGCCCCCGGCAAACAGCCCGCTTCCCAGCCATTACGAACTGGGCGCGCACCTCGGCGCCGGCGGCTATGGCGAAGTGTACGAAGCCTGGGACAACAAGCTGCAGCGCCGGGTGGCGATCAAGCGCATCGAACGCGCTGCCCATGCGGGCGGCCACGCCGACCCGCTGCATGAAGCGCGCATGGCGGCGTCGCTGCACCACCCGTCGTTCGTCACCGTGTATGCCATCGAAGAGGATGCGTCCGGCGCATCGATCGTGATGGAGCTGGTGCACGGCCGCACCATCGGGCAACTGGCCCAGAAAAGCCCCATCGCCCGCGCCACGGCGCTCGACTGGATCGGCCAGACCGCCGCCGCCATGCAGGATGCCCACGCGGCAGGCCTGGTGCACGGCGACCTGAAACCCTCCAACCTGATGATCGAGCCATCCGGCAAGGTGCGGATACTCGACTTCGGCCTGGCCTCGCGCTGCGACGCTCTGGCCACCGGCGCGGTCGAATCGACCGGGCCGATCGGGACCATCGCCTACATGGCGCCGGAACGCCTGACCGGACACCGCGCCGACGCACTGTGCGACATCTACGCCGTCGGCGTGCTGCTGTACGAACTGCTGGCAGGATCCCGCCCGCACAGCCACCTCAGCGGCCTGGCGCTGGCGGCGGCGCACATGCAGTCGAGCTCGGCCAGCTGGCACTATCCCGACACCATCGATGCTCCGCTGGTGGCCCTGATCAGGGACATGACGGCGCAGCAGCCCGCGCAGCGGCTGCCGAGCATGGCGCAGGTGGTGCAGCGGCTGGGCGAGATCGCGCACCTGCAGGCGCCGCATCCGCATCCGCCGCCGTCCCCGTCCCCGCGCCGCCGCTGGCAGGGTTCGGTGTCCGTGCTGGTGGCGGTCGTGCTGGCGGGCGGCGCATGGCGGCTCGCGCCGGCGCCGGTCCATTCGGCGGCGCCGGCGCCGGTCCATTCGGCGGCGCCGGCGCCAGTCCATCCGCCGGCGCCCGTGCCGGTGCATTCGCCGGCGCATGAGATGCAGCGGGGGTTGGCCGCCTTGAAGAATTTCGACCGCCCGGGCAACCTGGACGCGGCCGAGCGTCACTTCAGCGCGGTGCTGGCGCGCGACGGCGCCCATGCGGCGGCGGTGGCCGGCATGGCCCTGGTGCAGACACTGCGCTACCGCGGCGACACCCAGGACGAGGTCTGGCTGCGCAAGGCCGACGCCAGCGCCCAGCAAGCCATGAAGCTGAACGACCAGCTGGCGCTGGCGCACATCGCCCTGGGCTGGGTGCAGGGCAGCCAGAAACAGTACGAGCGCGCCGGGCAGGCTTTCGAGCGCGCGCTCCAGCTCGACCCGGCCGATTTCTTCGCCTGGTACGGCAAGGCCCAATTGCTGCGCCACGCCGGGCACGATGCGCAGGCATTCGAGACGCTGCGGCTGGCCCAGGCCGGCTTTCCGCGCGAGCGCGTGTTCGTCGACGAATTGGGCAGCCTGCTCTACGAGCGCGGCGACCTCGCCGGCGCCGAGCAAGCCTTCCGCCGCAGCATCGCCCTGCAGCCCGACGCGGTCACCGGCTACGCCAACCTGAACGCCGCCCTCCTGCGCCAGGGCCGCGCCGACGAGGCCCTGCGCGTGCTGCAGCAGGGATTGCAGGTGCGCCCGAGCGCCACCCTGTACGGGAACCTCGGCAACGCGCTGTTCCTGCGCGGCGACTACGTCGGCGCCGCCGCCGCCTTCGAGCATGCGGTGTCGCCGCTGCATGGGGCGCCGGGCGAATACCTCAACTGGGCCAACCTGGCCGATACCCTGCTCTGGATTCCGGGACGCGAAGCCGAGGCCAGGCAAGCCTACGGCGAGGCGCGCCGCCTGCTCGCGCCCATCCTGCAGCGCGCGCCGCACGATGCGACCCTGGTCTCGCGCATGGGGTTGTACGCCGCCCGCAGCGGCGACCGGGACGCGGGCATGCAGCTGTCGGCGCGCGCTACAAAGCTCGCGCCCCGCAGCGCCGACGTGCAGTTCCGCGCCGGCCTGGCGCGTGAACTGCTGGGCGAGCGCGAGCTGGCCCTGGCGTCGATCGCCAGCGCCCGGCGGCTGGGATATCCCGCCGCCTTCATCGACGCGGAACCCGACCTGGTCGCGCTGCGGCGTGACCTGCGCTATCCCCGTCCCTGAGCGCCCGGCCCACTCCATTTCCCACCCACCAGAAAGGCATGACCATGAGCGACGTCAGTCAAGCAGTCCCAACCGACCATACCTTCCAGGTCTACTACAGCAAGGCCGACCGGCAGATCCGCTGGAAATTCGATGGCGCCGACGACATCGAGACATGCAAGGTGTACACCAGCGACAGCATCGCCTTCTCCTTCCAGCCCGAATCCGACGACGGTGGCGGCACCGTGGTGCAATCCGTGCTGCTGTCCGGCTCCCAGTCCGACAAGACCAAGGGCGCGCCGTTCGAGGAAGGTTCGCTGATCGACCTGAGCAAGTCGATGAACCTCAAGGTCGGCACGTCGACCGGGCTGTGGGGATTCAGCATCGCGTTCACCGTCGCCCACGGGGACAGCAGCACCTCGTTCTATTTCGTGCCCGATCCGGAACTACAGGTCGGTTCGATTCGCGCGTGAGCGCTCCAGCAAGCCCAGCTTGTTGAGCTGGCGGCGCAGCGGCCCGGCCAGCGTCTTCAGGGCCGCGGCGCAGCGCTCCACATCGCCCTGTGCCCCGGCCCAGGCACGGCCGATCTCCCCGGGCTCGATGCCTTCGGCACGCCGGATCGACGGGTGCCGGTCGAGCCGCTTGTACAGGCTGGGACGGGAGATGCCGAGGAACTCGGCGGTGCTGCGCAGGATCCAGCCGTGGCGCGCCAGCGCCTCGACCAGCTCATCGTCGCTCAGCTCGGATGGCTTGCGGCGCGGCGCGCGCTTGCCGGCATCGGCCGCAGGCAGCGCCTGCACCAGTTGGTCGAAGCGCAGCGTGACGCCACCCTTGACCATCAGCGCGGCCCGCTGCAGGACGCGCGCCAGCTGGCGCACATTGCCCGGCCAGTCGTAGCACGCCAGTTCGGCCACCAGCGAGCAAGGCAGGTCCACGCGGCCATCGTCGGCCGGATACAGTTGCTGGATCAGCACGCCGATGTCCTCGCGCCGGCTGCGCAGCGGCGCCAGCTGGATCACCACGCCTTCCAGGCGGCGCAGCAAGGCCTGGTTGAAATGGGCGCCATCCAGGCGCTGGTCGGTCGCCGCCAGGATGCGCGCGGTCGAGCGCAGCTCTTGCGCCGCGCCCAGCGGCCGATAGTCGCCGCCCTCCAGCACCCGCAGCAGCATCGGCTGGACGCAGGCGGGGGCGTTGCCGATTTCATCGAGGAACAGGGTCGCCCCGCTGGCTTCGCCGAACAGCCCCTTGCGCTCGCCCAGGGCGCCGGTGTAGGCCCCCCTGGCGGCGCCGAACAGTTCGGCCGCGGCCAGCGACTCGTTCAGGGCCGCCATATTGACCGTCACCAGCCTGGCGCCGGCGCGTGCGCCGAGCGCATGGATGGCGCGCGCCACCACTTCCTTGCCGGTTCCGGTTTCCCCTAGCAGCAGCACCGGCAAATCGCTGCGGGCGACCATGCGGACCTGGTCGCGCAGCATGACGGCGGTGCTGCCGACGCCGTGCAGGCCCTGCACCTCGTTCGCTTTGGGCAGCACCGTACTCCAGTGCAGGCACAGCAGCACGGTCCGTCCCAGCGCGATCACCTGGCCGCGTTCGAGGTCGGCGTGGTCGAGCGCCACGCTGGCGCCGATCTCGCGGCCGTTCAATTCGGTGGTCATGCGGCTCAGCGGCGCCTGCAGCGAGACGCCGTCGTCGATGCGCGCGATGCGCAGCGGCTCGCGCGAGATGCTGCCATGCCCGAGCGGCAAGCCTTCGGCGCCGGGACGGCTGAACAGCGGTGTGTAGCGGCTCAGCTCCAGCACGCCGCCGGGCGCGCCGGCGATGCACTGCTCGCCGATGCGGGACGAGTCAGGATGCCAGAGGATGGTCAGGGTCAGCAAACGGCTGGCGGCGCCGTCCGCATGCATCAACGGCGCGGTCAGCGTACGGGAGTCACTGAGCTCATGCATGCGCGATCCTCACAGCGGCCATGTCCGGGTCCCTGGCGGTGTATATGGCGTGGAAACGGGAAGTCAATTTTACACTTCCTTGACAATGCCGACAGCGGTAAACCAGCCACATAAGGCCCTGTTCGCATGCCCCGCGCATGAAATGGCGTTTTCATGCGCGCACAAGCCTTGCCCGCGGCGCTGGCACACCCCTTGCGATAGATGGCCTGCGGACCGCGCCTGGCGGCCGCACCATCCAGGCCGGTAGCTTGACGCCGGCCCATTCCAACCACTGGGGAACACACGAAGTCCTCGCAACTTTCTGGAGAACGATCATGTCTGTCAATCAAGCAAGCATCATGTGGCAAAAATTCGTCCAGGGACTGAATTCGTCGAGCGCCGGGGCCGGCCTCGACCCGGCAACCTTGATGCCCACCGGCGGGCTCGCCAACGCCGACTGGCAGTATATGGACGTGACCGGCCTGCCCGCAGCCGCCGGCACCCCGCCAACGCCGGGCAGCACCCTGGTAGCCGGGCTGGAGAACTGGTCCAACGTCATGCCGGCGTGGTCGCCGTCGTATGCGCCGTCGTCGATGAATTTCTATGACCAGTACAAGGCCTTCCTGTTCGCCATCGCTCTCAAGGGCGGCAATCCGGCCCTGCAGCAGATCGCCGATGGCTATGGGGCCAAGGTCACCGCTGCCCAGAAGGCACTGTCGACTGCAAACACCAATTGCGTGACCGCCTGGGCCGCCTTCAACACGGCCCAGTCCAGCCTGCCGCCGTCGGCCCAGTCCACCTATACCCAGTGGTACCAGGCGAACGGCTGGAATCAGGTGATCACCAGCGCCCAGAACGCGCTCGCTGCCCAGGTTACCCTGTACAACCAGGCCCTGGCGCAGGTCGGCGGCCCGGACTACCAGACCATTTCCGGCGCCCAGGCCAAAGTGGTGCTGAGCCCCGCGTCGGGCAACGGCGTCGCCGATGCATCGGGTAACCTGCAGCCGGCGTACGTCATCACTCCCGGCCTCAATGACTGGTACGTGAGCGCACTGCAGACCCTGGCCAGCAGCGCGCCGCCGCAGATCTCGATGACCATCAAGCTCGACGATTCCAACAGCAGCAATCTGGTGGTCAGCAACTTCCTGGACGTCTCGGCCTCCGGCACCTACGACGCGTTTTTCTGGGGCGGCTCGGCCTCGACCTCGTATTCGCAATCGAGCGACGCCCAGGATTACACGAGCCTGGTCCAGGGCATGACCATGACCTATACCGCACAGGCCGCCGAACTGTTTTCCATCGCCCCCGGCGCCTGGTTCGATTCGAGCATCGTGGCCGACTTCTACGACCAGGTCTCGCCGACCTCGGCCCTGGCCAACAAGCAGCTGTTCGGCCCCGACGGCATGCTGAACCTGCGCGCCGGCAAGCTGCTGGTGGTGCTCAAGCCCTCGGTGACCCTGACCTCGGACACCCAGAGCATCCAGGCCTTGTATTCGCGGATGTCGCAAAACAGCTCGGCCAGCATTTCCATCGGCGGCTTCTGCTGGAGCGCCCAGGCCAATATGTCGCAAGGCGCCAGCAGCTTCAGCCAGGATGTGAAGATGTCCTCCGACAAGACTTCGATCACCATCACCGACAACACCAACGCGCCCAAGGTCATCGCGGTGGTGCCGATCAGCATGGGTAAGAGCAAGTGAGCCCGATCGAGCACGGCGTCTTTTTCACTCTCTTCGCTCGTCAGGCATCAAGGAGATGACATGCCTCTTTACATGACGCAGAAAACCAGTTCCGGCGTCCTGCCGGCAATCACCTACTACCGGCGCCAGACCCAGCCTCACGTATCGCACGTCGAGAGCGGCGCCTTCACCCAGGCGGCCCGACTGGCTTATGCGACCGCCAAGCAGGTGCCCGTCGGGGCCGTCGAGCTGGGGGCCTACAAGTCTGGCCAGGGCGTACCCACCGGCGGTAATGTCGAGCAGATCTAGGAAATAGCACGACAGGAAGGTTCGCCATGGCTGGCTTGCCCCGCCATGGCGCCGCCGGTATCACACCTGCATATTCATGATGTCGTGATAGGCCGACACCAGCTTGTTACGCACCTGCACCGTCACCTGGAAGGCGATGCTCGATTTCTGCATCGCGACCATGGTGTCCGACAGGCTGACCGTGTCGTCGCCCATCGTGAACCGCTTGCTGAGCGCCTGCGCCTCGGCCGAACGGTTGCTCACGCCCTGCAAGGAATTGTGCAGCGCTTCCGCGAAGTCGAGCTTGACCGCGGACTTGCCGCCGACCGCGCTGGCATTGCCCAGCCCACTAGGGGCAACCGGCCCCGCCGAGTCCGGCTTGGTGGCCGCCGCCTTGAGCTGCTCCATCATGGCCTGGATGCGGCTGCTGTCGATGCCGCCGATACCGCCAATACTCATGTTACCCTCCTGCATGTTATTGCCTTGTAGAATCATCTACAAATGCACTCAGGAAAGCAGAATATCAGCGCAGGAGCCATTTTCACCCGTGAGTTAGGCCGGTAAACGCCCCCTATTTCGGGGTTTGAATGTTGCCCCACAGCTCCATAATTCTGCCTGTCCCCACCCATTCACCTGAATCCATCGAACATGGCAGCAACTGCGGAAGACCTTCTCGACACCACCCAGGGCCAGCCTCCGGCAGCGCCCCCGTCGTTTTTCCAGACGACCATGGGCAAGCGCGTCGCCATCGGCGGCGGCATCGCGCTGATCCTGGCGCTGATGATCGCTGTCTGGATGTGGAGCCAGGCGCCCGAGTATCGCGTGCTGTTCTCGAACTACAGCGATCGCGACGGCGGCGCCATTACCGCCTCGCTCGACCAGATGGGTGTGCAATACAAGTTTTCCGAAGGCGGCAGCGCGATCCTCGTGCCGGCCGAGCAGATCCACGACCTGCGCCTGAAGCTGGCCGCGCAAGGCCTGCCGAAGGGCGGCAACGTCGGTTTCGAGCTGATGGAAAACCAGAAGCTGGGCGTGTCCCAGTTCCTGGAACAGGTCAACTACCAGCGTTCGCTCGAAGGCGAGCTGGCGCGCTCGATCCAGTCGCTGGGTTCGGTGAGCGCCGCGCGCGTCCACCTGGCGCTGCCGAAGCCGTCCGTGTTCGTGCGCGACCAGCAAAAGCCGACCGCCTCGGTGCTGCTCAACCTGCAGCCGGGCCGCGCCCTCGACCAGGGCCAGGTCAACGCCATCGTCCACCTGGTCGCTTCCAGCGTGCCTGAGCTGCCTATCGGCAACGTGACCGTGGTCGACCAGACCGGCGCCCTGCTGTCGGAACAGCCGGGCAAGGGCGCGGGCAACAAGATGCTCGATGCCACCCAGCTGAAATACGTGGACCAGGTGCAGGAAAACATCATCAAGCAGGTCGAAGCGATGATCAAGCCGCTGGTCGGCGAGGGCAATGTGCGCGCCCAGGCGACCGCCGAGATCGACTTCGCCCAGGTGGATACCGCGGCCGAGATGTACAAGCCGAACTCGCCGCCCGAGCCGCAGGCGATCCGCAGCCAGCAGACTTCGGAAACACAAGGCGCCGGCGCCGGCCCGTCGGGCATCCCGGGCGCGCTGTCCAACCAGCCGCCGGGCGTGAACACCGCGCCGATCGATGGCGAGCCGCCGGCCGAAGCGCCTGCCGCCACCGGCCCGAGCACCAAGAATTCGACGACCAATTTCGAAGTCGACAAGACCATCCGCTACGAACAGCGTCCGATGGGCGGCATCAAGCGCCTGACGGTCGGCGTGGTGGTGAACTACCGCCGCATCGTCGACCCGGCCACCGGCAAGGTCACCGTGCGTCCGCTGGCAGCCAACGAAGTGGCCCAGATCAACGAACTGGTCAAGCAGGCAATGGGTTACAGCGAGGCACGCGGCGACACCATGAATGTGACCAACGCACCGTTCGACGGTGTGGACAAGCCGGCCGATCCAGTGGTAGAACCGGACTGGTGGCGTGACCCGGCAAATATGCCGCTGTTCAAGGACCTGGCCCGCTACGCTTTCGTGTTCGCCGTGATCGCCTTCCTGTACTACCGCTTCCTGCGCCCGCTGCTGCGTCCGGCGATCAAGAAGTTCGACGAAGCGACCGCAATGCCGGAAGAGCCGAAGGAAGAAGAAGAGGCCGAGGGCGAGGCAGAGGACAACGACGCCGAGCCGGACGAGGAAGACCTCGAGGAAGAAGAAAAGATTCGCCGGGACATGGGTTACCGCGCCAACCTGAAGCTGGCGAAAGACCTGGCAAACGAAGATCCGCGCATCGTCGCAAACGTCATCAAAGCATGGTTGGGTTCAAATGAGTGATAAAGACAAGGACGGCACGAACAAGGCAGCAATCCTGATGCTGGCCCTGGGTGAAGCCGAAGCGGCCGAGGTGATGAAGTTCCTCGGCCCGCGCGAAGTGCTCAAGCTGGGCGCCGCGATGGCGCAGATGAAGGCGGTCCAGCACGGCCAGGTGGTCACGGTGCTCGAAGAGTTCGTCGAAGAGACCAATCTGCACTCGACCGTCGGCCTCGACTCGGACGAGTACATCCGCCAGGTGCTGACCAAGGCGCTGGGCGACGACAAGGCGGCCGTTCTGCTCAACCGTATCCTGGGCGGCAAGGACGCATCCGGCATCGAGAGCCTGAAGTGGATGGACTCGGTCTCGGTGGCCGAACTCATCCGCAACGAGCACCCGCAGATCATCGCCACCATCCTGGTCCACCTCGAGCGCGACCAGGCGTGCGAAATTCTGGCAAACTTTACCGAACGACTGCGCAACGACGTCGTGCTGCGCATCGCCACCCTGGACGGCGTGCAGCCGGCCGCGCTGCGCGAGCTGAACGACGTGCTGACCAAGCTGTTGTCGGGTAATGAACACATCAAGAAGTCCTCGCTGGGCGGCGTGCGCACTGCGGCCGAGATCCTGAACTTCATGAGCGGCGAGCAAGAGCAAGCCGTGATGGACAATATCAAGAACTACGACAACGACATGGCGCAGAAGATCATGGACGAGATGTTCGTGTTCGACAACATCATCGACATCGACGATCGCGGCATCCAGTTGCTGCTCCGTGAAGTGCAGTCCGAGATGCTGATCATCGCACTGAAGGGCGCCTCGCAGGATCTGCGCGAGAAGATCTTCAAGAATATGTCTCAGCGTGCCAGCGAGATGATGCGCGAAGACCTCGAATCGAAAGGTCCGGTGCGCCTGTCCGAAGTAGAATCGCAGCAGAAACAGATCCTGCAGATCGTGCGTCGTCTGTCCGACGAAGGCCAGATCGTGCTGGGTGGCAAAGGTGAGGATTCGTTCGTCTGATGGCACTACCGAAAGAACAGCAGAGCGCCTACCAGCGCTGGGAAATGGCGTCGTTCGGCGACGACCGCCCCAGCACGCTCGCTCGCCGCGCGGCCGAAGCCGCGGCGGCGGCGCCTCCTGCTGACGCCACGCCTGCCCTGCCGCCGGGATTCAATCTGCCGAGCGTCGAAGAACTGGAAGCGATGCGCGAAGCGGCGCGCCAGGAAGGTTTCGCGCAAGGACTGGAAGAAGGCCGCGCCCAAGGCCACCAGGAGGGCCGTGCACAGGGTTATGCCGAAGGCGCCGAGGCCGGCCAGCGCGAAGCCGCGACCGAGCTGGAGCAGGTGCGCCAGGTCGCCGCCAGCTTCGGCGACGCCATCGCCCAGGCCGACGAGACCATCGCCCGCGACGTGCTCGACCTGGCCCTGCGCCTGGCGCGCGGCATGGTGCGCACCGGTTTCGACGTGCGTCCCGAACTCATCCTGTCGGTGGTGCGCGACGCCATCGACCAGCTGCCCGTCCTGCAACAGCCGGCCGTGCTCACCCTGAACCCGCAGGACGCCGAACTGGTGCGCCATGGCATGGCCGAGGAATTGACGAAAGGCGGCTGGCGCATCGTCGAGAACGGTTCCATCGCGCGCGGCGGCTGCAAGGTCGAGACCGCCACTAACCAGATCGACGCGCAGGCCGCGGCGCGCTGGAACCGCCTGACCCACGCGCTGGGCGCCAACGTCGAGTGGCTGGGCGACTGATGGACGACCACGTCCCGCACCACAAGGAAGGCACGAACAGCAGCGACCCGCACACCGGGCGCTGGAAGTCCTTCCTGCGCGATTGCGACACTCTGGTCAGCTTCGCCGATCCGCTGCAAGTGTCGGGCCGCGTCACGCGCGTGGCCGGGCTGGTGATGGAATGCGTCGGCCTGCGCCTCGCGGTCGGCGCCGCCGCCACGATCCCGACCGCCAGCGGCTTCATCGAGGCCGAAGTGGTCGGTTTCGAGGGAGAACGCCTGTTCCTGATGCCCCAAAGCGATACCGAGGGCGTGGTGCCCGGTTCGCGCGTGTTCCCGGTCGAAAGCGTGCTGCCGCCGCCGGGCACCGTGCCGCACGGACGCCGCCGTCCGCAAGACCGCGCACGCCACCTGCCGGTCGGCATGCAGTTGCTCGGCCGCGTGGTCGATGGCGCCGGCCGTCCGCTCGACGGCCTCGGCCCGCTCGGCACGACCGAGGTCGGTCCGCTCAATGCGCGGCCGGTCAATCCGCTCGACCGCGCGCCGATCAAGGACACGCTCGACGTCGGCGTGCGCGCCATCAATGCGATGCTGACCGTGGGCCGCGGCCAGCGCCTGGGCCTGTTCGCGGGCACCGGCGTCGGCAAATCGGTGCTGCTGGGGATGATCGCGCGCTATACCGAAGCCGACGTCATCGTGGTCGGGCTGATCGGCGAACGGGGCCGCGAGGTCAAGGAATTCATCGACCAGATCCTGGGTCCCGAAGGCCGCGCCCGCTCGGCCGTCGTGGCGGCCCCGGCCGACTCGCCGCCGCTGCTGCGCCTGCAGGGCGCGGCCTACGCCACGGCGATCGCCGAACACTTCCGCGACCAGGGCAAGAACGTGATGCTGATCATGGATTCGCTGACCCGCTACGCGATGGCGCAGCGCGAGATCGCGCTGGCGATCGGCGAGCCGCCAGCCACCAAGGGCTATCCACCATCGGTATTCGCCAAATTGCCGGTGCTGGTCGAACGGGCCGGCAACGGCCTGGAAGGCGGCGGCTCGATCACGGCCTTCTATACCGTGCTGTCCGAGGGCGACGATCAACAAGACCCCATCGCCGATGCGGCGCGCGGTATTCTCGACGGCCACATCGTGCTCAACCGCCACCTGGCCGAGGCCGGGCATTATCCGGCGATCGACATCGAGCAGTCCATTTCGCGGGCGATGCACTCGATCACGACCCACGAACACCAATTGGCAGCGCGCAAATTAAAGCAATTGTATTCGCGCTATCAACGCTCGCGCGACCTGATCAATGTCGGCGCCTATGCCGCCGGCAGCGATCCGGTGCTCGACCAGGCCATCGCGAAGCATGGGGCCATCGAGGAATTCCTGTGCCAGGAAATCCACGACAACGCCACGCTTCCCCAGAGCTTGGGGCAACTTTCCTCGCTATTCAATTGATTGGCGAGAATTGCTCAGCGGTAGAATCGCTGCACCATGGCCCAATTATCCGCACTTGAAACACTGATCGACCTGGCGCAGAAGGATTCCGATGCTGCCGCCAAGCGCCTGGGCGCGGCCAACAAGCTGGTCGAGGAAGCCGAGCAGAAGCTGGAGATGCTGGTCGGCTACCGCGACGAATATGCGCGCAAGCTGGATGCGGCCCAGGTGGCCGGCATCACGCCTTTCGCGTACCACAACTTCGTTGCCTTTATTGGCAAGCTGGACAATGCCTTGAATGGCCAGCGCGACGTGTTGAAGCATGCCCAATTTAAGGCAGAGTCCGAGCGCAAGACTTTGCAGGAAAGCGAACGCAAGCGCTTGTCGTATCGCACGCTGAACGAACGCGCCGCGAGCGAGGCGCTCAAGGTGCAGAACAAGCGCGACCAGAAACAGATGGACGACCACGCGGCGCGTGGCGCCCGCTACAAACAACGCTGAGCGAAACATGACGACGCAGACCACGAATCTCCTGTTCCAGACCACCGGCGCCAATGCCAGCGCGCCACGCAGCGCGAGTCCGGACCGGCTGGCCGACAGCGCACGCAACAATGGCGCCTTCGGCGCCACCCTGTCGCGTGAACTGGCGGCGCGCCAGCAGGCGCCGCAGCCGCAGTCCCCGGCTCCGGCTGCCCAGCAGTCGAAGCCGGCCGCGCAGCAGCAATCGAAGCCGAACGCCGCCGACAAGCCCGCCAACCGCGAGCCGGTGCGCGAGCAGGCCAAGGCCGGCGCCAAGCCGGCCACCCACGAAGGCGAAGCGAAGACCACGAAGACCGCGTCCGCCGAGGGCGCGGAAGAAACCGGCGCAGCCGAAGGGGCGGCCGAGGCCGCCGAGGCTGCAGCCGCCGCCACGACGCCGGTCACCGATATGCTGGCCTTCATGGCCAGCCTGACCAGGCCCGCAGCGGCCGACGCCACGCCCGTTCCGGCCGATACCGCGGCCGCCGACGCCGGCGATCAGCAATTGAAGGCGTTGGCAAGCGCGCTGGAGCACATGACCGGCGCGGCGGGCGATGACGCCGCGACCGGCGCCGCCGCCGTCACCGACGAACTCGGCAAGGGCGTGACGCTGGCCGCCGGTGTGCAGCGTGCCCCGGTCGACCCGAACGCGCCCCAGGGCCAGGCCGGCGCGCTGCCGGAAGGCCAGCAGGATGCCGCCCAGTTCCAGACCCAGCTGCGCGAGCACCAGCAGCAACTGGCGACGACTGTCGAAGAAGCCCCGGCCCCGCTGGCCCAGCTGCAGGCCCAGGCCGCCAAGATGGCGGACGCGGTCGGCAACCCGGCCGCCGTGCCGGGCGACCGCATCCCGGCCCGGGTGGGCAGCCAGGCCTGGGACAACCAGGTCAGCCAGCGCATCGTCTACATGGTCGGCAAGGAGCAGGCCGCCACCCTGACGCTGAATCCGCCCGACCTGGGTCCGGTCCAGATCGTGCTCAACGTGAGCAACGACCAGGCCAGCGTGGCCTTCTCGGCCGAGCAGCTGGAAGTGCGCCAGGCGCTGGAGAACGCCCTGCCGCGCCTGCGCGAGATGATGAGTGAAAGCGGCATCGCCCTGAACAACGCGACGGTCGACGCCGGCGCACGCCAGCAGCAGCAGGACGGCGAACGCCGTACGCCGGGCGGCACGAGCGGCAATGGCAACCTGGCCGGCGCCGGCACTGGCGGCGAGGGCGAGGCAGCGGTGAACGAGGTGGCGCCGCGTACCCGCACCGTAGGGCTGGGCGAGCGTGGGATGGTGGATTTGTTCGCCTGAACATCGTAGGGTGGACGGGGTCCCCGTCCACGCGTTCAACCAGAGCATGCGATCGATAGCGCGAACATGCGTTGAACGCGTGGACGGCCAAGCCGTCCACGCTATACCCCGTACGGAAAGGGTGGCATAACAGCCGCCCTTTTGCATTCCCTCATCGCGCGGCTGCAACAATTCCGGATTTACTGCCTCTTCCTCCCTCTTTTCTAGGCTTGCCCGGGTGCATCTTTCCGCGACAATGCCATAATGTTGTATCCCATTAACCTAGCACTGAAGACCTATTTTGAAAGCGAATCCGAAAATGAAGGCTGATCCGAAAGCGGACGCGGCTGCAGCAGCGGCGCCGGCCGGCTCGAAGAAAAAGCTCATCATCATGATCCTCGCCGCGATCCTCGTGCTTGGCGCGGGCGCCGGCGGCGGCTGGTATTTCAGCCAGTCCTCGGCCGCCCATGGCGAAGAAGAAGCCCCGGCCAAGGAAACCAAGAAGAAGAAAAAGAAAGACCCGGCGGTCAAGCCGGAATACGTGCCGATCGAGGCATTCACCGTCAATCTGCAGCCGGAAAACGGCGAGCAGTATTTGCAGGTACAGTTCACCCTGCAGGTCGAGGGCGCGGAACAGGCGACCCTGGTGAAGGACAATATGGCGATCGTACGCAATCGCGTGCTGCTCCTGTTGTCGAGCAAAAAAGCGTCCGAAATCAATACGGTGGAGGGCAAGCAGCAATTGGCGTCCGAAATCCAGGCGGCGATTACCGAGCCGTTTGAAAAACAGGGCGACGAACAGGAAGTGTCCGACGTATTATTCACTTCGTTCATCATTCAGTAAGCACGAAGAAACATGGCCGATAATTTCCTCTCACAGGAAGAAGTCGATGCCCTCTTAAAAGGGGTCAACGGCGATCAGGACGACATTGCGACGCCTGAAGACACCTCGGGGGTACGCACCTATAACCTGGCAACGCAGGAGCGCATCGTGCGCGGCCGCATGCCGACGCTCGAGATCATCAACGAGCGTTTCGCCAGGTATCTGCGGGTCGGCCTGTTCAACTTCCTGCGCCGCAGCGCCGAGGTCTCGGTCGGTTCGGTGCGGGTCTCCAAGTACAGCGAGTTCATCCGCAACCTGGTGGTCCCGACCAACCTCAACCTGATCCACATGAAGCCGCTGCGCGGCACCGCCCTGATGGTGTTCGATCCGGGCCTGGTGTTCCTGCTGGTGGACAACCTGTTCGGCGGCGACGGGCGTTTCCACACCCGCGTCGAGGGCCGCGACTTTACCCAGACCGAGCAGCGCATCATCATGCGCATCCTCGACATCGTGTTCGAGGCCTACGGCAAGTCGTGGGAGCCGGTGTACCCGATCGAGTTCGAGTACATCCGCTCCGAGATGAACACGCAGTTCGCGAACATCGCGACCCCCAATGAGGTCGTGGTGTCCTGCACCTTCACGGTCGAGCTGGGCTCGGTGTCGGGCCAGATCCACTTCTGCATGCCCTACTCGATGATCGAGCCGATCCGCGATGCGCTGACCTCGAGCATCCAGGGCGAGGCGCTGGAAGTCGACAAGCGCTGGGTGCGCCTGCTGACGCAGCAGATCCAGGTCGCCGAGGTCGAGCTGGTCGCGGTGCTGGGCAACGGCAAGGCGAACTTCGACGAGATCCTGAACATGAAGATCGGCGACGTGATCCCGATCGTGGTGCCGGAAATGCTGCAGGCCACGGTCGACGGCGTGCCGGTGATGGATTGCAGCTACGGCGTGCACAACGGGCAATATGCGCTGAAGGTCGAGAAGCTGCTCGCGAACAGCGACACCTTCAGCAAGTAATCGATATGATTGGCCAGGCGCAGCGCGCCGGCCGAGGCAATGGAAGCAATACAGGAGAACACCATGTCGGACAACCAGGAAGACCAGGACCACATCGACGACGATTGGGGCGCGGCCATCGCCGAGCAGGCCGCGGCCGAAGCCGCGGCGCTCGAGCGCCAGCAACAGCAGCAGGCGACCGCCCCCGCCGCGGCTGCCGCCGTGTTCAAGGATTTCTCGAACAAGGGCGCGCGCAACGAGACGCCGAACGACATCGACTTCATCCTCGACATCCCGGTGCAATTGACGGTGGAACTGGGCCGCACCAAGATCGCCATCAAGAACCTGCTGCAGCTGGCGCAGGGCTCGGTGGTCGAGCTGGACGGCCTGGCCGGCGAGCCGATGGACGTGCTGGTCAACGGCTGCCTGATCGCCCAGGGCGAGGTGGTGGTCGTGAATGACAAGTTCGGGATCCGACTCACTGATATCATCACGCCATCTGAACGGATTCGCAAACTGAATAAATGACCCCGCGCCGCGCCCCTGTCTTTGATCGCACACGAGCCATCACCGCCTCGTTATTGCTCGCACCTTGCCTGGCCTTCGCCCAGCAAGCCACCGACACCACATCAAAGCCAGCGACGCCGGCCAGCATGGCCGGTACCTCGACTGCGCCGGCCCCGGCCGCCCACGAGGATGCCGAAACCCCACGCCGCCCCGGCGAAACCACCACCGGCCGGCCACCCGCGCCGGCGGTGCCGGCCCCGGCCACCATACCCACCGCGAAAGCCCCGCCGACCGCCCCGCTGCCGGGCGATGGCGCCGCAGCCGCCGACACCACCCCACCGGTCGCCACCGCGCCCGTGTCGCCGACCTCCACCGCGCCGCTGAGCGAAGCGCCGCGGGTGTCGATGCCGGCCTCGATGCCCACCGCGTCCACCGCCAGCCCCGGCGCGGGCGGACTGCTCAAGACCATCATGGCCCTGATGCTGGTGCTCGGCCTGCTGGCCGGCCTGGCCTGGTTGATGAAGCGCTACGGCCCCAAGATGAGCGGCGGCAGCGCCAACCTGCGCGTGGTCGGCGCCCTGAACCTGGGCGGACGCGAACGCATCATGGTGGTCGAAGTCGGCGACCAGTGGATCGTGGTCGGCGCCGCGCCGGGCCGCGTCAACGCCCTGCACACCATGCCACGCCAGGAAACGGACCTGACGCCGGCTGCCGCCCACGGCGCCATCCCGGCGAATAACTTCTCGGACTGGCTCAAGAAGACGATCGACAAACGCAATGCGAGTTAAATACATCCTGTTGGCCGGCGCACTGGCCCTGCCGCTGATCGCAGCGGCCCAGCCCGGCATTCCGGCATTCGAGAGCAGGCCTGCGCCGGGCGGCGGCGCGTCGTATTCGCTGCCGGTCCAGACCCTGCTGCTGCTGACCTCGCTCACCTTCCTGCCGGCCGCGCTGCTGATGATGACGGCGTTCACCCGCATCATCATCGTGCTGTCGCTGCTGCGCCAGGCGCTGGGCACCCAGACCGCGCCGCCGAACCAGGTGATGGTGGGGCTGGCGCTGTTCCTGACCTTCTTCGTGATGGGGCCAACGTTCGACCGCATCTACAGCGAGGCCTACCTGCCGCTGCAGCGCAACGAGATCCAGATGACCGAAGCGATGAACCGCGGCGCCGTGCCGCTCAAGGAATTCATGGTCAAGCAGACGCGCCAGTCCGACCTGGCGCTGTTCGTCAAGATCTCGCGCTCCGAGGCGCTGCAGGGTCCCGAAGACATTCCGCTGCGGGTCCTGATCCCGGCCTTCGTCACCAGCGAACTCAAGACGGCGTTCCAGATCGGCTTCGCCATCTTCATACCGTTCCTGATCATCGACATGGTGGTGGCGTCGGTGCTGATGGCGATGGGCATGATGATGATGTCGCCCGCCGTCATCGCCCTGCCGTTCAAGCTGATGCTGTTCGTGCTGGTCGACGGCTGGCAGTTGCTGCTGGGCTCGCTGTCCCAGAGTTTCTACTGAGGATGCGGCCATGACACCCGAAAGCGTGATGACGATGGGCCGCACGGCCATGGAGGTGACCCTGATGATCGCGGCCCCGCTGCTGCTGGTGGCGCTGATCATCGGCCTGATCATCAGCATCTTCCAGGCCGCGACCCAGATCAACGAGGCGACCCTGTCCTTCATTCCGAAGCTGGTCGGCGTGTTCGTCGCCCTGGTGGTGGCCGGACCGTGGATGCTGTCGGTGATGCTCGATTATATGCGGCAGGTGTTTACCGGGATTCCGGGGTTGATCGGGTAAAGGCACTTCGTGCTGACATTGACTTCGGCCGAGATCAATACCTGGATCGCGGCGCTGCTATGGCCGCTGTCGCGCATCCTGGGGCTGATCGCGGCCGCGCCGCTGTTCGGCAACGCCGGTGTGCCGCTGCGCGTCAAGGTCTTGCTGGGCGTGTTCCTGGCACTGGTGATCGCGCCGCTGGTGCCGGCGGTGCCGGCCGTCGATCCGACCTCCTGGGCGGGCCTGCTCATCCTGGTCAAGGAAATGATCATCGGGCTGGCGATGGGCTTCGCCATGCGCCTCGTGTTCGCCGCCGTCGAGTACGCGGGCGAGGTCGCCAGCCAGACCATGGGCCTGGGTTTCGCCGTCTTCTTCGACCCCAGCACGCGCGGCCGTTCGTCGGCCGTCAGCCAGTTCATGGCCCTGGTCGCGACCATGGCCTTCCTGGCCGTGAACGGCCACCTGGTGCTGCTCGAGGCGCTGGCCGAAAGCTTCGTCACCATGCCGATCACCGAGACGCCGTTTTCCTCGAACGCGGCGCTGGAACTGGTGCGCTGGGGCGGCCGCATCTTCTCGGCCGGGCTGCAGATCGCGATGCCGATCATCGCCGCCCTGCTGATCACGCAAGTCGCCCTCGGCATCCTGACGCGCGCCGCGCCGCAGCTGAATATCTTCGGCATCGGTTTCCCGATCACGCTGGGCGTGGGCTTCCTGACCCTGAGCCTGGCCCTGCCCTATCTGAGCGCGCCGATCGTCAACCTGTTCAACCAGGGCATCGAAGCCACCCGTTCGCTGCCGCGCGCCGGCAATCCGCAGCCGGGCACGCCGGCGGCGCAGCCGGCGCCGGTGGTGCCGGCGCCTGGATGATTACAGGAAACAACTATAGAATGAGAATAATTCTCATTCATTTTGTTTCCCATGCTCGACTCTTCGCCTCGCCGCCGCCTGCTCGGCGCCGCCGCCGTCACCACCCTGGCCGGCCTCGCCGCGCCGCTGGCCCGTGCCGCCGAAGGATGGCAAGCGGCCACCCTGCCCGCGGGCCTGCAGCGTGACATCAAGTCCACCATCACCGGCCAGCATTACCGCATCTTCGTGGCCGTGCCATCGGGCCCGGCGCCCGCCGCCGGTTACCCGGTGCTGTACGCGCTGGACGGCAACGCCACCTTCCCGACGCTGGCGCTGATGAGCCGCTTTGCAGGTGGGCGCGGCCGCGCGGGCGGCCAGACGCCGCCCGTCATCGTCGGCATCGGCTATCCCGGCGACCAGCCCTGGAACATCGCGCGCGGGCGCGACTATACGCCGCCGACCGGCGCCGCGGGCCCGGCAAACGAAGGCGGCGCCGACCTCTTCCTCGATTTCATCGAGAAGGAACTCAAGCCGCTGGTGGCAACGCTGGCGCCGCTCGACCCGGCGCGCCAGGCCTTGTATGGGCACTCGTATGGCGGCCTGTGCATCCTGCACGCGCTGTTCACCCGCCCCGCCATGTTCCAGACCTGGATCGCGGCCAGCCCGTCGATCTGGTATGGCGAACGTGCGGTACTGTCCGGCATGGATGGATTCGCCAAGCGACTTGCCGCCCTGCCCGCGAAACCTTCGCTGATGCTGACGGTGGGCGAACTGGAACAGCCGGCAGTGGGTAACGTGGCGCTGGAAGGCCGCGAGGCGATCGCGGCCAGGCGGCGCATGGTCGACGAAGCGCGCGAGCTCGCCGGCCGGCTGCAGGCGGACCAGACACTGGCGCGGGTCCGGTTCCACCTGCTGGCCCACGAAAACCATGGCTCGGCGATGTTCCCGGCCATGGCGCGCGGACTCGAGTTCTTCCTCGCTTAGCTTGCAGAAGCGCGGTAGCGCATCGCTACGTCGCAGCGCGCATAGCGCGCGCCGTAGTCCGCCATGATTCCGGCGTCGTGCTGGAAGCCCAGCTTCTCGTACAGGTGGATGGCGGCGGCGCACCTGGCGTTGCTGAGCAGATAAAGCGGCTCGGCCCCCAGCTGCGTGGCGCGTGCGATCATCGCCTCCAGCAGGAACTCGCCGGCCTTCAGGCCGCGCGCGCTTTCGCGCACGCCCATCTTGGTCAGCTCGAAACTGCGCTCACCCGTCTTTTGCAAGGCGCAGGTGCCGACGATGCCGAGGCCGCGCGCCTCCACGAACAGGATCACGCCGCCCGGATCGACGATTTTCGTGCGCGGGTTTTCCAGCACCTCGCGGTCGGTCGCCTCGAGCCGGAACATTGCGTTGATCCACTCGGCATTGATGTCGTGGAAGTGGTGTGCCAGCTCATCGCTAAACTCGTGGATCGTGAGGATTTGCGGCGTCGACCGCGCCGCCAGCGCGTCGATCGGGTTGTCCGCCAGCGCCGTCTCGATGGCGGCGATCTGCTCCATGAACGCTTCCGGATGGCCGCCGAACAAGGCCTTGACCGCTTCGCCGATCTGCGGCCACATGTACAGCTTGGCGCGCGCCAGTACGGCATTGCCTTCGGTCGTCAGCGAAATTGTGCGCTGGCGCCCGTCCCCGTCCTGGCTTTGTCGGGATTCGGCCAGGCCGAGGTCGACCAGTTGGCCGATTCCGCGCGTGATGCCGGGCTGGCTGATGCCCACCACCTGGACCAGTTGCCCGATGGTCAGCGCCTGGCCGTCGAGCGCGGCCAGCAGCGGCATGTGGGCCGGCTGCACCGGCAGGCCAGCGTCCGAGGCAACCTTGGCAGCGCCCGCCTGCATCCGTTCGCCCAGACGCTTGAGGCGGCTGCCCAGGAAGGTCGGCCCCAGTTCAGTCAATAAATCCGACATCATCATCTCCATAACGCGATATATAACAGTGTATATTCGTGTTACAGAAAGCGTCAATCGGCTTCTTGCAACGGAAAACTCAGCGCGCCAGTGCCGGATAGGTGAATGCGAGGAAGTGCACCGCATTGAGGGCGAAGTGCGCCAGGATCGCCCCTTCCACCCGCTTCGACAGCAGGTAGGCCGCCGCATAGTGCAGGCCCGCGATCGTGGCCAGCAGCGCCAGCAGGCTGCCGCCGCCCAGGTGCGCCAGGCCGAACAGGACCGACGTCACGAGCGTGGCGACGAGCACGCCGCCACGCCAGCCGCGCATGGCATGGGCCATCTTCGCGAGCAGGAAGCCGCGGAAGAACGCCTCCTCCGCCACGCAGGTGATCAAGAGGTTGGAGGCGAGGAACCAGGCCGAATACGGCGTCCACTTGAGGTCCGGCCGGATCTGCCCCAGCAGCCAGCCTAGTCCCAGCACGACGACCAGGGTCGACAGCACCACCGGCGCGATCCGGCGCAGCATCTCCCGCCATTCGGCAGCGCTGCTTATCCGTTCGCAGAACACCCCAACCAGCACGATCCCGACGACCGCCTTGTCGAAGTTGGCCCACAGCGCGAACGGGATGCCATCGCTCGAAAATCGGATGCCGTCGGCCAGCATGGGATTGTGGAAGCCCGGCGCCTTGTGCACGGCCAGCGCCAGCGCGGCGAGCGCGGTCAGCGCCAGCAGCAGCGCCCGCGCGTACTTGCCCCGCGCCTCGCGCGCGCCCCAGGCCAGCGCGGCGAAGACCGCGATCGACAGCGGCGCGCGCCAATCGAGGATGCCGCCATGCAGGCCGGCCAGCGTCGCCAGCACCAGGCCGCCGCACCAGGGCCAGGCGCGGCTGCCGCGGATGGCGGGCAGCGGCGCCCACAGCAACAGGACGGTCAGGCCCAGCAGGCCGAAAGTGAGCAGGACGTGGGCGGGAATGGTCATGGGGCGAGATTATATTCGGGACAAGGTTGTATGACAGCAAGCTGTACTTACGCCATTGGGCAGACCTCGGATACCTGAAACTCCACCTTTTGGCGCGTAATGCTACTTAGCCAACAAACAAAACCGCATGGCAGGGGTAGCCTGAACATCCCAGGGCGTAGCGCCTCCACCAAGCCATGCATGTGGCCGCTATCGACATGAAAACATCAAGACCTCTCAAGATCGTCGGCTGGATCCTGCTCGGAATCACGGTCATCGTGATTCTGTTCTTCCTCCTGTTCGACTGGAATATGTTGCGGCCATATATCAACCGCAAGGTATCGGAGACCACCGGCCGGGAATTCGCGATCCGGGGCGACCTGGACGTGAAGTTCCACCGTGGACTGGACAGCGAACGCGGCTGGCGGCGCTATGTGCCGCACCCCTACATCAGCGCCAACGACGTCACCATGAGTAACCCGACCTGGAGCACCGTCGGCCCGCAGATGGCCGGGGTGCAGCGCGTCGAGGTGGGCGTGCGCATCCTGCCGCTGCTGACCAAGGACGTCGTCATCACCGACCTGCGCCTGGCGGGGCCGGACATCGCCGTGCAGCGCCTCGAGGACGGCCGCAATTCCTGGACCTTCAAGGACAACGGTCCGTCGCAATGGGACGTCGACATCCAGCGCCTGTCCTTCAACAGCGGCAAGCTGCGCTACGTGGACGCGCCGCTCGGCATCGACCTGCGTGCGGATGCCCGTACGATCGACGGCCAGCAACCCGCACCGTCCGCGGGCGTGCCGCCGTACGGCCTGGCCTTCACCCTGTCGGGCACCTACAATAAGGCGAAGATCACCGGCGGCGGCAAGGCCGGCGCGGTGCTGTCGCTGACCGGCGAAGACATCACCTTCCCGATCGAGGCCCAGGCCAGTGCAGGACAGAACAAGCTCGGCCTGCGCGGCGTGATCCGCGATCCACGTTCCCCGTCCGGCTTCGCCCTGAAAATGGAACTGGCCGGCGCCAGCATGGCCGACCTGTACGGGCTGACCGGCGTGCTGCTGCCGGAAACCCCGCCCTACTCCACCAGCGGCGAGTTGCTGGGCAAGAAGGATGGCGAATTCTGGAACTTCACGTATAAAGACTTTACCGGCAAGGTCGGCGCCAGCGACCTGGCCGGCACCCTGAGCTTTGTCCAGCGCAAGCCGCGGCCCTTCCTGAGCGGCACCTTGACCTCGAAACAACTGCGTCTGGCCGACCTGGGCCCGACCATCGGCGCCGATACCGGCGCCGGCACCAAGGAAGCGGGCCGCGTCAAGGCGCCGCCGCCCGGCAAGGCCTTGCCGGTGGAAGGGTTCAATACCGAGAAGTGGGGGGCGCTGGATGCCGACGTCAAGTTCTCGGGCAAGCGCATCGTGCGCACCCACGACATTCCGCTGGAAGACCTCCAGACCACGATCCGCATGAAGGACAAGGTGCTCACGCTCACCCCGCTCAGCTTCGGCATGGCGGGCGGACGCATCGTCTCGAACATCCGCCTCGACGGCAGCACCAAGACCCTCGACGCCTCGGCCCGCCTGGCGGCGCGCGGCCTCAAGATCCGCGAGCTGTTCCCCAAGCTGCAGTCGCTCCAGGCCAGCTTCGGTGAAGTGAATGGCGATGGCGTGCTGGCCGGCAAAGGCAATACGGTGGCGGCGATGCTGGGCACCTCGCAGGGCGAGATCAATGCCGTTGTCACCGAGGGCACGGTCAGCCAGTTCATCCTCGAACTGGCCGGGCTGAACGTGGCGAATGCCATCTACGCGAAGATCTTCGGCGACAAGCAGACCATGCTCAATTGCGTGGCGGCGCAGACGACGGTGCGCAACGGCCGCGCCAACATCGACCGCTTCGTGCTCGACAGCGAGGATGCGGTGGTGAACGCCTCGGGCTACGTCGACCTGGCCAGCGAACGCCTCGACGTCGACGTGCGGCCGAAATCGAAGGGGGCGCGCATCCTGACCTTGCGCACGCCGCTGTATGCGCGCGGCACCTTCACCGATCCGAAGGTCGGGCCGCATGCCGGACCGCTGGCGCTGAAGGCCGGCGCCGCCGTGGCGCTGGCATCGGTGACGCCGCTGGCCGCCCTGCTGCCGCTGGTGAACGTCGACAAGGCGCCGGACACCAACTGCGGCACCGAGATCAGGGAAGCGACCAAGCCGCCGAAGGTGAATGCGAAGACGCCGCCGAAGCCGGCGGCGGCTGGCTGATCAGATGACGTTGAACAGCGACAGCCCCGACATCGTCTTGAACGACATCTGCGCCGCCTGCAAGGTCAGCTGTTGCTGGGAAAAGTCCGAGATGGCCTTGACCGTGTCCAGCCCCTGCAGGTCGTCCAGGGTGGTGGCGTACTGGATGTCGAGGTCGGAGCCGGCCATGTCCAGGTAGTCGAGCTCGTTCATGTGCGCGCCGACCGAGGCCTGCACGGTCAGCACATTGTCGTGGGCGTTCTTGAGGTTGTCGATCGCCGTGTTCAGCTGGTTGGTCAGCGCCGCCTTGCCGGCCGCGCCGTCGCCGGGCAGGCGCAGCGTCTTGATCAGGTCGGTCACGGTGGTGAACACCGACTGCTTCTGGCTCGGCTCGACGCTGAACTTGTCGCCGGCGGCCGGCACACCCTTGATTTCCATCGACATGCCGCCGAAGGCGATCTGCTGGCCATCCTTGTAGGGCAGGTCTTGCTGGTCCGGCACCTCGGTGCGCGGATCGGTGCTGGTGTTGTAGACCGAATACGTCGGCACCGGCGGCGTGTCCGCGCTCATGCCGAACTCGATCTCGTATTTGGTATTGTCGACAACCGCACGGTTGGTAACCGAACCCGACGAGATGATGCCGGCGCCGGTATTGCCTGCGGCGGCCTTGGTCTGGAACGTGCCGTTGCCGGTCGGGATCGATTCGAACACGGCCGCACCCGAAGCCGACAGCGGCACCTTGCGCGATTCGCTCACCTGCAGCTGGCGGATGCCCGAGTCGCCCTGGTAGGCGGCGCCGGTCGGCGTTGCGGTGAACGGCTTGGTCGTGGTCATGAAGCCCGAGAACAGGTAGCCGCCGGCGCCGTCGGCGGTATTGGCCACGCCCAGCAGGTCGGCCAGGCGGCCTTCGAGTTCGGTGGCCAGCTTCTCGCGGTCGCTCTGCAGCATGATGCCGTTGCCGCCCTCCACCGCCAGTTCCTGGATTTCCTGCAGCAGGTCGCCGGCATTCTGCAGCGCCGATTCGGTGAAGCCCAGCGCGGACTTGGCGCTGCTGCGGTTGGTGGCGAACTGGGCGTTGATGTTCTGCGACTGGGTCACCTCGAGCGCGCGCGCCGACGCCACCGGATCGTCGGCCGGGGTCAGCAGGCGGCGGTCGGTCGACAGCTGCATCTGGGTGCGCGCCAGCGCCGACTGCAGGCTGTTGAGCTGGTTGGTCGAGGTGTTGTAGAGGTTCAGGGTACTGATGCGCATGGTGGTCTTTGCTCCGGGTCAGGCGTTAGCGGCCGATCGACAGCAGCGAATCGAAGATCGTGCCGGCGATCTGCATCACCTTGCTGGCCGCCTGGTAGGCCTGCTGGTACTTGATCAGGTTGGTGGCTTCCTCGTCCAGGTTGACGCCCGAGACGTCGGCCTGGGCGCCGGCCGCCTGCGCCAGCAGCGAATTGCTGGCCGAGGCGTTGATCTGGACTTCGCGCGTCTTGTTGCCGACTTCGCTCACCATCTGGGCGTACGAGGACTGGACGGTCGCGGTGCCGCCGTTGAAGATGTTCTTGGTCTGCAGCTCGCCCAGCGCCGCGATGTTGCGGGTGTCGCCCACGCCGTTGACGTTGGAGGCGATCTCGAACTTGTCGCCGCCGCCCGGGGCGCCGGTCATGGTCACGGTGATGCCGCCGAAGCTGTAGGTGGCGCCGTTCTCGAACACGACGTCGCCCGTGATCGGCGTCTTGTTGCCCTTGTCGTCCACCTTGTAGACGGTCTCGCCGGCCGGGAAACCGGTCAGCGTGTCCGGCGCGCCGGCGGCGCCCTTGTTGAAGGTGAGCGTGATCGGCAGCGTGGGAGGCGTGTCCAGGAACTCGCTGTCGACCTTGATCTCGCTGATCTTGCCGCTGCCGGTGTTGCTCGAAGGTTCATTGCTCAGGACCGGGGCCGCGGCCGCGATCTGCGACACGTCGGTGGCCAGCACCTTGAAGTCGGCCGCGCCGTTGATGGTCGGCCGCACCAGGAAGGTGTCGCCCTGGCGCGCTTCCTTCGAGAAGGTCATTTCCACGCCGCCCACTTCCAGGGTGGCATTGCCGTCGGCGTCGGGCGCGACCGACCCGACCGACTGGCGGTCCGGCAGGCTCAGCACGTGGTAGCGGCCTTCGGAAAACTTGACCTCGTAATCGTTGTCGGTCAGCTTGGACGGGTCGACGACCTTGGCCGTCAGCTCGGACGTGCTCAGCGGCGAGCTGTTGACGCTCTTGCCCACGTAGGCCGGCGCTTCGTTGAAGAAGGCCTTGCCCGGCTGGCCGTTCTGGTCCAGGCCCAGCTCGTGCTGGCGGTTGAATTCGAAGGCCAGGCCGATCGCGATCTTGCCGAGCTGGCTCTGGGCCTTGTCCAGGGTATTGCTGCGGAACTCGAGCACGCCACCCAGCTTGCCGCCCGGCAGTGCGCCGTCGGGCAGCACCGACACCTTGTCGCCCACCTGGTAACCCACTTCGAGGCGGGTCAGGTCGGTCGGCGACTGCATCGTCGCCAGCTGGAAGGAATCCTGGCCCACCACCAGCGGCTGGCCGTTGCCGATCGAGACCGTCAGGCTGTTGTTATCGCCCGGCAGCACGGTGGCCTTGACGTATTTGTTCAGTTCCAGCACCAGCTGGTCGCGCTGGTCCAGCAAGTCGTTCGGCGGACGCTGCGGCGAAGAGGCGTAGTTGCCGATCTGCTCATTGAGCTTGGCGATCTGCTTGGCGTAAGTATTGATCGCGGTGACGCTCGACTCGATCTCGGAATTGACGCCTTCGCGGATCTCGCCCAGGCGCGCGTCCAGGCCGTTCAGGCGCGTGGCCAGCGATTCGGCGTTCGACAGCATGGCCTGGCGCGACGGCACCGAGGCACGGTTGGCGGCCATGTCCTGCACGCCCTTGAAGAAGCCCTGCATCGCCGGGGTCAGGCCCGACGTGGTGTCGGCCAGCAGGTTGTCGATCTGCTTGATCTGCGAATAATACGATTCCAGGCCGCTGCTGCTGGCCTGGGCGTTACGCACCTGCGTGTTCAGGAAGTCGTCGCTGTAGCGCTTGATCTGCGCGATCTGGGTGCCGGTGCCCATGAAGCCGACGCCGGTGTTCAGGGCGGCGGCGGTGGCCTGCACCACCACCTGGCGGCTGTAGCCGGCCACGTTGGCGTTGGTGATGTTGTGGCCGGTCGTGGACAGGGCCGCCTGGGCTGCGTACAGGCCGGTCTTACCGATGGCGAGAAGGCTACTCATGACTTTTTTCTCTCTTTAACAAGTCCGTCTACGGCAGCTTTTGGAAAAACTTGACGGTCATTTGTAAGGACATTTTTCTGGGCCGGGTCTTCAGGCCAGCGAGTTCTTGATCAATCGGGTCAGCTTGGCCGCGTAATTCGGGTCGGTCGCATAGCCGGCGCGCTGCAGGCCCTTGGCGAAGGACTCGGCGTCGCCGCCGCTGGCGATGACTTTTTCGTAACGCGGGTTGTTCGCGATCAGCTTGGCGTAGTCGCGGAACGAATCGGCCGGCGTATCGTAGGCGCGGAATTTCTCGACGCGGGTCTGCGGCTTGCCGTTCACGTACTCGGTTGTGGTAGCAAGGGCAACCTTGCCTTTCCAGCTCGGGCCGGCCTTGATGCCGAACAGGTTGTTGCTGCTGGTGCCGTCGGCATTCTTGATCATGCGCTTGCCCCAGCCGGTCTCGAGCGCGGCCTGGCCCAGCATGAACTTGGCCGGCACGCCGGTGGTCTGCTCGGCCGCATGGGCGTGCTCGTGCATCTTTTCCTGGAAGGCGCGCACGTGCGGCGCCTGGGTGCGGCCATTCTCGAGCGTGGCCGGCAGCGGCGGCGCCTTGCCGGCGCCTTCCGCGCCGGCGCTGTTCTGGTACATGGCGGCGGCGTTCATCGCTGTCGGCAGGCCCTTGGCGCCGGCCGCGCCCATCGCCGCGCCCGCACTCACGCCATCGGCGCCGATCGCCAGCGCCTGCTGGCCCATCTGCTGCGAACTCAGCTGACGCACCAGCACGTCGGCCAGGCCGACGCCGCGCTTGGCCAGGTTCTGGCTGGTCTGCTGGTCGAGCATGGTGGTGAAGGTCTTGGTCTGCTGGTTGTCCATCAGGCCTTCCTGCGGCGTGGCGTCGCGCATGCTCTTCATCATCATATTGATGAACATCGCCTCGAACTGGGTCGCCGCTTCCTTGAGGGCGGCCGGCGAGCCGTCCTTCGCGCTCTGCCGCAGGCCGTTGAGGCTGTTGGTGTCGAGCGCGAGCTTGGCGGTCTGGTCGGCGGAAGTGGTCGAGGCGATCATGCGTGGCTCTGCAGGGTGGATGGAGATGCGATCAGATGATTTCGAGTTCGGCGCGCAGCGAACCGGACGCCTTCAGCGCCTGCAGGATGGCCAGCAGGTCTTGCGGGGTGGCGCCGATCGAATTCATCGCCTTCACCACTTCGGCCAGCGATGCGCCGCCCTTCACGTTGAGCACCTGGCCCGGTTCCTTCCTGATCTCGACGGTCGGGTTCTGCGTCACGACGGTGGCGCCCAGGCTGCCCGGATTCGGCTGGCTCACCTGCGTATCGGCGCCGATCGTCACCGACAGGTTGCCGTGCGAGATCGCGCAGTTTTCCAGCATCACGGCCTGGTTCATCACGACCGAACCGGTGCGCGCGTTCATGATCACCTTGGCCGAGGCCAGCGGCTGCTTGACGTCGATCTGTTCCAGCTGGCCCAGGAAGGCCACGCGCTGGTCGCTCGACGACGGGGTGCGCACGCGCACCACGCGGCCGTCGAGGGCGGTCGCGACGCCAGGACCGAACTGGTCGTTGACAGCCTCCACGACGCGCGCAGCGGTGGCGAAATCGGTCTCTTTCAGTTCCAGGCGGATCTGGTTGTCCGCACCCAGGTTCGAGGCCACCGCGCGCTCGACGGTCGCGCCGCCCGAGATGCGGCCCACCGACAGGTGATTGACCTGCACCTGCGCGCCGCCGCCCGGGGCTTGCGCGCCGACGCCGCCGACCACCAGGCTGCCCTGGGCCATCGCGTACACTTGGCCGTCGGCGCCATGCAGCGGCGCCATCAGCAGGGTGCCGCCGCGCAGGCTTTTCGCATTGCCGATCGACGACACGGTGATGTCCAGCGTCTGGCCCGGCTGGGCGAAGGCCGGCAGCGAGGTGGTGACCATGACGGCCGCCACGTTCTTCAGCTGCAGCTGGACGCCGGGCGGCAGGTTAATGCCCTTCTGCTGCAGCATCGCCTTGATCGACTGCACGGTGAACGGGGTTTGCGTGGTCTGGTCGCCGGTGCCGTCCAGGCCCACGACGATGCCGTAGCCGGACAACTGGTTCTGGCGCACGCCGGCGATGGTCGCCAGGTCCTTCAGGCGCTCGGCCTGGGCCACTGGAGCAGTTCCCCCGAGAACGGCGGCGAGCAGCATGAAGAGAGTGATTTTACGCATGGAATTCTCTAGCAATCAGAACGGCAGCATCGACAGGAAGAAACGCGACAGCATCGAGGTCACCTCGGCGCGGTCGAGACGGCTGTTGGTGCGGTATTCGACCCGCGCATCGGCGATCACCGCCGACGAGACCGTATTGCCGGCCTGGATCGTGTCCGGGCTGACCATGCCCGAGAAGCGGATGAACTCAGTGCCCTTGTTCATCGCGACCTGCTTTTCGCCGGCCACGATCAGGTTACCGTTGGGCAGCACTTCGGTGACGGTCACGCCGATGGTGCCGCTGAAGTTGTTCGAGGCGCTCTGGTTGTCGCCGTCGGCATACTTGGTGCCCGACTCCAGGTCGACACCGGCGCCGATCACGCCTGCCACCACGCCAGGCGCCTTGAAGCTGGCGCTGCCGGTCTTGTTGCCCGAGCTGGCGCCGGTCTTGTTGGCGGTGGTGCGCTCGCTGATGTTGACGGTCAGCAGGTCGCCGATATGGCGCGCGCGGCGGTCTTCGAACATCGGGCGATAGCTGTTGACGTTGAAGATGGCGCCGTCGGTGGCCGGCGCGTTCTCGACCATCATCGGGCGGGCGCTGGTCGGGCCTTGCACGATGGTGGTCGGGGCGGTGTTGCAGCCGGCGAGCAGCGCCAGGGCGGCGAAGAAGGACAGGGACAGGCTTTTCATGGGCGTGGATTAGAGCTGGGACAGTTTCTGAAGCATCTGGTCGGAGGTCGTGATCGCCTTGCTGTTGATCTCGTACGCGCGCTGCGTCTGGATCATGGCGACCATCTCTTCGACCACGTTGACGTTCGACGCTTCGACATACCCTTGCATCAGGTTGCCTGCGCCATTGGTGCCTGGCACGTTGAGGTTCGGCGCGCCGGAGGCGGTGGTCTCGACGTACAGGTTCTCGCCGCGCGACTCGAGGCCGGCGGGGTTGATGAAGGTGGCCAGCTGCAGGGCGCCGATCTGGGTCATCGCGGCTTCGCCGGCGATCTTGACCGACACGGTGCCGTCGCGGCCGACGCTGATCGATTCGGCGTTGACCGGCACGGTGATGGCGGGCTGGACCACGAAGCCGCTCGAGGTGACGAGCTGGCCGTTCTGGTCTTTCTGGAAGGAGCCGTCGCGGGTGTAGGCCTGGGTGCCGTCCGGCATCATGACCGGGAAGTAGCCGGGACCGTTGACCATGACGTCCTTGTCATTGCCGGTCAGCTGGGGGTTGCCCTGGGTGTGGATGCGCTCGGTGGCGACGGTGCGCACACCGGTGCCGATCTGCAGGCCCGATGGCAGGTTGGTCTGCTGCGACGACTGGGCGCCTGGCTGGCGCACGTTCTGGTACAGCAAGTCCTCGAACACGGCGCGCGACTTCTTGAAGCCGTTGGTGCTGACGTTGGCGAGGTTGTTCGAAATGACGTCCAGGTTGGTCTGCTGGGCTTCCAGACCGGTCTTGGCGATGTACAGCGAACGAATCATGGCATTCTCCTATTGGTGGCAGGCGAACACCGCCACGCACAATAGAATTATGCCGGGGCAACTATCAATTCAAAGCGAGGATCTGGGTCGCTTTTGCGGCGTTATTCTCGGCGTTCTTCAACAGGCTCATTTGCGTGTCGAACGACCTTGCCAGGGAGATCATGTCGACCATGCAATCGACCGGATTGACGTTGCTGCCCTCGAGCGCGCCGCCCGCCACCCGCACATTGGGGTCGAGCTGGGCGTTGCCGCCGTCCTTCAGGCGGAACAATCCGTCGTCGCCGCGCACCAGGTCGCCTTCAGGAGGATTGACCAGCTTCAGGCGGCCCAGCACGGCCGGCGCGGCCGGCGAATCGACGTTGGAGATGGTCGAGACGGTGCCGTCGCCGCCGACCGTCACGGTGGCGTCGGGCGGAATCGTGATCGGACCGCCCTCGCCGGCAATGGTCTGGCCGGATGCGGTGGTCAGCACGCCGTTCGGGCTCATCTGCAGCGAACCGTTGCGGGTGTACGCCTCGGTGCCGTCCGGCATCTGCACCGCCAGCCAGCCCTGCCCCTTCACCGCCACGTCCAGGTCGCGGCCCGTGACTTGCAGCGCGCCCGACGAGAAATCGTTGCCGGCGGTCGAGTCGACCACGAAGGCGCGCGTCGGCAGGCCGGGACCTTGCACCGGCGCGGCGCGGAACACGTCCATCTGGGCACGAAAACCCGTGGTGCTGACGTTGGCCAGATTGTTCGAGGTCGTGGCCTGCTGCTCGAGGATGTGCTTGGCGCCGGAGGCGGCGGTGTAGATCAGGCGGTCCATGTCGTGGTCCTTAAGTAGTGCGGAAATGCGGCGGTGCGTTCAAGCACCGCCGGCATGATCATTAGCGCAGGTTCACCAGCGTCTGCAGCACCGAGTCCTGCGTCTTGATGGTCTGCGCATTCGCCTGGTAGACGCGCTGCGCGGTGATCATGTTGACCAGCTCGGCGGTCAGGTCGACGCTCGAGGCTTCGACCGAGCCTGCCTGCAGCACGCCCATGCCGCCGGTGCCGGCGGTGCCGATCAGCGGGGTGCCCGACTGTGCGGACTCGGCCCAGGCGTTGTTACCCAGCGGCTCCAGCCCGTTCGGGTTGGTGAAGTTGGCCAGGATCACCTGGCCCAGCGGCTTGGTCTGGCCATTGCTGTACTGGCCCAGGATGATGCCGTCGGCGCCGGTGGTGAAGCGCTGCAGCGCGCCCGGCTTGTAGCCGTCCTGGTCCAGGCGCTTCTCGCTGGTGGCGTTGCCGTACTGGGTGCTCTTGGCGAAGTCGAAGGTCACCGGGATCTGCAGCTCGGCGCCGGTGGAAGGCACGACCGGCAGCGAGGCCGAGAATTTGCCGTTGAAGCCGGGGCCGGTGCCGCTGGTCGCCATGTTCAGCGCGCCATTGGTGTCGAAATGCAGGGTGCCGAGGGGTTTCGGCGCCACGTTCAGCACTTTCAGGATCGCGGCGTTGACCTGCTCCGGCGTGGCGCCGGGAATGGCGGCGGCGGCGTTGGCGGCGGCGGCGATCTTGGCCTGGTCGTCCGCGCTCATCGTCGGGTCGGCGGCGACGGCAGCGGTACGCACGGCATTCGCAGCCGAGGTGGCGTAGGCGGTGATCGCGCCGGTCTTGCCCGCCGCATCGGCATTGTCCCAGGTGGTGCGCGCGCCCAGCACGGTGGCGTCGGTCAGGGTGACGCCGGCGGCTTTCGCCGACTCCATCTCGCTGCCATCCATGCTGGTGTAGACATCCCACTGGCCGGCTTCGGTCTTCACGTAGTACAAGGACAGGGTGTGCGGATTGCCCAGCGTGTCGTAGGTGCTCAGCGGGCTCTGCTTGTTATAGGTGGTCGGATCGTTCGGGTTGAACGGCTTGTTGGCGGGCGGCTGGGTGCGCGAATCGAGCTGGATCTCGGCGAAGATGTTCGAGGTGACCTTCGGCGGCTGGTCCGAGGTGTCGATCTGGATCGGCACCGGGGCGCCGGCGGCCAGCTGGCCGTTCGCACCGAGGCCATAGCCGGTCAGCTTGGCGCCCTGGGCGTTGACGATGTAGCCGTTCTTGTCGAGCGAGAACTGGCCATTGCGCGAGTACTGGACCACGCCGGCCTGCTCGATGCGAAAGAAACCGGCGCCGTTGATGGCGATGTCGAGCGGATTGCCCGAGGTTTCGATATTGCCCTGGTTGAACTGCTGGGCGATGGCCGCGACCTTCACGCCGATGCCGGCCTGGGTGCCGCCGGCGCCGTTGAGCGCATTGGCGTAGACGTCGGCGAACTGGGTGGTCGAGCCCTTGAAGCCGACGGTGCTGGCGTTGGCGATATTGTTGCCGATGACGTCAAGCGATTTGGCGGCGCCGTTCAAGCCGCTCAAGCCTTGTTGGAAAGACATGGTAATGCTCCTGAATGAGATAAAAGGTAAGCGGCTTGCTTACATGACTTGCTTGATGTCGGCGAGGGTTACTGCACCCTTGCCCGGCAGGTTGAGCTTGACGCCATCCTTGCCGCCGGTGGTGACGCTGGCGACGCTGTCGAAGGCCAGGGCCTTGGCGTCCTTGAGCGTCTCGCCGCCGCGGCTGGCCACCACGCGGAAGGAATACTCGCCGTCCGCCAGCACGACCGGCTTGCCGTCGGCGTCGAGCTTGTTCGGGTCGGGCACGCCGTCCCAGGCGATCGGGATGATGCCCGCTTCCTGGGCGCCCAGCTCCAGCGAGGCGACGTCCTTGCCGCTGGAATCGCTGATGACGATCTGCACCTTGTCGGCCGGGGTTTCCAGTTCCACGCCCAGGATCGCCTGGCTCTTGTGCAGCAGGATGCCGTCGCCCTCGACCAGCACGCCGGAGCCGATCAGCTGGGTCGCCTGCAGCGACTCGGTCGACTGGTAGCTGGCCTTGAGCGATTCCAGGGTCGTGTTCAGCTTGTTCACGCCGGTCACGGTCTGCAGCTGGGCCAGTTGGCTGGTCATCTGCGCGTTGTCCATCGGGTTCAATGGATCCTGGTTCTGCAGCTGGGTGACGAGCAGGGTCATGAACTTGTCGGTGTCGGCCTGGACGCTGTCGGTCTCGGCCTTCGGCTTGGCGTTCATCGCCGACTGCAGGTCGGAGATATTGTTGGCGGCACTCTGGGTGCTGATCGGGCTGGTCATGGTGAGTAGAAGTTTATTGTCCGATGGTCAGGGTCTTGAGCAGCATGGTCTTGGCTGCGTTCATGGTTTCGACGTTGGTCTGGTAGGAGCGCGAGGCCGACAGCATGTTCACCATCTCGTCGACCACGTTCACGTTGGGCATCGATACATAGCCCTTGTCGTCGGCCATCGGATGCTTGGGATCGTAGACCTGCTTGAGCGGCGACGGGTCTTCGACCACTTCGCGCACCCGCACGCCGGTGGCGCCCGAGGCGGTCGGCACCGACTCGAACACGACCGCCTTGGCGCGGTAGGCTTCGCCGGTGGGCGACGTGGCGCTGTCGGCGTTGGCCAGATTGCTGGCGGTGGTGTTCAGGCGCTGGGCCTGGGCGCTCATCGCCGAGCCAGACACGTTGAAGATATTAAATAGCGACATGGTCAACCGGCTCCTTATTGGCTCTGCAGCGCCGTCATCAGGCCCTTGAGCTGGCTGTTGATCATCATGATCCCGGCCTCGTAGCGCAGCGCGTTGTCGGCGAACTGGTTGCGCTCAACGTCCATGTCGACGGTATTGCCGTCGACGCTGCCCTGCACCACGCCTCGGTACAGCACCGGCGTGCCATTGGCCAGGGTGTCGCCGGTGGCGGCGCCGCGCGGCATGTGGTTGCTGTTGGTGGTGTTCATCGCGCCGGCGTTCTTGCCGCCCGCCATCGCATTCTGCAGGGCGCTGGCGAAGTCGATGTCGCGCGCCTTGTAGTTGGGCGTGTCGGCGTTGGCGATGTTCGACGCCAGCAGTTCCTGGCGCTGCGAGCGCAGGGACAGTGCGGTTTCATTGAAACGCAGGTAGTTGTCGAGATTGCCGATCATGCTGCCTCCGGGTCTTGGGCTGTTTGGGACAGAAGCGATCATACGGACCAGGCGGCAACACCAATCGACGGATAAGGAGGTGGAAATCCCCCGCTATTCAATGTTTCGCTACGGAATCATTCGACCTAAGATTGCAGCATTCCCGATGTCCCTTCAACTGGAATCACTATGAAACAGCAATTTGTCGCTTTTTCGCTGCTGGCTCTGCTGGTTGGCGGCGCCCAGGCGCAACAGGCGCCCGCCGCGGCCCGCCAGAAGCCGGAAGCGGTGCGCGCGGTCGCCGAGCAATTTCTGAAGACCCAGAGCGCCGGCCTGCCGGGCCAGGTGACGGTGAAGGTCGGCGGCGTCGATCCGCGCCTCTCCCTGCCGGCCTGCCCGGCGCCGGAAGCTTTCCTGCAACCGGGCGCCCGCCCCTGGGGCAAGACCACGGTGGGCGTGCGCTGCAGCGCCCCGGCCTGGTCGCTCTACCTGCAGGCGCAGGTGAGCGTGGTGGCCGACTACGTCGCCGCCGCCGTGCCGCTGGCCCAGGGCCAGCCGCTCGACGGGAGCCAGCTGGTGCTGGTGAAGGCCGACATCGCCGCCATGCCGAACGGCATCATCACCGACATGGCGCAGGCGATCGGCCGCACCCCGACCATCTCGCTGCCGGCCGGCACCGCGCTGCGCACGGATACCTTGCGTGCGCAGCAGGTGATCAAGCAGGGCCAGGCGGTACGACTGGTTTCGCGCGGTTCGAACTTCTCGGTCACGAGCGAAGCGAAGGCGATCAACAACGCCAGCGACGGCCAGGTGGTGCAGGTGCGTACCCAGTCCGGCACCGTCGTCAGCGGCCTGGCGCGCAACGGCGGGATGGTGGAAATAGTTCTCTAAAGTAATTGTAGATTTTGACGCATCAATTTCGTGATTGATCGCTAAAGTTTGTAAAGGCGCAGCCGTTACATCAAGCAGATCCCGGAGCTTGTAGCTTCGAACCGAGAAGGATGATGCTGTGAAAATCAACGATACGCTCAAGGGCAACCCCGGCCTCCAGCCGGCGACCACGCAGACGAATACCGCGCGTGGCGCCGACAAGGCCGCAACGACGGCGCCGACGACCCAGGCGCAGACCGACAGCGTGCGGCTGTCCTCGCAGGGCCAGGCCATGGCCAATGCGGTGGGCGGCGGCGCGCAGGTGTTCGACGCGAAGAAGGTCGAACGCATCAAGATGGCCATCGCCGATGGCCAGTTCCAAGTCAACTCCGAGAAAGTGGCGGACGGCTTGCTAGAAACCGTACGCGACTTGCTCCATTCAAGACAACGCTAAACCATGACTCCGAGCCCGATCCAGACTATTGCCGCAGAACACCAGCACCTCGATGCCCTCGTGGCATTGATGAAACAGGAACAGCAATCCCTGGTCGCGCTCGACGCCGACGAGCTGTCCAGCCTGACCACGCAGAAGAACGCGCTGCTGGCGAGCCTGTCGGGCCTGTCGCAACAGCGCCACGCGGCGCTGCGGGCAGCCGGATGCGAAGGATCGGAAGCGGGCATGGAGCCCTGGCTGGCCGCCAGCGACGATGGCGCAGGGCGGGAACAATGGCAACGCATGCTGCACGTGGCCCGCGAAGCAAAAGAACTCAACCGCGTCAACGGCATGCTGATCAGCAAGCAGCTGGCGCACAACCAGGGCGTTCTCAACGCCCTGCGCACCCCGACCAATGCGCCGACCGGCGCGATCTATGGCGCCAGCGGGCAGACCGTGGGACTGGGCGTGTCGAAGCGGTATGTAGTAGGCTAAAAGGCCACGATAAACATTCCTGTTGGCAAGCATTAGCGGCATAATGCTGGCGCTATCCGTCTCACGGATCCGTAGCACGTCGTTCCCGCGTAGGCGGGAACCTAAGCTTGCCAGCGTATTGGTAACGCGAAAAACTTAGGTTCCCGCCTACGCGGGAACGACGATTTGCCGCTAACGATTAGATTTCCTGCTATCTGAACGCTCACAGCGCACAGGTTCGTCCCTCATGCTCGCCACCCAGCAGATCTTCCTGATCGCCGCCCTGCTCTGCTTTCTCGTCTTCCTGGCCCTGCTGGCGGCCGGGTCGGAGAACGTGCGCGGCATGCGCGCGATGCTGGCGTCCACCGTGCTGGGGCTGGTGGGCAACCTGCTGTACGCCTTCGGCCGTGAACTGCCGCCGCTGCTGGCCTATGAGGTGGCCAATATGGCCTATGCCGGCGCCGGCGCCGCGCTGGCGGCGGGCTACCGCCAGCTGGCCGGCCTGCCGGCCCCCATCAGACCGCTGGCCCTGCTGGTCGGCGCCGTCGGACTGCTGATCGCGCTTTTCCATTACCGCTTCGATTCCTTTGCCGCGCGTAGCGCCGTGGCCTCTCTGTTCCAGGCCGCCGTCTGCGCCGACATCGCGCGCAGCGTGCTGGTGCGCCGCGGCGCCGCCCCGGCCCAGCCCATGGCCGGACCACCTGCGCAGCAGGCGCCAGCCACCCTGAACAAGGTGCAGCGCTTCGTGCTGCTCATGTGCGCCCTGGTCGTGGCGGGCCACGCCGTGCGCATGGCCTGGCTGCTGCTGGCGGCCGAACCACCCGGCTCGCTGCTGCAGCCGAGCACCGCCAGCCTGGCGATCCTGACCGCCGCCGCGCTGGCGCTGCCCGCACTGACCCTGGGCGGCCTGCTGACCATGCACCGCTACATCCTGCACCAGGCCGAGTACATCGCCAACCATGACCACCTGACCGGCGCCTGGTCGCGCAAGGCGTTCTTCGACATCGCCGAGCGCGAGCTGGTGCGCAGCCGGCGCAACGGCCAGCCGCTGGCCCTGATGCTGATCGACCTCGACCATTTCAAGGCCATCAACGACAGCGGCGGTCACGAAGCCGGCGACGTCGCCCTGCAACTGGTGGCCGAACGCGCCCGCGCCTCGCTGCGCGCGGCCGACTGCATGGCGCGCCTGGGCGGCGACGAGTTCGCGGTGCTGCTGCCCGAAACCACCCTGGCCGAGGCCTGCACGGTCGGCGAAAAGCTGCAGGCCGAGCTGCGCCAGCCGGCGGCCACCCTGCGGCGCCATGCCGGACAGTGCCCGCTGACGCTGAGCATCGGGGTGACGGCGACCCAGGCCGACGAGCCGTTCAAGGCAACCCTGGCGCGCGCCGACGCCGCCCTGTACGCGGCCAAGTCGGCCGGCCGCGACAAGGTGATCGCGCTGGCGCCGCAGCTGCAGCCGATGCGGTCGCGCCAGTCGGGTTAGGCACGCCCATCGGGCCCGCTCAGGCAGCGTGAACGGAAAATCCTACGCGCAGGCGCTCTCCCCTCCTATTGGGAACGACGGCAGGCAGACCCAGATGGTCATTTTGTCAGCTGTGCCAAGGAGAGCATCATGGAAGATAAAAAACCGAAGGACACCCAGCAGGACAATCCAGACCAGGGCCTGCGCCAGGGCCGCACCGATTCCTATGCGGGCTTTGTGACCGACGACATGAGCGGCACGTCGAGCATCGGTTCGGGCAGGCAGCAGTCCGGCATCCAGAGCAACTTCGCCAAGGCCTCGCCTGAAAGCAACGTCGGGCCGGCCGGCGCGGCGCAGAGCAGCCATGGCAATGCATCAGGACCGATCGTGGGTGGCGTGCTGGGCAAGTCGGAAGAAGGACAGAGCAGCCAGTCGGAGATCGGCGGCGCGGCAACCGGCGGCTCGGCAGGCACCCACTTCGACCGTGCGGCGCAGGATTATGTGGGGCGCGCCAGCGATGACAAGATCAGCGAGCGGCTGGCCGACGGGGCGGAGAGTTCGGGGACGCCGGGGGATGGGCCAAGGTAGGTTTGGTGGACTCAATTGCAGCTGGCTGCTATTCCGCTACTCTGCCAGCAGCCTGTACACGTCGTTCCCGCCCTCGCCGGGCGCCTTGGCGGGAACCTAATTTTGCTCGCACTGACGCTACGTTCGTTGATTACGGCGGCGCGAAAGACTTAGGTTCCCGCCTCCACGGGAACGACGTGGTGAGGCGGGTGTGGTCTAATATTTCGACGTTGTGATTGCGCACCAAACAGCAATACATTCGTACAAATGTTTATAATGATGGCTTCCACTATTCATCGGCCATCATGCCGCCCGAACCCTCTTCGCACGACGTGCGCTCCGCCTTCCGGCGGGAATTCGTTTCTCCTCATCTCTGGCGCACCCGGATCGTCGTGGTCAGCATGGCCGCGATCGCCGGCCTGGTCGTGGTCGCCTTCACCTGGCTCGCCGAGTCCGCCTTCGGCCGTTTCCAGCAACTGAATGACCTCGCATGGTGGGCGCCGCTGATCTGGACGCCGCTGTGTTGCGCCGCCATCGTCTGGGTGACGCGCCGTTATGTGCGCGGCGCCGGCGGCTCAGGCATCCCGCAAGTGATGGCGGCGCTCGATCCCGCGCTGTCGGGCGGACGCCGTCCCCTCCTCGTGTCGCTCAAGCTGAGCCTTGCCAAGATCGGCCTGACCTCGGCCGGCCTGCTGGGCGGCTTGTCGCTGGGGCGCGAAGGCCCGTCGGTGCAGATCGCGGCCGGCGTGATGCTGTCGGCCCGGCGCTGGCTGCCACGGCGCAGCGGCATCAGCGCGCACTCCTTATTAGTGGCGGGCGGCGCGGCCGGCATCGCCGCCGCCTTCAATACCCCTCTGGCGGGCATCATGTTCGCGATCGAAGAGCTGTCGCGCACACCCGAGCAACGCAACAGCGGCCTGATCGTGGCCGGCATCGTGCTGGCCGGCCTGATCGCCGTCTCCGTCCACGGCAACGGCCCCCACTTCGGCGTGATCCATCCCGGCCCGATCGGCCTGTCGCTGCTGTGGCCGGGACTGCTGGCCGCCGTGGTCTGCGGCGCGGCCGGTGGCCTGTTCGCGCGGCTGCTGCTGGCCAGCCTGCGCGGAACCTCGCCCGACCTGCCCAGCCGCTGGCGCGCCCGTTACCCGGTGCGCTTCGCGCTCGGCTGCGGCCTGGCGGTGGCCGTCATCGGCATCGTCAGCGGCGGCGCCACCTATGGCAGCGGCAACGAGGCTACCCGTGGCCTGCTCGAGAACGAGGCCAGCGTGCCGGTTGCGTTCGCCCTGTTCAAGTTCGTCGCCACGTGGCTGACGGCGTGGTCGGGGGTGCCGGCAGGAATCTTCGCACCATCGCTGTCGATTGGCGCTGCCCTGGGTCATGACATCGCCCTGCTGACCGGGTATCCGCATGCGCCGGCGCTGATTGCGCTGGGGATGGTCGGCTTCCTCGCTGCGGCGACCCAGGCTCCGTTGACGGCCTTCATCATTGTCATGGAAATGGTCGATGGACACGGGATGGTGCTGAGCCTGATGGCTTGTGCGGTTGTGGCGAGTACGGTGTCGCGGGTGCTCAGTCCGCCGTTATATGGGGCGTTGGCGGCGATTCAGTTGCCGCCGCGACCGGCGCGCGAGGCGAGTGATCGAAGTGGAAATACACAATAGTTCTTTGTCAATCGCGCCTTCCGCACAGCAGCAATTTCGCTCGAAAATGTTTCATTAAAGGAATACTATTGGTATAGTGCATTTATCTGTTCATAATGTTGTGGCATTTGTGCGTAAATACATCATGCACAATTGAATACATTTTATGGCCATGAAACAATCGGAGAGTTTTGTTGAAGAATGATCCATGTAGAATCCCGACGATTGCGCACTGCATCATGGAAACTCTGTGAATCGGTGAGGTCAAGATTGCTGGCCTGTATTGATAACGCTCTCAACTTGGCCCGTAGCAATGACGGCGAAACTCGTGCCGAACTCTTCGATTTGTATCGAATTCCCGTCAGCAGTATTGCTTCGGGAGCCGCCCCAGTCACGACGGGCCCACGATATCTAGGGTGCGCAAGCAAAGTCCACAGGCAGTGCTTGTGCACTTGGAGCGTCCGGTCATGCCGGGAATTTTGATCCTACTTAGGAGTAGTAAATGTACGATACCAACGCCACTGCGATCAGCAACCAGCTGAAAAACACCTCGGCGACCTTCTTCACCGATGAGACCATCAGCAGCATCCTGGATCTGATCTCCACGCCAAACAACACGACGATCGTTGCCAACAACGTCCAGGCTACGAACAACACCACCATCAGCGAAGCCAACGGCGTCGATATCGTGTTCGTGGAAACCTCGGCTACCGAACGCACCAATGTCAACGTGACTGCTGACATCCCGGCAATCTTCTTCCAGGGCGCAGGCGGCGTGAATGCAAGCATTGGTGCTGCTCCAGCACCGGACGCAACCGGCAACTCGTCGGCAGCAACCGTCGCAGGTCAAGACATCGAGCGCGTTGTCGTTGGTACCGCAGGCGCCGACACCATCACCATCGTTGACGGCAAGAACACCCAAGTCATCGCTGGCGACAAGGACACCGTCGTCGCGGGTTCGGGCTGGACCCACGTGGTTGCAGCAGAAGGCAAGAGCACGGTCGTCGGCAACGACAAGACCATCGTCGAAGCAACCGGTGCTGAAGCTGACTTCACCGTCGCTACCGCCGACGGCAAAGCCATCATCGTCAACTCGAAGACCGGCGTGTCGGTCGAGCTGACCGACGTGAACTATGTCCAGCTGAACGGCACCGATGCGCTGATCTTCGCGGACAACGCGAAAGAAGCCGCCGTGGCCAACCTGTACCACGCTCTGCTGGGCCGTAACGCAGACGCTGCAGGCCTGGAGTACTGGTTCGACGTCGCGGAAACCCACGAGTCGCTGCACGCGATCGCCGGTGGCTTCCTGGGCTCGGCTGAGTACACCGCCAAGGCACAGGACGACGCCGAGTTCATCGACGCGCTGTACGCAGGTCTGTTCGGCCGTGAAGCTGACGCCGCTGGCGCCGACTACTGGCTGGATCGCCTGGAAGACGGCGCATCGCGCGCCGACGTGGCTACCGCCTTCGCCGAAGCGTCTGTCTCGGGCGTCGAGACCGACATCGTTGGTTCGGTCACCATCATCGATCCAGCGGCGTAATAAGTAGCACTATGCAACACCCAAAAGGGGGCCCTGCCCCCTTTTTCCTCTCTACGTGCACGTCCCGCCTGCGGGACGATGCACTTCTGACGCGAGCTGTGGAATTGTTCACGGCTGGCCAGCACGCCGACGCGCTACTGGCTGCCGAGTACGTATGCCGCCGCTTGCCCATGAACCGCATTCCCGCCATCCTGCGCGCCAAGATCCTGCAAACGGCCTATCCGTTCATGGCCTCCCGCGCCTGGCACGCCGCATGGCTGAGCGAAGCGGAGAATCCCCTGCTGCAGGACGTCATGCTGCAGGCCTGGCTGAAGGACGGCGGCCGCGCCGACGTCGCCAGCCTGGGCCCGGCCTTCTTGCCCGCGCGCTGCCGCGCGGGGCGCCATGACAGCCTGATGCCCATATTGCGCGCGGCTGGCGTGACCCACACCGGCGCCTGCTGGAAGAATGGCGACGCGATCGAAACGATGGTCTTCCTCGGCACCGCCGGCAACAGCGCGCCACGCGCGACCCTGCTGCTGTCCGACGCGACCACCCAATACCAGTTCGATGTGCCAGGAGACGGCGCCCGCGTGCGCTTGATGCCGCCACGACCCGGCGCCGTGTGGTCAATCACCCTGCTGCAACCCGACGGACGCCGGCAGCTGCTGCCCGGCTCGCCGCTGGCGTTCTACGAGACGCCGACCATTCGCGCCGGTGCAGAGCCATCCGCGACGAATCCAGCCGAAGCCCGGCCGGTATCGATCGTGATCCCGGTCTACCGCGAGCTGGCGCTGGTGCGCGCCTGCATCGAGAGCGTCAAGACCAGCCTGCCGCTCAACCAGACTCCGGCCCGGATCGTGGTGGTGGACGACTGCAGTCCGGAACCCGCCCTGTCGGCCTGGCTCGACAAGCAGGCAGCAAGCGGCGCCATCACGCTGCTGCGCAATGCCTGCAATCTCGGCTTCATCGAAACGGTCAACCGCGGCATGCGCGCCCATCCGGATCACGACGTGCTACTGCTCAACGCCGATACCCAGGTGCATGGCGACTGGATCGACCGCCTGGCGCGCGCCCTGTACGCGACGCCGGACGTCGCCTCGGTCACGCCATGGACCAATAACGGCGAGATCAGCAGCTTCCCGGTGATGAGCCAGGCCGCGCCTGCCCCGGACACCCGCGAACTCGCGCTGCTCGACCAGGTGGCGGCCGAGGTACGCGCCGCCCCGGGTGGCGCCGATATCGAACTGCCGTCCTGCTGCGGTTTCACGATGTTGATCCGGCGCACGGTGCTCGACGCCATCGGCATGCTGGACGGCACCGCGCTGATCCGCGGCTACGGCGAAGAAGTCGACTGGTGCATGCGCGCCCGCGCGGCCGGCTGGCGGCATCTGCAGGCCACCGGCGTGTTCGTGGCGCACGAAGGCACGGTGTCGTTCCGCGCCGAGAAGACGCTGCGCGTGGCGCAGAACCGGGGCCATCTCGTTGCTCGCTATCCTTCGTACTACCCCGAATTCGCAGCCTTTCGCCGTGACGATCCGCTGGCAAACGCACGCACCACGCTGCGCGTTGCTCTGGAACGCTCAAAAGCAGCCAACTGGTTGCGCAAGGCCGATGTAGCGCAACCCACCGGAGCCCTGCCGAACACCATCGCCAAAAAGCCGCTGCCCGCCGTGCTCTCGCCAATGCGTGCATCTTGCCAACGCATCGCGGTCTGGAAGCATGACCTGGCGACGCCGGCTGCCGCGCATGTACTCACGCTGGCGCGCCTGCTCGCCAGCCGTCCGCAACTGAACCTGCGCATGCTGGTCATCGGTGACGGCGGCGATGCATTGTGGCGAACGGGCGTGGTGGACCACGTTCCTCATATCCAGGGCGACGCCCTGCCTTTGCTGGACGACCTGCACCTGCTGCAAGCAGCAGGTTGCCGCACGATTCTGACCGATTCCCCTACAGCGCTGCCCGCAAAACTCAAAACGGTGCTGCTCGACGAGCGTTTCGACGCGCACGCCTGGCTGGCAAGCTGGAGCAATATCAATGCGGGTATCAAGGCCGCCTGACCGTTTTTGCAAGCTGAAGATTCATGATGACCGATTCACCCTCCCCTGCTCAGGCCGTTACTTTGGCCGCTCCTACACGTTGGCATGGCGCGGTCGAAGGACTGTATAACGGACAGTTGTTTGGCTGGGCATTCGACAGCGCGCGGCCCGATGCCCGGGTGGTGGTCGAGGTATGCCTCGATGGCTATCCCTGCGCCAGCGTCGTAGCCGATGCCGCACGCGGCGATCTGGCGTCGACCATCCAGACCCTGGCCGAGCAAGCCGACGTTTGTCATGGTTTCGTTGCCGACCTTGGGCATCTTCCCGAAGGCTCCAAGGGGGTACTCACCTGCCGGATCGCAAACAACGACGCAATACTGGCCGGTGCGGTGAGCCGCACGGCGCCGGAACGTCCTCCCGCTGCTGCAGTCAGCACGGTATTCGGCGACGGCGGCTTGCGCCTGCAAGGCTGGGCTCTCGATCCGGCAGACACGAAGCGCTTCCTGCGCGTGCGCGCGTTTGACGGGAAGGACATGGTGACGGAAACCGTCGCCAACATCATTCACCCGTTCCAGCGCGCCTACATCGATGGTGCCCATGGATTCGAACTGGTGCTCCCGCCATCCCTTGCGGATGGACAGTCGCATAGTATTCGCGTGGTGGACGAAGACGGCCGTGAAGTCAACGGCAGCCCGGTCACTGTATGCTGCGCGATCGACGGATTGACCGGCTTGCTCCCCCAAAGCACGGATGAGCTGCTACAAGGAGTCGCCGATTACTACGAACGGCTACTGCCCCGCAGCTTGCCAATGAGTTACTGGCCCGAGTGGTCAGCTCGCTTTGACGCCGCGCCGCCGGCGCCACTTCCCGCATCCGTCGCTAAACTCAAAATCGGCATCCTGATCACTGGAGAGCCGGGCGCGGATCCGACCCAGCGCAGTGTGCAAAGCATTGAAGAACACGGCGTGACCGTGCAGGTCTTCCCCGGCGCGACATTCCCAGCGGTTCTCGACGGCGCCCTGGCTACGGGCTGTGACGTGATCGTGTGCATTCGCCCCGGCGATACGCTTACGCCAAACGCGTTAGCACATGCACTGGAAGGCTTCGCCCTGCCCCAAGCGCAGGTGGTCTACACCGACAGTGAGCAGAATGGCCATCCATGGTTCAAGCCGGCCTGGAACATCGACTATGCGCTGGCGACCGATTATCCGCTCGACCTTTTGCTGGTGCGCGCTGCACTTGCGAAGGAGCTGCGACAAGCCAGCAATCCAGCGGAATTCGGGTGGTCTGCGCTAGCCGCCGCGCATGCGATAGGAGAAGCCACCATCGTTCATGTGCCACGGGTGTTGTACCACAGGAATTCGCCTCTGACCGAACTCGAGCGCGCCAGTCGAGCTGCTGCTGTCGCCAAGGCTGCGGAAGCGATCGATCCATCACTTGTGCTTGAGACGCTCGTGACGGTGCCGCACGGCACACAGGATGCTGCCCGCCGGGTACGAGCAACCTTGCCGCAGAACGCACACGACATAAAAATCAGCTTGGTGATTCCAACTCGCGACAGGGCTGACTTGCTGAAACGTTGTATTGACACAATACTTCAATTCACCACTTGGCCGAGCTTAGAGCTGATTGTTATTGACAACGGCTCTACTGAGCCGGCAACACATGCCTATTTTTCCGAAATCGCAGCTCGGGGCGTAAGAGTGCTGGCAATGCCCGGACCATTCAACTATGCCGATTTAAATAACCGGGCGATCGCACTTGCCAGCGGTGAGATCGTCGGCTTAGTGAATAATGATATCGAAGCATTACACCAAGGCTGGCTGGAGGAAATCGTTGCACATCTACTGCGCCCAGGTGTCGGCGCTGTAGGTGCGAAGCTGCTCTGGCCAAATGGTATGGTGCAGCACGGCGGTGTGCTGTTAGGAGTCGGCAATGTTGCAGGCCATTTTGGAAATCTTTTGGCAGACGGGGATTGGGGCGACCATGGTCGTAACCAACTAGTGCAGCAAGTTAGCGGATGCACTGCGGCATGCCTGTTCCTGCGTCGACAAGATTTTTTGAGCTTGGGAGGAATGGATGCAGACGCTTTCCCTGTGGCTTTCAACGATGTCGATCTTTGCCTGAAAGTGCGTGCTTCGGGAAAAGTTATTATTTGGACCCCTCATGCAAAATTACTGCATGCGGAATCTGCCAGTCGCGGCCACGAAGACACACCTCAAAAAAAGGCTCGCGCTATGCGCGAAGTACAGAATTTGCGTCAACGGTGGGGCCACATATTGACTCTCGATCCGACTTATCACCCATGTGTCAACCTAGACCCCAACAGCCATGCTTTCGGCGGCTTGGCGCTCCCACCCCGCCAGAGAAAACCTCGCCTTAATTTAATAGCTCCATAAAGATTCATCGTCTTTTGTAGCTAGACGAAGGCTGCCAACACGAACTATCCAATCGCTGTTGAACGCTCTAAAAATCATAAGCTTGAATTTAGAAATTAATGCGACGCCAATGCTGAATTATGAAAAATAGCATCTCACGCGAAGTCGAAGTCATCGAACACTTGAATAGGGTAGTGAAGAGGTACGCCACAGAAAATATAGCGACTCACCCAGCAAGAGCATATTTCGAGCCGATTTCGTCTTTATCTGATGGCTTACCCGTACCGATTTTTGGAGTTATGCTGCTTATTTGGCAACTTCGAGATCAGGACTTACAAACCTTGTATCCCTTGGATACGGTAGAAAGTCGAATGCGCTTTCTATCTTGGTGCATTTGCTCTGGGGTTAAAGAGTACGCTCTTTTAAGAGAATGCGAACCGTTCTGGGAAGAACTCTCGAAACCAGCATATGATCACCAAAAATATTCAACTCTGGACAGTGCCCAGGCAATTTCTTGGCTAATGGTCATCACCCTCATAAGTAGGCCGGATGTAAACTGTGATTTAACCAGCAGCCACGGGCGCGCCAAGTTACTTCTCTGGTATCTTCAATATGGATTCGAACCAGAATATAACGGAACTCGATTAGGATCCTGGCAAATAGATTTTTTGCTGACGAAGCAGCCATCAGGAATTACCAATCATCAACATATTCTATTTGAAGCACGCAACGATCTCAAGGAAAGCTTCAATCTTCCAAGCGAAATCAGCCGCTTTACTCAATGGTATTCCGAGTCGGCTGAATTCAAGTCGTTCATAGCAGCCGTCTCTAGATCGACGGAATATAATACTTGCCTGATCCGCCCGAAGGCGGCTGGGGTGAATGTGGTTGGGTATCTTAGTGAGACTTCTGGCATTGCCGAAGATTCTCGTATGATGATTGCCGCACTTAACCACACAACAATTCCCACTGTAGCGGTTGATTACTCTAAGAACGTATCGCCCAGAGACAATCACCATCGCAATAAAATTAACGTTTTTTGCTTTCCCGTCTTGGAGCATGCCCGCTATATAGCGGAACATGGCTTGACTAAAGTTACTGGTCATTACAACATTGGATACTGGCCCTGGGAAATATCACACTGGCCGTCACAGTGGTCTCACCTATTTTCGCTAGTTGACGAAGTATGGGCCTCGAGCGCTTATACCCAAAACTCCATACTTTCCAGTACGACAAAACCAGTTCTGTTCATGCCTATGGCAGTCGAAGTCGCATCAACTCGACGCCTAACCCGAAAGAACTTCGGGCTACCAGAGCATAAATTCTTGTTTTATTTCGCTTTTGATCTTAAGTCATCATCCAGACGTAAAAATCCGGAAGCTTGTATTAGTGCTTTTTTGAAGGCGTTTCCGACATCAGACAAGGTAGGACTAGTAATCAAGGTGCTCAAACCTTCCACAACCAATAAGGAATGGAGTGCTCTCGAAAAACTCGCACAAAAAGATAAACGCATTTATATCATTTGCGAGACTCTTGAGAGAGGCGATCTGATAGACCTATATGCGGCATGTGATTGTTTCATATCACTGCACCGGGCAGAAGGATTTGGTAGAAACATTGCAGAGGCAATGATACTTGGGAAACCAGTTGTCGTCACAGATTACTCTGGAAATCAGTCTTTTGCCACTATTGAAAACAGCCTCCCTGTAGACTACAAATTAATTCGAATTGAAGTGGGTGACTATCCACATGTCACTAATGGAACCTGGGCAGAACCTAACACGAATTCGGCTGCAACTGCAATGAAAACGATATTCTCGGATCAGGAACTATCAAACAAACTACGTAGATCGGCGCGTCTATCAATGATTAACCACTCAACATTTAATGTAGCCAAGAATTATCTCGCACGCATAGATTATTTGGCTAGCACGTTCGAAGATAGCAAAGAAGGTATTTATGACCTGGTATAAAAAAGATACTCGAACTGAGTTATTGTTCGCACACAGCGAATACGATGATGGTGAATTTGCAAAACTTATAAAAAATTCGCTACCTAATTCTGAGTATTTGGTCGGCCTTATATCGATTAAAGACGCGAAAGGCTATGAACCGGAGTATGGGCAAAAGATTATTTGCACAGACCTAGAGTCGACAATCGCATTTTCAAAAGCCAAGACCTTCACACACGTCTTTTCTCAATCACCTTATGATGCCATAGACGCCAGTGATCTCCCACTTGAAGAAAAAAAAGTACGATACTCCGCTGTTCACCGCAATTTGAACAAGTCTAAGCGGGTAATTGCATTGAATGAAAAATGCAGATCTAATATTCAACAATTTCATTCGCGGCATATATATATAACTACGCTCCCGTCAACCTCAAGCAGTCTAATATCAAACCTCGAGCAAGACGGAATTGCGATTATTGTCAATAGCAACGAAATTGATAATTATGGATCGATACTGGAGCTTCTGGCGAAGTACAAACCAACGTTGTATTTCAACTCAGAAGAAAATAGCCCGGCTCCAAAAATATTTGGGATGCGTATGCCTCACAACGGGTTCGTTTCGGCCAGGCCATTAATACAGATTTACCTTGGAGAAGACCGATCAGATTGTACACCACTACGGATCAACGACGCTTCAGCCGCTAACTCAGTAGTAATCCAAATCAATGCCTCAGAAACTGAGCGGAGCAAAGGCCGATGGATGCCGACTGACTGCATCGGTTATTTTAATATTGATCGTTTGGATCTAAATTTCGCGAAACTGGAATCATTCATCTCGCATTTGCTAGGCAATAAAATATTCTTCGATTCTGTTTTATCGGCTCAACGTCGATATTTACCAGCCTACAAGTCAAACATAGCCGCTTTTCTCGAACTTCTGACCAAATGAAAAAGATTGCTTGGTGCACTCCATTCTCAACTGCCTCCTCGATCAGTGAATTCTCACATACTCTGGTCGAGAGCCATAATAGCGACCCTTCCAGCAACAGCAATTTCGAGATCGATATTTTTGTAAATGAGAACGGCCATCGATATCGTTCAACGAGCACGTGCTTTGAAATCAAACAATTCCTAAAGTCTTCTGACTCAATCAGGCTATTTAAGGACCATTACGATCACGTCTTCTACAATCTCGGCAATAACAAAGAGAATCATCAAGAGATCTTCGAGTTATCAAATATTGTGCCAGGAGTTGCGATCCTACACGACTATGTTTATCAACATTATCTCGCCGGGCGCATCTTCTCTGATTGCAATGCCCCATCCGTCTATGCTTATCTGATGGGACGTCATTATGGAGAAAGCGGTTTAAAAAGCGTTCACGCCTCGCAGATATTAGGATCGTCTGGCTCAAGGATCGGCTTATGGGATACCGACCTCACTAGTGAGTTTCCGATGATCGAGGCGATAGTCAACAATCCTTTACATAAAGGAGTTGTTGTGCATTCGGGCATGGCTCGGCGTGCGGTAGAGAAAGCTTACGATGGACCTATCCTGCAACTGCGCCTTCCTGGCGACGAAAAAGAATCCCTTTCGCCCGAGACTATCTTACGGTGGAAAAACGAAACATCACGGCGCCGGCGCGTAACGATCGGTGTAATTGGGCATATACAGCGTGGTAAGCAGATCCATCGACTCTTAGAATCGATTTTTTCCGCTCCCTTGCTTGCTGATTTGATTCAAACCGTGATCATTGCAGGAAAGCCGTCGGACAAGGAGTATGTAGAGAGCCTCAAGCGTATGATTGCAGAGCATCCGCAGGGCTCATTGATCAGTTTAGAATTGAACGTAACCCATGGAAGACTTCAAGAGATTAAGGAAATCTCTGATTTCTTCGTGAATATGCGTTATCCAAACACGGAGGGTGGGTCCGGTTCACTTGTTGAACAAATGGCATGTAACAAACCTGTAGTTGTGTTAAATAGTGGAATATTTGCGGAAGTCTCGAAAGGAGTGATAAAGGTCGATAGCATCGAAGATCGGGCGGCTATGCACGATGCTATCTATGAGCTCGCGAGCTCGCCAGAACGCAGGATCGAGCTAGGTAATGAAGCGCGGGAGTATGCACAGTCATACATGTCAAAGGACTACATCACGGACATAATTAAATTCAGCGAATCGATTCGCCTGCATGAACGATCTAATGGCGCTTCTAGCTTGCATGAGATACTGCTTTATGATAAGGAAACTCGTGGTCCAGAGCCAATATTCGATTGGTCGGCAAACGCCTTTCTCGAATTCCTAAAGATTGTCTTCCAACAGTATTTTGAGCCTGGATTTATCGACCACCTTGCGCTCGAGAGAGAAATGGATCCAATTAATACCTATAAACAATATTCTTTCGCTCGAACCATTATCAGCCTGATTGAGTCTAGCGCTAGAGGAGATGAATGCAAAACTTGGCTCTTCCCAAAGAATCTAAGCGCCGACAATAGTTATATTTTGGCATCATTGAAAGAGAAATATTACTTAATGCTCGCAGCGGCATTTTCATGCGTCGAAAATCCTTCAATTAGTCAGTGGGGCAGTCTATGCAATCGATTTACAGCCATAAGTCAAATTGAAAGATTTGCACTCGTGCTAGCAGCTTGGAATAGCGAAGGAAGCGAAAAAATCATTAAGAAGCTTCAAGGCCGCGAAGAAGAGAATATCCCAGCGAAGTTTATTGAAGTGATTAAATTAGCCGCAACTCTTCCCGATGAGAGTTTCGGCAAGCTGCTATTAGGCGAATGGCGAAAAATTCTCGATACTAAACAATATCAGAACTCATACGCAGATCTCGCCGTCAATAAGAAACTCGACCATGAGTCATTGGTGAAACACTACGAAGATCATGGTAGGGAGGAAAAACGAATTGCAAGAGTATCATCTAATCAGCTTATGCTCATCATGAGGAACGCATAAAATGACTGATGTTAACTATAAAACTGCTGTCCTCGGCTATTTTGGTTACCAGAATGCTGGGGATGATGCTTTCTATGATTTCTGGGTGCAAAGAATGGGAGCTCCTACTTGCGCATTATCAAGAAATCTCACTGGAACAAGCGCTGAATCGGCGATACTGGGCGGCGGGGCAATTATTAATGACTACTTCATTTCTCGGCTTCCAACTTCATTCACCTCCCTAAGCCTCTATGGATGCTCATTACCTTATGGAAGTGACGATGCTAAGCTGCTTATTCCGCTACTTGACAAAATTGATGATGTACATCTGCGCAGCAAGCGTGATGTCGAAGCGGCAAAGGCTTTTCTACCTCAAGCGCAGTATGTGCCCGATTTGATATTTGGCCACACTTTTGAAGATCGTCATATTTCGATCGAGGAGCTTATTTCGCATTGCGAAGTGCCCCCGGCAGGATTTAAAGCAGAACGGAAAAATTTATTTCTATTCTTATCCGATCACTATAGGTCATCAGAACTAAGCCGGCATTATATTGTCGAGTCGTTCAAATATAAATTGGCACACGCAATTGATTATTTATCTCAGTTCTATAATATTATATGTATTCCGATGAGCATGTGGCATGACAGTCGGGATAACGTATTCGCGGCCGACGTTGCATCAAAGATGAAACATCGCGCCAAGGTTGCAGTGGTTGACAGATATTTAGGACCCAGCTATATCTATCAAGCAATTAAGTCTCAGGCAGCGCTCGTGCTAACGATGAAGTATCACGGCATAGTTTTTTCAATGATTGCGAACGTCCCATTTATCAATATCGGTGACACGCGCAAGAATGCGGATTTGCTATTTGATTCTGGACTAGACGGGTTGAATTGCAGCCTAGATAATTTTGATAACAACACATTTTTGAAGACTGTTAAATTTGCAGAGTCCTCTGAGGTTCGAGAAAATATTACATCAGTAGCGGCGAAGAATAAGACATTGGTTGACGCAGCAATCGAGAAAATCATTCCGAAGTTAAAATTTTCATCAACATAGAGATTCGCTTTTTCCGTCAAGATCGATGGTGCCCTCTAAGAGGTAATTGCATCCGTAATTTTCGTAAAACTATTTCATGGACAGACGAGCTTGCCATTTAGAGCAAGCCTTTTTGAGACTCACGGGAGAACAAATTGTCAGTAATCACCGACGAGATTATAAATCGCGGGCGCACGTTGAACTTGCCAAACCCAAAACGAATTTTGTTTTACGGAGCTTGCCATGCTGGCGCGCTCGCCCGAATATTTGAGACCTTCTGCACAGATCTCTCATACTCATTTGACACCGTCACAAATTATGAAATAATTCACCGTGAAATTCCATTTCCTTATGAATCAGTTTCGAATTGGGACATCATCATCTTCAGTCCGATATTAAGACGCAAAGGCTACGAAACTTCGCGCCTGATTGATGCGTGCATCAAAAATAATGTGAAATATGTTTGTTACCCTTATCTAGAATGGCGTGGTTATTTTCCATATATTAAAGATGGCTATTTCGTAAACGCGCCGTCGTGGCATTATCAGTCTTCCATTAGCCTTGCAAAAAGCAATAGCGATTTCAATGCTTACATGCGAGAATTCAATAGACCGTTCAAAGAAGATAACTTCCTATTTGAAAATCTTGATTCAACAACGGAAATATTACGCAACCATGAGAAGATGGGACAGTGCGACGTTATTATTTCGGATTTTATTGTTGAGGAATTTCGGAATAAACGGCTATTCCTAATCCCATCTCATCCTTCGCAAGCGCTCTGGATAGAAGTGGTTAAGCGCCTGAACAAAATTTTAAACCTGCCGCTTGATCCAGCTTATCTATATTCGGCTGCGGAGCCTCAGGAGGGGGTAAAGATTCCAATACATCCCGATGTCAGCGAACGGTTAGGACTCCGTTTTCAAGATGCTGACTTCCAGAACAAGGCGAGTCATTTTGGCAACAGAACTATTCCTTGGTCAGACTATTTACGCTTAGCTCATGGTTTTGGAAGAGATAGCACTATGCGACAGTCAACTTCTCAAACAGCGATCAAACGCTTCCTGCAACCAGCCAACACATTGAGCCCAGATGATTATATAAGAGTGCCGAATAACACTATTTTACAGGCACGCTCGAAGCCAGCGGAAGATACGTCACACTTAAAGCTTGATATTACGTGGGCAGAGCCGAAGATACGGCATCAACTGATGGGCTGGGATAATGTGTATATTTTCAAACACCATTGGCTCGAATCTGTAAGACCAACAGGAGATTGAATTGGCAGGAAATGAGCGACCATCAGTTTAGATAAGTGTTTTTTTTAAACATCACACTTTCGAAATCTATTTCATTGCTAACTGGAAATTCTATGGGATGACTTCAGCAAAGACTATCTAATATAGTTAACAACAATGAAGAATTCTAGACCTGACACACTTCGGAACCATTGCACCCCACAACACAGCGAACGCTGTGCTATGAGAGGAAGCATCGAGATCAATCTTTTTCTTTCACCCACTAAAGCACGGCACTAATCGAAGTAGTCAATTTCAGTGAGCCCTTGTCCCTTATTATCTTTAGCCGAAGTAATAGGTGTTTCATGAATGGGCCAGTTGATTTTTATCAGTGAATCGCTCCACGCCAGGCATCGTTCATATTCTGGCGCATAATAATCTGTCGTTTTGTACAAAACCTCGGCCGATTGCGACAATACGAGAAAACCGTGCGCAAACCCTTCAGGCACCCACATCTGCGCCTTGTTCTCTGCGCTCAGGATTTCTCCAACCCACTGCCCAAAAGTCGGCGACGAGCGACGCAAGTCCACCGCCACGTCGAATACGCTACCAGCGACCACGCGCACCAGCTTGCCCTGCGGCTGCCGAATCTGGTAATGCAATCCTCGCAGCACGTTGTGAGCCGATTTCGAGTGGTTGTCCTGCACGAAGGTCACCGACCGGCCGACTGCTTCCTCGAACCGGGCTTGATGAAAGCTCTCATAGAAAAAACCACGCTCGTCGCCGAACACCCGAGGTTCGATACGCAGGACGTCAGGAATGGCCAATCGGGTAATCTGCATCAAAACACCGTTTCTTTCAAAACACGCAACAGGTACTGGCCGTAGCCGTTCTTCTTCATGGGGTCCGCCAGTATTTCGAGCTGGCCGGCATCGATCCATCCCTTACGGAAGGCGATCTCTTCCGGACATGCCACTTTCAGCCCCTGCCGATGCTCGATCGTCGCGATGAACTGGCTCGCGTCGAGCAGCGACTCGTGGGTGCCCGTATCGAGCCAGGCATAACCTCGCCGCATGATCTCGACGTGCAGCTTGCCCGCCTCCATGTACAGGCGATTCAGGTCCGTGATCTCGAGCTCGCCGCGTGCAGACGGTTTGAGCGTGCGCGCCATCCGCGACACGTTCTCATCGTAAAAATACAGCCCCGTCACCGCGTAGTTCGAACGCGGCGCTGCCGGCTTTTCTTCCAGGCTGACCGCCTTCCCTTCACGATCGAATTCGATCACGCCATACCGTTCAGGATCCTGGACGTGGTAAGCGAAAACGGTAGCGCAATCGGTCCGTTCGTTGGCACTGTCGAGCAGGGTGTTGAGGTTGTGTCCGTAGAACAGGTTATCGCCCAGGACCAGGGCGGAAGGCGAATCGTCAAGGAATCGTTCACCGATGAGAAATGCCTGCGCCAGGCCGTCCGGCGACGCCTGCTCGGCATACGACAGGTTCAAGCCCCAACGCGCGCCGTCCCCCAGCAATTGCTGAAAACGCGGCGTATCCTGCGGCGTCGAGATGATCAGGATGTCGCGAATCCCGCCCAGCATCAGTGTGCTCAGCGGGTAGTAGATCATCGGCTTGTCAAACACCGGCAATAACTGCTTCGAGATCGCCAGCGTCGCCGGATGCAGCCGGGTGCCGCTGCCGCCGGCGAGAATGATGCCCTTGCGTTTCACGGGTTCGCTCATAGGTTTCCTTGTGCCGACAACTCGGCGATCATGCGGTTCACGTGATAGCGCCAGTCGGGCAGCACCAAGCCGAAACTCGCGCAGAATTTGCTGCAATCCATGCGCGAGTTAGCCGGCCGCACGGCCGGTGTCGGAAATGCGCTCGAGGCGACCGGCTGCACCGACTCGGGCCCTGCCTTCAATATGGCGCCGTGGGCCTGCGCCTGCGCCAGCACATGCCGCGCATAGGCATGCCAGGTAGTGCTGCCGGAGGCGGCCACGTGATACGTGCCAGACAAGCCGTGCGCCTCTGGTCCCAAAGCCGCGATGCGATGCAAGGCCAGCGCCGTGGCATCGGCCAGCAGCTCTGCGCCGGTCGGGGCGCCGTGCTGGTCGGCCACCACGCTCAGGGTCTCGCGCTCCTTCGCCAGGCGCAGCATGGTCTTGGCAAAATTGCCGCCGCGCGCAGCGAATACCCAACTGGTGCGCAGGATCAGGTGCCTGGCGCCGCTGGCGCGAATCCGCTCCTCGCCCTCGAACTTGGTACGGCCATATACCGACAGCGGATTGACGGCATCGGTCTCGACCCATGTGCCCTCTTTCGAGCCGTCGAACACGTAATCGGTCGAATAATGCACCAGCCACGCGCTGAGGGCGGCGGCCTCCTCGGCCAACACGCCGGGAGCAACCGCATTGCAAGCATGCGCGGCGGGCTGGTCGCTCTCGGCCTTGTCCACCGCGGTATAGGCCGCGGCATTCACGATGACGTCGGGCGCGACATCGCGCACCAGCGCGCGCAGCGACGTGGGATCGGCGAAATCTGCTTCACCGCGGCCATACGCAAGCAATTCGCCCAGCGGCGCCAGCGCACGCTGCAACTCCCAGCCAAGCTGGCCATCCTTGCCAAGCAACAGGATCTTCATGCGGCCGGCCGTCCATCGGCATACTGCCGGTCGATCCACTCGCGGTAGCCGCCGCTGGTCACGTTGCGCACCCACTCATCATTGGCCAGGTACCACTCGACGGTCTTGCGGATCCCGGTCTCGAAGGTTTCGGCCGGTCGCCAGCCCAGCTCGCGTTCCAGCTTGCCCGCGTCGATCGCGTAACGACGGTCGTGGCCGGGACGGTCCTTCACGAAGGTCATCTGCGACGCATACGATTCGCCATCTTCACGCGGACGCAGTTCGTCGAGGATCGCGCACAAGGTGCGCACCACATCGATATTCGCCTTCTCGTTGCAGCCGCCCACGTTATAAGTCTCGCCCAGGCGGCCCGCCGCCAACACGCGGCGGATGGCGCTGCAGTGGTCGGTCACGTACAGCCAGTCGCGGATCTGCTGGCCATCGCCATAGATCGGCAGCGGCTTTCCGGCCAGCGCATTGTGGATCACCAGCGGGATCAGCTTTTCCGGGAAGTGATAGGGACCGTAGTTATTGGAGCAGTTGGTCGTCACGACCGGCAAGCCATAGGTGTGGTGGTAAGCGCGCACCAAATGGTCGGACGCGGCCTTGCTGGCGGAGTATGGACTGTTCGGTTCGTAGCGGTTCTGCTCGTTGAAGGGCGGCGCTTCGCTCGACAGCGAACCGTACACTTCGTCCGTGGACACGTGCAGGAGGCGGAATGCCGAACGCGCATCCGGCTCCAGGCCGCTCCAGTAAGCGCGCACCGCCTCCAGCAAGTTGAACGTGCCGACGATATTGGTCTGGATGAAGGCGCCGGGGCCTTCGATCGAGCGGTCGACGTGGCTTTCGGCCGCGAAATTCAGTACCGCGCGAACCTGGTGTTCGGCCAGCAGGCGTCCCACCAGGGCGCCGTCGCCGATGTCGCCACGCACGAAATGGTGGCGTGGGTTGTCTTCGAGGCTGGCGAGATTCTGGAGATTGCCGGCGTAGGTCAGCTTGTCGAGATTGACGACTGGCTCATTGTGTTGCGCCAGCCAGTCGATGACGAAGTTCGAGCCGATGAAGCCCGCTCCGCCCGTCACGAGGATGGTCATTCCTGCGATTCCTGATAAAGGGTCGGTGGCCGAACCCCGTCTGGCGCTCGACCTGAAGAATTGATTTGATGAGCGGCATCAGGCTCTGCGACAGGCTGTGCAACGATGCATCACGTCCGTTCTACCATCTGATTCTTGCCGCATAGCAGCAAGGGATGGCATTTCCTTTGCATTTTCAGGGCGATCTGAAGGCTTGTCAATCCAGAGTGACTGCACTTCATCACGCCCCGCGCATGCGGAGCCCGCCGATGACTGTCTACTTCAACTTCAGCATTTTCATGAATTTGTCGGCTGCCTGCGTGCCAAGCTGCTCTTCGCGCGCCTTGATCTGGGCAGCCTGCTGGGCTCGTTCCTGCTCGGTTTGCCCGCTCAAGGAACACGCTTTGCGGTGGCTTGCATATTGCAGACAGCGCGTGGTCATCGCCATCTGCGCCAATTTGTCCTGTGTATGCAGATAGAAAGCCACCATATCCGGCATGGCGGCAGGCGCTTCGCCAAATTCTTTGAATAGGGCATTCAGGCCTGACTTCGCCATTTCGGGCTGGTTAGGCATGAACGCCAGGTAGATGCCTTGGCGTAGAGCGTTCCAGGAACGCTCGGGCCAATCCACGTTGCGCAACAGGACGGCGCCCTGCTCAGCCTGGGTCGCGCCAGCACGCCGCATGGCGTCTTGCAGAGTCAGCAGCATCGTCGCATCCCCGGCGGTCGCGCCGGAAGCTGCCTTCTGGGCTAGTTTCAGAGCATCGCCGTTCCTGCCTTTGGCTTGAAGCTCCACAATTTGTGGCAGCAGGGCAAAATGCGCCAACACCTCGGCGGTAAGCGGTTCGCGCAGTGCAGCCTCCCATGAGGTCTCGCGTGGCGCCGGTCGTGGCCGAGGAAGCACCGGCGCGACCAGTTCGGTCAACGTGGCTTCCCGCTCCTGGGCCGAGGCATGGGTCGCCCGGAACTTCTGCACGCTCTGCGGCTTGTTTGCCGCCTGATTCGCAGCCGCCGCGGCGAGCGCCTCCAGTTCACCTTGCTCGATCGTTGCAAGCCGTTCGAGGAAAGTCTTGAACCCGGCAGGATAGGAGTAGTTGGCACGCAGGCTCAGGTGGACGCCCGCCATGTCTGCCTGCTTTTCCACATCGCGCTGCCAGACGGGAATCAAGGAGTCGTGCGCCAGGCTGTCGGCCACGCCGATCGTATCGCCCAGCCCCCATTTGACCGGACCCGAGCCGACATCGATTTTCCCCGCCAGCACACCAAGCAGCGTCCCCGCGAAACGCAGGTTCTCCGCGGTGTGGTGGGTTTCGTACGTGGATTGGTGATTCAGGTACACATGCGCGAATTCGTGCGCGAGCACGGAATAAATTTCGTCCTCCGATTCGGCCGACTGAATCAAGGCAATGTGCAGGAACAAGTTGCCTGATGCGGAAGAGTGCGCATTCAGGGTCGTGTCGGCGGTGATATAGACCGAACCAGGCCAGTCCGGCACGCCGGCCGATGTCTTCAACTGGGCGTAGAGCTGGTCCAGGTAAGCTTTCAGTGGCGGAATCGATACCAGGCCGTTACCGCGGATGCGATTGGCGTTGAGATTGGCCTGCAAGTCTGCCCATTCATGTCCTGGCGGCGGCGGCAGCTGCGTAACCGTGGTGACAGCCGGGATCTCGGCTGCAAACAGACTGCCCGGTACCGACAGAACACCAAAGGCCGCAGCGCACACGGCAGCGCGCAATAGGGAATATGTCGTCATTATTTGCATCGCGCCGGGCCGGCGCCGGGGGAACCCGCCACCTGTGAGGCCTGCACCGTGCTTGTCCTGCCGACCTGCCCACATGCGTCATGCACCGTGCGCCGGACGACCACTTGCATCGAATCGACCCAAACGTCCCTGCCGTTCAAGTCGACCCGAAAAAAGCTGTTCTTTTCCTCCTTGATATGCCATGGAAGCCCCGAGACCGCCATCTTCACGCCAGGCTGCGCATTGTCCGGAACGGCAAACACTTCGATTTGCTTGCCCTTCACGGACATGACCTCATCGGAAGCAAGCGCAGCGGACGCAAAAGCGCACAGCAAGATCGCACAGGCGCCGCGGCACAGCGCGGGCAACGTCGTTGTCAATTTCATCGATGAGTCCTTATCGATCGTTCAGGAAGATTGTTCGGTTTTCGCCCCTGGCGCAAGGCAGCGTCGAATCTTTTGGTTGAGTTCGAACCACTCTGCAACCAGCGTAAGAAAAATGATGCCGACGACGGAAAGCACGCCCAATCCAAAATAATGCTGGCCGACCCACACCATCGCGTAGCCGGCGGCGACGATGGCGCACGGGCGCACCACCCAAATCAACAGCAGGACGCCAAGCCTGGCGAGCGGCGCCAGCCTGCCCTGTTGCAGGCGTGGATGGCTTACGACGAACTCGACAGGGTTACTCAGTATCTTTTCCCCGGCCTGCCGCTCGATCCAGGGTCGAAGCAGTCTGGACACAAGAACCATGCTGGTCATGCAGATGAACAGAAACAGGAATAACGGTGCTTGGGAGCGGTCATACCGCAGGCTCATGTGACGCGGGTAGTCTTCGCCATGGGTCAGCAAATTGTCCAGTGCCATCGCATGCAAAAAGACGCCGGGGATACGTCCATGCAAAGGTGAATGGACGAAATCGCCTGAATCCGTGGTGCCCAACCCAACCAGGACAATTTTTCCTTCAATATCGTGGCGCAGGCTCGCCTCCCGCTCTGGCGTCGTGTTGGCAAGTTCTCCGGCGTATAAGGTCTCGTGGAATACACACAAAGGCTTTTCTGCATCACCATAAAAAGCGTTCAGCAATCCCGGTGGCATAAGCTCGCCCACGCCTGCCGAAGACCGGCAATAGGTTGCCGCATCGGGGGAGGCGCTGTCCAGCCAGGCAAGGCCGCGGGTGACAGAGCGGCTACCCCAGGTCAGCGCCAGCGGACGCTGGTCCACGCTTACCGGCGCGCCGCCTGCCGCTCGGTACAAGGCAAGCGCCGCGCTGTCCATCGGCGCTGCAACGTTGCTGTTGCGCCCGACTGTCAACTGATAATTCCACGCGACGCGGTCGATCTCGTCCGGCATGAACTCGATCCCGACCTTGTCGAAGCAATTCCCAGCCAGGGCATCGATTTCAGGTCGTAGTGCGTAGTGCCCAGCGCCATTTTGCACACTTGCCATAAACAGGGGAATCCCCTGCTCGCGCATCGCGCAAAGCGCACGCAGCAAGGCGGGCAGACTGGGGTCGTCGCGCAATGCGCTGAAATACACGTCCACAAAAACCGCTTTCGGCTTGTACAACGCGATCGCGCCGAGCAACCTGGCGGAATAGGAGTAACGCGCCGGCCAGACCTGCCCCGCTGCAGCCAATGCCGCATCGTCGATCAGGAGAACACGGATATCGTCGCGTCTGCCGTCGCCATATTCTGCTCCCGCTATAGGTGCATAGACCCTGGCTTGTTCGCGAGTCGAGAACTCCTCTCCGAACAGCCATTGCAGAAAAAACGCAAGCAGGCAGCCCGTAGCGAGCGCTATTGCGCACTCCATGAGTATGCCCGCCCATTTCCTGGTGCCGGAAAGTTTCAATTAATTCTCGAGGGAAAAATGTTTGCCAAGCATGCCATCAAATTGGAATGTTGACAAATATCAAGTTGTTTATTTGATACAAAAATCTCGTTTTGGGCCGTTTACCTTAGAGTTGCAATCAAGCGCCTCCGCCGCCTTCAACAACGCCTCGATCCCCTGCGGCTCCACCGGCCTGCTGAAACAATACCCCTGCATCTGATCGCACCCATGCTCGTGCAAAAAGGCCAACTGCTCCGACGTCTCCACCCCTTCCGCGATCACGTTCAGCTTCATCGAATGCGCCAGCGCGATCACCGCATTGACGATCGCGGCGTCGTCCGCGTCCTGGGTCAGGTCTCTCACGAAGGAGCGGTCGATCTTCAGGCTGTGGATCGGGAAGCGCTTCAAGCTCGCCAGGCTCGAATACCCGGTCCCGAAATCGTCGATTGCCAGCTGCACGCCCATGTTCGCCAGCCTGGCCATGGTCTCGGCGGCGGCGGCCGGGTTCTGCATCAGCACGCTCTCGGTGATCTCCAGCGTCAGCCAGCGCGGATCGCAGCCGGTTTTCGCCAGCAGCGCGGCCACGCGCTGGGCCACGTCCTGGCCCAGGAACTGGCGCGCCGAGAGGTTCACGCTCACGCGCACCGGCGGCAGGCCGCGGCGCAGCCAGGCCACCTGCTGCGCCATCGCGGTTTCCAGCACCCATTCGCCGATCGGGACGATCAGCCCGGTCTCCTCGGCCAGCGGGATGAAGTCGGACGGCGCCACCATCGGCTGGCCGTGCGGCTTCCAGCGCAGCAGCGCTTCCACGCCGCTCACGTTGCCGGTCGCGATGTCCACCACCGGCTGGTAGTGCAGCAGGAATTCCTGCCGCTGCAGCGCGCGCTGCAGCGCGCCTTCCATGCGCAGGTGCTCCACCGACTGGGCGCCCATGTCGGCCACGTAGAAACTGTAGTGGTTGCCGCCCGTACCTTTTGACTGGTACATCGCGCTGTCGGCGCACTTGAGCAGGGTCGCGGCGTCCAGGCCGTCGCGCGGGTACATCGCGATGCCGATCGAGCCGGTCGGGAAGACTTCCTGGCCGCACAGCAGCAGCGGCTGGAACAGATTATCCAGCAGTTTTTGCGCCACCTTGGCGGCGTCGGTTTCGCCCGCCAGCTCGGGCAGCACCACCACGAATTCGTCGCCGCCCTGGCGCGCCACCGTGTCGCTCTCGCGCAGGCTGCTCGCCAGGCGGCGCGCGATCTCGACGATCATCTTGTCGCCGGCGTCGTGGCCCAGGCTGTCGTTCACATGCTTGAAGCGGTCCAGGTCGATGAACATCACCGCCACCTGCGTGCCGGCGCGGTGCGCGTGCACGATGGCTTGCGCCAGGCGGTCCTGCAGCAGCACCCGGTTCGGCAGGCCGGTCAGGGCGTCGTGGTTGGCCATGCGCAGCAGCGCTTCTTCGGCGCTCTTGCGGCGCGAGATGTCCTCGACCACCGAGATGAAGCGCTGGTTGCCGTTGGCGTCGCGCATCATCGAGACGCTGATGTTCACCCAGATCGGCGTGCCGTCGCGCCGCAGCAGGCGCCGCTCGCGCTGGTAGTCGCCGATTTCTCCGGCGCGCAGGCGTTTGATCAGCGCCAGCTCGTCGGGCAAGTCGTCTTCATAGGTCAGCTGCTGGAAGAAGCGCTGCAGCAGCTCCACCTCGCTAAAGCCCAGGATCTGCGCCATCTTGCGGTTCACGCGCAGCAGGCGTCCGTCCGGGCCCAGCAGCACGATGCCCACCGCGGCCTGGCTGAAGGTGAGCCGGAAGAATTCCTCGCTCTCCTGCAGGCGCAGGCGCGCCTTGCGGCGGAAGGTGATGTCCTGGCCGATCAACAGCAGCATGTGGCCGCCGGCCTGTTGGGTGCGGCGGATGTTGAACTCGACGTAGCGCACGCCGTCGGCGCGGCCGTCCAGCGTCACCAGCACATTGTCTTGCGGTGCGCCGGTGTGCAGCGCCTCGTCGACGCGTGCCGCCAGCTCGGGGGCGGGCAGCCATTCCTCGAGCGGGCGCCCGGCCGCGGCGGCTTCTTCGGGCGCGCCGATCAGGTCGGCCATCGTGCGGTTCATCGAGCGTACCTTGCGGTCGGCGTCCACCACCACCAGGCCGGCCGGCATGCCGTCGATCACCTGTTCCAGGTAGTCGCGGTTCTGGCGCACATTGCGCTGGTCGGCGTGGGCATAGGTGTCGAGCGCCAGCCCCATGTCGAAGCAGACCACCTTCAGCACCGCATCCCAGGCTTCGATGAAACGCACCGGGTCATGGTGCAGCTTCTGCCACAGCATGCTGGATAGTTCGGACAGGTATTTGCGGTAGGCGCCGATATACCATTTCGGGTCGAGCCCGATGCGCTGGTGGGCCGCGCCCACGCGCAGGCGCTCGTGGATGTAGGCCGCGCCGTAGTCGCCGGACGTCAGGCTGCTGAAATAGCCGGCCTGCGCGCGCCGCAGGCGCGCCGTGGTCTCGCTGTCGGCCAGCAGCTCGCGCATGCGCGGGAAGGCCAGCAGGTGCGCGTAAAAACTGTCGGAGAAGGTGTCGCGCTCCTGGTCCAGCAGCTCGTGCACCTCGCGCAGGACGGCGGCGTCGCGCTCGTCGAATTGCAGAAAACTCCGGCGCGCCGCGATTTCCTCGTCGTCCAGGCCGATCTCTCGTGCGAGGGCGTCGATCATTTCCCGGGTTTCCCTCATGCCGTCCTCCGCGCCTGCAAGAACCGCACCGACCTGGTCGTACCACTGCTCGTCTGGGTATTCATGGGAAACGCCTCTGGCCAATCGTCTTGACCAAGAATTAATAACCTGCTGGATATCTTAGTTGCATGATAGCAAATAGCTTCCTGGCGGTCTGTCACTTATTAGTGATCTGTTGTTTATTTGTCTTAGTGTCCGCCAGCCCATTAACCTGGTTTAAGTAGAGAAGCGATGGACGTTGCACCAGCGCAAGATGCAGCGCATGGATGGGGTGACAGTGGGGAATCGCCATCATTTCAGGAGCCTGCCATGTCCCCCTACCCTATCCTTCCGTCGGCCGCCGTCGCGGCCCTGGTGCTGTCGCTTGCATGCAGCGCCGCGGCCGCCGTCGACGTCACCGTCACCCCGGTGAAGCCCACCGTCGAGCGTGGCGACGACGTGATGGTGCGCGTCACCCTCACCAATTCGTCCGGCGCCACCCAGCACCTGCTGCGCTGGCGCACGCCGCTGGATGGGGTGGAAGCGCCCTTGTTCGAAGTGCGCCGCGACGGCCAGCCGGTGCGCTACCTCGGCCGGCGCATCAAGCGCGCGGCGCCCGGCCCGTCGGACTACGTGCGCCTGGATCCCGGCGCCTCGCTCAGCAAGACGGTGGAGCTGTCGCGGGTGTACGAGATGAGCGTGACCGGCAGCTACACGATCCGCTACCACAGCGCGGCCATGCCGGCGCCGGGCGCCGGTATCCAGCCGGTGGTCGGCGAACTGGTGTCGAAGCCGGTCAGCATCTGGGTCGACGGCCGCCTGCCGCGCGGCGCCAAGCCGGCCGGCATGGCGCCGGAACCGGGCGGCGCCGGCCTGAGCTACGCCAACTGCTCGAACGCCCAGCAGGAGCAATTGGTGACGGCGATGGATGCGGGACGCGCGATGACGGCCGACAGCCACGCCTATCTGACGTCTGGCAAGCAGTATGGCGAGCGCTACACCACCTGGTTCGGCGCGCTGGACGCCGCGCGCGGCGCCAAGGTCACCAGCAATTTCACGGCCATCAAGGACGCGTTCGAGAACAAGCCGGTCAAGATCGATTGCGATTGCGACGAGCCGTATTTCGCCTATGTGTATCCGGCGCGGCCGTACACCGTGTGGGTGTGCCGGGCGTTCTGGGCCGCGGCCGTGACCGGCACCGATTCGCGCGGCGGCACCCTGCTGCATGAGCTCAGCCATTTCGACGTGGTGGCGGCGACCGACGACCACGTGTACGGCCAGGCCGGCGCCGCCGAACTGGCGAGATCGGCGCCGGAACGGGCGATCAACAACGCCGATTCACATGAGTATTTTGGGGAGAATACGCAGGTGCAGCAATGATGGCCGGACGTCGCATCGTCGATGCACGTGGGGTGGACGGCAAGCCGTCCACCCCACGATCAGCGTTACCGCTGCGTAAACGAAAACTTCACCGGAATCGCCGGACTGCTCTTGATGCTGGCCGCATCGAGCTTGCCCAGGCTACTCAGCCACGGCCCCGCATAGCGGATCTCGTAGCTGTGCTGTCCCGGCTTGAAGGCGTAGGCCTGGGTGATGTCGATCGTGTTCAGGTGGGTGGTCTGCGGCTTGACCTCGAGGTAATCGGCCGGGCCCGGCGCGGCGCGCTTGACCATGCGGCCGGTGTAGGCCACTTCTTCCCCGGGCGTGCGCAGGTTGAAGCGCGGGGCGGTCAGGTCGTCGCCCAGGGCGATCTCGCGCGGGATCCATACCGACTGGTCGCCGCGGTTCTCGATCAGCACCCGCACCTTGACCGACTTGGCGCCGGTCTCCACCTCGAGCCGGTGATGCACGTTCACCTTGGCCTCCACGGCCTTGACCGCGCCGACCAGGCCGCCCAGCGCCAGCAAGGTCGCCAGCACAGCTGCTGGCATGCTTCGTTTGACATGCATCTCGCCTCCTTCCGGGATGGGCCACTTGACAACACGCCGCCGCGGACGCGACAACGGTCTTCCGATTATGACACGAGTCGTCGCTACAGTTCAGGGCAGTATGTTACCGCCTGTTTCAGGCAAGGCCGCCAGGATGGTCACCGCCACCCGCCGGTTGCGGGTCTGCCCGGCGATGTCGGTATTCGGCGCCACCGGCCGCGTGTCGGCAAAACCGATCGCCGACAGCCGCGCCGGCGGCAGGCCGTTGTCGATGAACAGCCGCACCACGCTCGATGCGCGCGCGGTCGACAGTTCCCAGTTCGACGGATACACCGGGCTGGCGATCGGCACGTCGTCGGTATGGCCCTCGACCTCGATGCGGTGGGTATCTTCCTTCAAGAGGCCGGCCACGGCGCCCAGCACCTCGCGCGCTTCGGGGTCGAGCAAGGCCTGGCCCTGCTCGAACAGCACGCTCGCATTGATCTCGACGCTGATGCCGCGCGCGTTCTGGGTCACCCGCACCTGGCCCGATTTCACCAGCGGCAGCAGGGTCGCCGACAGCTCGCGCGCCATCACGCCCATGCGCTCCTGCTCGCGGCGCGCGGCCTCGTTGCGCTTGCGGTTGATGATGTGCGACAGCGGCAGCACCGGCTCGACGTTGGTATTCACCTGGGTCGCCGCGCCGCGGCCGCCGAAGGCGTCGCCCAGGGCGTCCGACAGCACCTGGTACTTGCCCTCGTTGACGATCGAGATCGCGTACATCACCACGAAGAAGGCGAACAGCAAGGTGATCAGGTCGGCGTAGGAGATCAGCCAGCGCTCGTGGTGTTCCTGCGGGACGTCGTCGTCGTAGCGCTTGCGGGCCATGACCTGGGTCCCCGCTCAGTGGCGCGCCAGCAGGCTGGCGACGCGCTCGTCGACCACGCGGCCGTGGTCGCCGCTGGCCAGGTCGGCGAAGACTTCGGCCAGGATCTCGTACTGCGAGACCCGGTCGTTGACGATCGCCTTGAGCTTGTTGCCGACCGGGTAGAAGAACAGGTTGGCCAGGCCGACGCCATACACGGTCGACACAAAAGCGACCGCGATGCCGGAACCCAGGCGCGCCGGGTCGGACAGGTTTTCCATCACGTGGATCAGGCCCAGCACGGCGCCCAGGATGCCGATCGTCGGCGCATAGCCGGCCGCCGATTCCCAGATGCGCGCCGCCTGCCGCTGGGCGAATTCATAGCCGTTGATCTCGTGCTCGAGCAGGCTGCGCAGTTTATCCGGCGCGATGCCGTCCACCACCAGCCGCAGGCCCTTGGCCACGAACGGGTCGGCCTTGTTCATGTATTGTTCCAGCGACAGCAGACCGTCGCGGCGCGCCGTCTGGCTCCACAGGGTGATATCGCGCGACAGCTTCTGGCGCCCGTTCTTTGGCGGCACGAACACCCAGCGCAGCATGCCGAGGCCGCGCAGGAAGGTGCGCGGCTCGCTCTGCAGCAGCACGGCGCCGAAGGTGCCGACGACGACAATGGCGAAGGCGGCCGGTTGCATCAGCGATGCAAACCTGCCGCCGTCGAGCGTGTAGCCGAGGAAGATGCCGGCGATCGCCAGCACCAGGCCGCCTACGCTGGCCCAGTCCATATATGCTCTCGCAAGGTGGTGCGCAGGCGCGCGACGGCTTGGGTGTGCAGCTGCGACACCCGCGATTCGGAGACGCCCATGACGGCGCCGATTTCCTTCAGGTTCAGCTCCTCTTCGTAATACAAGCCCATCAAGAGCTTCTCGCGCGGCGGCAGGTTGTCGATGGCCTCGATCACCGCGTGGCGGAAGTCGGTTTCCATCAGGCCGCGCAAGGGGTCGCTGTCGTCCACCGCGTAGCGGTCGAGGAAGTTGCCGTCGCCGTCGTCGTCATGAAAATCTTCGTAATAGACCAGCTGGTGGCCGCCCGAGTCGGCCAGCATTTCCTGGTAATCCTCGAGCGAGAGCTTGAGCGACTTGGCCACCTCGGATTCGCTCGGCGGCCGGCCCAGGCGCTGCTGCAGCTCGTGCATCGCGGTCTCGACCTTGCGCATGTTCTGGCGCGTGCTGCGCGGCATCCAGTCGCTGCTGCGCAGCTCGTCGAGCATGGCGCCGCGGATGCGCAGCACCGCATAGGTCTCGAACTGCGCGCCGTGGTTGTCTTCGTAGCGGTTGATGGCATCCAGCAGGCCGATCATGCCGGCTTGCACCAGGTCATCCACTTCCACCGAAGGCGGCAGCTTGGCCTTCATGTGGTGGGCAAGGCGCTTTACCAACGGCATATGCTCCGTCAGCAAAGAATTCTTGTCCGCTTTCCCTTTGACCGTGTACATGCTGGTGTAAGTCTTCTCTCTACGTGTCTTCTATTGCCGATGTCGATTACGAACCGAAGTGGGCCGCGCTCCCCTGCTTGCCGAACGGCGGCATGGCGTGCAGCGCGAACTTGCCTGCCAGCTGGCGAAACGCCACCGACGCGCCGGCCAGCGGGAAGGCGTCGACCACGGCCCGGCCCAGGCGCGCGGCCCGGTGCAGGTACTCGTCGGCCGGCACCGAGCCCATGAAACTGAGCTTGACGGCAAGGTAACGTGTTGCTGCTGCTGACATATTATCGTATACCACCTTGGCCTCAGCCTCTGTCGCACCGGTAACAAGGATACCGAAGGGGCGGCGCCCCAGTTGCTGCGACAGCCGCTTGACCAGCGAATAGGCATTCGTGATCGACGCCGCGCTGGTGGACACCTGCACCACGATCTCGGATTCAACCATCGAGGCGACCGGGAAATCGCCGTCCGGGCCGAGCTCGGCGTCGACGATCACGATGCCGGATTGCAGCGCCAGCACGTCGAAGGTATTGCCCAGGCGGCGCGCCTCGGCCGCCGTTTCGGGCGCGCCCATCGGCACCACCGAAAAGCCTTGCGGCGCCGGGCGGATCACCTGGTTCAATGCGCTTTCCTGGCGCGCCACCTGCAGCAGCGAGGCGCTGCGGTTCATGCCGAGCCGGCGCGCGACGCCGTATTCCACTTCGCAGGCATCGACGATCAGCACGTCGTTGCCGGCCTGGGCCAGCGAGGCGCCCAGGTTGACCAGCATGGCGCCCTTGTCGTCTTCAGGCGTGGCCGAGAGGAAGGTGACCACGCGCGGACGCGGGCCCTGCAGCATGCGACGCAGGCCTTCGGCCTGGTCGAAATCGAAACTAGCCAAGGTTCACCTCGCGTGCGCCAGCGGTTTGTGCAGCGGCCATCATCAGCGGCATGTCTGCGTCGGCAGTTGCATTGCCGCGGTTGCGGAAGGCGCGGTCGACCAGCAGGGCGCGGTCGGCCACGTGCAGGTCTTCCGGCACGCGCTGGCCGTTCGAGATGTAGTGCAGGTTCAGCTTCTGGCGGATCACGACGTCGAGCACGCCGCCGATCGATGCGGCTTCGTCCATCTTGGTCATGATGGCGCCGTGCAGGCCGCTGCCCTGGTAGGCGCGCACCACTTCGTTCAGCGTCTCATTGGTCGAGGTCGAGTTCAGGCACAGCAGGCGCTTCACGTCGGCGCCCGAGCCGGACAGCATGGCGACCTGCTCGGCCACCATGTGGTCGCGCTGCGACATGCCGATGGTGTCGATCAGCACGGTGTGCTTGTTGCGCAATTCCTTCAGGGCGATGCGCAGGTCGGCTTCATCCTTCACCGAGTGCACCATCACGCCCAGGATCTTGCCGTAGATGCGCAGTTGTTCGTGGCCGCCGATACGATAGGCGTCGGTGGTGATCAGGGCCAGCTTGTCCGGGCCGTGGCGCATCACGCAGCGCGCGGCCAGCTTGGCGGTGGTGGTGGTCTTGCCGACGCCGGTCGGGCCGACCAGGGCGTACACGCCGCCCTGCTCCAGCAGCGCGTCTTCGTTGCCGATGGTGGTCAGGTTACGGGCCAGCACGGTCTTGACCCAGCGCATCGCTTCCGCGGCATCCTTAGTTGCCGGCATTTTTTCAATCAGGAAGCGCGCCAGGGTGGCCGAGAAACCGGCGGCCAGCATCTCGCGCAGCACGGTCGCCTTTTGCGGCTCGCGCTGGGCGGTGGCGTTCCACGACAGTTCGGCCAGCTGGGTTTCCATCAGGCCGCGCATGGCGCGGATCTCGCTCATCATGCCGTTCATTTCGGCCGCGGCCGATTCCTTGGCCTGGGCGATGGCGGCGCTCATCATCGAGGTCATGGCGCTCATGTCGATCGCCGGCTCAGGGCTCGGGGCGCGGCGCTCGGCGTAGGTCGGGACCGGCTCGGCGTAGGCTGGCGCGATCGGCGCGGCTGGCGCGGCCGGGGCGGCGTCCTGCAGGCGGCGCGACAGGAAGGCGGGAGCGGCGGCAGGGGCCGGCGCCAGGTCTTCGAAGTGCTGCAGCTGCGGGGCTGGCTGGGCCATTTCCGAATCGACGGCCGGCGCGGCCAGCGAGGCCACGTCATCGTTGTCCAGCGCCAGGATCTCGACCTGGCCGTCGACTGGACGGTTGGAGAGAATGACGGCATCCGGCCCCAGGGCTTCGCGCACCTTGCGCAATGCATCTCGGGAAGTTGCTGCCGTAAATTTCTTAACCTTCATCTGGTTCTCCGCGCTTCAATCTGGGTTCTGCGTGACGGCACGATGCCTGTCGATAGGAAGCATTATTGACGATGCCCTCAGGAAACCATCAGGGGAAAAGGATGGGGAAAATGGTCTATTTCGACGGAATCAGTAAAACCGATACTTTTTAACGGAGTGACAAGCCGGGATTGTCGTCAAAAGGTGTCTGTGGGTGGGCGATCTTTGCCCCTGCAGGAGGGTCTAAGTAGGCAAAGTCACGTGTCGATGGCGCAGGGAGGAGACCATGGTCAAATCTATTCGACTGTTGTATCGCAACGTCCAGGGCCGCGTGCGATGCAATTACAACTGGGACTGGCAAAAGATGTGCGAGCGCTCCGCCGTCATGGTCACCGCTGTCGAGTGGAGCGGTGGGGCTGGGCCGGGCGCTGTGACCTTTACCCGCGATTCTTCTCCCGGCCACCCCCACCTGGGCCAGGCCAATGTGTACGTGACCAATATCGGACCGCACGATTCCGAGGGCGGGCCAGGCGGCGTCGAGTTCTACCTGCATGCCGACTCCGACACGCCGCTGGATGTGCTGGTGACCATTACCGACCTTGGGGAGGTCGAGCGCACGATCATGCCCAAGCAATGATCGGGCGCTTCTTGCAGTAGTGCCCTTCCTTACATCGGCACGCCGACCAGGCTGGTCACACGAATCGTCTTGGTCTCCGGCACTTCCGCATGCGACAGCACCTTCAGCTGCGGCACGGCGCGGCGCAGGAAGCGCGACAGCAGCACGCGCAGCGGGGCCGGCACCAGCAGCACCGGGGTGTGGCCCATCTGCTCCTGCTGGTTGGCCGAATGGGCCGCCTGCTGGGCGATGGTGTCGGCCAGGCCCGGCTCGATGCCGGTGCCGTCGCCGCCGGCGCCCATCGCCTGCATCAGCAGACGCTCGAGGCGGTTGTCCAGGGTCATCACCGCCAGCTCGTTCTCGCCCGGGAACAGCTGCTGGACGATGGCGCGGCCCAGGGCCACACGCACCACGGCGGTCAGTTCCGACGGATCCTGCGTCATGTTCGCGTGCTCCGACAGCGCCTCGATGATCGAGCGCATATCGCGGATGTGCACGCCTTCGACCAGCAGGTTCTGCAGCACTTTCTGCAGGGTCGACAGCGAGACGACTTTCGGCACCAGGTCTTCGACCAGCTTCGGCGTTTCCTTGCCCAGGTGGTCCAGCAGCGCCTGCACTTCCATGCGGCCCAGCAGTTCCGACGCGTGCATCGTGATCAGGTGGTTCAGGTGGGTCGCTACGACGGTGCCGGCGTCGACCACGGTGTAGCCCATGCTCTGCGCTTCGTCGCGCAGCCCGGCTTCGATCCAGGTGGCCGGCAGGCCGAAGGCCGGATCGGTGGTCACCAGGCCAGGCAGGGTGCCGCTGGCCATGCCCGGGTTGATCGCCAGGAACTGGCCGTTCAGCGCTTCGCCGCTGCCCACTTCCACGCCCTTCAGGGTGATGCGGTAGGCCGATGGCTTCAGTTCCAGGTTGTCGCGGATGTGCACCGGCGGCGCCAGGAAGCCCACTTCTTGCGCGAACTTCTTGCGGATGCCCTTGATGCGCTTGAGCAGCTCGCCGCCCTGGTTCTTGTCGACCAGCGGGATCAGGCGGTAGCCGACTTCCAGGCCCAGGGTGTCGACCGGCATGACGTCCTGCCAGGTCGCTTCTTCGCTCTCGGCCGGCGCCTGCTTGGCGGCGGTGGCGTCGGCGGCAGCCGCGGCGGCCGCCTCTTCCCTGGCCGGCGCGGTTTTCTGGCGCTTGGAGATCAGGTAGCCGGCGCCGGCCAGCGAACCGCCCAGCACCAGGAACACCAGGTTGGGCATGCCCGGGATCATGCCAAGGCCGCCGATGATGGCGGCGGTGATGTACATCGTTTCCGGCTTGGCCATCAGCTGGTTGGTCAGCTGCGAGCTCACGTCTTCGTCGTTGGCGACGCGCGACACGACCATACCGGCCGCGATCGAGATGATCAGCGATGGAATCTGCGCCACCAGGCCGTCACCGATGGCCAGCAGGGTGTAGACCTTGGTCGCTTCGCCGAAGGCCAGGTCGTGCATCACCACGCCGACGATCAGGCCGCCGACGATGTTGATCACGGTAATCATGATACCGGCGACGGCGTCGCCTTTCACGTATTTCGAGGCGCCGTCCATGGCGCCGTAGAATTCGGCTTCCTGGCTGACTTCGGCGCGGCGCTTGCGGGCTTCGGCTTCGCCGATCAGGCCGGCGTTCAGGTCGGCGTCGATCGCCATCTGTTTACCAGGCATCGCGTCCAGGGCGAAGCGTGCGCCGACTTCGGCGATACGGCCGGCGCCCTTGGTTACGACCGAGAAGTTGATGATGGTGAGGATGATGAAGACGACGATACCGACGGTGTAGTTACCGCCGATCAGGAAGTGGCCGAAGGCCTCGATGACCTTGCCGGCGGCGGCGCCGCCGGTGTGGCCTTCGGTCAGGACAATTCGAGTAGAAGCCACATTGAGCGCCAGGCGCAACATCGTGGAGACCAGCAGGATGGCCGGGAAGGCCAGGAAGTCGAGCGGCTTGACCGTATACAGTGCGGTCAAGAGCACGATGATCGACAGCGCGATATTGAAGCTGAAGAACACGTCGAGCACGAAGGCCGGCAACGGCAGGATCATCATCGCCAGCAGCATGATGATCAGGATCGGTGCGGCTGCCGCCTTGCCGCCTCGTGCACCGAGGCCGCTCATCCAGGCTGGCAGTTTCATGCTGTTGGTCATTCAGTTCACTCCGTGTTCAGTTCAATTCGGTCCACCTGGCGTGGGCGGCGCTTGCTGCTGCGACGCCGGGTTCAGCGGGTCCATCTCGTCAGGCACTTTCAACTTCGTCGGGCGATCCGGGTAATCCCCTTCACCCTTCCTGTAGGCGCGCAGCTGGTAGACATAGGCCAGCACTTCCGCCACCGCCGAGTACAGCTTTTCCGGGATCTCGTCGTCGATATCGGTATGCTTGTACAGGGCGCGGGCCAGGGCCGGGGCTTCCATCAGCGTGACCTTGTGTTCCTGGCCCAGCTCGCGGATCTTGGCGGCCACGTCGTCGATGCCCTTGGCCACGACCCTTGGCGCGCCCTTGCCGTCCGTATACTTCAGCGCCACTGCATAGTGGGTCGGGTTAGTGACGATCACATCAGCAGTAGGTACATTTTGCATCATCCGGCCGCGGGCCATTTCGCGCTGCAACTGGCGAATCTTCCCCTTAATCTGAGGATTGCCGTCCGACTCCTTGGATTCCTGGATCATTTCCTGGCGCGTCATTTTCAGTTTGTCTTTCCAGTGCCATAACTGGTAAGGACCGTCGATCAGGGCGATGAAGCCCAGCGCGCCGACGATGAACAGGAAGGATTTGCCGATCATGGCGCCCACGTGGGCGCTGCTTTCGTTGAGGGGTTCGACTGCCAAGCCGAGCATCGCCTCCTTCTGGCCGCTGACCACGATATAGGCCACCACGCCCACCACGATGGTCTTGGCGACCGCCTTGAACAGTTCGACCAGGGCATTTTTCGAGAACATATTGCCAATACCCTTGATCGGGTTCAGCTTCATGAAGTTCGGCATGAAGGCCTTGGACGAGAACAGCCAGCCGCCGATCAAGAGCGGCGAGACCAGGGCGATGACCATGATGGCGCCGGCGATCGGCAGGCAGGCCAGCAGCACGCCGACCAGGTCATTGAGGATGCGCTCGATCAGGATGGCGGGATTGAAGACCTGTTCGCGGTCGAGCGACAGGCCGGACTTGAGCGCCAGGCTCAGTTTACCGACGAGCATGCCGCCAAAGACCCAGAGGCAAGCCCCGGCGGTCATCAGGACGGTGAAGGTGGCCAGTTCCCGCGACCGGGGAACGTCGCCTTCCTCGCGCGCCTTCTCGATCTTCCGGGGCGATGCGTCTTCTGTCTTCTCTGCGTCGCTATCTTCCGACATCCTTACTCCGCCAAACTATTTCACATACGCCTTTGTACCGCGCAAATGAAATTATCGCCGGAATTGCCGTGCGGCTAGCAAGAAAACAGAGGGAGAAACCGACCGCTTTTGCGGCCGGTAGGCATTACATGCGGCGGCGGACGAAAGCTCGTGCCGGCTGCTCGCGGCCGAGGTCGGACAAGGGCGCTGCCTGGTTGGCCGCGCTCGGATTGGCGACGCGGGCCGACACGATGACCGGAGAAATCACCGGAGAAATCACCGGCGCGGACATCGGGACGATCGGGGCGACCGCCGGCTTGACCACCTTGACGGTGGCCGTAGTGGCCGGCGCCAGCGGGGTGGCGATATGGTTAGGCAGGCGGCGGCGGGCGCGCCAGGCCGCGACCACCAGGCCGTACACGACCAGGTACAGCGCGAAGCTGGCGATCACACCCTGCATCAGCACGTCGGGCGTGTTCGCATGGTTGACGGCCAGCGCGGCTGGCACCAGGGCGATGCTCCACGACACCGGCGACACGCAGGCATTGCGCAGCGGCGCCGGCAGCATGCGCAGGTAGCGCGCGGTGATCGCCGTCTTGACCAGGCTGTGCAGGTGCCAGCTGTCCGGATGGCCCGGATGGCGGCGGCACCACAGGCGGCGGCAGATGGTGAACAGGGTTTCGAAGACCGGATAGGCGCAGGCCAGCAGCGGCGCCCAGGCCGAGACCGACGGATTGCGGTAGACCAGCATCACCGACAGCCAGGCCAGCAGGAAGCCCAGCAAGTAGGCGCCGCCGTCGCCGAGGAACAGTTTACCGAACGGGAAATTGACGACGAAGAAGCCGGCGGTCACCGCGCAGATCACGAAGCACAGCTGGGCCAGGTGGACGTCGCCAGCGCCCAGGGCGATCAGGCCCAGGGTGGCCAGCCCGATCACGACCGTGCCGCTGGCCAGGCCGTTGAAACCGTCGATGATGTTGACCGCATTGGCCACGCCGCCCACCGCGAAGGCGGTGAACAGCACCGAGAACGGCAGCCAGCCCAGCAGGCCGTCGAGCGGCGCCAGGCCGGTGTATTGCAGGGTGACGCCGGTCAGGAACCAGCAGACCGCGCCGCTGGCCATGGTCGCGAGCAGGCGTGCGCGCACCGACACGGTGCGGGTCAGGTCTTCGGCCAGGCCGAACACGAAGGCCGGCAAGGCGGCCACCAGCACCGGCAGCAGCAGTTCCTGCTGCGCCTGCGGCAGCACGCCCAGCGCCATCCACAGGCCGATCATGATGGCGGCGCCGCCGATGCGCGGGGTCGGGGTGATATGGAATTTCTGCACACCGCGCGTCGCGTCGAGCGAATAGCGCCCGTGCCAGCGTGTTGTGAACACGAGCAGGAGGGAGCAGATCAGCGATGTGGCAAAGCCGATTTCGAGGCCGGCCATGGGAAGGTTATTAATACTCATAGAACCACTTTGTTAACTCGTCAATTCTATCGCATTTCTTGTTGATTTTCCGGCAAACGTGCTCGGCTACGGATTCTATCCCAATGTCACAAATGCTCTGTTCCGTCACGCAAGCCCTTGATTGTGAAAGAACAATTCGACGATTCTAGGGAGATTGCGATCTGACAATCAATCACCCTGAAACTTCTCCTAATATTTCTCGACAAATTGTTACACTTTTCTCCAGTGACATTTGGATAGATTTATTTCTCGTTCACAAATAAGGTGAACCATGGCCATACATAATCGAAAGCCGCAAACTTTCATTTCCTGCATTGTGTTATGCCTGAGCGCCCTACACCCGGGAACGGCCCGGCCGCAGGACGCCCCTTCCCCCGAATTGCTGGAAGCCCGGGCCCGCCTGCTGGAAGCGGAAACCCGGCAGGCGCTGGCCGAGGCCGAACGCGCCGAACTGCTGGCGCGCCTGCCGCCGGTCCAGGCCAAGGCCTTGAGCGGCAACGTCGAAGCGGGCAAGTTCGGCGCCGCCGGCCTGGCGCGCGCCTTCGACCTGGCGCTGGAACTCGCGATTGACGTCTGCGCCGGCCTGCCCCAGGACCGCCAGGTCACCCTGTACGACCCGGTCGTCAGCCAGGGCGTGGTGGCGGCCCGCACCGTCGACGGCGCCCTGGCACGCACCGCGCAGGAATTGGCCGAGCGCAATCTCGAACTGCAACGCTACATTAACGCGCAGACTCCGCAATCGGCTGACCGCCGTCCGGCAATACCGCTGATCTGGCTCACGGCGCCCACGGTATTACTACGCGCCGGCGCCGACCTGGCCAGCCTGTTCAAGAGCGACGCCACCTTCACCGGCATTGCCTATGGCGACGGCGCGCGCGCCCTGTTCGCCAGCGCGCTCGCGCGCAGCTGCCCCACCCGTCTCGCCGGACTGAGCGGCGGCTATATGGGCGAACTCGATATCGCGCGGCATGACCGCCTGCTCGAGCGGGTCAGGCTGGTGGGGACTGAACGGTCGGTGCTGGCCCAGCACGCGGCGCGGCTGGAAGTGCTGGCCGACGCCGCCAAGGGCGAGCTCAGGAAGGAACTGCAGGCCGTCGAGGCCGCCGCCAGGGCCCAGCTGAAGGCGGTCGACGCCTTCACCGAGGGCTTACGGGCGGGCGAGGCCAGCGACAAAAGCCCCCTGTTCACCGCCGCGCGCTACCTCGGCCAGGCCGAACGCAGCGCCAGCGCCCTCGTGCTGGACGTCGACCTGCGGCTGGAAGGCTTGACCCAGGTGCGCGGCAACCTGTTCGGCGGCGAACGCCTGTCCCTGTCCGGCGTGGCCTTCCTGTGGTACCGGCTGCACGAGCCGGACGGCCGGCTGCTGCGCGCCGACGCGCTGCGCCGGATCAGCCGGCCGGTCGAAGTGGAATTACGTGGGAAGCAAGCGGACGACGCATTCTGGAACGCGCAACCTTGAACCGTTACCGCCAGAACGTCGTCCCCGCGGAGGCGGGGGCCCAAGCTTGCATGCAGCGCGGCAACGCAGACAGCACTTAGGTCCCCGCCTCCGCGGGGACGACGTGCAGGTGTCTCAGGCCGAATGCGGATGCTTGAGCGTCTGCTCGATCGCCCCGAACAACGATTTGCCGTTCTCATCGAGCATCTCGATGCGCACCGTGTCGCCGAACCGCAGGTACTGGGTGACGGCTTCGCCGCCATCGATTATTTCCTGCCAGCGCTGCGTGGCGATGCTGGCGTAACCCGGCGTGTGGCGGCGCGTCGCGCGGTTCGCCACCACGCCGGTGCCGACGATCGTGCCCGCCGCGACCTTGCGGCTGCCGGCCAGCGCCGCCAGCAATTGCGGGAAATTGAAGGCCATGTCCTCGCCCGCCTCGAGCGTCCCGACCGGATTGCCGTTCCACACCACCCGCAGCGGCAGCGCGGCCTTGCCGCCGCGCCAGGCCTCGCCCAGCTCGTCCGGCGTCACCGCCACCGGCGCGAAAGCGGTTGCCGGCTTCGCATGCAGCAGGCCCAGGCCGGCGGCCCGCTCATCCGTCACCAGGTTCTGCAGGGTGACGTCATTGGCCAGCAACAGCAGGCGGATCTGGCCGTTCGCCTCGTCCGGCGTCGCGCCCTGCGCCAGGTCGCCGCTCACGACCGCCAGTTCGGCGCCGAAATCGATGCCCCACTCCTCGCGCGCCAGCACCAGCTCTTGCCGCGGGCCGAGGAAGCCGTCGCTTGCCGCCCAGGCCAGCGGCGGCGTGTCGCGCCAGGCCGCCGGCAATTCGGCGCCAGCGGCGCGGCGTTCCAGTTCATGGTGATGCAGGTAAGTAGCGGCAGACACGCGCCCGCTGGCGCGCGGCAGCGGGGCCATGCAGCGGGCCGGGTCGAAATCGAAGGGACGGCGCGCCTTGCCCTCGTTCAGTTGGCGGTACAGGGCGTCGAGCTGGGGCGCGATGAAGGCCCAGTCGTCGAGGGCGGCGCGCAGGCTGGGCGCGATGCCGTCGGCGACGTGGGCGGTCTTGAGGTCGCGCGACACCACGGCCAGCTGGCCGTCACGGGTGCCGTCGTCGAGCGTGGCGAGTTTCATGGAGGCCTCCTGATTCGAGGCCGCCATTCTACGATACGGTTCAGTACTTGACGATCACGCCGGCGCCGAGGACACGCTGGAAGTAGTTGTAGTCGATCATGCTCTGGCCGTAGCCCGAGAAAGCGTGGATATAGCCCTTGACCGGGCCCGCCAGCGGGAAGGCCCAGCCAAGCTGGACCGCGCCCTTGTCGGTGCTGAAGTTACGCCGCACCATGGCCGAGAGCTCGTGGCCGCCGCCCAGGCGGTAATTGCCTTCCAGTTCGAAGCGGCCCATGTAGTCGACGATGTCCGGATTGTCGTCATCCTCGTTCGACTCGTTGATGCGCTTCCACATCTTGGCCGTCATCGTCAGCGGACCGCGTTCCAGGCCCAGCTGGGCATACACCCGGTTCCAGCTGCGCGACAGTTCCGACGACTGGCCATTCGACTGGTGCACGAAGCCCAGGTTCAGGAAGCGCACGTTGACGCCCGCCAGCGCGAAGTCGAGCGGCGTCACCGCCATCACTTCAGGCTGGTAATTGGTTTCGCGGAAAGGGCTGGAAGCGCGGTGGTTGGCCGCCTGCCAGAAGCTGTTCTGGGTATAGCCGAACCAGACGTCCACCGGCGACTCGAACAGCGTCTCGGCCAGCTTCATCTTGAAGCTGAGCTGGAATTCCAGCTCGGCCTTCGACAGGCCTTCGGCATCCGGATCGCTGTCCAGGAAGTCGCGGTAAGGCTCCTCGTTCGGCCGGTGGGTACGGGTCGCCATCAGGTAGCTCGGGCGGTGCGGACGGAACTTGAACACGCCGCGCTTGTCGCGCGCGTCGAGTTCCCAGTGGCTGCTCAGCGTGTACTGCGATGCGGCCTGCACCACCGGATCGACCGAGGCGGTGCGGTCCACCGCGCTGGTACGCGGCGCGTCGAAGGCGCCCTCGGCCACCGGCGGCGTGGTCGGCACCGGCGGCACGGCGGCCGGGGTGGTGGGCGTGGCCACGGCGGCCGTGGCCGGACCGGTGCCGGCGGCAGCGGCGGCCTGGCTGGCGGCGACGCCGTCGAAGCAGGCCAGGCGCTGGCTGCCGTCGGCGATGGCGGCGCATTCCGCCAGCGTTTGCGGCGCGGTCTGGGCCAATGCCGGCAAGGCCAGCAGGAGTGGGATCAGGGCGATGGTATGGGGAAGGCTCGGGCGATAAGCGTGCATATTTATTGTTCTATATCAAAACGTTCGCGCAGCAACTGATGTTCAGTTGCCATCGCGCGTAAGTGTCGCGGATATTTCTTATCGATGTCGCACGTATTGCATCCAAGCATGCGACTACCGCCGCCCTCCGCCCACGGATCGATCAGGCCGGCACCAGCAGATCGAGCTGGGCCTGGTCGAGGAAGCACCATTCGCCCTCTTCGAGGCCGAGCGATTCCAGGGTCAGGCCGCCGATCTGCGAGCGGTGCAGCGCGCTGCAATGGTTGCCGGCGGCGGCCAGCATCCGTTTGACCTGGTGGTATTTGCCCTGTTCCAGCACGATCTCGAGGGTATGTTCGCCGCGCTGGACGCAGGACACCGCCTTGAGCGGCGCCGGCTCGTCGTTCAGCTGCACGCCGGCCAGCATGTGGGCGACCAGCTCGTCGGTCACCGGCTCGGCGGTCGTGGCCTGGTAGACCTTGGGCACGTGGCGCTTGGGCGAGGACTGGGCGTGGATGAAGGGGCCGTCGTCCGACATCAGGAGCATGCCCGTGGTGTCGTGGTCGAGGCGGCCGACCGGCTGCACCTCGCGCCAGGTGAACTGTTCCGGCAACAGGGTCAGCACGCCCGGATGATGGCTTGGTTTACGCGAGCATTCGAAGTTGGCCGGCTTGTACAGCGCGATGTAGACGTGCTCGCGATAAGGCCATTCTTCGTCGAACACGGTCAGGACCAGGCCGTCGGTCTCGAAGGTGGCCTTGTAGCTGTCGACGGTCTCGCCATTGACGGCGACGTCGCCGTCCTCGATCAGCGCGCGGCAATATTTGCGGGTGCCGAATCCCTGCGATTGCAGGATACGGTCTAGGGACAATTTACTCATGGGCCGAGACTTTACCAGATGCGCAGGCCCCTTGGGAAAGCGTTGCCGGGGCAAATCTGTTAGCGTTATCGGTAAGGCTGTCAGCGATATCGGGAAAATTTGGTAGCGTTACCTCCGACCCATTTTGCATGCGCTCGTTCATTTGAGCAGCGTCAAGCCTTTCGAAATTCGCATTGATAGACTTCAACACGTTAGGAATCCGCCTAACGGCACCTAAGGCATCCTTGTGATGGGGAGGCCATAGCCAGAGGATAGGAATGAACGTGAACGACGATCTCGACACAGCAAATGGAAAGCTTTCCGCTCAGGAGTCCCATTGTGCGCGGCAACGGCTCGCCAAGGACCACGCGGCGCTTTTCCCCACCCGACTCGCCATGGCGCGCTGGCGGGGCGGCGGCCTCCCCCACCTTCATGGCGGCCATCCGCCGTTGCGCGCCGCCTGGTATGCCAGCACCGTGCGCGACCACCAGGCTTGGCTCGACCGTGGTGGCTTTGCCCAGCACGAAGAGCTGATACCCTTGCGAAACCCGGCGATGTGGCATCCGCCACAGGCGAGCTTGTCGCAAGGTGGATTGCATGTCCCACAACAAAATAACCAATACCCAACGCAGCAGAATTCCCAATCGCCCTGCCGTTCGGATCGCGATGGCGATTCCCGGCAGTGCGGCACGTGTACCTGAACCGGCACGCCTTCCGGCAGGACGCCGGAGGCACTTCGATGAGACCGGAAAACAGGGCGACGGAAAAACTGGAAGAGAGCAGCAGCCGTACCGATGAGGTACATCCCGATGAAGTACATCCCGATGAAGTACATCCCAATGAAGTACAAATGGAAACGACGGCCGAGGCCGTCGTTTCCGTTCCTGCGGTAGGCAAGCCATTTGGCAAGCCTCCCAGGGACTTACTACCGTGAGGAATTGAATTCTCTCGAAACCGCACCGCGTGCGGTGGATAGCGGGTCGCCCTCCGGGCCGATCGAAGCATTTGCCTCTTGACCCTTGCTGCTCGCGCTACCGTTCCACTATAGCCGCTAGCCGTCGGTATTCAAGTACAAAATGTTCAACGCAATTTCGGCACGGCGCCGTGATACGCCGCCTTGACCGCGCTTTCGCCGACCGCGGCGCCAAATTTCTTGAGCACCCTTTCTGGTAAGCCTTCGTGCGCCGTGTAGTCGACGATGTCCTCGGCCTTGACGATGTCGCGCGCCACCGTGTCGACGGTGCCGAAGGCGTCGGCCAGCCCCATGTCGACCGCCTTGGCGCCGGTCCAGTACAGGCCGGAGAAGGTTTCCGGAGTTTCCTTCAGGCGCTTGCCGCGTCCGGCGCGCACCACCGCGATGAATTGCTGGTGGATCTCGTTGAGCATTTCCTGGGCGTGTTCGCGGTGCTTCGGGGACTGCGGGCTGAACGGATCGAGGAAGCCCTTGTTCTCGCCGGCCGTCATCAGGCGCCGCTCGATGCCGAGCTTGTCCATGGTGCCAGTGAAGCCGAAGCTGTCCATCAGCACGCCGACCGATCCGACGATCGAGGCCTTGTTGACGTAGATGCGGTCGGCCGCCGAAGCGATGTAGTAGCCGCCCGAGGCGCAGATCTCGTCCACCACCACGTACAGCGGTTTATCGGGGTAGCCGCGCTTGAGGCGCTGAATCTCGTCCACGATGATGCCGGCCTGCACCGGGCTGCCGCCGGGGCTGTCGATGCGCAGCACCACCGCCGCCGAGCCGGGATCGGAAAACGCCTTGTTGAGCGAGGGGATCACGGTATCGGCCGCGCCGCTGCCTTCGGCCTCGATTTCGCCGTTGATTTCGATCAGGGCCGTGTGGCGGCCCAGGTTTTCGACGTCGCCGCTGCCGAAATTGAAGTCGTAGTATGCCCACAGCGCCAGCAAGGCGACGCCGAGGAAGCTCAGTTTGAAGAAAATGCTCCAGCGCCGGGCGCGGCGCCGCTCCTGGACGGTGGCGAACACCAGTTTCTCGAGCGTTTCGCGCTCCCAGTTGCCGATCGTCGGATTCGATGCGAGCCGGCTGTCGCCGGGATGGTCATGGCTCGTTTGGTCACTCATAAAGTCGGAAGGGTCGACGGCGAGCGCTATTCCTGCGCAGGCGCGCGGAACCGCTCGTCGGGCAGCCAGTATATCTTGCCCGCGCCTTCGTGTACGGCGATCGGATGCAGCCGCCCGCCGCGGCAAGGACCCCCGGTGCACTTGCCGCTGCCGGGCTCGTAGACCGCGCCATGGGTGGCGCACATCAGGTACTGGCCGCCGGACTCGAAAAACTCCCCTTCGCGCCAATCGAGCTCGATCGGAACGTGGGCGCAGCGGTTCAGGTAGCCATAGACCTGGCCGCCGTGGCGGATCGCGAAACCGGTGGCCGGCTGCCCCCAGGCCAGCAGCGCGAAGCGCACGCCGCGGCCGGCGTCGAGCAAATCATCGGCATCGCACACGAACAGGCGCTCATCTCCCGCCATCTGCGAATTCCCTGGTTCAGGCATGCTCGAGCAGCCAGGCGTGCAGCTCGGGGATCGAGCGCGCCGAGAACAAGGGGTGGCAGGCTTGCAGCTGGGCCACCGGGTGGGCGCCGAACTCGACCGCGATGCCGGAGGCGCCGGCATTGTTCGCCATCATGAGGTCGTGGGTGGTGTCGCCGATCATCACGGTGCGGCGCAGGTCCTGGCCCAGTTCGCGGGTCAGTTCTTGCAGCATGGCGGGATGGGGCTTCGAGAATGTCTCATCCGCGCAACGGGTAGCGTCGAAGATCGACAGCAGGCCGGTGGCGTTCAAGGCCCGGTTGAGGCCCACACGGCTCTTGCCGGTGGCCACGGCCAGGAAATAGCCCTCGTTGTTAAGATCGGCCAACATCTCGCGAACGCCCTTGAACAGTACCAGTTCGTGATCCTTGGTGAGGAAGTGATAACGGTAGCGCTCGACCATGCGCGGATACATGGCCGGCTGGATGTCGGGCATCACCGCCTGCATCGCCTCGGCCAGGCCGAGGCCGATGACGTGGGCGGCCGAGGCGTCGCTCGGGACCGGCAGGCCAAGGTCGCGCGCCGCCGCCTGGATGCACTTGACGATGGCTGCCGTGCTGTCCATCAGCGTGCCGTCCCAGTCGAACACGATCAGGTCAAATTGTTTTCTTGCCATTATTTAGCGGCGACGCAGGGCGCCTGTCTCCTTAGTTTTTTGATCGTGCGCAGGTGTTATATCACGCACTTGGCTCTCCCAAGCTTACCAAGAACCGCTCGCACTCTTCAGGCATCGGCGCGCGCAAGGTCATCCGCTCGCCGCTGTCCGGGTGCGTGAACGTGATCTGGTGCGCGTGCAGGAACATGCGCTTGAGCGCCCCGCGTCCCTGGCCCGCCTTGTGCAACTGTTTATTGAATGCAAAGTCGCCATACTTCTCGTCGCCCAGGATCGGGAAACCGCTCGAGGCCAGATGGACCCGGATCTGGTGCGTGCGGCCCGTCTTGAGCTCGGCTTCGAGCAAGGCGAAATCCTGCCATTTTTTCAAGAGATTGAAAATGGTATGCGCTTCCTGGCCGCCGGCCTGGACCACGACCCGCTTCTCGCCATCCGCCGTCGTGTATTTATGCAGCGGCAGTTTGACGTGCTGGCGCTTGTTGTGCCAGTCGCCCTTTACGGCCGCGAAATAACGCTTGTCGGTCGTCCCGTCGCGCATCTGGTCGTGCAGATTGGTCAGCGCGCTGCGCTTCTTGCCGATCAGGAGCAGGCCCGAGGTTTCGCGGTCGAGCCGGTGCACCAGTTCCAGGAACTTGGCTTGCGGCCGCGCCGCGCGCAATTGCTCGATCACGCCGTAGGACACGCCGGAGCCGCCATGCACGGCCACGCCGGCTGGCTTGTTAATGACGAGCAAGTGCGCGTCTTCGAAGACGATGGGGAATTCGGTCCCCGGCACGGTGTCGTTGCTGGCCTTCTCGGCGATGCGGATCGGCGGGATGCGCACGGTATCGCCCTCGGCCAGGCGGTACAGTTGGTCGATCCGGCCCTTGTTGACACGTACCTCACCTGAACGGAGGATGCGGTAAATATGACTCTTCGGTACGCCTTTGCAGACACGCAACAGGTAGTTATCGATACGCTGTCCGGCGTCTTCTTCGCCGATTGTGACAAATTGCGCCTGCAGAGCCTGTTGTGATGAAGGGGGAACAACATCGTTTTGGGTCGCCATTCGCTCTGTCTTCCCAGAAATTCTCTCTAAGTCCTTCATTTTGAATATATAATCGACAGGCGGCGGTCAAACCTCTGCTGGTGTAAGAATTAAAACGATATTTTACACAGGGGCGCGCTCCATCGGCCCCGCTCATTGCAAATTCGATGGAAAGTAACGTGTACGCACATCCTTGCGCCGATCAGGGTTGCACCTGCAGTTGTAATCGGGTTGCGCACAAGGATGCAGGATTGGATTGTCAGGATTCTTTAGGATAAGTACCGGCAAGCAAATCTTGCTTGTCGGGTGATGGTGTCGATAACGCTTGTCGTTTTCGCCGGGCCCGATGCAGGGCCGTCCTCGAGACTTGTGAGTTAGGCTGTCTTTTCGCCTCCAGGTCCTGGACGGTCGTCGGCTTCGAGCCGGGCTGGTTGTAGCACACCCCCTCGCTCCGCTGTGCCACCCCAACGTGGTGGCAGGCGGCCAGCGCAGGTCGCGGCGTGCGTGGACAATGACGTTCGGCCCCACAGCGCCCTGTTGCGGCAGCGACGCGGTGTTCACTCGCAGTTTTACTCGCGCGGTGGTCACTGTTTTCCGCTGTATCGCACGCCACGGGCATTCCCCTCCTGAACTCCCATCCCCGCATACATCCCTGTAGCTGCGCCGCCCGCGAGGGCGGCCATCACACGGCCCACGGGTCGCGGAGTTTATAAAAATGAAACGTATGTTGTTTAACGCTACGCAGCAAGAGGAGCTGCGCGTAGCGATTGTCGACGGTCAAAAACTGATCGACATCGATATCGAGACCGCCGGTCGCGAGCAACGCAAGTCAAACATCTACAAGGGTGTCATCACCCGCATCGAACCCTCCCTCGAAGCCTGCTTCGTCTCCTACGGCGAAGACCGCCACGGATTCCTCCCCTTCAAAGAAGTCGCCCGCTCGTATTTCCGCGAGGGCGTCGACGTGCGCAACTGCACCATCAAGGAAGCGCTGAAAGAAGGCCAGGAAATCATGGTCCAGGTCGAGAAGGAAGAGCGCGGTAACAAGGGCGCCGCCCTGACCTCGTTCATCTCGCTGGCCGGCCGCTACCTGGTCCTGATGCCGAACAACCCGCGCGGCGGCGGCGTGTCGCGCCGCGTCGAAGGCGAAGAGCGCCAGGAACTGCGCGAGACCATGGACAAGCTCGACCTGCCGCAAGGCATGTCGGTGATCGCCCGCACCGCCGGCATTGGCCGCAACGTCGAAGAGCTGCAGTGGGACCTGAACTACCTGATGCAGCTGTGGCGCGCGATCGAAGGCGCCGGCAAGTCGGCCGCCGGCGCTTTCCTGATCTACCAGGAATCGTCGCTGGTCATCCGCGCCATCCGCGACTACTTCCAGCCCGATATCGGCGAAGTCCTGATCGACACCGACGAGATCTACGAACAGGCCCAGCAGTTCATGAGCCACGTGATGCCCGACATGGCGCACCGCGTGAAGCGTTACAGCGACGACGTGCCGCTGTTCTCGCGTTTCCAGATCGAACACCAGATCGAGACCGCCTACGCGCGCACCGTGCCGCTGCCATCGGGCGGCGCGATCGTGATCGACCACACCGAAGCCCTGGTCTCCATCGACGTCAACTCGGCGCGCGCCACCCGCGGCTCGGACATCGAGACCACCGCCTTCAACACCAACTGCGAAGCGGCCGACGAAGTCGCCCGCCAGCTGCGCCTGCGCGACCTGGGCGGCCTGATCGTGATCGACTTCATCGACATGGAAGTGGCCAAGAACCAGCGCGAAGTCGAGCAGCGCCTCAAGGACGCCCTGCACCACGACCGCGCCCGTGTCCAGATGGGCAAGATCTCGCGCTTCGGGCTGATGGAGCTGTCGCGCCAGCGCCTGCGTCCTTCGCTGTCGGAAGGCTCGCACGTGACCTGCCCGCGCTGCTCGGGCACCGGCCACATCCGTGATACCGAATCGTCGGCCCTGCAAGTCCTGCGTATCATCCAGGAAGAGGCCATGAAAGAGAATTCGGCCGCGATCCACGTGCAGGTGCCGGTCGACGTCGCCGCCTTCCTGCTGAACGAAAAGCGCGGCGAAGTGCTCAAGATCGAGAACCGCCACCGCATCACCGTGATCCTGATCCCGAACAAGCATCTGGACACCCCGCACTACAAGCTCGAGCGCATCAAGCACGACGATCCGCGCCTGGAAGACGCGCACGCCAGCTATGCGATGGCCGAGACCGCCGACACCGACATGGCCTACGCCAAGCGCCAGAAAGAAGAAGCGAAGCCGCGCCAGGAAGCCGTGGTCAAGACCATCACCCCGGCCCAACCGGCCCCGGTGGTCGACCGCAGCGAAGCGGCCAAGCCGGCGAAAGCCGCCGCCGCGCCGGCCGCCGCCCCCGCTCCGGCTCCTGCCGAAAAAGGCTTCTTCGGCCGCCTGCGCGACTTCTTCTTCGGCAAGCCGGAAGAACCGGCCCCGGCGCCCGTCGTGGCCGAGAAGCCGGCCGCGCCTGCGCCGGCCGAGCGCGGCGACCGCAACAACCGCAACAAGGGTGGCCGCAACGGCGGCCGCAATGGCGAGCGTGGCGAACGCGGCGCCAAGCCGGGCCGTGAGCGCGAAGAGCGCGACGCGGTTGCCAAGGGCACGGCAGGTGAAGAGCTTGCCAAGGCGCCACAGGGCGACGAGGCCCGCGAAGGCCGCCAGCCGCGCCAGCCACGCGAGCGCAAGCCACGCGAGCCGCGTGAGCCGCGCGAACTGGCCGAAGGCGCAGCGCGCGCCGAGGGCGCCGAGCGTCCCGATCGTGCAGAACGCGGCGAGCGCAAGGAGCGCCAGCCACGCCAGCCGCGCGAGCGTACCGAGCGTACCGAGCGCACCACCCAGGCCATCGAAGCCAAGCTCGACGAAGTCAGCGTGAGCCAGGTCGTCGCCACCGAGATCGTCGCGGTGAGCACCACCGGTCCGGACGGCAGCCAGGAAGTCGTGCAGCAGGTCGTGAAGTCGGTGACGACGATCGGCCCGGATGGCGAAGAAATCGAGGGCGAAGGCGACGAGCCGCGTCGCCGCCGCCGTCGTGGCGGCCGCAACCGCAATCGCCGCGACCGTGACCAGGTCGAGGGCAGCGAAGCGCTTGAAGGTTCGGACGAGGCGCCGGCATTCACCCCGGTAGCCGATGAAGAGGCCGCCAAGGTCGCCGCTGCCGCCAAGGCCGCGAAGGCCAAGCCGGCGCGCGCCGCCACGCAGGATGCATGGCCGTTCCCGACCGCCGCGTCGGTGGCCGCTGCGAAGGCGGAGGCGGAGAAGGCTGCCGCTCCTGCGCCTGCACCTGCTGCGCCTGCCGCTCCTGCCCCGGTCGCAGCGGCGCCGGTGGCTGCGGAACAGATCCCGTTCCCGACTGCGGCTTCGGTTGCTGCTCAGCAGAGCATGTTCCCGACCGCGGCGTCGGTGGCTGCGGCACGCGCCGAGGCCGAACCGGAAGCTGCGCCGGCCCCTGCACCCGCCCCGGCTCCGGTCGAGCAGGCGCCAGCGCCGGCTCCGGTGGTCGACACCGCGCCAGTGGCTGCACCGGTTGCCGCGTCGGCAGTCGAGACGGCTCCGGCGGCTGCACCAGCCATCACCGTCGCGCCGACGCCAGCCGCCGCGCCTGCGGCCAGCGCACCGGCGCCTGGCGCCGCGCTGGCTGCTGCTCCGGCAGCGCCAGTCGAAGCACCGGCCAAGCTGGACGAAGTGCTGGCCCAGGCCGGCCTGCAACTGGCGGCGACCGACCCTGAAAAACTGCGCGCCGCCCAGGAAGCCGCAGTGGCAACCCCGGTTCGCCTGGGCCGCGCCCGCAAGCCAGTGGTCGCGCCGGTCGACGAGCCGCTGGTGCAGGTCGATACGCGTCAATAAGCCTTAGTTCGCTGCCTCAGCACGTCGTTCCCGCGCAGGCGGGAACCCAAGTACTGTGAGCGTTATCGCAACGCTTGCTAACTTAGGTTCCCGCCTGCGCGGGAAGTCTTTTTTGGCAGTGCCAAAAAAGACGTTTTTAGGCTAACGGAAAAATGTCACTTAGCTAAACGAGGTCAAGCCTTTGACCTCATTCCCAAGTGGCGCGGGCAGCTTCATCAGCACCGTGCTATCGTACTGAAATGGCTGAAAAAATCATTCTGATCAATGACCTGCGCTCATCCGCGCTGCAGGTCCCGGCCGTGCTTGACGCGCCGACTGGCCTGCTCAGCGACGCGCTCGGCCGGCCCCTGCACGACCTGCGCATCTCGGTCACCGACCGCTGCAACTTCCGTTGCGTGTACTGCATGCCGAAGGAAGTCTTCGACAAGGATTACGAATACCTGCCGCACGGCGACCTGCTGTCGTTCGAGGAAATCACGCGCGTGGCGCGGCTGTTCGTCGCGCACGGCGTCGAGAAGCTGCGCCTGACCGGCGGCGAGCCGCTGCTGCGCAAGAACCTCGAGCGCCTGGTCGCCATGCTGCGCGCGCTGCCGACGCCGAGCGGCCGTCCGCTCGACCTCACGCTCACCACCAATGGCTCGATCCTGGCGCGCAAGGCCCAGGCCCTGAAAGACGCCGGCCTGGACCGCGTCACGGTCTCGCTTGACGCGATGGACGACAAGGTGTTCCGCAGCATGAACGACGTCGACTTCGCCGTCTCCGACGTGCTGCACGGCATCGACGCCGCCCACGCGGCCGGCCTCGGGCCGGTCAAGGTCAATATGGTGGTCAAGGGCGGCACCAACGACGACCAGATCCTGCCCATGGCGCGCCACTTCAAGGGCTCGCCGACCATCCTGCGCTTCATCGAGTTCATGGACGTCGGCGCCTCGAACGGCTGGAATATGCGCGACGTCGTGCCGTCGCAGGAAGTGGTGCGGCGCATCTCGGCCGAGCTGCCGCTCGAACCCGTCGCGGCCAACTACAGCGGCGAGACCGCCTCGCGCTGGCGCTACGTGGACGGCGGCGGCGAGATCGGCGTCATCTCGAGCGTCACCCAGGCCTTCTGCGGCGACTGTTCGCGCCTGCGCCTGTCGACCGAGGGCAAGCTGTACACCTGCCTGTTCGCCACCCGTGGCCACGACCTGCGCGCGCTGCTGCGCGCCGGTCGCAGCGACCTCGAACTGTCCGGCGCCATCGCCCAGCTGTGGCGCGGACGGGCCGACCGCTATTCCGAGACGCGCACGGCGGAGACCGGCATCGGGCAGCGCGATGGGGCGCGCAAGGTTGAAATGTCCTATATAGGCGGATAATGGAACAAGGGATGATCAGCGGACTGGTATTGGCGGGCGGTCGCGGCTCGCGCATGGGCAATGTCGACAAGGGCTTGCAGCCGTTCCGGTCGAGCACCATGGTCGAGCACGTGCTGGCGCGCCTGCGGCCGCAGGTCGGGCCGGTGGCGATCAGCGCCAACCGCAACCTGGATGCCTACCGCGCGTTCGACGCGATGGTATTGCCCGATGAGATTGCAGACTATCCCGGGCCTTTAGCCGGCCTGGAAACCGGCCTGCGCCACTGCGCCACGCCCTACCTGCTGGCCGTTCCCTGCGACTCGCCGTTCCTGCCGGCCGACCTGGCATCCCGCCTGTCCGCCGCGCTGGAAACAGCCGATGCCGACGTCGCCTATGCCGCGACGCAGGAAGCCGGCCAGCGCCCGCAGCCGCATCCCGTGTTCTGCCTGGTGCGCGCCGACCGGCTGCCGCAGCTGTCGGCCTACCTGGCCGAGGGCGGTCGCCGGGTCGACGGCTGGTATCGCGACCTGAAGGCGGTCGAAGTGGTCTTCGACGACGCCGACGCCTTCCGCAACATCAACACGCTGGACGAGCTGCGCGGACTGGACGATCCTTCTCCGCCCTTCCCTGCCAGCCTGGCCCAGGTAGCAAGCTGCATCAACGGCTACGATCCGGACGCCCTGCGCGTGCAGGACGCCCAGCGCATCATCCGCGACTTCGTGCAACCCGTGCGCGCGGTCGAGATGGTTGCGCTGCGCGCTGCGCTCGGCCGCGTGCTGGCGCGCGACCTGGTCTCGCCGATCAACGTGCCGGCGCACGACAACTCGGCCATGGACGGCTACGCGCTGCGCGGCGGCGACCTGCCGGCCGACGGCACGGTCACGCTGAAGGTGGTCGGCGTCGCCTACGCCGGCAAGCCGATCGACATCGTTCCCGATCCTGGAGAGTGCGTGCGCATCATGACCGGCGGCGTGATGCCGGCCGGCTGCGACAGCGTGCTGCCGCAGGAATTCGCCGAGAGCACGACCATTGACACCGTCACCTTGCGCGCGGGCGCGATCCGTCCAGGGGACAACCGCCGCCTGGCCGGCGAAGACCTGAAGGCCGGCAGCGCCGCGCTCAAGGCCGGCCGCGTGATCCGCCCGGCCGACCTGGGCCTGTGCGCCTCGCTCGGCTTCGCCGAGATTCCCGTGCAGCGCCGCCTGCGCGTGGCCTTCTTCTCCACCGGCGACGAGCTGCGCTCGATCGGCGAAACGCTCGACGAGGGCTGCGTCTACGACAGCAACCGCTACACGATCTACGGCATGCTGCAGCGCCTGGGCTGCGAGATCATCGACATGGGCGTGGTGCGCGACAGCCCGGAGGCGCTGGAAGAAGCGCTGCGCACCGCCTGCGAGAACGCCGACGCCATCATCACCTCGGGCGGCGTCTCGGTCGGCGCGGCCGACTACACGAAGCAGGTGATGGCCCAGCTGGGCGACGTAACGTTCTGGAAGATCGGCATGCGTCCGGGCCGGCCGCTGGCTTTCGGCCGGGTGTCGTCCAACGGCCGCAGCGCCTTTTTATTCGGGCTGCCGGGCAATCCGGTGGCGGTGATGGTGTCGTTCTACTTCTTCGCGCGCGAAGCGCTGCTGCGCATGATGGGCGCCGAGGCGCCGCTACCGCTGCTGCGTGCGCGCTCGACCGAGGCGATCCGCAAGAAGCCGGGGCGCACCGAATACCAGCGCGGCATCGTCGCGCGCGGGGCCGACGGGGAGCCAGAGGTGCGCATTACCGGATCGCAGGGCTCCGGCATCCTGCGCTCGATGTCGGAGGCGAATTGCATGGTGGTGCTGCATGATGGGCAAGGCAGTGTCGCGGCGGGCGAGATGGTGGACATCTTGCCGTTCGAGGGGTTGTTCTAGCAATGATTGAACGCGTCGGCGGCACGGCCGCCAACCCTACGGTCGTTCATCCGCCGCATTTAAATCAATCGTCCCGCTCCAGGCCATCCGGCCCCAGCATCAACTGCGCCGCCTCGCTCGGCAACGCCTCCACCGACTTGAGCTTGCGCGCCATCTGACGGCTGCGCACCTCGGCGCTTTCGATGTTCTTGGCGGCCTTCTCCAGCGTCAGCTTGGTGGTCGCCAGCACGTCGCCGAACTTGGTGAACTCGGTCTTCACCGCCCCCAGCACCTGCCACACCTCGGAAGAACGCTTCTCCAGCGCCAGCGTGCGGAAGCCCATCTGCAGGCTGTTGAGCAATGCGGCCAAGGTCGACGGGCCGGCGATCGTCACCCGCAAGCTGCGCTGCAGGTCGTCGGCCAGGCCGGGACGGCGCATCACCTCGGCGTACAGGCCCTCGGTCGGCAGGAACAGGATGGCGAAGTCGGTCGTCTGCGGCGGCGACACGTATTTGTCGCAGATGGTGCGCGCTTCATTGCGCACCGCCCGTTCCAGCTCGGCGCCGGCGCGCGCCACGCCATCGGCGTCGGCTTCGTCGGCGGCCAGCAGCAGGCGTTCGTACTGCTCCTTGGGGAACTTGGCGTCGATCGGCAGCCACAGCGGCGCGCCGCCGTCGACCACGCCGGGCAGCTTGATCGCGAACTCGACCCGCGCATTCGAACCGGCCACCGTCTCGACGTTCTTCGCATACTGGTCGACGGTGAGCACCTGCTCCAGCAGCATTTCCAATTGCACCTCGCCCCAGGTGCCGCGGGTCTTGACGTTGGTGAGCACCCGCTTCAGATCGCCCACGCCGATCGCCAGCTGCTGCATCTCGCCCAGGCCCTGGTGCACTTTTTCCAGCCGCTCCGACACCTGGCGGAACGATTCGGAGAGGCGCGTTTCCAGCGTCGCGTGCAGTTTTTCGTCGACCGTCTGGCGCATCTCTTCGAGGCGTGTGGCGTTATCGCTTTGCAGGTCGCGGATCTTGGTTTCGAGCGTGTTGCGCACCTCGAGCATGCGCTGGGCGTTCGATTCGGTGAGGCTGCCCAGCGTCTGCTGCAGGGTGTCGGCGAAGCGCTTCAGCGCGCGCGCCTGTTCCTCACGCCCGCTGCTCGAATGCAGCTGCATCTGCTGGCGCATGCTGTCCAGTTGCTGGACGGTGGCATTGTGATACTGAGCCAAGTGAGAGGACAGTTCCTGGCGCGTCGCCTGGGCGCTCGACTGCAGCTCCTGGCGCAGCTCGCGTTCCAGGCGTTCGACGTGGTTGCCGTCGCCATTGCCGCGCATGCGCAGCAGGACGGCGACCAGCAGGCCGGCCACAATGACGAGGCCGACCAGGATGAGGATTTCGGCGACGGTCATGGTGGCGCTCAATCAGGTTTGTTGCGCATCCAGTCCGCGGTCTGGAAGAAGGAATTCATCATGCGCACGCGCAGCGTGTCGTCGTAGCCCATGTCTTCCATCGCCCAGGCCATGCAGCGCAGCCACTGGTCGCGTTCCGCGCTGCCGATCGCGAACGGCAGGTGGCGCGCGCGCAGGCGCGGGTGGCCGTAGCGTTCGATGTACAGGTCGGGACCGCCCATCCAGCTGGACAGGAACATGAAGGTCTTCTCGCGCGAGCTGTCGTTGGGCACCGGGTGCATGGCGTGGATGCCGGCGAAATCGGGCTCCAGCTGCATCAGGTCATAGAAGCGGTCGACCAGCGCCCGCAAGCGCTCGCCGCCGCCCATCATTTCGTACAGAGTCTGCGCTTCGGCGGGAGTATCAGTGTGGTGTTCGGACATCCCGCAATGATAGCGCACCGTGGGGCGTCATGCCTCGCGCAAGGTTTGCAATGGCGGCTGACGCAACACCCCGCGCAGGCCCAGCCAGCCACCCACGATCGCGCACAACGCGCCGACGAACAGGCCCGCGATCCAGACGCCCGGCTCGAACACCCACGGGAACTTGAACTGGTAGGTGGCCAGGGCCCAACCCAGCGCCGCCGCGCCGCTCGCCGCCAACAGGCCCGCCAGGCCGCCCACCAGCACGAACTCGATGCGCTGCGCCTGCGCCAGCTGCTGGCGCGTGGCGCCCAGCGCCCTCAAGAGGCCCGCTTCGCGCGTGCGCTCGGATTGCGATCCCATCAACGCCGCATACAGCACCAGCACGCCGGAAGCGAGCGTGAACAGGAACAGGAACTCGACCGCCGTCACCACCTGGTCCAGCACGTCCTGCAGCTGGCGGATGATGCCCGACACGTCGATCACCGTCAGGTTCGGATGGTTGCGGGTCAGCGCATTGCCCAGGTTCGCGCCCTCGGGCGGCACATGGAAGGCCGTCATATAGGTGGTCGGCGCATCCGCCATCGCGGCCGGATTGATGATGACGAAGAAGTTGGCGCGCATCGAGCCCCATTCGAGCTTGCGCACGCTGGTGATCCTGGCGTCGACCAGCAGGCCCGCCATGTCGAAGCGCAGGCTGTCGCCCAGTTTCAAACCCAGGCGCTCCATGATGCTCTGCTCGACCGAGGCCTCGGCCACGCCGGGTGCGTCCCTGAACCACTCGCCCTGCACCACCTCGTTCGCCTGCGGCAGCACATTGGTCGTCGACAGGTTGAATTCGCGGTTGGCCAGGCGCCGCGCCTCGCCGTCCTGGAAGGTGTCGCGCGTGATCGCGTCGCCATTGATGGCCGTCAGGCGGCCACGGATCATCGGGTACAGCACGGGCTCCTTGACGCCGGCCGCGAGCAGCTGGCCTTCGACCGACTGCTTCTGCTCGGGCAGGATGTTGATCACGAAGCGGTTCGGCGCATCGGCCGGCGTGGCAAGCTGCCAGGCCGCCATCAGGTCGCCGCGCACCACGGTCAGCAGCAGCAGCGCCATCAGGCCCAGCGCCAGCGACACCACCTGCACCACGGTGGCGCCGGGACGGCGCTGCAGCGAGGTGACGGCGAAGCGCCAGCCCTGGTTCCTGAATGCGCCGCGCATCCGGCGCAGCCCCTGCAGGCCGAGCCAGGCCACCAGCGCGAAGAAGGCGAAGCCGCCCAGGAAGCCGCCGGCGGTAATGAGCGCCAGGGTCGGATCGCCCGCCTGCCACAGGAGCAGCAGGAAGAACACGCCGATGCCCAGGCCATAGGTCGCCAGCGCGGCCGGCTGCGGCGCGCCCTGCTCGCGCCGGATCACGCGGTTGTGCGGCACGTTGCGCAACTGCAGAATCGGCGGCAGCGCGAAGCCGACCAGCAGCATCATGCCGGTCGCCACGCCCTGCAGCGCGGGCAGCATCGACACCGGCGGCAGCTCGGTCTTGATCAGCGAGCCGATCATCTCGAGCAGCACGAAGTGGGCGCCGAAGCCGACCAGCACCCCGATCACGCTCCCAGCCAAGCCGATCAAGCCGAATTCGAGCAGGTACAGCACGGTGACCTGGTTCTGGGTCAGGCCCAGGCAGCGCAGCATGGCGCAGGCGTCCAGGTGGCGGCCCATGAAGCGGCGCGCCGCCATCGCCACGGCGACCGCCGCCAGCATCGCCGACAACAGTCCCACCAGCGACAGGAACAGGCCGGCGCGATCGAGCGTCGCGCGCATCTCGGGGCGGCCGTTTTCCAGCGTCTCGATGCGCACGCCCTTGATATTGTTGTCGCGGATCTGCGCGCGTATCCATTGTTCGTAGTCGCGCACCGCGGCCATGTCGTTCGCGTCTTTCGATGCGACCATCAGGCGGAAGCTCACGCGCGCGAAGTCGTCGACCAGGCCGGTGGCTTGCAGGTCTTCCAGCGCCAGCATCACGCGCGGCGCGAAGTTGGCGAACGAGGCGCCCTTATCGGGTTCGGTGGCGATCAGCTGGGCGATGCGGAACTGGCTGTTGCCCAGGGTGAGCGTGGCGCCGACCTCGGTGCGCAGCTGCGGCAGCAGGCCGGGATCGACCCAGACCGTGCCGCGCGCCGGCACCTCGCGCGTGGGCATGCCTTGCGCGCCGGCGGCGGCGACCGGATCCGTCGTGATGCTCACCTGGCCGCGCAGCGGATAGCCTTGCGACACCGCCTTGATCGACGACAGCTGGGCCAGCGAGTCGTCGCCCTCGCCGGCTTGCGCCATGCTCGGGAAGGTGACCGTGTCGGCCAGCAGCAGGCCCCGTTTCAGGGCCTCGTCGCGCCACGCCTGGCGCACCGGGTCGTCGGTATTGACCAGCAGGTCGGCGCCGAGCAGCTGGTGGGCGTCGCGGTCCATGCCCGCCCGCATGCGGTCGATAAAGAAGCCGACCGAACTCAAGGCCGCGACCGCGACGATCAGCGCCACCAGCAGGAAGCGCAGCTCACCGGCGCGCCAGTCGCGCGCCGTCATGCGAAGAGCCTGGACGAACATGGATCCGCTCCGTTATGTAAAGGTCAGACGTTGGCGAAGAAGTCGTCGACTTCAGCCAGGAAGGCGCGCTTGCGCTCCGGGTCGACGAAGGCGGCCTGGAAGCTGTTGCGCGCCAGCTGGCGCGCATGGCTTTCATCCAGCGGCAGCGCGTCGAAGGCGGCGAAATAATTCTCGTTGACGTAGCCGCCGAAATAGGCCGGATCGTCCGAGTTGACGGTCACCGCGAGATTGGCGTCGAGCAGCGTGCGCAGATTGTGCGAACCCATCACGTCGAATACGCGCAGCTTGATGTTCGACAGCGGGCACACGGTCAGGGCCATCTGCTCGCGCGCCAGGCGCTCGACCAGGGCCGGGCTTTCCAGGCTGCGCACGCCGTGGTCGATGCGCTCGACCTTGAGCACGTCGAGCGCGCTTTCGATATAGGCCGGCGGGCCCTCCTCGCCCGCATGCGCGACCAGGCGCAGGCCGAGCGCACGGGCGCGCTCGAACACGCGCGCGAATTTCTCGGGCGGGTGGCCGACCTCGGACGAATCGAGGCCGACGCCGATGAATTTGTCGCGGAACGGCAGCGATTCTTCGAGCGTGGCGAGCGCCTCGTCTTCGGACAGGTGGCGCAGGAAGCACATGATCAGGCTGGCGCTGAGGGGCGCGTCCTGGCAGGCGCGCCAGATGCCGTTGATGACGGTCTCGAACGGCACGCCGCGCGCGGTATGGGTTTGCGGATCGAAGAAGATCTCGGCATGGCGGACATTGTCGGCATGGGCGCGCGCCAGATAGGCCGCAGTCATGTCGTAGAAGTCTTGTTCCTTCAGCAGCACGCTGGCGCCGGCGTAATAAATGTCGAGGAAGGATTGGAGATCGGTGAAAGCGTAGGCCTCACGCAACGCTTCGACCGAGCTATAAGCGAGGTCAACGCCGTTTCTTTGCGCAAGCTCAAAAATCAGTTCTGGTTCGAGCGAGCCCTCGATGTGGATGTGCAGTTCTGCCTTGGGCATGTTCTGCAGCAGGTTGCGCAGGCGTTCGTCGAGCATGGTTTTCTCCAACAGGTACATCAGTAAATATTCAATTGTGCGGGTCATTCCGACCCGACCGACAAGTGTAACGCATGCAGGCTTTCCGCCTGTGCCAGGGCGAAAATGGCTGCGTTCGGCTTTATGACATGCACGATTCGCGTGCGCCGCGTGTTGAGCAGTTCGTGCACTATCGGCGCACAACGGAAGAAAATAGGGATGCCGACTGCACCCCGCTCTTTCGTTCAAACCGGCCTCGACGCCGTGTTCCGGCCCCACCTTCCCAGGGCCGCCGCGACGCCTGCAAAAACCGACTTTCGATAGCTGAATCAAGTACTTGGCACCGCTTCAACAGCTTGCACGACACTGCTTTGACTTCGGAAACTAATAGGCACATAATAAATTTCATAAACGCAAAAAAGGCGTTCTCCACCACGCAATGATTTGGCTATCCGCCGAATCGACAAGACGCAATCGCACGTGATTTCCTTTAACGGCGCCGGCCATCCCGGCGCGGCACGTGACGACCGAACAAGGAGCACGCGACAAAGATACCGGGGCCCGGGCAGCTTCGACATTGGCTGCCGTGACAGTGATTCGTTGTTGGCACATTAAAGGAACTTCAATGAGCATCTTTGAAAACTACGCGGCCCGCTATGAGCGTACCCGGGAAGAGGAATACTCCCTGGCGGAATATCTCCAACTGTGCAAGAAAGACCCGCTGACCTATGCCAGCGCGCCGGAGCGCATGCTGGCCGCGATCGGCGAGCCTACCCTGGTCGATACCCGCCTCGATCCCCGCCTGTCGCGAATCTTCGCCAACAAGGTGATCAAGATCTATCCGGCCTTCCGCGAGTTCTACGGCATGGAAGAAGTGATCGAGCAGGTGGTGTCTTATTTCCGCCATGCGGCGCAAGGACTCGAAGAGCGCAAGCAGATCCTGTATTTGCTCGGCCCGGTCGGCGGCGGCAAATCGTCGATCGCCGAGAAACTCAAAAGCCTGATGGAGCTCGTGCCCTTTTATGCGATCAAGGGCTCGCCGGTGAATGAATCGCCATTGGGCCTGTTCAGCGAAGAAGAAGACGGCACCATCCTCGAAGAGGACTACGGCATTCCGCGCCGCTACCTGCGCGCCATTCCGAGTCCGTGGGCCGTCAAGCGCCTGCACGAATACGGCGGCGACATCAACAAGTTCCGCGTGGTGAAGCGCTATCCGTCGATCCTGAAACAGGTCGCGATTTCCAAGACCGAACCGGGCGACGAAAACAACCAGGACATCTCTTCGCTGGTCGGCAAGGTCGATATCCGCAAGCTCGAGGATTTCCCGCAGGACGATCCGGACGCCTACAGCTATTCCGGCGGCTTGTGCCTGGCGAACCAGGGCCTGATGGAATTCGTCGAGATGTTCAAGGCGCCGATCAAGGTGCTGCACCCGCTGCTGACCGCCACGCAGGAGGGCAACTACAAGGGCACCGAGGGCTTCGGCGCGATTCCGTTCGACGGCATCGTGCTCGCGCACTCGAACGAATCCGAGTGGAAGACCTTCCGCAACAACCGCAACAACGAGGCTTTCCTCGACCGTATCTATATCGTGAAGGTGCCGTATTGCCTGCGCGTGTCCGACGAAATTCAAATCTACGACAAGCTGCTGCGTAATTCCTCGCTCGACAAGGCGCCGTGCGCGCCCGGCACCCTGCGCATGATGTCGCAGTTCGCCGTGCTCTCGCGCCTGAAGGATCCCGAGAATTCGAGCATCTTCTCCAAGATGCTGGTCTACGATGGCGAGAACCTGAAGGACACCGACCCCAAGGCCAAGTCGCTGCACGAATACGTCGACTATGCGGGCGTGGACGAAGGCATGAACGGCCTGTCGACCCGCTTCGCCTTCAAGATCCTGTCCAAGGTCTTCAACTTCGACAATACCGAGGTGGCGGCCAATCCGGTGCACCTGCTGTACGTGCTCGAACAGCAGATCGAGCGCGAGCAGTTCCCGCCCGAGACCGAGCAACGCTACCTCTCCTATATCAAGGAGCACCTGGCGCAGCGCTACGTCGATTTCATCGGCAAGGAGATCCAGACCGCCTACCTGGAAAGCTATTCCGAGTATGGCCAGAACATCTTCGACCGCTACGTGACCTTCGCCGACTTCTGGATCCAGGACCAGGAGTTCCGCGATCCGGATACCGGCGAAAGCTTCGACCGCGAATCGCTGAACGCTGAGCTGGAAAAGATCGAAAAGCCGGCCGGGATCTCGAATCCGAAGGATTTCCGCAACGAGATCGTCAACTTCAGCCTCAGGGCGCGCGCCACCAATGCCGGCAAGAATCCGGCCTGGACCAGCTACGAGAAGTTCCGCAGCGTGATCGAGAAGAAGATGTTCTCGAATACCGAGGAACTTTTGCCGGTAATTTCCTTCAATGCAAAAGCGAGCGCAGAGGATGCGAACAAGCATGCCGACTTTGTCGCCCGCATGGTAGAGAAAGGCTATACACCAAAGCAGGTGCGTCTGTTGTGCGAATGGTATTTGCGTGTGCGGAAATCCTCGTGACGGGGGAGGCGCCTATCCCGGAGGGTGGAAGGAAGCTCATGGCGATGCATGGCGGGCATGGGCAAGGCGCGAGGAGGCAGCATGGCGGCGCCATGCAACGACGAGCAACGCAGCACACGCCTGCCAGGCGCGCCAGGAGCGACTTCTACCCGCCGGGATAGGCTCCAAAGCGTGTTGCCGGTTCGCCGCAGGCCGCCGCCGGCAAGACTCGACGCTGCGCGTGCGCCGCACGCTCGTTCGCGCAGCGTATTAAGATAGGGGTGCCGTCGCATGCGACGGCGCCAAAGCGCCAGCGACAAGCGCTACATGTCGCCAGTTCCGCGCTTATTAAGAGCAGGAGGCCTGTTTTGACTTACCTCATCGACCGTCGCTTGCAGGGCAAGAACAAGTCAGCGGTCAACCGCGAACGTTTCCTGCGCCGCTACAAGGCGCAGATCAAGGATGCTGTCGGCCGCGCCATCAAGGGCCGCTCGATCACCGACATCGAGAACGGTGAAAAAGTCACCATTCCCGTCAAGGACGTGAACGAACCGCATTTCGGCCACGCCCATGGCGGCGTGTATGAAACCGTCAACCCCGGCAATACCGAGTATCAAAAGGGCGACCAGTTCAACCGCCCCCGCGGCGGCGCTGGCGGCGCCGGGCGCGGGCGCGCCGGCAACAGCGAACAGACCGTCGAAGACGATTTCATCTTCGAGCTGTCGCGCGAAGAATTCATGAATTACTTCTTCGAGGATCTCGAGCTGCCGAACATGGTCAAGACGCAGCTGACCCAGACCATCGAATACAAGAACCAGCGCGCCGGCTACAACGTGTCCGGCACGCCCTCGAACATCCACGTGCTGCGCTCGCTGCGTGGCGCGCTGGGCCGCCGCATCGCCGTCGGCGGTCCAGCCCGGCGCCAGCTGGCCGAGGCAGAAGAGGCGCTGCAGGCGCTGCTCGACCAGGGCGCGCCGTCCGACGACGAACAGGTGGTCGCGCTGAAGGACCGCATCCACCACCTGCACATCCGTCTTAACGCCATTCCCTTCATCGATCCGTTCGACCTGCGCTACTCCAACCGGATCAAGGTCCCCAAGCCCAGCACCCAGGCCGTGATGTTCTGCATTATGGACGTGTCCGGCTCGATGGACGAGACACGCAAGGATACGGCCAAGCGCTTCTTCATCCTGCTGTATCTCTTCCTCAAGCGGGTCTACGAGAAAATCGACGTCGTCTTCATCCGCCACCACACGGCGGCGGCCGAGGTCGACGAGAACGAGTTCTTCCATTCGCGCGAGTCGGGCGGCACCGTCGTGTCCTCGGCCCTGCACCTGCTGCAAAAAGTGATCACCGAGCGCTACGGCAGCGCCGACTGGAACGCCTACGTGGCGCAAGCCTCGGACGGCGACAACTGGGATAACGACTCGGTGCTGTGCAAGCAGATTCTTACCAGCGCGATCATGCCGCGCGTGCAGTATTACACCTATGTCGAGATCACCGATGGCCCGCCGCAGAACCTGTGGGAACAATACTGCGACGTCGCCGCCCAGCACCGCAATTTTGCGATGCAAAAGATCGTGACCCCGGCCGACATCTACCCGGTATTTCGGGAACTGTTCAAGAAGCAGGCCAAATAGCCTGAAGAACAGATGCAGTCAACAGCGAGGCGCCCCATGCCAAGAGATCCAAGCAATCCGCGCGCCCTGCCCGAACAGTCGGAGTGGACCTTCGACCTGATCGAGCAGGCGCACGAAGAAATCAAGCGGGTGGCCAGGCGCTACGGCCTGGACACCTATCCGAACCAGCTCGAAATCATCACCGCCGAGCAAATGATGGATGCCTATACCTCGGTAGGCATGCCGGTGTCCTACAACCACTGGTCGTTCGGCAAGCATTTCCTGAGCACCGAAAAGAGCTACCGCCGCGGACAGATGGGCCTGGCCTACGAGATCGTCATCAACTCGAATCCCTGCATCGCCTACCTGATGGAAGAAAACAGCCTGACGATGCAGGCGCTGGTGATCGCCCACGCCGCCTACGGCCACAATTCTTTCTTCAAGGGAAATTACCTGTTCCGCAGCTGGACCGATGCCGACGCCATCGTCGACTATATGGTGTTTGCCAAGAACTATATCGCCGAATGCGAGCAGCGCTACGGCATCGATGCGGTCGAAGAGCTTCTCGATTCCTGCCATGCGCTGCAGAACTACGGCGTCGACCGCTATAAGCGGCCGGCCAAGCTGTCGGTGGCGCAAGAGGCGGCGCGCACCAAGGAGCGCGAGGAATACGCCCAATCCCAGGTCAATTCGATCTGGCGCACCCTGCCCCAGCGCGAGGAACAGGTGGCCGCGGATGCACCGACCCACCGCTTCCCGCCCGAGCCCGAGGAGAACCTGCTGTATTTCATAGAGAAATACGCGCCGCTGCTCGAGCCCTGGCAGCGTGAACTGGTGCGGATCACGCGCAAGATTTCGCAGTATTTCTATCCGCAACGCCAGACCCAGGTGATGAACGAGGGCTGGGCCACCTTCTGGCACTACACGATCCTGCAAGACCTGTATAAAGAGGGGATCGTCGGCGACGGCTTCATGCTCGAGTTCCTGCAAAGCCATACCAACGTGGTCTACCAGCCGCCGGCCAATAGCCCCTATTACAGCGGGATCAATCCCTATGCCCTCGGTTTCGCGATGATGACCGACATCCGGCGCATCTGCGAAAACCCGACCGACGAAGACAGGACCTGGTTCCCCGACATCGCCGGCAGCGACTGGCTCAAGACGCTCGACTTCGCGATGCGCAACTTCAAGGACGAGAGCTTCATCGCCCAGTACCTGTCGCCCAAGCTGATCCGCGACTTCCATTTCTTCGCCGTGCTGGACGACGACCGCAGCGACAAGCTGACCATCTCGGCCATCCACGACGAGGCCGGCTACCGCTACGTGCGCCACAAGCTGGCCGAGCAGTACAACCTGGGCAGCCGCGAGCCGAACATCCAGGTCTGGCAAGTCAATACACGCGACGACCGCGCCCTGACCCTGCGCCACACGCAATACAACCGCCGCCCGCTCAACGGCCAGGCGCAAGAAGTCCTCAAGCACGTGGCCCGGCTATGGGGCTTCGACGTGCGCCTGGAGACGGCCGATCCGGCCGGGCACGTGGTCAGCTTCCTCGAGTGCCGGCGCGAGAAGCGCGGGCGCTAGCCTCCCGAACGCCTTATGCGTGGTGGGTCGCTGCCGGTTTTTGCGGCGGCGCGCCCACACCTTCAAACCACGGACGCATACCGGGTAGGGTTGGCGGCTGCGCCAACGACACAGTGACCGTTATCGGTGCCGATCTCGCGCCGAATGATTTAGCAGCAAACCATCACCGCGTCGGCGGCTAGCCGCCAACCCTACGACCCTCAAGCAACGCGCCTTGCTTATGCACGTTCAATTAGGCTCATCTGCTATCGCCAACATACAGATTTCATGGTATGTTCCCGACATCACATGTTAGCGCTGTCACAACCAAGACATGGCAATTTGTCGGTGAAGGACCTAGCACTAACTAAGTAATATAGTTTGTCTCGCAGGGTGTGGGGGCGCGCAGCTTTCATTCCTGTCAATCCGAAGTCGTTGAATGGCGTACGGTTGAGGCAGCTCAAACGCAATAATGGGTATCGCTTTTATCTATACCGTATGTACACTCGGACGGCTTCCAGGGCAATCCAGCGAAACCGGGTACTGATGAGAATAAGACTATTGTTTGCAGAAAGACCATTGTGGAGTCATATGAAATTTGCCAGTCCGCTGATTTAACGTCAGAAATTTGGCAAATATCGAATCTGCACTGATCTTCCACGCGATGAGGAGAATCGATACATAAAACTACACATTTTCCGGCCTTCCGGACCCCTGAAAACGACCTCGCCAGGCTTGTATAGATGAGCTTGTTTGCCTGCATTTACAGGTAGTTAGCGCACCTTTCGGTGCTGTAAAAATGTATGTGCAAAAAAGAATTCGTAGGTATAATTCTTCGATGTCCCGGATGCGGCTCTAGCCTTTTGTCGTGTTTAGTGGGTTTGGTAGCAACAAAAAAGAGTTGGTATTGGAGAAATATGGCATGAATTTTTCGAATGAGAAGCAACCCGGGAAAAATTTCACAGGCTTCATCGTAGTCGTCATCCTTCACATCATCGTGGGATGGGCGCTGGTGGCGGGCCTGGGTACCCGGATCGTCAGCACGGTGACCGAAGCTGTGGAAACCAAGCTGATTGAAGAGACCGCACCACCGCCGCCGCCGGAAACTCCGCCGCCGCCGCCGCCGCCAGAAATGAAAGCGCCGCCGCCGCCGTTCATCCCGCCGGTCGAAGTGCAGGTGCAGCAACCGCCTCCACCGCAAAACACGATCGCTACCGCGACCAACACGCCGCCGCCAACCACCCAGCTGGCTCCGCCGGCACCGCCAGCTCCTCCGGCTCCGCCGGCGCCGCCGGCACGTGGCCCGAGCCGCACCGAGGCAGTCGCTGACTTTAATACTTGCGCACGTCCGGAATATCCGCGTTCGTCGCAACGCAATGAAGAAACCGGTACCACGACCCTGCAGTTCCTGATCGGTGTCGATGGTCGTGTGATGGAAGCCAAGCTGGCGAAGTCGAGTGGCTTCCGTGACTTGGACCGGGCCGCGCAATCGGCTCTGAGCAAATGCCGATTCAAGCCCGCCATGATCGATGGCAAGCCGGAACAGGCGTGGACAGCGGTGCAGTACGTCTGGACGCTGGAATAAAACCGAGGCAGAACACCGTCTCAAACTTTGATTGTCGTTGTCATTAGTTCAGCGAACTGTCTATTTAATATCTTTGGAGGAAGCATGTTTAAGAATACCCGTTTGTCCGCTTTCCTGGCGGCTGTCCTGTTGTCGGTAACCGCAGCATCGGCTCTGGTCTCGGCCCCTGCCTTCGCTCAAGAAACCCCGGCAACCGACGCAGCTGCGCCGGCGGCGACCGACGCTGCAGCACCAGCTGTTGACCCAGCTGCTGCTCCTGCAGACGCTGCTGCCGCTCCTGCAGACGCTGGCGCGCCAGCCGCTGCTCCAGGTGGCGAGCAAACCGAAGAAGTCTACAACCCATACGGCCTGCAAGCGATGTGGGAACACGGCGACTTCGTCAACAAGGGCACCCTGATCATCCTGTCGCTGATGTCGATCGGTTCGTGGTACATCATCATCACCAAGCTGATCGATCAGCAGAAGATCATGAAGCAGTCGAAAGACATGCAAGCCAAGTTCTGGAAAGCACCGTCGATCGCTGCTGGTTCGGCTCAGCTGAAAGAAGGTTCGCCATTCCGCTTCATCGCTGAAACCGGCACCAAGGCAACCCAGCACCACGACGGCGCCCTGCTCGAGCAGATCGACCTGTCGACCTGGGTCACCATGCAGATCCAGCGCGCAGTGGACCGCGTCCAGTCGCGTCTGCAAGACGGCCTGTCGTTCCTGGCAACCGTCGGTTCGACCTCGCCGTTCATCGGTCTGTTCGGTACCGTCTGGGGCATCTACAACGCACTGACCGCCATCGGCATGTCGGGTAACGCATCGATCGACAAGGTCGCAGGTCCAGTCGGTGAAGCACTGATCATGACCGCCTTCGGTCTGTTCGTTGCAGTTCCTGCCGTTCTGGGTTACAACTGGCTGGTGCGTCGTAACAAGACCGTCCTGGAAGACATCCGTTCGTTCTCGGCTGACGTTCACTCGGTCCTGATCTCGGGCGCAATGTCGACCTCGAACGCAGCTGCCGCAGCTAAAAAGATTGGATAAACTATGTCGATGAGTGTCGGTTCCGACGGAGGCGAAGATGCACTGAACTCAGAGATCAACACGACGCCACTCGTTGACATCATGTTGGTTCTTCTGATCATCTTCCTGATCACTAGCCCGGTGGTGCTGAATCTGCAGAAAGTGACCCTGCCTGCAGAAGAGAACCAGGTCACCCTGACCAAGCCGGAAGATGTGAATATCACCGTCAATAAAGACGGCGAGATGTACTACAACCAGACTCACCTCGCGAATACGGACGAGCTGTTCAAGTTCCTCGCGGAGCAGTCGGTGAAGGTGCCGCAACCGGCGGTGAAAGTTCGTGGCGACCAGGAAACCCGCTACGAAGCGATCGGCCGAGTCATTTACACGGCACAACGTGCTGGTGTGCAGAAGGTTGGCTTCGTTATCGAGCCACCGGGCTGATAGCCCAGCATGCGGCGCCTGGCTTTCGAGCCGGGCGCCGTAACCTTCTCCCCAACATTAGATAAGGACACACCCATGAGTATGAACGTAGGTGGAGGCGGCTCCGCAGCAGCAGCCGATCCGGAACCGATGATGGAAATGAACATGACGCCGCTGATCGACGTCTTGCTCGTTCTCATCATCATGCTGATTATCACGATTCCGAAGCAAAACCACTCCGTCAATCTGAACATGCCAGTTGGTAACCCGCCGCAAAGCGATATCAAACCGGTGGTGATCACGATCGACGTGGACTTCGACGGCACCATCCTCTGGGATGGCGAAGTGATCCCGGATCGCTCGACGCTCGAAGCCAAGATGAACGCCGTTGCAGCCATGGCCGACCAGCCTGAAGTGCACCTGCGTCCGAATAAGCTGGTAGAGTACAAGGTAGTTGCCGGTGTCATGGCATCCGCCCAGCGTATCGGCGTCACCAAAATCGGCATGGTCGGTAACGAGCAGTTCCAGTAATCGTTCCATGTTAGACCAACACGGCAGGGCTATCCCTGCCGTGTCCATTTTGAAATAAGGATTTTTCAGATGATCAAGTTCCGTCTCGCTCACCTCAGCCTTGCAATGGCCGCTCTGGGCTTTACCGCGCTCACCCCGGTAATCGGCCTGTCTTCCGCCGTCGCGCAGGAAGCGATGCGCCCGGAGATTGGCAAACCGCTGCAGCAAGCCCAGGCCCAGATGAAACAGGGCAAGCACAAGGAGGCACTGGCTACCCTGCGCGGACTGGACAAGGTGGGCAACAAGACCGCCAATGAGAGCTACCTGATCGAGCGCGTGCGCGCCGGGGCGGCTTCGTCGGCCGGCGATTACGATACCGCCGCCAAATCCTTCGAAGCCCTGCTCGCGTCGGGCAAGCTGAGCGCCAACGAGCGTTCGCAATTCGCCGAAGGCCTGGTGGGCATCTATATGCGCGCAGGCGACCTGAACAAAGCCAACAGCACGATCCAGACCCTGCTCAAGCAGAAGGACGATCCGAAGCTGCGCGCCTACCTGCTGCAGAACTATTACAAGCAAGGCAACACCGCCGCGCTCGAGCAAGAACTGCGCACCATCGAGAAAAGCGGCCGCCTGAGCGAAGACCAGCTCGGCATGCTGGCCAATATCCAGCTCAAGAAGAACGATACCGCCGGCTACGTCCGCACCATCGAGAAGCTGGCCGCCAGCTATCCGAAGGCCCAGTACTGGACCGACCTGCTGAACCGCGTGCAGCGTCAGCCAGGCTACTCGCAACGCCTGAACGTCGACGTGTACCGCCTGAAACTGGCCAATAACCTGCTCAAGAAGCCGAGCGAGTACATGGAAATGGCCCAGCTGGTGCTGCAGGCGAAAGCCCCGGCCGAAGCGATCAAGATCATCGACAAGGGCTACAAGGCCGGCGCCCTGGGCACCGGCAGCGACGCCGCGCGTCACCAGCGCCTGAAAGACCTGGCCGAGAAGAACCTGGCAGAGCAGAACAAGAACTTCGCTGCGCTGGAAGCCGAGCACACCTCGGTCAAGGACCAGGACTCGCTGGTCGGCCTGGGTTACGCACTGGTGCAGGCTGGCCAGGCCGACAAGGGTCTGAAGATGATGGACGCGGCCATCAAGGCCGGCGGCCTGAAGAACCCTGAAGACGCCAAGCTGCGCCTGGGCGAAGCCTACGCTGCTGCCGGCAAGAAGCAGCAAGCGATCGCCACGCTCAAGACCGTGGGCGGCAAGGACGGCACCGCCGAACTGGCCCGCTACTGGATCCTGGCGATCAATAACCCGCTCTCCTGATCGGGCCAGTCCCCGCGCAGGCGGGGATCCAGGGAACGCCGCCTGCGGGCGGCGTTTTTTATTGCGCCATTCGATAGCGTGGATGAGTAGATGCATAGTCATCGCCTCGGTGCAACAATCGCTTTACCGTATAATCAGGGTTTTGGCGCCGCTCCAACGTAGCGCGGCGCGCAACCGGACCCAGATTTGATGAAGGTATTTCGCGGACTTCCCAACGACAGGGCGCGCGCGCCCTGCGCGCTCACGATCGGCAATTTCGACGGCGTCCATCGCGGCCACCAGGCCCTGCTGGCCCACGTGCGCAGCGCCGCCGCGGGGCTCGGCCTGGAAGCGGCCGTGATGACGTTCGAACCCCATCCGCGCGAATACTTCGCCCGCAAATCCGGCGACCTGTCGCGCGCCCCGGCCCGCATCGCCAACCTGCGCGACAAGCTCGAAGACCTCGACCAGGCCGGCATCGACCGCGTGATAGTCGAGCATTTCAACGAACAGTTCGCCGCCATGTCGCCGCGCGACTTCATCGAGCGCGTGCTGGTCGACGGCCTGCACGTCAAATGGCTGATGGTCGGCGACGATTTCCGCTTCGGCGCCCGGCGCCTGGGCGATATCGCGATGCTGGTCGAGGCCGGCCGCGAGTTCGGCTTCGACGTCCACACCCTCGACGCCGTCATGCACGGCGACCAGCGCATCTCGTCCTCGGCCGTCCGCGCCGCCCTGCTGGAAGGCGATTTCGTCCGTACCAGGGAGCTGCTCGGCCATCCGTATGCGATGTCGGGCCACGTGATCCATGGCCAGAAGCTGGGCCGCACGCTCGGCTTTCCCACCATGAACCTGCGGGTGGCGCACCGCCCTGCTCTCTCCGGCATTTTCGTCGTGCAGGTGCACGGCCTGGCGGACGCGCCGCTGCCGGCCGTGGCCAGCCTGGGCGTGCGTCCGACCGTCGAGGATGCCGGCCGTATGTTGCTTGAAGTCCATGTGTTCGACTATGCCCAGCAATGCTACGGCAAGCTGGTGCGCGTGGAATTCCTGGCCAAGCTGCGCGACGAAGAGAAATACGACGACCTGGCCACGCTCACCGCCGCGATCGACAACGACGCGGCCCGGGCGCGCGCCTTCTTCGCCCACCGCAACAGCGCGCTGACGGCGACCGACCGAATTTGAGCGCGCTCCGGCCATCCTGGCGATGGTCGGCAGCGCCTTACCAGACTCTGCCGCAGCGCCATCCGCTGTGCACACCGAACACTTACCAGAAGAAGCTTATGTCCGATACCAAACAGAACAACTCGCCCAAAGGCGCGAAAAAGCCTGAAAGCAAATACCCGGTCAATATGACCGACACCCCATTCCCGATGCGCGGCGACCTCGCCAAGCGCGAGCCGGGCTGGGTCAAGCAATGGCAGGATAAAAAAATCTACGAGCGCGTGCGCAAGGCCGCGGCCGGTCGTCCAACCTTCATCCTGCACGACGGTCCACCGTACGCCAACGGCGACATCCACCTGGGCCACGCCGTCAACAAGATCCTCAAGGACATGGTGATCAAGTCGCGCACCATCGCCGGCTTCGACGCGCCCTATGTGCCAGGCTGGGATTGCCACGGCATGCCGATCGAGATCCAGATCGAAAAACTGTACGGCAAGAACCTGCCGACCGCCGAAGTGCTGCAAAAGGCGCGCGCCTATGCGCTCGAGCAGATCGACCGCCAGCGCGCCGGCTTCATCCGCCTGGGCGTGCTGGGCGAGTGGGACAACCCGTATATGACCATGGCCTACAGCAATGAGGCCGACGAGCTGCGCGCGCTCGGCACCCTGCTGGAAAAAGGCTATGTGTATCGCGGCCTCAAGCCCGTCAACTGGTGCTTCGACTGCGGTTCGGCGCTGGCCGAGGCCGAAGTCGAATACCAGGACAAGCGCGACCCGGCGATCGACGTCGGCTTCCCCTTCTACGAGCACGACAAGATCGCCGCCGCCTTCGGCCTGGATAAACTCCCGGTCGACAAGGGCTTCATCGTCATCTGGACCACGACCCCGTGGACCATCCCGTCGAACCAGGCCCTGAACGTGGGCCCGGAAGTCGGCTATTCGCTGGTGCAGGTCGAGCGCGACGGCCAGCCACAATTGCTGATCCTGGGTTCGGAGCTGGTGGAGTCGGTGCTGGCCCGCTACAAGCTGGAAGGCACGGTCATCGCCACCACCGTCGGCGCCAAGCTCGAAGGCATCCGCTTCAAGCACCCGTTGCATGCGCAGGACACCTTCTACGATCGCCTGTCGCCGGTCTACCTGGCCGACTACGTGACCGTCGACAGCGGCACCGGCGTGGTCCACTCGGCCCCGTCCTACGGCCTGGAAGACTTCCAGTCGTGCAAGGCGCACGGCATGAGGGACGACGAGATGCTGAAACCCGTGATGGGCGACGGCCGCTTCGCCTCGACCCTGCCGCTGTTCGGCGGCATGACCATCTGGGAAGCGAGCAAACCGATCTGCGCGGCACTGACCGACGCCGAGGCCCTGTTCGAACTGAAGATGTTCGACCACAGCTACATGCACTGCTGGCGCCATAAAACCCCGATCGTCTACCGCGCCACCAACCAGTGGTTCGCCGGCATGGACGTCGTGCCGAAGGACGGCGGCGCCACCCTGCGCCAGACCGCGCTGGCCGGCATCGAAAAGACGCAGTTCTTCCCGGACTGGGGCCAGGCGCGCCTGCACGGCATGATCGAGAACCGTCCGGACTGGACCCTGTCGCGCCAGCGCCAGTGGGGCGTGCCGATGGCCTTCTTCGTGCACAAGGAAACCGGCGAGCTGCATCCACGCACCCCGGAACTGCTGGAGCAGGTGGCCAAGCTGATCGAAGCCGGCGGCATCGACGCCTGGCACAATCTCGACCCGGCCACCCTGCTGGGCGAGGACGCCGCCATCTTTGAGAAGAACAAGGACACGCTGGACGTCTGGTTCGATTCGGGCAGCACCCACCAGACCGTGCTGCGCGGCTCGCACAAGGCGCAGTCGAGCTTCCCGGCCGACCTGTACCTGGAAGGTTCGGACCAGCACCGCGGCTGGTTCCACTCCTCGCTCCTGACCTCGTCGATGCTCAATGGCGAACCGCCCTACAAGGCGCTGCTGACCCACGGCTTCACCGTCGACGAGAACGGCAAGAAGATGTCCAAGTCGCTCGGCAATACGATGGCGCCGCAGAAGATCTCGGACACCCTCGGCGCAGACATCCTGCGCCTGTGGGTGGCCTCGACCGACTACACCGGCGAGCTGTCGATCGGCGAAGAGATCCTCAAGCGCGTGACCGAGTCGTACCGCCGCATCCGCAACACGCTGCGCTTCCTGCTGGCGAACACCTCGGACTTCGACCCGGCGCAACATGCAGTGCCGATGGCCGAGCTGCTCGAGATCGACCGCTATGCGATCGCTTCGATGGCGCAGCTGCAGAACGACGTAGCGAGCCACTTCGAGCGCTACGAATTCCATCCAGTCGTGTCGCGCCTGCAGAACTACTGCTCGGAAGACCTGGGCGGCTTCTACCTCGACATCCTGAAGGACCGCCTGTACACGACGGGTGTGGAATCGCAGGCGCGCCGCTCGGCGCAGACCGCGCTGTGGCACATCGCCCACTCGCTGCTGCGCGTGATGGCGCCGATCCTGTCGTTCACCGCGGAAGAAGCGTGGGAAAAGTTCGCCGGCGCCGAGGCTTTCGCCGCCAGCGACGAAACCATCTTCACCCAGACGCTGTGGACCTTCCCGGAACTGCCCGATGCCGAGGCCCTGCTGGCGAAATATGCGCTGCTGCGCCAGGTCCGCACCGACGTCACCAAGCAGCTGGAAGAAGTGCGCGCCTCGGGCGCCATCGGTTCCTCGCTGCAGGCCGAGCTGGCGATCAAGGCCGCGGGCGACAAGTACCGTGCGCTGGCAAGCCTGGATGACGACCTGAAGTTCGTCTTCATCACCTCGCAGGCGACCGTCAGCGAAGTGGCAAGCGAAGCCGACGAAGCGGTGGAAGTGGTGCCGTCCGGCGCAGAGAAGTGCGAGCGCTGCTGGCACTACCGCCGCGACGTCGGCCACGACCACGCGCATCCGACCCTGTGCGGGCGCTGCACCAGCAACCTGTTCGGCGCCGGCGAGAAGCGCCGCTACGCCTAAGCTCCCGCGGGTCGATCGACCCACGGGTTTTTCCGCCATGCCGCCTCCCGGGCGGCGTGGCGCGTACCGACACCACACACCATGGCAACCAAAAAGAAACCCATCGCAGCAGGCCCGAAGTCCAGCCCGACCCTCGTCACCAGCAGCAAGGCCAGCCTGTTCCCCTGGATCGGCCTGTCCCTGATCATCGTCCTGCTCGACCAGGTCACCAAGATCACCGTCGAACGCACCTTCGCCTATGCCGAGACGCTGCCGATCACGGGCTTCTTCAACCTGATCAAGGTGTACAACCCGGGCGCCGCCTTCAGCTTCCTGGGCGACGCCAGCGGCTGGCAGCGCTGGCTGTTCCTGGGGATCGCGATCGCCGCCGTGGTGTTCTGCGTATATATGATGTCGAAGAACGCGAACCAGCGCCTGTTCTGCTTCGCCCTCGCCCTGATCATGGCGGGCGCGATCGGCAACGGCATCGACCGCGTGGTGCACGGCCACGTGATCGACTTCCTCGATTTCTACTGGACCGGCCTGGGCCACTTCCCGGCCTTTAACATCGCCGACATCGGCATCTCGGTGGGTGCGGTGCTGTTCGTCCTCGACGAGCTGCGCCGGGTGAACAAGTCTTAACGCAAGGAGCTTGAACATGGAGCTGAAAGGCAAGCGCATCGTCCTCGGCCTGACCGGTGGCGTGGCCTGCTACAAGGCGGCCGAACTGTGTCGCGCCCTGGTCAAGCAGGGCGCCAGCGTGCAGGTGGTGATGACCGAGGCCGCCACGCACTTCATCGGCGCGGTCACCATGCAGGCCCTCTCCGGCCAGCCGGTCTACCTGGACCAGTGGGACGCGCGCATGGCCAACAATATGGCCCACATCGACCTGACCCGCAATGCGGACGCGATCCTGATCGCGCCCTGCTCGGCCGACTTCATGCGTAAACTCGCGCACGGCGCGGCCGACGACCTGCTGTCGACGCTCTGCGTGGCGCGGCCGCGCCACGTGCCGCTGCACGTGGCGCCGGCGATGAACGTCGAGATGTGGGAAAACCCCGCCACCCAGCGCAACGTCGCCCAGCTGCGTGAGGACGGCATTTGCCTGTTCGGTCCCGGCTGCGGCTCGCAGGCCTGTGGCGAGACGGGCCTGGGCCGCATGCTCGAAGCCGAGGAGCTGGTCGAAGAACTGATCGCCTCGTTCCAGCACAAGGTGCTGGCGGGACGGCGCGTGCTGATCACGGCCGGCCCGACCTTCGAGCCGATCGATCCGGTGCGCGGCATCACCAATCTGTCGTCGGGCAAGATGGGCTATGCGCTGGCGCGCGCGGCGCGCGAAGCCGGCGCCGAGGTGACCCTGGTCTCGGGCCCGGTGTCGCTGCCCACGCCGCATGGCGTGCGCCGCATCGACGTGCTGACCGCGCAGCAGATGCACGACGCCGTGATGGCGGGCGTGGAAGGCCAGCACGTGTTCATCGGCGTGGCGGCGGTGGCCGACTGGCGCGTGGCCAACGCCAGCGACCAGAAGATCAAGAAGACGGCGGACGGCGCGCCGCCCCAGCTGGAGTTCGCGCAGAACGCCGACATCCTGGCCGCGGTGGCGAACAAGGTGTCGCTGTCCGGCTGGCCCTACTGCGTGGGCTTCGCGGCCGAATCCGAGCAGCTGGAACAGTACGGCGCCGCCAAGCGCGAAAAGAAAGGCATCCCTCTGTTGGTGGGCAATATCGGCCACCAGACTTTCGGGCAGGATGACAATACCGTGATCCTGTTCGACGAGAACGGCCACACGGTGCTCGAGCGGGCCGACAAGCTGACGCTGGCGCGCCAGCTGGTGTCCGAGATCGCCAAGCGACTCGAGCAGCGCTCCCTGCTTACCTAAAACACATAACAAGTATCAGATGAAGAATATCGATCTTAAAATCCTCGACCCGCGCATGAAAGACCTGCTGCCGGCCTACGGCACGCCGGGCAGCGCGGGCCTCGACCTGCGCGCCTGCCTCGATGCGCCGCTCACCATCGAGCCTGGCCAGACGGTGCTGGTGCCGACCGGTCTCGCCATCCACATCGGCGATCCGGGCTACGCCGCCATGATCCTGCCGCGCAGTGGGCTCGGCCATAAGAGCGGCATCGTTCTGGGCAATCTGGTAGGCTTGATCGACTCCGATTACCAGGGCCAGCTGATGGTCTCCACCTGGAACCGCGGCGCCGCCACCTTCGTGCTGCAGCCGATGGACCGCCTGGCGCAGCTGATCGTCGTGCCGGTGCTGCAGGTCGGCTTCAATGTGGTGGAGGAGTTCGCATCGAGCGACCGTGGCGCCGGAGGATTTGGCAGCACCGGCAAACAATAACAGAGGAGGACCATGATCCCTAACCGTCTTCAACGCTTCACGTCCGCTGCGCTGGTTGCCGCCACCGCGGCCCTGCTCGCGGCCTGCAGCACGCCGGGCCCCATGCAATCGTCGACCACCCCGGGCGTGATCCCGGAGCAGGTCCCGGGCAAGCCGCCGGTCACGCCGCAGATGGCGGCGGCGGCCGACACGCTCACCCGCATGGCGACCCAGCACGACCGCCTGTACCGGATCGCGGCCCCCCTCCTGATCGACAACGCGCAGCTGTGCACCAAGCACGCGCGCAACCTGCTGGGCTTCACGGCCAAGAACCGCTACACCTATCCGGGCCAGTACAACGAGGCTGCCTGGGTGGTGCTGGGCATGGGCGAGCGCCTGCAGGTCACCAACGTCTTGAATGGCAGCGGCGCGGCGCGCGCCGGCCTGCGCCAGGGCGACCGCCTGCTGGCGGCCGGCGGCACGCCATTGCCCGAGGGCCCGAACGCCCTGTCCCAGGCCGGCGCCGTGTTCGGCCCGATCATGTCGAAGCAGGCCAGCCTGCCGCTGACGATCGAGCGCAACGGCAACCAGCGCGACCTGACCATCCCGGTCACCCGCGCCTGCGCATTCGCGATCGAACTGGGCAACGCCGACAACATCAACGCCTACGCCGACGGCTCGCGCGTGATGGTCACCCGGGGCATGCTGGGCTTCGCCCAGAACGACGACGAACTGGCCTACGTCGTGGCGCGCACGATGGCGCACAATATGCTGGGCCACGCGGCCACGCAGCGCAACGCCGCCACCATCGGCAGCATCATCGACAACCTCACCGCGATCACGCCCGACACCTCGATGCTGATCGGCAGCGGCGGCATCAAGGCCATGCCGGTGGCCGACGACGTGGCGGCCGACCGCCTGGCCATCTACCTGGTGGCGCGCGCCGGCTACCGCATCGAGGGCGCGTCCGCCTTCTGGAAGCGCCTGGCGGCCACCTACCCGGCCCGCATCCTCAACGGCTACACGGCCAACCATCCGTCGACCACGCAGCGGATCGCGGCGATCGACAAGACGGTGGCCGAGGTGAAGGCCAAGCAGAGCGGCAAGAAACCGCTGGTGCCTTGACCCTCCCGGCGTGCGCGGCGCTTCCATGCCGCGCACGTCCGCTCCAGCGCCCTCCGCACTTTTTTTGTATGATTGTCCATCTTGTATCTACCCCGCATATGGCGGAGAGCACACCATGGACAGCATCGACCTCGACGTACTGAAAACCTGCGCCGCCTGGCTTGCTGGCGGCCAGCGCTGCCAGCTGGTCACGGTGATCAAGACCTGGGGCTCGAGCCCGCGCCCGGTCGGCGCCACGCTCGCCATCTGCGAGGACGGCCAGGTGGTCGGCTCGGTTTCCGGCGGCTGCATCGAGGACGACCTGATCGCCCGCGTGCGCGACAACGGCATCGAGATCACCCTCCCCGAGATCATCAGCTACGGCATCAGTGCCGACGAGGCGCATCGCTTCGGCCTGCCCTGCGGCGGCACCATTGAGCTGGCGATCGAGCCGCTGTCGACCGAGAGCCGCATTCCCGAACTGCTGGCGCGCCTGGATGGCGGCGAGCTGGTCGAGCGCCGCGTGCACCTGGCCAGCGGCGCGGTCACCCTCGAGCAGGCGCAGGCCAGCGCCATCCAGCGCATCGAGGATGGCGTGCTGCATACCCTGCACGGCCCGCGCTGGCGCCTGTACATCATCGGCGCCGGCCCGCTGTCGCGCTTCCTGGCCACGATCGCGGCAGGCATGGATTACCGCGTCACCGTGTGCGATCCGCGCGAGGAATACCGCAGCGGCTTTTCGATTCCCGGCGTGAGCCTGGTGCATGCGATGCCCGACGACCTGGTGATCGAGGCCAAGCTCGATGCGCGCAGCGCCGTGGTGGCGCTGACCCACGATCCCAAGCTGGACGACCTGGCGCTGATGGAAGCGCTCAAGTCCGACGCCTTCTACGTCGGCGCCATCGGCTCGCGCGCCAACAACGCCAAGCGGCGCGAGCGCCTCAAGCTGTTCGACCTCACCGACGCCGAACTGGCGCGCCTGCACGGCCCGATCGGCATCTACATCGGCAGCAAGACGCCGGCCGAGATCGCGATCTCGATCATGGCCGAAATGACGGCCGTGAAGAACGCGGTGCCGCAGCAGATGCTGGTGCCGCACGCGGCGGCGCTGACGCTGGCCAGCGCGGCCTGAATCGGTAGCGCCAATTCAAAAGCAAGGATCGGCTGGCACGAAAGCGCCGGTCCTGCCACAATGGCCTGTTATCGGACGGGCCATCTTTTTTTATCAATGAACACCGCGAACATGCTGCGCCTGGTGGCGCTGGCCGCCATCTGGGGCGGCTCCTTCCTTTTCATGCGCATCGCCGCGCCCGTGCTCGGACCGGCGGTGCTGATCGAATACCGGGTCGGCTTCGCCGCCCTGTTCCTGGCGCTGGTGGCCTGGGTGTTCCACCTGCGCGGCAAGGGCGCCCCGCTCGACGTGCGCCGCCACTGGAAGCATTACCTGATCCTCGGCCTGTTCAATTCGGCCCTGCCCTTCCTGCTGTTCGCCTTTGCCGCGCGCACCCTGTCGGCCTCGGTGCTGTCGGTGCTGAACGCCACCGCGCCGATGTGGGGCGCGCTGGTCGGCGCCGTCTGGGCGCGCCAGAAGGTGTCCGGGCGCAGCGCGCTCGGCCTGCTGCTCGGCACCTGCGGCGTGACCTTGCTGGTCGGCTTCGACCACGTGGCCGAACGGCCCGGCGCCGGCATCGCCGTCGCTGCGGCCTTGGTCGCGGCGTTCAGCTACAGCGTCGCCAGCCAGTACGCCAAGTCGGCTCCGGCGGTGGCGCCGTTCGCCAACGCCCATGGCTCGATGTGGGCGGCCGCCATCCTGGTGCTGCCGCTGGTGTTCTTCTTCCCGGCGCCGGGCGAGCCGACGCTGGGCGTCATGGCCGCCGTGCTGGCGCTGGGCGTGGTCTGCAGCGGCATCGCCTACATCATCTATTTCAAATTGATCGAGGAAGTCGGCACCACCTCGGCGCTCACCGTCACCTTCCTCAATCCCCTGTTCGGCATCCTGTGGGGCGCGCTGTTCCTGCACGAAGCCATCGGCTGGCACACGATCGCCGGCTCGGCCATCGTGCTGCTCGGGACCGCCCTGGTGACGGGCTTCCGCCCCCGGTTCGGGCGCGCAGCGGCTCCGGTTGGCGGCAAGTAATGGAGACGACGCAGGACATCGCCCTGCCGTCGGGCTACCGCGTGGCCGACGTCGTCGCCTTCCATGGCCGCGATGCCGAAGGCCTGGCCGAGCAGGTCGGCCCGGACGGCTTGCGCAAGGGCGTGCTACTGGACGGCGTGCCGACCCTGCTCGACATCCGTTTCAACGACGACGTGGCCCGCTGCCGCATCGCCTTCGACGCGCCGTCGGTCACGCCCGCGCTCGATGCGCTGGCCCGGGACGCGCTGCTGAACGTGCTGGGCCTGCGCATCGACCCGGCCGCCTTCGCCGCCTCCGCCCACGACGATCCCGTGCTCGGCCCCATACTGGCGCGCCAGCCCGGCCTGCGCATCGTGCAGTCGGCCACCGTGTTCGAAGCGCTCACCTGGGCCATCATCGGCCAGCAGATCAACCTGACTTTCGCGATCGCCCTGCGCCGCACATTGATCAAGCTGGCCGGCCGCCCGCATTCAAGTGGCTTGTGGTGCTATCCGGAAGCACCCGACGTCGCCCGCCTCGCACTGGAGGACCTGACCAGCCGCAAGTTCTCGGGCGCGAAGGCCGAGACCGTGCTGCGCGTGGCGCGCATGGCGGTCGACGGCAGCCTGGCGCTCGACCGCAGCCGCGACGCCGCCGAGGTGAGCCAGGAATTGCTGGCAATCAAGGGCATCGGCCCCTGGACCGTCAATTATGTGCTGCTGCGCGGCTATGGCTATACGGATTGTTCGCTCGAAGGCGACGTGGCCGTGCGCACCGCGCTGCACAACCTGACCGGCAGCGCCCAGCGACCGACCCTGGCCGAAGCCCAGCGCCTGCTGGCTCGCTATGCGCCACACCGCACGATGGCGGCCGCCTATCTATGGGCGAGCCTGGCCGAAAAGGCGGCAACCAACGGAACCTAGTTCCAGCGCGGCAAGCCGTCGAACTGCTGCGCGCCCTCGCCCGAGAACCGGATGAGCTCGGCCAGCGGCACGGTGGCCAGGTTGTCGCAGCCGTAGTGCCCGCCCAGCGCGCTGGGAATCTTGAGACAGTATTTGCGCCCCTCGGTCAGCGGCCCCAGCGCGGCTTCGGCCAGGCGCACCGCCTCGGGCATATACCAGTCGTTGAGGAAATCCTGGTTGTAGGCCAGCGCATCGAGCGCGGCGCGGCTGCGCGCCAGCGGCTCGCAGACCAGTTCTTGCGGACGCAGGCACCAGAAATGGTCGTCCTCGTCACGGATGATGAGGTTGCCGAAGGCATTGGCCCCGAGAACTTCGACGGCGCTCATGCCGACCCAGCCCCAGGCCTCGTTGATGTCGTCTACATCGATCATGGTCATCGCCCCTGAATGTCGCCATGGCGCACGCGCGCGGCGGTTCGCAGGGTTGGACAGGGCGGCCTCGTGTGCATTGCAGCAGAGGCGAGCGGATTTGACCTGCGTCGAGCCCGTTAAAACCGGGAAAGGGAGTTGCCGGACCCGAAAAAGCCGGCCTGAAAAACGGAAAAGCCGCTGACTCTTGCGAATCAGCGGCTTCGAATATGGTTGCGGGGACAGGATTTGAACCTGTGACCTTCGGGTTATGAGCCCGACGAGCTGCCAGACTGCTCCACCCCGCGTCTGATGGAATGAATTATACGCCCATTCCCGTTATTAGGCAAATGCAATACTGCGGCCATGTGCGATTGCAACACGACATAACTCATGGTCTGCGCTAAAAACAGGCCCTGCCGACCACCCTGGCGCTGCCCTATCGCCCCCGCATTCGGTGTAAAGTAAGGGCAATGCCAATTCGTCACACGACCATGAAATTCTGCTCCGAGTGCGCCCACCCCGTCCTGCTTTCCATTCCCGAAGGCGACAACCGGCCGCGCTACGTCTGCACCCATTGCAACACGATCCACTATCAGAATCCGAAACTCGTGATCGGCTCGATCCCCGTGTGGGAGGCCGACGGCCGACTCCAGGTCTTGCTGTGCAAGCGCGCGATCGAGCCGCGCTACGGCTACTGGACCCTGCCGGCCGGCTTCATGGAAAACGAAGAGACCACCGAGCAGGCCGCCGTACGCGAGACCGAGGAAGAAGCCGGCGCCAACGTCGAGCTCGGCCCCTTGTTCACCCTGCTCAACGTGGCCCACGTGCACCAGGTCCACCTGTTCTACCGGGCGCGCCTGCTCGACCTCGACTTCGCGGCCGGCATCGAGAGCCTGGACGTGCGCTTGTTCAGCGAAGAGGAGATCCCCTGGGACGACCTGGCCTTCCCCACCATCCGCACCACGCTGGAACTGTTCTTCGCCGACCGGATCAAAGTGCGCGAGGGCGGCAGCTTTGGCTTTCACAGCCGCGACATCCATCGCCCGATGATCGCCCCACGCGAACCGGACTGAGATGATTCCCTGGCTCGAGACCGATACGCCGTTTCCCGACGTATCCAAGGCATTGACGGTCGAAGCGCCGGGCCTGCTCGCGGCCGGCGCCGACCTGTCGCCGCCGCGTCTGCTGCAGGCTTACCGCAACGGCATCTTTCCCTGGTTTTCCGAGGGCCAGCCCATCCTGTGGTGGAGCACCGATCCGCGCATGGTGCTGTACACGAGCGACTTCAAGATCAGCGACAGCCTGGCCAAGACGCTGCGCAAGGTCGAGCGCAGCCGCCTCGAAGGGGGCCGCTGGGACGTGCGCTTCGACTCCGCCTTCGCCGACGTCATGCGCGCCTGCGCCGCGCCGCGCCGCGACGGTCCCGGCACCTGGATTTCGGGCGAGATCATCGACGGCTACAGCGGCCTGCACGCGCTGGGCTATGCCCACTCGTCCGAAGTCTGGCTCGACGGCGAACTGGTCGGCGGCGCCTATGGCGTCTGCATAGGCCGCATGTTCTATGGCGAATCGATGTTCGCGCGCGTGTCCGACGCTTCCAAGGTCGCGCTGGCCTACCTGGTGGCCTTCCTGCGCCGGCATGGCGTGCGGATGGTCGACTGCCAGCAGGAGACCGGTCACCTGGCCTCGCTCGGCGCGGCGCCGATCCCGCGCAGCCGTTTCCTGGAGCACCTGCGCGCCGCAATCGCCGAGCCGCCCATCCGTGACTGGACGGTCGCCTCGCCGTTCGCGGCATCCTCAGGATCCGCTGCAGCGCCCGACAAATCCGGCAATTCGCCCGCGATACCGTTGGATGGCTAACGGTGTCACTGGCGCGTTTTCGCTAGAATAGGTTCATCACACGTCGTCTCGAGAGTTTTTTGCATGACGCACCTACACGACCTGCCCTTCGCGACGCTGCAGTTCTACACGACGGCGCCCTATCCCTGCAGCTATCTCGACGCGCGCCAGGCGCGCTCGCAGGTCGCCACACCGTCGCACCTGATCAATGCCGACGTGTATTCCGAGCTGGTCAAGAACGGCTTCCGGCGCAGCGGCATCTTCACCTACCGTCCCTACTGCGACGGCTGCCAGGCCTGCATTCCGGTGCGCGTCAAGTGCGAGGACTTCACGCCCAACCGTACCCAGCGCCGCGCCTGGAAGCGCCATGGCAACCTGGTCGCGATGGTGGCCAACCTGGCGTTCTCCGACGAGCACTACGCGCTCTACCTGCGCTACCAGACCACGCGCCACGTGGGCGGCGGCATGGACCAGGACAGCCGCGACCAGTACGCCCAGTTCCTGCTGCAAAGCCGCGTCAACACGCGCCTGGTCGAGTTCCGCGAACCGGACGGCCTGCTCCGCATGGTGTCGATCATCGACGTGCTGTCCGACGGCCTGTCGTCGGTGTATACCTTCTTCGATCCCGACGTCGAGAATGCCTCCTACGGCACCTACAACATCCTGTGGCAGGTGAACCAGGCCCACGAGCTGGGACTGTCCTACGTCTATCTCGGGTACTGGATCGAACAGAGCCCCAAGATGGCCTACAAGATCAACTTCCGGCCGCTGGAAGCCCGCATCGACGGCGAATGGGGCGTGCTGCAGCGCTAGGATTCCGACCGACCTTGGCCGGTTGTGATACAAGTGCTAACAAAGTCGTTGACATCCGAATACGTTTGCCGCAGCGCGTCACGTTAAAATGACGGGGAAAACTTTTATGAGTTCCCCATGCCCGATAAATTTCTGTACACCCTCGTTCGCCCCGCACTGTTCTCGCTCGACCCGGAGACGGCCCACAACCTGACCCTGCCCATGCTGCGCCGGGCAGCCGCGTTCGGCCTGACGGGCGCGTTCAGGAAACCCCTGCCCGACCCGCGCACCGTCATGGGCATCACCTTCCCCAACCCGGTCGGCCTGGCCGCCGGCCTGGACAAGGATGGCGCCTACATCGACGGCCTGGCCGCGCTCGGCTTCGGCTCGATCGAGATCGGCACCGTGACCCCGCGCGGCCAGGCCGGCAACCCCAAGCCGCGCATGTTCCGCCTGCCGCGCGCGCGCGGCATCATCAACCGCATGGGCTTCAACAACGGCGGCGTCGACGCCTTCGTGGCCAACGTCCAGGCCTCGCGCTTCTACCAGGAGCGCCAGGGCGTGCTGGGCCTGAACATCGGCAAGAACGCCGACACGCCGATCGAGCAGGCCGCCGAGGATTACCTGCACTGCCTGCGCAAGGTCTATCCGTATGCCAGCTATGTGACGGTCAACATCTCGTCGCCCAATACCAAGAACCTGCGCCAGCTGCAGGGCGCGTCCGAACTGGACGGCCTGCTGGCGCAGCTGAAGGCCGAACAGACCAAGCTGGCCGACCACCACGGCCACTACGTGCCGATCACGCTCAAGATCGCGCCCGACGTCGACGGCGACCAGATCCGCGACATCGCCGGCGCCCTGCTGCGCCACAAGATCGACGGCGTGATCGCCACCAACACCACGCTCAACCGGCGCGACGTCGAAGGCATGAAGCACGCGCAGCAGGCCGGCGGCCTCTCGGGCGCCCCGGTGTTCGAGCAGTCGAACATCGTGATCCGCGCGCTCAAGACCGAGCTGCGCGACGACATCCCGATCATCGGCGTGGGCGGCATCATGCGCGGCCCGGACGCGAAGGCCAAGATCGCGGCCGGCGCCAGGCTGGTGCAGCTGTACAGTGGCCTGATCTACGCCGGCCCGGGCCTGGTGCGCGAGTGCGCCGACGCGCTGCGCGCCACCGACAAGAAAAAGAAATGAGCATGCAGCGCAAGAAGCTGGGCCGCACCGACCTCGAGGTGAGCACCGTCTGCCTCGGCACGATGACCTTCGGCGAGCAGAATACCGAGCAGGAAGCCCACGCTCAACTCGATTACGCCCTCGAGCGCGGCATCAACTTCATCGATACCGCCGAGCTGTATCCGGTGCCGCCGAACGCGGCGACCCAGGGTTCGACCGAGCGCTTCATCGGCTCCTGGCTCAAGGCGCGCGGCGGCCGCGACAAGCTGGTGCTGGCGACCAAGATCGCCGGCCCGAACGGCAGCCAGGCCTGGATCCGCGGCTCGAAGCACAACCACGACGCGGCCAACCTGCGCGCCGCCGTCGACGCCAGCCTGCGGCGCCTGCAGACCGACTACATCGACCTCTACCAGCTGCACTGGCCGAGCCGCAACGTGCCGATCTTCGGCGCCAACGGGTTCGATCCGCGCAAGGAACGCGACGGCGTGGCGATCGAAGACACGCTGCGCGCCCTGGCCGACCTGGTCCAGGAGGGCAAGATCCGCCACATCGGCGTATCGAACGAAAGCCCGTGGGGCGTGTGCGAGTTCGTCAAGCAGGCCGAGATCCACGGCCTGCCGCGCATCGCCACCATCCAGAATCTGTATAACCTGACCGCGCGCGCATTCGAGACCACCTTGCTGGACGAAGCCTGCTACCGCGAGGACGTCAGCCTGCTGGCCTACAGCCCGCTCGCCTTCGGCCAGCTGAGCGCCAAGTACGTCGACGACCCGCAGGCGCGCGGGCGCCTGACGATCTATCCGCCGACCTGGAGCCCGCGCTACCTGCGCCCGGCGGTGTTCGAGGCGACCCGCGAGTACGCGGCGCTGGCGCGCGAGCACGGCTTGACGCCGGCGCAGATGGCGCTTGCCTGGTGCTATTCGCGCTGGTTCATGGGGTCGACCATCGTCGGGGCGACCACGCTGGCCCAGCTCGAGGAAAACATCGATGCGGCGCAGATCGTGCTGGGCGATGAGGTGGTGCGGCGGATCGACGAGATCCATGCGCGCATCACCAACCCCGGCCAGTAGCGTGGACGGGTTTCCCGTCCCCGCGTTCTAGTCCGCCGTCGCGATCGCCTTCTCGATATCCGCGCGCGTATAACCCTGGGCGAAGCGCTCGATGAAGTGGAAGGCATACGCCCGCAGATACGAGCCTCGGCGCACCGCCAGGCGCGTTACGTTCTGGGCGAACAGGTGCGAGGCCTCGATCGCGCGCAGCCCTTTGTCGCGGCCATGGTCGAAGGCCATCGAGGCCACGATGCCCACGCCCAGTCCCAGCGACACATACTGCTTGATCACGTCCGAATCCATCGCGGTGAGCACGATGTCCGGCGCCAGCCCGGCTTCAACGAAGGCCGCGTCGATGTGGCTGCGGCCGGTGAAGCCGACGTCGTAGGTGATCAAGGGATGCTCGGCCAGGTCTTCCAGGCGCAGCGGCGTCTTGCTGGCGAAGATCGGGTGCCCCTCGGGCGCCACGATCAGGTGGCTCCAGCGGTAGCACGGGAAGGACACCAGGTCGGGGAAGGCCGACAGGCCCTCGGTCGCGATCCCGACGTCGGCCTTGCCCGAGGCCACCCATTCGGCGATGTGTTCCGGTGAGCTCTGCTGCAGGGCGATGCGCACGTTCGGGAAGGCGGAGCGGAACGACTGCACCACCTGCGGCAGCGCATAGCGTGCCTGGGTGTGGGTCACGGCGACCGTGAGCGTGCCGCTGTCTTGCGCGGCGTATTCGCGGCTGGCCTGCTGCAGGTTCTCGGCTTCGACCAGCAGCTTTTCGACGATGCGCAGGATGCCCTTGCCGGGCGGCGTCAGGCCGGTCAGGCGCTTGCCGTTACGCTCGAAGATCACCACGCCCAGTTCTTCCTCGAGCTCGCGGATCTGGCGCGACACGCCAGGCTGCGAGGTGAACAGGGCGTTGGCCACTTCGGTCAAATTGAAATCGCGGCGGGCCGCTTCGCGGACCGAGCGCAGCTGCTGGAAGTTCATATGGCATTTCCTTCGTCGACGAAGACTTCGATACGACGCGGACGCACGACAAGCGTCTCGCCCTCCTTGAGGCCCAGGCTGGCGAAGCGCTCGTTCGGCATCACTGCCTCGATCAGTTGCTGGTTGTCGGCGCGCTCCAGGTCGAGCTGGGCCAGGGGGCCGATCGCATGCGCGCGGCGCAGCTTGGCCACCACGCCTTCGGCGCCCGGCGTATAGCGCTCGACATCGAGGTCGTGCGGACGCACGTAGCCAATGCCGGCGCCGTCGCGCACACCCGCGTGCTGCGGGGCCTGGAAGTTCACCTCGCCGCTGGCCAGCACGCCCTCATGGATGCGGCCGTGGAACAGGTTGACGTTGCCCAGGAAGCCGTACACGAAAGGCGAGGCCGGGTTGTTGTACACCTGGTCCGGGCTGCCCAGCTGCTCGACGCGGCCCTTGTTCATCAGGACCACCTGGTCGGCCACTTCCAGCGCTTCTTCCTGGTCGTGGGTGACGAAGATCGAGGTCACGTGCAGGTCGTCGTGCAGGCGGCGCAGCCAGCGGCGCAATTCCTTGCGCACCTTGGCGTCGAGCGCGCCGAACGGTTCATCCAGCAGCAGGACACGGGGTTCGACCGCGAGCGCGCGGGCCAGGGCGATGCGCTGGCGCTGGCCGCCCGACAGCTGCGGCGGATAGCGGTCGGCGATCCAGTCGAGCTGCACCAGCTCGAGCAGCTTTTTGACTTTCTCGCGGATCTGCGATTCGCTCGGGCGATCCTTGCGCGGTTTCACGCGCAGGCCGAAGGCGACGTTCTCGAACACGGTCATGTGCTTGAACAGCGCGTAGTGCTGGAACACGAAGCCGACCTGGCGCTCGCGCACGTGGCGGTGCGAGGAGTCCTGGCCGTCGAGCAGCACGCTGCCCGAATCCGGATACTCCAGGCCGGCGATGATGCGCAGCAGCGTGGTCTTGCCGCAGCCCGAAGGGCCGAGCAAGGCGGTCAGCTCGCCGTCGGGGAACTGCAGCGACACGTCGTCGAGCGCCGTGAACTGGCCGAACTGCTTGCGGATATGTTGTACTTCGATCGTCATGCGTGGCTCCGGCGTTGTTTCAGTGAGGGGCGTCCGTCGAGGCCTTGCGGGCTTCGTGCAGACGCCATTCGATAAAGGACTTGATGGCCAGGGTCACCAGTGCCAGCAGCGCCAGCAGGGAAGCGACGGCGAAGGCGGCCGTGAAGTTGTATTCGTTGTAGAGGATCTCGACGTGCAGCGGCATCGTGTTGGTCTCGCCGCGGATGTGGCCCGACACCACCGACACCGCGCCGAATTCGCCCATCGCACGGGCGTTACACAGGATCACGCCGTACAGCAGGCCCCATTTGATGTTCGGCATCGTCACGCGCCAGAAGGTCGACCAGCCCGAGGCGCCCAGCACCAGCGCGGCTTCCTCTTCTTCGGTGCCCTGCTGCTGCATCAGCGGGATCAGCTCGCGCGCCACGAACGGGAAGGTGATGAACACGGTGGCCAGCACGATGCCCGGCACCGCGAACAGGATCTTGATGTCGTGTTCCGCCAGCCATGGCCCGAACCAGCCCGAGGCGCCGAACAGCAGCACGTACATCAGGCCCGCGATCACCGGCGAGATCGAGAACGGCAGGTCGATCAGGGTCAGCAGGATGCTCTTGCCCTTGAATTCGAACTTGGCGATGGCCCATGCCGCGGCCACGCCGAACACCAGGTTCAACGGCACCGAGATCGCGGCGGCCAGCAGGGTCAGCTTGATGGCCGAGACGGCGTCGGCATCGATCACCGCCTCGCGATAGACTTCCCATCCCTTCTTGAGCGCTTCGGTGAACACCGCCGCCAGCGGGATGAACAGGAACAGCGTCAGGAAGATGAGCGCGACCGCGATCAGCGCGGCGCGCACCCAACGCGGCTCGAGCACGCTGGTGTCGAGCCTTTTGCCCGGCGCCGTGTGTGGACGCACCGGCGTCACTTTATCGAGAACCGCGCTCATGCCTTGCCCGCCCGTTTGCGCGTCCACGCCTGAAGAAGGTTAATCGCCAGCAGCAGGATGAAGGAGAACACCAGCATCACCACCGCGATCGCGGTCGCGCCGGCGTAATCGTATTGCTCCAGCTTGGAAATGATGAGCAGCGGCGTGATCTCGGAGACCATCGGCAGATTGCCGGCGATGAAGATGACGGAACCGTATTCGCCGGTGGCGCGCGCGAAGGCCAGCGCGAAGCCGGTCAACAGCGCCGGGGTGATGGTCGGCAGGACCACGCGGATGAAAGTCTGCAGCGGCGCGGCGCCGAGGCTCGCGGCGGCTTCTTCCAGTTCCTTCTCGGCTTCTTCGAGCACCGGCTGCACCGTGCGCACGACGAACGGCAGGCCGATGAAGGTCAGCGCCACCACCACGCCGAGCGGCGAGAACGCGACCTTGATGCCCAGCGCGGCCAGGTACTGGCCGATCCAGCCGTTGTGGGCGTACAGCGCGGTGAGCGTGATGCCGGCCACTGCCGTCGGCAGCGCGAACGGCAGGTCGACCAGGGCGTCGATGAAGCGCTTGCCGGGAAACTGGTAACGCACCAGCACCCAGGCCACGATGCCGCCGAAGACGACATTGATGGCGGCGGCGATCAGCGAGGCGCCGAAGCTGAGACGATAGGACGCCATCACGCGTTCGGACGTGACGGTGGCCCAGAAATCGGCCCAGCTCATGGTGGAGGTCTTGAGGAACACCGCGGACAGCGGGATGAGGACGATCAGCGCCAGGTAGAACAGCGTGAAGCCGAGCGAAATGCCGAAGCCGGGAATGACCCGGCCTGGCCGCCTGGGCTTGGTTGCTGCCGCGTTGCCCGGCAATGCAAGCGAAGTCATGCGAGTCCTTATTACAAATTCTTCTATCGGAATCGCATATTCTCACGCTATGTTCATAAAGCAAACGAAAGAATAATTATTTGTTTAGATGCGAATTGCTATGTGGCAGCGAGGCAAAAGCGCATGTTCTTATGCGGAAAAATTCGTACGGAGCGCATTATTTTTTGGCTGTCGTTGTGAAACACCAAATAAAAACGGCGAGCCTGGCATTGCCGGGCTCGCCGTTCTGGTGCGCGGTGCGAATTACTTGTTCGGCTGCGGCGTCAGGCGCAGGTAGGGACGCGGCGCCTCGAAGCCTTTCGGATACTTCTGCTTGATGACTTCGGGATCGGTGACGGTCAGCGGGATGATGACGTTGTCGCCATCCTTCCAGTTGCCCGGCGTGGCGACGGTATAGCCGTCGGTCAGCTGCAGGGCGTCGATCACGCGCAGCACCTCGTCGAAGTTGCGGCCGGTGCTCATCGGGTAGGTGATGGTCAGGCGGATCTTCTTGTTCGGGTCGATCACGAACAGCGAGCGCACGGTGGCGGTGGCCGACTGCTCCGGATGGATCATGTCGTACAGGGTCGAGACCGAACGGTCGGCGTCGGCCACGATCGGGAAGCCGACCACGGTTTTCTGCGTCTCTTCGATGTCCTTGATCCAGTCGACGTGCTTGTCGGCCGGGTCGACCGACAGCGCGATCGCCTTGACGTTGCGCTTGTCGAACTCCGGCTTGAGCTTGGCGGTCAGGCCCAGTTCGGTCGTGCACACCGGCGTGAAGTCGGCCGGGTGCGAGAACAGCACCACCCAGGAATCGCCCGCCCACTCGTGGAAGCGGATCTTGCCGATGCTGGAATCCTGCTCGAAATCGGGAGCGGTGTCGCCGAGGCGTAAGGTCATAGTCTTCTCCATGGTTGAGTCATACATAGCGCCGCCCGCAGGTTTGGACAGGTACGGCTCTCAATAAACGCGCCATCCACGCGGATGGCTTCAAACAAATCTGTTGTACAGCACGACGGCCCAGGTGGCGGCCGCCAGCAGCAGGGTGAGCGCAACCGCGGCGCTGCCCAGGTCCTTGGCCGCCTTGGACAGCGGATGCCGTTCCAGCGAGACACGGTCGACCACCGCCTCGATCGCCGAATTGATCAGCTCGACCACCAGCACCACGACCAGCACGCCGACCAGGGCCAGCTTCTGGAAGCCGGACACCGGCAGCAGCAGCGCCACCACGCTGGCGATGGCGATCACCACGACCTCTTGCCGGAACGCCGCTTCGCTGCGCCAGGCCCAGCGCAGGCCGTCCCAGGTATTGCGGCAGGCGGCGCCGAGGCGCTCCAGGCCGCGCAAGGTCTTGAATTCGCTGATCGGGTTTTCCATCGTTCTTGGCATTCAAACATGCAGGAACGACATTATGCCCCGTCCGCGCACAAGCATGTGGCAAGTTGGCCCGCGACGCAACCCGCCGGTTTGCATGGTCTTTTCACATCATGGTATAAAGTGAACGATACTGCACTGCACCAACCACATCATGAAAATGGAAACCCCTACTCCAGCCAAGACGTCGATCCAGGTCATCGAACGCATGATGGCGCTGCTCGATGCGTTGGCGAGCTATACCGACCCTGTGAGCCTCAAGGAATTGTCGCGGGTGTCGGGCCTGCATCCCTCGACCGCGCACCGGATCCTCAACGACATGGTCGTCACGCGCTTCGTCGACCGCGTCGAGCCGGGCACCTACCGCCTCGGCATGCGCCTGCTGGAACTGGGCAATGTGGTCAAGAGCCGGCTGTCGGTGCGCGAAGCGGCGCTCGACGCCATGCGCGCCCTGCACCGCAAGACCCAGCAGACGGTCAACCTGTCGGTGCGCCAGGGGGACGAGATCGTCTACATCGACCGCGCCTTCTCGGAGCGCTCGGGGATGCAGGTGGTGCGCGCCATCGGCGGGCGCGGCCCGCTGCACCTGACCTCCACCGGCAAGCTGTTCCTGTCGGTGGACGACGTCAAGGCGATCCGCGCATATGCCACGCGCACGGGGCTGTCCGGCCACACGCGCAATTCGATCACCGAACTGGCGCGGCTCGAACGCGAACTGAGCCTGGTGCGGGCGCGCGGCTATGCGCGCGACAACGAGGAGCTGGAACTGGGCGTGCGCTGCATGGCGGCCGGCATCCATGACGACAGCGGCAAGCTGGTGGCGGGATTGTCGATCTCGGCGCCGGCCGACCGTTTGCAGGAAGACTGGCTCGAAGACCTGGTGCAGACGGCGTCGCGGATTTCGTCGACGCTGGGGTATCGGGCGGTGCCGAACGTATAACCCGCCCGTTAATGTGGCAATGCCGGCGCGCTGGCCGTGATGGTCGGCGCACGCACCGCATCGACGTCCATGCGGTCAGGCAGCGACTCGATCCAGCGGCGGATGCGGCCGGCGTCGGCCGTGCGCGACATCTTGCCTTTCGAATCCAGGAACACCATCACCACATTGCGGCCATGGATCATGGCCTGCATCACCAGGCAGCGCCCCGCTTCGTTGATGAAGCCGGTCTTTTGCAGGCCGATGTTCCAGTCGGGCAGCGACACCAGGTAGTTGGTGTTCGCGTAATGCATGGTGCGGCCGCTCGCCTGCACGGTCGATTTCGGCGTGGTCGAGAATTCGCGCAGCAGCGGGTCTTCGTGGGCCGCCATCACCAGCTTGACGAGGTCCCGTGCGCTCGAGACGTTGCGGCTCGACAGGCCGCTGGAATCGACGTAATGGGTGTCCATCATGCCGAGTTGGCGCGCCTTGGCGTTCATCGCCCCGACGAAGGCCTCGATGCCGCCCGGGTAGTTGCGGCCCAGCGCCGAGGCGGCGCGGTTTTCGGAACTCATGAGGGTGATGTGCAGCAGTTCGCGCCGCGTCATGCGCGAGCCGACCGACAGCCGGGAGCTGCTGTACTTCAGGCGGTCGACGTCGGCATCGGTGACGCGCAGCACCTCGTCGAGGTCTTGCTTGGCCTCCATCACGACCATGCCGGTCATGAGCTTGGTGATCGAGGCGATCGGCAGCGCGACGTTGGCGTTCTTCTCGAACAGCACTTCGGCGCTGTTCTGGTCGACCACATAGGCGACGTTGGAACGCAGGGACAGCGGATCGTCCGTCTTGTTCAGGCCTGCCTTGTCGCCGGCCGTCGCCACTGCCGCCACTGCGACGGCGCCTGCCGCCGCGGTACGGGCCGGGTGATAGGTGACGACGCGCTTGCCGTTGACGGTCCGGACCCGGCGCACCATGCGCTGGCCATTGTCGCCGGCGCTGGCGACTTCCTTGCGCTTCCTGGTGGTCTTGGCCTTGGCTTTGCGCTTGGGCTTTTTCTTGGCAGCCTTGGTAGGCTTGGACTTCTGCGCTTGTTCGGTTGCGCCCGCACCTGCGCCCGCCCCCGCACCGGATGCCTGCATGGGTGCAATAGCGAACAACGTGGCGACAACTGCAGCCAAAGCAAGTTTAAACATCGAGACACCCCTGGACCAAACTGATGAGATACAGATGGAAGTGTAGCGGAACGACGCTCGATCGCAAGAGAAAAGAACATTCTGTGCGGCAATAATCCGCAAAAACCAACAGACTCTTCCCTTGCGAAACTTTCGTTTAATATCAATGAGATATCATTACTTGTTACTTTAGTCCACGAAGCTAGTCCATGAACCGGGCAAATACGTGGCTGGGTTCGCGCTCGGTTTCCAGGGTGTTCTCGATCCGCGCTGGATCGGCCCAGCCCAGCGCCATGCCGCACACGACCATCTCGCTCGCCGGCAGCCCCAGTTCGGCCGCGATGATCCGATGATACTGCGTAAAAGCGGCCTGCGGGCAGGTATCCAGTCCCCGCGCCCGCGCCGCCACCATGATGTTCTGCAAGAACATCCCGTAATCGAGCCAGGAGCCCTGCTCCATGATGCGGTCGATGGTGAAGATCATCCCGACCGGCGCATCGAAGAAGGCGAAGTTGCGACCATGCTGGGCCGCCATGCCCGCCTTGTCGTCGCGCGTCAGGCCCAGCAGGCTATATAAATCCCAGCCGACCTTGCGGCGCCGGTCGATATACGGCGACACCCATTCGCGCGGATAGTAGGGATATTCCTCGTGGTGCTGGGCGGCCTGCGCGGGGTCGGCATACGCCGCCAGGATCGCGCCCGACAGGCGCGCGCGCGCGCCTCCGGTCAGCACATGGACTTTCCATGGCTGGGTGTTGGTGCCGGACGGCGCGCGCGCCGCCACGTCCAGGATGCGGGCGATGTCTTCGCGCGCGACCGGCTTGTCGAGGAAGGCGCGGATCGAACGGCGCGACGTGATGGCGGCGTCCACCGCCGCCTGGCCGGGATTCTCGATGGTCATGGGGTCTCCTGTGGTTTGCGCACGACGAAGGCGACGCCGGTGACGGCCACCGCCATGCCCGCCAGGCCGAGCGCATTGAAGGCTTCGCCGAACAGCAGCCAGGCCATGATGGCCGTGGTCGGCGGGGTCAGGTACATCAGGCTCGTCACCTCGGTGGCCTGGCTGCGCCCGATGAGTTTAAACAGCAAAAAGATCGCGCCGATCGACAGCGCGAACACCGACCACAGCCAGGCGACGATGAAGTCGGCGCTCCAGGTGATGGTCGAGAACGCCGGATCGAGGTCTTCCAGCCACACCGCGATCGGCGCCAGCACCAGCACCGTGGCCCCGAACTGGATCGCGGTGCCGCTGCGCAGGTCGAAGCGCGGGCAGAAGCGGCGCTGGTACATGGTGCCGGCCGTGATGGAGAGCAGCGCGAACACGCACAGGCCGAGGGCGGCGGGCGACAGGCCGGCCAGGCCCAGCTTGGCGTAGACCACCAGGGCCACGCCGGACAGGCCGAGCAGCAGGCCCAGCCACTGGATCGGCCGCACCCGCTCACCGATCAGCGGCGCGCAGGCGGCGGTGAGGATCGGCTGCATGCCGACGATCAGGGCGGTCAGTCCCGCCGGCATGCCGAGCTTGATGGCGGCCCACACGCCGCCCAGGTAGCCCGCCTGCAGCAGCAGGCCCGAGACCGCGAGGTGCAGGACCTGGCCGCGCGGCCAGGGCGCGCGCCAGAGCAGTATCAGGGGCAGCAGCACCGCCAGCACGCCCAGGCAGCGTACGATGAGGAAGGTCAGCGGCGGCGCGTATGGCAGGCCGAGCTTGGCGACGATGAATCCCGTGCTCCAGAGGAAGACGAAGAACAGCGGCACGGGCGACAGCCAGGAGCTGCCGGGGATGGAAGGTGCGTGGGTCGACATGGTCCTGGCAATGCGCCGTGATAGTGCACGGCATTGAACAAATCGCAAGTAGCGAGTCTAGCATGGTCTCTACCATGGAGTTTTGAGCGGCTGAAAGATGCATTCGATTTGCGCCAGATCAATTGACTTTTCTTGCATTAAATGCATTCAAGAAAATTATGTATCTTGGATGGTGCGACGCATCAAAAACGCTTGACGCTTGAAGCGAACTGACAGAAAATCTGCCCTGTTGCGGTGCACAAAAAGAGTTTCGTCGCGTTTTAATGAAGAACCTGTCTCACAGAGCAATAGTCCATTCTTGAAACGACATATTTGGAGAGCCACATGTTTGCAATCCCTGAACAATTTTCGAATGCCACCAAGGCCAGCCTGGAATCCCAATTCGCCCTGTTTTCGGCACTGACGTCGAAGACCTTCGAAGGCGTGGAAAAGCTGGTTGAACTGAACATCAGCACCGCGCGCTCGACCCTGGAAGATTCGTCGACTGCCGCTCGCCAGCTGCTGAGCGCCAAGGACCCACAAGAATTCTTCTCGCTGACCGCCTCGCAGGCCCAGCCGAACGCCGAGAAAGCCCTGTCGTACAGCCGCCAGCTGGCATCGATCGCCACCGGCACCGGCGCCGAGTTCTCGAAAGCCGCCGAAAGCCAGATCGTCGAAGCCAACCGCAAGGTCATCTCGCTGGTCGATGAAGTGAGCAAGAACGCCCCGGCCGGTTCGGAAAGCTTCGTCGCCGCCGTCAAGACCGCGATCAGCAACGCCAACGCCGGCTACGAGCAGTTCAGCAAGACCTCCAAGCAGGCGGTCGAAGCGCTGGAAAGCAATATGAACGCCGCCGTGTCGCAATTTTCTGCGACTGCTGCGAAGGCTGGCAATGCTGCCAGCGCTGCCACGGCTGCCGCTGCGGCCTAAGCTGCGGCTGGTCAAATAAGAAAGGCCGGGGACGCAATCGCGTCGCCGGCCTTTTCATTTCTGCCCAGCGATCCTACTCGCCGAGGTACGCCGCCTGCACCCGCGGATCGTTCAGCATATCGCGCGCATTGCCGGTCATGGTGATCGCGCCCGAATCCATCACGTAGCCGCGGTGCGCGGCCTGCAGCGCCAGCTTGGCGTTCTGCTCCACCAGCAGGATCGTGATGCCTTGCTGCGACACGTCGCGGATCACCTCGAAGATCTTCTCGACCATGATCGGGGCCAGGCCCATCGACGGCTCGTCCAGCAGCAGCAGGGTCGGATGGCTCATCAACGCGCGCGCCATCGCCAGCATCTGCTGCTCGCCGCCCGACAGGGTGCCGGCCAGCTGGCCGGCGCGCTCCTTCAAGCGCGGGAAGACCGTGTACCACTTCTCGATGTCGGCATCGATCGCGGCCTTGTCGTCGCGCGTGTAAGCGCCCATCAACAGGTTTTCGTGGATCGACATGCGGGTGAACACGCCCCGCCCTTCCGGCACCATGGCCAGCTTCTGGCGCACCATGCGGAACGACTGCGTGCCGCGCAGCGGCTGGCCCAGATACTCGATCGATCCCTCGACCTTGCACGGCGGGAGGGTGCCGGTGATGGCTTTCAAGGTCGTGGTCTTGCCGGCGCCGTTGGCGCCGATCAGCGTCACCAGCTCGCCTTTCGCCACCTCGAGGTCGACACCCTTGACCGCCTTGATGCCGCCGTAGGCGACCTTCAGGCCGGCGATTTTCAGAACCGGATCAAGCATCAGTGGGCACCTCCAAGATAGGCGTCGATCACGGCCTGGTTTTTCTGGATCTCGGCCGGCAGGCCTTCGGCGATCTGCTTGCCGTATTCGAGCACCGTGATGCGGTCGCACAGGCCCATCATGAGCTTGACGTCGTGCTCGATCAGCAGCACGGTCCGGCCCTCGGCCTTGATTTTTACGAGCAGCTCGCGCAGCGCCAGCTTTTCGGTGGCGTTCATGCCGGCCGCCGGTTCGTCCAGCGCCAGGAGCTTTGGATCGGTGGCCAGCGCGCGCGCGATTTCCAGGCGGCGCTGGTCGCCGTAGGACAGGAATTTCGCGGTGCGGTTGGCGAATTGGCCGATGCCGACGAAATCGAGCAATTCCTGGGCGCGCAGGCGGATCGCGGCCTCTTCTTCGCGCGCCGCCTTGTGGCGCAGGATCGCGCCCAGCACGCCCTGCTTCGTGCGCACGTGGCGTCCGACCATCACGTTCTCGAGCGCGCTCATCTCGCCGAACAGGCGGATGTTCTGGAAGGTGCGGGCGATGCCCGCCCTGGCCACGTCATGCGGCGCCGACGGCGAATACGGCTTGCCGGCCAGCGCGAAGGTGCCGCTGTCCGGTTGATACAGGCCCGTGATCACGTTGAAGAACGTGGTCTTGCCGGCGCCGTTGGGACCGATCAGGCCATAGATCTGGCCCTGCATGATCCGGATGCCGACGTCGGTCAGCGCCTGCAGGCCGCCGAAGCGTTTATTCACGCCCTGGATATCGAGGAGGATTTGTTCGCTCATGGTCTCACTCATCATGCGGTCGACGCCTCTTCTTCCTCGCGCGCCAGGGCGGCATTGGGACGCTCTTCCTTGTTCGGCGACGGCCACAGGCCGGCCGGGCGGATCAGCATGATCAGCACCAGGGCCAGGCCGTACAGCAGCTGGCGCAGCACCTCGGCCTCGATGATCACCTTGCCGAACACGGCCTGTTGAAGCGGATCGACCACGTGGCGCAGCACCTCGGGCAAGGCGGCCAGCAGCACGCCGCCCAGCACCACGCCCGGGATGTGGCCGATCCCGCCCAGGACCACCATCGCCAGCACCGCGATCGACTCGGTCAGGGAAAAGGATTCAGGAGAGACGAAGCCCTGGAAGGCGCCGAACATCGCGCCGGCCACGCCGCCGAACGAAGCGCCCATCGCGAAGGCCAGCAGCTTGACGTTGCGGGTATTGATGCCCATCGCCTTGGCCGCGATCTCGTCCTCGCGGATCGCCACCCAGGCCCGGCCCAGGCGCGAATGCTGCAGGCGGCCGGTGATGAAGATCGTCGCGATCACCATGGCCAGGAACAGGAAGTAATAGGCGTTCACCGACGGCATCGCATAGTCGCCGATCATGACGTTGGCGCCGGAGCCCGGCTCGCCCGCCAGCGACACGCCGAACACGCGGATCGGGTCGATCATATTGATCCCCTGCGGCCCGTTGGTGAAGTTGATCGGGTCGTTCAGGTTGTTCATGAAGATACGGATGATCTCGCCGAAGCCGAGCGTCACGATGGCGAGGTAGTCGCCGCGCAGCTTGAGGGTCGGGGCACCCAGCAGCGCGCCGCACAGCGCGGCGCACAGCGCCGCCAGCGGCACGATGGCCCACAGCGACAGGTGGATGCCGTTCTCCGCGATCTCGGGACCGAAGAAGGCCACCAGCGCTTCGCCGATCGCCGGCGAATAATAGATGAGCGACTCCAGCAGCGCCGCGAACTGCGGCGACGAGAACAGGCCGACCAGGTAGGCGCCGACCGCGAAGAACGCGATATAGCCGAGGTCGAGCAGGCCCGCGAAGCCGACCACGATGTTCAGGCCCAGCGCCAGCATGATGTACAGCAGCGCGATGTCGATGATGCGCACCCACGAGTTGCCAAACTGCGATGCGACGAAGGGGAAGATCAGCATCAGGGTCAAGACCGCCGCCATGCTGATATAGGCCTGGCGCGGCTTGTGCTGGGTGTCGAAGGTCAGGAGTGCCATGGTGTGCTCCTCGTGGTCAGGCGCGGTCGGCCACGCGTTCGCCCATGATGCCGGACGGTCGCAGGGTCAGGACCAGGATCAGCACCACGAAGGCGAAGATGTCCTGGTAGTGGCTGCCGAGGAAGCCGCCGGTCAGGTCGCCGATGTAGCCGGCGCCGAGCGCCTCGATGATCCCCAGCAGCAGGCCGCCGAGCATGGCGCCATAGATGTTGCCGATCCCGCCCAGCACCGCGGCGCAGAAGGCCTTCAGGCCCGGCAGCACGCCCATGGTGAAGGTGATCGAGGCGTAGTTGGCGCCCCACATCACGCCGGCGACGGCTGCCAGCGCGGCGCCGATGGCGAAGGTGGCTACGATCACGCGATCCGCGTCCACGCCCATCAGGCCGGCCACGCGCGGATTTTCGGCCACGGCGCGCATCGCGCGGCCCATTTTCGTGCGCTCGACCAGCAGCACCAGGGCGCCCATGGCGACGGCCGCCAGCACCAGCAGCAGCACTTGCGTCTGCGAGATCATGGCGCCGCCGACCATGATCGGTTCGGACGACAGCAGTTGCGGGAACGGGAGCGGGCTGCGGCCCCAGATCATCATGGCGAAGGTCTGCAGCAGGATCGAGACGCCGATCGCCGTGATCAGGGGCGCCAGGCGCGGCGCATGGCGCAGGCGGCGGTAGGCGACGCGCTCGATCAGAATGCTGACCAGCATGGTGAGGGGAATCGCGCCGAGGATGGCGCAAGCCAGCTGCACATAGCCCGGCAGGCCGGGAATGTACGCCTCGAGCAATTGCAGGATCGTCAGGCCGATCATGGCGCCGATCATCAGCACGTCGCCGTGGGCGAAGTTGATCAGGTTGAGCACGCCGTACACCATCGTGTAGCCGAGCGCGACCAGCGCATACATACTGCCCAGCACCAGGCCGTTCAGCAGCTGTTGAATAAAGGTTTCCATCGTTCTGCCTGTGTATTTTTTGCCTTGCAAAAAAACGGCACCGCAGGATCCCTCCCGAAGTGCCGCTCATGGTTGGCTACCATGACAATTTTCCGAGCGCCGCCATCATAACTTGGCTATTGGAAAACTTATCACGGTAAATCCGTGCAGTAGCAAATTTTTGTTTTATGTCTGTACGAAAAATAAAGTTCAGGCTGCTGGCGAAGATGGCTCAGGACGTACGCCGTCCAGTCCTTTCGGCAGCGGGAAGGTCACGTGTTCCTCGACGCCCTCGAGCGCGCGCACGCTGGCCGCGCCCAGTTCCTTCAAGCGGTCGATCACGGCCTGCACCAGCACCTCGGGCGCCGAGGCGCCGGCGGTCACGCCGATCCGCTTCTTGCCCTCGATCCAGCTGGGGTCGATCTTGCCGGCGTTGTCGACCATATAGGCCGGCGTGCCCATTTTTTCGGCCACTTCGCGCAGGCGGTTCGAGTTCGAGCTGTTCGGGCTGCCCACGACGACCACGACCTCGACCTGCGGCGCCATGAACTTCACGGCTTCCTGGCGGTTGGTGGTGGCGTAGCAGATGTCGCCCTTCTTCGGCTCGATGATGTCGGGGAAGCGCGCCTTGAGCGCGGCGATGATGTCCAGGGTGTCGTCGACCGACAGGGTGGTCTGCGACACGTAGGCCAGCAGCTCGGGGTTACGCACCTGCAGCTTCTGCACGTCCTCGACCGTCTCGACCAGGTGCATGCCTTCTTCGGCCTGGCCCATGGTGCCTTCGACTTCCGGGTGGCCGTCGTGGCCGATCATGATGATCTCGGCGCCCTGCTTCCTCATCTTCGCGACCTCGACGTGGACCTTGGTCACCAGCGGGCAGGTGGCATCAAAAATGGTGAGCCCGCGCGCCTCGGCGTCGGCGCGCACGGCCTTCGAGACGCCGTGGGCCGAGAACACCAGCGTGTTGCCGGGCGGGACGTCTTCGAGTTCTTCGATGAAGATCGCGCCCTTGGCACGCAGGTCTTCGACCACGTAGGCGTTGTGCACGATTTCGTGGCGCACGTAGATCGGCGCGCCGAATTGGGTCAGGGCGCGCTCGACGATCTCGATCGCGCGGTCCACGCCGGCGCAGAAGCCGCGCGGCTGGGCCAGCAGAATTTCGTTTTCCATCATTGTTCCTGTCGTTCTTACAGAACCGAAATCAGTTTGACTTCGAATTGCAGGGCGCGGCCGGCCATCGGGTGGTTGAAATCGAACAGGGCCGCATCGTCGCGCATTTCCAGCAGGACGCCGGCGAAGCGGCCGCCCTTCGGCGCATTGAACTCGACCACCTCGCCCACGTTGTATTCCGTGCCCGGCACCGAATTCTCTTCCAGCGTTGCCTTCGATACCGATTGGATCAGCTCCGGGTTACGTTCGCCGAACGCTTCCGCAGCGCTGAGCTCGAAGGTCTGGTGCATGCCTTCCGGCAGGCCGATCAGGCGCTGCTCGAGGAAGGGCGCCAACTGGCCCTGGCCCAGCAGCAAGGTGGCGGGCGTGCCATTGAAGGTCGTGACCACATCGGAACCGCCGGCGACGGCCAGGCGGTAATGCAGGGTCAGGTAAGAGGATTCGTTGACGACGGGAGCAGCGTTGGACATGTTCTTAGCGTGGCAAGCAGAGCTGATGGGGCAAAGCGCTATTGTAAGCCACGCGCGCGGCTTGCGCCGCCGCTGCCTGTTTTTTTGGCGACACATCAACGGGGATGGCAGCCGCGCGCCCGCCCCTCCTGCATCTGATCCCAGGTACAGGACGTAGCTCTCACTTTCGACCAACCGATACAGGGAGCCTCATGAAAAAAATTGCCATTGGGGGCGCCGGCCAGGTTGGCCTGCAGCTCGGCTTCGAATTGCTGTCGCACGGTTGCGAGGTGACGCTCTACACCGACCGCAGCTCGCAACAGGTGCTGAACGGTCCGACCGGCCCGATCGCCATCCAGTTTCATCCGCGCACCGTCATCGAGCAGGAGCTGGGACTGGATTTCTGGTCCACCTACGACGGCGCCCGCATCGACACGACGGTGATGAAGCTGTTCTCGCCCGACGGCGAAAAAGTCCTGCAGGCCGGCGCCATGCTGTCGTCGCCGGCGCAGGCGATCGACCTGCGCCTGAAGTATGCGACCTGGCTGATGGAATTTCCCCGCCGCGGCGGCTCGGTCGTGGTCGGGCCGGCGGACCTGGCCTTGCTGGAACAGGCGGCCGCCACGCACGATGCCGTATTCGTCACCACCGGAAACAACACCTTCCAGGAACTGTTCCCGCGCGATCCGGAACGCTCCGAACTCGACCGGCCCTATCGCCACCTGACCCTGTTCTTTGCGAAAAACTGCGTGATGGATCCCGACATCGACCCGGCCATCCACGTGAACGGCTTGAACAGCATCGCCGGCGTCGGCGAGTGCCTGTTCTACAACTTCCTCGATCGCGACCTCACCAGGACCTGGGTGTTGCTGTTCGAAGGCGTGCCGGGCGGCCCGCTCGACCTGCTGGAGCACAGCGGGAGCGTACGCGCGCAGTTCGCGCAGGTGCGGCGCTACCTCGAAGAGGCCTGCCCGCAGGTGCATGCGATGATCGCGTCGGCCGAGCTGGTTGAGCACGAAACCATGCAGGGGGCGATCACCCCCAGCGTGAGGCATGCTGTGGGCCGGCTCCCGTCCGGCAAGGTAGCGATGGCGCTGGGCGACGCCCTGGTGAGCTACGACCCGATGACCGCGCAAGGCCTGAACGCGGCCTCGCGCATCGCCCACCACGTCGCCCAGGCGGTCCGGGAGGCGCCCGATGCGGTCTTCGATGCGCAGTGGATCGATACAGTATTCCGCGACTACTGGAAGACGGCCCGCCACGGTTTCCACCTGACCCGGGATTTCGTGACGCAACTGCAGCCGCACCAGCAACTGGCGCTGTACGCCGCCAGCCTCATCCCCGAGATCGCCAGCGATGTGTTCGATAATGCCGGCGAGATGGAAAAAATCTATGCCTGGTTCGGAGATGCCGATGCGACCATGGCCTACCTCAAGGGAAAGGGCTTTACGCCAGAGCCGGCTGCCGGCTGATGACTCGCTGCGGGCGCGGCTATCGCAGCCGCCGCGTCGGCGTCCAGAGCGGCATCAAGCAGGTCCTTGTCGTGCCCGGCATGCCGGTCCCGGCAAACCGCTATCGTGACGCAGGCGGCCGGCGCCCTGGCTGCCGCTCACTTTGGCGAGGAGTCATATGGGAATTTGCGACTGGCCCGAGCAGGACCGTCCGCGCGAGCGCCTGCTGCGCGATGGACCGCATGCGCTGTCGGATACCGAGTTGCTGGCCATCTTCCTGCGCGTGGGCGTGGCCGGCAAAAGCGCGGTGACCCTGGCGGGCGATACGCTGGCGCACTTCGGTTCGCTGCACCGGCTATTGCATGCCGAGTCGGGCGAATTCGGTCGCCTGCACGGCCTGGGACCGGCCAAGTATGCGCAACTGCAGGCCGCGCTCGAGCTGGCGCGGCGCGCGGTGGCCGAACAGTTCCGGCGCGAGGCGCTGTGCTCGCCCGAGGCGGTGCGCCACTATCTGCGCAGCCAGTTCGCGCTGCAGACCCATGAATCGTTCATGGTGCTGTTCCTGGACGTCAAGAATCGATTGATCAATTGCGAGGAAATGTTCAGGGGCACGCTGACCCACACCAGCGTCTATCCGCGCGAGGTGGTCAAGGCGGCGCTGCGGCGCAATGCCGCGGCGGTGATCCTGGCGCACAACCACCCGTCCGGCGTGGCCGAGCCGAGCGAAGCCGACCTGCGGCTCACCAGCGCCCTGGTGCAGGCGCTGTCGCTGGTCGACATCCGGGTGCTGGACCACTTCGTGGTGGCGGGCAACCAGGTGCATTCCTTTGCCGAGAGTGGGCAGTTGTGACGGATAAACCTCGGCAGCACTCCACCCGCGTCCTTACGCGGGCTGTCGCGTTTGCTTGAAATTACACAGCGTAAACAGCGAGTTACGACACTCATCAGGAATTGTTAAATTTTTCCACCAATCAAAGACACCTTTGTTTTTCGTAAGTGATTGATTCCGCTTTGCTTTTCACGCTATACTCTCGTTTTTCCAATTCTGGAACATATTTAAGGAGTGCACTATGGCACGTGTTTGCCAAGTAACCGGCAAGGGTGTGATGGTTGGTAACAACGTCTCCCACGCTAACAACAAAACGAAGCGTCGTTTCCTGCCTAACCTGCAGAACCGTCGTATCTACGTCGAATCCGAAAACCGCTGGGTTTCGCTGCGTCTGTCGAACGCCGGCCTGCGCGTGATCGACAAGCTCGGCATCGACGCCGTGCTGGCCGACATGCGCGCCCGTGGCGAAAAAGTTTAATTAGGGAGCTATCATGGCAAAAACTGGCCGCGACAAAATCAAGCTGGAATCGACCGCAGGTACCGGTCACTTCTACACCACCACCAAGAACAAGCGCACGATGCCGGCGAAGATGGAAATCACCAAATTCGACCCGAAAGCACGTAAGCACGTGATCTACAAGGAAACCAAGATCAAGTAATCGATCTTGTCTTCTTGACGAAGCCGCCGGCGCGCAAGCCCGGCGGCTTTTTTGTCGTCCCGCCGATCCGCGCTACCATCGGGGGATGACCAGTCCGCCTTCCTCCCCCACCTTCGTTCCCATCCCCAGCCAAGACCGTCTCGACGCCCTCGATGTATTGCGCGGCTTCGCGCTGATCGGCATCTGCATCGCCAACGTCGAATTCTTCAACCGTCCCGTGGCCGAAACCGGCAACGGCATCCCGGCCGGATTGCAGGGCCTGGACTGGCTGGTGGCCTTCATCGTCGCGTATTTTGTCAGCGGCAAGTTCTGGACCATTTTCTCGCTGCTGTTCGGCATGGGTTTCGCCCTGATGCTGGAACGGGCGCGCACGGCCGAACGCCCCTTCCTGCCCGCCTACGGCCGCCGGATCGCCGTCCTGGGCCTGTTCGGCCTGCTGCACTACCTGCTGCTGTGGAGCGGCGACATCCTGATCAGCTATGCGATCGGCGCGCTGGCCCTGATGCTGATGCTGTTCGCCAGGGGGCGCCCGATGATCGGCGCAATAGCCGCGTGCTTCCTGCTGGCACAGTTGCCGGGCTTCGGCTTCGCCGGCTGGCTGGTCACGCCGCTCGTGTTCACCGGCCTGGTGGGCGTGTACCTGCGCAGCGAGCAGCGCGCGCTGTTCCCGCTGGTGGCGATCGTCCCGGGCAGCCTGATGCTGCTGGCCGCCGTGCTCAACTTCCTTGGCGGCACGGGCGATATGGGGGCGCTGCTGGCGATCGGCGCCGTCCTCGTGCTGCTGGGCCTGCTGGCCTGGAGCTTCCCCCAGCCGCAGGTGGCGCGGCCGCTGCGCGCCGGCATCGCGATCTTCATGCTCACCTATGGCCTGACCGCGCTCGATGGAGGCATCCGCCACTTCGCGCCCCAGCTGGCGCCGGCGTCCAGCATCAGCGCCACCGGCGAAGAGACCGATGCCGCCTCCGCCACCCTGTTGCAATACCGCGAACGCACGGCGCGCAGCATCGAAGAGAAGGAGGTGCTCACCAACGGCAGCTATGCGGACGCGGTCGCGATGCGCCTGGGCCACCTGGAGGCGCGGATGCGCGACGAAACCGGCTTCGTGGTGGTCGGCGTGAGCGTGTTCCTGGTCGGGGTCTGGTTCGTACGCTCGGGCGTGATCGCCAACGCCGGCCGCCATCTGCCCTTGTTCAGGCGCCTGGCCGTGGGCGGGATCGGCCTCGGGGTCGGGCTGGGCCTGCTCAGCAGCCTGATCAGCACCGGCCGTCCTCCCGGCGCCGACGACGGCGGCTATGACCTGGCGAACGCCTTGATGACCGTGGGCAGCCTGCCCGCCTCGCTCGGCTACGTCGCGGCGGTGCTGCTGGCGCTGTACAGCAAGGGCATGCTGGCCCGGGTGCACATCCTGGCGCCATTCGGGCGTATGGCTTTGAGCAATTACCTGATGCAGTCGCTCGTGTTTTCCCTGCTGTTCTATGCCCACGGGCTGGGGCTGTGGGGTCTCGGCAGAACGGAGCAGGTCGTCATCGCGCTACTGCTGTGCGCGCTACAGATCGTGTTCAGCCACTGGTGGCTGGCGCGCTTCCAGTACGGGCCGCTCGAGTGGGTATGGCGGGCGCTGACTTACCTGACGTGGCCGCCGATGCGGCGTAGCGCGTAAGGCACAAACGACAACGGCTTCCGAAGAAGCCGTTGTTGTTACCATCTACCGACCGCCAGGATCAGGCATAGGTGCGCAGGCGGATCGAAAAGTCCTGCAGCGCCTTGATCTTCGATGCTTCGGCGCGGTTGCACCAGTCCTGCAGCTGGTGCAGCAGCTGGTCGCGGGTCGAATGCGAACGTTCCCAGATCGCGCCCAGTTCCACGCGCATATTGTGCATGGTTTCCAGCGCCTTGCTGTGCTGGAACAGCTCGACCAGTTGCTGCTTCTGCGACGATTCCAGCTTGGCCGGCTCGCGCTGCATCAGCTTGCGCGAGCTTTTCAGGAAGCGCGATTCCAGTTGCGCCTTGTGCTTGAGGTGCTCGAATTCTTCGTGGAAGGCGTGGCGCACCGACTTGGCATACTTGGCCATCACGTCGTAGCGGTTGGCGATCACCGACTGCAGCGTGTCGAAGTCGGCTTGCGCCTTGTCCTTGGCCAGCTTCGGCTTCGGCGCCACCTTCTTGACCTTGGCCAGCTTGAGCATCTCGAGCATGCGGATATAGCCCCAGCCCAGGTCGAACTCATACCACTTGCTCGACAGCTTGGCCGAGGTGGCATAGGTGTGGTGGTTGTTGTGCAGCTCTTCGCCGCCGATCAGGATGCCCCACGGGAAGATATTGGTCGCGGCATCGTTGCAATCGTAGTTGCGGTAACCCCACCAGTGGCCCAGGCCATTGATGATGCCGGCGGCCGTGATCGGGATCCACATCATCTGGATCGCCCACACGGTCAGGCCGAGCACGCCGAACAGGGCGACGTTGATCACCAGCAGCGAAGCCACGCCCAGCGTGCTGCGGCCGGTGTACACATGGCGCTCGATCCAGTCGTCCGGCGTGCCATGGCCATACTTCTCCATGGTTTCCTTGACCTTGCTCTCGGCACGGTACAGCTCGGCGCCTTCGAACAGCACCTTGCGGATGCCGCGCGTCTGCGGGCTGTGCGGATCTTCTTCGGTGTCGCACTTGGCGTGGTGCTTGCGGTGGATCGACGCCCATTCCTTGGTGACCTGGCCGGTGGTCAGCCACAGCCAGAAGCGGAAGAAGTGGCTCGGGATCGGATGCAGGTCGAGCGCACGGTGCGCCTGGTGACGATGCAGGTAGATCGTCACGGCGGCGATCGTGATATGGGTGACCACCAGCGTGTAGATCACGACTTGCCATGCCGAGAAATCGAGCAGGCCGGTGGACAGGAACGACAGCACGGCGTGCAGGGCGTCGTCAAAGAAATTCATTCAGTCTCCAAAGGGCTTATCCAATGTGCAACCACTGTGACCGCACATCTACAACCCGGGCATTTTACGTGGTTCTACTGCCGCACGGCAGTTTTACTTGCCCAAATTTGCGCCAGCCCCAGTGGCATCGTCGAGTGGCGTACGCGCCACTACCTTGCTGATATGGGCGTCGAGCAGACGCGTATCCATCGACGGATGTCCGAGTTTGATCGCGCCGGACTGCACAAGTGCGTAGATCTTGCGATTCACTTCGGAGATCGGACCGCCCTGCCCGTTCTCGGGGTCGCCCAGCCAGAAGCCCACTTCGAGCTCGTAGCCGTCGGCCACGAAGGCATTGAGCAGCACGTTCGGCGCCGGCGTCTCGAGCACGCGCGCCACGCCCTTCGGCTGCTCTTCCAGCAGCGGCATCACCACGGACAGGTCGCTGTCATAGGACACGACCAGCTTGGTGACCGCGCGCACGTTGCGGTTGGTGCCCGACTGGTTCAGTACCACGCCCGTGATCAGCATCTCGTTCGGCAGCAGGGTTTGCGTGCCGTCGGAACCGCGCAACACGGTGTAGCGCGTATTGATGCGCGCCACCTTGCCGGAATACTTGTCCAGCGTGATCGGATCGCCGATCGACAGGCTGCGCTCGAACAGGATGATGAAACCGGACACGTAATTACTGGCAATGCGTTGCATGCCCAGACCGAGACCGACGCCCAGCGCGCCGCCGAACACCGACAGCACGGTCAGGTCGAGCCCGGCCAGCGACAGGCTGAACAGTACAGCGACCAGGATCAGGGCCGCGCGGCCCACGCGCGCCATCGCCACCCTGAGCGAGCTGTGCATGCGCTCGAAGCCCATCAGGCGTTCTTCGAGCGCGGCGCCGGCCCACAGCGCCAGCATCATGAGCACGACGATCGAGATCGCGCCCTGCAGCAGGTCGGCGATCGAAATCTTGTTCTTGCCGACCGGAAGGACGGTATTCTCGAGCGCCCGCATCACGTCCGGCAGGACCCCGGTCAGGTGCAGGGCGACGACGATCCAGACCACGAAGGCGAACACCTTCTCGAAGGTCTGCAACGCCGCCCCCACCTGTCCGCGCCGCGCGAAGGCGCGCCGCAGCAGGTAGAAGAAGGTGCGGATCACCGCCAGCGAGATGAACAGCGGCAGCGCCACGCGCAGCAGCGACACGCCCTGGTATTGCGCCAGCACGGTCTTGGCCAGCGCCAGCAGCCCGACGGTCAGGAGCGGCCACAGCACGCGGCTGAAGCTGCCCAGGCCGACACTGATCAGGCCGTCCGTCTGGGCCCGGTCTTTCAGCAGCGAACGGTGGATCAGCCGCGCCAGGCCCCAGCCCACCGCCACGCACAGGGCAAGGGCAACGATCTGCCAGGCGATGGCGGGACGGCGGGCGTCGTCCAGCAGGACGCTCAGCAGGTCTGACAGCGGCATCGGGACTCCTTTTACTCGACGTCCGCGTCCGCCTCGTCGGCGACGGCGGCCTTGGCGGGCTTGGCCAGCGCCTTGCGCTGCAGGACGGCGGCGAAGAAGCCGTCCGTTTGATGCTTGTGCGGCAGCAGTTTCAGGTAGTTGTCCATTTCGAGCGGGATTTTTTGCTCGGCCAGCACCTGGCTCATCGGCACCAGTTCGAAGTCGGCGTGATTGGCCAGGAAGCCTTCGACGATGACGTCGTTCTCTTCGTTCAGCAGGCTGCAGGTGGCGTACACCAGGCGGCCGCCGTTCTTGACCAGGCGCGACGCCGCGTCCAGGATCGACGCTTGCTTCTCCTGCATCTCGGCGACGGCGCCCGGCTGCTGGCGCCATTTGACGTCCGGGTTGCGGCGCAGGGTGCCCAGGCCCGAGCACGGCGCGTCGACCAGCACGCGGTCGATCTTGCCTGCCAGGCGTTTGACCTTGGCATCGCGCTCATGCGCGATCACCACCGGATGCACGTTCGACAGGCCGCTGCGCGCCATGCGCGGCTTCAGCTTGGTCAGGCGTTTTTCCGAGACGTCGAAGGCGTACAGGCGGCCGGTATTGCGCATCAGCGCACCCAGGGCCAGCGTCTTGCCGCCGGCGCCGGCGCAGAAGTCGACCACCATCTCGCCGCGGCGCGCGCCGACGATCTGGGCCAGCACCTGGCTGCCCTCGTCCTGCACCTCGATCGCGCCTTCCTTGAACAGCGGCAGGTTCTGCAGCGCCGGCTTCTTCTGCACGCGCAGGCCCAGCGGCGCGAACGGCATCGGCTCGGCCACGATCGGCGCTTGCGCCAGCTGGGCGATCACGTCGTCGCGCTCGGCCTTGATGGAATTGACGCGCAGGTCCAGCGGCGCCGGGGTGTTCAGCACGGCCGCCAGTTCGAGCGCCTCCTGCTCGCCGAACTGGGCCACCAGCTTGTCGAACAGCCATTGCGGCAGGTTCGCGCGGATCGGGCCCGGCAGCAGGTTGCGGTCGACTTCCTTGATGCGGGTGAGGAAATCGGTCTCGTCTTCGGTGAGGCCGCCAATGCTGTCGATGCCGACGGTCTCGGCCAGACCCAGCAGGGCCAGCTTGCGCATCGACGGCGTGTTGCCATGGCCGGCGAAGTCGGTGAAGAACGATTTATTGCGCAGCACGGCGTACACGGCTTCGGCGATGACGCCGCGCTCGCGGCCGCCGAAGCGTGGGTTGTCCTTGAAGAAGCGCGACAGGGTGACGTCGGCAGGCGAAGTAAAACGGAGAATCTCGCGCAAGACTTCTTCGGTCTTGGCGACGATCGCTGGAGGCAATCTCATGTAAATCCTTGATTAAATACTGATGGCGTCGGCCTGGGAGCGATCCATGGACTCGACGATGCGCACCGCGCCGTCTTCGATGACCAGGCGGTCTTCGATGAACAGGCGTACGGCGCGTGGGTAGATCTTGTGTTCCTCGGCCAGCAGGCGCGCAGCCAGCAGGTCCGGTGTGTCGCCCGGCAGGACGGGGATCCTGGCCTGCAGCACCGACGGGCCATGATCGAGTTCGGCGGTGACGAAGTGCACGGTTGCGCCGTGCTCAAGCATGCCGGCGTCGAGCGCCTGCTGGTGCGTGTGCAGCCCCGGGAACAGGGGCAGCAGCGACGGGTGGATGTTCAACATCCGGCCCGCATAGTGCTCCACGAATGGCGCGGTCAGGATGCGCATGAAGCCGGCCAGCACGACCAGGTCGGGCTGGAAGGTGTCGATGACTTCCTGCAATTTGGCGTCGAATTCGGCGCGGGTGGCGAACTCCTTGTTCGACACCACGGCGGTCGGGATGCCGCGCGACTGGGCAAACGCCAGGCCGCCGGCATCCGGCTTGTTGCTGATCACCGCTGCAATACGGGCCGGCCAGCTTTCCGCCTGGGCCGCGCGCACGACCGCTTCCATATTGCTTCCGCGGCCGGAAATGAGGATCACGATGTTTTTCATAGCCGGCATTGTACCGTAACGCCGGCTGCCGACCGCAGCCCTTCGGGTCCCTCAAGGGACGGGTTTCAGAGGAATCAGGCGGTCGGCGGGACCGTCGCGAACGAGTAGAACACGCGGAACGGCACTTTTTTCTCGGCCCAGAATTCGGCCGCGTCGCGGAACACGTCGAGCAGGTTTTCGCGCGCTTCCTTGTCGAACTTCTGAGCGCTCGGCAACTGCTCGAGCACCACGATGAAGCCCGGCTGCGGGCCGGCTTCGTGGATCGTCTCGGTCAGGCAGGTGCGCAGCGCATCGAAATTCTTGCTGCACGGTTTGGGGAAATAAAAATTCTCGCCGATGCGGGCGCAGACCTGCTGCTTGGTGAGCGTATTGGCGCAGTGTGCATACAAGAAGTGATGACCGAGGCGCCCGGCCTCCTGTTGCAAATCGCCAACGTTAAACGCGCGAATCGCTTGAACAAGATTTGGCGCCACTCTCATCAACAAACTCATTTTTTCCTCAAATCGACCTGTCAATAACGCGCCATGGCGCCACCCCTCGCGGCGCTGGGTAGCGCTGCTGCTTCTTACCTCGCTGTCGTTGCTATACGCCAATAAGTCCATGATTTGTGTAAGGGTAACGTTTTGTGGTATTGGAAGCAACCCAAATGTGAGTTTCAGATGCCTATTTGTAAGAATCGGTAGGTACATATGTGACGCAGAAACACCTATTCAGGGGCCGGTTTCATTCTGGCGCGAGTTGTTCCATGCTTTATTCGCTGTTACATTTTGTTGCCACGCGGATTCGATGGTTTTTTGCGATAGGCGTACCATCGAGTCTGTAACGAATCGACGAACCAAGTCGCACCACTCAACGAGGTACTACCATGAACTTGCAAGCCAAACTGATCATCTCGGCACTCGGCATCGCCACCCTGCCACTGGCCCAGGCCGCCGACTTCGAAGACTTCGGCCGCGTGGTGCGCGTCGAGCCGCGTGTCGAGCAAGTCCGCACCCCGCGCCAGGAATGCCGTACCGAATACGTGCAAGTACCGGTGCAGCAGGAACGCGGCGCCGGTGGCACGATCATCGGCGGTATCGCCGGCGCCCTGCTGGGCAGCCAGGTCGGCAGCGGCAACGGTAAGGTCGCCGCATCGGCAGCGGGCGCGATCGCCGGCGCCATGGTGGGCGACCGCGTCCAGAACAATGGCCGTCCGGTCGGCAACTCGGTGCAAGAACAGGCCGTGCAGCAATGCCGCACCGTGGAAGCGATCGAATCGCGCACCGCCGGCTACAACGTGACCTATGAATACCGTGGCCAGACCTATACGTCGCTGATGAGCCGCGATCCGGGCAACCGCGTGCGCCTGCGCGTCTCGGTCGAGCCGCTGGACAGCTACAATGGCCAGCAGGCATACAGCCAGTACTGATCGTCGTACCGTTAGAAATCGAGCAACGCGGCCCAAGTGGCCGCGTTGTTGCATTCGGAGCCGAGCTTGCGCTGGGGGAACCCATCCCCCGATAATAGGGCGATTCCACCAGGCTTCTCTATGCTCATCAAACGCAAATCCATCGAACAAGTCGAATCCTCGCGCCGTCCGGCGCGCAAACCGAAATTCGCACCCGTCACGCTGTCCGAACAGGACGGTGTCCGTTACCTCCACTTCGGCACCGAATGGGTACAAGGCGCGATGCGCATCCGCAAGCCCGACTGGCCCGAGCTCGAATACGCGCAGCAGATGATGGCGTGGATGCTGTTCATCGAGGCGCCGCAAGCCATCGCCCAGCTCGGCCTGGGGACGGCCGCCCTGACCAAGTTCTGCTATCGCCAATTCCTTGATGCGAGCGTGACCGCCGTTGAACTCAACGAATCCGTGATCGCGATCTGCAACTCGATGTTCAAGCTGCCTCCCGAGGACGAGCGCCTGCGCGTACTGGAGATGGATGCGCTCGACTTCGTCGAGGATCCGGCCAACCACGAGGCCTTTGACGTCCTGCAGTGCGATCTGTACGACGCTACCGCGCGTGGCCCGGTGCTCGACACACCCGAGTTCTACCAGGCCTGCGCCGCCTGCCTGACACAGGATGGCATCATGACCGTCAACCTGTTCGGCGACCACCCGAGCTTCGCCAAGAACCTGAAGGCGATGAAGTTCGCCTTCGGCCACGTGATCTGCCTGCCCGAGGTACACGACGGGAATGTGGTGGCGCTGTGCTTCAAGACCCGCCCCACGCTCGACAAGGACGCGCTCGCGGCGCGCGCCGCGCAGATCGTGGCGCAGACCAAGCTGCCTGCCAAATCCTGGGTCAAGGGATTGCTCGCCACCGATTGACCATTCAGCCAGGGCCACCGTGAACGCCATCCCGCAAAAACCCGCCAGCCTGCGCAAGCTCGACCTGCAATCGATTTTCTCGTGGCTGCTGGCCGACGGGATCGTCACCAAGGATAAAGTCAAAGCCGATTTCGCCCAGGCCCAGGCGATATTGAAGAATGCGCCGGGCATCATGCATCCGCTGACGGCGGTGGCGCAGTGCAAACTGGTATCAAGCCTGCCGCCGCACCGACTGCTGACGCTGGATGTGCTGACCGAATGGTGCGCGGCCAAGGTCGGCCTGCCCTTCATTCGCATCGACCCGCTCAAGATCGATTTCACGAAAGTGGCGGACGTGATGTCGGCCAGCTATGCGGCGCGATTCAATATCCTGCCGGTGGAAATGACGCCGACCACGCTCGTGGTGGCGACGGCCGATCCGGCGCTGACCGAATGGGAAGCCGAGATCGCCAAGGTCTCGCGCCGCCGCATCGAGCTCGTATTGGCCAATCCGCTCGACATCGCCCAGTATATTTCGCAGTTCTTCGCGCTGGCCAAGTCGATCCGCGACGCGAGCCGCAGCAGCGGGCAGGACGTCGCGATGCGCAACAACTTCGAGCAGCTGGTCGAACTGGGAAAATCGAACAAGCAGTTCGACGCCAACGACCAGCACATCGTCAATATCGTCGACTGGCTGTGGGGCTATGCCTTCGAGCAGCGTGCCTCGGATATCCACCTCGAACCCAAGCGCGAATTCGCCACCGTGCGTTTTCGTATCGATGGCGTGCTGCACCAGGTTTATCAGGTGCCGGCGGCGGTAATGATCGCGATGACCGCGCGCATCAAGCTGCTGGGGCGGATGGACGTGATCGAAAAACGCCGGCCGCAGGATGGCCGCATCAAGACACGCACTGCTGGAGGCCAGGAAGTCGAATTGCGGCTGTCGACGATGCCGACCGCGTTCGGCGAAAAGCTGGTGATGCGTATTTTCGATCCGGACGTCGTCGTCAAAACGTTGCCGGAACTGGGTTTTCCGCCTGACGATGCGCAGCGCTGGGATGGGCTGACTCGCCGTCCGCACGGCATCATTCTCGTGACCGGGCCGACGGGATCGGGCAAGACCACGACGCTGTACACGACGCTCAAGGCGCTGGCGACCAGCGAAGTGAATGTGTGCACGGTCGAGGATCCGATCGAGATGGTGGAACCGGCATTCAACCAGATGCAGGTGCAGCCGGGGATCGACCTGTCGTTTGCCGATGGCGTGCGTTCGCTGATGCGGCAAGACCCCGACATCATCATGGTGGGCGAGATCCGCGACCTGGAAACGGCCGAGATGGCGATCCAGGCGGCGCTGACCGGACACCTGGTGTTTTCGACCCTGCATACCAACGATGCGCCGTCGGCGGTGGTGCGCCTGCTGGAACTGGGCGTGCCGGATTATCTGCTGGAGGCGACCTTGATCGGCGTGATGGCGCAGCGGCTGGTCCGTACGCTCTGCCCTGTGTGCAAGGCGCCGGGTGGGGAATTGAGCGATGAGGTATGGGACAGCATCGGCGGGGCGTGGAAGATCGCGAAGCCTGCGACCGTGTATCGGGCGGTGGGGTGTCCGGAGTGCCGGCAGACCGGGTATCGGGGGCGGACCGGGATTTATGAGCTGCTGACGGTGAGCGAAGGGTTCGGGCGTTTGATTCGTGAATCGGGCGAGATGCGGGCCTTGCGCGAGCAGAGCGTGAAGGATGGGATGAAGCCGCTGCGCATTGCGGGCGCGATGAAGGTGATCGAAGGAGTGACGACGGCGGATGAGGTGCTGAAGGTGACGTCGGCGCTGTCGTGAACGTTGCTTGTATGGAGAATGTTGAACGGCCCTAGCGCAAACCGGAATCGCCGGCTATAATGCTGCCTCTTCGGGTCGTTAGCTCAGTTGGTAGAGCAGCGGACTTTTAATCCGTTGGTCGCGTGTTCGAGCCACGCACGGCCTACCAGAATATGTTGTAGCAAAGAAGGCGTTGCGAGTGATCGTGACGCCTTTTTTGTTTTTCAAAGTCGACTGAACTATTATTGGAAAAACAGATAGTCGGTGCGACAAATAGAATCTACAGTTGCATCCTCAGACCAACTACTTCACTTAGCAAAACGCTGCCCGTGATGAAGCACTCTTCCTATTTCTCTTGAAATTCCGCCAAGCCAATACCAGCGACCAAACAAAAAACCTCAGCCCACTGTGATGCCTTTAGCGCCATTAGTGTGAGCAGCAAAACGTAATTTTTCATCTCCGCCAACATAAATTACACGCGGGTCGGAGGGATATGTTGCATCCCTGCCAAAACCGGCAAGAGAATCATGCACATATTGCTCAAAGATCCGATTAATGACCACATCCGGATTTTTCTCTACTCGGAATATCTCATCCTCATAGGAATCTACCAAGCCTTGATAATGTGGCCGTAGATTACTCTTGGTGTACTTACCATTCTTTGATTGCAATAACGAACGAATGGACTGTGCATCATCAAGTAGTTGGCAGTCATAAAGTGGAGTCAGTGAATAAACCCTGGACATGTCTGGTATGGCATCGCGCTCAGCCTTCATTTTGAAATATTCGTGTTTCCTCGCCGCCACCTCAGCCTTTGCTTTTTCAATCATATCACTTGATGGTGCCATTGCATCGCTCGCTCCTCTGGCGGCGATCAAAGTTTTTTCGGCTGCTCCAAGTTGCTGCTCAAGTGCCTTGAGCTTCGACTCGCACGCAGCTCTCTCGCTCCTGAACCTCTCTCCCTCATTCCGCAATGATTCAGAGAAGCCATTCTTTTCTTTCGCATTCCGCCTCATGCACTGAAAGCGCCAGGCCAAGTAAAATTTCATATGCCGATTAAAACCTTCTCCAAGGGTAGCGGCACTCCCGACAGCTTGCATGTATTTGTTAAACGCCTCACGAAGATCACTGCTTGTACGAAAGTCCTCAAGAATCAGCCGACCTTCAGGCTGCATCGGCACGCCCTTCGATACTGCAAAATCGTACATGTGACGCAGAGGTATCAGACTCAAGCTCTCGTCCTCCAATAATGATTTTGCGCCTTCTCCCGCCGCATATCCTCCACCTACGTCCGAGTGAGCACCAGGATAGATTACCTCAAAAAAGTGGGCGGGCTTTACAATACGCCCGTCCCTCATAACACTGATACTATCGAGAGGAAACGAGTTGCGTATCTCATGAGCAGCAACGAAATGCCGGACTTCCTCGACACTTTCATGGATTTCCAACTTTTCCGCCCAAGAACTGTGTCCTGCATTTTTCCCGGGAGCTGGATCTGCCCCAGGTACCCTACCATCAGAAAACGCCAGTCTTACCGGACGAGTGTCGGCGTAATCTTCCGCCCTCTCATCTAGCATGCCCCTCACATCTGACATCATCGGATTATAATAATCTGTGTTATTCTGGCTCATCGGCTGCCCTACCGATGCCACGGTATCGAATAATCCCATGAAGGAGAATCGTACTGGCCAGCTCCCCTGTCTCAGAACCCACTTTCGATCGGTGAATTTGCAGCGAGTTTCCATGAGGGCATTGACAAAAGCCCGAGCCAATGCAGCTCCGCGACTGAATCCAAATACTGCAACGCTGATTTCCTCAATAGCATTCGCTGGAGCAACAGCCCTGAGAATCGGCAATTTTAAGTATCTATCAAATTCTTCCAACGCAAAACGAAGACGGGCCTCACCCATGGCTCCAAACGCTGCTCCTGTTACGGTTCCACCGGGATCTCTGATCTCACGAAAATATGTTCCGATCCCAGGTATATAAATCGAGTGAAGACCGTTCGCTGCGTTAGTCGCCAGATGAGCGCGATACAACCGCGCAATATTGCTGTGCTTTTGCAATCTCATATCTGCTTCTAGATTATTGCCGGTCCCGTCAAAAAAGAACGAGAACCAAATCCTTTGTCGGCACTTCGAAGGTTGAGCATTCCTTTTGATTTCGGCAGAAATATTAGCAACAGCATTCGATATGGGGGAAGCTTGATACGTAGTTTGAGGCATTGTCGCAGGAGCTTTTGCCGAAAAATCGACAGCATCTCGCAGATCTGCTGCTGACTTTCTTGAGGCCGGTGATTTAGTATCGCCAACGTTTGAATTATCGGGATTTTTTCTCATCCTTACACCTCAAAAAAATGCTCTGATCCTTGCGATCTTCATCAAGGTGAATTTCAGGATGAGACATGAACTCCGTCACCTTGACTTTCACGGAACCATCGGCATAGAAATGTGTCTCTAAATAAGCCGGGGCTGAACTGGTGGGTGGATCTAAATAGGCAAGCGCTTCCTTATAATGAAAAATTCGTCGTTCACCGATGCGCCCTGTCGAACTCTTCACTGGATAGGTGCATCCATCAACTTGCCACTTGACCTTTACCGCTACCCTCTCACGCTGAGTTTTCGATATCCTTGTGCAACATACAACTCCACTACCCCCGCTGGTCGGTGAACTCAAGTGCACGTGTCCGCCTCCTGAGCCATCCACTGAGTAATGGTCTATGAGCCGGTCGGTGTAATTGAAACCAATTAGCCCTAATGTAAAATACTCACCAGCATCGCTTTCTTCTACCACCTTTCCTCCTGTCGCCTCCTTCGCCACGACGCCGCTCATCAACAACTCGATTAAAAACGTCGAAATCAAAGCAAGACAGAACAAGAGTTTTTTTGATGCCATTTTATGCACACCTCTCTAGACGTTAACTTCACCATTACTCAGAAGAATTTTCAAATTATTGACATCATTGGACCTTAGATACCCAACCGATTTTTCATACACCTCTATGGAGATTATTCCTTTTACATAGAACAATCTGATCATTGTGTACAGCGACATCTGCAATACTGATCCGATTTTTTCACTCCTTGCCTCCATAACACTCTCAGAGACAAATCCATATTGCGATTCACACGGGATCTCGGAAAACGGATCAGGAATACTTGATCTCAGTGAATTCAATATTTGGTCGATCTCGGAAGCCGCTAGCAGGTGATCTTCCTGCTCCTGGCTCAGTACAACAGGTTTTTCGCTAGGCTTAGCCGTTCCATAAATATTTGTGACTTGCGCAATCTGCCCTGATCGATTAACGTAATGCCACGAACTAACTACACCAAGAAAATCCTCTTTCTGCTCCCGTGTCAGGATATTGAACAGACTCTCAAACACACGGGGGTCGAAAAAGCGCAGCATGGCTTCGACACCGCCTGCGAGAGTAGTATGCAGGCGCTTGCCAAGTTCCCTTGCCAAACATGTCAAATCTAGCGGCGAGACGAGCATCATTACTGACGAAGAGTAAGTCCCGCGCTGCTTTAACCAGTCAAATATAAGACGGGACAACCTGATTTTCCCTCCACTGGCAGCTAGAACGAGGATGGGAGCCGCCTCCAGAGCAACTTCCTCTTTAGTTCGATCAAACAAGCTCATCCACTCTTTCGTATTGCATTTCAACTGTTGAGATAATCCGGGCAATCCACCGTGATCAAGCAGAAGAAAAATATTTTCTTGAGGTCTGGATTCGAGTAATTTTGCCGTTACACTTCTGAAATCAATACATTTGCTCATGCCGACCTCAAAACAAATGGGGCACCCGCGCTGCGCGCTCGTATCAGACACTCTACGCAGATGGTGGCTGGTAAGGTTGGCAATGGATAATCCAGCTGGTCTGCCCCACTCAAGCTCTTCTTCCCTGCATGTATAGCAATCTTTCCCGGGCACAAGACATTGACGTTTCCGCCGTCGATGACGATGTTCGCGCCGCCTGCAGTCGACAAACTGATGCTCTTTGCCGCTGCCCAATCGATGTGCGCATTCGCACTCATTACGCTCACTTCGTCGCGCGCTTGAATCTTCAGCTCATCACCATGAACCTGAATATCGATTGCCTCCCGTGCTGCGATCAACTGCAAACCTGCACCGTCTGCATCAGCCTTGACTGTTCCACCGAGCATTCCGATAACCTGACCAGAATGGATGAAAATCCGACCGCCGCTGATAGACTGCGCATCTCGCCCAGCTATCATCGAAACGGTCTCGCCATTCATTATTTGTAAGCTCTGCCCCGCATTCACTCCCATTCCGTTTTTGGCGGCAATTGCAACCATCGGGGCGGCCAGTGTCGACGTACCCGAACCACCCTCGGCCTTGTCAAACCGACGTATATCGACGTTGCCCGACAACGCGGCAAATATTGCGTTCATAGGCGCCATATTCTGATCCAGCACACTCGAACCTGCCTTCGCCGCCCCTGCATATGCCGCCAACCCCACGGTATTATGATTCGTCGCCGCCCGATGAAAAACTTCAGCCATCTTCACCGCCTGCTCTACGAGCCCCACGCCATCCGCATTCTCGCTAGCTGCATCCCGCACAGCAGCCCCATGATTGATCCCGTAACTCGAAATCAGAAGGCCTCCGCCCGCCTTTACGGCGCCATACTCATCCGTCCGCAATTCGGCCCCCAGCCCGCGAAAACTCCCCCGATAGTTATCCGCCGAATGAACCAAATGCCCCAGATTCAACTCGGTCGCCGCATGACTACACCTGAGCTGCACCCTCCCCTGCCCATCGGTATCGTCGAACAGCAATTGGCTGTACCCCGAACCACCAAACTCCTTGCTCCGAATCCCCCACTGTGCCGCGCCATTGCGATGTCCTTCGGTAATCCCCCCATTTTTAGAGCACGCTAAAAGTAGAGGTTAAGCGGCGAGCGCCAATTTCTGTTTTGGCGTAATACCGCCGAGCGCCATGTTAGGCCGGTCGTGATTGTAGGTCCACAAC
>NZ_JAFVIM010000011.1:0-197856 GCF_017582745.1 Massilia oculi
TCGGCTTGCTTGAGGATGGCGATGATCTGGCTGTCGGTAAAACGGGACGTCTTCATGTAGAGCTTTCTGTTCTTAAGTAGAAAATTCTACTTCTAAACGCGCTCTTTCTGTGGGGGGATTACCGTCGTAGAGCTCGACGACGATCTTCTGCTTCCCAGTCGCGTTGTCGATGCCCTGTGCGCGCATCTTCACACTGTCGTAGAAGCGCTGAAGGGTGTCGACCTCCTTGTCCAGCCGGTGCTCTTGCAGCACGTCGAGTACAGCCTGCATAGCCAGCGACATAGGGTTGTGCTGAGCAAAGCTGTAGTCTTCGAAGAGGGCATCGAAGACCGGCTTGGTAATGAGATGCTGGGCCAGCATCTCGATGACTTCGCCGTCGCTAATGCTGCCGTTGAGGTCATCGCGCAGTTCATGGGCAAAGGCATTGAAGGCGGCTCGCTCCTTCTCGTGGGCCGGGTCTTCAACGATGGCAGTGATGCGGTCAATATGGGTGCGGGCGATCTTGGCGATGTCGTTGGCCCAGTCCTCCCAATGGTGGCGGTTGCCCACCTTCTGCACCAGCTTGGCGTAGATGGCCTTCTCAATTTCACCGATTTCGAAAGACAAAGAGGCCTGCTCTTGCTTGTAGTAAGGCTTGGCTGGCGACTCGCCTACGATGAAGCTGCCCTTCCCCGTGTCCTTGTTCTTTGGTTTTTTGGGTTTGTCCTGCTTCCGCTGAACCTTGTCCGTGATGGCGACGACCTCCATCTTGCTGGTGTCCTTACCGACCAAGTCCAGCTTGTTGACCATCGCATCGAAGCGGTCATCATGTGAGCGCAGCGCCTGCAGTACCTGCCACACCACTGCGTAGGTCTTGTTGTCGTTCAGAGCCTCGTGGGGTTCTACGCCGGCCGGGACAACCACCGGCAGGACGACGTAACCGCGTTTCTTGCCCGGCGCATTACGCATAACACGGCCGACCGACTGCACCACGTCAACCTGGGAGTTGCGCGGGGTCAGGAACAGCACTGCGTCCAGGGCCGGTACGTCGACACCTTCGGACAAGCAGCGCACGTTACTCAGGATTCGGCAGGTGTCGGGAGCGGCATCCGCCTTCAACCACGCGAGCTTGGTCTCCTTCTCGCTGGCGTTCATGCTGCCGTCTACATGCTCGGCTTCGCAGGCCAGCGTCGATGCCGCGTCGTCCTCCTCGGACTCCTGGTAAGCCTCGACCACCGCCTGGAACATACCGGCGATATTTTTGGAGCTGACCTTGTGGGGCTTTGCGCCCTTGCTTACCTCGATGACCTGGCAGAAGGCCACGGCGCGCTTCATGGCCTCGTGATCGCCGCTCAGGTCCCCCGTGAGCCCTTGTTTTGCCAAGGCCTTCCAGCAACCGATGATCTTGGCGGCGTCATCCACCTTGAGCTGGTTGTTCTCGTCCTTCAACAGGGATTGGATGCGACGGCTGACGTGACTCTCTTCCACGGATAGAACGATGACTTTGTAGTCTACCAATAAGCCGCGCCGGACTGCCTCGGAGAAGGTAATGACGTGGAGCTCGGGGCCGTAGAGGGTCTCGTCGTCCATCGAGCACAACGCTACACTGCCCGCCTCGGCCTTCGCTTTCGCATTGTCACCGTAGATGCGCGGTGTGGCTGTCATGTACAGGCGCTTTTCTGACCGTATGAAGGCTGCGTCATGCACCTTGACGAAGTTGCTCTCGTCGTCATCGCCGAAAGTGGCGCCGGTGGTGCGGTGCGCCTCGTCGCAGACGATGAGATCAAAGTCGGCCAGGCCATGCTCTTGCTGAGCACGACTGATGACATCAATGGAGTGATAGGTGCTGAACACCACGTTCATGTGCGCCGCGTCGTGCCGCTTGGCCATCTCGGTGGCCAAGCGGGCTGGTTGGGTCGTGGCCGGGTAACGCAGCTCGTGGGTGAAGGTTTGGACGGTATCGTCGTCCTTTTGGCGCTTCTTGCCAACGTCGCTGTCCGAACAGACTGCGAAGCTGTGCAGCGGCGTGGCGCTCTCTTGTGTCCACTCGGTCAAGGTCTGCGAGAGCAAGGACAGGCTTGGCACCAAGAACAATACGCGTTTGCCGGCACCAGCCAGGGCTTCCGCGATCTTTAGGCTGGTGAACGTCTTGCCAGTGCCGCAGGCCATGATGAGCTTCCCTCGATCGACGGTCTGCAACCTCGACAGCGCGGCGTCCAGCGCCTGTTGCTGGTGGGGCCGAAGCTCCTTCTTGACCTTCAGCACAGGCGCGGTCTTCGGCTGGTACTTGCCCCACTCAATCTGGCTGTTCTCCAAATCGTTTAGGTCTATTTTGCTGACGGGCGGCTGCTGGTCTCGCAGTGCCTCCTCGGCGTGAGTGCTCCAGTGGTTTGTGGTGCAAACGATGATGCGGTGAACAAACGGTTTTTTGCCCGAAGCAGTGAAAAAGCTGTCGATGTCGGCCTTCTGCAGCCGGTAGTCCTCGGCGTACAGCTTGCACTGGATCGCGTGGAATTCGTTGGTGCCCGCTGTCTTGGCTACGAGATCGATTCCCACATCGCGCCCATCCACGCCCTGTAGCTTGGCCCACTCCGCATAGGTCCAGACATCACTGTAGAGGTCCCGGTAGGTTGCCTCATTCCGTAGGTAAGCGACGATCAGCTCTTCAAAGTAGGTTCCTTTTTCGCGCTCGCTAACGGCCGCGTTGCGAAAGGTAGCGAGAAGATTTGACAGGGCGGACATGCTTGATAATTTCCTTTTAATACACGAGCGAGCAACGCCCGGCTTGATCGTCAAGAGTTGGGCGATACTTTACCTTACCAAAGGGAAATCTCAGCTAAAAATGTGGTGATGCTGTTGCCTCCCGAGACACAGAAGGACAGCGCACGCCTATTGGGGCGAGCGGATTACCGCCGCAAACATCGACGCTGATTTATGCCCGCTATGCTTGGTGGCTGTACCAAGGTATAGAGCCCGACTAACTGCATCTCACCATGTCGCGGGGTGTAACTCCCGCACCTGTGAATCGCCGCTTCTTGCGAGCCGTTCGATCTTGACTGCCCTGACCTCGCTATGTCCGTCAGCCGGCACAGCTTTTAGCACCGCGATCGCCTCGTCGAAACGGCCAAGCTGGCGCAGCAATTCGCCTTGCTCGATCATGTCCGATGGATTCCCATCGCCGTCGCGCAGCATGTCCAGGATAGCCTCCATGTTGGACCGCTCCAAAGCCTGCGGCCAAATTGGCACATCGGGAATGGGAGAGCCATCCTGACAGCTGCGGTAGCGGTCGTTCAACCCCCACCAGATGCGCTTGCGCAGCCATAGCAGCCGGGTCCTGCTTATCCCTTTGGAGCGGGCTAAGACATATATGACGTCCTCAAACTTCACGCTGCCGATGTAGTCTGCCTGGCCCCAGGATGCCATGGCCCGGCTCCACTCCTCTTCGCCGTGAAGCAGCCCATGCGGGTCACGGCGCCAACGAAGCCACGCGCGTTTAAACTGGCCAATCGGCCGTGGGGCGTCGGGCATGATTCCGACAGGCTCGATATCCTCCAGCCAAAAGAGCGCAGCGCACGCACTGCAACGGACCAATGGTTCCTGGCGCCACCACATGCTTGGCACACCGTCCGACCAATCTCGGGCACCGAAGAAATTAAAGCTACGAAGTCGCCGGCGAAGGTAAAAGGCACCGCAACCGGGACAGGCGTGAACTGAGGGGGCTGAGAAACTCGTCATGGCCAGTATCGTAACGCCGCAATGCCAGCTCGACAATAAATAGGGCGACTAGCGGCATGGCACTGTCTGCCGTGGAGCTGCTAGGAGCCATGCGGCTCAAGTACAGGTGAAATGCAGCGTGGTTTGCGGGAACTGGCCGAGCGAGCGTGGCGTATCAGTCTCCCTCAGGATCAGCATCGTTTTACCTTGACCAGCGCAGTGCGCGCCTGCGTCCTTCATCGTCGCGGCCTTGAGCTGGCCCAGTGAGGCAGCCGGACCGTTATCTTCTCGCGAAACCATGTACTGATTACTACCCGTCGAGATCACGCCCGTCGTGGAAGCGCAACCAGCTAAAAACACCACCAGCCAGATTTTTTCAGGTTTCATTTTCTTTTCTTCTTTAATAGAAGCCCAGTCGGCTTCTGGTGTTTAAACACGTAGTGCCCATCTCGCGCAGGTCGGTCACGCCTCGTAGCCGGACGTAGAAGTAGTCGTCCCACGCGGCGCGTCGAAAGCCATCGTCCAACAGATTCAGGATTGCCTCGCGCTCGTTCGCTCCGAACGCGGTAAGGCGGGATTTCCGCCACGGTTGCTCTGCGCCGTTCTTGAAGTAGACATCCCATTCAAGGCCGAAAAGATCGCCGAACTGGTAAGTTGCCCCAGTATCCCTACCGATGTCGTCGAGTGCGGTGCCCATACGTCGCTCAATGCGGTAGTCACGCCCCTGGAGGGTCCACACAACCTCCATGAGCTGCCGCTTGTTCAAGCTATCGAAGAGTACCCGGCGTGTCGCCGCTTCCTCCAGGATGAACAGGTCGCGCTCCGTCTTGGCCAAAAAATCATCGATACGATCGTCCTGGGTTGACGCAGGTGGAATACGGGTGTGAATCATTGATTGCCTCCTATTCTAGGTCAGCAATCCTAAGGATTCCTTAGTGTGACGTCAATAAAATACTAAGAATATCTTAGCCTTTAGGGGCTATGGATGTCTTTGTTTGGGAAGCGAATGAAGGAGGCTCGCTTACGGGCCGGCCTGTCTCAAGAAAAACTTGGTGTCTTGGCGGGGATCGATGAGATGTCTTCGAGCGCGCGTATGAACCAGTACGAGCGGGGGAAGCATGTGCCGGACTTCTCATTGGTCGAGCGAGTCGCCCAAGTACTGGATGTCCCGGAATGCTACTTCTATTGCAAGGAAGATGACATGGCCCTGATTCTCATTCGCTTGCACCGCATCCCTGCGCACGAGAGACAAGGTGTTATCGGCGCGGTCGAGCGGCTCCTATCAGAGACTGGGAACGTCGAGGAAGCGCAGTAGCATGCTGCCTGCTGTGGATGAATCTACGACCACCTCTAGCGCGCCCATAAAGCAAGGCAGGCTCCCAATCGATAGGATGCGGGCACTCAACCTGCAAGGCTAATGTTGAGTAAGCCGGGTTACACAGCGGTTACACAACTCGCTTACAGCGCCACGAAAGAAAAAAGGGTTACATGAAAAATCATGTAACCCTTTGATCTTACTGCAAATTCTTGGTGCCGCTGACCGGAATCGAACTGGTGACCTTCGCATTACGAATGCGCTGCTCTACCGACTGAGCTACAGCGGCGAAACCTGTGCTTCGCCTTGCCTTTCGGCGCACGACGAGGTAGCCGCCGTGACGAAAGAACCATATTCTAGCAAACAATGCGGCAAACTTGCTAGTGTGTATCGCTAGCGTGCCGCATTATCGGCCGAAATCAGGACATTCAGGCCCCGTGATAGCCCGTGACGACCTCGACTTCCTCCTTCGAGCCCAGGAACACCGGCACGCGCTGGTGCAGCTTGGTCGGCGGGATCTCCAGGATGCGGCCCTGGCCGTCGGTGGCGGCGCCGCCGGCCTGCTCGACGATCATCGCCATCGGGTTGGCCTCGTACATCAGGCGCAGCTTGCCCGGCGACGCGGGATCGCGCAGGTCGGCCGGATACATGAAGACGCCGCCGCGGTTCAGGATGCGGTGCACGTCGGCCACCATCGAGGCGATCCAGCGCATATTGAAATCCTTGCCGCGCGGGCCGGTGCTGCCCGCCAGCAGCTCGTCGACATAGCGCTGCACCGGCGGATGCCAGTGGCGCTTATTGGACATATTGATGGCGAATTCCTTGGTCGAGACCGGGATCTGCATATCGCTCTGGGTCAGCACCCACGAACCCATCTCGCGGTCCAGCGTGAAGCAGTGCACGCCGTTGCCGGTGGTGAGCACCAGCATGGTCTGCGGGCCGTAGACCGCATAGCCGGCCGCCACCTGGGCGGTGCCGGGCTGCAGGAAGTCCTGCTCGGTCGGCTGCTTCATGCCTTCCGGCGCCTTCAGCACCGAGAAGATGGTGCCGATCGAGACATTGACGTCGATGTTCGACGAGCCGTCCAGCGGATCGAACAGCAGCAGGAATTCGCCCATCGGATAGCGGCTCGGGATCTGGCGGATGGTTTCCATCTCTTCGGACGCCATCGCCGCCAGGTGGCCGCCCCACTCGTTCGCTTCGAGCAGGATCTCGTTGGAGATCACGTCCAGCTTCTTCTGGACTTCTCCCTGGATGTTCTCGGTCTCGGCGCTGCCCAGCACTTCGCCCAGCGCGCCCTTGCTCACCGAATAGCTGATGCGCTTGCAGGCGCGGGCGACGACCTCGATCAGCAGGCGCAGCTCGGCGTTGATGTTCTGGTGCAGGCGCTGCTCTTCGACCAGGTATTGCGTCAAACTTACGCGTTTCATGACTTCCTCAGGTTTGGTTTAAATATTGTTATCAATTCGCGAGCGCCTTGGTGACCACTTCGCGCACGTCGTTCGACAGCTTGCCCTGCCCCGCCACCCGCTGCAGCGCGGCCTGCATCTGCTCCTGCAGCGCCGGCGCGTAACGGCGCCAGCGGTCCATGGCGCGCGCCAAGCGGCTCGCGACCTGCGGGTTGAGCGCGTCGAGCGCGATCACCTGCTCGGCCCAGAAGGCGTAGCCGCTGCCGTCCGGCGCGTGGAACTGCACCGGATTGTTCATGCAGAAGGCGGCGACCAGGCTGCGCGCGCGGTTCGGGTTGCGCAGGGTGAAGGCCGGATGGCGCATCAGCGCGCGCACGGCCGCAACGTCGGTGGTCGGGGCCGCGGCCTGCATCATGAACCACTTGTCCACCACCAGGGCCTCGCCCTGGAACTCCTGGTAGAACACGTCCAGCGCGTCGGCGGCTTCCGGCACGCGCGATGCGATCAGCGCACTGAGCGCCGCGGCGCGGTCGGTCATGTTGTCGGCCTGGTCGAACTGACGCTGGGCCAGCGCCACGCTCTCTTCGTCGGGCGCCGCGTTCAGGTAGGACAGCGCGATATTCTTGAGCGCGCGCTTGCCGGCGGATTGCGCATCCGGGCTGTACGGCCCCGGCGTCAGGTTGGCCTCGTACTGCGCCAGCAGCTCGCCGCGCAGGCGCGCGCCGATGTCGGCGCGGATGAACTGGCGCGCGATGTGCACGGCCAGCGGGTCGACGCCGTCGATCTGCTCGGCCACCATGCCCTCGGACGGCAGCAGCAGCGCCTGTTCGCGGAAGGCCGGGTCGAGGGTCTCGTCGACCAGGACCTTGCGCATCGCCTCGATGAAGGTCTCGTCCAGGTTCAGGCTGGCGCCGCTATTGCCCTTGGCCATGGCCTCGCCGGTCAGCTTGAGCAGGCGGCTCATGGCCAGGCGCTGGCCCGCTTCCCAGCGGTTGACCGGGTCGCTGTCATGGCTGAACAGGTGCAGCAGGTCGGCATCGGTATAGCTGCCCTGCAGGATCACCGGCGCCGAGAAGCCGCGCAGCACCGACGGCACTGGCTGCTCCTTCACGTCGGTGAAGACGAAGGTCTGCTCGGCCTGGGTCAGCTCGAGCACCGCCGTCGTGCCGCGGTCGACGCTATCGACCACCAGGCGCATGTCGTTGCCGGCGGCGTCGAGCAGGCCGACCGCGACCGGGATGTGGAACGGGAGCTTGTGCGGCTGGCCCGGCGTCGGCGGGCAGGACTGGATCAGCTTGAGCGTGTAGGTATGGACGGCCTCGTCCCAGCGGCCCTCGAAGCGCAGCACCGGGGTGCCGGCCTGGCTGTACCAGCGTTCGAACTGGTCCAGGCGTCGGCCGTTGGCGTCGGCCATCGCGCGCCGGAAATCGTCGCATTCGACCGCCTGTTCGTCATGGCGTTCGAAATACAGGTCCATGCCCTTGCGGAAGCCGTCGACGCCGAACAGGGTCTGGTACATGCGCACCACTTCGGCGCCCTTCTCATACACCGTCACCGTATAAAAATTATTGATCTCCACGAAGGAGTCGGGACGCACCGGGTGCGCCATCGGGCCGGCATCCTCGGGGAACTGGTGCTGGCGCAGCGTGCGCACCTGGTCGATGCGGGTCACGGCGCGGCCAGTGTCGGTGCCGATCATGTCGGCCGTGAATTCCTGGTCGCGGAATACCGTCAGGCCTTCCTTCAGCGACAGCTGGAACCAGTCGCGGCAGGTCACGCGGTTGCCGGTCCAGTTGTGGAAGTATTCGTGCGCCACCACCGCCTCGATGCCCTGGAAGTCGACGTCGGTCGCCACCCGCGGGTTGGCCAGCACGAACTTGGTGTTGAAGATGTTCAGGCCCTTGTTTTCCATCGCGCCCATGTTGAAGTCGCTGGTGGCGACGATCATGAAGCGGTCCAGGTCGAGCTCGAGGCCGTATTTCTCTTCGTCCCAGCGGATGCTGTGCTTGAGCGACTGCATCGCATAATCGGTTTTGTCCAGGTTGCCTTCTTCGACCCACACCTGCAGCAGGGCGTCGCGGCCGTCCGCCAGGCGGAAGGTCTCTTCCTGGCACACCAGCTTGGCCGCCACCAGCGCGAACAGGTAAGAGGGCTTCTTGAACGGGTCTTCCCACAGCGCATAGTGACGCCCATCGTCGAGATCGCCCTCCTGGATCAGGTTGCCGTTGGACAGCAGCACCGGATAGCGCGCCTTGTCGGCGCGCAGCATCACGGTGTACTTGGCCATCACGTCAGGGCGGTCCGGGAAATAGGTGATGCGGCGGAAGCCTTCGGCCTCGCACTGAGTGAAGAAGTTGCCATTCGATACATACAAGCCGCTGAGCGTCGTGTTCTGCTCGGGCACGCAGACCGATTCGATCTCGAGCACCACGTCGTCCGGCGCCTCGTGGATGGTCAGGAGATTGTTGGCCAGCGTATAGTCGGCCCCGCCCAGGGTCTTGCCGTTCAGGCGCAGCGCCACCAGCTCGATCTCCTCGCCATGCAGCTCGATGGCCCGCCCGCTTGCCGCCGGGTTGCGGCGCAAGGTCAGGCGGTTGGCCACGACCGTACGCGCGGGATCCAGGTCGAAGCCGAGCTCGACAGTATCCACAAGGTAACTTGGCGGGGTATAGTCTTTCCGGTAAATGGTCTGGGGCGTATCGGTGCGCATAGGAAGAGTCCAAGAACACAGTGGAGAAGTGCTTATTTTACCAACAAGCTTTTCCGGTGCTTCGTTCGATTCCATGTATCGCAGTGTATGCACGGTAACGGGGTGTAAAACCCGGTTCATTGTTCTTGAACAAGCGGTAAGCTTGATCATCGGGGAAATTCCGCACAAATAATCTGGAGATTGTATGAAACGCCTCATCATGGTCGCCGCCGGCACGGCGCTTGCGCTGCTCCTGGGCGGTTGCGCGACCACCATCCGCAGCGACGTCACGACCTTCCACCAATGGCCGGCCCAGATGGAAGACAAGAGTTATGTGTTCGAGGTGCCGTCGCCGCAGGACGACACGCTGGAATGGCGCAGCTACCAGGAACTGGTGCGCGCCCAGCTGGCGCGCCAGGGCTTCCGCGACGCCGAGGGTGCCACGCCGGCGCTGACGGTGTCGATGCGCTTCACCACCACCGACCTGCCGGTGCGCGTGCTGGAACCGATCATGACGCCGTATTTCTATCCGGGCGCCCGCTACGGCTACGGCTACCGCGGCTTCCATCGCCGCTATTGGGGCGGCTGGTACAGCCCGTTCTACGATCCGTTCTGGGGTCCGTATCCGGCCTACCAGACCTCGATCGAGCACCACTACCGGCGCGAACTGCAGGTCTCGATCAAGTCGGCGCGCGACGGCAAGCGCCTGTTCGACGTCACGGTGCACAACACCAGCCGCAATATGTCGACGCCGGAAATCATGCCGGCGCTGGTGCACAGCGCCTTCGAAGGCTTCCCGGGACCGTCGGGCGTGGCGCGGCGGGTCGAGGTGACGCAGGAGCCGAAGGGCTGATCCTGGCCACCTAAGTTAGCCTTACTACGTCATTCCCGCGGAGGCGGGAATCCAAGTCCTTAGCGTTTCGACAGCGCTGGCAGTACTTGGATTCCCGCCTTCGCGGGAATGACGTTTTGAGGCAGGCGATTTGAATCAATTTTTGTGGTGCGCACGCAAAAAAGGCCCGTCACGCAAGGCGACGGGCCAACTAGAGACAGCGAGAGACAACGGTAGTGCCGGTGTGTCTTAGCGCACCATGCACGGTTTCTTGCTATCGAACTTCCAGTTCGGAACGAGGTACTGCATCCCCACCGCATCGTCGCGCCCGCCCAGCCCCATCTGAGAATAGCGCTGATGCGCGGCCTCCACCGCGTCCATATCGAGCTCCACGCCCAGCCCTGGCGTTGTCGGCACGGTGACCATGCCGTCCACGATGCGCAGCGGATTGCGGGTCAGGTGCTGGCCGTCCTGCCAGATCCAGTGGGTGTCGATCGCGGTGATGTCGCCCGGCGCCGCCGCCGCGCAATGGGTGAACATCGCCAGCGAGACGTCGAAGTGGTTGTTCGAGTGCGAGCCCCACGTCAGCCCCCAGGCTTCGCACATCTTGGCCACACGCACGGTGTCCTGCATGGTCCAGAAATGCGGGTCGGCCAGCGGGATGTCCACCGCCCCCAGCTGCACCGCGTGCGCCAGCTGGCGCCAGTCGGTGGCGATCATATTGGTGGCGGTGCGCAGGCCTGTGGCGCGGCGGAACTCGGCCATCGTCTCGCGGCCCGAATAACCGCCTTCGGGACCGCACGGGTCTTCGGCATAGGCCAGCACGCCCTTCATGTCGCGGCACAGCCGGATCGCATCCTGCAGCAGCCAGCAGCCATTGGGGTCGAGCGTGATGCCGGCCTGCGGGAAGGCTTCCTTGAGCGCGCGCGCCGCCTCGATTTCCTGCTCGCCGCGCAGCACGCCGCCCTTGAGCTTGAAGCTCTTGAAGCCGTAACGCTTCTGCGCGGCGCGCGCCTGGGCCACGATGGCGTCGGTGTCCATCGCCGGCTCGTGGCGCAGGCGCAGCCACTCGTCGGCCGCATCGGGCTCGCACGCATAGGGCAAGTCGGTGGCCTTGCGGTCGCCCACGTAGAACAGATAGCCCAGCATCTCGACCTGGTCGCGCTGGCGGCCGTCGCCCAGCAGGTCGGCCACCGGCACGCCCATGAACTTGCCCAGCAGGTCGAGCAAGGCGCATTCGACGCCGGCCACCGCGTGGATCATCACGCGCAGGTCGAAGGTCTGCTGGCCGCGCCCGCCCGCATCGCGTCCGGCGAACGCCGTGCGCATCGAGCGCAGCACGCCGTTCCAGGCGCCGATCGGCTGGCCGACGACCAGCGCGCGCGCATCCTCGAGCGTCTGGCGGATGCTCTCCCCGCCCGGCACTTCGCCGACGCCCTGCTGGCCGCTGCTGTCGGTGAGGATCACCAGGTTACGGGTGAACCACGGCGCGTGGGCGCCGCTGAGGTTGAGCAGCATGCCGTCGCGGCCCGCGACCGGCACCACGCGCATCGCGGTGATCAACGGCGTGCCGCCCGGCGTCGAAGATTCCATGGTCATCATTCTTCCCTAAATAATTTTACGAACTGCATGTTACCGGTATCAAGATGAGACGATGATACCGGTATCTTGACGAAGAAGTCAATGCATCGGAGGGGGTTTAGCTGCTGCCGCGTTCGACGATGACGAAGCCGACGTCGCGCACCGGCTCCTCCACCGGCCGGCCTTCGGCGCGGTCGATGATCAGCTGCGCGGCGGTGGAACCGATGGCGGTGCCGTCGATGCGCACCGTGGTCAAGGGGGGATGTAGGTCGCGCGAGAACGCCAGGTCGCCCAGGCCGACCACGGCGAGCTGTTCGGGCACCTTGATGCCCAGCGCCAGCGCCTCGAGCAGCACGCCCTGGGCCATCATGTCGGAGCTGCAGAACACGGCGTCGATGCCGGGATCGCGCGCCAGCAGCTCTGCCAGGCCCGCGCGGCCGCTGCCGAGCGAGGTTGGCGCCGGGACGATGCAGGTCGGCACCGCCTTTCGATCCGTGCCCAGCCCCGGCTGCAGCGCCAGCACGGTGTCGGCGAACTGGCGGTTGCGGCGCACCGCGCGTTCGTCGTCGGCGCTGATGGCGGCGATCCTGCGGCGCCCGCGCCCGTGCAGGTATTCGGCCACCGCCTTGCCGATCTGCTCATGCGAAAAGCCCACCAGCATGTCGATCGGGCTGTCGGTCAGGTCCCAGGTCTCGACCACCGGAATGCCGCTGGCCAGCAGGCGGCGCCGGCCCTGCTCCGAGCGCATGATCCCGGTCAGCACCACGCCGTCCGGACGGCGCCCGATGATGGCCTCGAGCAGCGCATCCTCGCGCGAGTTCTCGTAGCCGGCCTGGCCCAGCATCAGCTGGTAGCCGCGCGCGGCCAAGCCGTCGGTGAGCGCCTGCACCATCTCGAGGAAGACCGAGCCGCTGATGGTCGGCACCACCGCCGCCACCATGCGGCTTTTCTTGGAGGCCAGGCCGCCGGCCAGCAGGTTCGGCACGTAGCCCACCCGGTCCACCACCTCGCGCACGCGCTGCAGGATCTCGGGCGAGACCGAATCGGGATTGTTCAGCGCGCGCGAGACGCTCATCGGCGCCACGCCGGCCAGGCGGGCGACGTCGCGCACCGTGGGCGTGGCGCCCTTGCGGCTCTTGCGGGCGGTAGCTGGTGCGTCCTTCGGGGCAGGGGTTTCCATGGCCGGGATTCTAGCACCGCACTATGCCAGGGCCCCTATCGGTATTTCTGCTGCATGCCATCGTAAAAGCGCCTCAGGGTGTGGAAGGCTTTCTTTTTCTGGCCGGTGTCCGAGATCAGGCCCTTGCGGTTCCAGAAATCCTGGTATTGCGGATGCGGGCGGCGCGGCGAGCGGAAGTCGGCCAGGATCCACGGCGTCATGCTGCTCAGGCCGGGGATTGCGGTCAGCAGCTTGAACTGGTTCCGGTACAGGCGCTCCTGGTATTCCTCGGTCCAGCGGGTCGTGGCGTCGCCGTGATGGCCGCCCAGCGCATCGGCGCCGAACTCGCTGACGACCACCGGCTTGTTCACCTTGATGTCGAAACGGTAGTTCAGCATGTCCTCGGGATCGCTCCAGTACCAGCCGGCGTATTCGTTGAAGCTGGCCAGGTCCAGCTTGCCGGCCAGCGGGTCCTCGACCACGACGCGCTGGCCCTCGCGGTGCACTTCGAGCGCCGCCGCCACCAGGCGCGTATCGTCCAGGCCGCGCACGGTGTCGGCCAGCCGGCCCATGAAGACGTTGCGCGGCTCGCCCACCGGGGTCTCGTTCCCGATCGACCAGACGATGACGCTGGCGCGGTTCTTGTCGCGCACCACCATATCGGTCAGCTGGCGGTCGGCGTTGCGGTAGGTGTCGGGATTGGTCCACGAGATGGTCCAGTACACCGGCACCTCGGCCCACAGCAGCAGGCCCATCTCGTCGGCCAGGCGCGACATCTGTTTGCTGTGCGGATAGTGGGCCAGGCGTACGAAGTTGGCGTTGAGCTCGCGCGTCCACTGCAGCATCATGCGCATATCGCCCTCGCCGCGCAGGCGTCCCTGGGCCAGCGGGTTCTCGTCGTGCAACGAGATCCCGCGCAAGAAGATCGATTTCCCGTTGAGCAGGATGTCCTGGCCGCGGGTCTCGATGGTCCGGAAACCCACCCTGTCCTTCACCGTGTCCGGGCCGGCCGCGATCTCGACGTCGTACAGGGTCGGCGCGTCTAGCGACCAGTAGCGCAGCTTGCCGGCAGGGATGTCGATGGCGGCGCGGCCGCTGGCGTCGGCCTGCACCGTGGTCCGGATGCCGGCCGCGGGAATCGTCACGCTGACGCTTTGCCGCGGCTGGGCGCCGGCCAGCTGGACGTAGCCCTGGATGCGCTTCAGGTCGCCCTTGGCCAGCTGCACCTTGTAGTCGGCGATATAGGTGGCGGGGACTTCGGCCAGCAGCACGTCGCGCGTGATGCCGCCATACTTCCACCAGTCGGTGTTCACGGTCGGGGTCGTCCTGGTACAGAAACTTCTGTTGACAAGACAACTTTGGGAACTATCTGTTGTCTCGGCCCTCTTACAACCACCGGCGGCTGCATTTGGTTGCCGGTGAAGCTGTTGGCGGTGAGTTCCACCGCCCCTGCCTGTGGAGGAGAAGGCGCTGGCCTGGCATGTACATTGTCAGGTGAAACCATCTCCGGTGAAGCAGGAATTCAACAGGAAAGTTAACTACGGTTAGCTTTGCGTAAGTTTGAAAGAACGGTCGACGATGTAGTTCCAGCGGCCGTTCAGGATCAGGTACCGCGGCCGTAGATGTTCTGCAGCGGCGCTGACGCCTCCGCCTCCACTACAGGCGCCGACGTTTGCGCCGTTGCCTCCACATGCCAGTACAGGACCAGCGCGCACAGCGCCCGCCCCCAATGCATTGCCAAGATGCTTCATGGTTGTCTCGCGCTCTCCGGCTGGCGCCGACCGGTGTGATTTTTTGTTACCGGCATCTAATGCTGAACAATCGTAGCGGGACAGTTTTTTGTGTCAAGAAGATACTCGGCGGTTAAACCTTTGTGAGGACAGGACTAAAGCTGGGGCAGGATCTCGGCACCCAACTCGTGCAGGACGTCCTCCGCCGGACGCGCGCCCCGGTGCAGGTTGAACAGGATGTGGGCGACGCCGAGTTCGCGCATGCGTTCCAGATAGGCGGCCAGCGCATGGCGGCCGGTGCGCAGGCCAAGCTCGATCGCCTGGGCCGGCGCCGCCGGATCGTCCAGCAAGTCCAGCAGCACCGACTGGATGAAGGGCTTGCGCATTCCCGGCGAGCGCTGGTCCTGCGCCATGTGCCAGAGGGCGATCCGGCCTTTTTGCCGGTCTTCCTCGCGGTGGTAACTAGCCCAGCCGTCGGCATGTTCGGCGATCCACTGCAGCGACTGTCGCGCGCTGCCCACCGCAAGCATCGGAATGCGCGCCTGCGGCGGGGGCAGCACGCGGTACCGTTCCGGGTCCACGACCGGCGCCGGCGCCAGCGCGGCGTGCAGGGCGCTCCAGTGCTCGCGAAAGGCGACGTCGCGCGTCTCCAGGTCGGCCCCGAAACGGGAGAATTCCTCGGGACGGTCGCCCGAACCCAGGCCCAGCAGCAGGCGACCGTGGCTGATCCGGTCCAGGGTGAGAGCCGCCTTGGCCACGTGCAGCGGATGGCGCAGCGGCAGCACGATGGCCCCGGTGGCGAGCACGACCCGCTCGGTCACCGCCGCCAGCGCGGCCAGCCACAGGAAGGGGTCGTCCAGCGCCGCGGTCTCGTTGGCGCTGCCCTGCGGGATCATCAGCGGCACGTCGCGGGTCCAGAGGGCGGCGAAGCCCAGCGCGTCGGCCAGGCGCGCATGCGCTTGCGCCAGTGCGAGGTCGGCCAGGGCGCCGGCCTGTCCCGCCATGGGCGTCATCAGCCCGACCGTCAGGCGGCCGGGAACGAAGACTTGCCCGTATGCGCGATTGAAGTCCTCCATGGGCTCAGGTGAAATAGGCTTCGGAGCCGAAGGTGAGCGCCACCACCACCAGCATGGCCAGCACCAGCACGATCAGCAGGCGCCCGAACTTTGGCACGCCGTCGCCCGACGGCTGCGCCGACGGCGGCAACTGCGGCAGCGGGTCGTCGTCGCGTGTGTCTCTCATGGCAGCAGCACCGTCGAACCGGTCGTGCGGCGCGCTTCCAGCGCGCGGTGCGCCTCGCCCGCCTCGGCCAGGGCAAAGGTCTGGCGCACCTCGACCTCGACCTTGCCGCTGCCGACCATCTCGAACAGCTCGGCCGTCATCGCCTCCTGCTCTTCCTGGTTACTCATGTAGTCGAACAGGGTCGGCCGGGTCAGGAACAGCGAGCCGCGCTTCGACAACTCGGCTGGTGCGAACGGCTCGACCGCGCCCGAGGCGTTGCCGAAGCTGACCATCAGGCCGCGCCGGCGCAGGCAGTCGAGCGAGGCGGTGAAGGTGTCCTTGCCCACCGAGTCGTACACCACCGGCACGCCCTCGCCCCCGGTGAGCTCGCGCACGCGCGCCACGATGTCTTCGTCGTTGTAGTTGATGACGTGGGCCGCGCCGTGGCGCAGCGCCAGCTCGCCCTTCTCTTTCGAACCCACGGTACCGATCAGGCGCACGCCGAGCGCGCGCGCCCACTGGCAGGCGATCAGGCCGACGCCGCCGGCCGCGGCGTGGAACAGGATCGTGTCGCCGGCCTCGACCCGATAGGTTTGACGCAGCAGGTATTGCACCGTCAATCCCTGCAGCATCATGGCGGCCGCGGTCTCGAAGCCGATCGCGTCCGGCAGCCTGACCAGGAAGCGCGCCGGCATGGTGCGCACGCTGGCATAGGCGCCCAGCGGTCCGCCGGCATAGGCCACGCGGTCGCCCGGCCGCACGTGGGTCACGCCCTCGCCCACCGCCTCGACCACGCCCGCGCCTTCCTTGCCGAGATAGCCGGGCAGCGGCTGCGGATACAGGCCGGTGCGGAAATACACGTCGATGAAGTTCAGGCCGATCGCGTGCTGGACGATGCGCGCCTCGCCCGGCCCGGGCGCCTGCGCCTCGACGTCGACGTATTCCATCACTTCTGGGCCGCCGGTGGCGGCGATCCGGATCGCTTTGGCGAGCATGGCTACTCCTTTGTCAGGTGGGTCAAACGGCGCTGCGCGCGCCCATCAGTTGCGACAGCACCAGGCGCGCGGTCGAGACATTGGTCGCGCACGGGATATTGTGCACGTCGCAGGCGCGCACCAGGGCGTTGATGTCGGGTTCGTGCGGCTGCGGCGTCATCGGGTCGCGCAGGAAGATCACGCAATCGATCAGGCCGTCGACCAGCAGGGAACCGATCTGCAGGTCGCCGCCGACCGGCCCCGAATGCTTGCGCTCGACGTTCAGGCCCAGCTCGTTGATCAGGCGCCCGCCGGTGGTGCCGGTGGCCGACAGGGCGCAGCCCTGCAGGAACTCGCGGTACTCGGCGGCGAGCGAGATCATGTCGTCCTTCTTCTTGTCGTGGGCGATCAGTGCGATGCGTGGGGCGGCGGTCGTGATGGTCATGTCGTGGGCGGCGGTTGGTGTAGTCGGGACGCTCATAAGAATACCGCATTCGACCATGCGGTCATATAAACCACGACGGCGCTGAAACGTTCTGAAAGCGATCAAGCGCGGCACAAGACTGTGGCGGCGGCACCGAAGTTCGGCGTCGCGACGGGCGCGATCACGGCGATGCAGCACCGCGCGCGTGGTAAAGGAGTTGCACCGCTGGCGTCATCTCCAGGGCTCACCCGGCAACGGCGGCCTCGGCGTCAAGACGCATCCGGCCGCGCCCGCCGAACGGGGTCGAGGCGCGACCGGTCGAAACCATGCATCTCAACCAAAATGGAGAATCGATCATGACCTCGAAGTCTGAGCGCACGGGTCCACCGGGAGCGCCGCAATGAACCTGAGTGACGTCGAAACACGCCTTGGCCGCGACCGCTTTTTGCTGCTGGCCCTGATCGTCGTATCACTGCTGGCCAGCCTGTGCTGGGCCGGCCTCGTGCTGGGCGGCCTGGTGCTCGGCAGCACACCCCTCGTCGCGGACGCGGCAGCGGCCGGCGCGAGGGCCATCGCCGCCCCCTCCCTGGCCTACCAGGCCGGCCAGCTGGCCCTGGTGTTCCTGACCTGGGCCGGCCTGTGCACGGCCATGATGCTGCCGCTGGCCAGCCGCGCCACGGTGCTGTTCGCGCGCATCGCCGGGGAGCACGCGGCCCAGCGGGCGCGCCTGCGCACCTGGCTGTTCGTGCTCGGCTACCTGGGCGCCTGGACCGGTTTCGCGCTGCTGGCCGCGATCGCCCAATGGACGCTGCACGAGTCCAACCACGGCGGCGCCGTGCGCCACCCTCTCCTGCTCGGCCTGGCCATGGTGGCGGCCGGCGTCTACCAGTGGACACCCGCCAAGCATGCCTGCCTGGAGCATTGCCGGGCGCCGCTGCCCGGCATCCTGGCCGGCTGGCGCCATGGCCTGCCCGGCGCATTCTGGCGCGGCGCCTTTCATGCCCGCCAGTGCCTGGGCTGTTGCTGGCTGCTGATGCTCCTGCTGCTGGCCGCCGGCCCGGACAACCCGGCCGCGATCGCCGTCGTCGGCCTGTTCGTGGTGGCCGAGATCCGCCTCGCCAGCGGCCACTGGATCGCCTGTGCGGGTGGGCTGGCCTTGCTCGCTTTAGGAACCAGACTGTTGTTTCCGTGACAGTTGAGCGACGTTTTTGCAAGGGGGGCCTATGCTAGAATATCGGCCACTCTTGCATACCGTCTAAGGAATTCTCGACATGGCTGGACACAGCAAATGGGCCAATATCAAGCATAAAAAAGCCGCTACCGACGCCAAGCGCGGCAAGATCTGGACGCGCCTGATCAAGGAGATCACCGTGGCCGCGCGCATGGGCGGGAGCGACATCGCTTCCAACCCGCGCCTGCGCCTGGCGGTCGAGAAAGCCGCGGACGCGAATATGCCGAAGGATAACGTCACCCGCGCGATCCAGCGCGGCTCGGGCGAGCTCGAAGGCGTCAACTATGAAGAAGTGCGCTACGAAGGCTATGGCATCGGCGGCGCGGCGATCATCGTCGACTGCCTGACCGACAACCGTGTCCGCACCGTGGCCGAAGTGCGCCACGCCTTCAGCAAATTCGGCGGCAATATGGGCACCGAAGGCTCGGTCGCCTTCATGTTCAAGCACACCGGCCAGTTCCTGTTCGCGCCGGGCGTCGACGAAGACAAACTGATGGAAGCCGCGCTCGAAGCCGGCGCCGACGACGTCATGGCCGACGAAGAAGGCGGCTTCGAAGTACTGTGCGATCCGCATGCCTTCTCCTCCGTCAAGGAAGCACTGGAAGCAGCCGGCTTCAAGGCCGAAGTGGCCGAAGTCATCATGAAGCCCGCCACCGAGACCGTGTTCACGGGCGAGGACGCGGTCAAGATGCAGAAACTCCTCGATGCGCTGGAAAACCTGGACGATGTCCAGGAAGTCTTCACCAACGCCGTGATCGAAGAATAATTGGTAGCGAATATGAAAATCCTCGTAGTCGGCTCGGGCGGCCGCGAACACGCGCTGGCGTGGAAACTGGCCCAATCGGAACGCATCCAGACGGTCTTCGTCGCGCCCGGCAACGGCGGCACCGCGCTCGACGACCGCCTGGTGACGGTGGACGTGACCGACCCTGAAGCGCTGGCCGACTTCGTGGTGGCCGAAGGCGTGGCCCTGACCCTGGTCGGCCCGGAAGCGCCGCTGGCGGCCGGCATCGTCAACCTGTTCCGCTCGCGCGGCCTCAAGATCTTCGGCCCCACCCGCGAGGCGGCCCAGCTCGAGAGCTCGAAGGATTTCGCCAAGGCCTTCATGCACCGCCACGGCATCCCGACCGCGAAGTACGAGACATTCTCGGACGCCGCCGCGGCCCACGCCTACATCGACGCCAATGGCGCGCCGATCGTCATCAAGGCCGACGGCCTGGCGGCCGGCAAGGGCGTGGTGGTCGCGATGTCGCTGGAAGAAGCCCACGCTGCGGTCGACCACATGCTGTCCGATAACGCCTTCGGCGATGCCGGCGCCCGCATCGTGATCGAGGAATTCCTGGCCGGCGAAGAAGCCAGCTTCATCGTCATGTGCGACGGCAGGAATGTGCTGGCGCTGGCCACCAGCCAGGACCACAAGCGCCTGAAGGACAACGACCAGGGCCCGAACACCGGCGGCATGGGCGCCTACTCGCCGGCGCCGATCGTGACGCCGTCGATGCATGCGCGCGTGATGCGCGAGATCATCAACCCGACCATCCAGGGCATGGCGCGCGACGGCATCCCGTTCACCGGCTTCCTGTACGCCGGCCTGATGATCGATGCCGAGGGCAACCCGCGCACGCTCGAGTTCAACTGCCGCATGGGCGACCCGGAAACCCAGCCGATCATGGCGCGCCTGAAGAGCGACTTCGCCACCGTGCTCGAACACGCCTGCAACGGCACCCTCGACACGGTCGAGCTGGAATGGGATCGCCGCACCGCCGTGGGCGTCGTGATGGCGGCTGCCGGCTATCCGGACAGCCCGCGCAAGGGCGACGTCATCGACGGCATCCCTGCGGAAGTGCCGGAATGCGTCACCTTCCACGCCGGCACCAAACTCGTGGACGGCAAGCTGCAGACCAGCGGCGGCCGCGTGCTGTGCGTGGTGGGCCTGGGCGACAGCGTCAAGATGGCGCAGAAGCAGGCGTATGAAAGCGTCGAGAAGATACACTTCAATGGCGCGCAGTACCGGCGCGACATCGGCTGGCGCGGCGTAAAGTAATCCTTTCTCAACCAACGCCAGATGTAGACATTCGGTGGGCCGGTGTACAATCGGCCCACTTTTCATTCCAAGCCGGTCATTCTTCATGTCTTCCCCCAATCCCGCCGCCATCAAGGCCTGGCTGCTCGAGCTCCAGGCGCGCATCGTCCACGATCTCGAACAGGTCGACGGCAAGCCGTTCCTGCGCGAGGAATGGCAGCGCCCCGAGGGCGGCGGCGGCATCTCGCGCCTGGTCGAGGAAGGCAACGTCCTCGAACGGGGCGGCGTGAATTTCTCGCACGTGCGCGGCGCCACGCTGCCGGCGTCGGCCACCGCCGTGCGTCCGGAGCTGGCGGGCCGCGCCTGGGAAGCGATGGGCGTGTCGCTGGTGCTGCATCCGCGTAACCCCTATGCTCCGACGGTGCACATGAACGTGCGTTTCTTCGAGGCGACCGCGCCCGGCAAGGAGCCGGTCTGGTGGTTCGGCGGCGGCATGGACCTGACCCCGTACTACGGCGAAGCCGAGGACGCGCGCCACTTCCACCAGGTCTGCCACGACGCGCTGGCGCCGTTCGGCGACGGGTTGCATCCGCGCTTCAAGACCTGGTGCGACGATTACTTCTACCTGAAGCACCGCAAGGAACCGCGCGGCGTCGGCGGCATCTTCTTCGACGATTTCAACGAGCTCGGCTTCGAGCAATCGTATGCCATGGTGAGGACCGTCGGCGAGCGCTTCCTGGACGCCTACCTGCCGATCCTGGAGCGCCGCAAGGACCAGCCGTATGGCGAACGCGAGCGCGACTTCCAGGCCTACCGGCGCGGACGCTACGTCGAGTTCAACCTGGTGTGGGACCGCGGCACCCTGTTCGGCCTGCAGTCGGGCGGACGGACCGAGGCGATCCTGATGTCGATGCCGCCGATCGTCAAATGGCGCTACGACTGGCATCCCGAACCCGGCAGCCCTGAAGCACGACTGTATTCCGACTTCCTGGTGCACCGGGACTGGCTGGCGCCGTGACCGGCACCAGGAGCGCGCCGGGACGCAACCGCTGCATCGCCGTCCTCGGCGGCAGCTTCGATCCGGTGCACCAGGGCCACGTCGCGCTGGCGCGGCTGTTCGCCGGCCTGTTGCGGCCGGACACCTTGCGCATCCTGCCGGCCGGCCAGCCGTGGCAAAAGAATGGCCTCCAGGCCAGCGACCGCGACCGGGTCGCAATGCTGGAACTGGCTTTCGAGGCATTGAAGAGCCCGAGCCTGCCGGTCACGATCGACCTGCAGGAAATCGAACGGAAAACGCCAACGTATACGGTCGAGACGCTGCGCGCGCTGCGCAAGGAACTTGGGCCGCGCACCTCGATCGTGTTCCTGATGGGCGCCGACCAGTTGCGCAAGCTCGATAGCTGGAACGAATGGCGCGAGCTGTTTGCCCTTGCCAACCTGGGCGTGGCGACGCGTCCCGGCTACGACCTGGCGCAGGAAGCATTGCCACCGATGGTGGCCCAAGAACTGTCGACGCGGCTTGCAACGCCCGACACCGTGCGCCTGCTGGCGCACGGAAAAGTCTGCCTTGCGCCGACGCTGGATGTGGACCTCTCGTCCAGCCAGCTCCGTGCGGCCTTGCAATCCGGCGCGGATGCAAGCGCGCTCGGGATGGCGCAAGTGCTAGACTATATTCAACAACATAACCTGTACAAAAACTAATGGATATCAAGAAACTGCAAACCCTCGTCGTCGACGCCCTGGAAGATGTGAAGGGCCAGGACATCGTCCTGTTCGACACGACCCACCTGACCAGCCTGTTCGACCGCATCGCCGTGGTCTCGGGTACGTCGAACCGCCAGACCAAGGCGCTGGCCGCCTCGGTGCGCGACAAGGTCAAGGCGGCGGGCGGCGACGTGGTCGGCCTGGAAGGCGAAGACACCGGCGAATGGGTGCTGGTCGACCTGGGCGACATGATCGTCCACATCATGCAGCCGGCCATCCGTCAATACTACCGCCTCGAGGAAATCTGGGGCGAGAAGCCGGTCAAGCTGGGCGCCGCCAAGCGCAAGTCGACCGTCGAGGGCATCGAAGCCGACGCCGTCAAGCCGAAGTCGAAGCACCTGGCCGCCAACCAGGCGCAGGAAGAAGCCAAGCCGGTCAACGAACGCAAGCCGGCCGCCAAGCGCGCGACCAAGGCCGCCGCGACGACCGAGACCGCAGCCAAGAAGCCAGCCGCCAAGAAAGCCGCCGCCAAGGCAGTCCCGACCGGCAAGACCGTGAAGGTCGCACCGAGCAAGACCGAAATCGCCGCCGTCGAAGCGACCAAGGCCAAGCCGCCGAAGCGCGTGAGCAAGACTGCCGCACCGAAGGCCGCCCCGGCCGCCGATGCGCCGGTCAAGAAGGTGATCCGCCGCATCAAGAAGGACGCTGAGTAAGGGTCCTCATGCAGTTGATCATTGCCGCGGTCGGCCACAAGATGCCGGCCTGGATCGAATCCGGCTTCACCGAATACACGAAGCGCATGCCGCCCGAGCTGCGCATCGTGCTCAAGGAGATCAAGCCGGTTGAGCGCTCCGGCAGCAAGACCGCCGTCACCGCGATGGCGCTCGAGCGCGAGCGCATCGAGACGGCCCTGCCGAAGGGCGTGCGCATCATCGCCCTGGACGAACGCGGCAAGGACCTGACCAGCGTCGGTCTGTCGCAACAACTGGAAACCTGGCAACGCGACGGCCGCGACACCGCCTTCCTGATCGGCGGGGCCGATGGCCTCGATCCCGAGCTGAAGGCGCGTGCCGAAGGACTGATCCGCATCTCCAGCATGACCCTGCCGCACGGAATCGTCCGGGTCATGCTGGCGGAACAGCTCTACCGCGCCTGGTCGATCACCCAGAACCATCCTTACCATAGGGTCTGAAGCGGCCCAGTAGCGATCAAGAAACGCGGTCAACAACAGCGATCAAGAACAGCGATGAAAAACCAGCACAATAAAATCTATCTCGCTTCCAAGAGCCCGCGCCGGCGCGAACTGCTGCGCCAGATCGGGGTCGACTTCGAACTGATGCTGCTGCGCAGCGACCCGGGCCGCGTGGTCGACGTCAGCGAGGATGTGCTGCCGGGCGAAGACGTCCACGATTACGTGGCGCGGGTGGCCCGGGCCAAGGGCGCCTTCGCCTACAACCTCCTGCTGCAGCGGCGCCAGCCGCTGCGGCCGGTGCTAACCGCCGACACCACCGTCACCATCGACGGCGAGATCCTCGGCAAGCCGGCGGATAACCGAGAGGCGGTGGCCATGCTGGAGCGCCTGTCCGGCCGTACCCACCAGGTGCTGACCTCGGTGGCCGTGCACTCACAGCACGTGGCCGAGCAGGTCACGCAAGTGTCCAACGTGCGCTTCGCCACCCTCACCGCGGCCCGGATCAGGGCGTATTGCGCCACGCTGGAACCCTACGACAAGGCCGGCGGCTACGGCATCCAGGGCCCGGCGGCGCTGTTCATCGAGCACATCGAGGGCAGCCATTCGGGCATCATGGGCCTGCCCCTGTTCGAGACCGCCAACCTGCTGCGCAAGGCGGGCCTGGCAATCTGATTGCCCGCTTCGGCCCCAGGGCCGGCGCGTGTATCATGTCACCCTGAACAATACGCACGGCAGGGTCCATGAACGAAGACATCCTCATCAACATCACACCGCAGGAAACGCGCGTGGCGCTGGTCCTGCAGGGCGCGGTACAGGAGCTGCACATCGAGCGCACGCTCACGCGCGGGTTGGCGGGGAACGTCTATCTGGGCAAGGTGGTGCGCGTGCTGCCGGGGATGCAGTCGGCCTTCATCGACATCGGCCTGGAGCGCGCCGCCTTCCTGCACGTGGCCGACATCTGGGAAGCGCGCAGCCATGACGGCGGCAACGCCCCGCCCACCCCGATCGAAAAACTGCTGTTCGACGGCCAGGTGCTGACCGTGCAGGTCATCAAGGACCCGATCGGCACCAAGGGCGCGCGCCTTTCCACCCAGATCTCGATCGCCGGCCGCATGCTGGTGTACCTGCCGCAAGACCACCACATCGGCATCTCGCAGAAGATCGAAAAGGAAGCCGAGCGCGAACGCCTGCGCACGCACCTGCAAAGCCTGCTGCCGGCCGAGGAAAAAGGCGGCTACATCGTGCGCACGATGGCCGAGGAAGCGTCGAGCGACGACATCGCCGCCGACGTCGATTACCTGCGCAAGACCTGGGGCGCCATCGTCCAGGGCGCGCGCACCCTGCCGCCCACCACCCTGCTGTACCAGGACCTGAGCCTGGCCCAGCGCGTGCTGCGCGATTTCGTGCACGACGAGACGGCCAGCATCCAGGTCGACTCGCGCGAGAACTTCCTGAAGCTCGCCGAATTCGCCCAGGTCTACACGCCGAGCGTGCTGTCGCGCATGGCGCACTACACCGGCGAGCGGCCGCTGTTCGACCTGTACGGCGTGGAAGAGGAAATCCTGCGCGCCCTGGGCCGGCGCGTGGACCTGAAATCGGGCGGCTACCTGATCGTCGACCAGACCGAGGCGATGACGACCATCGACGTCAATACCGGCGGCTACGTCGGCGGACGCAATTTCGCCGACACGATTTTCAAGACCAACCTGGAAGCGGCGCACGCCATCGCGCGCCAGCTGCGCCTGCGCAACCTGGGCGGCATCATCATCCTCGACTTCATCGACATGGAGAACAACGAGCACCGCAACGCGGTGCTGGCCGAGCTCAAGAAAACCCTGGCGCGCGACCGCACCAAGGTCTCGGTGAGCGGCTTCTCGGCCCTGGGCCTGGTAGAGATGACGCGCAAGCGCACCCGCGAATCGCTGGCCCACATCCTGTGCGAGCCCTGCCCGGCCTGCTCGGGCAAGGGCCAGGTGAAAACCAGCCGCACGATCTGCTACGAGATCCTGCGCGAACTGCTGCGCGAAGCCAAGCAGTTCAACCCGCGCGAATTCCGCATCGTCGCGGGGCAGGAGGTGATCGACCTGTTCCTCGAAGAAGAATCGCAGCATCTCGCCATGCTGGGCGACTTCATCGGCAAGCGTATTTCGCTGCAGGTCGAGAAGGGGTATCACCAGGAACAGTATGATGTCATTTTGATGTGACAACAAATCTGAGCGACATCATCGCCCAGCGCATCTCGCTTTAGATGAAGACTCCATATTTCCAGAAGCGTAACCCTGGTGTTAGCTATAAGGATTGTTAGCTTTTGAGAGCTAAAGCGAAGTGTCGCTTCAGCTCCCTCCCTTCAGTCTTTGCGGCGCTTTTTATCGCCTTCCCTTTGCGCTGGCGTCCGATCGTTGCCAGCATTAGTGCGGTGGTCATGACCGCCATCGTTCTTTTGGCGTCCGCCCGGAATCGCACCGTGGGTAAACGTATTTGAATTGCTTTTGCTTCCAAATAAGTTATCGAAAATTCCCATCATTTCTCCTCATACAGTTGCAAAAAAAATCGCTTATTGATTAGATTGCTAGTTGTAATGCCTCAGATCATTCTCAATTTGCCGTACGGTCCGCGCCACGTCAAGTGGCTACAGTCGATTGAAGTACCCCAAGTGATCGACTAATCACAGCCAGGCGCCACTACCACGCCGTCGATCCAGCACCGTCGCGTATGATTAAGACATTGGGCCTTAGGACAAGAATAATCATGGATTCGCTGGAGCCACATTTGCGTTCGTCTTGGGCGATGCTCGGTCGCAGCCCACCCCGTGGACTGTTCGAGCGCCTGCTGCTTGCCTGGACCTAACCGCAACGCCACTACCATATGCTGCAGCATCTCGAAGAACGCCTTGCGCTGTTCGAGGAACTGCACGCCGAGGCGCAGCATCCCCATGCAGTCGAACTGGCGCTGTGGTTCCACGACGCCGTCTATGACGTGCATGCCCACGATAACGAGGCGCGTTCGGCGCAGTGGGCCGTGCAGGCGCTCGATGCGGCAGGCCTCGATGCGCACGCTTGCCGGCGCGTCCACGACCTCATCATGGCGACCTGCCACACGGCGTCGCCCACGTCGGCCGACGCCGCGCTTCTGGTCGATATCGACCTCGCCATCCTGGGTGCGGCGCCGCCGCGTTTTGCCGAGTACCAGCGCCAGATTCGCGCCGAGTACGCCTGGGTTGCGCCGGATATCTACGCGAGCAAGCGCACGGCCATCCTGGAGGGGTTTCTCGGTTGTCGACAGCTCTACTCGACGCCTGCCCTGCACACGCGGCTCGAACAACGCGCGCGGGCGAATCTGATGCAGGCCATCGCAGCGCAACCACCGTCGCCATCGCAATTGTAACGATGCCTTGTCATCTGCGGTAGCCGCAGGCGCGCCGGTGCGCCGTATCCAGAGCAGCCTCGCCCACGTAGTTCAGTACTCACTGACTACCTGAAGAGGAAACCATGCGACACCTGACCTGCCTGGCCCTATCGTATTTCGCCTTCGTTCTCTCTCTCGCCTGCGCGACACCGGCCCTGGCGCACGTGGCGCCCGCGCTTACCATCGGCGGCGGCGTCGAACGCAGCCTGGCCCTGACCGTCGAAAACTTGCGCCAGCGTCCGTCGACCGAACTAGCCGAAGTGCGTGTCGCTGGTAAATTCGGCAGCAGGAGCGTCGTGCGCGGCGTCCGCCTGCGCGACCTGCTGAAGGAAGCCGGCATCGTCACCACGACAACAACACGGTCAAGAAGCTGGCCATCATCGCCAGCGCCGACGACAAGTACGCCGTGGTGTTCTCATGGAACGAACTGTTCAACGCCAGGGCCGGCGAGAACGTGCTGGTGCTGTTCGAACGCGACGGCCAGCCCTTGCCCCATGCCGAGGGTCCGCTGGCGCTCCTGTCCGCCGACGACCTGCGCACCGGCCCGCGCCACGTCAAATGGCTGCGCTCGATCGAAGTGCGCCAGATCATGGAATGAGCTCTTGATAGGGTTCGCCTATCAAGCTCATAGAAATAATTTGATGCATTTATTGCATTGTGTGTGTCATCTCACAGAGCCGGACTTTCTTGCTGGGCTATGTTGTTGAGGTTACTTCAAAACCCTACAAGCAGAGAGGACAAGAATGACCACTTCCAACCATTCCACCCCTGTCGATGGCGCCGGCTCGATCCTGAGCACCGTTTCCGGTCCCTCGGACGCCGATCCACCGAAGAGCCTGGGAGTCAGCAACCCGGTCGCCGACCGCCTGCGCGACAAGATCCCGTCCGAACAGGAACTGTCGGCCGACCGTCCCTACAACGCCACCAAGGCCAGTGAATACGGCGACGCCGCGCGCACGCCGACCGAAGGCGAACAGTTCAAGCCGTCCACGCACGCCGCCACCGGCAGCACCGCCAGCGAAATCATCGCCAACGACAAGGTCGGCTCGGGCAAGCCGCCGGAGGGCGAGAACCCGACCACGGACCCGCTCGACCGCGTGCGCGTCGACCCGGCCAAGCGTCACCTGACCACCAACCAGGGCGTGCCGGTGGCCGACAACCAGCATTCGCTCAAGGCCGGCCTGCGCGGCCCGACCCTGCTCGAAGACTTCATCCTGCGCGAGAAGATCAGCCACTTCGACCACGAACGCATCCCCGAGCGCGTGGTGCATGCGCGCGGCTCGGCCGCCCACGGCTACTTCGAGGCCTATGAAGACTTGAGCGACCTGACGCGGGCGGTGCCGTTCTCGAAGAAGGGCAAGCGCACCCCGGTGTTCGTGCGCTTCTCGACCGTGGCCGGCGAGCGCGGCTCGACCGACACAGCGCGCGACGTGCGCGGCTTCGCCGTCAAGTTCTATACCGAGGAAGGCAACTGGGACCTGGTCGGCAACAACATCCCCGTGTTCTTCATCCAGGACGCGATGAAATTCCCCGACCTGGTGCACGCCGCCAAGCCGGAACCGCACCACGCGATGCCGCAGGCGGCCACCGCCCACGACACCTTCTGGGACTTCGCCTCGCTGTCGCCCGAGATCGCGCACATGCTGATGTGGACGATGTCCGACCGCGCCATCCCGCGCAGCTACCGCACCATGCAGGGCTTCGGCGTGCACACCTTCCGCCTGGTGAACGCGCAGGGCGAATCGCGCTTCGTGAAATTCCACTGGACGCCGCTGGCCGGCACCCACTCGCTGGTGTGGGACGAAGCGGTGCGCATCTCGGGCGCCGATCCCGACTTCCACCGGCGCGACCTGTGGGAGGCGATCGAAGCCGGCAACTTCCCCGAGTACGAACTGGGCCTGCAGGTCTTCACCGAAGAGCAGGCCGCCGGCTTCGCCTTCGACATCCTCGACCCGACCAAGATCGTCCCGGAAGAGCTGGTGCCGCTGCGGCCCGTCGGCAAGCTGGTCCTGGACCGCAACCCCGACAACTTCTTCGCCGAGACCGAGCAGGTGGCGTTCTGCACCTCGCACGTGGTGCCGGGCATCGACTTCACCAACGACCCGCTGCTACAGGGCCGTAACTTCTCCTACCAGGACACCCAGCTCACGCGCCTGGGCGGCCCGAATTTCCACGAGATCCCGATCAACTCGCCGATCGTCCAGATCCAGAACAACCAGCGCGATGGCTTCCACCGCCAGGCGATCAACCGCGGCCGCGTGAACTACGAGCCCAATTCGCTGGGCGGCGGCTGTCCTTTCCAGGCCGGCAAGATGGGCTTCACCAGCTTCCCGGAACGGATCAGCGAGGACAAGGTGCGCGGCAAACCCGAGCTGTTCGCCGACCACTATTCGCAGGCGCGCCTGTTCTGGCAAAGCCAGACGCCGGCCGAGCAGAACCACATCGTCAACGCCTTCCGGTTCGAGCTGACGCGGGTGCAGACGCCTGCGGTGCGCATCCGCATGCTGGCCTTGCTGGCCAACGTCGATGATATCCTGGTGGCGCGCGTCGCCGAGGGCCTGGGCCTGGAGGTGCCGGAGCCGCTGCCACTGGCGACCGATGCGCCGATCCCCACCTACCCGCCGTCGCCGGCGCTGTCGCTGCTGAGCCGTCCAGGCCAGGTCGGCATCAAGGGCCGCCGCGTCGCGGTGCTGATCGCCAGCGGCGTGGACGACAAGGCGGTCAAGAAGCAGTACGCGAGCCTGCTCAAGGACGGCGCGGTGCCGCGCCTGGTCGGCAATATGCTGGGCAAGGTCACCGCGCGCGACGGCGATCCGATCGACGTCGAGATCTCGGTCGAGGCCGGGCCGTCGGTGATGTACGACGCCGTGATCGTGCCGGACGGCGCGCAGGCGGTCGAGGCGCTGGCGAAGAATGCCCAGGTGCTGGAGTTCCTGCGCGAGCAGTACCGCCACGGCAAGCCGATCCTGGCCTACGGTTCCGGGTCAAGCCTGCTGACGAAAGCCATGATCCCGCAGAAGCTGCCGGACGGTTCGGCCGATCCGGGACTGATCATGGGCGACCCGGCCAATGCCGACGCGGCGCTCGACGCCTTCAAGACCGCGCTGGCCGGCCATCGCGTGTTCGCGCGCGAGACCGATCCGCCATCGGTCTGATCCCGGCCACGGTGGGAAAGAGTTAGTTTCCCACCCGCGCCGATCGTTATAATCGACCAGCGGCGCCGCGAAGTTCGCGGCGCCGTTTTCTTTGTCAATACGATTTTTCAACCAGCAGGAAAGTCTCCGATGTTCTGTTCACATTGCGGCGCGCAGATGGCGCCCGACGCCGCCTATTGCTCCGCCTGCGGCAAGGCCGCCGGCACGGCCCCGGTCAACCTGGACAAACCTTCCGCGCCCGCGCCGCAGCCGGAAGGCGACATTCCGGAAGGAGTCAAGGGCTGGAGCTGGGGCGCCTTCCTGCTCAACTGGATCTGGGCGATCGGCAACCGCAGCTGGATCGGGCTGCTGGCGATGGTTCCCTACGTCGGCTGGATCATGGCGTTCTGGCTCGGCTTCAAGGGCCGCGAGATGGCCTGGAAGAACAAGCAGTGGGACAGCCTGGAACACTTCAACCGGGTACAGAGAAAATGGTCGCAGTGGGGGATCGGCATCACGATCGCCGCCATCGTCCTTGGCGTACTGGCGGCCATGCTCGCGCCCGATGTGGAGGTGGACCGCGCCGTCACCGTGCAGCGCAGCGAAGCGCCGGCGCGCGATAACGACGCCGCCGTCACCGCGCGCGGCATCGTCGACAGCAATGCCGACAACCTGCCGGCCTCGCTGTCGACCGTCGCCGGCCTGCTCGACCGCCGCACGAATGCCGACGGCAGCCGCGCCGTCACCCTGGGCGGAAGGGTCCTGTTCAGCGGCGAGGACGCCGGCTGGCAGTTCCCGCTGCGCAGCTTTACGCTGTCGGGCGGCAAGGAGGCGATCCTGATGGCCAGCAGCGGCGGCCGCGGCGCTAGCTGCGAGACCCTGTTCTTCTTCCTGCTGGCCGATGCGTCCGGGCTCAGGCCGACGCCGATGTTCGGCACCTGCGCCGCGCGCGGCAGCTACGTGCAGCGCGGCGACACGATCGAGCTCGAACTACCGGACGTCAACGGCGCCTCGACGTTCGTGCTCGAGGATGGCGTCGTGGCCAAGGATGGCCAGGTCGTCAGCATGACCGGGATGAACGATCCGTCGCGCTGACAGGCTTCAGCGCAGCGGCGCGAAGAACAGCTGCTCGCCGGCCGGCTTGAACGAGGCGATGCGCGCCTGTCCTTCGGGCGAGGTGATCCACTCGATCAGCTGTTTCGCCCCCTTGTAGTTCACGCCCGCGTGCTTCGCGGGATTGACGGCGATGATGCCGTAGGGGTTGTACATGCGCTTGTCGCCTTCGACCACGATCGCCAGTCCGGTCTTCGCCTTGTAGGCGCCATAGGTGGCGCGGTCGGTCAGCGTGTAGGCGCGCATCTCGGCCGCCATGTTCAGCACCTCTCCCATGCCCAGGCCGGCCGACACATAGTTGGCGCCCTGCGGCTTGACCGCGGCGCGCTGCCAGTAGCCCTTTTCCATCACGTCGGTGCCCGAGTTGTCGCCGCGCGAGATGAACTTGACGTTCGCGCCCGCGATGCGCTTGAAGGCGTCGATCACGTCCTTCGAGCCCTTGATGCGGGCCGGATCGGATTCCGGGCCGACCACGATGAAATCGTTGTACATCACGTCGCGCCGGTCCACGCCCCAGCCTTCCTCGACGAATTTGTCTTCCATCTCCCGCGCATGGACCAGGGTCACGTCGACGTCGCCGTTTTTGGCCAGTTCGAGCGCCTTGCCGGTGCCGACCGAGATCACATGGACTTTGGTGTTCGTTTTCGCTTCGAACACCGGCAGCAGGTGCTTGAGCAGGCCCGAGTTCTCGGTGCTGGTGGTGGTCGACAGCTTGATCACTTCCTGCGCCAGCGCCAATGGCGAAGCGAAGGTGGCGCACAGCAAAACGGCTAGCAGTGAACGGCGTTGCATGTTGATCTCCTTGGGTTATCGTACTTCGAGTTGTCCTTCGCGCAGCTTGAGCCGCCGCACGCCGGGCAGGTTGATCAGGTCGCGGTCATGGCAGGCCATCACCACGCTGGCGCCCTGCCCGACCAGGGTCGGGATCAGCCCGATCACCTGCTCGCGCGCCGCGCCGTCGAGGTTGGCCGTGGGTTCATCCAGCAGCAGCAGGCGCGGCTGCAATACGCGCGCGCGCGCCAGCGCCACGCGCTGTTTTTCGCCACCCGACAGGCGCGAAGGATCGTTGTCGCGCAGGTGCAGCACGCCGGCCCAGGCCATCGCCTCGTCGACCAGGCCGCGCACCAGCTGCCTGTCCACACCACGCGCCAGCAGGCCGTAGGCGATGTTGTGGCCGACGCTGGTCGAGAACATGATCGGATGCTGGTGCACATAGACGATGCCGCGCCGCAGCTCCCGCGGATACGGATACAGCGGCAGGCGGCTGCCTTCGAATTCGACCGTGCAGGCATCGCACCGTTCCAGGCCGCCGAGCATGCGCAGCAGCGTGCTTTTTCCGGTGCCGTTGGCGCCGGTCAGCACGTAGGCGCCGCCCTTCTCGATGTCGAGCCGGGCGACGTCGAACAGCAGGCGCTCGCCATAGGCCTTGCGCAGGCCGTGCACCGTGAGCAGTGCGTTCATAGCCGCGCCCCGGGGTTGTGCGCTTCTCCCTGCAGCAGCACCAGCACGCCGTTCATCAGCAGCGCCAGCGTCACCAGCACGATGCCCAGCGCGATGCCCTGGGCGAACTCGCCCTTGCTGGTCTCGAGCGCGATCGCGGTGGTGATGGTGCGCGTCTCGCCCTCGATATTCCCGCCCACCATCAGCGCGCAGCCGACTTCCGAGATCACGCGCCCGAAGCCGCTGATCACGGCCGCCATCACGCCATAGCGCGCCTCGTGCAGCACGGTGAACATCACGCGCATGCGCGAAGCGCCGTGGGCGATCGCGGTCTCGGCGTAGCGTGGGTCGAGCGCCTGCACCGCCGCCAGCGTGAAGGCCAGCAGCACCGGCAGGCCGATGATCAACTGTCCCAGCACGATGCCAGGCTGCGAGAACAGCCATTCGAGCCCGCCCAGCGGCCCGCGCCGCGACAGCATCAGGTAGAGCAGCAGGCCGATCAGGACGGTGGGCAGCGACAGCGCGGCCTGGGCCAGCCAGACCGCGATGCGCCGCCCCGGAAAGCGGTGCATGGCGATCAGGTAGCCGAGCAGCACCGCCGGCGGCGTGGCCAGCATCAGGCCCAGCAGGCTGGTCTTGATCGAGACCCAGACGATGTGCCACAGGGCCGCGTCGCCGCTGAACAGCAGCGCGAAGGCGTGCATGGTAGCGTCCAGCAACCCCATCTAGTCGCGCAGGTCAGGACGGACGTAGGGCGTGTCCAGCAGCTGCGGCTCGAACACCAGGCGTTCATGCCCAGCCAGCAGCAGGAAATGACGTCCGCTGCAGCGCGCCAGCAGCGACATGCCGACCCGCTCGGCCACCATCTGGCCCATCTGCGTGGTGCCCGAACGCGACAGCAGGAAGGGGATGCCCATTTGGGCGCCCTTGATCACCATCTCGGACGTGAGCCGGCCGGTGGTATAGAACACCTTGTCGGCGCCATCGACGCCGTCGAGCCACATCAGGCCGGCGATGGCGTCGACCGCGTTGTGGCGGCCCACGTCCTCGACGAAATACAGCAATTCTCCGTCGCCGGTGAACAGCGCGCAGCCGTGCACCGAGCCGGCCTGCCTGTACACCGACTGCTGGGTGCGGATGGTGTCGACGATGCGGTAGACGCCAGATTGCGCCAGGCGCGCGTCGGCAGGCAGCGCAATCTGGTCCACCTCGTCCATCAGGCCGCCGAACACCGAACCCTGGCCGCAGCCGGTGGTGACCACCTTCTTCGCGGTGCGCGCATCGACGTCCTGGATGCCGTGGCGGGTGACCACGGCCACCGCGTCCACCGACCAGTCGACCTGGATCGACACGATGTCTTCCAGCGCGCGCACCAGGCGCTGGTTGCGCAGGTAGCCCAGCACCAGCGCCTCGGGCGCGCCGCCCAGGGTCATCAGGGTGACCAGCTCGCGCCGGTCGACATAGATCGTCAGCGGCCGTTCGGCCGGAATGGCGATGGCGGAACGGCGTCCCCGTTCGTCGATGGCCAGCACCTCGTGGGTCAGGACGGCGCGCGCCTCGGACAGCACCGGCCGCCCGGCCGCAGACCCATGGCGCGCATGACTGCGCATCACGCTGTGCATCCCGTTGCCGCTTGCGTCCTTCCTGGCCAAGGCACTGTCTCCTGTCGGTTGTTGGCGGTTTTACAAAAAACAGTATAAACCTCCAGGGGCGGCGCACGGCTGAAACCATTTACTTTTATGCAAGTTCGCTTGCGATGCACCGCTCCAGGCGGTATAACATCTGCCCCTGTCGATCCACTCACCGTCATGCATTCCACTGACTATCGCCGCATCAGCGACATCCTGCGCCACGGCGCCGCGCACGCCCCGGACAACCCGGCGCTGATCGAGGACGGCCAAGCGTGGTCGTACGCACGGTTGGCGGCCGTCGCCGATGACTACGCGGCGCTGCTGCGCGAACTCGGCGTGCGTCCCGGCGACCGCGTGATGGTGGTGGCCGAGAACGGCGTCGCCCAGGTGGCGCTGCTGTTCGCCGCCGCCGTCATCGACGCCTGGAGCGTCAACGTCAACGCGCGCCTGAGCGAGGGCGAGCTGGCAACCATCCAGGCGCACAGCGGCGCGCGCCGCGTGCTCTATGTGACGGGCAATTCGGCGGATGCCGCGCGGCACGCGGCGCGCGCCGGCGCCCTGCCCTGCGCCGACGGCGTGCTGGCCGGCCCGCTGATCGATGCCTGCGCGCCCGAGCCGGTGGACGCCGGCGGCGACCAGGTCGCGGCCCTGGTCTACACCACGGGCACCACCGGCCAGCCGAAAGGCGTGATGCTCAGCCACGCCAGCCTGCTGTTCGTGGCCGCCACCTCGAGCCGCCTGCGCGGCCTGAGCCCGGGCGACCGTGCCTGGGGCGGACTGCCGGTCTCGCACGTGTACGGCCTGGCCTCGGTACTGCTGGGCACCCTGTATGCGGGCGCCTGCCTGCGGCTGGCGCCGCGCTTCGACGCTTGCGCCCTGCTGGCGTCGATCCGCGCGGGCGAGCTGACCATCGTGCAGGGCGTGCCGGCGATGTATGCGCGCCTGCTGGCGCAGGCGCAGGCAGACGATGGCGCCACGCCGATTGCCTCGCGCCTGCGCTTTTGCTACGCCGGCGGCTCGCCGCTCGATCCCGTCCTCAAGCGCGCGGTCGAGGCCTTGTTCGGCCTGCCCCTGCACAACGGCTATGGCCTGACCGAGGGCGGCCCGACCGTCAGCCAGACCCGGCTCGACGCGCCGCGCGCTGACAGCGCGGTCGGCCTGCCAATTCCCGGCGTCGAGGTGCGCATCGTCAAGCGCGACGGCCTCGAGGCCGCGCAAGGCGAGGCGGGCGAGCTGTGGATGCGCGGTCCGGGGCGAATGCGCGGCTACTACCGCGATCCAGCCGCCACCGCGGCCGCGCTGCAGCCAGGCGGCTGGCTGGCCACCGGCGACCTGGCGCGCCAGGATCCCGACGGCGCCCTGTTCCTGCTGGGCCGCACGCGCGAGCTGATCATCCGTTCCGGCTTCAACGTCTACCCGGTGGAAGTCGAGACGGCGCTGAACGCGCATCCGGCGGTCGTGCAGTCGGCCGTGGTGGGCCGGCCGCTGCCGGCGGCCGAGGAAGAAGTGGTGGCCTTCGTCGAGGCGCGCGGGGTCGACGAAGCGACGCTGCAAGCCTGGCTGCTACCGCGCCTGGCGCCCTACAAGCGCCCGGCGCGCATTGTGTTCATGGAGGCGCTGCCGGCGGCGCCGAGCGGCAAGATCCTCAAGTCCCGCTTACCCCACTAGAGCCGCCGCTTCTTCCAGTTGTATTCGGGCCCGGTGACATCCACGCCGGGATGCCCCACCGCGTCCGGATGCTCCGAGCACATGGTGATGAAGCGCACGCCTTCGCCGGCGCGCTGGCGCTGGCGCAGCTCTTCCACGAACCGCATCGCCGGCACCATCTCGCTGGTGTCGAAAGGCCGGGCATGGGGCTCGCTCGCGGCGTCGCCGACAACTGTCCAATACACCATGTACATCGCCATTCTCCTCGCTGAACGTGCCGCCATTTTAATGCCGACAGAGAGTAGGATTTGTCCGAAAAAAGCCGATTATGTGGGCCATTTCACATAAGCGGTTGCATCGGGCCGTTAGGCTGGCATCTGTGTTCATTACGCAGGTACCGACTTCATGAATATTCAAACCGGCCCTTCCACGCAAGACCTTGCCCTGTGGGGCGGTCTCGAATGCACGGTCAACCGCGTACGCGACAATTACTTCAGCCAGATGGACCGCAACGGCCACGCCGGCCGTCTGCAAGACATCGAACGCTTCGCTTCCCTCGGCATCGGGGCGATCCGCTATCCGGTGCTGTGGGAACGCACCGCTCCCGACGGCGTCGACAAGGCCGACTGGTCCTGGCCGGACGAGCGCCTGCCGGCGCTGCGCCAGCTGGGCATCAATCCGATCGTGGGCCTGGTCCACCACGGCAGCGGCCCGCGCCATACGAGCCTGGTCGATCCCGCCTTCCCCGATCTGCTGGCCGACTACGCCGGCGCGGTGGCGGCGCGCTATCCCTGGGTCGAGTACTATACGCCGGTCAACGAGATCTGCACCACGGCGCGCTTCTCGGGCCTGGCCGGGGTCTGGTATCCGCATGGCGGCGACGAAGCCACCTTCATCCGCGCCCTGCTGGTGCAGTGCCGCGCCACCGTGCTGTCGATGCGCGCGATCCGCGCCGTCAATCCTCATGCCAAACTGGTGCAGACCGACGACCTGTCGAAGACCTATGGCACCCCCGAGATGGAAGAGATCAGCGGCTTCTTCAACGAACGCCGCTGGCTGGCCTGGGACCTGCTGTGCGGGATGATCGACGAGAACCATCAACTGTGGAACTACCTGCGCGACTCCGGCGCCGGCGAGGAAGAGCTGCGCTGGTTCCGCGACAACCCCTGCCCACCCGACGTGATCGGCGTGAACTACTACATTACCAGCGAGCGCTGGCTCGACCATCGTCCCGAGCGCTATCCGGAAACCCATCGCCATGTGTTTCGCGGCGTGCCGCACGCCGACATCGAGGCGCCGCGCGCGCTGGCCACGCCGACGCCGGGCATCGGCCCGCTATTGATGGAAACCTGGGAACGCTATGGCCTGCCGATCGCGGTCACCGAAGCCCATATCGACGCCAACCGCGAAGACCAGATGCGCTGGCTGCTCGAGATCTGGAATGCCGCGCTCAAGGCGCGCCAGCAAGGCGCCGACGTGCGCGCGGTCACGGTGTGGGCCCTGCTCGGCTCCTTCGACTGGAACTGCCTGGTGACCGAATGCCGCGGCTACTACGAGCCGGGCCCGTTCGACGTGCGCGGCCCGGCGCCGCGGCCGACCGCAGTGGCCACCCTGATGCGCGAGCTGGCCAGCAAGCGGCCGCTGTCCAATCCGGTGCTGCAGGGCGAAGGCTGGTGGCGCCGGCCGGGCCGGTTCTGGTGCAAGCCGGTCGCGACCCGCACGGCGGTGGCCGACATCGCCGTGCGCAGCCAGTTCAAGTCAACCCCCGTGCAGCCGATCCTGATCTCGGGCGCCAGCGGCACCTTGGGGTCGAGCTTCAAGCGCATCTGCGAAAAGCGCAACCTGGCCTGCCACGTGCTGACGCGCCAGGAGATGGACATCACCGACCCGGCCTCGGTGGAAGCGGCGATCGTGCGCTTCAAGCCGTGGGCGATCGTCAATGCCGGCGGCTACGTGCGGGTCGACGAGGCCGAAGCCGACTTTGACCGCTGCATGCGCGAGAACACGCTGGGACCGACCGTGCTGGCGCTGGCCTGCATCCGCCACGCACTGCGCTTCATGACCTATTCGAGCGACCTGGTATTCGACGGCGTCAAAGGACAGCCGTACGTGGAATCCGATGCCGCCAACCCGCTCGGCGTGTACGGGCGCAGCAAGCTCGAAGCCGAACAGCGCGTGCTGGACGCCGACCCGCAGGCGCTGGTGATACGCACAAGTGCCTTCTTCGGCCCCTGGGACCAGCGCAATTTCGTCACCCAGGCCCTGAACGCGCTCGACATCGGCCTGCCGTTTGAGGCGGCGGGCGACGTCACCGTGTCGCCGACCTATGTGCCGGACCTGGTCAATGTGTCGCTGGACCTCCTGATCGACCGCGAGCGAGGAATCTGGCACCTGACGAATGGGGAGGCGCTCAGTTGGTTCGAGCTGGCCCAGCGCGCCTGTGCGGCGGCCGGGGTCTCGGGCGAGCGGCTGCAGGAAGTTTCGATCGAGGAGTGCGGCTACGCCGCCCGGCGGCCGGCCTACAGCGCCATGAGCAGCGAGCGCGGCCTGCTGTTGCCGTCGCTGGACGATGCGCTCAAGCGCTATGTGGAAGCGGTGCAGGAACGGGCCAATGGCGTCAGCCTTGGTCACGAGCACGCGGGGGAGGCGGCGCATTACGCGCGTTGAGCGACGCCCTACTCTTGTGCCGCCGTGAACTGCAAGTGATAGAGATTGGCATACATGCCCTTGTGCGCCAGCAGTTCGTCATGCGTCCCCTGCTCGACGATGCGCCCGGCCTCCATCACCACGATGCGGTCGGCGCGTTCGATCGTCGACAGGCGGTGCGCGATCACGATCGTGGTGCGGCCTGCCATCAGGGTGTCGAGCGCCGCCTGGACCGCGCGTTCGCTCTCGTTGTCCAGCGCCGACGTCGCCTCGTCCAGGATCAGGAGCGGCGCATCCTTGTAGATCGCGCGCGCGATCGCCACCCGCTGGCGCTGGCCGCCCGACAGGCGCGAGCCGTTCTCGCCGATGCGGGTGTCGATGCCGTCGGGCAGGCGCGCCACGACGTCGGTCAGGTGCGCGGCGCGCACCGCCGCCGCCAGGCGCTCGTAGTCGACCTGCTCGGCGCCGTAGGCGATGTTGGCCGCCAGCGTATCGTCGAACAGCACCACGTTCTGGCTCACCATCGCCAGCTGGCCGCGCAGCGAGGCAAGCTTGATGTCGGTGTACGGCACGCCGTCGAGCAACAGGCGGCCTCCTTCCGGATCGTAGAAACGGGTGACCAGGTTCACGAAAGTGGACTTGCCGCCGCCCGACACGCCCACCAGCGCCACCGTCTGCCCCGGCTTCACCTCCAGCGACACGCCGTTCATGGCCGGGTTCAGTGCGTTCGGATACCGGAACACCACGTTTTCCAGCACCAGGTGGCCGCGTGCGCGACCCAGTTCGCGGCTGCCGGTATCGACCTCGGGTTCCGAATCGATGATCCCGAAGACCGTCTCGGCCGCCGCCATCCCGCGCTGCATCGGGCCGTTCACCTCGGCCAGCGATTTCAGGGGCGTGAGCAGCATCAGCATCATCGTCACGAACTGGGTGAATTCGCCCACCGTCATGTCGGCCTGGATCGCCAGCACGATTACCAGCGACAACGCCAGCGAGGTGGCGATCTGGGTCACCGGGGTGGTGGCGGCGAAGGCCACCGTCATGCGCTGCGAGAACCCGCGCAGGGCTTCGCTGCGCTTGTGGAAGCGCTGGCGCTCGTACTTCTCGCCCGAGAACACGCGGATCACCTGGTGGCCGCGCGCGGCTTCCTCGACCACGCCGGTCATCTCGGCGGTGACGCGCTGGCTCTCGCGGTTCAGGTTGCGCAGGCGCTTGGTAGTGGTGCGCACGATGACGGCGGTCAGCGGGATCACGATGATGGCGACCAGGGTCAGCTTCCAGTTCAGGTACAGCAGGGTGCCGAGCAGGCCGATCACCACCAGCACGTCGCGCACGCAGGCCACGAACACCGACTGGATCATGTCCACCACCTGGCGCACGTCGTTGACCACGGTGTTGATGATCTTGCCCGTCGATTCGTCCTGGTAGCGCGCCACCGGCAGGCGCAATACCTTTTCGAATGCCATGGCGCGCATGTCGTTCAGGACCCGCGACAGCACCCAGTTATTGAAATAGGCGGTGCCGAAGGTGCCGATGCCGCGCAGGATGAAGATCGACACCAGGATGGTGGGAATCCACCACAGGCTGAAGCCGACGTTCTCCTTGAAGCCGTCGTCGAGCAGGACCTTGAGCGCCTCGCCCAGCAGCGGCTGGGTGGCGGCCGTGATGGCCATCGACAGCAGCGCCATCCAGGCGCGCGATTGATACGGTTTGACCAGCGCGAGCAGGCGCCGGACGATCACTTTAGTTTCCACGTTGTTCAACCTTTGCTTCCCTCGCCGGGCCGGCGGCCAGGCAGAATCCCATGAGCAGGAACACCATCAGCGCATAGAACATGCTGCCCTTGAGGGACCAGAAAATGACTTCGGTCAGGCCGAAGCTGAAGTAGCACAGCACCACCAGCATGCCGGCCAGCGCCGGCGCGAAGCGCCCTCTCGCGTCCAGGCCGACGCGGCCCATCTGGCGCGCGAAGAAGATGAAAGGCGCCGCCAGGATGCCGATCCAGGCCGCCAGCCCGAACACGCCGCCGGTGGCGAGCGCCTGCAGGGCGTCATTATGCAGGTGTTCGAGCGACAGGATTGCCGGATCGAGCGTGCCCTGCTCAACCAGCCGACGGATCTCGGCGCGCACCGCGTTGCGGTCCAGGCCGAAAAGCGGCCGCTCCTCGATCAGGATCGCCGCGCCTTTCCACAATTCGAGCCGGGTGCCGACGTTGGTGAAGACGTTGCCGCCATCGACCCAGGTCTGGACGTCGTCCACGCCCTGCAGCGCGCGTTCCTGCATGCCGGTGGCCGGCACGAGGAAGGCGGCGCCGACCAGGGCGAAGCTGCCGGCCAGCAGCAGGCGCACCTTGCGGCTCTTCAGCAGCTGGGCATAGGAGAGGAGCAGCAGCGCGGCCAGCGCCAGCGCGACCCAGGCGCCGCGGGTGCCGGTCAGCATGCAGGCGGCCAGCCCGGCCACCGTCCCGATCCCCGCCAGCAGCGCCTTGCGGGTATGGTGGCGATAATCGATCGCCGCCGTCAGCGCCACCAGGCCCAGCACCAGGGCCAGGTCGCCGAAGGTGATCGCATTCAAGAAGCCGCCGGGCCGCTCGACCTGCAGCACGATGCGCTGCCAGGCGACGAAGGGCAGCGCGGCCACGCTGCCGGCCACCACGCCCCACCACAGGACGGCGGGGGACGGCCGCGCCAGCAGGACCAGTGCCATGCAGCTCATTCCGAGCAGCATGCGCGAGGGCTTGTCCAGGGTATCGAGGCCGGCCTCGGGGCGGATCAGGACGGCGACGATGGCCAGCGCGAACTGGAACCAGAAGGCCACGACCACCCAGCGGATCTCTTTCCAGTGCGGCGTCAACGCGGCCCAGGCCTTGCGCGGCACGCACAGGGCCGACAGCAGGAACAGGAGGCTAGAAAATCCGATGCCCGAAGGCGTGGTCAGGCTAAGGAAGGGAAACAGGAAGACCTGGAAGCCGATCCAAACCTGCATTGGCTCCCGGGACATCAGCGGCTTATTGTTCATTCAGGTTCTTGTGGGATATTCTTGCGACCTAGTCGGCTATTGAATCGGACAGCAATGCAGCAAACACAGACAATTTCGGTCGTGATCACCACGTACAACCGGCCCGACGCCCTGCAGGCGGTGGTGGAAGCCTGTTTTTTACAGGACGACAAGAATTTCGAAATCATTATCGCTGATGACGGCTCGACTGCCAACACGCGGGACTGCATCGAGCGCCTGGCCGCCAGGTCGCCGGTGCCCCTGAAACATGTCTGGCAGCCGGACGACGGCTTTCGCGCCGCCATGGCGCGCAACCGCGGCACACTCGCGGCAACAGGCGACTATATCATTTTCCTGGACGGCGATTGCGTCCCGCAGCGCGACTTCATCCGCCGCCACCGGGCGCTGGCGCAACCCGGCTTCCTGGTTTCCGGCAGCCGCATCCTGCTGAGCCAGGGGCTGACCGAGCGCGCACTGCGCGAACACATCGACGTCGCGGGCATGTCGGTGGGCGAACGCCTGCGCCATCGCCTGTCCGGCGACATGAACAAGGTGATCCAGACGATGCTGCGCTGGCCCGACCTCGGCCGCGTGCGCCGCAAGTTCAGCTGGCGCCGTATCAAGAGCTGCAACCTGGCGGTGTGGAAGTCGGATCTGGTGCAGGTGAATGGCTTCGACGAAAGTTTCACCGGCTGGGGCCACGAGGATTCGGACCTGGTGGTGCGCCTGTTCCACGCCGGCGTGATGCGCAAGGACGGCGCGCTGGCCACCGAGGTGCTGCACCTGTGGCACCGCGAAGCGCAGCGCGACCAGGAATCGAGCAACCGCAAGGTGGTCCTGGAGCGGGCCGCGAACGGGACGACGCAGGCGACGATCGGGCTGCGCGAGCACTGAGCACGATCTCCGTACAGCACGGACCTTCGCCCAGGAGGAAGGTCAGCCCACGATCAGTACTCGACCGCCACGTCCTTTGCCCCCAGCGTCAGCTCGAGCGCCTGCTTGAGCGTATCCGACGGCCCCACCCGCCAGTCGTCGCCCAGCTGGACGACATAGGGAATGCCGTTCGTTTCCAGGCGCAGGCTGACCGGCATCCCGTCCTGCACCCGGTAGGGCTGCAGCACTTCAGCGATTTTGGCCGGATCGACGGAAGTGCTCAGGTCCATCTCGAGCTTGTGCCCGTACTGGATGCGCGACGCCGCGATGTCGAACACCTTCTCGGCCGTGATGCGCAGGCCGCCGTTGAAGCGGTCTTCGGACACCTTGCCGACCACCAGCAGGAACTCGTCTTCCTTGAGGGCGTGCTTGTTGGCCTCGGCTACCTCGCTATAGATCGTCACCTCGTGCACGGCGGTCTTGTCGTCCAGCGCCACGATCAGGATCTTGCCGCGCTGGGTCATCTGGGTGCGCACGCCGGTGATCACGCCGCACATCATGCGCGGGTCGCGCGACGGTTCCAGGTCCTTCAACTTGGTCTTGGCGAAGCGCCGCACCTCCTGCGCATACGAGTCGAACATATGTCCCGACAGGTAGTAGCCGAGCGCGATCTTTTCTTCGGACAGCTTCTGGCGGTCGGTCCAGGGCGTGGCCTTGACGTACTCGGGCGGCGCCACCAGGTCGGAATCGTCGCCACCGAACAGGCTGACCTGGTTGGCGGCAGCCGCCGCCTGGCCGGCCGCTTCCATCGCGAACGCGACGGAGGCCAGCAACACGGCGCGGTCGACCCCGAAGGCATCCATCGCTCCCGCGCGGATCAAGGATTCGATGGTGCGGCGGTTGATCTGCTTGCGGTCGACCCGCTTGCAGAAATCGAACAAGTCCTTGAACTTGCCGCCCTCCTGGCGCGCGGCGATGATGGCCTCGATCGCGCCCTGCCCCGCGCCCTTCACGCCGCCCAGGCCGTAGCGGATATTGGTCACCTGCTTGCCGGTCTTGGACTTCGGCTCGCCTTCCGGCGTGAAGCGGAACTGCGATTCGTTGACGTCCGGCGGCAGGATTACGAGCTTGCAGACCTCTTTCGCATCCTCGACCAGGATCTTGATCTTCTCGGTGTCTTCCATCGCCAGCGACATGTTGGCTGCCATGAACGCGGCGGTATGGTGGACCTTGAGATAGGCGGTGTGGTACGACAGCAGCGCATAGGCGGCAGCGTGCGACTTGTTGAAGCCGTAGCCCGCGAACTTTTCCATCAAGTCGAAGATCTCGTCGGCCTTCTCGGTCGAGAGGCCGTCCTTGGCGGCGCCGGCGCGGAAGATCTCGCGGTGCTCGGCCATCTCTTCGGCTTTCTTTTTACCCATCGCGCGGCGCAGCATGTCGGCGCCGCCCAGCGAGTAGCCGCCCACGATCTGCGCCATCTGCATCACCTGCTCCTGGTAGACCATGATGCCGTAGGTCTCGGACAGGATGGATTCGGTGCGCGGATCGGGATAGTCGAACTTCTCGCCGTGCTTGCGCTTGCAGAAGTCGGGGATCAGGTCCATCGGGCCCGGACGGTACAGCGCCACCAGCGCGATGATGTCCTCGAAGCGGTCGGGACGCGCGTCCTTCAGCATGCCCTGCATGCCGCGCGACTCCAGCTGGAAGATCGCGACCGTCTTGGCGTCGCTCAGCAATTTGTACGAGGCGCGGTCGTCCAGCGGCAGCTTGGCCAGGTCGAATTCGCTCTCCTCCGGATCGAGATCCTTGATGTAGTTGACGGCGCGGTCGAGGATGGTCAGCGTGGTCAGGCCCAGGAAGTCGAACTTGACCAGGCCCACGGCCTCCACGTCGTCCTTGTCGTACTGCGACACCACGCCGGCGTCGCCGCCCTGGGTGTACAGCGGGCAGAAGTCGGTAAGTTTACCCGGCGCGATCAGCACGCCCCCGGCGTGCATGCCGATGCCGCGCGTGATGCCCTCGACCTGCTGGGCGAGGTCGAGCAGCTGCTTGACTTCTTCTTCGTTTTCGAGACGCTCCTTGAGCAGCGGTTCTTCTTCGATCGCCTCGGCGATCGAGACCGGTTTGCCCGGCTTGAACGGGATCAGCTTGGAGATGCCGTCGCAGAAGTTGTAGCCGAAGTCGAGCACGCGGCCGACGTCGCGGATCGCGCCCTTGGCCGCCATGGTGCCAAAGGTGGCGATCTGCGACACCGCGTCGCGGCCGTACAGGTCCTTCACGTGCTGGATCACCAGCTCTCGCTTTTCCTGGCAAAAGTCGATGTCGAAGTCGGGCATCGAGACGCGTTCCGGGTTCAGGAAACGCTCGAACAGAAGGTTATACTTCAGCGGATCGAGGTCGGTGATTTTCAGCGCATAGGCGACCAGGGAACCCGCGCCGGAGCCGCGGCCCGGGCCGATCGGCACGCCGTTGTTCTTGCCCCACTGGATAAACTCCGCAACGATCAGGAAGTAGCCCGGGAACTTCATGTTGATGATCGTCTTGTTCTCGAACTCCAGGCGCGCCTCGTAGCGCGGACGCTCCTTCTCGCGTTGCGCCTCGTTCGGATACAGCTGCACCAGGCGTTCCTCGAGACCTTTTTTCGTTTCCGCGACCAGGTATTCGTCGATCGTCATGCCCGGGGTCGGGAAGTTCGGAAGCTGCGGCTTGCCCAGCGTGAGCGTGACGTTGCAGCGCTTGGCGATTTCGACCGAATTGGCGAGCGCGCCCGGCAGGTCCTTGAACAATTCAAGCATCTCGTCCTGCGACTTGAAGCACATGTTCTCGTTGAAGCGGCGCACGCGCTTGGCGTTGGCCAGCATCTCGCCCTCGGCGATACAGACGCGCGCCTCGTGGGCGATGAATTCGCTCTTGTCCAGGAACTGCACCGGATGGGTCGCCACCACCGGCAGCCCCAGGCGGCCGGCCAGCGCCACCGAATGGCGCACCTGCTGCTCCTGGTTGGGCTGGCCGGCGCGCTGGATTTCGATGTAGAAGTGACCCGGGAATATCTTCGCCCAGCGCGCGGCATTGGCCTCGGCCTTCGCCAGGTCGCCATTCTCGATCGCCTGGCCGACGTCGCCGAAATGGGCGCCCGAGAGCACGATCAGGGCATTGGCCTGGGGCTCGTCGGGATGCAGGGTCGAGACGGACGTGGCCAGCGCCTCCAGCCACTCGGTGCGCAGCTCGGCGCGGCCCTTGTGCTGGTTGGTGAGCCAGGCGCGCGCCAGCAGGTCGCACAGCTGCAGGTAGCCGGTGTGGTTCTTGGCCAGGATCAGCAGGCGGTGCGGCTTGTCGCGGTTGTCGTCGTTGGTGATCCAGGCGTCGACCCCGACGATCGGCTTGATGCCCTTGCCACGCGCCGCCTTGTAGAAACGCACCAGGCAGAAGGTGTTGGCCAGGTCGGTCACGGCCAGCGCCGGCTGGTTGTCCTTGACGGCCGCCTTGACCAGGTCGTCGATGCGGACCAGGCCGTCGACGATGGAGTATTCGGAGTGGACGCGCAGGTGGGTGAAAGTCGGGGAAGTCATCCGGATATTTTACCGCGACCGGGACGGTCGCGGCATGCCGGGCTCGCCGCCGGCGCCGTCGCCGTGGTGATTCTGCCAATGTGGACGTCGAAGACAATCTGGGTGAGGTAGTACAGCGCGCCACCGCTGCCGTTCACGTCCCTGGCCCAGATATTTATGCAATACCAAAGGCCTGGAACACTTCCAACCTTTCCATTTCGAACACTTCGGCCTGCGCCTGCAGCATCCGCTGCTGCTCCCCGGCCTCTACCGGCTGGCCGTCGCGCAAGATCCGGTGGCCCTGGGCCGCGAGCGCCGCGCTGGCGAAGGCGATCCAGTCATCGCGCCCGCCCGCGCCGCGACTGCGCGCCAGCAGGAACAACTGGTCGATGCGTCCGACCTGGACCGCGCCGCCGGTGACCGGCGACGCCAGGACATTGACGTCCTCGGCATAGCGCGCCATGGCGCACAGCCGCGCGTTGATGCGCGCGGTCGCCGGCCGGGCCAGTTCGATCGCCTCGTCGGACTGGGCCGGGTGCAGCACGCCGGTGCCGGCCAGGATCGTGATCGCTTCGACGATGCGGGCCAGGTTCACGCCGTGCGCGGCCACGGCGCGCTCGATCTCGCCCAGCGAGCGCGGCCGGTGATCGGCCAGCGCGTCGAGGATGGGACGGTACACGTCTTCGTGCAGGCTGGCCTCGCCCTGGACGCCGCTGACCTTGAGCTTGACCCTGGCCGCGGGCGTGGCCAGGATCACACGTTGCGCGCGCAGCCGTTCGGCGCGCTCGCCCGGCGCCAGGCGGCGCGCGCCGCGCACCCAGTAATCGCGCCGGAACAGGCGGTTGACCATGAAGTCGCGCGTGGTTTCGCGCAGGTTCACGTCCGGTATGCCGGCCAGCAGTTCCTGCTGGGCCGTGCTCAGGTTCAGCATCGGGACGTGGTCGAGATAGTGGGCCGACGTGCCGAACTGCAGCCGCGCCCCCTCCATCCGGCCGCGCATGCGTGCGAACGACATCGGCACCCAGTCGCGGTTGAGGTATTCGTGGGCCAGGTAGCGGCGGTCGTGGCCGCGCAGTCGCTTCAGGTGCTCCAGCACCTGCGGGTTGGCCTTGCCGTACAGCGCGCCGCTGGCCATCAGCCGGTCGGCGAACTCGAGGGCGGCATCGATGCGCGCGGCCGGGCCGATGCCGGGCGGGTTCGAGGCCGCGTCGAAGCCGGCCATCAATTCGGTGAGCGGACCGATGGCGGCCCAGCCGGGCTGGGTGTTGTAGCTGACATAGACCACGCCGCCGGGCTTGAGCTTGCGCTCGATGAAGCTGGCGATGACGGCCTGGTTGGCGTCCGAGATCCAGCTCCAGATGCCGTGCAGGGCGATGAAGTCGAACTGCGGCAGGTCATCGCGGCTGCAAAAGGCGTCGAAGGCTTCGTCGGACAACCTGGCCGCCAGCGGCGTATCCTGCGCGAGTTCGCGCGCGAATCCGACCTGGGCCGGGTTGAAGTCGGTGCCGTGCCACTGCGCGCCGGAGGCCGCCTGGTGGATGTTGACGCTCATGCCCTGGCCGAAGCCGAGTTCGCAGGCGGTGTGGATCTCGGGCGGCACGATGCCCGCTTCGAGCAGCGCCAGCCGGGCGCGCAGGGGATTCAGTTCGGGATAGTAGCCGAAGGTATAGGCCACCTCGGTCATGTAGCCATCGGACCAGTCTTGCATGGGATTTCCTTTCTAAGCAGCGCGGCGCCGTTGCATGGTAACCGGCACCGCGCCCGCCGGCCAACCCCGCAGCATGTTGCGGCGGGGGTGGCTACCTTACCGTGGTCAAGGCATACCGACCAGGATGATCTGGTCCATGTCCGGCAATCCGCCGGTGAAGGTGGCGATCAGGGTCACTTCGCCGGCCTCGGCCACTTCGTCGTTATCGCTGTTGACGTAGTGGATCAGCATGCCTGCATCGTTCAATCTGTCCTCCACCAGGAATACCGTGCCAGCGGTGGACGAGATGGCGCGGCCGTCGAGTTGGGGCTTCAGGGTCGCCAGGGTAGCGGATCCCTCAATGCCGATCTCGTCGCTGACCAGAGGGCCATTGGTGTTGATCAAGCCCTTACCTGGGAACAACGGAAGACGTATCTCGATCTTGTCGTCGGCGCCGAAGCCGACGATCATGTCCTGCGCAGCACTGTCGAGCTTGTTATAGACGATGGTCACCGCGCCGGCGGTGGCATCGACCACGTCCTGGTGTACCCCGGTGGTCACCGTGGTCGTCGTTCCCGCTTCGCTGACGTACAGCAGGCTCTTGGATTCAGTGCCGCGGTCGCGCACGCCGCCGTCGAGCTTGACCCAGGTCTGCAGGCCGTCGGACTGCAGACCGATGCCCTGCTGGACCATGTGGCCGTCGACGCCGCCCGCGAACAGGATGCCGGCCGAATCGAAGCTGCCGCTCGCGGTGGCGAAGGTATCGGTACCCCAGGACATCATGTAGACATTCGCCGCCAGCGCGTCGGCAAAGTGCATCCGGCCAGTGCCGTCCACCCCGAAGCCTGGCGCGGCGTCATAGCCCGGAGCAGCCGGCGCCAGGAAGCCGGAATCGAGCGTGTACAGCTTGAAATCCTGGTTCGGCAGCATCCCATTCGTCTCGTCGGTCTGCACGACGTCGTCTGGCGTGCCTTCGAGCAGGAAGGACGCAGCATTGGCCGAGAAGTCGTAACTGATGCCCGCGAAGGTCGAGATGACCGCGGGTGGCGCGACCATGGTCAGGATACCGCGGTCGCTGTCGACCTCGAGGCTGAAGCCGGTGGCGCCGAATCCCGCCACGATGATGCTGTTGATGTTGACGCCATCAGTCCATTGCACCATGTACGAGGTGCCGCTCGGATCGGCGGTGAAGCGGCTGTCCGCATTGCCACGCACGACTGCCACCTGGTCGGCATCGACGCTGGTCAGGAACGTGCTCTTGATCTCGTCCACGTAGCCGAAGATCGCGCCCACCTTGAGCATGTCCCCCAGCTCCGCATCCTGGATCCGGTCCATGCCGTTCATGTAGCCGCCGTTGGCGAACTGGCCGGTCGCGGTGTCGCCGGCCTGGTACACCAGGGTGCTGGCGACGCCGTCCTTGCGCAGGATGATCGTGTCGGCCTCCTTGCCGCCGGAAATGGTGTCGGCGCCGCCCATGGACATGATCTCATCGTTGCCGTCGCCACCGCTCAGGTAGTCGTTGCCTGCCGTGCCGATCAGTGTGTCGTTGCCTGCGAAGCCCCACAGGTTGGCGCCCTTCAGGGTGTCGTAGGCGTCGCTGCCGAGCCAATAGGATGTGCCGCTCTCGTCCGCGATCGCGGCGCCGTCGACCGGCGTGATCGACAGGGTGCCGGACGCGCGCGCAGGCTGTTCGCCCACCACGACCCGGCCATCGATCGCGCCCTGGCTGGCATGGTCGGAGGTCACGATCGTCGCGCCGAGCTTGATGACGCCCGCCACCGTGCTGTCCACGCGCAGGCCTTCCGGCGTGGCGCGCAGCTTGAAGGGCGCCACCGGGCCATCGATCAGGATATCGAGCGTGTCGCCGACATTGCCGGCGGGGTCCACCACTTGCAGCTCGATGGTCTGGTCGGCCTGCGACAGATCCACGCCGGCGATGGTGAAGGTGGCGCCGTTGTAGCTCGTCACATCGTTCCAGTCCTGCTCGCCTTTCAGGCGCCACTGGACGATGCCGTCGTTCTTGCCGGCCACGCTGAACACCACGTCGGCGCTGGTATCGCCCGTTTTGGAGATGCCCTCGAGACCACCTTCGATGCGCACGAACGTGAGCGTCTCGGTAGGTGGGACATTATCGTAGGAATATTGCAGGCCGACTGATGCGGCACCTTCGTTGCCGGCGGCATCCAGCTGGCGCACCAGCAAGGTGCCGCTGGCCTGGTCGATGGTGGTCAGGTCGAACTGGACATGGTCTGCCGTGTTGACGCCGCCAAACTTCCAGCTTTCGCCGTTATCGGTCGAGTACTGCCAGCCGGTGGGTTCGTCGGTATCGAGGTTGGAGATGGTGACGATCCGGTCGCTCAGGCCGCCGTTATCGGTGGCGAACTTGAGGCCAGGCGTGTGCACCGGCGCCTTGGTGTCCAGGGTGAACGTGATCTCGTCCTCGGCGCTGGTATTGCCGGCCGCATCGCGCTGGCGCACTGAGATCGTGTGCTTGCCATCCTGCAGCGTCGGCATGGTGTCGACCCAGGTCGCCATATTGGCGCCAGGCGACTGGTACAGGTACTGGACGATCGCGCCCTTCTCCAGGCCATCGACCACGAACTCGGGGACATTGGTCAGACCATCACTCAGGCCGGGGAAGTATTCGGCCGCCGCGTTCACGAGCTCGACGTCCAGCATCTCGGCAAATCGGTCGAGCACGAGCGTCTCGGTGGCCGACAGGATTTCCACCTTGTTCGCGTCCACCAGGCGCAGCTCCACCGTGGTCAGGACATCCTCGACCGGCCCGGCCTCCATGGTGCCCATGCGCGGCGGCGGTGGCGGCGGCAGGTCTTGCGCGCCGATGGTCAGGTCGACGTCCTTGAGCACGACGACACCGCGGGTGGAGGTATCGATGCCTGCGCTGATCCAGTTCTTGCCGCCATCGATGGTGTACTGGAAACTCTGGCCGGCCTTGATGGCGCCATCGTAGGTGAACTTGACGTCGGCCTGCTCGACCTTGGTGACGTGGTCCTTGAGGTCGCGGTCGCCGGCGCCGGATTCCACGCTGTCGAACTTGAGCGACGACACGGGCGCCGATGGCGACGGGGTCGCCGGCGCGCTCGGATACACGACTTCGATCGCGGCCGGCAGGCCGCCGGTGGCCAGCGCGTCGACGACATCCTGCAGGGTGGCGTTGGCCGGCATCACTTTGAGCACCTGGGCCATGCCGCCGCCGCGCAGCAGCGACTCCAGCGTGACCGGGTTGCCGGCGGCGGCCTGCGCCACGTCGGCCAGGGCCTGGACCAGGACCACCGGGTCAAGCAGGCCACGCGGGGTGTCGAACAGCGCCAGCAGGCTGCTGCCGGTGGCGATCGCGTCGATCACGGCCGGCTTGTTCGAGGCGATGTCGGCGAAGGCCACGGTTGCTTTCACCAGCTGCGCGATATCTTCCTGCGATGCACCGGGCGTCACGGCGCGCACCAGTACGCGCGCCGCTTCGATGGAGGAGTAACCGGCATAGTCGCTGCCCGACGTTTCCACTTCGACGGTGAACGCATCCACCGCCTGCTGGCGCAGGTCGAGCAGGCCCTTGTCGGTGCCCTGCGCGCCTTTCAGGATCTCGATGGCGACGTCGGCCAGCGAGGCATTGCCTTGTGCGACGACTTCCGCCCAGTAATCCACGCCGCTCTGTTCGGGCGCGCGGTTGAACAGCTGTTGGTAGATCTCGGCGATGCGTTCGGCAGGCGTGTCGTCGCCGAAGCGCACCTGCGCTTCGCGCGAGGTGGCGAAGGCGTCGATGATGGCCCGATGATCGCCATCGTTGTTGGCCAGCTGCTCGGCCCAGAACTTCAGGCCGGCAGGGTCGGCCGGACGGCCATAGAAGGCAAGGTAGAAGGAATTAACCGTGGATTCGTGGGATGTCAGTTGGCTCATGGTCGATATCAATTAATTATGTATGGCATTTGCCATGCATAATGAGTATGTATCGAAATGTAATTGCGAACTGGAAATATTTTTTGTTTTTAGCGTTTATGTAGGATTTTACCTACAGAAAAATAGCATAATTTTATGTATTGACCGCTTTTCTACTTGTTAACACCATAATAATATGCATGCGGCGTAGCGAACTCGGTCAAAGTGAAAGCACGTGACAACGCCATGAAAAAAGCCCTGCCGGTCATCCCGGCAGGGCTTTCACATCAACCGAAGGCGTGAATCAAGCTTCGATGCCGCCCAGGATCTGGGTGCCGACGAGCTCGATGTTGCCGGTCGAGATCGCGCCATCGGCGAACATGGCGATCGTCGTCAGTTCTGCTGCATCGATACTGCCGTTGTCGTCCGTATTCTGATAAAGGAACAGGACGTTACTGTCGCCGCGGTCGCCGTTGGCGAGGATCAGCAGATGCTCACCCTGCGCGATGTTGTCGACATTGAGCTTGAGATTGAGCTCGCCCAGCAGATCGCCGCTGAACTGTCCCCAGCCGCCGTAAGGAGTGCCGATGTTGACGTAGCCTTTGATGGTCACGGTCGCGCCTTCGGTCGTCTCCAGGATGTCGTCGCCGTCATAGGCCCAGGCGATGTCGTCGTTGCCATCCTTGCGCAGCGCGGCGGCGATTTCGCCGTCGAGCAGTACCGTGTCGGCCTTGTCGAAACCGAAGATCAGGTCTTGCGCGCTGTCGTCGATGCGGTCGTAGACAACGGTCACGTCGCTGCCCTGGTCGACGATGACGTCATTGCCTGCGCCGGTGTCGATACGTACCGGACCCATGGCATTGGTGATGAAGCCATCGTTGCCGGGGGAATCGTCGCCCGCCACGTCGCTGTTGACGATCTCTGGCGCCTTGTCCAGCACAAACCCGCGATGCGAGAAGGTAGCATCCGCATTGCCTGCGGTGTCACCCGCGCCGCCCGCGAAATACACCTCGCCCGCATTCACGAAGCCATCGATGGTCTGGAAGGTGTCGTTCGCCCAGCTCATCTTGAACACGCCGGCCGACAACGCCGTCTTGAAGACCAGGGTGCTGCCTTGCTGGACCGTTTCCGTGCCAGGCAGGGCATCGTAGCCCGGCAATGCCTTGGCCGCGCCGGTGCTGAAGTCCTCCAGCTTGAACGTATCCAGGTTGGCGATATTCGTGATGTAGCCGTTCTTGATGCGGATGTCAGCCAGGCTGGTGCCCGATGCCAGATTGAGATAGAGATCGTCGAACTCGTAATTGATGACCGGCTTGAGCATGAGGGACGAACCGCCCGAATAGGCAAACAGGTTCGGCGCCGTGGTGCCGAAATTGTGCAGGATGGTGCTGGTCACCTTGCCGCCATTGCTCCACTGGACCATGTAGTCGTCGTCGCTCTCCTCAGAGCCCTTGATGAAGACACCGCCGTCGTCCGAACCGCGCACGATGGCGTACTCGTCGGGATTGCCGCCGGCGCTCAGGTAATCGGTCTTGCGTACCGGCGTCTGGCCGAACATGATACCGATACGCAGCTCATCGCCCACGCCAAAATTGCTGATCTTGTCGATGGCGGCGGTGCTGGTGTTGTTGACGAAGGGCAGCTCGTCAACATCGTCCAGTTCGTACTGCACGGTGTCTGAAACCTCGTCCTTGCCGAGATCGATCAGGTCGCCGCCCTTGCCGCCGATGATCAGGTCGCGACCGGCGCCGCCCGTGATCGTGTCGTTGCCGTCGCCGCCGAACAGATTGGTCTGGCTACCGATGCCAGTAATGATGTCGTCGCCGTCGAAGCCCCAGACGATCGCGCCGGACATGATGTCGTCATCGTTGCTGCCGAAGTTGAAGACGTAGTCGCCGGTCTGGGGATGGGTCATCGGCGTTCCACCGCTCGGGGTGAACTGGAAGGTCCCCTTGACCTGATCTTCCTGCGCGCCGATGACAGGGATCTTCATGCCTGGAGCGTACTCGACCTCGCTCAACTTCAGGGGCGTGACGGTCTTGTCATCGACCAGCTGGAACGTGCCTTGCACAGTGCTGTCAACGTACAGACCCTTGCTGGTTGGCAGGATCATGAAGGTCGGTGGCTGCGGGACGGCGTCCTGGCCATCGATGAGCTGGGCGACGGTCTCGGTGGCATTGCCCGCGTTATCGGTCACGCGCACCTGGACGGTCTGGTCGGCCGTGCTCAGGTCGACGCCCGGGATGGTCACGATGCCGTCCTTGACGTACTTGCCGTCGAGCGTGGTCCAGGTGTCGCTGCCCAGCATGCGGTACTCGATGAAGTCGCCGGCGCCGAGTTCGCCCGCCAGCGTGAAGTCGACGTCGACCATCTTTTCGGTGGTGGTGTTGCCCGCCTTGCCGTCGATGCCGAGGAAGGTCAGCGACGCCTCCGGTGCGGCGCGGTCGTAGACGATCTCGGTCGTGGCCGAGGCGATGTCGCGGCTGCCTTCACGTGCGCGCAGCTGGATCGAGGTCGTGACGTTGGCCGGGGCGTCGAAGTCCAGGACCGACACGGTGCCGACGCGGTCGGCATCGCGCACGCCGCCCAGGTACAGTTCCTGGATGGTGACGGTGTTGGCGACGGTATCTTCTTTCAGGCCGTCGATGAGCCAGCTCTTGCCGCCATCGATGGTGTACTCGAAGTGCTGGCCTTTCACCAGGTCGGGACCGGTGTACTTGAACGTGACGTCGGCGTGGGCGAGATTGGTGGTCTTGTCGAGCACATGGTCGTCCAGGCTCTGGGCCACTTTGTCGAACGACAGCTTCATGGCCGCAGGCGTCGGGGTCGGGGTGCCGCCCGGCGCGGTCGGATACACCACTTCGACGGCCGCAGGCAGGCCTCCTTCGGCCAGCGCCTTGACGACGTCCTTCAGGGTGGCCGCGGCCGGCATCACCTTGAGCACCTTGTCCATGCCGCCGCCGCGCAGCAGCGATTCGAGCGTGACCGGGTCGCCGGCAGCGGCCTTGGCGGTGTCGGCCAGCGCCTGCGCCAGCGCGACCGGATCGCCCTTGCCGCGCGTGGTGTCGAACAGCGCCAGCAGCGTCGTGTTGACGGCGATCGCTTCGACCACGGCCGGCGTCTTGCTGGCGGTATCGGCGAACGAGACCGCCGATTTCACCAGTTGCGCCACGTCGGCATCGGTGGCATTCGCGGTGACGGCGCGCACCAGGATGCGGGCCGCTTCGATCGACGCATAGCCGCTGTATTCGCTGCCCGATGCCTCGACTTGCGCGGTGAAGTCGTCGACCGCCTTCTGGCGCAGTGCCGACAGGGTCAGGTCGCTGCCGCGGGCGCCGCCCAGGATGGCGATCGAGACGTCGGCCAGCGAGGCGCCGCCCTGCTCGACCACGTCGGTCCAGTAGGCCAGTCCATCGGCATCGATCGTGCGGTTGAACAGCTGCTGGTAGATCTCGCCGATGCGGTCGCCCAGCGAATCGGCGCCGAAACGCACCTGCGCTTCTTCGGAGGTGGCGAATGCCTGGGTGATGGCGCCCAGGTCGCCGTTGCTGGCGGCGAGGTGCTGCGACCAGAATTTCAGGCCAGCCGGATCGGCAGGCCGGCCGTAGAAGGCCAGGTAGAAGGAATTGACGGTCGAGTCGAAGTTGCTCAGTGTGCTCATGTGAGATAAAGATTGGGTAGGCATGGCGAGAGTTGCCATGCGTCAATTATCTCCACACGTGTGATTACAGGCATACACAAATTTTCAGTTTTTACCGCCTTGTCGTCTTTTGCCGACATAAATTCGACAATTTTAATGCTGCAACATGTCTATGGCATAACTCAGCATCAAAAATCATGAGAAAAATTTCATATTTGCGACTTGATATCCCCAAAAAAAAGCCCCGTTGCATGATGCAAACGGGGCTCCGCGTGGGCGCCTCATGACGCCCACGACGTTCAACGTTCAGTTCAATCCGGCAGCCCGACCAGGGTGATCTGCTCCATGGTCGGCACGCCATCGACGAAGGCCGCCAGCAGGGTCGCTTCGTCGGCATTGATCTCGCCGTTGCCATCCTGCTCCGTGTAGTACAGGAGGATCGCAGCGTCGCTGGACGCGTCCTTGGCCAGGATCAGCAGGCTGTCGCCCGCCTTCATCGTCTCCAGGTTCAGGCGCCCGTTCAGCGCTTCCAGGGTCAGCGAGCCCTCCTGGGCCAGGTGGTCGACGACAAAGGTCGCGTCAAGCGCGATCGATGCGGCCTCGGTCATCTCCAGGATTTCCACCACGTCGCCTTCGGCGGCCCATTCGAGCTTGCCATTGGCGTGTTTCTCGAGGCCCAATTGCGCATCGCCGCCCAGCGTGATCCTGTCGTCGACGCCGAAGCCGAGGATCAGGTCTTGTGCGCTGATATTGACGTCGTTGTACACGACGTTCACCGCGCCTTCGTCTGCGATCACCACGTCGGCGTTGTAACCGGTAACGAGTTCGGCGCTGGTGCCGGCCGTACTGCGGTACAGGAAGTTGAAGGGGCTGTTGTCGTTACCGCTGATGCCGTCCTTGAGCTTGAGCTCGCTGAAGATGGTAAAGCCCGGCACGACGACCTTGCCGCTCACACCGCCCGCGAACGTGACCTGGTTGGCCGCCAGGGTGCCGCCCGCGGTCGCGAAGGTCTCGCCATCCCACGCCATGCGGTAGATGCCGGCCGCGAGGGTGCCGTCGAGCTGGACTACGCCGCCGTCCTTGACGCCGAAGCCTGGGCCGTCCGTGTACTCGGTCGCCTGCTGGCCGCTGCGCACGTCGGTCAAGATGAACTCGCCATCCGCGAGCAGGCCATTAACGGTGGTAGCGACCGGCTTGGCCTGGTCCGGCATGGAGACCAGGGTGAAGGTGGTGTCGACGCCGGCCTCGAAGCCGAACTGGACGTTATAGACGTTCGACGCCACCGGCATCTTCGCCAGCGTGATGGCGCTGCCTTTGAACGTCAGGCTCGGGCCGCCGTTGCTGGCGTAGTCAGTGAACAGGAGGCTGTTGATGGTGGCATCCTGGGTCCACTGCAGCAGGTAGGCGGTGCCCTTGAGGTCGGTCTCGAAGCCGCCGCTCGAGGTCACGCTGCCGCGCACGACAGCCGCCTGGCCGTCGGCGGTGGTCGTCAGATAACCCTTGCCGACGGATTGCACGGCGCTGCCGTCGAAACCGAGGATGGAGAGCACGTCGCCCGCTTCGGCGCCGCTGATCTGGTCCATGCCGGCGATCGAGCCTCCGTTGAGGAATTCGCCCGTGAGCGTATCGCCGGCTTCGTACAACAGGGTGCTGGACACGCCATCCTTGACCAGCGTGATGGTATCGCCGCCGGCGCCGCCCGAAATGACGTCGCTGCCGCCATAGCTCAAGATCTCGTCGTCGCCATCGCCGCCGCTGAGGAAATCGTCGCCCTTGGTGCCCCGCAGCGTGTCATTGCCGCCGAAGCCCCACTGGTGGGTGATGCCCGACAGCAGCTCGCCCTTTGCGGTGCCGAAGTGGTAGACGCGGCCGCTCGGGTCGGCCAGGGGCGTGCCGCCGCCGATCGGCATCACGCTCAGGGTGCCGGCGGACTCGAACTGCTGCTGGCCGACCGTGACGGTGCCCTTGATCGCGCCGCCATCCTTGTCGGTCGAAAACAGCGGGGACGGACCCAGCGCCAGCGAGCCGGCGATCGGGCTGGTGATGGTCAGGCCATTGACCGTGGGCGTCGCCGTCAGGTTGGCCGCGAACGGACCGTCGATGGTGCGGCTGATGGTGTCGCCGACGTTGCCGGCGGCGTCGATCACACGCACTTCGACCGTCGGGTCGGCTTCGCGCAGGTCGATGCCTTCCAGGGTGAAGTGGCCGTTGCCGCCAATCTTGTCGACGTTGGTCCAGCCATCGTCGCCCTTGAGGCGCCACTGGACGATGCCGCCGTCGCGCTCGTCGATCGTGAAGGTGACGCTGGCGCTGTCCTGATCAGTCACCAGCGCGCCATCGGCCTTGCCTTCGATGCGCACGAAGCTCAGGTCACCGGACGGCCCGGTGGTGTCATAGGTGATTTTTTGCGCCAGCGTCTTGACCGGGTTCTTGTTGGCGTCGATCACGCGCACCTGCACGGTCGTCACCAGGTCGCCGATCACTTCCATGATGCCCATGCGGTATTCGAGGCCGCCCTCTTCCTTGCCCAGGTCCAGCAGGTCGAGGTGCTTGATGGTGATGACCCGGTCGACCGCCGCGATGTCGGTCCAGTTCTGGCCATCGGTGCTGTACTGGAAACCCTGGCCCGGACGCAGCTCGCCGGTATAGCCGAACTTGACGTCGACCACCTGCTGGTTGGTGACGGCATCGTTCACGCTGTCGTCGGGGCCCTGGTCGACGCTCAGGAACTTGAGCGTGACGCCGCTCGGCGCCGGAGTCGACGGAGCCGACGGATACACGACCTCGATCGCGGCCGGCAGGCCGCCCTGCGCCAGCGCCACGACCACGTCCTGCAGGGTGGCGTCGGCCGGCATCACTTTCAGTACTTGCGCCATGCCGCCGCCGCGCAGCAGCGACTCCAGCGTGGCCGGGCTGCCGGCGGCGGCTTTCGCCACGTCGGCCAGCGCCTGGGCCAGGACCACCGGATCGGCCGTGCCGCGCGCGGTGTCGAACAGCGCAAGCAGGCTGCTGCCGGTGGCGATCGCGTCGATCACGGCCGGATTATTGGCTGCGATGTCGGCGAAGGCCACGGTGGCCTTCACCAGTTGCGCAATGTCTTCCTGCGACGCGCCGGGCGTCACGGCGCGCACCAGCACGCGGGCAGCTTCGATCGAGGAATAACCGGCGTAGTCGCTGCCGGATTCTTCCACCTGGACGGTGAACGCGTCCACCGCCTGCTGGCGCAGGTCGAGCAGGCCCTTGTCGGTGCCTTGGGCGCCGCTCAGGATCTCGATGGCGACATCGGCCAGCGATGCCTTGCCCTGGGCGACCACGTCGGCCCAGTAGTCCACGCCGCTCTGCTCGGGCGCGCGGTTGAACAGCTGCTGGTAGATCTCGGCGATGCGTTCGGCCGGCGTGTCGTCGCCGAAGCGCACCTGCGCTTCGCGCGAGGTGGCGAAGGCGTCGATGATGGCGCGATGGTCGCCATCGTTATTCGCCAGCTGCTCGGTCCAGAACTTCAGGCCGGCAGGGTCGGCCGGACGGCCATAGAAGGCGAGGTAGAAAGAATTGACGGTAGATTGATAGGTGTCGAGTTCGTTCATGGTCGGTACGTCGTTGGTGAGTTGATTGGGATGTGGCGGGCACGTCCCGTCACCGGCCACTGCGCAGCGACATGCTGCGGCGTGGTGGCCGATGACGGGAACCGAGAGAAGCGGGTCAGACCGCTCCGGATGGAACCCGCTCGATTTGCGAGTAGTCCGGCACGCCACCGACGAAGGTGGCGATCAGCGTCACCTCGCCCGGATCGACCGTTTCGTTGCTGTCACGGTTGACGTAGTGCATCAGCATGCCGTTGCCCGTATGGCCATCCTGCGCCAGGAACAGCAGGCCGGCGTCCTCGCTGATGAGGCGGCCCTGGTACTGCAGGTTGAGCGTCGCCAGGGTGGCCGAACTGGCAACGTCGAGCTCGTCCGATACGAGCGCGCCCGAAGAGATGAAGGTCTCGAGGCCCGGATACAGGAAGCTTTCGAACACGATCTTGTCGTCGGCGCCGAAGCCGAAGACCAGGTCTTGCGCGGCGCTGTCGAGCTTGTCGTAGCGGATCGTTACCGCACCTGCCGATGCATCGATCACGTCCTGCCTGGTGCCGGTGGTGACCGTGGTCGACGTGTCTGCGGTGCTGCGATACAGCAGGCTGTCAGTGCGCGCGCCATGGTTGACCAGGCCGCCGTTCAGCGTCACGTGGGACTGCTGGCCGAACGCGTCGAGGCCGAAGCCCTGCTGCACGACGTTGCCTGCAACGCCGCCGGCGAAGGCGACGCCGCCCGAGTTGAAGCTGCCGCTGGCCGTGGCGAAGGTATCGCCATCCCACAGCGCGAGGTAGACGCCTGCCTGCAGCGCTTCTCCGAAATTCATGTGGCCATCCAAGCCGACGCCGAAATGCGCGCCGCTGGTGTAGCTCGGGTTCGTCGCAGCCGTGCTGCCGGTACGGTAGTCGTACAGCGAGAACGATCCATCGGCAAGCAGGCCATTGCTGGTCTGCGCCGCCTGCACGTCATCCGGCGTGCCTTGCAGGAAGAAGGAACTGGCGGTCTTCGTGAAGTGATAGCTGATGTCCTGGTACACCGACACCATGCGCTCGTCGACCAGGGTCAGCGTGCCCTTTTCGCGGTCGACCTCGAGGCCCAGCGCGGCGCCGTTGTAGTTGTTGAACATCACGCTGTTGATGCCTACATCGTCGGTCCACTGGACCATGTATGACGTGCCGCTGGCGTTGGCCGTGAAAGTCCCGCCCACCAGCGCGCCGCGGATGACCGCGAGGTAACCGGAATCGTCGCTCGTCAGATAGCTGTTGCTGACGGTGCCAGGGCCGTACTTGAAAATATTGCCGACCTCGATCACGTCGCCCGCCTCGGCGCCCGTGATCCGGTCCATGTCTTCGACACCGTTGCCATTGATGAACAGGCCGGTCCTGGTCTCGTTCTGGCCGTAGTGGAGGGTGCTGCCCTTGCCGTCCACGACCAGGGCGATCGTGTCCGCGCCGGCGCCGCCCGAGATGAAGTCGCTGCCGCCGCGCGAGATGATGATATCGTTGCCGTCGCCGCCGCTGATGAAATCGTCGCCGGTGGATCCATTCAGCTTGTCGTCGCCGGCAAAGCCCCACATATGCGTGCCTCCCAGGTTGTCATTCGTGTCGCGGCCAAGCTGGAAGATGAAGGTGCTGTCGTCGATCAGCGGCTCGCCCTGCTCCGGCGTGATCTTGATCGTACCGCTGCGATAGCCGCCCTGGGCGCCGACCAGGACCGTGCCCACGATCGCGCCGCCGCCCGGCGCGTTCGACAGCAGCGGGTCGCCGCTCAGGGTGATCGTGCCTGCGACCGAGCTCGTGATTTCCAGGCCGGCGACGGTCGCTTTCACGGTGACGCCGGCCGGTCCGTCGATGGTCACGCTGTCGGTGAACCCGACATTGCCTGCCGCGTCGATCACCTGCAGCTCGATGGTCGGGTCGGTCGCCGCCAGGTCGATGTTCTCGAGCGTGAAGGTGCCATTATCGTTATAGGCGTTGACGGTGACCCAATCCGCGCTGCCCTTGACGCGCCACTGGACGATGCCATCGTCCTTGTGGGCGACGCCGAAGGTCAGGTCGACCTTTTCCTGATCGGTCTTGAGCACGCCATCGAGTTCGCCCTCGATACGCTTGAAGCTCAGGATTTCGGTCGGATTGGTGTCGTCGAACGTGAATTCGAGCTTGTTCGACGCTGCGCTGGCATTACCGGCGTAATTGATCTGACGCACCAGGAGTGCGCCGGTGGCGATGTCCAGCGAGCCCAACTCGAGCTGGGGCACCACGCCGTCCTTGCTGACGCCGCCGAACTTCCAGTTCTTGCCGTCGTCGACAGAATACTGCCAGCCGGTCACCCACGCGGCGCCCAGTCCTTCGATGATCACGGTGCCGTCGTTGGTGACGCCATCCTTGTCGTCGATGCCGGTATCGTTGGCCAGGCGGATCGTCAACGCATCCGGCGTTTCGCGGTTGAGATTGAAGCGCATTTCCTTCGCTTCGCTGGCGTTGCCGGCGGCATCGAGCTGGCGGACCTGGACCGTGTGAATGCCATCTTCCAGCTCAGGCATGCTGTTCTGCCAGGTCGCCATATTGGCGCCGGGCGCCATGTACAGGTACTGGACGATCGCACCCTGTTCCAGGCCATCGATCTCGAAGCCGGCAACATTGGTGCTACCAGTGCTAAAGCCAGCGAAATGGCTGGCGGTCGCATTCACGAGCGCAACGTCCAGCATCTCGGCGAAGCGGTCGAGCACGAGCGTCTCGGTGGCCGACAGGATTTCCTGCTTGTTCGCGTCCACCAGGCGCAGTTGCACCGTGGTCAGGACGTCCTCGACCGGGCCCGCTTCCATGATGCCGATGCGCGGCGGCGGTGGCGGCGGCACGTCTTGCGCGCCGATGGTCAGGTCGACGTCCTTGAGCACGACGACGCCGCGGGTGGAGGTATCGATGCCTGCGCTGATCCAGTGCTTGCCGCCATCGATGGTGTACTGGAAGCTCTGGCCGGCCTTGACGGCGCCGTCGTAGGTGAACTTGACGTCGGCCTGTTCGACCTTGGTGACGTGGTCCTTGAGATCGCGGTCGCCGGCGCCGGATTCCACACTGTCGAACTTGAGCGACGATACCGGCGCGGATGGCGCCGGGGTTGCCGGAGCGCTCGGATACACGACCTCGATCGCGGCCGGCAGGCCGCCCTGCGCCAGCGCGTTGACGACATCCTGCAGGGTGGCATTGGCCGGCATCACCTTCAGCACTTGCGCCATGCCGCCGCCGCGCAGGAGCGATTCCAGCGTGGCCGGGCTGCCGGCGGCGGCTTGCGCCACATCGGCCAGGGCCTGGACCAGGACCACCGGGTCAAGCAGGCCGCGCGCGGTGTCGAACAGCGCCAGCAGGCTGCTGCCGGTGGCGATCGCATCGATCACGGCGGGATTGTTCGAGGCGATATCGGCGAAGGCCACGGTCGCTTTCACGACTTGTGCGATGTCCGCTTGCGACGCGCCCGGGGTCACGGCGCGCACCAGCACGCGCGCGGCTTCGATGGAGGAGTAACCGGCGTAGTCGCTGCCGGACGTTTCCACTTCGGCGGTAAACGCATCGAACGCCTGCTGGCGCAGGTCGAGCAGGCCCTGGTCGGTGCCCTGGGCGCCTTTCAGGATCTCGATGGCGACGTCGGCCAGCGAGGCATTGCCCTGCGCGACGACTTCTGCCCAGTAATCCACGCCGCTCTGTTCGGGCGTGCGGTTGAACAGTTGCTGGTAGATCTCGGCGATGCGCGCGGCCGGCGTGTCGTCACCGAAGCGCACCTGCGCTTCGCGCGAGGTGGCAAAGGCGTCGATGATGGCGCGATGGTCGCCACCGTTATTGGCCAGCTGCTCGGCCCAGAACTTCAGGCCGGCAGGATCGGCCGGACGGCCGTAGAAGGCGAGGTAGAAGGAATTAACCGTGGATTCGTGGGAAATCAGTTCGCTCATAGTCGATATCAATTAATTATGTACGGGTATTTGCCATGCATAATCAGTATGTATCCAAATGTAATTGCGAACTGGAAATATTTTTTGCTTTTTGCGGTTCTGTAGGGTTTTTCCTACATAAAGATATTAAAATACTATGTAATTACGTAATTGTGTCTTAGCTAAAATGAAATAAGTATCACTTTTTCCGCAATATCATCCTGCCACCGTGGCCGACGCCTTGGCCGCTGCCGCGCCATATCGGCGGCGCATGCGCAAGAATGGCTCTTCGACGATGTGGTAGCTGAGCGTTGCCAGCGCCCAGGTCGCCGCGTAAGTGACGACAATCATGAACAGGGCGTCGAGCCAACCAATGGCAAACGGCCGTACCGTCCCGACCTGGGTGGCCAGCAGATGCAGCAGCGCCATGTGCAGCAGATAGAACGAGAAGCTGATCTTGCCGCCATGCGTCAGCACGCGCTCCACCACGCCGGGCAGGCGTGGCCTGAAGGCGGTCCAGCCGAGGATCAAGAGGGCCCAGCCCGCGCTTTCGAGCAGCGACCAGCCGATCCAGAACGGCGAATGCGGCACGCTGCCGAAACTTGCCAGCCGGTGCATCAACGCCGTATCCCACATCACCAGCGCGATCGACGCCGGCACCAGCAAGGGCGCGACGCGCTGCAGGAGCGCGCCGTGGCGCGCATACACCATGGCGGCGATCATGCCGACGATGAACTGGTCGAAGCGGCCGACGAAGGTACTGAAATACATCAGCGTGCTGTTGGTGTTGACGGTGAACGCGGCCGCCTTGAAGAACAGCAGCAGCACCAGCCAGCCCATCAGGTAGCGGATGCCGCTTTCCATGGCAAAGCGCGCCAGGAACGGGAACACCATATAGAACAGGAATTCGAGCGAGATGGTCCAGGCCGCGCCGGTGATCGGCGTGCCGGACGTCGGCGCCAGGCCGAGGTTGGTGGCGAACAGGTACAGCAGGTCGGCCGGCTGGAACTTGTCGCGCCCGATCGAGGTGGCGACCAGGAAGATCACCAGGTACAGCGGCATGATGCGCAAGAGGCGGTTGCGCAAGAAGTCGGCATACACGATCTGGCGCTGGTGCAGCGCGATCAGCATGAACAGGAAGCCCGACAGGGTGAAGAACAGGCCCACGCCGGTATGGCCTTCGATGATCAGCGCCGCCCACGGCGAGCTCAAGCCGGTGCCGCCAAGGCCGCGATATTCCAGGTGGAAGTGAAACAGGAACACGAGCGTGGCCGCGAGCCAGCGCAACTGGTCGATTCGTGGGTTGTACCCGATGTTCAGCGACTGCATGCTGTGCCTCGTTATCAAAGGCAAGCATTGTAGCGTTACTGTTGTGAAATGGCCGGTGTATTTGTGGCCGGCCACGGATGGGTGCACTGTCGTGAAAATACCAGCGCCATGCGGTAGACGCTGCATGCTGACTTATAATATCGCCCTGTCTTTTCAACCGCCTTTGCAAGGCCTACGACCATGTCCTCCGAAACTCAGTACGTCAACATCGCCGCCTATAAATTCATCACGCTCGACAACCTGGAAGAATTGCGCCCGCAATACCAGGACCTGTGCAACGCGCTGGGATTGAAGGGGACCGTGCTGCTGACGCCGGAAGGCATCAATATGTTCCTGTCTGGTACGCGCGAACATATCGACCAGTATCTGACCTGGGTGCGCAGCGATGCCCGCCTGGCCGACCTGGAATGGAAAGAAAGCCTGTCGGCCGAACAGTCGCACAAGCGCATGCTGGTGAAGATCAAGAAAGAAATCATCACCATGCGCATGCCGCTGATCAAGCCGGAACTGGGCCGCGCGCCGGTGGTCGATGCCCCTACCCTCAAGCGTTGGCTCGACCAGGGTCATGACGACGACGGCGTCGAAGTCGTCATGATGGAAACCCGCAATGCCTTCGAGGTGGACGTGGGCACCTTCAACAACACGCTCGACTACCGCATCGAGAAGTTCACCGAGTTCCCGGCCGTCGCGGCCGAGCACAAGGACGAGCTGGCCGGCAAGACCGTGGTGACTTTCTGCACCGGCGGCATCCGCTGCGAAAAAGCGGCGATCCACATGAAGGAAATCGGCTACGACCGCGTATTCCAGCTGGAAGGCGGCATCCTGAAGTATTTCGAGGAAGTGGGCGGCGACCACTACACGGGCGATTGCTTCGTGTTCGACTACCGCACCGCGCTCAACCCGAAACTGGAACCGACCGAGACCGCGCAGTGCTTCGCCTGCCGCGCCGTGGTAACGCCACGCCAGCAGCTCTCGCCCGAGTATGTAGTGGGCGTGTCGTGCCCGCATTGCGCGGGCAAGCCGGTGCAGGGTGCGTCCGATGTGACTGCGCCTGACCAAGCGGCGGCCTGACGCCGTTCATACCGGCGCGCTGCGGCGCCGGATTCATTTCTTGCGCGGCGTCGACGCCGCGCATTCTTCAGGCTACCGGCAGTTCGACGCCGGTCTGCACGCCCACCAGCGCGGTTTCACCGGCAGTATGCGCGTCCACGATGCGGTCGATCCATGCGTCGACCACTTCGGTGTCGAGTGCGTCGGCGGCCGACGACAGGTCCTTGATCGTGGCGAGGAATTCGGCCGCGATATCGTTGCCAGGGCCGGCATAGGCGGCCTGCTCATGTGGCTCATCCAGGCGATCCGTGAACAGGGTCGCGGCGGCGATCTTGCCCTTGAAGGCGATCTCATCCTGCCCCTCGGCGCCGTCGGCGATCTGGGTCACCACGTTGTCGATGGTGATCATCTTGTTATCGAGTAGATTGGCCCAGTAGTCCACGCCTGCGGACTCGGCCTCGCGACCGAACAGGTTCATGTAAACCTCGCTCACCACCGCACGGTTGTCCATGCCGGCATAGGTGTCGCGGTATTCATCCGATGTCGAGAACGAGCGCGAGAGTTCATTCAGCGCATCCGGGTTGGCGTCCAGCGCATCCTTCCAGTATTCCAGCCCGGCGACATCGGCCGGACGATTGAAATACGCGACGTACAGTTCTTGGATATCGAGTTCGGCGATTGCCATGCTTACCTCCGCTATTAATTGGTGATTTGATATTACTCAAAATGAGTAATTAGCGGCGCACAGCTCGGTCGACATGAAGGAAATCACGTCTTTTGAGAGCTAGATAACGAAGATTGCTGCGAGTTATGTGAAATTACGGCGCCCACGTGAGGATCGGGGCGCTATGCAGCCACCTGCTTGGGCAGGCGGCTGGCATGGAGATCAGCGGAAGAACGCGGCGATCTCGCGGATGGCATCCGGCGCCATGGTGCCGGATGCGGCGCGCAGGCGCATCAAGCCTACGAGATACGAATAGCGTGCCTGGGCCAGGTCACGCTGGGTGGTCACCAACTGCGACTGGGCGTTGAGCAGGTCGAGGTTGATACGCACCCCTCCCTTGATACTTTGCTCGGTCGCCTTGACGAGTTCCTTGCCCGAATCGACCGCCTTGACGAGGGCATCGATCTTGCGACCGCTGCTCTGCACAAGATCGTAGGCGCGGCGCAGCTCGACCATGATCTCGTTGGTGCGGGCATCGAGTTCGGCCTGGGCGCGGCCATAGCTGGCCGCAGCCTGGCGCGTCTGTGCGCTGATCGCGCCGCCCGAATAGATCGGTATATTCACCTGAAGGCCGATCGAGCGGTTGAGCGTGTCCTGACCTGCCACGCTCAAGGTCTCGCTGAGGTTCTTGCCGTAGGAAGCGACCAGGTCGACGCGCGGCAGGTGGCCCGCCTTGTTGCGGCCAATCTCGAGCCGCGAGTTTTCCACCGCCAGCCGCGACGCCGCCAGAGTGTTGTTCTGGCGCAGCGCTAATTGCTGCCATTCCTCGTACGTGGTGACGTCCAGCGTAACCGGCCGGAAGTTCGCGCCGATCTGGTCGAGCGTACCTGGATCCATGCCAATCACGCCGGCCAGCGTATTGCGTACCGCGGTCACATTGTCTTGAGCTTCGACCAGCGCGGCTTCGGCCACATCGAGCCGGGCCTGGGTTTCCAGCATATCGGTGCGGGTTCCCTCACCTCGCTCGAACAGGAACTGGTTCACCTTCTGCTGCTCTCTGTGCATGTCGCGCTGGGCACGTGCGAGCGCCAGCTGGTCCTCGGCGAACAAGGCATCCATATAGGTACTGACCAGGCGCACCGAGACTTCGTCAGCGCCCGCCTCATAGGCTTCCTTGGCCTGGGCGCTCTGCACCTTGCCCTGGCGGTAGCGCTGGATCGCGTCCATATTGAACAGAGACTGGCGCAGCTGTACGACCGAGGAGCGGCTCAGGTATTTCGGGTAATCCTGAATCAACTGCTCTCGGCCCAGGACATCCCTGCTGATGTACTCGCGGTCGACCCGGTTCTGGTTGATCGTATGGCTTGCCACAACGCTCGGCAGCAGCTGCGAACGGCCCAGGATCGCGTTTTCCTTGCCGCTCTCGTTCTCGTAATAACGCATGCGGAACACCGGGTCATGCTTGAGCGCGGCCTGGTAGGCCTCCTCCAGGGTGATCGCACTGGCGCCACCGGTCATGCACAGGCCAGCGGCCAGCAGCGCGCCCGCTGCCAGGCCGCGCAAGCGGAGCTTGGTCGTGAGGGCCATGGCTTACTCCTCGCTAAGCGCCGAGTGGGCACGGTCCATGATCGGCTTGAGCAGGTAGCTCATCATGGTGCGCTCGCCGGTCTTGACGAACAGCTCGACCGGCATGCCGGGACGGATGTCCATCTTGTGGCCGACGATCTTCTTCTCGCCTTCCGGCGTCACTTTCACGTGCACCTTGTAGTACGGCGCGCCGGTACGCTCATCGACGCTGCGGTCGGCCGAGATGTACAACAGCTCGCCATCGATGTGCGGCGTCTTGTTGGTGTTGAATGCCGAGAAGATCAGCTCGACCGGCAGGCCCGAATGCACCTTGTCGACCAGGTTAGTAGGCAGCTGGCCGTCGACGATCAGCGGAGCATTGCTAGGAACGATGTCCATCATTTTGAAACCGGGCGGCACCACGCCACCGTTGGTGAACACCGCCAGGCCAACCACGGTACCGTCCGCTGGAGACCGGACCTCGGCATTCGACAGTTCAAAATGCTGGGCTGCGCGGCGCGCGGCCTGGCTCTCGGCTTCGCGCTGGTAATCGGACAGCTGGGCACCCACTTCTTTCTGGTAGTCCTGCTGCCGTTGCGCGCGGCGCATGGTCAGTTCGACCACCTGGCGCTGCGAGCGGCCGATATTGCCGATGTCTTCCGAAATTGCGCCGCCCAACTGAGCATAGGTGCGCTCCAGGTCGAGCAGGCGGTTGCGGGCGACGTAGCCTTCTTTCGCCAGGTCACGCATGCCGCCCAGCTGTTCTTTCAGGAATTCGACCTGCTCCTTCTTGCTGTCGCGCGATTCCTGCAGGCCGGAGATTTGCATCTTGAGGCCTTCGATGCTGGCGTCGACACCAGCCATCTCGTTCTGCAACGAGCTTTGGCGCGACATCAGCAGCTGGTTCTGCAACGTCATCAATTCGCTCACGCGCGGTTCCGCGCGACGCTTTTCGAGCTCTTCCGGAAACTTGATCGTCTTCAGGCCGTCACGCTCCGCAGTCAAGCGCGCAACGTTCGCCAGTGCCGACAGATAGGATGCTTCTGCAACCTCATACGCCGACTGGGCCGTGATCGGATTCATGCGCACCAGCACCTGACCCTTCTTGACCACATCGCCATCACGTACCAGCAATTCCTGGACCGTGCCGCCGGTCTGGTGCTGAACGGCCTGTCGATTCGATTCCGTGGCCACGGTGCCGGACAGGGGCACACCTTTGTCGAGTGGCGCGAACAGCGCCCACAACAGGAAGCCGCCAAATCCCAGCAACACGACGATCCAGCCGATCCGGCTGAATGCACGGGCATCGGTCTGCACTTCAAGCGGCGTCACGTCGTGTGCGATGACTTCGGCCGCATCTTTCTTCACCAGCTTCATCAGTTCGATTCTCCAGTAGTCGCCGGCGCTGCGGCTGGCGTGGCCGCTGGCGTGGCGGCACTGTCTTTCATGTCAGGGGTCTGCCCGGGAGCCGCGTCAGTCGCTGCCTCCTCGGTGCGTATGCGGCGCCTTGGCGACGCTGCCGCCGCGCGTTCCTGCGCAGCTTCGATAGCCTTCTTGTTCGCTTCCTGGATGGCCGCCAGCACCTGCTGGGTCGGGCCGAAAGCCTGCACGCCGCCATCCTTCATCATCAACAGCTTGTTGGTCGCGCTCAGGACGCTCGGACGATGCGTGATCAGCACGATGGTCTTGCCGCGCCGGCGCAACTCCAGCACCGCCGCCACCAGCGACTGCTCGCCGACTTCATCCAGGTTCGAATTGGGTTCATCCAGCACGATCAGGGATGGATCGTCATACATCGCGCGGGCCAGGCCCAGGCGCTGCTTCTGTCCGCCGGACAGGCCGGCGCCACCATCGCCAAGCGGCGTATCGTAGCCTTTCGGCAGGCGCAGGATCATGTCATGCACCCCGGCGCGCTGGGCGGCTTCGACCACCTTCTCGGCATTGACTTCGCCGAAACGTGCAATGTTCTCGCTGACGGTACCGCTGAACAATTCGATGTCTTGCGGCAGATAACCGATGCTCGGACCCAGTTCGGCCTTGTTCCACTGATAGATGTCAGCGCCGTCAAGGCGGACCTTGCCCATCATTGCAGGCCAGACACCCACCAGCAGACGAGCCAGAGTCGACTTACCCGAACCGCTCGGTCCGATGACGCCGACCACGTCGCCAGGAGCAACGCCAAAGCTGACGTTACGCACGATCGGTGCATTGCTGCCCGGAGGCGCAGCGGTCACCGCTTCGACGGTCAGGGTACCTTTTGGCTTTGGCAGTTCCATGCCGGCTGAACGCGCAGGATTGGTCTCGAGCAGCTTCGTGAGGCGTTCGTGGGCACTGCGGGTGCTGCTCCAGCTCTTCCACACACCAATCACCTGCTGGACCGGTTGCATCGTACGGCCGACCAGGATCGAGGCGGCGATCATCATGCCTGGGGTGATCTTGTTTTCCAAAACCAGCAAAGCGCCGAAACCCAGCACCAGCGAAGTCAGTGCGCTCTGGACAAATTTAGTGGCGGCGCCAATCGAGCCAGCCTTCTGGCTCGCATCCGCCTGCAGCGACAGGAATTTTCCGTGGGTCTTGAACCAGCGTCCCATCAGGTTCGGCAGCATGCCCATCGACTCGATGACTTCGGCATTGCGCAGGTTGTTGGTTGCCATCGTGCTGGCGGTGACCGCCATCGTGTTGGCCTCGGAGAGGGGCGCGCGGGTAACGCGTTCATTGACGATGGCCAGTACGACCAGGATCAGCGTGCCACCCAGGGCAAACCAGCCGAGCGCAGGTTCGAACAGGAAGATGACGATCAAATAGATCGGGAACCATGGCGCGTCGAAGAAGGCGAACAGCGCATTCCCGGTCAGGAACTGACGCAGGTTGGTCAGGTCACTCAAGGCTTGACCGGCATTGCCGCCAGCCTGTTTCAGGTTCTGCTCGAAGGCTGCAGTGTAGACACGCTTGTTCAACATCATGTCGAACTTGGCGCCAACACGAACCAGCACGAAAGAACGGACTACTTCAAGCGTGCCGATGAACAGGAATGCGCCCAGCATCAGCAGCGTCAGCATCAACAGGGTGATCTCGTTTCGGCTGGCGAGCACGCGGTCATACACCTGGAGCATGTAGATAGAGGGGGTGAGCATCAACAGATTGATGATCGCACTGAACACGCCGATCGTGATGAAGGTGCTCTTGAAGGCTAGTAGAGCGCGCTCGATCTCGTTTTTTTCGTTTAGCAGTTTTTTCATGGCCTGTGGTCAAAAGACAGTGGTATCGAGGGTCCTCGATCCGGCTCAACAGTTTCCCTATTTCAAGTTCCTGTTCAGCGCGCCCATTATGACGCAAATCCATAGCTTTTTGTGATTCTCATCACAAATTATGATCACTTTGACCACAAGACAGTCGTACAGCCGCTACAGGCGTAAAAAAACCCGCCACCTTGCGGTGGCGGGTTCTTAGTGCTTACTGCGAGCCCGCTAGGCGGGCATCACATTAGGCGTTCGGGTTCAGCGTGATCACGCCGTTGTTCAGTTGCAGGTCGGTTGCATCGACACCCACCAGGGTGATGACGCTGACGTCGCCGCTGTCCGAACCGTAGGCTTTGGTTTCGACGTGGATCTCGGCACGGCCGCCGTTCTGGACGAAGAACACTTCCAGAGCTGCGTCGTCGCCGGTGCTCAGGGCGCCGGCGTTCAGCTTGTACTCGGTGCCGACGAAGATCGAATCGTTACCGCTAGCGCCAAAGCCGGTCAGGGTGGTGGCAGTTGCGGTACCCAGGATGAAGATGTCCGATGCCGAGGTAGCGCCGACGACAGCGTTATCCAGCGGAGCCGGTGCGACGTAGCCGTTGGCTTCGAAGGCTTTGGTAGCAGCATCCACAGCGTCGGTGATGACTTTGTACTCAGCCTGCAGAGCGACAGCAGCTTCCCACTTGACAACCAGCTTGTCCAGATCGGTGATTGCTTTCTGGGCCGCTGCAACTTGGGTGGTCTCGGTAGCGACATTGCCCACCAGTGCTTGCTCGTCAGCGGACAGCTTCGTGACTTCGGCTTGAGCGTTGCTCAGAGTGGCCTTAGCGGTGGTGTCCAGCAGGACTGCATCTTGGTGATCGCGAATTGCGGTCATCAGTGCGGTCACGCCTGGGTAGGCAGCTTCGGTCACGCCAGGGGCCAGCGACAGAGCACCGGTAGTGGAATTCACGCGGATCAGGGTGACGTCGTCAGGGCTGGTCGCACCAGCTGCTGGGTCGATGGTCACGCTGGTCAGCTTGCCAGTGGTGGTGTCGGTCACGAGGGTGACTTCGCGGGTGCCGCCAGCACGTGCCTCAACGGTTGCAACAGCTGCGTCTTCGACGCGACCAGCCACGACCAGTGCGTCAGCTGCCGACTTGGCTGCAGTGGTTGCAGCTGCCAGGTTGTCGGCGCGAGCCAGAACACCAGCGGTGTTGGCTGCTGCACGAGCAGCTGCCAGTTCGCCGCGCTCGGTGGTCAGGGTTGCGGCCATATCGGCTTCAGCCTGAGCCAGCAGAGCAGCTTGCACAGCTGGTTTGCCGTTATTTGCTGCAAAGCCAGTGACCACAGCGTCGATCGGAGCTGCTGCGGCGGTGATGTCGCCCTGCAGTTCGGTAGGTGCGTTCAGCTTGGTCAGGTCGTTTTCTTTCAGGAAATCAGCCTGTTCCTTGTTAGCAGCGCGCAGTTCGGTCATAGCCGATTGCAGGCTGAACGGGGTGCCAGCCTTGACGACGCCAGCGACGGTAGCGTTCAGTGCGGCAGGAGCGATTGCCGACTCCAGGGTCGCGTCGGTGGTGATACCAGCGATGAATGCCTTGGCCAGGTTCAGGGAGTCGGCGCCAGCGTAGCCAGCTTGCTCAGCTGCGGTATCCAGGGCTGCGGTGAAGGCGGTAGCAGCAGCAACTTTGTTCTCGACGGCTTCAGCGTCGGTGCCTTGGGCGCCTTTAGCGACTTCAGCAACGATGGTGCTGACCGACACGGTGCCCTTGCTCAGCAGGTCGACCCAGTACGAACGGCCGTCGGTGGTCGAGGTGCCACGTGCGAACATGTTCGAGTAGATCTGGTCAACGATCTGGGCCGGGGTCTTCTGGTAGAAGGCGACGATGTATTCAGGCTGAGCGGAGAACGATGCCGACACAGCGGTGGTCGAGCCACCTTGGGCTTCAACGACGTTGGTCCAGTAGTCCAGGCCTGCTGGGTCAGCAGGACGGCCGAAGTATGCAACGTACAGTTCTTGGACTGCTGCGACGTGGGTAGCGACGATTGCCATGTATAACTCCAAATAAAAGATCGATCGATCGAAATGTTGAATCAATGTTGCAGGAGGTAGATTCACCCCTGTAAGCCCAACGGACCGCATCATGACAGATCGCTAGCGAGCTGATGTGTGACGGCGATCACAAACCCGACAAAGTTTTTCGAGAAAATTACAAAATCGGTACAAATCCGACTTTCACTCACCACAATGAAGTATGTATACCCCTTAATTCTCACCAATTTACACGCAAGTCTTCGCATAAATCACATAAGCATGTTTGTTACATACCGAAACAAAATATACATTTTGTGGTTGCCTCGCATAATTCGGTCGTCCCTATGAGCGATAAAAAAACCGGGGAAGGCCCCGGTTTTTTAAATACGACAAGAAATTATCAACGCCAGGTTGCACCACCATTTACTCGTCTGCGCTCATCGATACGACCGTCAAAAATGGTCGCAGCAGTCCCGGACGGCCCTCGCTCATTGCTGAGTAAGCCCTGAATATTCAGATAACCGTAGCGGCCGGCAGAATCACCGTACATCCGGCCGTCATCCAGAACCTTCCCCTCGCCTCGAAGCTTGACCACATCGCTACTAGTATTGAGATCCATATTGGTCACAAAGCTTCTGTTTCCAAAATCGACTTTCAAGGAACCATTCGACAGCGATGCTTTGCTGGTGAGGGTATTCCCACCACCATACTCAGTAATCACATAAGCTTCGCTGCCGCGCAGTGTGAAGCCCACACTGCCATTATTAGGCGTCACGTAGTCCTTACCGGGGGTACGGAACAGCGCAAAGTAGCCATTCAACGCGATCAACTTGTTCTTGTCGCTCTCGACCGAGTAGTTGAGCGGCGCTGGTGTTGCATCCACGCGCTGCCAGCGGCCCCATACGATACGGCTGTCTGGCTGATCAGGCACAACGACCACTGGCGGATCGACAGGAAGAGTTGGAACTGGAATCGGCGTCGTGTCGGGATTGGGGTTCGTCCCGGGGTTGGGCGCTGGCGGCGGATTACCACTTGGCGGCCCGGCCTTGTCGATCGCCGCCACCAGGCCGAGATTCTTCGCGGCTTCCACACTGACGTTTGGCTGGCCACTGCCATTCTTGCTCAACGGCTCATCCGAACGCGGCGCAGCCTGGCTTGGCCCTTCCGAACCAGCCTCGACCATTTGCGGCGCGGCCTGTCCGCGGGTAACCTGCAGCAACTGCCCACGCTGCGCCGCACTCAGTTCACGGCTCAGCGCCCCTTCGCACGGCCCAGCCCCTTCTGGACGGCAACCACCAGCAAAGCCACTGACAACCACACCGCCAGAAAATACCGACACGCGCGACGTATCGCTATCGGTCACAACGGTAAAATCAGTCCCGCGCACGCCAATGGCGGCAACCGGCGTATTAAAACGGAAATTCTGCCGCGCATGCTTGACCGCATCGCCCGACCGGCTGCGCGCGGTCCCGCTGATCAGCTCGAACTTGACCTTGGTATTGGCCGGGTTCCGCTGATCGATGTGGTAGGTGACGATGCGCGCCTGCGTCTGCGGACGCAGGATGAACAGGCCATTATCGGCCGTCTTCACATAGATATAGCCGTCGGCGCCGGTCGTGAGCATCTGCCCCTCCTCGACCCGGGCGCCTTCCACGGCGGGACGGTCGCCGGCCTTGGCGGCCCCGGCGACGAAGATGATCTTGCCCGCCTCGGCAGCATGAGCGAACTGCGCGGCGCATGCGAGCGTTGCGGTAATGAGTAATTTATGCAAGATGGATCCCCTTTCCTTTCCACTGTACCGTGTTGCCAAGACAAGGCTCTGTGACGGACGTCACATTTTATATGAACGGCACACCAAATAGTTGCAACATAGTTTGTTCAATTTCCAAATAAACAATGCATCTAAGCAACCCTGACGATATACTTGCTGCCTTATTCAACTGTCGTTACAACCAACGAGTAGCGCGTGGCGCAACCTAACACCCAAGCACGGCCCCGCGGACGCTGGATCATCGCCGCGCTTGCCTTCATGGTTACCTTGTGGTCGCAGTACGCGATCGTCGCGCCATTGTCGCTTGCTGACAACATCTGGACCCGTACCACCCTGAACCAGGTGTCTTTCCTGCCGAACGAATGGCTGCGCGATGCCTTCCTGCGGCTGCAAGTAAGCGACGATCCCGAACCGCGCATCCTGGTGGTCGACATCGACGAGGCATCGCTGGCCGAGCTCGGCCCGTGGCCATGGCCGCGCGAGCGCCTGGCCCACCTGGTCGAGATCCTGCTGGCCGAATACGCGGCGCGGGGCGTGGCGCTGGACATCGTGCTGCCATCGAACAGCAAAGACGATGCAGGCGACGACCGACTGGCCCTGCTGGCGGCCCACGGCCCGCTGGTGCCGGCCCAGGCCTTCGACTTCGATTTCGCCGGCAACCGCCCGCAGCCGGTGCGCGACGGCAACCTGGGTGGAGCAAGTACCCGCTATCGCGACGGCGTACCGGCCACCGGCTACGTCGGCAATTATCCGGCGCTGGCCGCGGCGCCCAATATCGGCGCCATCGGCTTCATCCCCGACCCCGACGGCTCGCTGCGCCGCATTCCCCTGGTAACCCAGTTCGCCGGCAAGCAGTACCCCGCCCTCGGCCTTGCCCTGCTCGATTGCTGCAGCGGCAAGCCGCCCCTGGCGCTGCCCGACGACAGCCTGATGCGCATCCCTTATCGCCGCGACTGGCGCGCCTATACCGTGGTGAGCGCGGCCGACATCCTGGCGCAGCGCATCGTGCCCTCCAGCGCCAGCGCTCGCCTGGTGCTGATCGGCTCGTCGTCGCTGGGCATGGGCGACCGCGTCTCGACCCCGCTCGCCGCCAGCCGCCCCGGCCTGGGTGTCCAGGCCACGATCCTGTCGGCCCTGCTCGACCGCCAGGAAGGCAAGCTGCCCGCGCCCTGGCCCGGTCGCCTGGCCGCCTGCCTGTTCGCGCTGGCCTCGATCGTGCTCTGCACCCTGGCCTTCCCGCGCCTGTCGGCCGCTGCCGGCGTGGCGCTGCTGGGTCTGAGTTCGGCCCTGTGGCTCGCCCTCGCCTATGTGCTGGTGCGCCACGATCCCGATTTCGCCCCGGTTGGCCCGCTCGCGACCAACCTGTTCCTGCTGGCGGTGGCGGTGCCCTACCAGTGGCACCAGGCCCAGCGCCGCTCGCGCCACCTGCTGCAAACCCTGCGCCAGTACGTGGCGCCGGCCGTGGTCGAGCAACTACTGCGCAGTGAAGAAGAAGATCCGCTGCGCCCGCGCCAGCGCGACGTTACCACCCTGGTGGCCGATATGGAAGGCTATACGACCCAGGTCGAGTCGCTGCCGGTGGAAGAAGCGGCGAAACTGACGCGCGATTTCCTCGACTGCCTCACCGGCCAGGTGATCGCCCACCAGGGCACGCTGGACAAATACACCGGCGACGGCATGATGGCGTTCTGGGGCGCGCCCCTTCCCCTGGAACAGCATGCCGACCTGGCGCTGGATGCCGCGCGCGAAATGACGCGCCGCGTGGCCGCGCTGAGCGCCGAGCGGGTGCGCCAGGGTTACCTGCCGCTGCGGGTGCGGATCGGCGTCGAAAGCGGCAACGCGATGGCCGGCGATTTCGGCACCTCGTTCCGCAGCATCTATACTGCGGTCGGCGACAGCGTCAACACCGCGGCACGCCTGGAACAAGTGGCGCGCGACTTCCCGCACGACATCATCATCGGCCCGGGCACGATCGACCGCAGCCGGCGTCATCGTTTTCTCGCCCTGGGCGAGCGTTTGCTACGTGGCAAAGAAAGAGCAACTCCTCTGTTTACCCTCGATATGACCATTACGGACGACGCAAGCGATCCGCAAGCCTCCGGCGCCCCCCGCGATCTCGCGAAAGGCGCGCCATGAACCGCATGCACATCCTGGCACTGGCCCTGTTTGCCCCTGGCCTGGCGCTGGCCCAGTCCGGGCCGGCCGCGCCGGTGCCGACCGCCGAAGAGCGGCTCTACCAGCAAGCCCTGGAATCGCTGGCCGAAGGCCGCAAGACCGATGCCTCGGACCAGATGACGCGCCTGATCGGCATGGTGCCGCAGCACGCCGGCGCCTGGCTCGACCTGGCCCTGATCCAGTGCAGCCTGGGCCAGACCAACGAGGCCGAGCGCCTGTTCGCCACCGTCGAGACGCGCTTCGATCCGGCGCGCGAGATCCTGGAACTGATCGCCGAGGCGCGCGACACCGGCTGCATGGCCTGGACCCCGTCCAGCTCGGGCGCATTGAGCGTCACGCGCGGCGTCGACGACAACGTCAATCAGGGCGCCAGCAATTCGACCTTCATCGTCGAAGGCCCGGACGGCCAGCTCGAGCTGCCGCTGCTGGAGGATTTTCTCCCCAAGCGCGACCAGTACACCCAGCTCGGGGGCGACTACGTACGCGACCTGACCGCCAACGGCACCATGGGCTTCGTGCAATTCCAGGGGCGGCGCTACGACCGCCTGCGCGACTACGACACCGCCTCGCTGTACGCCGGCGTCGAGTCGCCCTGGCGCTTCGGGCGCTGGGTGGTGCGCGGCACCGGTTCGCTGGGCGTGTCCGGCATGGGCGGCCACCTGTACCAGCGCCAGGCCCAGGCCCAGCTGCGGGTCACGCCGCCGCTGCCGCTGCCGCCGCGCACCCAGCTGCACCTGATCGGCGCCGCCTCGCTCACCAAGTACGCCACGCTCGAGACCTTCGATTCCGAGATGTTCGAGGCGCGCGCCCTGCTCACTCACCATACGGGCTCGTTCAGCGTCAACGCCACCGCCGGCCTGCTGTCGGACCGCGCGCGCGACGACCGTCCCGGCGGCAACCGCCATGGCAGCTACCTGAGCCTGAACGCGCGCCAGCCGCTCGGCTGGAACACGGTGGCCGAGCTGGCCTACACGCGCCAGACCTGGGACAGCGCCAGCGCCTATTCGCCCGAGCTCCTGATCGACCAGGTACGCGCCCAGCGCACGCAGGTAGTGCGCGCCTCGCTCACTTACCAGATGGCCAAGCGGCAAAACGTTGTGCTGGAGGCACGGGCAGTCCGTAATCGCGAGAATATTTCGATCTTTCAGTACAATAACCGCCAGTTGCAGCTGAGCTGGCAGTGGCTTTACCCCTGAGTTGGGCTGTACAATCGCGGGTTCGTGAATCTGTAGGGTTGTCGGCGGCATGGGGCTGGAAGCGATCTTGTTTGTCTGCGCCGCGGCCGCCGTGTGCATTGGCTGCCTGGTGCCGAACCGCTGGCTGCCGCCGTTGCCCAACGATAAATTCCTGCATTTCGCCGCTTTCGCCGTGCTGACCGTGCTGGCCCTGCGCATCGCCGACGGCTTGGTCGAGACGGCGTGCTGGCTGGCCGGACTGCTGGTCGGGGGCTGGCTGATCGAATGCCTGCAGACCCTGGTTCCAGACCGCCGCTTTTGCTGGCGTGACATGGCCGCCAATACCGCCGGCATCGCCTGCGCCGTACTGGCGGTGGCGCTCGCCGGCCAGGCAGGCTTGACCGGGTCAGGCCCGGCAGAAAATACTGTCGGAACGGCGGCGACGCCGTCGGCCATGCCTCCCGGATTTGTACGAGACTAAACCCCCAGATGACTTCCACCACCAAGCTTTCCCAGAATGCCGAAGCCGCACCGGGCGCGGCGCCGCAGCTGCAGGAACGCCAGATCCAGGTCCACCTGCGCAAGATCCCCTTGCTCGCCGACCTGGACGACGAGGACATCGCGCGCGTCAAGACCGAGCTGCGCTACCGCCACTTCCCGAAGCGTTCGGTGGTGCTGCACAAGGGCGGCAATGCCGATGCGCTGTTGTTCCTGCTGTCGGGCCAGCTGCAGGTGATCGACGTCACCGAAGACGGGCGCGCGGTCGGCCTGCGCATGCTGGCGGCCGGCGACTTCTTCGGCGAGATCGCCCTGATCAACGGCTCGACCCGCTCGGCGTCGGTGGTGGCCACCACCGAGGTGCTGGTCGCCTTCCTGCCGGCCTCCACCGCCCTGCACCTGTTCTCGCACTCGCCGTCGGTGGCGCGCAAGATGCTGGGCCACCTGGCGCAGAAGATCCAGCGCGACTCGGAATTCCGCGCCCTGCTCAGCATCAACAACACGTCGCGCCGCATCTTTACGTATATCGCCCTGATGCCGCAGATCGTGGACAAGGACGGCAAGCGGGTGGTCGAGAACCTGCCGACCCACCAGGACATCGCCAATATGATCAATACCAGCCGCGAGACCGTCACCCGGGCGCTGCTGACGCTGGTGCAGCAAGGCGTGGTGCAGAAGGAAGCGCATCGGCTGGTGATCCTGGATCCGAATGCGCTGCAGAGGCTGGCGCAGGGCGGCTGACGAGGCGTTGAATGGGCGCATGCATCAGCATGCGCAAGTGCTCGCACACACACTAGTACGCACTCACCACCACCCCATGCACGTCGTTCCCGCGCAGGCGGGAACCCAAGATTGCTGGCGCTGACGCTGCACTTGACGGTATTGGCGACGCAAAAGAATTAGGTTCCCGCCTACGCGGGAACGACGGTTTGGCGCTAACAAATGAACAACTCAGAGGCAACGGCTTCACCGTTTCGGCCTGCCTCACGCCTGTCCCCAGACGTCAGTATTCACTGACAGGTCGTTACAATTGAACAATTTGTGTGCTGGACCGTGGAGTATAATTCCGCTGTTAACGACCCAGCATTACTATGACGACAACCCTCCCGCCACACTTCCTGGCGCCCTCCGACGCGACCGCACGATGATCTCGCCCCTGATGCTGCGTGGCCTGTGGGCCTACCGCGGTTTCGTGCTGGGCAGCGTGAAACGCGAATTCCAGTCGAAATACGCGAATGCGATCCTGGGCGCCGTCTGGTCGGTGCTCAGTCCGCTCGCCATGATCCTGGTGTACACCGTGATCTTCTCCGAAGTCATGCGCACCAAGCTGCCCGGCGCCGACTCCGGTTTCGCCTACTCGATCTACCTGTGCGCGGGCATCCTGACCTGGGGCCTGTTCGCCGAGATCGTCGCGCGCGGCCAGAACATGTTTATCGAGCAAGCCAACCTGATCAAGAAGATCAGCTTCCCGCGCATTTGCCTGCCCTTGATCGTGGTCCTCAACGCGCTGGTCAATTTCGGTATCATCTTCGGCTTGTTCCTGGTGTTCCTGATTGCCACCGGCAACTTTCCTGGCCTGATGTTCTTCTCCCTGCTGCCGGTGCTGCTGGTGCAGGTGCTGCTGGCGATCGGCCTGGCCATGATCGCCGGCGTGCTCAATGTCTTCTTCCGCGACGTCGGCCAGTTCGTGACGATCGCGATGCAGTTCTGGTTCTGGCTGACCCCGATCGTCTATCCGGCCACCATCCTTCCGCCCGAGGTGCGCGAGCTGATGGCGTGGAATCCGATGGCGCCGCTGATCGGCGCCTACCAGGCGGTGCTGGTGCACGGCGCGGCGCCCGACTGGGCCGCGATCTGGCCGGTGGCGCTGCTGGCCCTGCTGCTGTGCGTGTTCGGCATGCGCCTGTTCCGCAAGCGCGCCGGCGAAATGGTGGATGAACTCTGATGGGCACGATTACCGTTTCAGGCCTGGGCAAGGCCTATAAAACCTATCCGACGCGCCTGTCGCGGCTGGCGGAATGGATGCTGCCGCTGCGCGGTCCGCGCCACACGCTCAAGTGGGTGCTGCGCGACGTCAGCTTCCAGGTCGCGCCCGGCGAAGCCGTCGGCCTGATCGGCATCAACGGCGCGGGAAAAAGCACCCTGCTCAAGCTGATCACCGGCACCACGCAACCGACCACCGGCGGCGTCGCCATGCAAGGCAGCGTGGCCGCCCTGCTCGAACTGGGCATGGGCTTCCATCCCGACTTCACCGGCCGCCAGAACGCCTATATGGCGGGCCAGCTGCTGGGCATGACGGCCGACGAGATCACCGCGCTGATGCCGCAGATCGAAGCCTTCGCCGACATCGGCGACTACATGGACCAGCCGGTGCGCGTGTATTCGAGCGGGATGCAGATGCGCGTCGCGTTCTCGGTCGCCACCGCGCGCCGGCCCGACATCCTGATCGTCGACGAAGCGCTGTCGGTGGGCGACGCCTATTTCCAGCACAAGAGCTTCGATCGCATCCGCCAGTTCCGCAAGGAGGGCACCACCTTGCTGCTGGTCTCGCACGACAAGCAGGCGATCCAGTCGGTATGCGACCGCGCCATCCTGCTCGACGGCGGGCGCCTGGCGCGCGAGGGCAAGCCCGAGGAAATCATGGATTACTACAACGCCATGATCGCCGAGCGCGAGAACGAGACCGTGCGCCTGCAGGAAGCGGCCGGCGGCAAGGTGCAGACCGTGTCCGGCACTGGCGAAGCCACCGTGGCCGACATCGCCCTGCTCGACGAGAGCGGCGCGCGGGTCGAGGTGGTCGACGTCGGCAGCCCGGTCACGCTCGAGGTCAGGGTGCGCGCCCATGCGCCGATCCCGCGCATGGTGCTCGGCTATATGATCAAGGACCGCCTCGGCCAGCCGATGTACGGCACCAATACCCACCTCAAGGAACTGCCGCTGTCCGACGTCGGCGCCGGCGAGGACGTGATCTACCGCTTCGCCTTCCCGATGAACCTGGGCCCCGGCACCTATTCGGTCGCGACCGCGATCGTCAGCACCGAGACCCACCTGGTCAACAACTACGAATGGCGCGACCTGGCGCTGGTGTTCACCGTGATGAACATGCGCCGGCCCCATTTCGAAGGCTCGGCCTGGCTCGATCCGGCCATCGACATCCAACGCACATGACTTTCGTTTCCTATTCCCAGAACAGCGAGGACGTGCTCCTGTGGCGCGCGCTGGGCCACGTCAAGGACGGCTTCTACATCGACGTCGGCGCCAACGACCCGGTCGAACACTCGGTCACCAAGGCTTTCTACGACGCCGGCTGGCGCGGCATCAGCATCGAGCCGCTGCCTTCCTTCCACCAGGCCTTCGAAGAGCAGCGCCCGCGCGACGTCAACCTGGCGATCGCGGCCGGCGCCACTGACGGTGAACTGACCCTGTACGACGTGCCGGCGGTGCGCGGCTGGGCTTCGCCCGACGAATCCGTGGCCGAGCTGCACCGCAGCGAAGGCCATGTGGTGGCCGAACTCAAGGTGCCGGTGCGCACCCTGGCCGCGATCTGCGCCGAGCACGTGCAGGGCGACATCCACTTCCTGAAGATCGACGTCGAAGGCTTCGAGGGCGAAGTGCTGCGCGGGATGGATTTCAAGCGCTGGCGCCCGTGGGTGCTGGTGATCGAGGCCACCCTGCCCAACAGCCGCGCCACCAACCACGAGACCTGGGAACACCTGGTCACCAGCCAGGGCTATGACTATGCCTGGTTCGATGGCCTGAACCGCTACTACGTGGCCGCCGAACGCCCCGAGCTGCTGGCCTTGCTGGACATCCAGCCGAACGTGTTCGACGACTACATCACCCACCACCTGGACAGCGCCTGGAAACAGATCGACGCGCTGCGCGCGCAGTCCGACCAGGGCTGGGTGCGCGCTGCCGAACTCGAACGCCAGGTGCTCGATTACCAGGAGCGCGCCGAATTCGACGCCCGCACGGCGGCCGAACTGGCGCAGCGCAGCGAACGCCTGCGCCAGGAACTGGCCACGGTGCGCCAGGAACTGCGCGCCAGCGAAGCCCAGCTGCAGCAGGTCGAACTGCAGGCCCAGACCCTCACCGCCCAGCTGCACGAGACTGCGGCCTGGGGCAAGGACCTGGAACAGCGCCTGCTGGCCACCCTCTCCAGCACCTCGTGGCGCATCACCGCGCCGATGCGCTTCATCGCGCGTCGCGGCCCGGACGGCCCGGTCGGACTTGCCAAGCGCAAGGCGCGCGGCGCCGCCCGCCGTCTGCTCCGCTGGCTGACCTCGCGCGAAGCGCTGCGCCGCACGGTGCTGCCGCTGGTGATGCGCTCGCCGCGCCTGCAGGCGCTGCTGTCGCGGCTGCTCACCGCCGCCAAGCAGGCCACCCAGGAGCACGCCGCCCATGGCCCGGCCGTGCCGCACGCGCAGCGTGAATTGCCGCAATCGGCGCGCGACGCCCTCGAGCAGCTGCGCCGCGCCTACGAACCGAACAAAGAATGACCATGCGCCTGATCATCGACTTCCATGCCCCGCAGGCCGGGCCCGCCCAGGATACGGCCATGCTGCGCAGCCTGGCCCTGGCCCTGCTCGACGCACGCGCGCAGTCGCAGAAGTGGGACATCCACGTGGCCGTGAGCGGCCGTTATCCGACCGACGTCGACGTGCTGCGCCACGCCTTCGACGGCCTGCTGCCCGAGGGGCGCTTCCACGTCTACGCCCAGCCGAACGGCGACGACGCCTGGCGCCGCCACGGCGCGCACGCGCTGCGCGCCGGTTTCCTGGCCTCGCTTTCTCCCGACCTGGTGCTGTCCATGTGGCAGCCGGATGCCGACCCGGCCTGGGCCGCCTACTGGACGACGGGCGTGCCGCAGGTGCTGGGCGCGGCCGACCTGGCGGGCGTGCTGGCCGCCCCGCGCGCGCAGCAAGACCTGCTGCGCGGCGCCGCGCTGGTGCTGGCCCTTGACCCCGATGCGGCGCTGACGCTGGACGCCGTGCTGACGCCGGCGCCGGTGCTGGCGGTCGACGACGTGCAGGCCATCTGGCATGCGCTGGAAAAGGCGGCGCTGAAGTCCGCACCTGCCGCCGCACCAACAGCGAAACCCAGCCTGGCGCTGGTCTCGCCGCTGCCGCCCGAGCATTCGGGCATCGCCGACTACAGCGCCGAACTGGTCCTCGAACTCGAGAAACGCTATGCGGTCGAACTGGTGCTCACGCCGGGCGTCACGCCGGACGCCGCGCTGGCGCGCTTCCCGCAGCGCGACGTCGATCACTTCATGCGCCATGGCGCCGGCTACGACCGCGTGCTCTACCACTTCGGCAACTCGAACGCGCACAAGCACATGTTCGCGCTGCTGCGCCGCCATCCGGGCGCCGTGGTGCTGCACGACTTCTTCCTGAGCGGTGTGCTCGACAATATGGAACGCGACGGCGACGTGCCCGAGGCTTTCCTGCAGGCGCTGTACGCCTCCCACGGCCACAGCGGACTGCATTACCACCGCGAACACGGCCGCAATCCGTCGATCTGGCAATTCCCGTGCAATAAAGAGGTGCTGGACCGCGCCGCCGGCATCATCGTCCACGGCGACTTTTCGCGCCGCCTGGCCGAGCAGTGGTACGGGCCGGGCGCCGCCGACGGCTGGCGCACCATCCCGCTGCTGCGCGGCCAGGTCGCGCACGACGCCGACCCGGCCGCCGCCCGCGCCGCAGCGCGCGCCCGCCTGGGCCTGGGCGCGGACGACTACGTCGTCAGCAGCTTTGGCATGCTCGGCTCGACCAAGCTCAATCAGCGCCTGTTGGATGCGTACCTGGCGTCGCCGCTGGCGGCCGATCCGCGCTGCCGCCTGGTGTTCGTCGGCGCCAACGATCCCGGCCCCTACGGCATCGAGCTGCTGCGCGCGATCGCCGAACGCGGCGCGGGCGCGCGCATCGACATCACCGGCTTCGTCAGCGCCGCCGCCTACCAGGACTGGCTGGCGGCCAGCGATTGCGCGGTGCAGCTGCGCACCCAGACCCGCGGCGAGACCTCGGCCTCGGTGCTCGACTGCCTGATGCACGGCCTGCCGTCCATCGTCAACGCCCACGGCGGCGCGGCCGACCTGCCGCCGGACGCCTTGTGCATGCTGCCCGACCTGTTCGAGGATGCCGAGCTGACGGCGGCGCTGGCCGACCTGCACGCCACGGCGGCGCGGCGCACCGCGCTGGCCCAGGCCGGCCGCGCCCACATCGCGCGCCATCACGCACCGAACGCCGTCGGCGCGCTGTACGTGGAGGCGATCGAAGCCTTCGCGCAAGAGAGCGCCCCCGCGCGCCGGCAACAGCTGATCGCCGCGCTCAGCGCGCCCGGCACGCCGCGCCCGCCGGGCGAGGCCGCGCTGGTCGAGCTTGCCTCCATGATCGCCGCCAACGCCCTGCCGACGGCGCCGCGCCAGCTGCTGGTCGACATCTCGGCGCTGGTCCAGGCCGACCACAAGACCGGCATCCAGCGCGTGGTGCGCAGCATCGTGCTGGCCCTGGTGCAGGAACCGCCGCCTGGCTACCGCATCGAGCCGGTGTACAGCGAAGGCGGCAACCGCAGCTACCGCTATGCGCGCGCCTTCACCGCGTCCATGCTCGGCACGCCGCCGCTGGCGCTCGAGGACGCGCCGATCGAGGCGCGTCCCGGCGACGTGTTCCTGGGCCTGGACCTGGCCACCAATATGACCACCCAGAACCAGCCGCAGTTGCTGGCGCTGCGCCGTCGCGGCGTGGCCGTCTGGTTCACCGTGTACGACCTGCTGCCGCTGCTGCGGCCGGACTGCTTCCCCTTCGGCGCCGAAAAATACTACGGCGACTTCATCGACACCATCTCGCTGGTGTCGGACGGCATCGTGACCATTTCGCGCGCGGTGGCCGACGAGCTGGCCGAGTGGCTGGCCCAGCGTCCGAACCGGCGCCTTTCTCCGCTCAAGCTGTCGCACTTCCACCTGGGCGCCGACATCGACGCCAGCGCGCCGAGCCGCGGCCTGCCCGACAACGCGGCCCAGGCCATGGAAGCGCTGCGCCGCGCGCCGACCATCCTGATGGTGGGCACGCTCGAGCCGCGCAAGGGCCAGGCCCAGGCGCTGGCGGCCTGCGAGCTGCTGTGGGCGCGCGGGATCGAGGTCAACCTCGTCATCGTCGGCAAGAACGGCTGGCTGGTCGACGCCCTGGCCGAGCGCCTGCAGGCGCACCCGGAGCGCGAACGGCGCCTGTTCTGGTTCAATGGCGTCTCGGACGAGATGCTGGTGCAGCTCTACGAGCACAGCTCGGCGCTGCTGGCGGCGTCCGAAGGCGAAGGCTTCGGCCTGCCGCTGATCGAGGCCGCCCAGAAGGGCTTGCCGATCATCGCGCGCGGCATCCCCGTATTCCGCGAAGTGGCCGGCGAACACGCATATTACTTCGAGGGCGGCAAGCCGGAAGACCTGGCCGCCGCCATCGAGGCCTGGCTGGCGTTGCATGCGGCCGGCAACGCGCCGCCGTCGTCCGGCATGCCGTGGCTGACCTGGCGCCAGAGCGCCGGGCAACTGATGGAAGCCGTGGTTGGCGGGCGCCATCACGCCAGGCTGGCCGCCGAAGACATGGCCCCGCAGCTGCTGGTGGACGTCTCGGCCATGGTGCGCGAAGACCTGCGCACCGGCATCCAGCGCGTGGTGCGCGCCCAGCTGCTCGAGCTGCTGCGCGCCCAGGGCCGCCATGTGCAGGTGCTGCCGGTGTACCTGAGCGACGAGGGCGGCGCCTGGCACTACCGCTACGCGCGACGCTACCTGCATGATCTGATGGGCACCGTCGGCGACGGCGTGCACGACGATGAGGTGACGGTTGCCGCCGGCGACGTGTTCTACAGCCCCGACGTGTTCCCGCGCGCGGTGATCGAAGCGGCGCGCCACGGCCTGTATGCGCGCTGGCGCGCGGCCGGCGTGCGCGTGCACTTCATGGTGCACGACATCCTGCCGGTGCTGCGTCCCGAGTTCTTCCCGCCCGGCGCCGAGCGCGAGTTCGGCGACTGGCTGCGCGCCATCGGCGCCGCGGCCGACGGCCTGGTATGCATCAGCGCCGCCGTGGCCGACGAGACCCGCGACTGGCTGGCGGCCAATGCGCCCCAGGCCGCGCCGGGCGACTACCTGGTGCTGCACCACGGCGCCGACATCAGCGCCTCGCAACCGACCACCGGTCTGCCGGACGGCGCCGAGGCGCTGCTGGCCGACCTGCAGGCCGCCTCCACCTTCGTGATGGTCGGCACCATCGAGCCGCGCAAGGGCCACCTGCAAGCCCTCGACGCCTTCGAGCGCCTGTGGGCCCAGGGCCTGGACCTGCGCCTGGTGATCGTCGGCGCCGAAGGCTGGAAGGGCTTGCCCGACGGCGCGCGCCGCACCATCCCGCAACTGGTGGCGCGCCTGCGCGCTCACCCCGAGCTGGGCCGCCGCCTGCACTGGCTGCAGGGCATCAGCGACGAATACCTGGACCGCGTGTACGCGGCCAGCACCTGCCTGCTGTTCGCCAGCGAGGGCGAAGGCTTCGGCCTGCCGCTGATCGAGGCGGCGCGCCATGGCGTGCCGCTGCTGGCGCGCGACCTGCCTGTGTTCCGCGAGGTGGCCGGCGAACATGCCCACTACTTCAGCGGCGCCGACGGCGCGGCGCTTAGCGCCGCCGTGCAGGACTGGCTGCGCCTGAACGCCGCCGGCCAGGCGCCGCGCCCCGACGGCATCGCCGGCCGCACCTGGGCCGACAACGCTGCCGAACTGATGACGAACCTGTTCGCCAAACCATGAACGCTACCGATCTCTCCTCCCGCCCCCTGGTGGTCGACCTCGACGGCACCCTGATCCATTCCGACCTGCTGTGGGAAGCGATCGTGCTGTTCCTCAAGCAGAACATCCTGCGCGCCTGGCTGCTGCCGCTGTGGCTCCTGCGCGGCAAGGCCGGCTTCAAGGAACAGCTGGCGCGCGAGGTCGAGCTCGACCCGGCCGCCCTGCCCTATGACCAGAAGGTGCTGGAACTGATACGCGCCGAGCGCGCGCGCGGGCGCACCGTGGTGCTGGCCACCGGCTCGCAGCGCATCTTCGCCGAGCGCATCGCGGCCCACCTGGGCCTGTTCGACCTGGTGCTGGCCACCGGCGACGGCGTCAACCTGACCTCGCACAACAAGGCGCGCCGCCTGGCCGAGCTGTATGGCAGCAAGGGCTACGACTATATCGGCAACTCGCGCGCCGACCTGGCGGTGTGGCTCGACTGCGCCGATCCGTATTCGGTGCACTGCAAGCCGTTCCGCCTGGCAGACGGCCGCAGCACCGTGCATTCGGGCAGCGTGCGCGGCGGCGCGGCCATGGCCCTGCTCAAGGCGATGCGCCCGCGCCAGTGGCTCAAGAACCTGCTGGTGTTCGTGCCGATGCTGGCCGGGCATGAACTCGACCTGTGGACCTTCGAGGCCTCGCTGGTGGCCTTCCTGGCGTTCTCGCTGTGCGCCTCCAGCGCCTACCTGCTCAACGACGCGCTCGACGCCCAGGACGACCGCGTGCATCCGACCAAGCACCGCCGTCCGATCGCCTCCGGCGCGCTGCCGCTGCCGCTGGCGCTCGGCATGAGCCCCCTGCTGGCGCTGGCCGCGCTGGCGCTGTCCGCCAGCTACAGCGCGTTGCTGCTGGTGGTGGTGACCTTGTACTTCATCAGCACGGTGACTTATTCGGTCTACCTCAAGCGCCTGCTGATGGTCGACATCGTCACGCTCGCCATCCTGTACAGCCTGCGCATCCTGGGCGGCAGCGCCACCACCGCGATCGCACCCTCGTTCTGGCTGCTGGCGTTCTCGTTCTTCATCTTCCTCAGCCTGGCCCTGCTCAAGCGCCACAGCGAACTGTTCAACCTGCACCGCGAGGGCAAGGAAAAGACGCGCGGGCGCGGCTACACCACGGCCGACAAGGGACCGATCGGCATCATGGGCATCAACGCCGCCTTCGTGTCGGTGCTGATCTTCATGCTCTACTTTAATTCGGGCAACGTGCTCGACCTGTACGCCAGCCCCGGCTGGCTGGCCGGCATCCTGCCGCTGCTGGTGTTCTGGCTGGGCCGCCTGTGGGTGCTGGCCTACCGCGGCGAAGTCAACGAAGACCCGGTGCTGTACGTCAGCAAGGACAAGGTCAGCCTGATCGTCGTGGCGCTGTGCCTGGCCCTGGCCGTGCTGGCCGCCTATCCTTGAGCATCATGCGCGCCGCGAACCCCGCTTCCTTCTCCGCACATGCCAATGCGCACGCCGCCTGGCGCTTCCCGCTGCTGCTGGCCGTGGTGCTGGTGGCCATGCTGGCCGTGTTCAAGCCGCGCTTCGGCGGCGACGTGGTCGAGTACACGCTGGCCACCGTGGCCCTGGCCGAGCGCGGCACGCCGGACGTGCGCCTGGAAGACATCGCGCGCGTGCGCGCCCTGGTCCCGGGCCTGCTCGACGAACCCCTGAACCGCATCGAGAGCGGGCTGCGCGCCGGCGACGAAAAGCTGTACGCCGCCTTCGTGCGCGGCCGCGGCGGCGACGTCTATCCGGTCCATTTCTTCGGCTACTCGCTGCTGGCGGCGCCGGCCTTCAAGCTGTTCGAGGCCATCGGCGTGCCGCCGTTCAAGGCCTACCAGGCGGTCAACCTGGCCGTCATCTTCGTGCTCGGCCTGGCGCTGCGCCGCTTCTTCGGTTCGGACCGCAAGGCCTGGGCCGGCCTGGCGCTGTTCATGGTGTGCGGCGGCGCCCTGTACTGGAACTGGACCAGCCCCGAATGCGTGAGCGCGGCCGGCCTGCTGGCGGCGCTGCTGCTGTTCTGCAGCGGCGCACCGGTAAGCGGCGCGGTGCTGGCCGGCCTGGCGGGCCAGCAAAACCCGACCATCGTGTTCTTCTTCGCCTTCGCCCCCCTGCTGCGCATGACGCTCGACTGGCAGCCGGCGCTCGGCGCCATGGGCAACCTGCGCCGCCAGCTCACGCTGCGCACCGTCGTGGCGCTGGCCGCCGGCGCGCTCATGATCGGGCTGCCGCCGCTGTTCAACCTGGTCCAGTTCGGCACCCCGAACATCATCGCCCGCCTGTATTCCGACCCGGAACACATCGGCACGGTGCGCCTGCTGTCCTTCTTCTTCGACCTGAACCAGGGCATGATCGTCGGCGTGCCGGCGCTGCTGGCCGGCCTGCTGCTGTGGCTCCCGCGCGCCGGATCGCGCTGGCGCGCTGCCCTGGGCCTGGCCCTGCTGTTCACGCTGGCGCTGGCGCTGCCGGCCCTGGCCATCAACAACTGGAACTCGGACGCCACCGGCGTGATGCGCTACGCGTTCTGGGCCGCGATGCCGCTGCTGTTCGTGCTGCTGGTGCTGCTGCGCGATCTGCCGCGCTGGCCGCGCAAGCTGGTGCTGGGCGTGGCCCTGTGCCAGGCGCTGGCGATGGCGCATGCGGCCAGCTACCACTACGTCACCTTCAGCCCGCTGGCGCGCGCAGTCCTGAAGGTCGCGCCACAGTACTACCACCCCGAACCCGAGATATTCGCCGAGCGCGCCGGCCACCACGACGACTACATCCGTCCCGACCTGGTCTACGCCTATCGCGAAGGCGCCGTGGTCAAGACCCTGGTCAACGACGCCAACCCGCGCGCCGAAGAGGAACTGTGCGGGCGCGACATGGTGTTCTCCCCCGACCTGCCGGTGACGCGCAGCTCGCGCGGCTGGCGCTACCTCGACGGCGAATTGCGCTGCGTGCACGGCGGCTTCGCCCAGCGCGACTTCGAGATCGACGCGTTCCGCGCCGGCGATGCCCTGCGGCTGGAGTCGGGCTGGAGCGGGCTGGAAGAGAACGGTCCGTTCTGGAGCGGCGTGTGGTCGACCGGCGATCGCTCGCGCATCGTGCTGCGCATCGACGGGGCGCCGGCCGAGAGCCTGCTCATGACCGGCAACTACCACGCGCCGAACCGCGAGACCCGGGTGACCGTCAATGGCCACGACCTGGGCTGGCATGCGCTCGACCGCGAAGGACCGCTGGCGCTGCCGCCGGCCGCCCGCGCGCGCGAACTCGTGATCGAACTCGAGCACGCCGCGCCGAACTCCCCGGGCGCCAGCGACGGCCGCCTGCTCGCCTTCTTCCTGCGCCAGGCGAGCGTGCGCCAGCCGGTGGCGCCGCAAGCAGGTCAACAAGCAGAACAACAAGTGAAGACACAACCATGATCGCCGTCGTCATCCCCAGCTATCGCGTGACGCGCCACATCCTCGGCGTGGTCGCCGGCGTCGGGCCGGAAGTCACGCGCATCTACGTGGTCGACGATAAATGCCCGGACGCCAGCGGCGCCTACGTGCGCGAGCATTGCCGCGACCCGCGCGTGACCGTGCTCGAACACGCCGAGAACCAGGGCGTGGGCGGCGCCGTGATGACCGGCTACCGCGCCGCGATCGCCGACGGCGCGACGGTGATCGTCAAGATCGACGGCGACGGCCAGATGGACGCGTCGCTGATCCCGATGTTCGTGGCGCCGATCCTGGCCGGCGAAGCCGACTACACCAAGGGCAACCGTTTCTTCAACCTGGAGCGCCTGGGCGCCATGCCGCCGGTGCGCCTGTTCGGCAACGCCATGCTGTCGTTCATGACCAAGCTCTCGTCGGGCTACTGGGACCTGTTCGATCCGACCAACGGCTATACCGCGATCCACGCCGACGCCGCGCGTTACCTGCCCTTCGACAAGATCAGCAAGCGCTACTTCTTCGAGAGCGACATGCTGTTCCGCCTGAACACCCTGGGCGCGGTGGCGGTCGACGTGCCGATGGACGCCGTCTATGGCGACGAGGTCAGCAACCTCAAGGTGTCGAAGGTGATCACCGAGTTCGCGGCCAAGAACGTGCGCAACTTCTTCAAGCGCCTGTTCTACAACTACTACCTGCGCAACCTGTCGGTGGCCTCGATCGAGCTGCCGGCCGGCGTGCTGCTCACCGCCTTCGGCGCCGTGTATGGCGTGAGCCACTGGATCGCCTCGGCGCGCAGCGACGTCGAGACCCCGGCCGGCACCGTGATGCTGGCGGCGCTGCCGGTGATCATGGGCGTGCAGCTGATCCTGGCCTTCCTGAACTACGACATCGCGTCGGTGCCGCGCCGCGTGCTGCACAAGAAGACGCTGTTCCGGCGCCGCTTCGATGATTGAGCCGGCACGCCTGCGCCAGTTCGGCGTCTTCCTGGTCGGCGGCCTCCTGTGCGCCGGGGTCGACATCGGCCTGATGCAGCTCCTGATCGGCAGCGGCGCCCACCATACGGCCGCCGCCAGCGCCGGCTTCGTGGCCGGCCTGCTGGTCAACTACGCCTTTCACAGCCGCGTGACCTTCGAGCAGGCGGCCTCGAAAAGCAGCTTCGCCCGCTACCTGTGCGTGGTAGGCTTGAACTACGTCCTGACCATCGCCTGCGTCGCGCTGGCGGTGTCCCTTGCCGATAACCCGCTGGCCGGGAAGATCCTGTCGCTGCCGCTGGTGGCGGTGAACGGATACCTGCTCAGCCGCTACTGGATCTTCAAGTGATGCGCATCGCTCCCGTTCAGCACGACCCGGCCACCCTCGCCCTGTACGGCGCCCTGTTCGACGCCTGCTTCCCCGGCGCCGGCAAGTTCACGCCCGCCTACCTGACCTGGCTGTACGCGGCCAATCCCGACGGCCCGGCGGTCGGCATGGACGCCTGGGACGGCGAACGCCTGGCGGCCCACTACGTGTGCATCCCGGCGCGCGCCTGGGTCGAGGGCCGCGAGGTGCCGGTGCTGCTGTCGCTGAACACCGCGACCCATCCCGACTACCAGGGCAAGGGCCTGTTCACCAGACTGGCCGCCGCCACGTTCGAGGCCGGCGCCGCCGCCGGCTTCGACGGCGTGTACGGCGTGGCCAACGCCAACAGCACTCCCGGCTTCGTGCGCAAGCTGGGCTTCCAGCTGGTGCGCCCGCTGGAAGCGCGCGTCGGCCTGGGCAAGCTGGCCCACGGCCCCAAGGCGCCGGCCGCGCAGCTGTCGTTCGAGCGCAGCTGGAGCCCGCAGGCGCTGGCCTGGCGCTGCGCCAATCCGCACAACCCGGTGGCGCGCCGCGCCGGCGGCGGGCGCGAGCAGTTCTACGCCGCCGCCTTCGGCCTCAAGTTGCCGGCGTATGCCGAGCTGCCCGCGAGCGCGGGGGCCGACGTCGATGCCGGCAAACCCGCCCCGCTGTCGCCGCTGCGCCTGTACCTGGGCCTGGCGCCGGACGCGAGCAGCAGCTACTGGAACTACCCGAGCATCCCGCGGCGTCTGCGTCCGTCGCCGCTGAACCTGATCTACCGTTCCTTCGTCCCGCGCGTGAGCGCGCTCGACCCGAGCCGGCTCCAGTTCAGTTTCCTCGACTTCGATGCCTATTGAACCCGTCGCCCTGTTCCTGTTCGCCCACCAGGACGACGAGTTCGGGGTGTACGAACGCATCGCCAGCCTGCGCCGCCAGGGCCGGCGCGTGGCCTGCGCCTATCTCACCGACGGCCAGACCGCCAGCGCCAGCGCGGCCACCCGCAACGCCGAATCGCTGGCGGTGCTGGCGCGGCTCGGCGTCGACGCGCACGAGGTGCGCTTCGCCGGCGCCGAACTGGGGATCGGCGACGCCCGGCTGCCGCTGCACCTGGAGGCCGCGGCCGACTGGATCGGCGCCTGGCTGGACGGTTTCTTCCCGATCGAATCGATCCACGTGACCGCCTGGGAAGGCGGCCACCACGACCACGACGCCCTGCACGCCCTGACGGTGCAGCTGGCGGCCCAGCGCGGCCTGCTGGAGCGCACCTGGCAGTTCACGCTGTACCAGGCCAATGGCCTGCCCGGGCCGCTGTTCCGCGTGTTCGCGCCGCTGCCCGAGAACGGCCCGGTGTCACGCCTGCCGATCGCCTGGGGCGCGCGCCTGCGCCACCTGCGCCACTGCCTGTCGTATCCGTCGCAGCGCACCACCTGGATCGGGCTGTTCCCCTTCGTCGCCCTGCACTACCTGGTGCACGGCGCCGAGGGCTTGCAGCCGGTGTCGCTGGCGCGGCTCGAACAGCGCCCGCACACCGGTCCGCTCTACTACGAAAAGCGCAAGTTCTTCACGTGGCAGCGCATGCAGGCCGCCCTCGCCGCCTGGCGCTCCGCATCTCCGTCCCCATGAGCGACACGCCCGCCACGACGCCTTCCGCCCGGCCGGCACTGGACCGCCATGCCGGCGCGCTGCTGGCGCTGGCGCTGTGCATCCTGTTCGCCTGGCTGCTGCAGCGCAGCCTCGGCCTGTACCCGGGGATCTTCGCCGACGAGTGGTACTACAGCAAGATGGCGCGCCTGATGCCGCTGGGCGAAGCGATCGTGCCGTCCTACCTGTACCTGTGGCTGTTCGGCTTCACCAGCAGTTGCGGAACCGGCTTCCTCGACTGCGTCCGCATCGGCAACGCGCTGCTGCTGGTTGGCGCCGCCCCCTTCCTGTACCTGATCGCCTGCCGCGTCATGCGCCCCGCGCTGGCGGCCGTCGTCAGCCTGATGTGCCTGCTCGCGCCGTTCAACCTGTTCAGCGCGATGTTCATGCCCGAGACCGCCTATTACTTCGGCTTCGCGGTATTGAGCTGGCTGCTGCTGACGCGCGTGCACTGGCATCCGGCCGCGCTGGCGGCCGGCGCCGGCCTGGTGCTGGGGATGATGAGCCTGGTGAAAGTGCATGCGCTGTTCCTGCTGCCGGCCGTGTCCCTGTTCCTGCTCGGCGCCGGCTGGCTGCAGGCGCCAGGCACGCGCTGGTTGCGCGATGGCCTGGCCGGCGCGCTGCTGGCCGTCGGCGCCGCGTTCGCGGTCAAGCTGGGACTCGGCTACCTGCTGGCCGGCGAGCCCGCGCTCGGCATCCTCGGCAGCTTCTACGGACACACCGCCAGCGCCAACGCCGGCAAGTCGCTGGCGACGCTGGCGTCGGCCGCCTTCATCAACGGCCGCGGCCACCTGATGGCGCTGGCGCTGCTGCTGCCGCTGCCGATGGCGATCCTGCTGCTGCTCGCGATCGGCCGCCGCACCCGCCAGGCGCTGCCGCCCGCGCTCGCCCGCCTGGCCCTGTACGCGCTCCTGACGCTGGGGGCGAGCGCCGGCGTCACCGTGATGTTCACCGCCTCGCTGGCGGGCATCACGCCGCTCGAAGTGCTGCGGCTGCACCTGCGCTACTACAGCTTCACCTTCCCGCTGCTGTTCATCCTGGCCGCGGCCGCCATCGATGCGCACGCGGCGCTGGGCAGCGAGCGGCGCCTGCGGCTGCTGGCCGCGCTGCTGGTGGGCAGCGCCGTCGTCGCCGCGAAATTCATGCTGCCGCTGTACGTCATCACCGACATCGACGCGCCTGAACTGGCGGCCATCGGCGTCGCCCATTGGACCGGCTGGGCCATCGTCGCGCTCGACCTGCTGGTGCTCGGCGCCTGGGCCGCCGGCAGCCGCCTGGCGGCGCCGCTGTTCCTGTTCCTGGCGCTGCCGGCGATGCTGGCGCTGGGCATCCACGCCACCTCGCACTACTTCGACCGGCTGCGCGCCGGCTGGCCGGCGGACCGCGGCGGCATCGCCGCGCGCGACCACGTGCCGCGCGACGAGCGCAAGCTGATCACGGTGGTGTCCGACAGCGTGATGGACGTGATGCGCGCCCAGCTCCACATCGACGACAAGGATACCGGGATGCTGGTGCTGGATGACGGCGCCCCCATCGAACCCTACCACCTGCCCGCGCGCCGGCGCTGGCTGCTGGCGATGGGCGAGCACACCCTGCCCGACGGCCTGGCGCCGGTGCTGACAGGCGATGGATACAGGCTGTTCAGGCTGGCGGAAGGTTTCCGGCCAGTCGCCAGCGCCCGCCTGTCCGACGGCATCGGCCCGGGCAAGCTGGTGGAGCGCGCCGAAGGGCTGTCCAAGCCCGAACCGTGGGGCCGCTGGTCGGACACCAGGCAGGTGGTCCTGCACTTCGACCGGCCGCTGCCCAAACGGCTGGTCGTGCTGCTGACCGGCCTGGCCTACGCCGACAACACCACCCTCCCGTTCACGATGCGGGTAGGCGACGCACAATCCAGCTTCCGCCTGGGCGGCAGCGAGCAGGAGGTGACGCTGCGTTTCGAGACCGACGGCGCGCAGCGCAGCCTGGCGATCGAGGTGCCGCGCCCCACCGCGCCGAGTTCGCTCGGCCAATGGGCGGACGACCGCCCCCTCGGCATCGGCATCGCCGAGATCGCGATCGGCGCCGCCCCCGACGACACGACGACATCCCTTCATCCCGAACCATGACTTTTCCTACTCCCGACCTTCGGCATCCGCGCATGCGCATCGCCTTCGGCCTGCTGCTGGCCTTGGCCGTCGCCTGGCTGGCCTGGCGCAACTTCGGCCTGCATCCGGTGATCTTCGCCGACGAGTGGTACTACAGCAAGATGGCGCGCCTGACGCCGCTGGCCGAGGCCATCGTGCCTTCTTATCTCTATCTATGGCTGTTCGGCGCCACCAATGCCTGCGGCGACGGCTTCCTCGACTGCGCGCGCGGCATCAACCTGCTCTTCTATACGGCCGCCGCGCCTTTCCTGTACCTGACCGCACGCCGCTTCACGGGCCCTGGGTGGGCCGCCGCCATCGCCCTGCTGTCCATGCTGGCGCCACTGAATCTGTACACGATGTTCTTCATGCCGGAGGCGGTCTATTACTTCGGCTTCTGCGTCCTGAGCTGGGTCATGCTGGCGCATGCCGACCGCCCGCTGCCCTTGCTGGCAATGGCCGGTGGGGCGGTGCTCGGCGCGATGAGCCTGGTCAAGGTGCACGCGCTGTTCCTGTTGCCTTCCCTGTGCCTGTATCTGGTATATGCCAGCTGGCATGCGGGCGGCGCATGGCTGTGGCGCGGCCTGGGCGCGGCAGGCATCGCCGCTGCGCTGGCGCTCGGCGTCAAGTTTGCGCTCGGCTTCGTGCTGGCGGGCGACGCCGGCCTGAGTCTTCTCGGACCGTTCTATGGCAATGCCGCCGGCGGTGGCAGCCTGGTCGACCGCCTGGTGCAGCTGCTCGGCCCCGCCTGGATCAGCGCCCGCGGCCACCTGATGGCGCTTGCGGTGCTGCTCGGGCTGCCGCTCGCGGCGCTGCTGCACGGCTTGTGCAGCAGCGCCCTGCGCGCGCGCGGCACGCCCGTGAATCCGCTGCTGGTATACGTGCTGCTGATGCTGGGCGCCGCCGCCGGGATGACGGCCGTGTATGCGGGCACCGTGGCCTATGCCGGCAATAACGAAGGCCTGCGCCTGCATCTGCGCTACTACAGCTTCACCTTCCCGCTGCTGTGGATCGTGGCGGCAGCGGCCGCCCACGACCGCGAGAATCGTTTGCCGTGGCTGCGCTGGCTCGTTGCGGCGCTGGTGGCGGCGGTGTTGGGCATCGCCTGGTACAAGTTGCCGACCTATGTCATCTACCTGGTGGATGGTCCGGACATCGCTTCCGTCAATCCCTTGCTGCGCAGCGGCCAGGCGATCTATGCCTTGCAACTGCTATTGCTGCTGCTCTGGGCTGTGGGACGCTGGAATGCGCCGCGGCTATTCCTGCTGACCGTGCTGCCCCTGTCCCTGCTGGTGGCGCAGCAGAGCATTGCCCTGTTCCAGGCCGAATACCGGCCAACCACCGTCGGCGACCGGGCTGGATTGCTCGCGCGCAACACCGTGCCGGCGGCCGAACGCGGCCAGATCACCGTGGTGTGCGTCGACCCGCAGCAACTGATGCGGGCGCAATTCCACATCGACCATCCCGATTCGCGCCAGATGCAGATGGATGGGCATTTCCCGATCGAACCCTACCAGATGCCGCTCGACCAGAAATGGTTGCTGGTGATCGGCAATCACCCACTGCCGGCGAACGCGAACGTCGTGCACCGCGAGCCCGATTTCGCCCTGGTTCGCCTGCCCGATCCGGCGCCGGTACTGGCCCGCATCGCATTATCCATGCCACCCGATCCGGCGATCGTCAGCGAGGTCACGGGCCTGTCCGGGATCGAGCCGTGGGGCCGCTGGTCGGACGGGAAGACCGTCACCCTGCAGTTTGCCCAGCCACTGCCGCGCCATGTCGGCATCATGCTGCGGGCGCGCGCCTTCGACGTCAACGCGACGCTGCCGTTCAGGATGGAAGTCGGCGGCGCCAGCCAGGAATTCAGAGTGGGCAATGGGGTGCAGACAGTTGCTCTCCATTTCGATACCGATGGCAACACCCGCACGCTCACCATTGTCGTGCCACGCCCCGTCTCCCCCGTTCCGCCGGGACAGGGTGGCGATACGCGCCATCTCGGCATCGGCATCGAGGAACTCGTCCTGACCGGCGCGCACTGAGGCTGCCCGGTCACTTGTGTGGGCGCTCGCACAGAGCGCGGCGGATGCGGGCGCTAGAGTCGAATCAGACAGGCTGGCATCCGCCCCGCTGCCAGACCGGCCGCCAACTCCCAAGGACACTTCATGGTACTCGGACCGCCGAAGGACGATTCACTCAAGAAAGAGCTCGACGTGCAGGGCGGCGGCCAGAGCCGCGGCGTGCCGGCGGACGGCGAGGTCGAAGGCAATGCCGTCAATCCGATGGGCCCGGTCGAGGACAATCCCGGCGTCCACCACTGGCAGTCGGGCTATATCGAGCACGGCGGACTGGACGAACGCGGCAACATCTTCTTCGCCGCGGTCGAGATGACCCGCATGCCGATGCTGATCACCGATCCGCGCCAGGACGACAATCCGATCGTGTTCGCCAACGGCGCCTTCGTCGACCTGACCGGCTATGCCGAAGAAGATATCCTGGGCCGTAACTGCCGCTTCCTGCAGGGACCCGACACCGACCGCGCCACCGTGGCCGAGCTGCACCGCGCGGTCGAGGAACAGCGCGCGGTGGCGGTGGACATCGTGAACTACAAGGCCGACGGAACGCCGTTCTGGAACGCCCTGTTCTTCGGACCCATCTTCGACCAGGAAGGCCAGCTGCTGTACTTCTTCGCTTCGCAGATGGACATCACCGAGCGCCGCAACAACCAGGAATCGCATCTGCAGGCGCAGAAGATGGAAGCCATCGGCCAGCTCTCGGCCGGCATGGCCCACGATTTCAACAACCTGCTGCAAGTTATCAACGGCAACCTCGAAGTCGCCCTGCTGGGCGCCGGTCCCCAGCACAAGGCGGCCGAACCGATCCGGCGCGCCCAGCGCGCCACCATGCAGGCCGCCAAGCTGACCCAGCAGCTGCTGACCTTTGCGCGCAAGCAGCGCCTGGAGCCGAAGCGCCTGAGCCTGAACAGCCTGGTGGTCGAGTTTTCCGACATGCTGGTGCGCACCCTGGGCGACAAGGTCGACCTGCGGCTCGACCTCAAGCCCGGCCTGCCGTCCTGCACGGTCGACCCGACCTATCTCGAGATGGCGCTGCTCAACGTTGTGCTCAATGCGCGCGACGCGATGCCGGGCGGCGGCGCGGTCACGGTCGGCACCGCCGTGCTGGGCGAGGAACGTCGCCGCCTGCTGGCTCTCCCCCCGGGCGAGTACGTCTGCATCTGCGTGCAGGACGAGGGCGAGGGCATGACGCCCGAGGTCAAGCGCCGCGCCACCGAACCCTTCTTCACCACCAAGGGGCCGGGCACCGGCCTGGGCCTGGCGATGGTGCACGGCTTCGTGCAGCAGTCGCACGGCAAGCTCGACATCGTCAGCGAGCCGGGACGCGGCACCCAGGTACGGATGGTGTTCCGGGTCGCCGAGCAGGCCGCCAGCGACGACGCCTCCCTGGCCGAACGGCGCGGCGGCACGCCGGAAGAACCGCGGCAGCGGCGCTGCCGCATCCTGGTGGTCGAGGACAACGACGACGTGCGCGAACTGGCCGAGAGCATGCTCGAAATGGCCGGCTACGACGTGCTGTCGGCCCCCAGCGGCGAGCGCGCACTCGGCCTGCTGGAAAGCGGCGAGCAGGCCGACCTGCTGTTCACCGACGTGATCATGCCGGGCGGGATGAACGGACTGGAACTGATCGAGCGCGTGCACGCCAAGCGCCCCGGCCTGCCGGTGCTGGTCACCACCGGCTATATGGACGAACTGCCCGGCCGCGGCAAGCCCAGCGGCACGCTCGACGTGCTGTCCAAGCCCTACCAGCACCAGGACTTGCTGGACCGGGTCGGGGCGGCGCTCAAGCGGACCGCCTGAATCGCTGAATGGAAGATCGTGATGGCCTTCATCGCCGGCACGCTGCTCAGCGTCATGCTGGTGGTGCTGGTCGCGGCCTTCGTCCTGCAGACCAATGTGCTGGCCCGGACCGACCTGTCGGACATGGCACATGATCTATCGGCCAAGGTCCACGTCGGGCGCGACGGCAGGCTGCGCCTGGGAACCGAGGACCACCACGCCATCAAGTGGGCCTTTGACAGCCTGGGGCGCGAAGTCGCCTACCGCGTCGTCGACCGCACCGGCAATGCGGCCCTGCTGTCCGAGGCGGGCCCGCGCTTCTGGCCCGCCGGCGTGCTGCCTGCCGGCGCGGGGCGCACCCGCTTCGAGTTTACCCGCGATAACGTGACCTTCTTCGGCGCCAGCGAACCGCTCGCGCTCGAAGGGCGCCATGGCCTCTACCTGCAGGTGGCCGCCAGCAGCCGCATGATGCACCTGCTGCACCGGGTCGCCCTGCCGCTGGTGGCATGGGGCATCGCCCTGTTCACCCTGGTGCTGCTGCTCGCCTTCGGCCTGTGCACCTGGATCACGCTGCGCTACACCCTGAAGCCGCTGCAGGACGTGTCGGCGTCGGCGGCCGGCATCTCGCTGCGCTCGATGCATGCACGCCTGCGCACCGACGCGGTGCCACGCGAGATCGCGCCGCTGGTCGACAGCTTCAACCGGGTTCTCGAGCGCCTGGAGCAGGCCTACCGGGCGCAGCAGGAATTCCTGGGCAATGCCGCGCACGAACTCAAGACGCCGCTGGCGATGACCCGGGCCCAGGTGGAGCTGGGCGTGGACAGCGAGGCCGACCGCGCCGCGCTGTTGAAGGACGTCGCCTACATGTCGCGCCAGGTGCAGCAGTTGCTGCTGCTGGCCGAAGCCAGCGAGGCGACCAACTACGCGTTCGGCACGGTCAGGGTAAGAGAAGTGGCCGACGAGGCGATCGGCTACCTGCGGCGCATGGCCGAGGCGGCCGGCGTGAAGCTGGCGGTGTCCAGCACGGACGATGGGCTGACGTGGCAGGCCGACCGGGGCGCGCTGTTCACGCTGTTGAAAAACCTGCTGGAGAATGCGATCGAGCACGCGCCGGCCGGTTCCACCGTCAGCGTGGAGATCGCCCGCGACAGCCTGTCGGTGCGCGACCATGGGCCGGGCGTCGAGGCGGCGCAGCTGGCGCTGCTGTTCGACCGCTTCTGGCGCGGGCCGCACCGGCGCGATCTTGGGGCGGGATTGGGGCTGTCGATCTGCCAGGAGGTGGCGCGGGCCCATGGCTGGCGGCTTGCGGCGGAACGTGCCGAGCCAGGATTGCGATTCACATTGTCAGCCCAAACACGTCGTTACTGCCACTGGCAGTAACGACTCCCCGCGCAGGCGGGGACCCAAGTTAATCAGCGCAGCCACTAAAGTTCGCATCAGTGGTTTGCATGAGACTTGGGTCCCCGCCTGTGCGGGGACGACGTTTACAAGCTGGCGGTCAGGCCTGCGCCTTCGGCCCGCCACCCAGCAGGAAAGCCAGCTTCTGCTTGGCCGGCTTGGCCGGCGCGTGCGGCGCCGCGTCAAGATCCTTGCGCGGGCTGCTGGTCGGTTCGTAGGGCTTGAGGAACCACGGATCGACCTTCTCCCGCCGCGCGCCCGGACCGAGTCCGCTACGCGGCGCACGCGCTGCGCCGCCACGCTCGCCACGCTCGTCGCCGCGGCGGGCGCCGCGTTCGCCGTCGCGCGAACCGTAGTCACGTCCACTTTCACGGCCACCTTCGCGGCCACCTTCGCGACCGAACTCGCGACCACGGCTGCCTGGCGCCACGAAGCCTTCCAGCGTGCCGCGCGTGATGGTCTGCTTGATCAGCTTCTCGATGTCGGCCAGCAGGCGCTCGTCCTTGTCCGAGTACACGGACAGCGCATCGCCCGAGGCGCCGGCGCGGCCGGTGCGGCCGATGCGGTGCACATAGTCTTCGGCGTTGTACGGCAGGTCGTAGTTGATCACGGCCGGCAGGTCGGAGATATCGAGGCCGCGCGCGGCGACGTCGGTCGCCACCAGCACTTCGACCGTGCCGTTCTTGAACGCGTCCAGCGCCGCCATGCGCTCCTGCTGAGTCTTGTCGCCGTGGATCGCCGACGCCTTGACGCCGCGCTTCTCGAGGTGGCTCGACAGGCGCGAAGCGCCGATCTTGGTGTTCGAGAAGATGATCACCTGCTTCATGCCGCGCGAGCGGATCAGGTGCTCGACCACGTCGCGCTTGGCTTCCTCATCGACCTTGTACACGATCTGCGTGACTTTCTCGGCGGTCGCGTTGCTGCGCGCGACTTCGATGGTCAGCGGATTGTTCAGGAAGGTGTTGGCCAGTTTCTTGATCTCGGGCGAGAAGGTGGCCGAGAACATCAGGTTCTGGCGTGCTTTTGGCAGCAGGTTGATGATGCGCTGCAGGTCGGGCAGGAAGCCCATGTCGAGCATGCGGTCGGCTTCGTCCATCACCAGCATCTGCACCTGGCCCAGGCTGATGTTTTTCTGCTCCACGTGGTCCAGCAGGCGGCCCGGGGTGGCGATCACGATCTCGACGCCGCGGCGCAGGATCTCGGTCTGCGGCTTCATGTCCATGCCGCCGAACACCACGGTCGCGCGCAGCGGCGTGTGCTTGGCATAGGCCTTGACGTTGTCGGCCACCTGCACCGCCAGTTCGCGGGTCGGCACCAGCACCAGGGCGCGCACCGGATGGCGCGCCGGCGACATGCTGGCGTTCGCGTGCGGCATCAGCAATTGCAGGATCGGCAGCGAGAAGCTGGCGGTCTTGCCGGTGCCGGTCTGGGCCGCGCCCATCACGTCGCGGCCTTGCAGCACCACCGGGATCGCCTGGGCCTGGATCGGGGTCGGATGGACGTAGCCCTGGTCCGAGAGCGCGCGCTGGATTTCCGGCGCCAGGCCGAAGTCGGCGAAGCGTACCGTGGGAGCCTCGGCGGCGGCCGGCGCGGCGGGCGCGGGAGGCGTAGCACCGGTGGCGGCGTCGACGTCGTTGTTGTTCGCGATGTTGCTCGGAGAATCAGACATATTATTTGGTTGCATTCATTCGTTCAGCTCTACGATCGGGCATGTTCTCCCCGTCGCGGGTCGACGGACGCGCAGCGAAGGGAGGAACGGGAATAAGCCGGCGGACGGAGCTACCCGGCGGCAAGCCGGCCGGCGGGCCGAATAAAGCGGACGTAGAGACACTTTTAGCGGGTGACACGATACCCGAAATCGCCACCCATGTATATGCCGGCCTATTTTTTGAACAGTTTACCAAAAGAAAGCGCATCCCTGCCGCAATGCAGCATTTGCCTGTTTGACCGGTAACCGCCTCACCGCGCCCAGCCGCGTTGCTGGGCGGCGCGTTCTGCCACCGGATCGAGCACGGTGCCGGCGATGCGCGCGTCGATCGCCTCGCGCACGACGGGCGGCGGCTGGCTGCCGTCGACCCAGGCGGCGCCGCCGCCATCCTGGGCCAGCACCGGGATGCTCCAGCGCCCGCCCTTCAGGCAGGCCAGGCCGGCGGTGGTGTCGACCACGAAGCTGCGGCAGTAGCCGCCATCCTTGGCGACGAAGGTGACGCCGATGCGCACCCCGTTGTCGGACGGTCCGGGGCTGGCCAGCTGGTCGTCCAGCGCCGCCACCAGCGGTCCGCGCGCCACCAGGGCACCATCGACGTGGTCGAGCGTCGCCAGGCCGGGCGCCTGCGCCAGGCTGTGCCAGCCGAAGGCGCCCAGGGCGGCGCCCGCCAGCAGCGCCGCGCCGACCGCCACCCAATGGCGCTTGCACCAATTACTATAGGCAATCTGCGGCGGCGGCACCGTGCGGCCGGGGCGCAGGCTGTTGAGTTGCACCACCTTGGCGCCGCAGGGCGGTACGCTGCGCTGCGCATGGTTGCCGTCGTGGCCGTTGGCCGAGACGCCGATGCGCCCGTTGCGCGTATTGCCCTTGAGCTGCAGCTCGGCGCGGTGGTGGGCGATGCGGGCCGCCAGCACCGGATCGGCGCGCATGGCCCGCTCGACCGCCGCGCGCGCCGGTTCGGCGAGTTCGCCGTTGATGTACCCGATGAGAAGATCGTCAGAAAATTTCATGCCGGGCCCCTGCGCTGCTTGCCTACGAAGTGATCAAGCCATGTTCATCCAGCACGTCATGCAGCAATTCGAGCCGGATCACGGGGTTGTCGAGCATCAGCATATGATGCTTTTGCTGGTTCGGCAACGGCAGCAGCTCGCACCAGCGGTTGGCCACCCAACCGCAGTCGTCGAGCCGGAACGGCGGCTGCACCGGCCAGCGGTGCTGGGGCACGTCGTGCAGCGAATTCAAGACCCGGTCGAGCGCGTCGGAGGCGCCCTGCAGCTCGGACGGGATGTTGACGCTGTGGTCGTCCTCGACCAGTTGCGCCTCGGCCATCCACAGGCCGTTGACGCGCTGCTCGGCGGTGACGACGGAAAAGCGCGCGCCGCCGCGGCACAGCACCTGCAGCAGGCCGGGGGTCTCGGTGGTGGTCTCGGTGACCGAGGCGATGGTGCCGGCGGCCACGAAGCGTTCCTGCTCGGCATCGGGCCGGCGCACCTCTTGCCCATGCGTCAGCAATACCACGCCGAACGGGGTGCCTTCGAGGATGCAGCGGCTGATCATGTCGAGATAGCGCACCTCGAACACCTGCAGCGGCAACACCCCGTCCGGAAACAGCACCGTACTGAGCGGGAACAGTGGCATGGAAATCGTCGACATGGGTCCCATGATGACAGAATCGGGGCCATCGCGGGTGTACGATTGCTGCCACCCAAGAGCACATTTACTCGTCCGGGGACCTCAGCGGCAGGTAGCGCACCCACTGGCGCAGCTCATCGAGGCGCCAGCGAAGCCGGCCCCAGCCGGGGCCAGGCGCGTCCACCACCCTCACCCGCACCACCTTGCCGGCGACCGGCGGGCAGGCATAGGTATGCAGGCCGGCTTCGCCGAACGGCAGGCGTAGTTCGCGCCCGGGGCCGATCTTGAGCGGACCGAACACCACCGGCGCCCTGCTCTCGTTGCGCAGCAGCAGCACGTCACGCACGCCGCGCGTCAGGCGGATCTCCGACGGCAGCGTCAGTTCGCCCCCGACCGTGGACGGGAAGGCCAGCAGCAGTTCATGGCTGCCGCCGCGTAATGGGGCCAGCATGCCCAGCAGCAGCGCCAGGCCGCACAGGACGGCCAGCACGGTCAGCGGCCAATGGCGGGTCAAGAAGGACGACGAGGCGGAATTCATCCCGCTCTCGCACTCTTGCAAGGTAGATATTTCAGATTAGAATGTTTCATTTAGCAAAGAGCATTCTTGTGCCCAGTTGACAAACACCGTTGACAAAGGCGCAAAGTCGCGTGCGCCCTGTCAATCCAAGGATGCGTATGCTACGTAGTCCGGACTCTCCGATCAACCCCGCCGCCCCGGCTGCCACGCACAAGGACATGCAGCAGACCGCCAACCGCTTTCCAGCCCCGACGCCGGCGTCCGTTGCCGGCCACGCGCCACTGCTGATGGCGCTGCTGGTGTTCGTGCTGACCCTGCTGGTGACCTTCGCTGCCTGGTCCAGCGCCAAGCGCAATGCCGAGGCCCAGCTGCATGAAGCCTTCGACTACCGCACCCGCGACATGGGCTATGCCATCGGGCGCCGCCTGCTGGTCTACGAACAGGTGCTGCGCGGCGCGCGCGGCTACCTGCGCGGCTCGGTCGACCTGAGCCGCGCCGAATTCGCCGAGTACTACCAGGTGCTGCGCCTGGACCAGTCCTTCCCCGGCCTCGAGGCGCTGGCAGTCGCCACCCTGATCCCGCCCGGCGCGCTCGCCGCCCACGAGGACAAGGTGCGCGCCGAGGGCTTCCCGAACTACCGCGTCTACCCGGCCGAGGGCGGCCAGCCGCAGACGGCCATCTCGCACATCGAACCGTTCAACGCGCGCAACCTGCGCGCGTTCGGCTACGACATGTACAGCGAACCGGTGCGGCGCGCGGCGATGGCGGCGGCGCGCGACAGCGGCCAGGCCGCGCTGAGCGGCAAGGTGGTGCTGGTGCAGGAAGGCGGCGCCAGCCGCGATGCGGGCTTCCTGATGTACCTGCCGGTGTACCGCAGCGGGCGCGACGTCGACACTGTCGAGGACCGTCGCGCGGCGCTGCTGGGCTGGATCTATTCGCCGTTTCGCATGAAGGACCTGATGCGCGGCGTGGGCGGCATCGCGGCGCCCCAGCTCGACGTCGAGATCTTCGACGGCGACCACATGAGCCCAGATGCGCTGCTGTACCGCTCGCCCGGCGCCGAGCGCGCCGGGATGCCGCGCTTTTCCACCGCCACCCGCATGGAGATGGCCGGCCGTACCTGGACCGTGCGGATGGCTTCGAGCGCCAGCCTCGAGGCCACGCTCGACCAGGATCGCCCGCAGATGGTGGCCGCCACCGGGCTGGTGCTGGGCTTTCTCGTCAGCCTGGTGGTGTGGCTGCTGGCCGGCTCGCGCCGCCGCGCGCTGCAACTGGCGCAGGCGATGACGCTCGAGCTGCGCGAATCGCACGGCCGCATCGCGGCCGACGAGCGCCGCTTCAAGGCGATCCTCGAGACCGCCTACGACGGCTTCGTCGCCATCGACCGCCAGGGCCGCATCACCGACTGGAATGCGCAGGCCTCGCGCATCTTCGGCCTCGACGCCGCGCAGGCGATCGGCAACCCGGCCGAGCTGCTGCTGCCGGAGGAAAGACGCGCCGCCTTCCGCACCGCGTTCGACGCCTTCGCGCGCGGCGGCGCCGGCCCCATGGCGGGCGAGCCGACCGAGACCGAAGTGCTGCACGCCAGCGGCCGGCGGGTGCCGGTGGAGCTGGCGGTGGCCCTGCTGCCGTCGGGCGACGGCGCCGGCGCCACCGTGTTCGTGCGCGACATCACGCCGCGCCGCGAAACCGAGGCGCGCGAGCTGCAGCGCCAGCAGCGCCTGGATGAAGCGCGCCAGGCCCTGGCCCGGGCCCAGAAGCTGGAAGCGGTCGGCAAGCTGACCGGCGGCGTGGCGCACGACTTCAACAACATCCTGCACATCATCAGCGCCAACGTGCAGCTGATGCTGCGCGCCGAAGGCCCGCCCAGCCGCAAGCGCCTGCACAACGTGCTCGACGCGGTGGAACGCGGGTCGAAGCTGGCCGGCCAGCTGCTCGCCTTCGCCCGCCGCCAGCCGCTGCATCCGAGCGTGGTCGACGTGGCCCAGCTGCTCGAGCGCAGCGACAGCCTGCTGCAGCGCGCCGCCGGCGACGGCATCGTGCTGGAACGCAGCGCCGCAGAAAACCTGTGGCCGACGCTGGTCGATCCGAACCAGCTCGAACACGTGTTATTGAACCTGGTGATCAATGCGCGCGACGCGATGGAAGGCAGCGGGCGCATCGCGCTGCGGCTGGCCAACCTGACGGTCGCCCCCGGCGCCAGCCAGCTCGAAGGCGAACCGGCGCCCGGCGACTACGTGGTCATCACGGTCGCCGACGATGGCCACGGCATGCCGCCCGAGGTGATGGAACACGCTTTCGAACCCTTCTTCACCACCAAGCCCGAGGGCAAGGGCACGGGGCTCGGGCTGTCGATGGCGCACGGCTTCGTGCGCCAGAGCGGCGGCCAGATCCGGCTCGAGAGCGCACCGGGCGCCGGCACCACGGTGACCATCTACCTGCCGCGCCACGTCGCGCCGGTGTTGCCGGCGCTGGCGGAGCCGGATATCGGCGCGCATCCCCAGCACCCATCGCTGTCGGAGCGGACGTAACGTCATTCCCGCGCAGGCGGGAATGACGTATTGAAGCAGGTGGACTGGCGTGTAGATGATGTGGGCAGCCTTCCCCGCGCGATCAACCGACCCGTGTGCGATAGCTGCCCGAGATCCGGTTGCGCCCATGCGCCTTGGCGTCGTACATCGCCAGGTCGGCGCAGTGCAACAGCGACTCCGCCGCGTCGCCGTCGCCGGCGCCGCAGTCGGGATACAGCGCGTAACCGAGGCTGCCCGAGATGCGCAGGGTGCGCTCGCCGTCCTCGAACGGCTGCTCCAGCCGCGCCAGGATGGTGGCCGCCACCCGCTCGGCGTCCTGGGGCTGCTGGCAGCGCGGCAGCAGCACCGCGAATTCGTCGCCGCCGACCCGCGCCAGCGTGTCCGATTCGCGCAGCGCCGCGCGCACCCGTTGCGCCACCATGCGCAGCAGGCGGTCGCCCACCGCGTGGCCATGGCCGTCGTTGACCGGCTTGAAGTTATCCAGGTCAAAATACACCAGGCCGACCTTGTGCCCTTCGCGATCCGCGGCCAGGATGGCCTGGCGCATGCGGTCGTGCAGCAGCACGCGGTTGGGCAGGCCGGTGAGCGCGTCCTCGTGCGCCATGCGCCGCATGCGCTGCTCTTCCTGCTTGCGCGCGTCGATGTTGGAGAAGGTGCCCACCATGCGCAGCGGCTCGCCGCGCTCGCCCCGCTCGGTGACGGCGCCGCGCGCCTCGATCCAGCGCCAGCGCCCGTCGCGCGTGCGCAGCCGGTGTTCCATCGCATAGTCGGCGGTGAGACCGTCGATGTGGGCGCGCAGGGCCGCGCGCACCATTTCCAGCTCGTCCGGGTGCACCAGTTCGGCCAGGCCCTGGTCGCCGAACCAGGACACCGTGGGATGCTCGCTGTCGAGAATGCGCTGGGCGCTCGGCGACAGTGTCGCGATTCCCGTCGTGACGTCGCAGTCCCATACCCCGTCGCCAGCCGCGTTCAGGGCCAGCTTCCAGCGCGCCTCGGCCGCTGCCAGCGCCTTGAGCGCGCGCCGGCGGCGGTCGGCGGCGCCGATCGCCGCCCAGCCAAGCACGGCCAGCACCAGCGACACCACCAGGCCGGTGCTGTGCATCACCGCGCGCTGCTGGGCGAAGCGCGCCTCGGCGTCCGTCACCGCCTGGCCCACCGTGACCACCAGGCCGTATTCGGGCAGCTTGCGCCAGGCATAGAAACGCTCGATGCCGTCCAGGCTGCTCGCCTTGCGGAAGGCGCCGCTGGCGCCGGCGTCGCGCGTCTGCGGCGCGTCCGAAATCGTCGCGCCCATGTGGCGGTTGCCGTCCGCGCGCGAGCTGCGGGCGATCACGCTGGCATCCAGCCGCATCAGACTGACCGTGGCGTCCGGGCCGAGGTCGATGCTGTCGTAGAAGCGCAGGAAGTATTCCGGCCGGATCGCCACCGCGATCACGCCGGCCAGGCGGCCGTCCGCGGCGCGGATCGGACGCGTGAACTGCACCACCCATTGCTGCGAGAGACGGCTGCGCTCGGGACGGCTGACGTAGAGCCGGTCGCCGCCGCGCTCGCGGTGAACGGCGAACTGGCGCAGGTCGCCCAGCGCCAGGCCCTGCGGCGCCGTGGCCCCGCCGACCGCTGCGTCGGTGTACAGCAGGCGACCGTCGGCGTCGGTGACGGTGAGGTGCATCGGCACCCGCAGGTGGCGCGCATGCTCGGCCACGCTGCGGGCGAAATTGACGGGGTCGCGCTGCCAGGTGCCGCGCAGCTGGACCAGCGACAGGTCGACCAGGGCGACGGTCGCCTTGACCTCTTCGGAAAAGGCGCGCGACAGGTTCTGGACATTGGCCTGGGCGCCGCTCTCGGCCAGTGCGGCGAAGCGCGCCTGTTCTACCGCCACCCCGCCCCACACGAGCGCCAGCATCAGCGCCAGGTAGAGCGCGAGCTGGCGCAGCACGCGCCGGCGGAAATACCCGCCAAAAGCGGCCACGATGGGATTGGACGATGTGGAATAAGGCATGGAAGACGGTGTCCGGCGTGAGCCGGAAGGCAATCGGACAGCAGGCGGAAAAGGAGGCCGGGCGTAGAACGATTCCTGCCACTGCCGAACAGACGCGCCCGTCGTCGAACCCGCGATTATACCGAGTTAGCGGAAAGAAGTTGCAGAAAGGAACTTAAAGTTGCAAATTGATATTCCTGACTGTTTCCTTTCTGCATAATCAGATCGGCAATGGAGGCACGCGAGCTCGCGGACGGTACGAGGTGCTAGAGTGGCGGCATGAAACTGTTCTATAACGTGGCCGGCGTGCTGGCCGTCCTGCTGGGGATTCTCGGCATCTTCCTGCCGCTGCTGCCCACCACGCCCTTCCTGCTGCTGGCGTCGGCCTGTTTCGCGCGCGGCTCCGAACGCCTGCACCGCTGGCTGCTGGCCCATCCCGTGTTCGGCAAATACCTCGCCAATTTCGAGGCCGGGCACGGCATCCCGCTGAAGGGCAAGATCGTCGCCACCGTGATGCTGTGGGGTTCGATGGCGTGGTCGACGCGCCATTTCGACAGCGTCGCCATCCTGATCTCGATGGTCGTGATCGGCGCCTGCGTGAGCACCTATATGTGGTGGTACCTGCCGACGCTCAAGCTGCCGCCCAAGGTGGCGCCGAACGAGGAATCCCAAGCCGGACGTTAAAAAATTTCATGTCGCCGCCGATTTTGTACTATTATTAGTTACATGAAACGCGACAGCAAACTTTCTTCCGTCCTCCACGTACTGCTGCACCTGGCCCACAGCGAGCGCCCGATGACCTCGGAGCAGATGGCCGGCATGCTGGGCACCAACCCGGTATTGGTGCGGCGCGTGCTGGCCGGCCTGCGCGAGCGCGGCTACATCAGTTCCGAGCGCGGCCACGGCGGCGGCTGGACCGTCACCTGCGACCTGGCCACCGTCACCCTGCGCGACGTCTACGACGCGGTCGGCGCGCCCACCGTGTTCGCGATGGGCAACCGCAACGAGCACAGCGCCTGCCTGGTCGAGCAGGTGGTCAATGCCTCGCTCGCCGACGCCTTCCAGGAAGCCGAGGCGCTGCTGGTGCAACGCCTGGGACAAGTGACGCTGGCCGACCTGTCGCGCGATTTCAATCTGCGCTACGACAACCATCCGCATCGGAGGCCAGAACATGAACACGAATGAATTCGACGCCATCGTCATCGGCGGCAGCTATGCCGGCCTGTCGGCCGCCCTGCAACTGGCGCGGGCGCGCCGCAAGGTGCTGGTGGTCGATGCCGGCCAGCGCCGCAACCGCTTCGCCAGCGATTCGCACGGCTTCCTGACCCGCGACGGCCAGCCGGCGGCGGCCATCGCGCGCGAAGGGCGAGCCAACGTCGCCGCCTACCCGAACGTGGCCTGGCATGACGGGCTGGCGCAGGGTGCGCGCCCGGATGCCGACGGTTTCATCGTCGACCTAGATGGCGCAGGCAGCGTGCGCGGCAAGCGCCTGGTGCTGGCCACCGGCGTGCGCGACGAGCTGCCGCCGATCGAGGGCCTGGCCGAGCGCTGGGGCCGGAGCGTGTTCCACTGCCCCTACTGCCACGGCTACGAACTGGACGAAGGCCGCATCGGCGTGCTGGCCAGCGGCCCGCTGTCGGTGCACCAGGCGCAGATGCTGCCGCACTGGGGCCAGGTGACCCTGTTCACCAATGGCGTATGCCCGCTCGACGAAGCGCAACGGGCCGACCTCGCCGAACGCGGCGTGCAGGTGGACGAGACCCCGGTCGCGCGGCTTGCCGACCACGCCACCGTGGTGCTGGCCGATGGCCGGCGAGAGGCGATGGCCGGCCTGTTCACCTTCGGCCGCGTGCACATGGCCAGCCCGATCGCCGCGGACCTCGGCTGCGCCTTCGACGAAGGCCCCATCGGCCCCTATATCCGCACCGACGAGGCCCGCCAGACCACGGTGCCGGGCGTGTTCGCCGGCGGCGACGCCATGCGCGCCGCCAGCTCTGTGGCGCTCGCCGTGGCCGATGGCGCGATGGCCGGCGTCGGCGCCCACCGCTCGCTGCTGTTCGGCCTGGCGCCAGCGGCGCACTGACGCGTCGACCGACGCTAGCAGGCGTCGACGTAGCGGCCGCGCGCGTCGGCCGGATAGCTGACCACGATGCGCTCGGTGTCTTCGTCGGCCTCGTAGCGCACCCAGACCAGGCCGTCGCGCGATTCGAAGCGCTCGGGCGCGGTCGCCACCAGCGGGATCTGGTGCCAGCGGCCGAAGTCGGCCACCACCTGCTGGTCGCTGGCGGCAATCCCGAGCTTCTGGCCGTTGGACAGCCGGTAGACGCCGTCGATCGACTCGATCACTTCGGCGTTGGGCGTCACCCGCTGCGGTGGCGGCCCGATGCGCGAACAGCTGATGCCGGCGACGGGCACCTGCATCTCTTGCAGCGCCGGTGCGGCGCCGGCATGCGCCGCACCCAGCAATGCAACAAGACCAGCCGCGGACGCGGCGGCAACGAAACGCGTGTGCATATGGCTCTCCTCGGTCGAAGGCGGGCATGGCCGCGCCATTGGCGACCTCCCCGTCCCGTATGACACCGGCCTGCACCACGAGTTCTGGCTGCGCGCCGGCCAGGGCCGTGTTGCCGGATAATGGAACCTGTCATCCCAAGAGAAGCACGCATGGAACTCATCTTCCTCGGCACGTCGTCCGGCACGCCGACCCGGCAACGCAATATGTCCGGCCTGGCGCTGCGCCTGCGCGGCGCGCGCTCATGGGTGCTGGTCGACTGCGCAGAAGGCACCCAGCACCGCATCCTGCGCACCCCGCTGTCGGTGATGAGCCTGCGCGCCGTGTTCATCACCCATATGCACGGCGACCACTGCTACGGCCTGCCCGGCCTGCTGGCCAGCGCCGGCATGCTGGGCCGCAGCGAACCCCTGACGATCGTCGGCCCGCCGCCGCTGCGCACCATGACCGAGTGCATCATGCAGGCCAGCGAGTTGAACCTGCCTTTCCCGCTGGACTGGCGCACGCCCGACGAACTCGCGCACGGCCCGCTATTGCCTGAATTTGACGTCGACGCCACCGCGCTGTCGCACCGCATCCCGTCCTGGGCCTACGGCTTCACCGAGGCCGCGATCGAGCGCCGGCTCGACACCGACAAGCTGCGGGCCGACGCCATTCCCTCCTCGGCCCTGTGGGGCGAGATCCAGCAGGGCCGCGACGTGGTCCTGCCCGACGGCCGCGCCATTGCCGCCACCGACTACCTGCTGCCGCCGCGGCGCGCGCGCCGCATCGTGGTGGCCGGCGACAACGACAGCCCCGCCCTGCTGGCCGCCAGCGCGCAGGGCGCCGACGTGCTGGTGCACGAGGCGACCTATACCGAGGAAGTGCTGCAGAAGATCGGTCCCGGCCCGCAGCACAGCTCGGCCATGCGGGTCGCGCAGTTCTCCGCAGGGGCCGGCGTGCGCAACCTGGTGCTGACCCATTTCAGCCCGCGCTACCAGGATGGCGGCCCGCTGCCGCTTTCGCTGCTCGAGGAAGAAGCGCGCGCCCAGTATGGCGGCCACCTGCTGCTGGCGCGCGACCTCGATCACTACGTGCTGGACCGCACCGGCGAGCTGCGGCTGGCCGTGAATTAAGACTTGCGCTTGCGCCAGCGCGCGATGCGTTCCTGCAGGCCGACGACGAACACGAAGAAGGCCGGCACGAACAGCACCGCCAGCACCGTGGCCGCCACCATGCCCCCGAACACGCCGGTGCCGATCGCGTGCTGGGTCTCGGCGCTGGCGCCCGAGGCAATCATCAGCGGCACCACGCCCAGCGCAAAAGCGAGCGAGGTCATGAGGATCGGCCGCAGGCGCAGGCGCGCCGCCTCCACCGCCGACTCCAGCAAGCCCTTGCCTTCGTCGTGCAGCTGCCTGGCGAATTCGACGATCAGGATCGCGTTCTTGGCCGACAGGCCGATCACCGTGATCATGCCCACCTTGAAGAACACGTCGTTCGGCAGGCCGCGCAGCATCACCGCCGCCACCGCGCCGATCAGGCCCAGTGGCACCACCAGCATCACCGAGAACGGAATCGACCAGCTCTCGTACAGCGCGGCCAGCACCAGGAACACGACTAGCATCGACAGCGCCATCAATAGCGGCGCCTGGGCCGCCGTTTCGCGTTCCTGCAGCGACTGGCCGGTCCACTCGACCGCGAAGCCGGGGCCCAGCTGGCTTGCAAGCCGCTCCATCTCTTCCATCGCCTCGCCGCTGGACGCGCCCGGCGCCGCGGCGCCCGAGATGCGCACGCTCGGATAGCCCAGGTAGCGGATCAGCTGTGGCGGCGCTTCGGTCCAGACCGGCTTGACCACCTCGGCCAGCGGCACCATGCCGCCATTCACGTTGCGCACATTCAGTTCAAGCACATCGGCGACCTGCATGCGGGCGCTGGCTTCGGCCTGCACGATCACCTGCTGCATGCGGCCGGCGTTCGGGAAGTCGTTCACGTATACCGACCCCATGGCGGCCGACAGGGTGTCGCTGATGTCGGCGAACGCCACGCCCAGCACCTGCGCCTTGGCGCGGTCGATGTCGAGGCGCACGCTCACGCCGGGCGGCAGGCCTTCGGGATACACCCCGGCCACCACCGGGCTTTGCGCTGCCAGCGCGAGCAGCTTGTCCTGCGCCGCCATCAGCGCCGCCTGGCCCTGGTTGCTCCGGTCCTGCAAACGCAGCGCGAAACCGGACGAGTTGCCCAGGCCATCGATGGCCGGCGGCATCAGGCTCATGATCATCCCTTCGCGGCTGGCGTTCATCGCTTCCTGGGCCGCCGCCACCTCGCCCTGGGCGGTGGCGCCTTCGCGCTGGTCCCAGTCCTTGAGCATGGTGAAAGCCATGGCCGCGTTCGGACCCGAGCCCGAAAAGCCGAAGCCTAGAATGGCTTCGTTGTCCCCCAGGCCGGGACGCGAGGCCACGTGCGCTTCATAGGCCTTGACCACCTCGAGCGTGCGTTCGACGGTGGCATCACCCGGCAGCTGGAACGAGGTCATGAAATAGCCCTGGTCTTCCTCGGGCAGGAAGGCCGACGGCAGGCCGCGAAACGCGAACGCCAGCGCGATGCCGATCGCGAGCCAGGCCAGCATCATGCGGCCGGCGCGCCTGACCAGCGCCGTGGTGGTCGACGAGTAGCGCGCCGTGAGACGCTCGAAGCCGCGGTTGAACCAGCCGAAGAATCCCTTTTTCTCGTGATGGCCGCCCTCGACCGGCTTAAGCAGCGTGGCGCACAGCGCCGGCGTGAACGACAGCGCCAGGAAGGCCGAGAACAGGATCGAGACCGCCATCGACAGCGAAAACTGGCGGTAGATCACGCCCACCGAACCGCTGGCGAAGGCCATCGGGATGAACACGGCGGTCAGCACCAGGGTGATGCCGACCACCGCGCCGGTGATCTCGCGCATCGCCTTCATCGTGGCCTCCTTGGGCGACAAGCCCTCGGTCGCCATCAGGCGCTCGACGTTCTCGACCACCACGATCGCATCGTCGACGATGATGCCGATCGCCAGCACCATGCCGAACATGGTCAGCACATTGACCGAGAAGCCGGCCATCATCATCACCGTGAAGGTGCCCAGCAGCGCGATCGGCGCCACCAGCGCCGGGATCAGGGTATAGCGCACGTTCTGCAGGAACAGGTACATCACCAGGAACACCAGCACCATGGCTTCAAACAGGGTCATCACCACCTTCCTGATCGAGATCTCCACGAACGGCGCGGTGTCGAAAGGCACGCTGGCCTTCATCCCTGCCGGCATCGCCTTGCCCAGTTCGGCCAGGCGCGCGCGCACGCCGGCAGCGGTGGCCACCGCATTCGCGCCGGGCGCCATCTGGACGCCGGCGGCGGTGGCGACGTGGCCGTTCTCGCGGGTGCTGAAGCCATAGCTCTGCGCGCCGAGTTCGATGCGCGCCACGTCCTGCAGCAGCAAGGTGGAGCCGTCGGGGTTCGCGCGCAGCACGATGGCGTGGAACGCTTCCGGCGTGGACAGCTGGCCCTCGGCGGTCAGCGGCACCGTGATCTGCTGCCCTCGTGGCGCCGGCGCGTCGCCCACCCGGCCCGGCGCGATCTGCGCGTTCTGGCGCGCGATGGCGGCCGTCACGTCGGTCATCGACAGGTTATAGGCAACCAGTTTGGCCGGATCGACCCAGACCCGCATCGCCTTCTCGGCACCGAACAGCTGCACCTTGCCGACGCCCTCGACCCGGCGCAATTCTTCGACCACGTTGCGCGCCATGTAGTCGCCCAGGTCAGTCTCGTCGAAGGCGCCGGTGTCCGATGTGAGCGCGATGAACATCAGGAAGTTCGAGATCGTCGACTCGACGATCAGGCCGTTCTGGCGCACCGTCTGCGGCAGGCGCGGCTCGACTGCCTTGATTCGGTTCTGCACGTCGACCTGGGCCATATCGGGATCGACGCCGGGACGGAAGGTGGCGGTTATCTGGGCGGTGCCGGTGGTGTCGGTCGACGACTCGAAATACAGCAGGTTCTTGACGCTGGAGAGCTCGCGTTCAATCAGGCCGACCACGGCATCGTTCATGGTCTGGGGCGTCGCGCCCGGATAGACGGCGGTGATGCTGACGGTGGGCGGTGCCACGTTGGGATAGCGCTCCACCGGCAGCTGCGGGATGGCGATCACGCCCAGCAGCACGATGAACAGGGCGATCACCCAGGCGAACACGGGGCGGTTGATGAAAAACTGGGGCATGGGTAGAGTAGCGGGTCGGGCAAACGGCGATTGTGCGGTGTGCACGTTGGCATTCGGTTGCCCTTGTATGGAGATTCGATGGAGATGACCGCGCAATCGGGCGCTGGAGCGGCCCTGGTGCTGATCGCCGAGGACGACGACGAGATCGCGGTCATCCTCACCGCCTATTTCTCGCGCGGCGGCTTTCGCACGCTGCGCGCGCAGGACGGCCACCAGGCCCTCGCGCTGCACCTGTCGGCGCGGCCCGACCTGGTGCTGCTCGACGTGCAGATGCCCGGCCTCGACGGCTGGATGGTGCTGTCCGAGATCCGCCGCCGCGGCGGCACGCCGGTGATCATGGTGACCGCGATGGACCAGGACGTCGACAAGCTCACCGGCCTGCGCATCGGCGCCGACGACTACGTGGTCAAGCCCTTCAACCCGGCCGAGGTGGTGGCGCGCGCCCAGGCGGTGCTGCGCCGCACGCTGGCCCATGCGGTGGGCAATGGGGCATCCGTGATCCGCGTCGACGACCTCGTCATCGACCTGGACAAGCACGAGGTTACGCTGGCGAGCGCACGTGGACCGGCGTTGGCGCTGACCCTGACCGAATTCAAGCTGCTGGCGTATCTGGCGCGCTCGCCGCGCCAGGTGTTCAGCCGCATGGACCTGCTCACCCACTGCCTGCCCGAGGGCGACACGCTGGAACGCACGGTCGACAGCCATGTGAGCAAGCTGCGCCGCAAGCTGGAAGAAGCAGGCGTGACCGACGTGCCGCGCGGGATCCGCGGCGTCGGCTACAAGTTCGGCGGCAAGACGTGAAACCCGTCCATGGCCTGAGCCGCCAGATCGTGGTCACCATGACGCTGCTGGTGCTGAGCGTGGTGGTCGCGATCACGGTCGGCTCCTATGTGTTCTATTTCGTGATGTTCGCCTACGCTCCCGGCCATTTGGCCCCAGCCGGCGCCTGGATGCCCTCGGGCCCCGAATGGGGCTGGATCGTGCTGTCGACCCTGAGTGCGGTAGCGCTCGCGATCTTTGCCGCCGCCAAGCTGTCGCGCCGCATCCTGGCGCCATTGACCTCGGTCGCCAGCAGCTTGCGCCGGGTGTCGAATGGTGATTTAACGGCACGCGCGACAAGCGACGACCGCTCCCTGGGCGAAGCCTCGCTGCTGGTGGAAGACTTCAACGTCATGGCCGAGCGGCTCGAGCGCATGGCGAAAGAGCAGGTGTTCTGGAACGCCGCCATCGCGCACGAACTGCGCACCCCGATCACCATCCTGCGCGGCCGTATCCAGGGACTGGCCGAAGGCGTGTTCATGCCGGATGAGAAGCTGTTTCGCAACCTGCTGGCGCAGGTGGAGAACCTGGGACGGTTGATCGAGGATTTGCGGGTGGTGGGCCTGGCCGACAGCGGCCACCTGACCCTGCAGATGGAACGCTGCGACCTGGCGGCAGGGATCCGCGACGTGCTGGCCCTGACCGAACCGGAGCTGCGTGCGAAAGGCCTGCTGCCCGCGCTGCGGCTGAACGAGGACCTGGTGAAGTGCGATCCGGCGCGCATGCGCCAGGCGCTGCTGGCGCTACTGGAAAACGCGCGCTGCCATGCGGCGCCGGGCTGGCTCGAGATCGGGCTTGCCTGTAGCGGCGGCGAATGCCGGCTCACCGTGACGGATAGCGGACCGGGGATCGACCCATGCTTTGCGGCGAAGCTGTTCGATGCTTTCCAGCGCGGCGATGCGGCGCGCCTGCAGGGTGGGTCGGGCAGTGGACTGGGACTGGCCGTGGTCAGGGCGATCGCGCTGGCGCATGGGGGCGAGGCGCGCTGCCACGCGGTTGGCGGCGGCACCTGTTTCGAGCTGGCATGGCCGGGTCAGGCCAGGGTTGGACGCGTGGACGGCACAGCCGTTCAACCTGCACCGGAACGCCGCCCTTGATCCTTGCGTGACAGCAGGCCGCGCGCGCCCGCGCGATGGCGGCGTGCCCAATGGCGCGCTGTCCATCAACAACCGCGGCCAAGAGCTGGCGAAACCCGTGCCCCAGTGACTCATACCGCTTCGGTGGGGCCGGCCGCTTCGGCCCTGGCCGCCTTGACCCGCCCAAGCGCGGTTTCCGGATCCAGGCCGGCCATGATCAGGTTGATGATCTCGTGCTTGTCTTCCTGCCCGATCCACTCGCACTCCTTGCGGTGCGAGCAGAAGTAGGCATACCAGGACACATCGGCCGGGCGCTCCTTGCGCGGCTTCAGGCGGGCCGGCACGGCGGCCCGCTGCGCGCTGGCGAACGCCGGCAGGTGCGCATCGGCGCCCGACCAGTCGAATGCGGCGGCGGCGCGCCGGTCGGCTTCCCAGTCGCCATCGTATCCCCTGGCCGGCAGCATGCTGTCCTGGCCCACCGCGAGACTCGACAGCCTGGGCCAGGCATGGGCGGCGCAGAAAGCATCGACGAAGCGCAGCTTCATGCCGATGCCGATCGGGACCGCCCGGCCGAGCACCGCGTCCTTCGGGTGCAGCGAGCGCGCCAGGGTCAGCAAGTCCTTGTAGCCGATCGGCGCGCCCTGCCCCGTCCTTGCGTGGTGCGCCAGCGCTTCGTAGACGCGCATGCCGACCTCGATGTCGTTGACGGTGATTTGCTGCTCTGCTCTGGCGTTGCCGGTCATGCGCGCCTTCTCGGGACGGGTGGTCGATGGGCGTCATTATGCATCAGTGCGACCTCGACCTCTCCCCGGCTCAGCGCTTGACCGTGCGCCCAAGGAAGTCGCGCATCAGGCGTGCGATCTGCTCGCCGTCTTCTTCCAGCGCGAAGTGGCCGGTGTCAAGCAGGTGCAGCTCGGCCTTGGGCAGGTCGCGCAGATAGGGGCTGGCGCCTTCGGCCGGAAAGATCTTGTCGTTCTTGCCCCAGACAATCAGCATTGGCGGCTGGTGCTTGCGGAAGTAGGCCTGCCAGCCCGGATACAGCGGCGGGTTGGTGCCGTAGCTGTAGAACATCTCGAGCTGGATCGCCTTGTTGCCCGGGCGGTCCATGTACGCCTGGTCGATCACGGCGGAATCGGGGCTGACGTGGCGGGCGGGGTCGCGGTAGCCTTCGGAATACTGCCAGCGCGTGGCGTCGAACTCGAACAGGGGCCGCAGCTTGGCCGCGTTGGCTTCGCTCTTGTCCTTCCAGTAAGCCTTGGCCGGCACCCAGAACGGGTTGTCCAGGCCCTCGTCATAGGCGTTGCCGTTCTGGACCACGATGGCGCTGATCCGTTCGGGATGGGCCGCCGCCAGCCGATAGCCGATCGGCGCGCCATAGTCCATCAAGTACATAGCGTAGCGGGTCAGGCCGACCTTGGCGGTGAACTTGTCGATCGTCGCGGCCAGGTTGTCGAAGCTGTAGGTGTAGCGGTCCATCGGCGGCTGGTCGCTCTGGCCGTAGCCAGGATAGTCGGGCGCGATCACGCGGTAGCGGTCGGACAGCTTCGGGATCAGCTCGCGGAACATGTGGGACGAGGTCGGAAAACCATGCAGCAGCAGGATGGCCGGGGCGTTCTTCGGGCCGGCTTCGCGGTAGAAGACCTTGACGCCGTCGACGTCGACCTTGTGGTAGCTGACGGTGGCGGCGGCCCGGGACGCCGGGTTCGCCGGCGCCGGCGCGGCGCCATGCGCCGGCTGGATCAGCGCGGCAAGCAGCGTCGCGCAGGCGGTGAGCGCGAGGCCCATGCGATGGAAACGAAGAGCGGTCATGATCATCCTCTTTCAGGTTCATTATCGGGAACGGCGCTGACGGGGTTACCCGTGACAGGTAACGCTAGCAGTGTGGCGCGGCCGGGCTGGGAGGAGAATCGGCGCCCGACGCAATTGACTGTTACGTCTTCGGCAATGGCGTCGCGTGGCGCATCCAGTGGCGGCATGCCTGCGTATCTGGTTGTGACGTTGCGTGTCTTCGCAGCCCCAACTCGATTGAGGGAGTATTACGTGTCAGGATCCATTTCTCACCGCATCCACGAACTTGCTCGCGCCGCCCGAATGCTGGCGGTGATCGGCGCGGCGCTCAAGCTGCGTTCCGGCGCCGGCGTCGATACCGCCATCGAGGAGCAGATCAGCGACGGTGTGCGCCTGGCGTTGGGAGATGCCTTGACGGACCTCGACCACGCGGAAATCGCGCCGCTGCTTGTCGAGATCGAGATGGCGTTCGTGGAAAGCAGCGAATTGTTCAGGGAGCCCGATCGCACGGCTTCGTGGCAAGTCGAAGACCCCGACCTCCTCCAGGCGATGGGGCGTGCCTCCAGCAATGCATTCGACCGCATCCTTGGCCTTGCCAGCACACGGCCTTCCTTGCAGGCGGCGCTGGATGGCGTGTTTCTCGATGTCGGCACCGGGGTCGGCGGCGTTGCGCTGCGGGCCGCGCAGACGTGTCCTGACCTCGATATCGACGCGATCGACATCTGGGAGCCCGCATTGCGTCTCGCCGCCGGGAACGTGGCCGCCAGCGCACATGCCGGGCGCATCCGGCTGTGCCGTCTCGACGTGACTGCGCTCGATCCTGGTCCACGCTACACGCTGGCGTGGCTTCCCACCATGTTCATGAAACTGCCAGTGCTCGAGCAGGCGATCGACCGGATCGCGGCCGCTTCGTGCAGCGGGGGCTGGCTGATTGCGCCGCTTTATACCAGGCCGGACGATCCGTTCATGGCAATGATGTCGTCGCTGCGCACGCTGCGTAGTGGAGGCGAAGTCACGCAATCCGCGCAGCTCGAGGCGTTGCTGCGTGCGCGGGGGTATGTCGATGTTGAAGTGGAGGTGGGGCAGATAGCGACCTTCGTGATGGGTCGGCGTCCCTGACCTGCATAACGAATTCGAGCTGCCGCTTTGACGAGACCGGCACTGGTCCGGAAACAAAAAAGGCTTACGCGGAAAGTTCGCGCAAGCCTTTTTTACTGGTAGGCCTCCCGTGAGTCGAACACGGCACCAACGGATTATGAGTCACCTGCGAATTCTATTGAAATCAGATACTTAGCTCGTTTCTTGTTCCGCAACTATGCCGTAACCGTTCGATTTTTCCGGGGCTTTCTAGAGTTCACTTAGCCTTTTGCGGAACGAATTTCGACTGCCCGTTCCCTCGAGCTGGCTATTCGCCGAACCGCACCGACCATTCCTGGACGTAGGACTGGCCCTTGTCTGCAACCGGCCTTTCTTCACCCTTGAGCAGCATGCTAGTACCATGCATCGTAGTCAGCTTGGCCTCGTGGAGTATGGGAATTAGCGGGCCACCCACCTGACTTGCAGGGTCGGTGACGGTGGCTTCGATGGCGCCACCCATCCCATAAACCCGCAGCTCACCCTCGACGGGCAGCGCCGCAGCGATCTGTTGGTCCGACAGGCGCTTGCCACGTTCTCGCAATCGTTTAACTTTCGCATGCATCGCGCGAGTGTAGCACTGTTGAGCAGGATCAAAGCTGGTCGCCCGGCAACCTGATACGGTCGTGTAATGGACAAACGAACTGATCGCTTGACGGCCGTGCAAGTTGACCTAGCGGTAAACATCGCCGCCGTGTTTGGCCCTGCGGCCGGTGTCATGTCATTGCTTGGCCAAGGTATCTCGCCCCAGCTCGTACAGCGGGTCCTCATCGAGGACGGTCCTCGCCGAGGGGCTGCTTCAACAGCTGCTCTAAGCACTCAAGCCTCGGTGCGCTGATCAAGCATGCGTCACGTCATCGCCCTCCATATCTCAGCAATTCAATGTTCCCTGTCGTTGCAATGACGCTATGCAATTGGCATGAACCAGTAAATCCCATTGTTGCATTTGGTTAATGATGTATGATTTTCTCTATTGCAACTACTAGGGAATTGAAATGGGATCGTACGTTAACCGCAACTTGGCATCTGACGAACAAGTGGTCTACGAAGCAAAGGTTTCTTGGGCTTCGCAATGGCTGCTCATTCTTCTCGGACTGGGGACGATCATGATGGGACTCGGCATCGTTTTCCTTGTGGTGGCCGTGATCAACGTCCTCACCACCGAGTTGGTCATTACCAACAAGCGCGTGATCGCAAAATTTGGCCTGATCAGTCGCAAGACGGTCGAGCTCAAAAACAGTAAGGTTGAAAGCGTCCAGGTCGACCAGTCAATCATGGGCCGCTTGCTGAACTTCGGCAGCATTGTTGTCTCTGGCGCCGGCGGCCCACAGGCACCTATCCCCAACATCTCCGCGCCTCTCCAGTTCCGATCGAAGCTGAACGAGATGACCGAAGAACGCGAAAATCAACGCGCAGCAGCTTAAGTCGGACGATGGAAGGGCCAGCACAGCTGGCCCTTATCTTTTGTGCAGACGTCTGCACGAACTAGGACGACACCGGCGCTTTAGAACAGGCCGGCTGGCTCCGCCGCACGGTCCCAGCTGTAGATGATGACCTCAGCGCGCTCTACGCCCTTGCCGCCGCCAACCGTATAGTTAATCGGCACTGTGTCCATCTGGAAGTCCGCGAACACACGACGGATCTCAGGATGATCATTCAGGCTCACGATCGCCTTCCCCTTCAGGCGCTTCATTAGGGCCGCCATCTTCTGGTACTCCTCGAGCCCGAAATCGACACCGTAGCCTTCCGTCTCCCAATACGGCGGATCAAGGTAGAAGAGCGTATGGGGGCGGTCGTACCGCTCCATCAGCTTGTGCCAATCCATGTTCTCGATGTAGGCGCCCGACAGCCGCAGATGGGCCGCGGATAAGTTCTCTTCGATCCGCAACAGGTTGATCGGCGGCGTGGTCGTCGCCGTGCCCCAGGTCTGCCCTTGGACCTTGCCGCCAAACGCATGATGCTGCAGGTAGAAGAACCTCACCGCACGCTGGATGTCGGTGAGCGTGTCTGGGGGCGTCTCCTGATGCCACTTGAACACCTCACGACTGGCCAGCACCCACTTGAAGTGCCTCACGAACTCCTCGAGGTGATGCTGCACGACGCGATACAACCTGACTAGTTCACCGTTGATGTCGTTGATGACCTCAACCTTCGCCGGCGGCCTCATGAAGTAGAGCGCCGCCCCGCCGGCGAAGACCTCGACGTAGCACTCGTGCGCCGGGAACTGGGGAATGATATGGTCGGCCAGGCGTCGTTTGCCGCCGATCCATGGAATGATGGGAGTTGCCATTAGTAAACCTTACAGTTGCGATTGTGCTAAACTCGCGCCGCCTTCCGGAAGGTGGCAGAGCCTTGCTTGGTTCACTGGCGAGAACAGTGGATCGAGGCCGACGCAGGTTGTTAGCGCAACTCGCGCCGGCGCTCTGTCTTTACTACGGGGCGATGGCCCCTACTTCGTAGAAGCCATGCCTGAGCGCCCAATCCTGCAGCGCGCTTACTTTTTCTCGGAGACGCTCGGTTTCGAGGTCTGCATCGCGGGCGAGGTCTCGAAGATGCTGCTCAGTCGGCTTTGGTAGCTCGACGTATTCGGTCGCTCCGGCGTCATGAGGGACGACGGGACCTGAGGCTTCGGCGCCGCCGGCAGTGGCACACACGCGGGCAGGGACTGCGATGCGCAGCCGCAGACGATCGGCAGCAGCGCGCTCAGCAGCGATACGCTTTTCAGCTTCATTGAGATTCCTTTGGTAAGTGGCCAGGGTGGCTCGGGTGGACACGATGTCCCGCTGTCGCTCGGCTTCGTTATGGGCCACCGCGATCCGCACGTCGTGCATGGCCGCGTCCGCACGTTCTGCCTTGTCGAGTTCCCATTCGAGCCGGACATCGTCGGCGCCGAAGTGGTAACCAGACAGGCCAGCGATCGTTACCGCGCCAAGCAAGGCCGCTCCAACGGCAGCGACCTTTAACTGGTCAACGATCATGCTGCTGCTTCCTGGCTGTCGAAACGCTGGAGACTCCGGCCATTCATGACCGCGATAAGAATCTTCGCGTAATTCGGATCTGTCGCGTAGCCGGCTGCTGCTGCGGCACGAGCCCAGCCTTCGCCAGTGGTCTCATCGAAGCAAGCCGCGTAGCGCGGGTTCATTTTGAAGAAGCGCGCGCGGTCAGCGATGCATTCGTCCACGCTGGGATAGGCGCGGAACTTGGCGACCAGGTTGACGCGCTGGCCGCCCACGTATTCATGGGTCGGTACGTCGACGGTCTTGCCTTTCCAAGAGCGGTCGGCCTTGATGCCAAACAGGTTGTTGCCAGGGGCGCGCGAACCCCAGCCGGATTCGAGGGCCGCTTGGGCGATGGTGAACGAGGCCGGAATGCCGTGTTCTCGGTGGGCACGTTGGGCGGCCGGCAGCAGCAAGGCGATGAAGGCGGTGGGCGGCATCAGATGATCTCCCGCACGTCCTTGACTAGGTCAGCCAGGTCGGCATCGCGGCGCTTCTCGATGAACTTGAACAGTGCGCGAACGATGACCCACGCCGGCAGGCCGCACGTGAACATGAAACCGCCTTGGGCGATCTGGCCCAGCAGGTCATCCGACCAGTGCTCGATGCCAAGGTACTTGATGAGCGCGGCGCCGCCGGCGATCGAGCCGACGACTGTGCACGCCAACGCCACGCGCCACTCTTTCTTGCTGCCGGGCGGCGTCATGGCCATCACGACGAAGGACGCAAGTCCGGCGCCGATGCCCATGCCGACCAGGCCGCCGATGATTTTCATGCTTGCTGCGCCGGCGGCCGCGCCGGAAATCGGTTCACTCATTCGGGTTCTTTCGTGGTTAGAAGTCGCCCGGCATGGTGTCCAATTCATGCGCACTTCGGATTACCGGGTGCGCACAGTCTCTCGCTCTAGCGGTCCCATTTCTAGGGAGAAATGGGACTATTTCACGCGTCGCTGCTGCGGAGGTCGACGCGCTGCAGCTTCGGATGGAAGCACTGGAACAGGTCGTTCGGCGTGACCCGATGCGCTTCGGCCGGATCGAGCAGGACTGCACCGCCGGCCATCAGCAGCGCGAACACCAGCTCGCTGCACCACCAGGTTGACGTGTCGTTCCAATCGTCCGACGCGAGGAACGGAATGCCCAGGGCACCCCAGAAGTCGTAGCCGCGGCCATCCTGCTCTTCGCCGAATGCGATTGCCTGCTCGAGGTCCGGGACCCATACCGTCATGTCCTGGTACCGAACTACGCCCTTCATCACCTGGTCGACCGTCGTCGCCCTGCAGCCGTGGGTCATGGAGGCCTCATAGGCCCGGGCGCCGGCGATCGCGACCACGTGGCTAAAGAAGCGGGAGCCGGAGCAGCGCGCTATCAGCAGGCTCGCGGGGTTCCATGGCCACTTGGTGGTGAACCTTACCGTGATAACTCCAGCCGCCATCTACGAGCCCTCCTCGTCGGGAAGCGCCGGCGACGACCATTGGATTGCTGCGATCTCCTCCGGCGTGCTGGCTGCTGCTAGCGCCGCCTTCAGTTCCTGCGAGTGATTGAAGTTCTCGGTGCCCTGAGCGGTCATTGAGGAATACATGGCACAGAAGGCATCGACGTCAACCAGCGGCAGCATCGTTTTGTCCGTCGCTTTCCAGCCGCCAGGGAATCCTTCGGGAAAGGCGCCGAACAGTGCGATGTGGTGCGCGACGCCGTCGAGATCGGACCGGGACAGCGCGTCGCAAGCGATCTGCTTGCCCGCGTGCGGGAATGTCGATGCATTGGCGGCCGAGCGCCATGTATCGATCTCCGCATTCTTCTCAGCTCGGAGCGCTGCGATATCTGGTATGCGCGCCGCTCCCTCTTCCGCAGTCTCGTCGCGAACGACGACCTGGCCATTTACGAAATCTGCTACTTGAATGCTCATGCTTTACGCACTCCATAAACGCGGATCGTTCCGCCAGTGAAAGTGATGCCCTGCGTCTGAAGGAAAACACCGAAGCCGGTTACGACGCTGGTGGGTAGAAACATCCCACGCGTTGCCGCGGCGTACATTGTCCCGCCTAGTTGAGCCGCCCCATCCCAAGTGATCGCTTTTGGTTCCGCGGAGTTGACGCCGCCGATCTGCAAAACCCCCGATCGCTTGGTGGCCGCGGCTTCGTTGGTCGCGCCAACTATGAATGCGTCCTGCTGCGTTGTAGCGTTGTTACCTGCGTTAGCATATTGATACGCAGTTGTCGACACTAGTGCGCCACCGACGGCCAGCCTTAGAAAAACTTGCGACTGCCCGCTTTGCGTGATCCCCGTAAAATGAGCGAAGTACCAGTCGTGGTCGGCATCGAACACATTCAGCGCGTTGACCGCGCTGACGCCTGCCGGGACTGGAACAGTGGCTAAGAGCTCGGTCGCCCCCGGCACGGTACCCGAGTCGCCATTTCGGTCGATGAAGACCATCAGCGCATCGCCGTTGGTGAAGGGGCTAGCCAGCCCGCCGCCCGTCGCGCGCCAGGTCATGGTGAGATTGCGGTAGCCCGTCGGAATCGCCACCGCGGTCACGTCGAAGATCAACCACTTGCTCGGGTCGGTCATCTTCACGACACGGACCGATCCTTTCACAGCGCTCGTGGCCGCGCGCAGGTCTGCCAGCACGTTGGTCATATCGGTGCCGCCGAAGGTTTGCAGATCCATGCGCATGACGGTCGCTGCATTCTGGGTAGCGCTGCTCAGGCGCAGCTTGCCGACGCCCGGGTCCGCGTCGACAGTCGAGCTGTCGAAGACATATGGGAATGCGTAGACGCCGCCAGCGGCTAAGGCGTTGAGCGCAGCCAACGTTGCATTGACTTCCCTTCCCCATTTGGGAAAATTTCGGAAGACATAGTCAACTGAAGCGTCGAAGACCTTCTGCTCCAAGGTCCTATACGGCAGCTTCGACTCGTCTAAAAAAGTTTCGATCATTTATACAGCCCCTTCGATCATCAGATTCATTTTCGATTGCATTTGATACTCAATAACGTTTTTAAAGCTTCCATATCGACCAAACACCGCTGTTGCCCCGTACGGCCCACCGACCCATACAAGCGGGCGTTGACGCAGCTCGAAGAGGCGCTCTTGTACGTAAGTGATCTCGTCATTAGGCACGACCACGTCGCACGACATTCGCTTGGCGTAGGGTCGGATCGTTGTCTTGCTGGTGCCGTCGAAATTGAACGTGGTGCTAGAGAAATCCTTTCCTTCGGTCGACAAACCTAGAAGGCTCGGGCCGAATTCCTCTACCGGCCCGATTACACACATACCTGCCTTCGCCTCCGCCCCAATCTTCTGGAGTGAAATCGTGACCAGTGCATTGGCATAGACCGGCAAGTCCAGCACAAAAAAATAGGTCCTGCGCTTGACGCGTTTGAACATCCAGCTGAAGTAGCTCGACTGAGAGTTTGACTCGATCAGGCTGATGACTTCGCTGCGAACGACACCATCGAGCGCGTCGACCATGCTGAGCCTCAGCTCATGTATATCCAGGTTGCCAAGGTAGAGTCCCTGCGCCACCATCTCCGGTGTCAGCACGACCAGGATTTCATCGGGCATAACGGTCTGCGTGTTGTTGTAGTCGTCGAACATGGCCCGGCGGTTTATTGCACCGCGCGGCGACCAAACAGAGGTATCGCCCAGCGCTTTACCTACGTTGCCAGCAACCAGTGACTGGAATGCCTCGTAGGTGATTGGGTCGTAGACACGCGCATCTTTTGCATAAGTCACCTTGGGGTCATAGGCGGCCTCAGCAATCGGCACGTTCGAATACACCAGGCCAGCACCAGCACCGATCACATCAGCAGCGCGGGTTACAGCGCTGTTGCTGGTCTTGATCGGGAAGCGAGGCAGCTTATCGCGGCACAAGTGCGGCAAGCCGATGCGGACAGTGAAGTCGTACGATCGCCCCGCCGAAAATGACATCGTCACCCCCGAGTGGATGAACGCGGTGTTCGCATTGGTGATGGTCAACTCATGCTCGTACTGCGTGAGGGGTTGCCCAGAAATGGGCAGCGCTTCGCCGCTAGATTGCTGGATATGCGCCGGCACCGCGGATCGTTCGGTGATAAAGGACCGTATCGAATTCGGCAAACTTGCAGATGGGCGCATCCGATAAAAAAAGCCAGCAACCCATTTTTGCCCCGGTACAGCGGCAACAATTTCATTAGATTCAAACCGTATATACAGCGAGCCGTTAGCCGATGCGGTGCCCTGATATCGGATATCGATACACTGCAATCCGTTCTCGATGGGCAGGTCGACGATGTTCGCGGTGATCCCTAGTACTGCCCCGTCCACGCCGTCAAGGAACCCCCAAAAATTAGGCTTTGTACCCGGTGAGCCCGAGACCGCCCCCTGCATCGTGTTGTTGCGGATGTGGTTCGTCTCCGGCTCGAGGTCTACCACGGCGAATGGCGCCTTGCTCAGGTCGGAAGGGTCATAGGTGACCGCCAAGGTATTTGCCGGCACCTCGACCAGCGTGCCGGTCCGGTCATACACCCACTTGGGGGACGCGCGCGTGCAAGCTACATCGCCTATCGTTATTGGTTCGACAATAATCATGCTTCCTCTTTCACAATCTTCGTCGCGAATGGCACTTCGCCTCTAGTGGCCGCATCCAAGTGATCGGCTGTGTTCAAGGTGTTAATAGCAATGGCACCAAGGCCAGCGTTCAACTCCTCACGCAGGAGCGTGTTCTCGGCACGCAGTTGGGCAACTTCGAAGCTCAAGCTGCTCACGGCCCGCGCCAGTACCACACCGTTGTCCGCCGGGCTCGCCAGTCGCGAGAACATGTCCTTCGTCTGGTTCGCATTGAAGATGCGTGACGGCCCGGTCGCCTCAAGCTCGGGGCCATCCTCGCCAACGATGCGCCAGCCGCCCGCGTGATCGCCGCCTGTGGCGAAGCCAGGCACACCGCGCAACTTTTTCGCTTCGTCGCTGTTCTGGAACGTGTCCCGGATCGCATCCAGACTGATGCCGCCCTTCAGGCGTTCCATCCAGTAGTCCAGCCCTGCGGCATCCGCAGTCCGACCAAGCACATCGCCATAAAGCTTCTTGATCTTCGCCTCAGGCGAATTCACGATCGAGTCCACCACCGCATTCTGCGAAGCGCCGTTGGCCACGCGATCCTGCCAGTAAGCCAGGCCGCCGGCGTCTGGAGTCCTCCCCAGCGCCTGCTGGTACGCACTGGAGATTGCCGACGTGCCGCTGATGATCGGATTGGCTTTGGCCGCTCCGATGGCGGCCGCGAGCGCATCCATCGCTTGCGACAACGTCAGCAGTCCAGTGGCCTGGCCATTCAATGCGTCGATCTGCTCCTGCCCGTTTTCCACGATCCGATCCAGGCGAGCTATCTGATCCTCGAGCGCCCGTAGCGACCGCTCTTCAACCGTCAGCGCCTTGTCCGTGATGCCGGCCAAGGCAGCAATGTCGCTCTGCGTCTGGTACAGGTCCAACAGATAATCGTTGTACGAACTGAACTGGTCCGACGCATCGCGGGTCACGGCGCTCAAAGCATCGCGCAGGCTTTCCGCATCCGGCAGGGCGCCGCCGGTCTGCGCCTTTACCAGCGCCGCGCGGATCTGTGCCTGTGCGGCTGCACGCTGGGCCAGCTGCTGCTCCGGCGACGTCATACTGTTGAGCGTGCCATTGAGAAGCTGCGCCAATCCCTGCAGCCGATTCACCGCCGCAGCATGGACGTCGACGCTTGCCTGCAGCGCGGCCTTCTCACGTGACGCGACACGCTGCAGCGTGAGGAATGCTTTATCGACCTCGCCCAGCAGCGCCGCCGCTGCAGCGTTCGCATCTTCCACCGCCGCCTTCTGCGCCTTGAGAGCCTGCACTTGGTCGAAGAGCGCCCGTACACTCTCATCCAGCGCAGCCCGCTGCTGCTCAAGCGCCACTTGCTCCTGCTGCGCCGACGTCAGCGTCAGCGCGTCGTACTCAGCCTGCAGCTGCTTACGCTGCTCGAGCACGGCCGCAGCCTGTGCCGCAGCTTGCTGTGCAGCGGCTTCGGTGGCCGGATACACCTTGGCGAAGTCTGCCTGGATCGCCATCAACGCTGCATACCGCTTCGCGCCTTCTTCGCTGGCCAGGGCACCGCTGTTGATCAGGTCCAGCACGACCTGCTTGAACTCGTCGCGGGTATCGACGCTGGCCAGGCCAAGGGCCGCCATCTGCTCCGTTACCGCCTTCAGCACCGGCGCGTTACGCTCGGCCTCGGACAGGAAGTTTTGCTGGAAGAATTGGACGCCAGACGCGAACGCATCCAGTCCGCCGGCTGCCTGGAGGAGTCGTTCGCGAGCAGCCAGCGATGAGACGCCAACCGCACCGAACGTGACCCCGATAGAGGCTAGCGCGTCGTCGACCACGGCGTACCCCGTTGCCAGGCGCTGCAGCGCGGCCGATGCGGACTCGCCTTTCTGCTGGAGATTCACCAGCTCCGGCACCAGGTCGGTGGCCATGGTGTTCGCGAGCCCTTCGAAGTAGGCGATGATATTGGCCTGCGTCTCGGCATCGGTCTTCCCGATCGCGATATTGATCGCGTCGGTTCGACGGGCGATGCTCGACGCGTCCACGCCAAGCGCTTCGGCGAAGGCCTTCGTGGACACCTTCATGACGCCATAGGCATCGGACAGCGCCTGATCCATTTCTGGCGCCACGTCCACGCGATCGAAGCCGGACTTGTCGCTCCGGAACCAGCCGCCCTTCTGCTTCCACTGCTGGATAACCTTGCCGTCGAAGCCACCCTCCCCCAAGGTACCGGCGAGGTTGCTGCCCACGACTTCCTTCGGCTTATGGCCGAACAAGCGGTTCACGGCGCCGCCCAGCAGGCCACCGACCAGCGAGCCAAGGGCTGTCCCGAGTGGGCCAACAATCGTGCCGACAGCAGCGCCAATCGCGGTGCCGGCGTTGACCGTTGAATTTCCCGAGCCGCCAAACGCCGAATAGCCGTTCGACAGTGCCCGACCGCCCATCACCCCGCCGAACACGCCGCCGGCGATGCCCGCGGCTGCTCCCAGGCCATTGGCCAGTGGGGTCAGCGCCTGGCCAGACGCGGTCGCCAACCCTTGCGATGCCAGGGGCGTGTAGCCCATCGAGCTCATGATGTTCTGTGCGAAGCCGGCGACGGTGTCGCCAAGAGCGGCGAAGCCACCCTGCATCGCGTCGTAGATCCCCTTGACCGAGCTGATCGCGCTACCGACACCGGCTCCTCCAGCACCGCTCGCACCTGGAACGGCGCCGAGGCCGAACTGGTTGAGCACGCCCTGCCCGAGCCCGTTCAAGGTCCCCGAGACGGGCTGCAGCACGCCCTGGATCACGGGACGAAGCACCAGGGTGTTGAACATATTTTTCAGCGTGTCGACCAGGTTCTCGGCGAAGCCTTTGCCGTTCTCGAAGCCGCGCAGCAGCGCATCGGTCAAAGACGACTCGATCGTCTCGGACATGCGCTTGCCCTCGTCGGCCAGCTTCTTGACTGCCTCGATCTCCGCATCATGGACGGTCGCTGCGGCCTGGGCATTGCGCAGGCCTTTCAGGGCGTCGATCCTTCGCTGGATGTCGGCGACGCCAGCGTCCGACAAGACGAGCGACTGCTTCGCTGCCTCGAGCTCGGCGATCTGAACATCGGTGATCGCCTCCGGCAGCATGCCGTAGGTGCGGATCTTTAGTTCCAGGGCTTCGGTCTGCTTGACGATTCCATCGATGTCGCGGTCAACCGCAGCAGTGGCTTCGTCCAGCAGCTTTTTCTCGTCTGCAGCAGCCTTCGCAGCCGCATCGTTTGCAGCCTTGATCGCTGGCTGCTTGGCAAGCAAGTCGGCCTGCGCCTTCGTCAGCTGGTCGACCGAGATAGCGCCGTTCGCATACGCCTTGCTGAGCGCCTCCCATTCTTGGGAAAAGGTACCGCTCAGGCCTGACAACTCGGCCAGCAGCTTGGCTTGAGCCTGTTGCTCCTGGTTCAGTTTCTTCGTCTCAGCAGCGATCTCGGCAGCGCTCTTGCCCACGACCGTTCCGTGGCGCACGATGGCTGCCATTTCTTCCACGGATGCGTCACCGCTGGCGCCCCAGGCGGCTGCGATCGAACGCGCAGTGTCCGACCAGCTCTCCCCGATGTCGGCCTGCCACTGGCGCCCAATTTCTGCCGCTAGTTTGAACTCGCCTTGGACCAACGCGACCAGCTGGGCGGCCGCCGCACCAAGGGTCTTGCCTACCGTCGAGAACACCTCGACGATGCCAAGTCCGACTGTGTAGAGCAGTTTGAGTCCCGATGCCAGGAACTGCGCGGTGTTCTTGAGGGTATCGCCCTGCGTTGCGGTTTTGAGAAATTGGCCGGCAAGGGTGCTCAGCGTCGGCAGCAACTCTGCGGCCACACCTCGTGCCACGCCCTGGGTGCCGAGCATCAGCAGGTCCAAGGTATCGTTGAAGGCGCCGGCCTGCTCGACCGCCTCTTCATCCAGCGACAGGCCGAGCTGGCGCGCCATCGCGTCCATCTCGCGCAAGCCTTCGGCGCCGCCGTTGAGTAGCGGGAGCATGGCCGCCCCTGATTTGCCAAAGATCTCTTGCGCGAGGGCCACCTTCTGGACGCCCTCCTCCATGCCGGCGAACTCGTCCGCCAGCTCATACAGCATGTCCTTGTTACTCTTGAACGAACCGTCCAGATTCTTCGAGCTAATGCCGAGCTTCGCGAACGCGTCACCGTTATCGACGATCTGCTTGGACAACTTCGTCATCGCCCCTTCGAGGGCGCTCGCTTCCATGCCGCCCATCTGGAAGGCCAGCTCGAGGCCGGCCAGGTCTCCGACCGCAACGCCGATCCGTTGTGACAGGTCGCTCGCTGCGTCAGTGGCGTCGATCGCACCTTTGATCCAGCCGGTGAAAGCCGCGACGGACAGCGAGGCACCGACCGCACCAAGTACGCCGCCGATGACGCCACCAGCTTGCGACACCGTTTCCAAGGCGCCGGTCGCCTGCTCGCGGAACCGGCGAAACTCGGAAATTGCGCGATCGGCAACGGCTGTGATGATTACTCGAGATTCGCTCACTTCTTTCGTTCACTCCATCCTGACAAGGTCGCGCGCTCCATCGCCTGCACTTCCGAAAACAACTTAGGCCAGTCCTTGCGCTTGATCTTCCAGGCATCACGCACGACAAGGACGCTCTGGTAATTCAGGCCGACGGCGCCGCCTGGCCCGACGACCCACTGGGTCGACACGGCCTGGAAGAAGTTCCAGGCCTTGACGCATTCCGGCCAAAGGTAGAGAGGTTCGGCCCGCTGCCGCTCATAGACCGGCGCCAGGCCAAATGCCGCCGCGGCCTCGCTGACAGCTTCGTCGTCCAGCTCCTCCTGGTCTTCATCGACGATCCACCCTAGGGCCGCGTAGCGCGCGACCTGCGCTAGTTTTTTGCTTCGGCGCTCGTCTCCTTGGCGAAGGCGTTGAAGCACACCAAGGCCATACCGGGGATATTCAGCAGCGCATCGAATGCCTCAGGACAGAAGTCGGCCGGCTGGCCGGTCTCCTCGTCGTTGACCAGGCGCTGGCCACTCCAATCGCTGGTGACCTCACGCAGCACGTCCTTCATGTCGAATTCACCGCTGCTGATGCGCTGCTTGAGATCGTCTGCTTGCAGACGCGAGCAGGTCAGCGTGAACTTGAACGGCACGGGCTGACCCTTGCCATCCTTGGTGGCGCCCTTGACGGTGACGAGGACGGTTGGGCTGATAACGGTGGTAAAGCGCTTGCTCATGATTTTTCCTGTGTCGATGCGGGCCGCGAGGCCCGCGTGGTTATGCAAAGCTGGTGATGATGCGGATTTCGTCGTTGCCGGCGACGGGCGTGGCGCGCAGGTTGTAGCCAATCAGGCGCTCGCCGTTCAGCTCTTCCTTGGTCGGCTCTTTGAACTGTGCCGCCGGCAGGAACACGGCAACCTTGTCGTTCGGGACGGTGCCGTGGATCAGACCGAGCGTCGACTTCGTGGCGCTCTTGACCATGCCCATGAAGGACACCTCTTGGGCGGCGGTCTGCTTGAGCTTGACGGCGCCGGTAACCTCGCGATCGGTGATGGCGACCGACTTCCCGCCCAGGATCTTCTGGAAGGTCGCAGTGACACCCAGGTCGATGGTCAGGCCCTGGCTCGGATACTCGAGGCCGCCAACGAAGGCCGGCGCGGTGGCGATGCCGTGGGTGGCGCCAATCGTGATGTTTCCCGAGTTGTCGTCGGTGACGATCTGCGGCACGCGCCAGGCGGTCAAGGTCGTGGACGGATTGTTCAGTGCGGCGATGCCGCCATCGACACCGATGAGCTTGAAGCTGATCACTGGCTTTTCGCCGACAGTCAGGTTCAGCGAAGCGGTGCCACGCACGCCCAGGAGCTTGTGCAGCACGCCGTCGTCGAAGTAATAGATCGACGACGACTCGAAGCCGCCGGAGATCGGGACATAGTCGACGCGAATGCCGGCCGTGATGATCTCGGCAAAGCCGATCGAGCGCATGAGCGGTCCCCATGCCGGCGCCTTGCCCGCCGTGCCGGCGCCGACCAGCTCGATGTCGAATCCGCATTCGACGTACGACGCGCCTGGCAGCTCTTCCGACGCGCCCAGGTATTCGCGAATGATGTCGCGCCTGATCCACTCGGCGTTCAGCGCGTTGATCGAGACATTGCTGATCACGAGCGCGTTGGCTGCACCTTCTGGGATCGAGTCGACGCCGTACTCCTCTTCGAGCTTCGCGAGGATCGTGGTCTTGCGGATCAGGCGTTGGGTTTCCACAGCCATGTATTACTCCTGTTCTTTCGGTTCACGGACTGGCTCGAGCTTGCGAATCTCGCCGGTGCCAACATTGCGGACGTAGCTACCGCCCACCGCAGGGTCTTGCTGCGGCACAGGCGCCAGTGCAGACGTCTGCACTTCCTCAGGCTTGACCAGGTCCGGCGTACTGGCGCCGGCGGTTTTCAGGTCTTTCATATCTTCAGGGTTCTCCCGTTGGTTTGGTGTTTCACTACGAAGCGCGCGCTGACGCACGCCACGCTGTTGTCCAGCTCCTCGAAGTCCCAGGCCAGGGTGTCGCCCGGCAGAGGCCCAATGTCCATCACGCCGTAGCCGAGACCTGAGCCGCCATCGAGGTTGTCGAAGACCGCCTCGAGCACTTGGTCGGCGACCGTGCCGGGCACGTCTTCAGCGCCGTCGCGGCCGTAGCACTCGATCTCCAGCAGCGTGTCCCAGGTCGTACGGCCGCCCAGCTGCTTCACCTCCTGCGACAGCGAGCGGCCGAGGCGGACCACGATGGCCCGGTTCTTGTCATTGCCCAGCGGTCGCCGACGGTTGACGTAGACACGATCGACGACGAGTGCAGGGTCTTCCTGTAGGCGCTGTGCGATCGCCTGCACGATCGCCATGTGTTGGGTCGTCATGCTTTCTCCAGGAAGACCAGGCTCAGACCGGTCGGAAGGTAGCTGTCGGCCTGGCAGTCGGCCACCTTCCAGGCTGCACCGTTGACGGTGACGCGCATCTCGTCGAAGTCAGCAGGCACGCGGTCGTTGGCGATGACCATCTGCGGCGCCGCAGCCCCCATGCCCATGCCGACCATGCCATTCCTGTACTCGGCGTCGAAGATGACGGGGATGTCACCCTCGACGCCAGGAATGCGCGCGATGGCATTCGACAGGCGCTCCATCGCCAGTCGGTTCAGCCGGGCTTCGAGCTGGTCGAACATCAGGCGTTGATCTTGATGGGGACGGTAGCGGCGCCATTGCCAGCCGACGCGGCCGCGTAGCCAGCCGCCGTGTTGGTGCCCTCGGTGATGGTCAGGCGGAAGTCGTCGGCGTCCCAGTACAGGACATCGCCCTGCACCACTACGTCGGTCGGCAGCTTTGCGACGTTCCAGACACCGGTCACTGCGACCGAACCGGTTTCGTGGGGTGCGATATCGCGCAAGGCGATACCGACCCGCTTGCCCATCGCGACCATCAGCCCCGAGACAACTCCGGTCGCGCCGGCTTTGTAGTCAAGCACGTCGCCCTCTTGCACATAGTTCTTTGCCACTGCTGGCTCCTTTTCAGTTCAGGAGGCGCCGCGCGGGCGGCGCCGTCGTTAGATGGTCAGGACTATTCGCCCTGGTTGACGGCCAGCGTGCGGAAGTCGAGGGCCTTGACGCCTGCATCCATGCGCACCTTGAACTCGACGCCGTCGCGGGTCCAGCCGTCTTGCTGCTCCAGAGTCGGCGCCTGGTTGCCGTCGAGGTATTGCACTTCAACCGTGTCATGGACGTTCTGGTCAGCGGCGCCGTACCAGGTCGATGGATCAGCGTCCAGGCGAGCATCGCTGATGACTTCGAACGTGCCGCGTGCCGAGTTCGGCACGGTGTTGTTCTTGGCGCCCGCGCCGACTTCGTATTCGCTGTCCTTGACCACCAATGCGGTGCCTTCCAGGGCCACTGGCACCAGCAGCTTGGCCAGACGGATATTCAGCGCGCGCGCAGTGCCGTCGGTTTGCGTACGCATACGGGCACGCATGGCATTGACGGAGGCCGTGTTGATGCCTGCTGCGGCCAGGATGTTGGCGTGGTCTTCGTGGAACAGTTCCTTGCCATCAGCCATCAGCGGGTTGTCCATCAGGATCGCGTACACCAGGTCACCGATCGTGCGGATTGCGGCGCGGCCCATGCGACGCGGGATCTTGGTGAATGCGTCCAGGTCGTCGTTGATGATGGTCTGGCGGGTCAGCGAAAACATCTTGCCGTAGGTCGCCAGCTGGACGGTTTCACCACGTTCGCCGACCTCGGCGTAGTGGTACTCGCCGCCGTCCTGGATCCTGTCCAGCGACGGGAAGGTGTTCAGGTCGACACGCTTGCCCGGCTTGAAGTCGCCCAGGGTGCCGATCGAGGTCCACAGCTGGAACGTTTCTTCCGCTTCTTCGTAGCCCTTCATCATGGCCTTGTCGGCGACATTTGCCAGCAACAGTGGGAAGTCCGAACCGGTCTGGGTGAACGCGGCTGCAACCACGTCCATCTTGCCCATGCCGCGTGCGTTGACGCCGGCGTGGGCCAGGCATTCGCGTGCGAGGTCCATCAGCGAGAAGCCGCGGTAGTTGTTGGCTTTGTCGTCCTTGTCCAGGTTGCCGCGCGCCAGGATCGAGGCTTGGGCGCCAGCACGGAACTTGTCGCGCTCGTCTTCCAGGGTGACGATATAGCTGCCGGCGACCGGTGCCGAGCCTTTACCCAGGTGGGCCAAGAGCTTGGTATTCGCCTGCTCGAGGGTGCAACCCTGGTCGTCGGCGCAGGCTGCCTGCAGCGCAGGAACGCCTTCGATATTGGCGAACGACGCGAACGCGGCAGCGATACCTGCGCGGCGGGTCTTGTCGGCGGCCAGTGCCGCCTGTGCTGCTGCCTGGATGGCGTCCAGGGACGGGTCGGCGCCCGCTGGGGTGTTGGCTCCTGCCATGGTGTTGCTCTCCTTCGATTGGGGTTGAGGCGCGGCAGATGCCGCCGGGGTGGTCGGCTGCGGGAACGAGGCGTACCGCGCCTTAATAGAATCCTTGAGCTGGGCGCTCGCGGCGACCGGCAGGCCGGCGACGACGACGTCCACGAACTTCGCCGCCAGTGCTTGCTCGGCGGTGTACCAGTGATCCTTGCCGTCGGTGAGCAGGGCCAGCATCTCTGCCTTGTCGCCGCCGGTCTTCGACGCGTAGGTGGTCGACATCGCGTCGGCCCAGCTGTCGAGCATATCGGCGTACTCGCGCATGGCAGCGCTGTTGCCGGAGTTCCAGCCCCACGGTGCGTGGATCATGATCTGCGCGTTCTCCGCCATCTCGACGGTGTCGCCGGCCATCGCGATCAGGCTGGCGATCGAAGCGGCGATGCCGTCGACGACGGTCGTGACGGTTGCTTTGTGACGCTTGAGTGCGTTGTGGATCGCGATGCCGTCGGTTACCGAGCCGCCGTAGCTGTTGATGCGCACGGTGAGCTGCTCGACGTCGAGGGCCATGACTTCACGCACGAACGACGCCGCCGCAATAGTGTCGCCGTACCAGCTCTCGCCGATATCGCCGTAGATGAGGATCTCCGCACTGGCGACCTGCACACCGCCGGCTGCGCTTGCGCGCGCGCTGGGGCGGATGGTGTACCACTTCGGCGGCTGGTTCTGATCGGCTGTAGCCATCGTCCGTATTCCTTGTCCAATGCATCGTTTTGAAGTCGTCAGTTTGTTGTTCCAGCAGTCCCATTTCTAGGGAGAAATGAGACGATTTTTTTTATGAGCAGGGACGAAAAAAAGGCCACCTAGTGGTGGCCTGGAAACTGACGATTACTCTTCCTTGTCGGGAGCTTCGGGTGGCGGAGGTGCTGGCGGCGTGGCCTTGTTCTGGTTGGCGTAGTTCGACTTGAACACCAGTCCCTTCTCCGCGCACTCCGTGCGGTGCGCCATGATCTGCTCGAGCACATCGCGTGGGTTGACGCCGCGCTTACGCATGACCTCGACCTCACTGGCGAAGCCAGCTTCCACGAGTGCTTGCCAGGCCATGGCTTCCTTGAGCGGATCGATCCAGGGCATCGACTGGCCTACGAACAGGGCATCGTCGGCGGTCTCAGGATCGACGTCATGGGGCATCGGCACCACGCCCGAGAGGCGAGCAGCCAGCACGAAGTCGTTCCACGTCGGTTGGACGAACTGGCCCACGAATTCGTCGCACAGCACGGCGTAGTGGATCCACTGCTCAACCAGCTCCTGCCGCTGGGAGGAATAAGTGCCGCTGTAGTCACGGGCGATGCTCGAGTAGCTGCCGCCCAGGCCGGCCGCCACCGCACGGAGCTGGCCCTGCCGGAAGGTGACCAGGTTGGGGTTTGGACGGTTGGAGTCGATCATGCCGATCTCCTCGCCGACGCCGAGGTTGTCGATGATCATGCCTGGCGAGAAGTGCAGCTCCCGAGGTTGTCCATTCGGACCGTCCGGTCCCTCAGGGTACTGTTCTGGAGAGCCCTTCTTGACGTACGCAGTCAGGGACGCCGCCACCTTGGCCGCTATGCGCTCGGATTCCTCATAGTCCTTGATGTCCTCAAGGCGGCCAATGACGCTGGCGAACTCGGACACGCCCCGCATCTGGCCGATGCGGTCTAGCGAGGCGATGTGGTGCATGCGGCCGGCCTCAATGCGCTTGAGTTCGTAGCTTCCCTTGGTCCAGCTATCGCCACCGGGGAAGGCCTTGTACGCCCAATAGCCGGTTGGCTTGCCCCAAGTGTTACGTTCGATACCCTGCTGGATCCCGCGCGCCTGGTCGTGATAGTCGAACGGAATCAGATCGGGCTCGATCAGCTCGAGCGAGTACGGCACCTTAGTGCCATGATCCAGCAGCGGCACAGCACCGATGAGACGTTGCGAGAAACACTCGCCATCGCGCAGCCAAGTCTTCGCCACCAGGCGCTGAACCTTGCTCCAGTGGTGCCGCTGCGTTACTTCAGGGGTTTGCGCCCAGTTGCGGTAAGCCGTGCGCAGCGCGGCCGCGTATTCGACATGGATGGTGCCGTCACGCCGACGCGGCTGCGGTTCGATACCGATCCCGCTCGGGCCGACCACATTGTTCACCAGGGTGCGCAACGCTCCGCGAGCGATGTCGTGATTCGCCTCGAGGTGGCGGGCCAAGCCGCGCAAGCCAACCGCGCCCATCTGCGAGCCAGCATTTGGCGAGCCATTGGCCTTGCGGCCCTTGCGCAGGCGTGATGGCTTGGCCGCCTCGTACTGGTTCAGCACACTGCGGGCTGCGAGGCGGCGAGCACCGGCGACCGGCGAAAGGAAAGCGATCGCTCGGTCAACAAAGTTGAGCTGGACCTTCGTGTCGACCTTCATCGTTACCGGTCTCCAAAGCTGGCGACGGAGAACGACATGCCACCGATCGACGGCTGACCACTGGCCTTGCGCGCGTCCTGGGCGATGCGCGCTTCCCATTCTTGGCGGCCGGCACGGATCTCCTGGAGGTTTTCCATGCCCATCGAACGGCCTTGGAAAGTGATGGTCTTGCCAGCCAAGACGGCCAGTTCGGCCTTCATATATTCGGCAAGCATGGTTGCTGCGATAGTCATTGGACGCTCCTTGCATTGAGTGCCCAACACTACGATGTCCGTTGTCTCATTTCTAGGGAGAAATGAGACAACAGCCTCGACAATGAAGTGTCAATAAGTTAACCTAAATTGCTTTCAACCATCTTCACGCTTATACTCGGTCTTAGGCATGCCCCGAACAATAATTTATAACTCATTAATCTAACTAATAAAAATGCGTTTATTACCGTCCGCAGTTCTTATTTCTACTTTACTCCTTCTCCACGCGACGAGTTTCGCACAAGATTCAAGTAAGGCAGATCCTACTCCTAGCGAAGCAGCTCACTTTCTAAGCTCATTGAAAGCGCGATATGGTGAGGAGGCTCAAGCATCGCCGCTCTCATTTGACGATGTAGGGAATGGATCAGCAATCACTGGAATCAAAAAGAATAAAGACGATAAACAGCCGACTTTGTATCAAGCAAAAATCCAGATGCAACAAAACGGTGCGGAGTTAAATTTCTTAATTTTTTCAGAATGCACTTTAACCGACCCAACAAAATTGACTGAACGGATCATCAAAATAAGTGGACAAAAAGTCGTGACCTATTATGCCTGCGCCAACCCGTCTGGGAAAGTTACCGGCTATAGACAGGTTTATTTAGTAAAGTCCCCGAAAGCCAAAGAATTCCTGATAAGCAAATTTCACGAACAGAAATATGTCTTTATTGAATTCGACGGATTCCCGGTCCCTTTCGAGACCGTTGGATTTACGAAGTTTTGGGATGCGTCGAGTGGATCTGCTTTATGAAGCATCCTCCGCTGCGCTGACTTCATAAGGTCGCAATTAGCCCCCCTTGATAAATCTATAAAACTGGGAGCGGCTAATGTTGTACTCGAGCATCAACTCCTTCCGGTTTCGTCCGTTGTACTTGGCCTTGATCTCCAGCGCCCTCGCCTCAGGGTCTACGTTATGCTTCTTTACGTAGACCTCCTGTCCGCCCCATTGTGTCCGCAGCATGGTATCGACGAGGCGCTGCTTCTCTGGCGTGAACACCGTGAGCCCGAGCGTCGAGCCCACCAGGCTGACGAAAGCGCCAACAATGTCGTGTTCGTTTTGCATTAGCTAAATCCCCTACTGGACCAATCATCGGACGCGAATCGGCTGCCCGCGCTCCTGCTCTGAACCGGCGCCGGCGGCTTGGCCGGTGCTGGTGGTTTCTGTTGTTGCGCCTGCGGCGCAGGCCTCACCGGTTCGGGCGCCGCTGCAGCCGACAGGCTGAAGAGGTCCCCGATCGCTGGCTGGACTTCGGCCTCGAGGGCGTCCCACCACTTGGCCGGCTTCTTGGCCAGCTCCAAGTGCGTTTCGAGCCAGACCGCGTAGACCGTGCAGTCCCACGCTTCCACTCGCTTGCGCAGCGCCGTCCAGCGCGATTCCTTTCCGCCGGCGGTAGCCCGCTCCACTCGTGCTTCGCCTGCCATCTGCGCAAAGTATTCATCCGTCGACTCCTTCGAAAAATGCATGTAGCCGGGCCCCGGCTTCGTTATCTGCAGACGGCCGTAGATCAGGTCCTTGGCCAGGTTGGTGCCGACCTGCCACAGGAACAGGCCGCGCTTCTTTGTCTTGCCGCGCCAGTCGATGTCGACCTTCGAGACGCCGTCCTTGATGTGCTTCTCCCGGCCCGAGCGCCCCTTCACGGCAAACACCTTCCGGCCCAGCGCACTCTGCGCGTGCACGAACGCGTACACCGCCTGGGTATGGTGGCCACCGGTGTCGATCGCGGCCGCGTAGATGCGCAGCTGCTTCCCGCTCGCATGGGCGAACTCGGTCTCGAACAGGTACTCGGCGACGTCCTGCCACACCTGATCCTCGCTCGGGTTTCCGTACAAGATGCGGTGGTCGATCTTCCAGGTCTCGCAACCGCGGCCATATCCGCGTACCGTGACCTCGATCCGGTTGTCCTGGGTGTCGCAGCCGGCCAGCAGCCGCACGCACCCCATCGGCACCGTGCCGAGCTTGTAGGGCTCGGCACGCTCCTTGAGTTGGTCGGCGTCGCTCTTCTCCTGCTCCAGCGCCCAGACCTCGCCCAGGGTCGTGTTGGTGAACGCCTTGAGCTTGGTGATGTCGCCGCCCTGGGCCGCCTCATAGGCTTCCAGGAACTCCTCGACCAGCCGCGACCAGGTCACGAGTGGGCTGTACGCCGTCCAGACGTGGAAGGCGATGTGCTCGAGCGCCGGGATCTCCTCGCCGGCCGCATTGCGGAACACGCCGGCGGCGTCCACCGTGATGCTGCCGTCGTCGTTCTGCCAACGGCCCTGGTCGGCCACCGCCAGGTACTGCGCCTGGGTTATCAGGCAGTGGCAGTGCGGGCACAGGTGACGCACCGTTTCCGGATCCCCGTTCACCCACTTGAAGCCGTGCTGCTCGTCCTTCTTGCCCCAGGTGAGCGCATGGAACTCGCCACATTCCGGACAGGGGATCGCGTACTTCAGCCGTACGTCCGCCGCCCGGTAGCGGTCGTCGATGAGCGAGAAGCCCTGCAGCTTCGGCGTCGAGCCGGTAATGAGCTTCGGGAAGGTGGCGCCTTCGACGCGCTTGGCCGCCAGCACGTCGGGCGAACCTTCCTTCTCGATGTCGCGGTCGAAAGCATCCAGCTCGTCCAGCAACGCGACGTCCACCGAGATCCGACGGTACGCGCGCGCAGCCGTCCCGCCACGCGTGTGAAGCAGGCAGCCCAGGAACTTCTTCTGCGCGAGCGTGTTGTCCTTGTGCCTGGACACGTGCGCCGGCATCGCCTTGCGCATGACCTTCACGTCGCGCAGCATCGTGTCGAGCTCGGTCTTGACGAACTCGTCGCTGTCACCATCGGTTGGCTGCCAGAGTGCCTGGTTGCGCCGCTTGTGCTCGGCGAAGTAGCCGACGGCCGCCAGCAGCATCTTCGTGTAGCCGACCCGCGCCGACTTCTTGAAGTCGATCGCGCGGATATCGTCGTTGCTGATGCACGCCAGGATCGCGCGCTGGAAGGGCCAGGGCCGCCAGGCCTGTTCGACGTACGAAGATTCCGCCGACAGGTAGAAGTGCTCCGCTGCCCACTCCTCGAGCGTCATCGGCGGCGGCACGCCGAACGTACCGAGGCCACGCGAGACGGTCTTGGCCAGCTCGGGCGACTGCCAGTTCAGCACCTCGTGCATGCTGCTCATGGCTCGAGCTCCTCGCCCTCGCCGTCCTCATCCTCTTCGTCCGGCTCGCGCAGATCCTCCAGCGACATGCCAGCGACCACGTTACGCACGCGCGCGATCTCGGCCCCGATGTTCTTGATCTCGTCGCCGGTCAGGCTGGGCACCCGGCGCTTCACGGCGCCGGGGATCGCCTCAAGGATGCCGGCGATCCGGCCGCCGGCCTTGGACAGAACTTCCTCGATCAGCGCGACGGGCGCCAACTCGCCGCGCGTGACGGCGTTCTGCATTTCGATCTTCTCGCGCTGCGCCTTCGCCAGGCCTGCGCGCTCGGTCGCCAGATCCAGTTCACCGTTGGCGGCGCGGCCGGCCGCTTGCTCGCGCAGGTGCGAGCAGTACGCCAGCAGCAGCTGCTCAGCATCCATGCCCTTGTCGAGGATGCCCCTGCCGACCAGGTTGCCGATGGCCTGCTGGCTGACACCGACGAGCGCACCGAATGCTGCCTGCGTCATCGGCATGGAAAGATCAATGGTGGACAATACAACCCCCTTAGGACGGGTCTTTGACTAGAGAAAACTCGGGGTTCGAATTACCCTTGAAGGGCCCCCTCCCGGGAGTACCTTAGAAATCGCAAAAGGTCAGCGCTGCGTCGCCCGCGCCTCGGCCAGCGCGCGGGAGAACTCGCCGGCGAAGTGCTGTTCGATCGTCGACGTGGCCACGTAGCCGAAGTCGAATGTCTTCTGGTAAACGGCGTTGCGCACGAAGATCATCACCGCCCTGATCGCCGTGCCGCGCGCGAAGTGGACGCGCTGATAGACGCCCAGTGGAAGGCGATCACCAGGCCGCCCGACGAAGTAGGAAACGCCCTGGCGCGTCCTGCTGCCGCGCTGCAGCGCCTCTCGCCGCTTGTCGCTCATGTTCGCCTTGTACCCAGCTTCCGGGAACGCCCTGAGGTACGCGAGGATCTGGACGATCTGGCCGCGGTTCATGTTGCCGTAGGCGTCCAGTTCTGCCCCCTCGCCAGGGACGACACGGTAGCCAGGCGGCAGGGCGCCGATCGATTCCAGCGCGCGCTCGAAGCGCTTCTGCCCGCGAGTGCCACCTTTGATCTGCGCCTCCAGGTATTTCGCTGCCGGCGTGCTGCTCTTGCTGGCGAAGTCCTTGAGCTTGACCTCGGCGGTCAGGTTCGATGCTGTCGCCGGCCGCACGAAAAGGCCCGACATCGTGAACGGCGTGGGCCGGTCGAAGCTGTCCCGCATTTCATGCTGCTCTGCGGCCTCGACTCTCTTGGCCGTCCGGGTCAGGGCTACACGCGTGGCGAACTTCACCTGCTTTTCCTCCACCAGGATTCCGGTAGTGAGCTGCCTGATCGCATCGCGCACGTCGACTGCCATCGTTCTTCCTTCGTGTAGACGTCTGCACAAGACGCAGCGGTCGATGGCGAGCGTCATCCACAACCTGCGCCGATTCGGCGTCCAGCGTTCGCTTGAGGTTCGGGATTGGAGCCACTATCATGGGCTCCGACGGTTTGCCAGATGACGGCTGTCGTGCTGAAAACAAAAAAGCCCGCGACCTTTCGGGGCGGGCTCTGCTCGTGTGTTAGACGCAATATCGGCATCTAGCACGCATATCCTAATGGAAATATCGTCTCGTGGCAATATTGCGTTGCATTGCCCTGGACAGCGTGCGCTCGGCCTCCTCCAAAGCGTGCTCGTAGGAGTGCTCGGGGAATCGCCACACCGTTGCGATTCCGAACGCCTTGCGCACCGCCCACCACTGGATGCGAGGCAGGTTGTCGATCATGATCTCCACCGCCGAACCGCATGCCATGAATTCCTTCACGTCCTGCGGGTTCGCCCACCCATTCGAGTGCTGCTGATCAGCCAGCGTCATCCAGCGCGCCCAAGTCTTCATCACCTTCCGGAACGGGCTGTCCCGCTCGACATCCGCGCCGCCTGCGCGACCGCCGTCTAAGACCATCTCACCCGCCCCCTCCGCAGCCGCAGCCACTTCGATCCATTCATTCGCCTTGTGTTGCATCTGCACCCCTTCCATGTCCTGCCCCTTTGCTGTTCTCACATTCATCGTCACTGCCCTGCCCGGTCCTTGCCGGGTTGCTCCCTGCCTGTCCTTCAACATCGGCCTGCCCAATATCCGAACTGCCCGTATCCACTGCTCGACCTACTTTCGATCCGTCCAACCGCTGAAGGGTTGGCGGAAAGGTTGGACGGCTGGAACCGGCATGGATGCTGTGTTTGCCAACCTCCTAACCTACCTAACCTCTTTCTGAGTTTTGCCAAAAGGGGCAAGAGCCGCATCGACCCGTCGCGCACGTATACGCGGGTGTGCGCGGGGGCGCGTGTCGGTTGGCGAGGTTGGGAGGTTGGGAAACCCACTATCCATGCGGGTTTCAGCCGTCTAACCTCAAAAAAGCGAGGTTGGACGGCTGTCCGTCCTTGGGGGAGAATCGCTACCTTGAGCAGCGACGACAGCACCTTTTCCGCCTGCGCACGATGCGCCCGCGATCCCTGGTGAGTCGCCGTCATGACCACGGCTGCGTGTTTAACCTGGCAGGCCATTTCCCACCTCGGCCCCTGCTGGAGCTGCCTTCGGCCGCTCATAGAAATACTCGCGTGCGCCTTCCGTACTCCGCTCCTTGCTCCACCCCAGCTTGCGCATGATCGCGCCGATACGCATCGTCTCTGCCCGCGCTGGCCCCATCTTCGACAGCTCGAAGTGCAGCGCCCTGGTCAGCAGCTCGCGCGCGGTGATGCGCGTGACCTTGCCAACCATCGTCGGCTTGCCTTCGGTGTCCATCCCTTCCAGGTACTCGTACACACGACCATGCCATGGGTCCGGGATCTCGCGGCTTTCCTGCATCGGGCTGATCAGGCGCTGCTGCTGCTCGTAGGTTGGCCACCACTGGACGCCGGCATTCATCAGCGCGATCGCCTCGCCGAACAGCTGGTCGCGATCGGCGATGAGCGCGTCAATGTCCAGGCGCCCCGTCTCGACCGGCCAGAAGCGCCGGTTCCCGGTTGAGTCCTTGAAGTACGCGTCCTCGTTCGTCGTCGCGGCGAAGGCGCACCGGCGCGGCATGTTCTTCATGCGGCGACCATATGGCTCGCGGAAGCGGTCGACGGTGCTGGACATGAAGGCCTTGATGGCCGTAACCTCGGAGCGGTTGAACTGCTCGAGCTCGGCGACCTCATACAGCAGCACCCCCTGGATCGACAAGTAGCCGTCCTTCTCTCCCATCCGGAAGGGTGTGTCGGCGAACCAGTCACCGCCCAGCACCTTGAGCGCAGTCGACTTGCCGCGGCCCTGTCCACCTTCGAACACTGGCGCGTGATCGTTCTTCACGCCCGGCCGGTAGCCCCGGACAACGATCCCGATGAAGAACATCGTGGCCACCAGTCGCAGGTACTCCGAATCGGCGGCACCCCAGTATTTTGTGAAGGCCGTCGCTACCCGCGACTGCCCGTCCCACATGGATGCGCAACGGTCGAAGTAGTCCACCACCGGATTGAACGAATGCTCGCGTGCGGCCTGGGCGACGCCACGCTCGATGTCGCCGATCGACGCCAGGACGAGGCTGTGATGCTCGGCCATGTACATGCCCAGGCGGAAGTCATCGGACTCGGTCCATTCGCCTGGCTCACTCGGCCATGGCGTCGGGCGACGCTTCATCTGCAAGCCGGAGAACATGTCCAGCCCAACCAGGCCAATCAGGCGCGGGTCGTTCTCCATCACCATGTAGACGTTCTCACGGCACCCCTTCACGCCGCCGTTCGCCGTCTGGATCAGCATCTGGCGAAGCTGCTTCTTCGACACGCTCGCGCCAGCCGGCAGTGGGGTGGAAGCACCTGCCGGCGCCGCGTCTAGTTGCTCGGCTACCCATGCTGGCACATCGTCAGCAGACGGCTCCTGCACCAGTTCGTCGTCATCCTCGACCGCCTGATCGGCGCGCAGCCTAGTGAGCCAGGCGACGACCTGCTCCTCGGTGGCGCCGCCATCGATCAGGTCGGCAATGTCCCAGCCATCGGCCACATCGCCAGGTGCAGGAATATCGATGAAGAACACGCTGCAGTCCTGCGCCTGCAGGATCGCCGCGACCTGGACCATGGCGACCATGCCCGGCTGCTCACATTCAGGCATGATCTGGCCGGCGTATTCGTGGCCATCCTTGTAGACCTTGGCGTCAGCGTCAGCCCACAGAATCACGTTGCGGCCGCGGATCGCGGACCAATCAGTTTTCTTGACAGCCTTGCCACCGCCGGACCACGTCAGTACCTCGAAGTTCTCATGCACGGCCGGCAGTCCAACAGCCTTATCGACGCACTTCTCGCCTTCGAGGACCAGCACCGGCAGTTCGGGCCGGTTTGGCCCACGCAAGTAGAGCGGCCTCGGCTCAGGGAAAGCCATCCATCGCCATTCCTTCCGTCCGGAGTCGGCGTTACGCGCATAAACGCAGGGCAGCACTTCCTTGCCCCCGTCGGAACGCAGGAACCGGTAGATCACGCCGAGCAGCTGGCCATCGACGTCGCGGTATTCCCAGGATGCTTCGGGCCGGCCACGGACCACGTGGGCTTTCGGTGGCGGTCCAGCCTCCTGCGGGACCGGCAGCATCGGCTCCCATGGCGTCCGCGATTTTTTCTCGGCAGGTGCTTCTACCCCTTTGCCGGCTTGCGCAGGCGTGCGATTAGGGGACTGTTTCGGCTTCAAGATGATCGGTGCGCTTCCGTTACCACTCGGTTTATCGCGCGGGGTCAGCGGAATACCAAGGCGCTCGGCCAGGGCCGCGCAAGCGCGGCCGGGAGAGAGGCTGTTGACGAAGGCGTAGAGCGAGATCAGATCGCCGCCGGCTTCGCCGTCGGAGAAGTCAGACCAGACCCCGGCCTTGTCGCCGGTGAGACGAATGCGCAGCGACTGGCCAGCCTCACCGTCGCGCGATCCAATGCAGAACTCGTGGCCTTCCCGCACGCCGTTCGGGAACCATTCGGCGAGGAGTGTTTCAATTTGGTTGAGCGCTGCGCGCCCAACAGCAATAAAATCTTGGCCGGTCACGCAGTCGCCTTCTCTACGTGATCGACGAGTTCATTCGCCATGCGCGAGGGGATGTCTCGATACGCGAGCGAACCTGGCCGCATCGACACCAGGCGTGGGCGATTCTTGAGGGACAGCGGCCGCATCGGCGGCGCGTAGCGGCCGGGCGTCACTACCGCGACCTCGGCTGCTGGCGCCGGCTCTGGCTCTACAAGCTGGCTGCCCCAGACCGTCAGCAGTACCGTCTCGTTACTCCTGACCACCAGGCCCTGGCGCTCCAGCAGTCCGATGACGGCCACGTCGAACTCCGCGCGCGCACGCGGATAAGCTATTGCGCGAAGCAGCGCTGTCGGCGTCGACGTCCCGCCACAGCGCACCAGGTGAAGCAAGACCGAATGTGCGCGGCTGCCTGCGCGCGGCAGACGATGCAGAGTCATTCCGCCTCCCTGCCGCCCTGCGGTGCATAGATGCGCAAGGTAAGCGCGAGGAGTTCAGCGACGACCTTGTGCAGCTCGGCGGCGTCGTGCTCGAGGATGGCCTGCTCACGACGGTCGATCAGGTCGTCCGCCGTCGCCGCGGTAAAGTCCTTGGAAAACTCTCCCAGTCGCGCGTAGAGCGTTTGGAACTTGGACATCAGCAGCTCGTTACCTTCGTCAAGATCGTCAGGCAGCTTGAGGAACGTGCCGCCGCTCGCGGTTGCGACCGCTTCGGCAAAGTGGGTGGTCTGCGAGAACGCCTGGATCTGCAGCGCGGTTTCGACCGTGACGCCTTGCCCCTTGCGCTCGTACACGCGGTTCTCGAGCGCGTCACGGCTCATGCCGAGAGCGCCGGCCATAGCGTCCCAGCCACCGGGAAACGCCTTGATCATCGACAGGTAAGATTGCCTTAAGTTCACAACTGCCTCTCTTTCGCTGTGGTTGCCGCCGACCTCGCGCCAACCTATTCTTGCAACATGGATACTTATCTGCCGCTTTTATTTCCTCGCAGCAACTACAGGGGCGTGCTTGATCGAGCGACCACGCCGCTTTACATCGGGTAAGTTTTCTTATGCTGGGTTGCCTTCGATACAGGCAGCTGCCAATTCGGGCCAGATGCGCGCCCAGTCGTCTGGGAACATCTCCTGACGAGTTACCAATCCCCCGGTAGCAGATTCGATCGCTGCTGCGTGGATTATGGGAATGGGTCTCGTACCGTCAGCCCAACGGCTAATGTCAGGCGCGTGTGCACCGATCGCGCGGGCCAACGAAGCTTGACGGCCACGCTCTTGGATGAGGTATTGGGAGAGGTTCATTTCGTCAGATTAGCCTAAGGCTAAAGAAAACGCAAGAAGAATGTTAGCCATAGGCGAATTTACTCCATTAGCCAATTGCTAAATAATGGATAGATGAAAACACTAGAAACGATCCACAAAGAAAATCTGCGATTGCTGGCGGACGAATTCGGTGGCGTTGCCGCTGTAGCCGCGCGGATAGGTTGCAGCGCTTCGCAGTACAGCCAGTGGATGAACGGATCTACGCACTCTGCTACTGGTAAGCCCCGCGGCATGCGCTCGAGCTCGGCAAGACGCATTGAGCTGGCAGCAGGAAAGCCTGCTGGCTGGTTGGATCAGCCACACACCGGCAACGAAGGAAGCGCACAACCTTTCGATGAGAACGTAAAGCCTGCGGCCAGCAGCGGCCTACGCCCCATTCCGGTGATTTCGTCTATTCAAGCGGGAGCGCTGAGAGATATGGAGAACCCGTATCCTCCAGGTGCCGGGTACGCGTACGAATATACAGATCAGGATTTGTCGGAGTGGGCCTTCGCCCTCGACGTCGAAGGACTCTCGATGATGCCTGATTTTCGCCCAGGAGATCGGATCATGGTCGACCCTGAAATCTCGCCGAATCCTGGTGATTATGTCGTAGCTCGCAACGGTAGCGAACAGGCCACATTCAAGAAGTATCGCCCTCGCGGGATAGATGCAACTGGGAACTTGATTTTCGAGCTTGTTCCCCTAAATGACGACTACCCTACATTACGGAGCGACACCGAGCCACTGGCTGTAATCGGTGTTGTAACGGAACACAGAAAGAAGCTTCGCCGCCCTTAACTCAAATAACAAATGACTGACACCATCCCGCGAATTACTGGCCCAGGACACTTCAGGATCAACGTAGCTGGCGAGAGTTTCTACCGCGAGAATCTCGTAAAGATCTGCGGCCCACGGAGCGAAGAAGGCATTGACCTTCAAGCCGACGCGCATCTCGTCCTGGATGATGACAACCCTCACGATAACAAAGCTATACGAGTCGAAATCGACGGGCTCCACGTAGGGCACTTGCCTCGTCAGGCGGCGCGTGATTTCCGCCGACTAGTTCGCTATGGGCAGCTTAGCGTACACGAGACGTTTAAGTGCGCCGCCATCATTCGCGGTGGATGGGACCGTGGTCCCGGTGACCGTGGTGACTACGGTGTCCGTCTAGATCTGCCACAAGACGACGACTGATCATACCTTCCTAATAACAAAGCCCGCTTATGCGGGTTTTTTTACGTCTATGCTAAAGCTACAGTTAGCCTTAGGCTAAAATTATTGTTGCGGTTGATTTAGCTTTAGGCTAAAGTCGCGGAATGGGCTCCACCGTGAGTCGTTATTTCCGAGGAAAAGATGATCCTATTCCGCGTCACCGTAACAACCGAAAACGGCCCGCTCACTTTCTTTTTCAACTCATCCTCGAGCTACGAGGCATGGTTGGAAGCTGCAAGTCGCTTCGAGCAGCCACGTCCGATCTCGGTGGTGCGCGCATGATCGCCGCTACTGCACCACGCGCGGCTGTCGGGACTGGAGAGCTCAGCCAGGCTTTGCATGAGGCGAACGATCGAGACGCGCTGAATCGCTTCTGCAGTGCACACGTCTGCACTCCGGCTGATGTGTCCGAGGACGGGGTGCATATGCACCTGCCCAGCGTTCTGCAGTTGATGCGCTCGCGCGGCTATCAAGTCTCTGAACCAACCCGATCCCCACACCAGCCGAAACGTGGCCTGGTCGCGTGGATCGTTCGCATCCAGATCAAACACGTCCGTTTCGATCTCGCTTTCTACACCCCAGCCGCCACAAAAGCCGGCACCGCCAACAAAACCCCACCTTCCAGACTGGAGCATGCATGAACCTTCCGCCCCCACTGTCAGCACACGAACTTGCCACTGCCGACGCCCAAGCAAAACACGCCCTGACCGACGGCTATTACGGCCAATTCGAGCTGAACAAATTGCGGCCCTCGCCGGACAACCGCAAGCGCTTCAACGAGCAGGCGCTGCAGGAGCTGGCAGCCAGCATCAAGACCATGGGCGTTGCCCAGGCAATCCTGATCCGTCCGGTCACCCCGACTGCAGAGTCGCCAGAACCGTTCGAGATCGTTGCGGGGGAGCGGCGGTTCCGTGCGTCGAAGATCGCCGGCAAGGCCACCATTCCAGCCCTGTGCCGGCAGCTCAGCGACCTGGACGCCGCGAAGATTCGTATCCTCGAGAACCTGCAGCGCGAGGATCCGCACCCGATGGAAGAAGCCGAGGGCTACCAGCTGCTTATGCTGCAACACGGCTTCACGGCGGACCAGCTCGTCGACGAGGTGAAGAAAAGCCGGTCGTACATCTATGGCCGGTTGAAACTGTGCGCTCTAGGCCTCGAGGTCCGCGAGCTATTCCTGGACAACAAGCTCCCGGCTTCGACGGCGCTGCTGATCGCACGCATTCCGACCTCGGCGCTGCAGGCCAAGGCCGCCAAGGAAGTCCTCAATCCACAATATGGCAGCGAGCCGATGTCGTACCGCCAGGCGGCAACGTGGGTCCAGCAGCGCTACATGCTGGACCTTGGCACAGCGATATTTTCACTGACGGACGCGAAATTGCTCGCCGCAGCCGGCGCCTGTACGAAGTGCCCAAAGCGCGCCGGCAATCAGCCAGAGATATTTGAGGGAGTCAGTGCAGACGTGTGTACGGACCCCGACTGCTTCGCCGAGAAGAAGGCGGCACACCACAACGCGCTGATCACTACTGCCAATAAGAGGGGTATCCCGGTGCACGAGGCCACCGACTACCACGCGATGCACAGTAGCGCGTGGAGCCGCGACTCGGAACTGGTGCACGTTGATGTCCACCTGAGCTACTTCCAGCGAAATGCCCCGACCACCGGCAATGCCGGCTATCTCCGCGACCATTTGAACGAGGAGACGCTTCCTCAAGTTGCTGCTTATGGAAAGACTGGTAACGGCGACCTTAAGCCATTCTATCGACGCGTCGACGTACAGCAGGCGCTCGAGGCAGCAGGTGTTTGCGAGACGGTCGAGGCTCACGCCGAACGCATGCGCATCCTCGCAGAAAACCCCGAACTGGCACCGCCCAAGACAGCCGCACAGATCAAGCGAGAAAAGGAAGAAGCGGAACACCAGGCCCGGCGCGCCGAGTCTGAAAAGGAAAGCGCATTCCGCATTGCCCTTTACAAGCAACTGCGCGGACGGGCGAGCGCTTCGGGTCTGAGCCTGCCTTCGTTGCGCGAATATGTGCGCGCGGTGCATGACGAGCACGGCCTGGATTCGTCCACGCACGACATCTACGACTTCGATGTGCGGACAGACTTGGACGACTTCATTAATCGTGCAGACGCTAACGCTCTGCAGCTGCTCTTGCTCGACCTGATGCTTGGTAGCCGCCTTGATGCCACCTGGTGGCATGGCGACGAGGACGACAACGAGTTCGGGCCGATCCTCGCGATGGCACGGCATGAAGGCATCGATATCGAAGCGGCGCGTGGCGAGATCTTCTCGCCGATCACAGCCCCTGCTGTTCGCTATCGCAACCCCAACGATGCGACGCAGACATGGACTGGCCGCGGCCGCCAGCCGAAGTGGGTCAGCGATTGGATTGAAAGTGGCAAGCGGCTCGAGCAGCTGGAAACCAACCCGCCTGTCGCAGCTGGACAGGACGAGGCGGCGCCGGCAGTGGCTGATCAGATCGATGCCGTCAGCCAGCATCAGGTTGAGACGACGCCAGCAGCAGTCGACGTGGCCAACGTCACCGGCCAGGCACAGGACAAGGCAACCCCGACAACTGCAGGCTTCGCTGAGGGTAGCGACCAGCCGCAGGACGAGGCGCCGCCGGCAGCCGCGGACCTGGTCCACGACGCCAATCAGCTTCAAGATCAGCCGGCCGCCGCTGAGCACGCCGATGGTGAGCAGCTGGCCGAACAGTTGCTCGAAGCGATGTCCGCAGCACCTTCGCCAGCAGCGCCCGAGAAGAAGGCTCCGAAGAAGGCCACCCCAGCCAAAGCCACCGGGAAGGCAAAGCCGACTGCCGCAGCCACGAAGACGGCGTCTAAGCCTGCCCCGAAGAAGACAGCTGCAAGCAAGACGGCGTCGAGCAAGACGGCCGAGGCGGCGTAATGAGCTTGAGCCAAGCATCCATCAGCGCGATCGTCGCGGCCCTGCTCCACGAGCGGACGGCGCTCGTCGATGACTTGGTGTTTTGGGGGGGCGCATTGGCGCCGCCCCGGGAAGGCGACGTTCTACGAACAGGTCCGCACTGCCCTGCAGGCCAATACCGCTGCACTGACCGAGCTGGCCGACAGCATGGCGCCGTGGCTCAAGCAGCACCCGACCTACCCATTCAACATCCTACTCGAGGAACCTGTATGAAGACGATCACGAAGATGCTCCGCGCGATCGCGGCCTTCTCCACCGCCACGTCGCCGAAAGCGACCGGCGCAGCGCAGCCGCCAGCCGCAGCGAACGAGGCGCGGCCGGGCCACTGCGGCAACATCATGACCCTCCTGGCGCACCTGTGCGACCTTGACCACGACCTCCGGCTCTGGGTCCTGCGCTGGCTGGCTTACCCGCTGCGCAATCCAGGCGCCAAGATGTCCACCGCGCTGGTTTTCAATGGTAGCGAGGGCTCCGGCAAATCCCTGTTCCTGAACTTCGTGGTGGCCGAGCTGTACGGCACAGCAGCCGCTAAGATCCGGCCGCGCGGATTGCACAGCAGGTTCGACGGATGGGTCGACGGCGTAAGCCTGGCATTGATCGACGGGGAGTTCGCGCGACCGCACATCGCGCGAATAGAGGAAGCAATGACGGCCGGATCCTTTGTGGTCGAGCGCGAAGGACAGGCGCCGAGCGTGGTCCCGAGCCGGCTCAACTTCATCTACGTCACCAGCAGCCCCGACTTTCTGCCGGCGGACATCGGCAACCGCAGGTTCATGGTCATCGAGGTGCCGCCAGCACGCCAGCGCGCCTTCTATCGGGCTGTCGTGCACGAGATCGCCGACGGCGGCGTCGACGCATTTCGCGACTACCTAATGCACGGCCTCGACATGGGAGCGTTCAACGAGGACACCCCGCCCTCGACCGAAACGCCAATCCTCGACAGGGAGGCAGCGTGAGCATGCTTGCAAGCGATTACGTTGGGCCAGCACCAGGCGGCAACGTGGTGTATGTGATTGTCGGCGATCGCGCGAAGTTCGATCAGATCGCCCGACCGGTGACCGACCACTCCACAGGCCCCGCGGGCATGAGGGTGCTGTCAAAGACCATCGGAAACCAAAGCGTCTCCAGCGAAGACGGCCTGGTCATTTTCCAGTACTGGCTCGACGGCTCGGACAGCAAACGGGAGGCAGCATGACCGGCCCCATACAAGGCACGCAGGACGAGCCAAACGACCCGAATGCCTACAGACATCACCTGCTGCTGCTTAAGTCCATGCACTGCGCTCGTCCCGTGGTGCATGAAGGCCTGAACCAGTTCATCAGCTGCCTGACCGCCAACCGCGACGGCGGCCGCATCTCGATGACCGTCTACCTGGCCGGCAAGGTTGGAGGCTTCGACAGCAAGGAAATTCAGATAAAGACGTATGTCCACGTGCAACCACCACCACTCGATTCTTCGGTGGAAGGAATTTAACAAATGAGTGCTACCTTTCTATCCAGAGACGATGTGCGACTGCTCACTGGTCGCGCACAGCGAAACCCGCAAATTGAAGCGCTCCGGCGAATGGGGGTTCCTTTTTTTGTAAATGCAACTGGATGGGCTATAGTGGCCCGTACCGCGGTGGAGGGACGCACGCCGGCTCCCGCTGCTGCAGAGCCAAAAAAGCCGTGGGTTCCTCGAGTACTAAGTGCAGCGTGACATGGGCAGGACGCCGACCAAAAATTTCAATCTCCCCTCGGGCATGCGTGCGCGACACCGCCCGTCGGGAACGTACTACTACGTCGAGGTGGTTGAGGGCGGCAAGCGCCGCGAGAAGCCGGTCGGCCAGGACTACACCGAGGCGGTGCGCCAGTGGGCAGAGCTGAACAGCAACCCTTCCGCAGGAAAGACCATTACGTTCAAGCGCGCAGCCGAGCGATACATTCGTAACGTCCTTCCAACTAAGGCGGTTCGCACCCAGAGAGATAACCTCGAAGAGCTCGAGGTGCTCTACAAGTTTTTCGATGACCCGCCGACCGCACTGGACGATATCGAGCCAATCCATATTCGACAATTCCTTGACTGGCGCGTTCAATGGACCATCGAGAGAAAGAAAGCCGAGAACGTCAGGCGGGTCGCTGACGGTAAGGAACCGTTGCCCGTATCGACCAACGCTGGCCATGTCCGAGCGAACCGCGAAAAGGCTCTGTTCTCGCACATATGGAATCATGCCCGCGAGAAGGGTCTTACCAAGCTCCCAAACCCCTGTGCTGGCGTCAAAGGGCACCGGGAGGTCGGGCGTGATGCCTACATTGAAGATCACGTCTATAACGCGGTGCGGTCAGCGGCAGTCGATTGGCTGCAGGATCTGCTCGACCTCGCGTACTTGGTTGGCCAGCGGCCAGCTGATTCGCTGAAGGTCAGCCGGTCGGACGTTAAAGAGGGCGCAGTATGGGTGCAGCAGAACAAGACAGGCGCAAAGCTACGTGTTGCAATCGAAGGGCAGCTTGAGACAGTGATCGACCGAATTTTAGTTCGAAATGCTACAGAAAAAGTAACAAGCCTTAAGCTGATTCCCAAAAACTATAATCAGTTTCGCGGGGCATTCGACAAAGCCCGTAAATTAGCGGCGGCAAAAAATCCTGAGCTTCGAACCGAAATATGGAACTTCCAATTCCGTGATTTGCGTGCGAAAGCCGGGACTGATAAAGAAGAGCTGCACGGCATGGAAGCAGCGCAAAACCAGCTGGGCCATACTTCTCCTACCATGACGAAGCAGTACGTACGACATCGAAAAGGAAAGCTAGTCAAGCCTACAAAGTTCTAATTCAACAGGTCCAGTTAGCACATATGTGCCTGCCAATCAGAAACGCTCAAACTCGTTAAGACTTGATTAAAAACGATTTTGTCGAAAGCTAAAACAAACTCTTTTAACCCGTCGATACGTTGATGAACATCCGAAACATTTACGCCTGGCAATGTAGCGCTATGTGCAAGTGCTGTGCGCAGGCTTGAAATCGACTCTAACAATCCTACAATATCCTTACCGCCACCGATGCGATTCAGCTCACCCTTAGGGTCGCCAACCCCTAGGCGCTTTAAAATCTTTTCAATATTTTTGATTGATGGATAAGTAGAATCGCCGAAAATGTCGCCCCCACTTATAACTGGAAGTGGCGCGGTCCCGGCTATTAGCTTGTTATCAGCTGCAGTGAACCATCGCTCAATTATTGAAAATACCTCTTGATCTCTGGACCTGGAAACTAACTTTGGAGCAAGTCCTTCCAAGTTAAGCCTAGTTGTAATTAGGTGTGCTCTCAGCCTAGATGGGAGCTTAGTTGCGTCACCTGCAGCGGATGTGTAAGTCCCAGCCAAATCAGACAAAACATATACGAAGTAATTCTCGAACTCCGCATGCGCTAAGAATATAGCCGCGGCAATTGCATAGTCACGCAAAACGACAGAAACGCTGGAATCATCAGCAAGGGCTACATTCGCCTTGATCAAATCCAACTGTTGCTCTAGAGAGATGCGCTGTTTACTAATGCTATATGACATACTACGCGGTGAATAGCGTTTTCATCGCATTGACCCGGATTTTTAGCTGGTTTTCGTCACTCGTTGCGATGCTGATAGATTTACGGAAGCTTTCACTAGACTTTAACAGTGATACCAGCCCAGGAACAATAAACTCACCATCCCTGAATTTTGCTTTAGAATCAGCAACGACTTGATATGCCGCCAACATTTCAGCATCAAACAATGCCGAATTAAACTTACTATCGACGAAACCATTTTCGTCATAAATTTTAAAGGCAAGATCTTCAAAGATATATCGAACCTGCGCCAATGTTGAAACAAACGAATGGCGTAGGTTGTATTTTTGAGAATCATCAAGATGGCGATTCTCTTCGGCATAGGAATTAATAAACCCTGCCAATGGCTTGCGGTACACGTCGTATTTGTTGGATAGCGCCCAAAAACGGAGTATCAACTCCTCTGCCTTCATCCGTTTATCGTCTTTAATATCTAGGGTTTGCGCGAACTTCGTTTCCTCTGCGACTTCAGTAGCGAGGGTTATAAGATCGCCAAAATAGATACCATGCCTCAATTCCTGCGGCGTAAGCTTTACTGCCCCGGTATTTAACCTTTCAAAAACATCAAATTTAACTTGAGGATGAGTATCCTTTAGAATAACAATACACCTAAGCGTCCTGTTTCGGATATGTCGCTGAAATCGCAGGTCCAATTGATGGAACCGCAAGCCTTCCAGCTCAGGATAGGCTGTCAACCCTTTCAGCGGGAATTCATTGTTCAAATATCTTGAAATTGATGTCAGACGCTGGTTACCATCAATCACCGCGAGTCTCTCGTCATGCTCCTGATTTAAGTAGATCACAGGAATCGGGCACTGGATAATCAGTGATTCAATTAAACGAGATGCCTGTGCATCTTTCCAAACATACTTACGCTGAAATTCTGGAATAAAAATTGTGTGATCTTGGAGCCGCTCAACTACCGTATCAACCGTAAAATCGTACGTCTCCGTGTGCAACTTCCGTTGCTCTGGCGGAATGCTAAGAATTCCCTCGGCAAATTCTTGCTGTTCATATGAGCCAGGGAAAAGAATGTCAGCAAGGGACGATGATGATTTTGCCATAAAGTTGCCTAACTGTTACGAGATACAGAATCAACACAGGATGACCAAGGTTAACGCTGCGCCATCTACTTAGCTAAGAAATATTCCTAACCGACACATCGACAATAAGTGTTTTGCGGAACTTGGACTTATTTGCGGAACTAGGATTCTCACGCAAATCAGGTACAAGTCCTTGATTTTATTGGTAGGCCTCCCGTGAGTCGAACACGGCACCAACGGATTATGAGTCCGCTGCTCTAACCAAGCATGAGCTAGAGGCCCAGAAACTGGTACGGTGGAAAGCGAACTCGCCACCTGCTCACCGGCTGGACACCGGATGAACGAAGTGGCGAGAGCATATTGCCTTTACTGCAGGTAAGTCAAGCCTGCACGACCAATCAGCTGCTGCCTTCGAGGAAGCTCTTCAGCTTGTCCGAACGCGATGGGTGACGCAGCTTGCGCAGCGCCTTCGCCTCGATCTGGCGAATCCGCTCGCGGGTCACGTCGAACTGCTTGCCCACTTCTTCCAGCGTGTGGTCGGTCGACATCTCGATACCGAAGCGCATGCGCAGCACCTTGGCTTCGCGTGGCGTCAGCGAGTCGAGCACGTCCTTCACCACACCGCGCATCGAGGCGTGCAGGGCCGCATCCGACGGCGCCAGGGTGTTGTTGTCCTCGATAAAATCGCCCAGATGCGAATCGTCGTCGTCACCGATCGGCGTTTCCATGGAGATTGGCTCTTTTGCAATCTTCATGATCTTGCGAATCTTATCTTCCGGCATTTCCATCTTGATCGCGAGCGTTGCCGGATCCGGTTCGGCGCCGGTTTCTTGCAGGATCTGGCGCGAGATCCGGTTCATCTTGTTGATCGTTTCGATCATGTGCACCGGAATACGGATCGTGCGCGCCTGGTCCGCGATCGAGCGGGTAATCGCCTGGCGAATCCACCACGTCGCATACGTCGAGAATTTATAGCCGCGACGGTATTCGAACTTGTCCACCGCCTTCATCAGGCCGATATTTCCCTCCTGGATCAGGTCGAGGAATTGCAGGCCGCGGTTGGTGTACTTCTTGGCGATCGAAATTACCAGACGCAAGTTGGCCTCGGTCATTTCGCGCTTGGCCTTGCGGGCCTTCATTTCACCGGCCGCCATTTGACGGTTGATGTTGCGCAGGTCTGGCAGCGGCAGCACGACGCGCGCTTGCAGGTCGATCAGGCGTTGCTGCAGTTCCTTGATCGTCGGGATATTACGGCCCAGGATGGCGCTATAGGCGTGGCCGGCGTTGACTTCGCCGTCGACCCATTCCAGGTTCGTTTCATTGCCCGGGAAGACCTTGATGAAGTGGGCGCGCGGCATGCCGCAGCGGTTGACCGCGACGTCGAGGATCTGCTTCTCGATGTGGCGCACTTCGTCGACCTGGCCGCGCAAGGTGTCGCACAGCTTCTCGACGACCTTGGCCGTGAAGCGGATGCCCAGCAGCTCGTTCGAGATCGCTTCTTGCGCCTTGACGTAGGCTTTCGAGTTGTAGCCGTCCTTCTCGAAGGCCTTGCGCATCTTGTCGAATTGCTGGCCGATCTCGTCGAACTTGCCGAGGGCGGCCTGCTTGAGCGCTTCGAGCTGCTCGGCCGAGTAGCCCGCGGCGGCGCCGGTGCCGGTCGAGGCTTCTTCTTCCTCTTCCTCTTCTTCGGCGTCCTCTTCGTCTTCCTCGTCGTCGTCGGAATCGGTCGAGGTCGGGGCGACCGCGCTCGGCGAAACGTCTTCGCCTTCTTCCGGGTCGACCATGCCGTCGACGATCTCGTCGATCTTGATCTCGTCGCGCTCGATCTTGTTGGCGGCGTCGATGATCTCGGCAATGGTTACTGGGCAAGCAGAAATCGCCTGGATCATGTCCTTCAGGCCGTCCTCGATGCGTTTCGCGATCTCGATCTCGCCTTCGCGCGTCAGCAGCTCGACCGAACCCATCTCGCGCATATACATGCGGACCGGGTCGGTGGTGCGGCCGAAGTCGGAGTCGACCGTCGACAGCGCGGCCTCGGCGGCAGCCTCGGCTTCGTCGTCGCTCGTGACGTTAGGCACGTTATCGGACAACAACAGCGTCTCGGCATCGGGCGCGTGTTCGTACACGGCGATGCCCATGTCGTTGAAGGTGCCGATGATGCCTTCGATCGCTTCCGGATCGACGATATTCTCGGGCAGATGGTCGTTGATCTCGGAATACGTGAGGAAGCCGCGCTCCTTGCCCGACTTGATCAGGGCCTTGAGCTTGTTGCGGCGCAGCTCGAGTTCTTCCTCGCTGGCCTCGGTATCGGACGAGAACGCATCTTTCAGCAGCGCTTTTTCCTTAGCTTTGCGGTCCTTGGCCTTGACCTTGTCCGCCGCCTTCAGCTCAGCGCGCTCGACCGCGTTCAGCGCCGCGATCTCGTCGTTCTCGGGGGTAAATTCCTTCGGCTTGCGGCCACGGCGTCCCGGTACCTTGACGGAAGGCAGGACGTAGCCCGACGTGTCGATCGCGGCCAGGGTAGCCGCATCGGTCGTCTGACTGACAGGCGCTGGGTTCGCCGTACGAACCTCGGCCTTGTCTTGCGAATTGTCCGCCTTGGCGGCAGACGCTCTCGTGGTTTTCGCAGCCACTTTGGTTTCGGGTTTCTTGGTTGGCACAGGCGCTTTCGATGTCACAACGACTAACTTTACGATGGTTAAAAATAAAGTTTTGTTACCTTACATCATCCTGCAGGCACAAATCCATGGGCCTCGCTAACTGAAACACCACGCGTCCAATTGAACCGAAAATGGTTTCAACAGTTGCAATAGTTAGCGTTTTATTATAGCACGCACCCCACCTTTTTCCAGTTGCGAGCGCCTGGGCGTCCAGGGCGGAGCCAGGTGATCATCGGGGTGCCATCTCGGCAGCGGCCTCGCGGGCCAGAAGGTCCTGCTGAGCAACAATCTCGCGGTAGCGAGCACTTACCTGATCTGGGGTCAATCCCGAAGAAAACAACTGGTTAAGCTCCTGTTTTAGACGATCCACCTTGATCTGTCGCACAGAACTTAACAGAACAATGCGGTCTCCATCGACCTCATTTTCCGGTTCCGCGGCGATTTCGGCGATCATCGCATCGTATTCGTTCGTCACTTCCCTCAGCTGCTGGGACAGGGCCGCGAAGGTGCCGTGTTCACCCAGCGCCTGCGCGGTCTCGACCAGGTGGCGCAGGCGATCGGAGCTTTCCTCTCCAAAATAATCGAAGGCCTGCAGCGCCTGCTCGTCGAGCTGCAGGGCCAGGTGCGGGTGCGCAACCAGGATGCGCAGCATCTTGAGCTCGAGCCCCACCGGCTCGGGCCGCCCCTGGCGCGGCGGCGCGCGGCGCGCGGTCGCTACCGGCTTGGACAACTCGAACAGGCTTTCGATCTCCGCCGGCGTCGATTGCGTCATGCTGGCCAGGCCGCGCACGATCTGCAGGCGCAGGCTCGACGGCGTCATCGCCTGCAGCAGCGGCTTGGCCTCGAACTGGGCATGGGCGCGCCCTTCCGGCGTGTCGAGGTCATGTTCCTGCGTCACTTCGCGCAGCAGGAATTGCGACAGCGGCATCGCGTCGGCAATCTCTTGCTCGAAGGCTTCGGCCCCGCGTTCGCGCACGAAGCTGTCCGGGTCGTGTTCCTGCGGCAAGAACAGGAACTTGATCGTCTTGTCGTCGCTCACCTGCGGCAGGCAGGCCTCCAGCGCGCGGCGCGCGGCGCGGCGGCCGGCCTTGTCGCCGTCAAAGCTGAAGATCACGTCGTCGGTCTGGCGCAACAGTTTTTGCACGTGGGTCGTGGTGCAGGCGGTGCCGAGGGTGGCGACCGCTTGCGGGAAGCCGAGCTGGGCCAGCGCGACGACGTCCATATAGCCCTCGGTCACCAGCACGTAGCCGGCGTCGCGGATCGCCTGGCGCGCCTCGAACAGGCCATAGAGTTCCAGTCCCTTCTGGAACAGCGGCGTTTCAGGCGAGTTCAGGTATTTCGGTTCGCCGCCGTCGAGCACCCGGCCGCCGAAGCCGATCACCTGGCCCTTGGTATTGCGGATCGGGAACATCACGCGCTCGCGGAAGCGGTCGTAGCGGCGCTGGTGGTTGCCCTGCTCGTCGACCTTGTCGATCACCAGGCCGGACTCGACCAGCACGTGGGCATCGTAGTCGGGGAAGATCGAGCGCAGGCCGTCCCAGCCGGATGGCGCGTAGCCCATGCCGAAGCGGGCCGCCACTTCGCCCGTCAGGCCCCGGTTCTTGAGGTAGGCGATCGCGTTGGGCGCTTCGCGCAACTGGGCGCGATAAAAATTGCAGGCCTGGGTCAGCGCATCGGTCATGGCCAGCGTCTGCGCCTGCTGGGCGGCGCGCTGGGCCGGCGGGATGCGGTCGTCGGCGTCGGGCACGATCATGCCCACGTTCTGGGCCAGGTCCTTGACGGCATCGACGAAGCCCATGCCCGAGTACTCGATCAGGAAGCCGATCGCGGTGCCGTGGGCGCCGCAGCCGAAGCAGTGATAGAACTGCTTGGTCGGGCTGACCGTGAAGCTTGGGGATTTTTCGTTGTGGAATGGGCACAGGCCCATGAAATTGGCCCCGCCCTTCTTGAGCTGGACGTAGCGGCCGACGATGTCGACGATGTCGACACGGTTGAGCAAATCGGTGATGAAAGTTTGCGGAATCACTTGGCGTTACACAGTGTTTGTCTAAATCAGACTATACCGCAGCGCTTGCTGCAAATTGATATGCAACAAGATGATGTCCCTGCACGGCAACGTGCCGGGACATCATGTGGCTTATGCAGCAATCAAGCGCCGGCCAGGGCCTTCTTGACCAGGCCCGAGACGACGGTCATGTCGGCACGGCCCGCCAGCTTCGGCTTGAGCACGCCCATCAGCTTGCCCATGTCTTGCGGACCGCTGGCGCCGGTGGCGGCCACGGCGGCGGCGACTTCGGCGGCGATTTCCTCGTCGGACAGGCCGGCAGGCATATAGGTCGACAGGATGGCCATCTCGGCCTTCTCGACGTCGGCCAGGTCAGCGCGGCCGCCGGCTTCGAACTGGGTGATCGAATCCTTGCGCTGCTTGATCATCTTTTCGATCACGGCCAGCACCTGGGTGTCGTCCAGCTGGGTCTGCTCGTCGAGTTCCTTGCGCTTGACTTCGGCGATGATCAGGCGCACGGCGGCCAGGCGGCCGCTTTCCTTGGCGCGCATCGCGGCTTTCATATCTTCGGTCAGTTGTTCTTTCAAGCTCATGGAATCTCCGTATTCGGTGGTATTGACTGGGTCCGGCCACTGACGAGACCGCCTGTGGCGTGGCACAAACGACAAAACCCGCTGCGGCGAAACCGAAGCGGGTTTGCGGACATCAGCGACTCGCCGGGACAGACATCGCCGTCACCGGGTCTTGGCCGGCTGAGCTGTAATTAGTACAGTTTCTTCGGCAGTTGCTGGCTGCGGATGCGCTTGTAGTGGCGCTTCACGGCAGCTGCCAGCTTGCGCTTGCGCTCTGCGGTTGGCTTTTCGTAGAACTCGCGTGCGCGCAGTTCGGTCAGCAGACCAGTTTTTTCGATGGTGCGTTTGAAGCGACGCATTGCGACTTCGAACGGCTCGTTTTCTTTAAGGCGGATAGTGGTCATGTAAAAATCAAACCGTTGGATTTAGATAAGAACGAAATTCTAGCACCGTTTTGCAATCATTGGAAGCGTTTATCACACCACCAATGAGGGTGTGCCACAATTGACACATCGGACAGTTCAGCATCCAGCCAGCGCCAGACCGGCCGCCACGCCCGACGCCCAGGCCCACTGGAAGTTGTAGCCGCCCAGCCAGCCGGTGACGTCGACCGTCTCGCCGATGAAGTACAAACCCGGCACTTTATTGGCCATCATCGTCTGCTGCGACAGTTCCCTGGTATCGACGCCGCCCAGAGTCACCTCGGCCTTGCGATACCCTTCCGAGCCGGTCGGCACGATGGACCAGCGGTTGATCGCGTCACCCAGCTTGCGCAATTTCGCGTCGGCCATGTCGGGCAGGCGCGCGGCTGGATCGAAACCATTGGCAGTCAGCAAGCCGTCGGCCAGGCGCGCCGGCAGCCATTGGGCCAGCACATTGCCCAGCTGCTTTTTCTCGGTCTTCTTCAGGCCGATCAGGGTCTCCGCCACGTCCATCTCGGGCAGGAGGTCGAGCACGATCGGCGTGCCCGGCTGCCAATAGCTCGAAATCTGCAGGATCGCCGGGCCGGACAGGCCGCGGTGCGTGAACAGCAAGTCTTCGCGGAAATGACCGCGCAAGCTCCCCTTCCCTTTTGCGCTGCCCGTGCTCACCTCGACCTCGAGGGCGATGCCGGCCAGCGGCACGAAGGGCTCCCAGCTGGGGCCGTCGAAGGTCAGCGGCACCAGGCCGGGGCGGGTTTCCACCAGTTTCAGGTCGAATTGTCTGGCGATGCGGTAGCCGAGGTCGGTCGCGCCGATCTTCGGGATCGACAGGCCGCCGGTGGCGACCACGACATTGTCGACCAGCAGTTCGCCGCCGTCGGTGTCGATGGAAAAGCCGGTCTCCAGCTTCTGCACGCCGGCCACCTTGCATGGCATGCGCCATTCCACGCCACCCAGCTCGCACTCGGCGCGCAGCATGGCGATGATCTGCTCGGCCGAATCGTTGCAGAACAATTGACCTTTGTGCTTTTCATGGTGGCTGATGCGGTATTTCTTCACCAGCGCCAGGAAATCCTGGGCCGTGTAGCGCGACAGCGCACTCTTGCAGAAGTGCGGATTCTGCGACAGGTAGTTTTGCGGGCCGGCATTGATATTGGTGAAGTTGCAGCGGCCGCCGCCGGAGATGCGGATCTTCTCGGCGAGTTTGGCGGCATGGTCGATCAGCACCACGCGCTTGCCGTTCTGGGCGGCCACGGCCGCGCACATCATCCCGGCCGCGCCCGCGCCGATCACTGCCACATCGTATTGTTTTGCCATGCTTGCCGCTTCCCGCCGTCCGTCGAACCCGCCATTGTAATGCCAGCGGCGGGTCCCGGTCAGCAGCTAAGTGAGCAACTAAGCCAGCGGCTGGGTGCGCGCGCGAATCTTGCGCGACACTTCCACGCAGTACGCTACCTGGGTCGCGATCGAAGCCGGCACCGGCACTTCTCCGCGCAGCGCGGCGCCGATCCAGGCCGCGGTGGTGGCCGCGTCACGGCCATCGGGCACCTCGGACAATTCGTCGGTCGGCGCATCGCGCTCGACCAGCAGCGCACGCTGGCCGGCATGGAACCAGTCGATGCGCTGGGCGCGGTGCGGGTGGGCCACGGTCTCGCCCTCGGTGCCGCGCATCAGGAAGGCGTCGCCTTGCTGCTCGCTGTCCACGCCCTCGAAGAAGCCGCCCAGGGTTTCCAGGTACTCGGGATGGGTGTACGACACCAGGCGCAGCGCCGGGCCATCGAAAGGCTGCAGGATCTTGACCAGGGTGTGGGTCGAATTGCGCACGCCCAGCACACGGCGCAGCGACAGCATATGCGCCAGTCGCGCGGCAAGGTGCTCGATCGGCATGAAGGCCGGACGCAGGTGGGCGAACTCGTTCTGCATCTCGGCCGTGGTGGTTGCCTCGGCGATGCCCAGTTCGTGCAGGATCTCGGCGGTGGTCACGCGGCCGGGGTCGGTGCGCACGCCGTGCACCAGGGTCGGCACGCCCTCGCGCGCCAGCAGCAGGGCCAGCAGCGGCGTCAGGTTGGCCAGCTTGCGCGCGCCGTTATAGGTCGGGATCAGGACCGGGGCGAATTCGCCGCGCGGCGTGGGCAGTGGCGCGAACGAGGCTGCGGCGGCGTCCATGAAGCCGCCGAGCTCGTCCACCGACTCGCCCTTGATGCGCATGGCGAGCAGGATGGCGCCCAGTTCCAGGTCCGAGACCCGGCCTTCCAGCATGGCCGCGTAGAGCGCGCGCGCATCCTCGCGCGTCATGCTGCGCGCGCCTTTGACGCCACGGCCGATTTCCTTGATGAAGGGGGCCGCGACAAAGCGCTCGATGTCATTCGTGTCGGTAGTCATGGCAAAAGGATACACGGGAACGGGATTGGCCGGCAGCACAGGGAGCGGCACAACATTATTTTGCGATATCGCTTGTGCACGTGCAGCAATTTCCGTCTACACTGGCCGATCCACCTGAAAAAAACCAGACAGCACCATGACCAGCACGCCTCAAATCGAAAACACCAACGTCAGCTCGTTCACCCGCATGCCCACGCCGGTCGAGCTCCATGCGACCCTGCCGCTGAGCGAGCGCGCCTATGCGACCGTCATGGGTGGTCGCGAGACGCTGCGCAACATCCTCGACCGCAAGGACAAGCGCCTGTTCGTCGTGGTCGGCCCCTGCTCGATCCACGATCCGGAGGCCGGCCTCGACTATGCGCGCCGCCTGAAGGCGCTGCAGGACGAAGTCAGCAACACCATGGTGCTGGTGATGCGCGTGTATTTCGAGAAGCCGCGCACCACCACCGGCTGGAAGGGCTATATCAACGATCCGTTCATGGACGACTCGTTCCGCGTCGACGTCGGCATGGAACGCGCGCGCCGCTTCCTGCTCGACGTCTGCGAGCTGGGCTTGCCGACCGCGACCGAGGCGCTGGACCCGATTTCCCCGCAATACCTGGGCGACCTGATCGCCTGGACCGCGATCGGCGCGCGCACCACCGAATCGCAGACCCACCGCGAGATGTCGTCCGGCCTGTCCACGCCAGTGGGCTTCAAGAACGGCACCGACGGCGACGTCAGCATCGCGATCAATGCGGTGCTGTCCTCGGCCAATCCGCATGCCTTCCTGGGCATCAATGGCGAGGGGAAAGTCGCGATCGTGCGCACCAGCGGTAATGCCTACGGCCACGTGGTGCTGCGCGGCGGCGGCGGCCGGCCGAACTACGATTCGGTGTCGGTGGCCATTGCCGAGCAGGCACTGACCAAGGCCAAGCTGCCGGCCAATCTGGTGGTCGACTGCTCGCATGCGAACAGCTACAAGAAGCCGGAACTGCAGCCGCTCGTCATGTCGGACGTGATCCAGCAGATTCGTCATGGCAACAAATCGCTGGTGGGCGTGATGATCGAGTCGAATATCGTCAGCGGCAACCAGGCGATTCCAGCCGACCTGTCGCAGCTGACCTATGGCTGCTCGGTGACCGATGGCTGCATCGGCTGGGAGGAGACCGAGAGCATGTTGCGCCAGGCGCACAAGGAGTTATTGCAGCGTCCGTGAATTGGAACGAACCGTACGGTAAAATCGACGGTTCTGCCTAATTCACACTGCTCTTCCCATGATCGTTCTCGGCGTCGAATCCTCCTGCGATGAAACCGGCTTTGCTCTGTATGACACCGAGCGCGGCCTGCTGTCCCACGCCCTGCACTCGCAGGTCGCCATGCACGAGGAGTATGGCGGCGTGGTGCCGGAACTCGCTTCGCGCGACCACATCCGGCGCGCGATTCCGCTGCTGGACGAAGTCCTGAAGCGCGCCGACTTGCCGGCATCGAACATCGACGCCATTGCCTACACGCAAGGCCCGGGCCTGGCCGGCGCGCTGCTGGTCGGCTCTTCGGTCGCCTGCAGCCTGGCGCTGGCGCTCGATAAACCCGTGCTCGGCGTGCACCACCTCGAAGGCCACCTGCTGTCGCCGCTGCTCGCATCGGAGCGCCCGGAATTCCCCTTCCTCGCCCTGCTGGTCTCGGGCGGGCATACCCAGCTGATGCGGGTCGACGGCGTCGGCAGCTATACCCTGCTGGGCGAGACCCTGGACGACGCGGCCGGCGAAGCCTTCGACAAATCGGCCAAGCTGCTGGGCCTGGGTTATCCGGGCGGACCGGCGATTTCCCGCCTGGCGGAATTCGGCGATCCGAGCGCCTATACCTTGCCGCGCCCTATGCTTCATAGCAAGGATTTCAACTTCAGCTTCTCGGGCCTGAAGACGGCGGTGCTCACCGTGGTCAAGAACCACGAAGAAAAGGTCGTTGCCAATATCTGCGAGCAGGACAAGGCGAACATCGCGCGCGGCTTCGTCGATGCGATCGTCGACGTGCTCACCGCGAAATGCGTCAATGCGATGAAGCACACGGGCCTGAAGCGCCTGGTGATCGCGGGTGGCGTCGGCGCCAACAAGCAATTGCGCGAATCGCTGAACGCAGCGGCCGCTAAACGCAAGTTCAAGGTCTATTACCCGGAGCTGGAATTCTGCACCGATAACGGCGCCATGATCGCCTTCGCCGGCGCCATGCGCCTCGAGCGCAACCCGGCGCTGGCCCAGCGCGACTATGCCTTCACGGTGCGCCCGCGCTGGCCGCTGGACGAGCTGGAAGCTGCATGAATTACAAGGAAAGCGCTCGAATTCGCCATTGAACTTGCCAGCCTGACATCGATCCTACCGTGTGACCGTTGCTCGCCAAACGGTGGCAATATCCGTCGATCAAGATTTACGGAGGTGAACAATGCGTGTAGTAAGCTGGAATATTCGTTGGGGCTGTGGCAAGGACGGTCGAATTCGCATCCATGCGGTCATCGACGTGCTGCGCCGGCTGAACCCCGATGTGATCTGCCTGCAGGAGGTGGCCGCCAACCACCCCGAGCTCGAGGGCAGCGCCAGCGCCAACCAGTTCAAGCAGCTCAGCGGCGCATTCGGCGGCTACCACGCGATGGAGCACGCCCCGAGTGAAATCTACAAGAACAATGTCCCGCGCCTGTTCGGCAACCTGATCCTCTCGAAATACCGTATCTCGCAGGTGCACCGCCACCTGTTGCCCTGGCCGGCCGATCCGGAACATCCCGCCGGCATGCCGCGTGGCCTGCTCGAAACCGTGGTCGATGCCCCGACCGGCAAGCTGCGCCTCTTGACCACCCACCTGGAATACTATTCGCCGCCGCAACGCATGGCGCAAGTGGCGCGCATCCGCGAGCTGCATGCCGAAGCCTGCGCCCGCTCGCGCCTGTTCCAGCCCGATCCGAACCTCGATGCGCCGTTCCAGCTGGGCTTCCGGCCCGGTTCGGCGATTCTTTGCGGCGATTTCAATTTCGCGCCGGATGCGCCGGACTACCAGGCGCTGCTGGCGGCGCCGGAATCCGGCGCGCTGCCGCTGGTGGACGCCTGGCGCGCGGTGCACGGCGACATGGCGCGCGCACCGACCACCGGGCTGCACGGTTTCCCGTGGCCCGAGCGGCCTGAGTGCTACGACTATTTCTTCGTGACCGACGACCTGGCCTCGCGCTTGAGCTCGCTCGACGTGCAGTCGGAGACGGCGGCGTCGGATCATCAGCCGGTGGTGCTGGAACTCACGTAGGGTTGGCTTCCGGTTCGAGCCCCGGAATCTCGCGCAACGCCCGCTCGAACACTTCCGGCGGCTGGCCGCCGGAAATCAGATGGCGCTGGTTGATGATGATCGCCGGCACCGACTTGACGCCGGCGCGCTGGAAGAATTGTTCGCGCGCGCGCACGTCGTTCGCATACTCGTCGGACTTCAGGATATGCTCCGCCGTTTCACGGTCCAGGCCGACGCTTTCGGCCGTGCGCAGCAGCACCTCGTGGTTGCTCGGGTCTTCGCAGCGGGTGAAATAGGCTTCCAGCAGCGCGGTCTTGAGCTGGCGCTGCTTGCCCTCGTCCTCGGCCCAGGCCAGCAGGCGGTGGGCGTCGAAGGTGTTGTAGATGCGGCCGCGCCGCTCCATGTCGAAGGTAAAACCGACGGCGGCGCCGCGTTCGCGGATCGTCTCGCGGGTGGCGGCTTGCTGCTCGGCCGTGGCGCCATATTTCTGCGTCACGTGTTCGACGATGTCCTGGCCGTCCGGGCCCATGTCGGGGTTCAGTTCGAAGGGCTGGAAATGCAGGTCGACGCGCACCTCGTCGCCGACCTTCAACAGGGCCTGTTCCAGCGATTTCAGGCCGATCGCGCACCATGGGCACGAGACGTCCGACACAAAATCGATCCTGAGTTGCTTGCTCACGGCTTACCACCTTTCTGTCCGGCGCGGCACGGATGCGCCGCTGTTCGAGACGAATGGTAACGCCTGCAAGAAAATCCGGCGCGCGCCGGCCTTATTTTGCTTTCTTGGCGCCGGCCGACTTGCTGCCGATCTTCGATTCCTTGCCGGCGATCAGGTTGCCGATATTGCTGCTGTGACGCCACAGCAGCAGCGCGCTCATCACGAACACGGCGAACAGGATCGCGTCGACGCCGAACAGCAGGCCGTAGTAGAACGGCGCGAAGATCGAGGCGACCAGGGCCGCCAGCGAGGAATAGCGGAAGGCGTAGGCGACGATCAGCCAGGTGGCCAGGGTCGCCAGGCCGAGCCATGGATTGATGCCGATCAGGACGCCCAGCGCGGTGGCCACGCCCTTGCCGCCCACGAAGCGGAAGAACACCGGCCACAGGTGGCCGATGAAGACGGCGATCGCGACCAGGGCGATGCCGGTGTCATCCAGGCCAAAGTCGGGGCCGAACCGCACCGTCAGCCACACCGCCAGCCAGCCCTTGGCGGCGTCGCCGACCAGGGTGGCGATCGCGGCCTTCTTGCTGCCGCTGCGCAGCACATTGGTGGCGCCGGGATTCTTGGAGCCATAGGTGCGCGGGTCGGACAGGCCGAAGACGCGGCTCATCACGACCGCGAAGGAAATCGAGCCGATCAAATAGGCGGCAATGGTGGCAATCAGGGTGTTCATCTGGTCTCTCAGTGGGTTCCGGATGGTGTCATTACCGGAAATCGGTCGTGAATATACACCATCGGATCGCGAAGGATAAAGTTACTCGGCCAGGGCGCACTGCACCGGGCGCGCCTTCAGCACGTCGACCAGCACCTTCGGATCGATGCCGACCAGGTAGCCGCGGCGGCCGCCATTGATGTAGATCTTGTCCAGCGCCAGGATGCTTTCCTCGACGTAGACCGGCATCGCCTTGCGGATGCCGAAGGGAGAAGTGCCGCCGACCAGATACCCTGAGTGGCGCTGGGCGACGTCCGGTTTGCATGGCTCGACCGACTTGCAGGGGATGGCGCGCGCCAGGTTCTTGGTCGACACCTTGCAGTCGCCATGCATCAGCACGATGAGCGGCCTGGCGGCTTCGTCCTGCATCACCAGGGTCTTGACCACGTCGTGCTCGGGCACGCCGAGTGCGCTCGAGGACACTGCCGTTCCGCCATGTTCTTCATACTCATAAGGATGCTCGGAAAATGCGACGGCATGCTTGCGCAGGAATTGGGTGGCGGGTGTCTCTGAGACGTGCTCTTTCTTGGCCATGCGTGTTACGCTAAAGACGAACAATAGGGGTTTCTATTATGCAGGAAGAACTTCGGTTTGCCACCTTCAACACTTTCAACCTGGCCCCGCCCGGCGCCCGCCTGTACGACAATCTCGCGCCCACCACGACCGCGGAATACGAGGCCAAGCTCGACTGGACCGCGCACCAGCTCGACCTGATCAATGCCGACGTGATCGGCTTCCAGGAGATCTTTTCGCAGAGCGTGCTGAAGGAAGTGCTGCGGCGCAGCCGGCGCTACCGCGACGCCCACCACATCGGCTTCGATCCCGACCCGCATGCCCCGCGCCTGACCCCGAGCGTGGCCCTGGTCTCGCGCCTGCCGCTGGCCGAACCCGGATCGCAGCTGCCCCTGTTCCCCGATAACGTCACGATGCCGCCCGGCAGCCGCGACCCGGACCGGTTCACCCGCGCGCCGCTGCATGCGGGCGTGATCGCGGCGCCGGGGGTGGTGATCGACGTGGTCGTGGTCCATCTCAAGTCGCGCCGGCCCGACTACCGTTCGAGCGACAGCGGCGCCGACCCGCACCTGTATGCGCTGGCCTGCCTGCGCTCGCTGATCCGGCGCGGCACCGAGGCCACCGCGCTGCGCGTGCTCCTGACCGACATGGCTCACGCCAACCGCCGGCCGCGCATCGTGCTGGGCGACTTCAACGACGTCGCCGATTCGGTGACCACCGAGATCGTGCTGGGCGAAGGCACGCCGGTCGGCGAGCGCATGTTCGACGCCAGCCAGGTGCAGCGCCGGCTCGACCACCAGCGCCACGTCGGCTTCTCGATCCTGCACGATACGCGCCACTCGACCATCGACCACATCCTGGTGTCGCCAGAATTCAATCCGGCGCTGCCGGGGGCGATCGGGGAAGTGGTGGACGTGGTGTACCTGAACGACCACCTGAATCTCGGCTTGCCCGAGGCGTCGGACCATGGCCAGGTGGTGGCCAGGATACGGTTGTTCGGTAGGTCGGCGGCGTAGCCGCCGACCCTGCCGACAACGTATCAGCCAGGATGCGGTGACAGGTCAGGTGTCGCCATGGCCGCACTGGCATAAAACCCCTGGTAATCGTCGCAACCATGCCGGCGCAGGAAATCCAGCTGCTCGGCCGTCTCCACGCCCTCCCCCACCACCCGCAAGCCCAGGCTGCGCGCCACCGCGATGATGGCCGGCACCATGGCCGCATCGACCGGGTCGTGCCCGACGTCGCCCACATAGCTGCGGTCGATCTTGAGCTTGGTGAGCGGGAAGCGACGCAGCGCCTCCAGGCTCGACAGGCCGGTGCCGAAACGGTCGATGCTCAGCTGCACGCCGCGTGCGCGCAGCGCCATTGCCGTCTCGAACGCCGGTTCGCCGCGCACCAGCGCATCCTCGTCGATCTCGAGCTCGAGCGCTCCCGGCGCCAGGCCGGCGCCCTGCAAGGCGGCGTCGACCGCTGGCAGCAGCCCCGCGTGCGCGAGCTGGGCGGCGGACAGGTTGACCGCGACCGTGACCGGAAAACCCGCATCGCTCCAGGCGCGCGCCTGGCGGCAAGCTTGCATCAGTACCCACTCGCCGATCGGGACGATCAGGCCGGATTCCTCGGCCACCGGCAAGAAGTGCTGCGGCAGCAGCAGGCCGCGCTCGGGATGGCGCCAGCGCAGCAAGGCCTCGACCGTGCCGACGCGGCCGCTCGCCACCTCGACTTCGGGCTGGTATTCGAGCACGAACTCCCGGTTCTCGATCGCCTGGCGCAGCCGGTTCTCGAGCTCGACCCGCTCGATCACATGAGCGTTCATGGCCGGATCGAAGAAGCGGAAGGTATCGCGTCCATCCTGCTTGGCGTGGTACATCGCGACGTCGGCATGGTGCAGCAGGGCCTCGACCTCGTCACCGTCGTCGGGGCACAGCGCGATGCCGATCGAGACCGACAGCGCCACCTGCTGCCCGCCCACGTCGATGGGACGCGCCACCGCCTGGGTGACGGCGCCTGCCACGTGCGCGGCCTGGTCGGCGCCCTTGATGTCGGCCAGCAGCACCACGAATTCGTCGCCGCCCAGGCGGCTGATGGTGTCGACCCGGCGCACGCAGGCGCGCAGGCGCGCGGCTACCTCGCGCAGCACGGCGTCGCCGGCCTGGTGGCCGTGGGTATCGTTGATCGGCTTGAATTTATCGAGGTCGAGGAACATCACGGCGCAACGGTCGCGCTGGCGGCGCCAGGTGGCGAGCGCCTGGTGCAGGCGGTCGAGGAACAGGATGCGGTTGGGCAAGCCGGTCAGGGCGTCGTGTTCGGCCTGGTGCCGCACCTGCTCCTCGAGCCGCTTGCGCTCGCTGATGTCGGTCAACATCGCCATATAGCTGGACACGTCGCCGTGGGCGTCGCGGATCGCCGTCAATGCCACCCGCACCGGATAACGCTCGCCATTGCTGCGCACGCTCGCCAGTTCGCCTTCCCAGTGGTCCTGGCCGTCGAGTTCGGACCAGATGCGCTCGTAGAAGCCGTCGGCGGCATCCCAGCCCAGGCTGGCCAGCGACTGGCCGAGGATGTGCTCGGGAGCGTGGCCGGTGATGCTGGTGAAGGCGCCGTTGACGGCGCGCACGCGGTAGTCGGCATCCATCATGATGATGGCGTCGCGCGCGTTCTGGAAAACCTGGGCCGCCTGGGCCAGGTTGCTCTCGGCCTCTTTACGCGCCGTGATGTCGACTTCCATGCAAAAGACTTCTTGCATCACGCTGTCGTGCTTGACCGGGTAGTGGCAGGAATAGACCCAGTGGCGCCGGCCGGTGCGCGATTGCACCTGCCAGTCGCGTGCCGGCGGCGCGTGGCCGCTGCGCCAGATCGCGGCGATCGCGTCCTCGAACTCGGCCTGGTGGTCGAGGTGGAACACCAGCTCGCGGAAAGGCTTGCCGACCGCCTCGCCCAACGGGATGCCGTACAGTTCTTCGCTGGCGCGGTTCCAGAAGCGGATGGTGCCGGCCTGGTCTATCGAATGCACGGCAACCGCCGGCGCCAGCTCGAGCGCCGTGACGAAATGGTGGAGCCAGCCGAAGGCTTCGGGCCCAGCCTCGACGCGCGCCGGAAAGTCGCCCGCTGGAATGGCCTTCCCTTCCCCGGCAAGCGGAGGATCGGATAAAGGCGCGGACGTGGGCGCCGCTGGCTTCGGCGGTGGTTCGTTCAAAACAGCGGCCTTTCGCTATGGAAACGACAATAATCAGGCAGACAACACCGACATTGTTATACCGTCGCGGGCCATGCCGTTTGCGAGCTCGCAAACGGCGGGCGGCATGCGCCCCGTCGCGTCATACCGCCGTTCACACCGGCCAACTGACAGCTTGTCGCATTCAGATGGCTCAGACCGTTGTGGATGCTTATAGTTCCAACATGCGCCAGGGGCTCCATCGGTCGCGACGGAGCACGCGCGCAATCCTCTTGACGGGCAGGCCGCTCAGGCCAGGCTCGGCGGCGCCGCGGCGGAGGTACGCTCTTCGCCCGGCGCAGCGTCCTCTGCTTCGCCGTCCGCATCGCCATCGGGCTGCACGGCCTCGGCGCCGTCGGCCGGCGCGTTCTTCGCTTCCAGCTTGCGCTTGGCTTTTTCTTCGGCCTTGCGCTTCTTTTCGAGTTCCCGTTGACGCTTTTCGTACGAAAAATTGTTCCGTGCCATAGTCACCTCGACGTGTTGAATTCAAGGAAAATGCTGCATCTGCACAGCCATTATGGACTACTCTGCGTTTACCGACTTACGCTATCCACGTGGATGATGCTGTGCGTGCAGCCGTTTCAGGCGCTCGCGCGCCACGTGGGTGTATATCTGGGTCGTCGAAATATCGGCGTGGCCCAGCAGTAATTGCACCACGCGCAGGTCGGCCCCGTGGTTCAGCAAATGGGTGGCGAAGGCGTGGCGCAGCGTGTGCGGCGACAGCGGACCGGTGACGCCGGCCTTCGACGCGTGTTTCTTGACCAGGATCCAGAACATCTGACGCGTCATCGGGCCGCCGCGGCCAGTGACGAACAGGGCGTCGTCGACCTGGCCGTTCAGGATGATGCCGCGCGCATCCTTCAGGTAGCGTTCGAGCCAGCGCCGCGCCTCTTCGCCGAACGGCACCAGGCGCGTCTTGCTGCCCTTGCCGGTCACGCGCAACACGCCATCGTTCAGGCTCACTTCGACCAGTTTCAGGGCCACCAGTTCCGATACCCGTAAGCCGCTGGCATACATCAGCTCCAGCATCGTGCGCTCGCGCAAACCCAACGGCGTCGAAATATCGGGGGCAGCCAGCAAGGCCTCGACCTGGTCCTCGGTCAGCGTATGCACGAAGCGGGTCGGCTGGCGCGCCGACGGCATCTTGAGGCAGGGATCGGTCGCGATCTGTCCACGGCGCAGCAGCAGGCCATAGAAGCGCTTGAACACCGACAGCCGGCGATTGGCCGTGCTCGGCCGCGACTCCGGGTGGCGGTCGGCGAAATAGGCGGCCAGGTCTTCCGGCCCCACGGCCAGCAGGCCGCGGCCGGGGCGCTTGGCGTCCAGCCAGCCGGCGAACAGGCGCAGGTCGCGCCGGTAGGCGTCGAGCGAGTTCTTCGCCAGGCCCTGTTCCAGCCAGAGCGTGTCGCAGAACTCGTCGATCAGGGCCAGATCGACTGCTGCTGCCATGGAGCGGCGGTCGCGCCTTCGTGCCGCAGCAGCCAGCGCTTGACCGAAAGATGAAAACCGTTCTCGTCGTTCTGGTTCGAGAAGCCGCCCAGGCCGCCGGATGCCGTCACCCGGTGGCAGGGAATGACCAGCGGGAACCAATTGGCGCCGCAAGCCTGACCGACGGCGCGTGGATGCGAGCCGATCACCTTGGCCAGGTGCCCATAGGTGCGTACGGCGCCGCGCGGGATGGCGCTGATTTCTTGCCACACCTTGCGCTGGAACTCGGTGCCGACCGCCGTCAAAGGCAGGTCGAAGGTGAAATCGGGGTCGGCCAGGTAGCGCGCGAGCTGCTCGGCGCTCTGCTGGGCGATGGCGCTGTCGGGGCTTTTTTCTTCGAACGAAGGCGGCAGGTAGACCACTTCGCGCAGCTTGTCGTCGGCGGTGCGGATGCCCAGCGCGCCGAAAGGAGCGGGCACGATGGCATTGAAAATCTGGCTGGCAGGATCGGTCTTCATGATGGGTCTACTGAGCAATGTGTTGCCCAGGCATCTTAACCGGGCAGCGTGCATGGGGCCAACTATTAGACCATTCGGGCGAAAAAAAAGCGCACCCTCGGGTGCGCTCCAATTCGGGTCACGTTTCCGGCCGCGTGGTCGTTGCCAGCGACTTCTGTCAAACGTGGTGTCTCCTCGAATGTCTCCGGTATGGATTACCGTGCTTTTATCAATGCTCCCCCAAAAACCTTGCATGCCGCTTCTGTTGCTTGTTCTTGGCACTGCTGCGCACCATGACAGTGCGAATGAGCCCCATCATAACGCAAGTTCTTGCAGAAAATGTATCTTTTCGGCCACAAATTTGGAAAATTATTTTACTTATAAACAAAACGCCATTGCCCATATGCTGTAGGCGCATGGCGGCGTGCCATCCAAAAGCCCGATCCCTGCCCCCGTCAGCGCCCAACTTCACGCAGGATGGCACGCACGGTTTCCTTGCCGATCCGGCTCTCCATCTGCCCATATACCGGCTGCATCGCACGCCGCCATTCGGCCTGCTGGGCCGGGGTGAGCGTGTGGATCGTCGTAGTGCCGGCCTGGCGGATGGCTTCCATGGCGTCATCGTTGGCGCGCTGGGCGATCTTTTTTTCGTACACCGTGGCTTCGCGCATGGCACGCGCCAGGGTATTGCGGGTGGCGGCCGGCAAGCCATCCCAGAATTTTTTGTTAACGATCACCGCGTAACCCAGATAGCCGTGGTTGGACACCGTCAGGTGGCTTTGCGTCTCGTGCATGCGCTGGGTGTACATATTCGACGGCGTGTTCTCGGTACCCTCCACCACGCCATCGCGCAGGGCGGGTGCGGCCTCTGAAAAAGCCAGCGTCATCGGCTGGGCGCCCAACGCACGCATCTGCGCATCCAATACCTTGGACGCCTGAATACGCATGCGCAATCCCTCGAAATCCTTGAGCGAGGTCAAGGGTTGGTTGGCCGACATGATCTTGAAGCCGTTATCCCAGAACGCCAAGCCGGTGATGCCCTTGGACTCGAGCTTGCGCAGCAGGTCGCGCCCTATCCTTCCCTCGGTCACCTTGTACAGCGCCGCCTTGTCCGGGAAAATATATGGCAGGTCGAACGCCTCGAATTCACGCACGCCCAGCGGCGAGAACTTGGCCAGCGACGGCGCCAGCATCTGCACCGCGCCCAGCTGCAGGGCCTCGAGTTCCTCGCGGTCCTTGTACAGCTGGCTGTTGGGATACACTTCCACCCTGACCTGGCCGCCGGTCATTTGCTCTGCCAACTCCTTGAAACGCTCGGCGGCCCGGCCCTTCGGCGTATCGGGCGCCACCACGTGGCTGAACTTGATGACGATCGGTCCCTGCGCCAGGGCGTCGACACTCGCGGCCGCCGCCAGCGCGAACAGGGCTGTGGCGACCAGGGTCTTGATCTGCATGACGGTCTGATTCTTTCTAATAGACTCTAAAACCTTGGAAAGCATCGAGGCGCTTCCCTTACACTGGCGGATGCACTGCCGCACGCAAGTCTGTGCCGCACCGTGGTCGACCGCCATCGTGGACTTCCACAACAGCCGGACAGTTTAACCAATACAGGACTCATGCATGAAAATTCCGTTCGCCCAGCCCATGTCGGAACCGCGCGCGCGCATCCGCGCCTGGCGGTTCTGGCGCTGGCTGGTGCCGATGCTGCTGGTGCTGTTGTTCCTCGCCGTGCTGATCTGGCTGCCCTGGCAGGCGCGCCAGATGGAAAGCACTGAGCGCCAAGAGCAGCTGATTGCGGACACGCTGTGGGTCGAGCAGACCTTGCGCTTCGAGCTGGCGCGCAGCGAGGACGCCCTCAGCGCCCTCGGCGCCGACCTGGTGGTCGCGCCGCTTCCGCCGGAGAAGTTGCAGGCGCGTTTCCGCCAGATGTTCGTCAATGGCCCGGAACTGGTGCGCGTGGTCTGGAGCGACGCCTCTGGCGCCGTGCTGGACAGCCATGGCGCCGACCTGCCCGCCGCCGGCCTGCCCGAGACCACGATGCTGGCCGGAGAAATGGCGCGCTCGATCCGGCGCGGCCGCTACAGCGAACCGTATGGCGCCACGCCATCCACCCATGGCCTGATCGACTTTTACCTGCCGCTATTGCGCAACGGCCAGTTCGTGGGCAGCCTGGTCGCGACCTACAGCCTGCAGGTGCTGCTCGACGAGACCGTGCCCTGGTGGTTCGCCCAGGACAATGCCCTGGCACTGGTCGACCGCGACGAACAGACGGTGGCGCGCCGCGCCGCCGGCGGCCCGGGACGCGGCGTCTACACCCACCAGCGCGAGCTCGACCTCCCCGGCGCCCAATTGGTGCTGTCGACCAACAGCGTCAAGCGCGCGCCGCAGCTGCTGCCGAACCTGCTGGTCGGCTCGGTGATCGTGCTGGCCCTGGGCCTGTTGACCAGCCTGGCCGCGCTGTGGCGCCACATCTCGCGCACGCTGGCGGCCGAAAGCGCGCTGCGCCAGCAGATGGCGTTCCGCACGGCGATGGAGAACTCGCTGCTCACCGGCCTGCGCGCGCGCGACCTGAAGGGCCGCGTCACCTATGTCAACCGCGCCTTTTGCCAGATCGTCGGCCATCCGCCGGAAGAACTGATCGGCAAGAAGCCGCCGATGGCCTATTGGGCGCCGGAAGCGACCGCTGAATACGAGGAACGCTTCCAGGGCATCCTGTCGGGCAAGGTCACGCCGCAATTCGAGACCGTGTTCCAGCGCCCGGACGGGACCCGGGTGCCGGTGCTGGTGTTCGAGGCGCCGCTGGTCGACGTCGACGGCCGCCATACCGGCTGGATGAGCTCGGTACTCGACATTACCGACCGCAAGCGGGTGGAGGAACTCAACCGTCAACAGGAAGAAAAGCTGCAGGCCAGCGCGCGCCTGGCCACGATGGGCGAGTTGTCGTCGATGCTGGCGCACGAGCTGAACCAGCCGCTGGCGGCGATTTCCAGCTACACGGTGGGCGCCCTGAACATGCTCGAGCGCGCCGCCGGCACCGGCGAAGACCTCAAGCCGGGCATGCTGCGCCACGCGCTGGAACAGGCGCGCCAGCAAGCCCAGCGTGCCGGCCAGATCATCCGCAGCGTGCACGAGTTCGTCAAGAAGCGCGAACCGCTGCGCCAGGAGGTGACGATCCGCAGCATCATTTCCAACGTGCACGCCCTGATCGAGCTGCAGGCGCGCCAGGCCGGCGTGGCGCTGCGGGTGCAATTGCCGCCCGGCTTGCCGCCCGTGCTGGCCGACCGCGTGATGCTGGAGCAAGTGCTGCTCAACCTCACCCGCAATGCGATCCAGGCCATGCAGGACACGGCGCCGGACCAGCGCGTGCTGCGCATCGAGGCGACGCATACGGACGGGCAGGTGGCGGTGGCGGTGATCGACCGCGGCCACGGCATCGCCCCTGAAGTAGCTGAGCGGCTGTTTTCTCCGTTCTATTCGACCCGTGCCGAGGGCATGGGGATGGGCTTGTCGATCTGCCGCACCGCGATCGAGTTCCATGGCGGCACCCTGAGCCATGCGCCGCATCCGGCCGGGGGCACCGTGTTTACATTTTCGCTGCCGGCCCAAGCGGCCAGCCGGGCGCTAGGCTAAAATTCGGTCTGCGGCGCGCCGGTGTTCACCCGATGCGCCATCTTTACTAGAAAAGCGACAAGGCGGGAAGCCCATCCCGCCACTACGGAGACCTGCATGCTGCACATCGTCGACGACGAAGAAGTCATTCGCGATTCGCTCGCCTGGCTGGCGCAATCGCGCGGCCTGCCGGCGCGCGGTTACGCGGGTGGCCAGGAATTCCTCGACGCCCTGCAAGACCTCGACGTCAGCGGCGACTGCGTCCTGCTCGACGTGCGCATGCCCGGCATGAACGGCATCGCCGTGTTCGACGACCTGATCAAGCGCGGCCTGCTGCCGCGCCTGCCCGTGATCTTTCTCACCGGCCATGGCGACGTGCCGATGGCGGTCGACTCGCTCAAGCGCGGCGCTTTCGATTTCTTCGAGAAACCATTCAACGACAACCAGCTGATGGACCGGGTCGAGGAAGCCCTCGCCGCCTCGCGCAAGGCGGCCGCCTCGGCCGGCGTGCAGGCGCGCCTGGCCACCCTGTCGGCGCGCGAACGCGAAGTGCTCGACCTGATCCTGGCCGGCATGATGAACAAGGTGGTGGCCGATAAACTGGGCATCAGCATGCGCACGGTCGAAGTGCATCGGGCCCATATCTTCGACAAGATGCAGGTCAAGACGGCCGTCGAACTGGCCGGGTTGTTGAAATAAATCGGCCGCGCATTCGCGCGGCCTCTCCCTTTTTGCCGACCTTGTCGTGAGTCAAGCGTTCCAACCTCTCAATGGAAGCCTTGTAAAATAGTCTTGAACGCGCCGCGGCCCCGGGCGCCGCGATGCCACTCTCTTTTAGGAAACTCCAATGAACGAAAAGACAGTTGCAGACAAGATGTTTTTACGAACGGCGAAATCGATGCTGGTGCTCAATGGCCAGGTCAATCCGACCGTGGCGGCCCAGATGCCGGCCGAGATCGTCAAGGAGGGCGACGGTCCCTTCGACGTGATCCTGATGTTCTGCATGCACCGCAAGGATCTCGAGCACTATTTCGACGTCGCCAAACGCAAGCTGGGCGAGAAGGGTTCGTTGTGGATCGCCTATCTCAAGCAAACCGCCTCCAAGGCCACCGACATCAACCGCGATTCGATCAATGCCTATGCCAAGGAGAACGGCATCACCGGCGTGGCCATGATCTCGATCGACGGCGACTGGTCGGCCCTGCGCCTGAAGCGCATCGAGATCTGATGGCCTGATTCATACCGGCTCAGGCGACGTGGCGCGCCAGGGCCCAGGCGACGTGTTCGCGCACCAGTTCGGACGGATGATCGAGCCGGGATTGCAGGGCAGCCACGATGGCCGTATCTCCGCGCTTTTTCTCGGCGGCATTTCCCAATCCCACTGCCAGGTTGCGCAACCAGCGTTCGTGGCCGATCCGGCGGATCGGGCTGCCTTCCATGCGGCGGTTGAATTCTTCCTCGTCCCAGGCGAACAGGCCAACCAGGTCGCCTTCGCCAAGGCCGTTGCGCTCGTCGAAATCCGGCACCGACGCACGCTGGGCAAACTTGTTCCACGGACAGGCCACCTGACAATCGTCGCAACCATAGATGCGGTTGCCGATCAGGGGCCGCAACGCTTCCGGAATACTGCTTTTGAGCTCGATCGTCAGGTAAGAGATGCAGCGCCGCGCGTCGAGCTTGCCCGGTCCCAGGATCGCCCCGGTCGGGCACAGGTCGATGCATGCCTGGCACTGCCCGCAATGGGCGCCGGTGGGCGGGTCGACCGGCAGCGGCAGGTCGACCAGGATTTCTCCGATGAAGAAGGTCGAGCCGGCCGCGCGCGACAGCAGCAGCGTGTGCTTGCCGCGCCAGCCCAGGCCGGCCTTCTCGGCCAGCGGCAACTCCATCACCGGCGCCGAATCGGTGAACACGCGAAAGCCGAACGGGCCGATCGCGTCCTGGATGCGGCCGGCCAGCGACTGCAGGCGGTTGCGCAAGACCTTGTGGTAGTCGCGGCCCCTGGCGTAGACCGAGACCACGGCGGCATCCGGATCCTGCTGGCGCAGGCGCTCTCCGGCGCGCCAGTCGCCGTCGCCGCTGGCGGGCAGGTAATCCATGCGCGCCACGATGGCGCGCACCGTGCCCGGCACCAGTTCGGCGGGACGGGCACGCTTCATGCCATGGCTTGCCATATAATCCATCTCGCCGTGGTAACCCGCGTCCAGCCAGGCTTGCAGGCCGGCCTCCAGGTGGCCCAGGTCGACGTCGGCGATGCGCACGTCGGCAAAGCCCAGCTCCTTGCCCCACGCCTTGATGGCGCGCGCAAGCTGGGGCAGGTCGGGGGCAGGGTCGGGGGAAGTGGACATACCGCAAGAAATCACGCAGAACAACTCGCTATTTTATTCGATGCAGCCTTTTAAATCGCGCTTGCAGCGCTATCTGCCGGACGAATCCGCCACTTCCGCCCTCGGCGCAGCCCTGGCGCGCGCCTTGCAGCCGGGCCTGGTGATCTATCTGCACGGCGACCTCGGCGCTGGCAAGACCGCCCTCACCCGCGCGCTGATCCAGGCGGCGGGCCACACCGGCACCGTGAAAAGCCCGACCTATACCTTGTCGGAACCGTATCGGGTGATGCTCGATGGCAAGCCTTTGAACGTCATCCACTACGACCTGTACCGCATGTCGAGTCCGGAAGAATTCCTGGACGCGGGCTTTCGCGAGGACTTCGACGGGCGCAATGTGTGCATCGTCGAGTGGCCCGAAAAAGGCGATCCGGTGTTGCCGCCGCCCGACTTGCGTGTCTTGCTCAACGTTAGCGGGCCCGGCCGTGATGTAGAATTGCAGGCGTTGTCCGAATTAGGCCTGCTATGCCTCGACCGTCTCGCCCCCCTTCTGCCGCCCCAGCCGCCCGCGTGACACCTTCGTCCTCGCGCCGCCGCGTCCTGCTCAAGGCCGGCGGCACGCTGCTGCTGTCCGTCATCCCGCTGCACGCCAGCGCCAATGAAATCCTGGCCGTCCGTGTCTGGCCCGCCCCCGACTATACCCGGGTGACGCTGGAAAACGACACCGACCTCAAGGCCGAACACTTCCTGATCCCCGATCCGCCGCGCCTGGTGGTCGATATCGACGGTCTCGCCCTGAGCAACACGCTCAAGAGCCTGGTGGCCAAGATCGAGCCGAACGATCCGTACATCAAGCAGGTGCGGGTGGGCCAGAACCGCCCGAACGTGGTGCGCCTGGTGTTCGACCTCAAGGCCGAGATCAAGCCGCAGGTGTTTACGCTGGCCCCGGTGGCCGGCTACCAGCACCGCCTGGTGTTCGACCTGTATCCGGCCGCCCCGGTCGACCCGATCGCCGCCCTGATCGAACAGGGCGACTGGAGTCCGGGCCCGACCACGACCCTGGCGGCCGATCAGCCGGCCCTGGGCGATCCCGTCGCCAGCACGCCGGTGGCCGGCGCGCCGGCCTCGCCCAATCCCGCCACCGGCACGCCGCCGGTGCAGATTCCCGTGCCGCCGCCCGCCGTCCCGCGCACCCAGCCGAATGCCGGCCCGGACGCGATCGCCAAGCTGGAAGCCGAAATGTCGGCGCTGAAGGGCACGGCGCCCGTCGTGGCGGTGCAGCCGCCGCCGACGCGCAGCCCGGCCCCGGCGCCCGCGCAGAAAGTGGCGCGCATGATCACCATCGCCCTCGATCCGGGCCATGGCGGCGAAGACCCGGGCGCGATCGGCGCCAAGGGCAGCCGCGAGAAGGACATCGTGCTGGCGGTGGCCAAGCGCCTCAAGGCCAAGCTGGAGCAGATGCCGAATACGCGCGTGATGTTGACCCGCGACGGCGACTTCTTCGTGCCGCTGGGCACGCGCGTGCAAAAGGCGCGCAAGGTGCAGGCCGACCTTTTCGTCTCGATCCACGCCGACGCCTGGATCTCGCCGACCGCGCGCGGCTCGTCGGTGTTCGTGCTGTCGGAAAAAGGCGCCAGCTCGAGCGCGGCGCGCTGGCTGGCGAACGACCAGAACAAGGCCGACCTGATCGGTGGCGCCAATCTGACGGGCACCAATGACAAGCACCTGGCCAGCGTGCTGTTCGACCTGTCGACCACGGCCCAGATCAACGACAGTCTCAAGCTGGGCAAGGCCGTGCTGAAGGAAATCGGCGGCATCAACCGCCTGCACAAGGCCTCGGTCGAGCAGGCCGGCTTTGCCGTGCTGAAGGCGCCGGACATCCCGTCCATCCTGGTCGAGACCGCCTTCATCTCGAACCCGCAGGAAGAAGCGCGCCTGAACGACGACGGCTACCAGGACCAGCTGGCCAATGCGATCACGAATGGCATCCGCCGCTATTTCGCCGATAATCCGCCCATGGCCAAGAGCCGCCAGACCTGAGCCCGACCCCATCATGGAAAACATCACCTTCGGGCAACTGCCCGCGATTCGCATCACGGCGCCGGACGGCGCCAGCGCCGTCGTCACCCTGTATGGCGGCCACCTGGTGTCGTGGCATGGCGCCGACGGCGGCGAGCGCATGTTCCTCAGCAGCCGCTCGGCCCTGGACGGCAGCCGCGCGATCCGTGGCGGGGTGCCCGTCATCTTTCCGCAATTTGGCGAACGCGGCGACGGCATGCGCCATGGTTTTGCACGCCTCAGCACCTGGCGCCTGGAACGGCACGGCATCAAGGGCGAGGCGGCGTGGGCGGAGTTCGGCCTGAACGAGGCCGACCTGGCGCCGGCAACCGCCACCGCCTGGCCGCACCGCTTCGCACTGGCGCTGCGCGTGACCGTACGCGCCAATGAGTTGGAGATGGCCCTCAGCGTGCGCAACGCGGGCGAGGCGCCCTTCCCGTTCGCGGCGGCGCTGCACACCTATCACCTGGTGCCGCACCTGGCGGACGTGCGCATCGAGGGGCTCGAGGCCGGGACCTTGGCGATCGCGGACAAGCTCGACGTGGTTTATGAAAATATTGCCGGCAACATCACCCTGGGCACCTGGGCGCGCGTACTGACGCTGGAGCAAGAAGGTTTCGGCGATGCCGTGGTGTGGAATCCGGGCGCCGCGGATACGGCCGCGCTGGCCGACATGGAAGACGACGAGTACCAGCGCTTCGTGTGCATCGAGCCGGCACAGTTGAGTCCGGTCGAGCTGGCGCCGGGTGCGGTGTGGGAAGGGCGTTACCGCGTTTCCTGACGATATAAGCAAATCGGGGTCAGGTCTGACATTCGGACACGGCCTCTGCAATCGCCCTTGGTGGCACAGTCCAGGTCGTGTCCGAATGTCAGACCTGACCCCACTTGTGACCTGATCATAAAAAACGCGCCTCGGCGCGCTTTTTGTTTTACATCGATTCCTTGACCATCCGCCCATTCGCCTGCTGCACAGGCCGCGAATTGAATGGATAAAGCCGCGAGAACAAGGCCATCTGCTGGGGCGACGCCGTCATCGGCTGCTTCATCACCAGCCACAGCACGTTCTCGGTGCACGGCGGCTCGCTCAGCGAGCCCATATAGGTGAAGTAGTCGCGTCGCGCCGGCAGGATCTCGTTCACGTCGAGCACGATCGATGGCGTCACCGTCATGTGCTTTTCCAGTGGTAGATTGTTCCATACGGTCTGGATCATCGGATTGGCGTCGCCGCGCTCGAGCAGCACCGCCAGGATGGCGATCTTGTTGTCGTAGCTCTTGTGGACCAGGTGCACGACCATCTCGGTGCCCTTGCCGTTGATGCGCTCTTCGCCCGGGCGATGGAAGTGGAATTGCTGCAGCTCGTAGGTCGTGCCGCCCACGCTCAGGAAGTTCCCGCCCGCGACGTTGACCTGGATCGTATGGCCATTGTCGATCTCGTTGAACGAGCTCGGGTGGTAGTCGAAGTTGATCTGCTCCAGGTCGACCTTGATGCCGTCGCGCAGGTCGATCGGCGATTGGCGATTGCCGGTATTGCAGGCAGCCCAGGCGGTATTGATCTTCGACCAGTTCTCGGGGCCGAACTCGCCCTCATAAGTCCAGTGGGTGCCGTTCTTCGGCTTGGCGGCCTCGATGGCTGCAGCGGCGGCGACTGCGGCTTCCTTCTTGCGACGGGCTTCCGCGGCGCGGCGTGCGCGTGCGGCGTCCTCGGCGCGCAGGGCTTGCTTGGCGCGCAGCTCGGCCAGTTTTTCGGCGATACGGACCGACAGGTCGACTTCCGCATCTTCTTCGGATTTTTGGGCAGCAGCAGGGGTAGCCGCGCCAGGCCGCAGGTTCGGCTTGATCGAGGCAATCGCCATCGGTTTCTCAACCGCCGGCTTGGTCGTGGGGGCTGCATCGTTCGCATTCGCCAGAGCGGTGACCAGGCTCAGGGCGAATAGTGCGATCAGGTTACGCATGGGTGTCCAGATAGTGTGCTTACCCTATCCTTATCGGACCCGGCGCAGCTAACTTGAGTGCGTCGCGGCAACAAAAGGCGCTGAATTTACGCGTTTTGCCGACTTATTTACACCAATTGTCAACTAAGGCAAAGGATGTGCCGGCCAAGTTTGTACAGACCTCACGCTCGACTACAATTGCCTGATACAAATAACCAAATGGAGAATCCATGAAGGCAGCGACCACGATCCACGCAATCACCGCCATGGCGCTCGCTGCCGTGCTCGCGCACGACGCCGCCGCCGCACCGTCTGGGTCCGGCAAGGAGTTGCCGCCCAAGCCCTCGGTGGCGGACGTGGTCAAGGCGTCCAAGCCGGGCGACTGGCGCCCCCTCGATCCCGAGAACACGCTTTACATGGAACTGCCGGCCGGCCGCGTGGTCATGGAACTGGCGCCGAACTTCGCGCCGAAGGCGGCCGCGAACGTTCGCGCGCTGGTGCGCGAGCGCTATTTCGACGGCTTGTGGATCATGCGCGCGCAAGATGGCTTCGTGGTGCAATGGGGCGATCCGGACGAGGAAACGCCACGCCCGTTCAAGGCCGCCAAGACCGTGGACGCCGAATTCACCGTGCCCGCGAAAGGCACCGGCGCGTTCACGCAACTGAGGGAACGCGACGTCTACGCGCCGCAGGTCGGCCACGTGAACGGCTTCCCGGTAGCGCGCGACCCGAAGGCCGGCCAAACCTGGTTGCCGCACTGCTACGCCATGGTCGGCGTGGCGCGCGACGAAGGGTCCAATACGGGCAACGGCTCGCAGCTGTACACGGTGATCGGCCACGCGCCGCGCCACCTGGACCGCAACATCACCGTGGTCGGCCGCATCGTGTCCGGCATGCCGCTGCTTACCGTGATGCCGCGCGGGACGGCCGCCGCCGGCTTCTACGAGAAGGAAGAACAGCGCACGCCGATCGCCAGCGTGCGCCTGGCGGCCGACGTGCCGCTGCCCGAACGCAGCAAGCTCGAGGTGATGCGCACCGAGAGCGCCGCCTTCCAGGCCGTGATCGAGGCCCAGCGCAACCGCGGCGGCCCGTGGACCAAGGTCGCGGCCGGCGCCATCGACCTGTGCAATGTGCCGGTTCCCGTGCGCGAACAGCAATAAGCCGTTGACGATCCGGGGGCGTGGCAGCGCGATATAATCGCGGCATGAACGCCCCTGCCCCGACCCACCGCCCCATCCAGCAGCTCCCCGACCAGCTCATCTCGCAAATCGCCGCCGGCGAAGTGGTCGAGCGGCCATCGGCCGTCGTCAAGGAACTGCTGGAAAACGCGCTCGACGCGGGCGCGACCCAGATCACCGTGCGTCTAGAAGAAGGCGGCGTCAAGCGCATCGCGATCACCGACAATGGCCGCGGCATCGCGCCGGAACAGCTGCCGCTGGCGCTGGCGCGCCATGCGACCTCCAAGATCTCTTCGCTGCACGACCTCGAGAACGTGGGCACGCTGGGCTTTCGTGGCGAGGCGCTGGCCTCGATCGCCTCGGTGGCGGCAGTGCGCATCACCTCGCGCACGCCGGATGCGGCCCACGCCTGGGAAATCGTCGGCTCGCACGAAGGCACGGTCGCGCCGTCGTCCGGGGCCTGCGGCACCACGATCGACGTGCAAGACCTGTACTTCAACACGCCGGCGCGCCGCAAGTTCCTGAAATCCGAGCAGACCGAATACGGCCACTGCGCCGAAGTCGTGCGCCGCATCGCGCTGGCGCGTCCGGACGTGTCGTTCAGCCTGTCGCACAACGGCCGCACGATCGACCACTGGAACGTGAGCGAAGCGGCCAAGCGCAGCGCCCACATCCTCGGCAGCGATTTCGCCGAGGCGCGCCTGGAACTCGATGAATCGGCCGGTCCGCTGCACCTGCACGGCTACGTCGGCCTGCCGACGGCCTCGAAGGCGCGCGCCGACGGCCAGTTCTTCTACGTGAACGGGCGTTTTGTGCGCGACAAGGTGCTGGTGCACGCGGTGCGCGCCGCCTACCAGGACGTGCTGCACGGCGACCGCTTCCCCTCGTACGTGCTGTCGCTCGACCTCGATCCGGCGCTGGTCGACGTCAACGTCCACCCGTCGAAGATCGAGGTGCGCTTCCGCGACAGCCGCGCGGTGCACCAGTTCGTGTTCCACGCGGTGCAGCGCACGCTGGCCCAGACCTCGGCCACGGCGCACGGCAGCGTGCCGGCGCCGATCACGGCGGCCGAGGTGCGGCCGAGCGGGACGCCGCTGTGGCAGTTGTCGCAATCGCCATCGCAGCCGCAAATGCGGCCGCACGAGCAGACCTCGTTCGGGTCGCAGCTATCCACCTTTTCGCCGTCGCCGTATCCGGCCGGCAGCCGCTGGGATGATCCATCCACGCAAGGCGGCGTGGCGCAGCGCACCGAAGCATATGGCGCGCTGTTCAAGTCGGATGCGACAACCACGGTGCCTGCGCCTTCGTCCGCCCCGATGGACGTGCCGCTATCGGCGTCGGACCGCCCGCTGTCGAACGACGACTTCCCCCTCGGCTTCGCACTGGCCCAGCTGCACGGCATCTACATCCTGGCCCAGAATACCCGCGGCCTGGTGCTGGTCGACATGCACGCGGCCCACGAACGCATCCTCTACGAGCAGATCAAGAATGCGCTCGACGCCCAGGCCCAGGGCCAGGAGATGCAGGTGCAGTCGATGCTGATTCCGGTGACCTTCTACGCCGACGCGATCGAAGTCGCCACCGCGACCGAGCACCAGGACACCCTGAAGGCGCTGGGCTTCGACATCGCCGCCCTGTCGCCGACCACGCTCGCCGTGCGCAGCGTGCCGACCCTGCTCAAGAATGCCGACGCCCAGACGCTGGCGCGCGACGTGCTGCGCGACGTGCGCGAATATGGCGGCTCGCGCGTGCTGATCGAGCGCAGGAACGAGCTGCTCGGCACCCTCGCCTGCCATACGGCGGTGCGCGCCAACCGCATCCTGGCAGTGCCCGAGATGAACGCGCTGCTGCGCCAGATGGAAAGCACCGAGCGCGCCGACCAGTGCAACCACGGCCGCCCGACCTGGGTCCAGCTCGAAATCTCCGCGCTCGATAAACTGTTCTTGCGCGGCCAGTAAGATGAACGAGATGAAGAAACCAATGGCCGTGGCCATCATGGGCCCGACCGCGTCCGGCAAGACCGCTAGCGCCCTGCGCATCGCGCAAACCCGCCCGGTAGAGATCATCTCGGTCGATTCGGCCCTGGTGTATCGCGGGATGGACATCGGCACCGCCAAGCCCCTGCCGTCCGAACTGGCCGCCGTGCCGCATCACCTGATCGACATCCTCGATCCGCTCGAGGCGTATTCGGTGGCGCAGTTCCGCGCCGACACCATCCGCCTGGTGCGAGAGATCACGGCGCGCGGCAAGCTGCCGCTGCTGGTGGGCGGCACGATGATGTATTTCAAGGGACTGGTCGACGGCCTGGACGACCTGCCGACGGCGGATGCGGGCGTGCGCGCCGCGCTCGATGCGGAGGCAGCGCGCATCGGCTGGCCCGGCATGCACGAGAAGCTGCGCGCGGTCGATCCGGTGACGGCCGCGCGCCTGGCGCCGAACGACGCCCAGCGCATCAACCGCGCGCTGGAAATCCATCAACTGTCCGGCCAGCCGATGTCGGCACTGCTGGCAAAGCGTTCCAAGCCCGAGCTGCCGTTCGAGCTGGTGTCGTTCGGCCTGGAGACCGATGACCGCGCCGTGCTGCACAAGCGCATCGCGCTGCGTTTCGACCAGATGCTGGGCGATAGCGACGACGAAGGATTGGTAGCGGAGGTGGCGCGCCTGCGCGCGCGCGGCGACCTGTCGCCTGCGCTCCCGTCGATCCGCTGCGTCGGCTATCGCCAGGCCTGGGATTACCTGGATGGGAACATCGACCGCGCAGAATTACGTGAACTGGGCATCATCGCCACCCGCCAGCTGGCCAAGCGCCAGATCACCTGGTTGCGCGCGATGCCGGACCGGGTCGTGATCGACTGCCTGGGGCCAGACCCGGCGGGAGCGATGCTGGATCACCTGGCGACGTTAAGTAAATGACATCGGCGCGACATTTTTCTGCACGGAACACGCCACGATCTTGACACGCAACCGGTCGCGCCCGATAATATTGGTCGTTGCGGTGATATAGCTCAGCTGGTTAGAGCACAGCACTCATAATGCTGGGGTCGGTGGTTCAAGTCCACCTATCACCACCAAGAATTCCAAGCGAATGGCTTGGCTCTCCAACGAGTCAAGCCATTTTTGCTTTGTCAGTTTCGGTGATATAGCTCAGCTGGTTAGAGCACAGCACTCATAATGCTGGGGTCGGTGGTTCAAGTCCACCTATCACCACCAAATACAGAACGGCCCGGTTCGCAAGAACCGGGCCGTTGTTGTTTCAGCGTTCCGAAAACCGCGGGTCCAGTCCGAACGCCTGCATTTTGGGATGGGTGGTCACATAATCCCAGACCTCCTCGCGGGAGGTCAGCGGCGTGTGCCCATATACCTTGTCCAGTGCTACGAGCGTGACAGTGATCAGCTGATTTTTGCAATAGGTCTGGATCTGCGTCGACGCTTGATAACGATCCTGCTGCAACTGGCCAACCATCCACAACACTGGCCGCCACCAGTCGTAGGCAAAGTCGCAGTGCTTGATGACGGTCGCGGACGATTCACGCTGGGCAAGCATCGCGAAGAAGTTCAACATATTGTCGAGCATGAGCCTATCGGCGCGGTCGGCCTGCACGATGTCTGCGTCGGACAGGTCGCGCTTGGCGTCATCGAGCTCGCGCAATATATGCATCGTGCCGGTCGGCAGCGGTAGCTGCTCGACGACGAAGAGACGACTCGCAAGGAATTGCGCATAGTCGCGATCCTTCACCGCGGCGAGCAAGGTGCGGAACGCACTGTCTTTGACGTGCTGGAATTCGAGGCTGGTAAATGCTTGGAACAACTCGAAGATCGAGCGTTCGATCTCTTCGCGCCGGGCATCCTCTGTCTGCTCGACCTGAAGCAGCAAGCCGATCACCACACCGCCGAAAGCCAGCGCCGTGAACAGTACGTTCAGCCCATTGAAGACTTTTTCGAACGGATCGTTGAAGGTTGCATCGGGCAGCGTCAGCGCCACCGGATAGGCGATCAGCCAGACGAGAAAGATGATCAGCATGATTGCTGCGGTACGCAGGGCCGGCGAGATTTTCATAAATATGGATGTTCGTATGAAATGGCGATCATACGGCAGCAATGTTGCTCTATTGGGAAATGAATCTGGCTTGGGCACGACATTATGCGTGGCGAGTCACAAAGCCGGCCATGATGACGAGGTCATACCAAGCGCTCAGGCGCACGAATTTCACTTAATGGGAATGTTGCATGACTCTCTCCTCGACTGAAAGGCCCAGCCTAAAGGTCAAGCCTCGATGGGAGGAATGATGAATATTGGTGAACTGGCGCTAGCGACCGAAGTCAGTCTCTGAAAAGCGTCGACTGATCCGCGCTGCGCGCGGCACAAACGGTTATCGGCGTGATACGGCGGATACGGTGCATCTGGTCGGCTATATCCGGCTCACCCAGCCGCTGGGATTCAGCCTGGCTGAGATCGGCGAGAACTTGCCGGCGTTGTAGGACGCACCCGAATCAGAAGCGGCGATCGCGCGACTTCTGATGGACAACATGAGGGCCATCAATACGCGCATTGAAGAATTGCAGGATCTGCGCACAGGCCTGGTGGCGCAAATGGGTGCATCGTGCCCCCTCGCAACGGGCGCCTGCCGTCATCGAATCGGGCGCCAGATGCGCCCGCCCGCATCAATTCTTCTTGCCGCCCCCCGAGACCTTGTTCTCGGTGGCCCAGGCACGGCGCTCGGCCTCCTTCTTGCCGACGCCCTTCTTCTCATAGCCTTCCTTGATGTGCTCGGCCTGACGCTTCTGCTTGTCGGTGTACGACGATTTATCACCCTGGGGCATGATAGCTCTCCTTTCGATCGCAAAAGGCCAGCCTACGCCGCAGGCCGCTATCGATTCGTGCGTCACCCCACTTATCGACGCGGTCTACTCAGCCTTATGCCACTCGCCATCCGGCGCGTGTTCGTCGAGCGCATAGTCGCCGCGCGCCAGCGCTTCGAGCACCGAATACGCCTGCTGCACGTGTTCGGCATCGACCAGCAGGCGCACGCCCCCCAGGGCCGGCGCCAGCAACAGGTCGGTCTGCATCAGGTGGGCGTCCGCCAGCATGGCGGGGATGCCGGAGGCTTCCAGGCAGCCCTGGGCCAGGTTGGCATCCATGGGAACCATATAGCGCGCCACCACGTACAGGTCGCGCTCGGGAATGCGCTCGACCTCGGGGTGGGCGGCGAGCCAGTCGTTCAGTGCGAGCGTGTGCATGGTGGAGGCCTTCAGTTCAGGAGCGCGGGCAGGTGGGACAGCAGGTACAAGGTCACGCCGATCATGCCGCCCACGATGGTGCCGTTGATGCGGATGTACTGCAAGTCCTTGCCGATATTGAGTTCGATCTGGGCCGACATCTCGCGGTCGTCCCATTGCTTGACGGTGTCGGCGATGTGGCGCGTCAGGAAGCCCGCGAATTCGGGCGCCACGCCGCGCGCGGCCGATTCGAGGTTCTCGTGCAGCGACTGGCGCAATGCCGGATCTTCGCTGAGCACCTTGCCGATCCAGGCGCCCATCGCGACGATACGGCGGCGCAGGCTGGAATCCTCGCTTTCCAGGTCGCGCTTGAGCCAGGCCTTCAGTTCGGCCCACAGCGAACCGAGATAGGCATTGAGGGCCTCGTCCTCGAGCAGGTAGCGCTTGACGTCGTCGGCCCTGGCCAGGAAGGAGGCATCGGTTTTCAGGCGCTCGATGAAGCCGGCCACGTAGTCGTCGAAGCGTTGGCGCAGCGGGTGCTCGGGATCGGCCGCGACCTTGTTCAGCACCCCGGCGGCGAGGCGCACGGCGATGTCGGCGCCCTTGCGGCCGATGAGATCCGACGGCAGCATCTTTTCGATGAAGGCATAGTCTTCCTTGAGCCATTCGACGATGCCCTGGGCGATGTAGTCCTGCGTGTCCGCGTTGTCCAGCAAGCGCGCCAATTGCCGAATGCCTTCGTCGAGCAGTTCCTGGTGGCGCCGGCCGCGGGTCAGGCTCTCGAGGATGGCGCCGCTCGACTTCGACAGGTCGACGCTCTTGACCATCGTGTGCACGCCGCGGCGGATGAAGTTCTGCACCGCCCCGTCTTCGATGAAGTCGAGCATGAAGGTCGCGGCCCGCACCAGGTGGGCGCCCATCAGCTCCGTATTGGCCGGCTTGACCAGCCACTCGGCCACCTTCTGCACCGGATCGTGGCGCCGGATCAGCTTGATGATCGAATCGGTGTCGAGGAATTTTTCGCGCACGAACAGGGCCAGGTTGTCGGCGATCTTGTCCTTGTTGCTGGGGATGATCGCGGTATGGCGCGACACGATCGGGATCGGCACGCGCCGGAACAGCGCCACCACCGCGAACCAGTCTGCCAGCGCGCCGACCATGGCCGCTTCGGAAAAGGCACGCAGCAGGCCGGTCCACCAGGTGTACGGCAGCAGCAGGCTGATCACGAACAACGCCGCCGCGCCCACGAAGAAGCCGAGGGCGATCCGTTTGGAACGGCGCAGTTCATCCTGTTTTTCCATGCGGCTCTGGCTCGGTAGTGACAATATGCCAATGCTATCGCACTTCACGCCCGGACGACGCGCCTGCGGCGCATCGACGCCTGTCGGTATTTTCATGGCCTGTACATACTGCTGACTTATACTAAAGAAATCCCAACCTGATAAGCCGCCGCCCTGATGCACCACGAATTAAGCCTGATCACCACGATTGCCGCCGCACTCGGCTTCGGCCTGATATTCGGCATGCTGGCGGTGCGCCTCAAACTGCCGGCGCTGGTCGGCTACCTGGCCGCGGGCGTCTTCATCGGCCCCGCCACGCCGGGCTTCGTGGCGGACATCGGCCTGGCCTCGCAACTGGCGGAGATCGGGGTCATGCTGCTGATGTTCGGGGTGGGGCTGCATTTCTCGCTGAAGGACTTGCTCGACGTGCGCCGCATCGCCCTGCCCGGCGCCCTGCTGCAGATCGGCGTGGCCACCGGGATGGGCATGGCGCTGTCGTGGTGGTGGGGCTGGAGCCTGGGCGCGGGCATCGTGTTCGGGCTGGCGCTGTCGGTGGCGAGCACCGTGGTGCTGCTGCGCGCACTGGAGGCGCGCGGCGTGCTCGACTCGATGAACGGCCGCATCGCGGTGGGCTGGCTGGTGGTCGAGGATCTCGTCATGGTGCTGGTGCTGGTGATGCTGCCGGCGCTCGCCGGCCCGCTGGGCGGCAAGGGCGATGCCGGGCTCGATCTGTGGCCGGCGCTGGGCATGACTTTGTTGCAGGTAGGCGGCTTCATCGCCTTCATGCTGATCGTCGGACGCAAGGTCTTCCCGTGGTTCCTGTGGCGCGTGGCCAGGACCGCCTCGCGAGAGCTCTTCACGCTATCGGTGATCGCGGCGGCGGTCGGCATCGCCTATGCGTCATCGAGCCTGTTCGGCGTATCGTTCGCCTTGGGCGCATTCTTCGCCGGCATGGTGCTGCGCGAATCGGAACTGAGCCACCGCGCGGCCGAGGAATCGCTGCCGCTGCGCGATGCGTTCTCGGTGCTGTTCTTCGTCTCGGTCGGGATGCTGTTCGATCCGATGGTCCTGGTCGACAATCCGCTGCACGTGCTGGGCGTGGTGCTGGTGATCGTGGTCGGCAAGTCGCTCGCTGCTTTTGTTTTGGTGCTGGCGCTGCGCTATCCGCTCAATACGGCGCTGACGGTGTCGGCCAGCCTGGCGCAGATCGGCGAGTTCTCCTTCATCCTGGCGGCGCTGGGCATGCAGCTCGGACTGCTGCCGGAGCTGGGCCAGAACCTGATCCTGGCCGGCGCCATCATCTCGATCGCCTTCAATCCGCTGGTGTTTTCGTCGATCGAGCCGGCGCAGCGCTGGTTCGGCAAGCAGAATCACCTGATGCACCTGGCGCGCAAGCTGGAACGGCCGGCCGATCCGCTGGCGGAACTGCCGATGACGACCTCGCGCGAAAAGCTCAGCAACCAGGTGGTGCTGGTGGGGTTCGGGCGGGTCGGGCGGCGCATTGCGGACGACCTGACGGCGCGCGGGATTCACTTCGTGCTGGCCGAGCAGCACCGCGAACTGGTCGAGCAGGCGCGCCAGCGCGGCATCCCGGCGGTGGTGGGCAATGCGGCGGAGCCGGCGGTGCTGATCCAGGCGCATATCCACAAGGCGGCGATGCTGGTGATCGCGACGCCGGATACCTTCGACGTGCGCAAGATGGTGGAGATTGCGAAGGCGCTCAATCCGTCGATTCGCTGCGTGGTGCGGACGCATAACGACAAGGAGGCCGAACTGCTGCGGGCGGAGACGGGTGGGCGGGTGTTCGTTGGTGAAGAGGAGTTGGCCAGCAGCATGACGCGGCATGTGCTGGAGACGCTGCGGGAGCGGGAGCGTGCTCCAATCGAGCATTGAACAATGTCGTCGCCGTCAGCTGAAGGCGGACCCTCCTGAGCAGAGACCGCGCAAGCGGACGCGACAGCACAGGAGGTTACGGCAAAATATGGTGAAGTGGTTACTAAATTATTGACTCACTATCCCAGGAGGAATCATCATGAGTGTGCGCGACGCCGTTTTCCCCGCTGGCCGGCACGACCTTTACGTGAAACAGACCTATTCGGCGGCAATCAGGTCAGGCGATCTTCTCTTCGTGTCGGGCCACGTCGGAAGCCGCGACGACGGTTCGCCCGAGCCTGAGTTCGAGGCCCAGGTTCGCCTCGCCTTCGCGAATCTCGAGGCGACGCTGCAAGCGGCTGGGTGCGGGTTTGACGATATTGTCGACGTCACCACGTTTAATACCGATCCCGAAAAACAGTTTGCATCGGTGATGAAGGTGAAAGGTGAAATCTTTCCTGAAGCGCCTTATCCGAACTGGACTGCCGTCGGCGTCACTTGGCTTGCCGGTTTCGACTTCGAGATCAAGGTCATTGCTCGCATTCCCGCCTGATCATCGGATTGGAAGAGTCGGCCCCGGTGACCGCTACTGACGCTTGACCCGCTGCCAGACGATCCGGATCCTGGTGCCGTCCGGCCTCTGGAAATTCTCGGTCATGCGGTCGCCTTCGACGACCAGGCGCAACTCCTTGCGGGTACGCACCTGCCCGATCCAGTTCGGAAAGGTCGATGCCTCGACGCGGTTGCCGCTGAAGACGCCCTCCTTGTCCACCGTATAGGTGCCGAAAAAACCGATGCTGCCGGCCATCGCCGCGCGGTTTTCTTCGGCCGTGCCCTGCCCTCGCACATCCGAAGCAAATTTCGGAATAGTCGCATCGGTCAGCACTTCGATGAAATGCATGTCTTCGGTGAACACGAGCAGGCCATTCGGCTTGTCGCCATAGGCCGGTACATTCTTGCCATCCGGGTCGATTTGGGCGGTCACCATGCGCCAGGTGCCAAGAACCTGGTTTGGCGATTTGGCCTTGGCGGACGCTGTGATACCGGTCAGCACTACGAGAAGGAAGAAACAGGCAAGCTTCGGGATACGCATGGCAATCTCCTGTATATGAAGTAGACCCATCCCATCATAGTCGGGCGGAAGAGCCTGATCATCTACCTGACCTTGCATGCGGTAATGAACAGCGCAGAACAATGGCATCGCATTTCGTGATCTCGCGGTCAGATGCAAAGCTCACGCGGTGAGTGATGACGTAACGCAATATCTAAACGGCAGAGCACCGATATCTTGTCTCCGATAAGTTTATCTGGAGCACATCTCGACATGGCCATCGCATTGACGGAGCAGATCAAGACCGCATTGGCCGAGTATTCAGGCGCATCCAGATTGATGAATCTGACGATTGGAGACTGTCGTGCGGCACGGTGCGATTTTCTGGCCGAGGCTTTCTACGGTGAAGATGGGTTACAGGACGTGGGCGGTTGCGAGTTAATCGCACTGTCTACGAGCGCGTTCGTCCAGCCGCAGGCCTTGCTGGGGCAGACGGCCAAGCTTGAACTCAGCCTGGCAGATGGCACACGTACTCCCCTGTCCGGCGAGATCAGCGAGGTTGCGCAGTTGGGCAGCGATGGCGGCCTGGCACGCTACCGGATTCGGATCTCACCTTGGCTATGGCGCCTGGAGCATGTCCGTAACTGCCGCGTGTGGCAGGACAAGCGTGTGATCGATATCGTCGATGCGGTATTTGCCGCATATTTGCCGCTGGCGCGCTGGCGTTGGAGCGACGAGACCAGTGCTTTCATGGCAGGGACTCTCCCGCGCAGCTATTGCTGTCAGTACCGGGAAACGGATCTCGACTTCGTCCGTCGCTTGCTGGTCGAAGAAGGCTTGGGCTGGCGAGTCGAGCAGGACGATGCCGGGCACGGGCTGGTGCTGTTTGCGGACAGCACCCAGGCTAGCGCCGTGCCGGAGGATGCGAGCAGCGCAGCCGGTGACGGCATCCGCTTTCATGGCGCCAGCCCGGTCGAGCAGGCCGACTCCGTGCAAGCTTTGGTGTCCCAGCGACGCCTCCACGCATCGCTTACCACCTTGCTGAGCCAGGATTACAAATCGAAACGCAGCGTCAGCGCCAACTCTCCATCCTTCGTGCGCAACAATAAACTCCCAGAGTTAGAGACGTATGACGTACCGGGGCAGTACGCCTATGCGAATGGCGATCAGGCGCGGCGCTATGCCGACCTGCAGATGCAGGAAGCCGAAGCACGCGGACAGCATTGGCAAGGCCGTTCCACGGTGCGCACGCTGCGTGCCGGAACGCGCCTGAAAGGTAAGCGTCAAATCAGCACCGTCTAGACACTGAACGGCGCCGGTCGCAAAGTAGTCCCCACTAAATTTTGGCGGGGACTATTTTGGAAAGCGAAGTTGAACATAACAGGCGTCGGCGTAGCAC
>NZ_JAFVIM010000012.1:0-188190 GCF_017582745.1 Massilia oculi
AATGCCGCGTTGTAGTCTTTCCAGTTGGTCGTTCGGTACTTCAGCTTTACGGGAGCAATCATGCCGTCAGTTTACCCGTGCTGCGCCTCGGCCGCTGATGGGCCGATTTGTGCAACAAAGCCCCCTCAAGCAGGTAAATAGCTTTCTGCACTACAATACCGGATTCCCCAAACATTAATTATGCTGTGTCGAACCTAGTCGAAATCCGCGATCTGCATTTTGCTTACGGTGAGCGTTCCATCCTGTCGAATCTCCGTATGGACTTCCCACGTGGCAAGCTCATTGCCGTCATGGGCGGGTCGGGTTGCGGCAAGACCACGGTGCTGCGCCTGATCGGCGGCCAGATCCGTCCCCAGCGCGGCGAAGTCCGCATCGGCGGCGAAGTCGTGCACCAGCTCGATACCGAAGGCCTGTACCGCCTGCGCCGCCGCATGGGCATGCTGTTCCAGTTCGGCGCGCTGTTTACCGACCTGTCGGTATTCGACAACGTCGCCTTCCCGCTGCGCGAGCACACCGACCTGCCCGAAGAACTCATCCGCGACCTGGTCCTGATGAAGCTCAACGCCGTCGGCCTGCGCAATGCGCACCGCCTGAAGCCAGCCGAGATCTCGGGCGGCATGGCGCGCCGCGTGGCCGTGGCGCGCGCGGTGGCGCTGGACCCTGAACTGATCATGTACGACGAGCCGTTCGCCGGCCTCGATCCGATCTCGATGGGCGTGACTGCCAACCTGATCCGCAACCTGAACGACGCGCTGGGCTCGACCTCGATCCTCGTCTCGCACGACGTGCACGAATGCTTTGCGATCGCCGACTACGTGTACTTCATGTCCGCCGGCAAGATCGTGGCCGAGGGCACGCCGGACGACCTGCGCGTTTCGGAAGACCCTTACGTGAAACAATTCGTCAATGCCGCCCCGGACGGTCCGGTGCCCTTCCATTATCCCGGCAAGTCGCTGGCCGACGACCTGGGCCTGGGAGCGCGCACATGATCGCCCGCGTCCTTGGCCTGGTCGGCTGCACCGTGCGCGAAGGCTTCGCCGGCCTCGGCTTCGCCGTGCGCTCGTTCTTCAACGTATTGAAAGTGTCGCCGGGCGCGTTCCGTCGCCCCGGTCTGATTTCTGAGCAGATCCATTTTATTGGCAACTATTCGCTGGTCATCATCGCCGTGTCCGGCTTGTTCGTCGGCATGGTGCTGGGCCTGCAGGGTTATTACACGCTGAACCAGTATGGCGCCGAGCAGATGCTGGGCCAGGTGGTGGCGCTGGCGCTGGTGCGCGAACTGGGCCCGGTCGTGACCGCGCTGCTGTTCGCCGGCCGCGCCGGCACCTCGCTGACCGCCCAGATCGGCCTCATGAAGGCCGGCGAACAGCTGTCGGCCATGGAAATGATGGCCATTAATCCGGTGCAGCGCGTGCTGGCGCCGCGTTTCTGGGCCGGCGTGATCGCGATGCCGGTCCTGGCCACCGTGTTCTCGGCGGTGGGCGTGCTGGGCGGCTACATCGTCGGCGTGAAACTGATCGGCGTCGACGAAGGGTCGTTCTGGTCGCAGATGCAGGCCGGCGTCGATGTGCGAGCTGACGTACTGAACGGCGTCATCAAAAGCTTTATATTTGGCATCGCAGTGACCTTTACCGCCCTGTTCCAGGGCTACCAGGCCCAGCCGACGCCAGAAGACGTATCGCGCGCGACCACGCGCACCGTCGTGATTGCATCGCTGCTGGTCTGGGGGCTGAACTTCGTCATGACGGCCCTGATGTTCAATAAATAAGTTTAATAAACGGTTAAAACGGTTACTGTAGGGTATTTAAAATGCATCGCAAAACTATCGACGTCTGGGTCGGCCTGTTCGTTCTGCTGGGTCTGGCCGCGCTGCTGTTCCTGGCTTTCCAGGCAGGAAACATGAGGACTCTGTCGTTCGGCCAGACGTATTCGATCACGGGCCGTTTCGACAATATCGGCGGGCTCAAGCCGCAGGCGCCGGTCAAGAGCGCCGGCGTGGTGGTCGGTCGCGTGGGTGAGATCACCTTCGACGACAAGAGCTTCCAGGCATCGGTGCGCCTCGATATGGATACTGAATATAAATTCCCTAAGGACAGCTCGCTGAAGATTTTGACGGCTGGCCTGTTGGGTGAACAATACATCGGCATCGAAGCCGGTGGCGACGAGCAGAATCTGGCGGAAGGCGATCGCATCAACCGCACCCAGTCGGCGACGGTCCTGGAAGACTTGATCAATCAATTTATCTACAGCAAGGCTGCAGAAGGAAAGGAAGGTAGTGAATGAACCACGCCGTCACGCTCTCGCACTTGCGCCTCGGCGCCGCCGCCGCTGCCATCCTGGTCCTGACCGGATGCGCCACCACCGCGAATAATCCGCAGGATCCGCTGGAAGGCTATAACCGCGCCATGTTCAGCTTCAACGACGCGGTCGACCGCGCCGTCCTGAAACCGGTGGCCACCGGCTACAAGAACGTCGTGCCGGGCTTTGCCCAGACCGGCGTCGGTAATTTCTTCGGCAACCTGTCGGATGCCTGGAGCTCGGTCAACAACCTGCTGCAGGGTAAACCCGAGCAGGCCGGCACCGATTTCGGCCGCTTTGCGCTGAACTCTACCTTCGGCATCTTCGGCCTGCTCGACATTGCGTCCGAAGCGGGCATGCAGAAAAGCGACGAAGACTTCGGCCAGACCCTGGGCAAATGGGGCGTGCCAAGCGGCCCCTACTTGATTTTGCCACTGCTGGGCCCATCTACCGTGCGTGATACCGCGGCCTTGCCGGCCGACGTGGGTGGCGATATCTGGAAATACAAGCAGCCGGACAACTGGCGCAATATCGGCGCCGGCATCCGCGTGATCGATACCCGCGCCAGCCTGCTCGACGCGTCCAGCCTGCTCGAAGACGCCGCGCTCGACCGTTACGAGTTCCTGCGCGACGGCTACCTGCAGCGCCGCCAGAGCCAGGTGTATGACGGCGACGTGCCGCGCCAGAGCGTCGACGAGCAGTAACAACAAGATCAACCGTGCGTGCGGCCATCGCCGCCGCCAACCGAAAGGAAACCTATGAAGCCATTCATGCACCTGGTCGCCGCCGCCGCCACCGTGGCCTTCTCCACCGTCCTGGTCGCCGCCCCGGTGGCCGCCGCCGAGGCGCCGGACGCGCTGGTCAAGCGCATCAGCAATGAAGTGATCGACAGCGTCAAGGCCGACAAGGAGATCCAGGCCGGCAACCGCAGCAAGATCATGAGCCTGGTCAACGAAAAAATCCTGCCCTACGTCGATGCCGAGAAGATGACCCAGCAGGCGGCCGGCCGCCACTGGCGCACGGCTACCCCGGAACAGAAGCAGAAGCTGACCAAGGAGTTCCGCGACCTGCTGGTGTACACCTACGCCGGCGCGCTGTCGACCATCAAGAACGAGACCGTCGAGTTCAAGCCGATGCGCGGCTCGCCGACCGACAACGACGTCGAAGTGCGCTCGCAGGTGAACGTCACCCGCGGCGAACCGATCACCCTGAACTACCGCCTGAGCAACGACAAGGGCAGCTGGAAGATCTATGACGTGAACGTGCTGGGCGCCTGGCTGGTCCAGACCTATACCAGCACCTTCAACAGCGAGATCAGCAAGAGCGGCATCGATGGCCTGATCAAGCGCCTGGCCGACCGCAACGCCCAGCTGGCCTCGAAGCCGCTGGCCGCGCCGGCAAAGTGATTCGTCAACATGGCTGAATCCAACCCGATGCTGTCGATCGACGCCCTGACCTTCCTGACCGCCCACCAGGCGCTGGAGCAGGGCGCGGCGGCGATCCGCGCCGGCGAGACCGTGTTCGATCTCGGCGGCGTGCAGGCGGCCGACTCGTCCGGCGTGGCACTGCTGCTGGCCTGGCAGCGCCGCGCGCAGGGTGCCGGCCACCGGCTCACCTTCGTGAACGTGCCGGACAATGTGCAAAAGCTGGCGGCCCTGTACGGGGTCGACACGCTGCTGCCGCAAGCCTGAAGACCGGCGGCCGATGGCCGCCGTTTGTTTTACTGCCTCCCTCCAAACGCGCTCGAGCGTTTCTCCCCTCTGCCCGCTTGACAGAACGATTTCACCTATAATGGACCGTTTCCCCGCACGGTCCACCGTTGCGCTTTCTATTTTTGCGCAGCGCGCCATCCAACAAGCATGACAGCAATCCAGATTGACAGCGTCGAGAAGAGCTACAAGGGCTTCAAGGCCTTGAAGGGCGTCTCCTTGGACATCGAGGAAGGCGAGTTCTTTGGCCTCCTGGGCCCGAACGGCGCCGGCAAGACCACCCTGATTTCCACCATCGCGGGCCTGATCCGGCCCGATGCCGGCACGGTACGCATCCACGGCCACGACGTCGTGAGCGACTTCCGCGAAGCCAGGAAGCGCCTGGGCGTGGTGCCGCAGGAGCTGGTGTTCGATCCCTTCTTCACGGTGCGCGAAACCTTGCGCCTGCAGTCGGGCTACTTCGGCATCCGCAACAACGACGCCTGGATCGACGAGGTGATGCACAACCTGGACCTGACCGACAAGGCCGACGTGAACATGCGCGCGCTGTCTGGCGGCATGAAGCGGCGCGTGCTGGTGGCGCAAGCCCTGGTGCACCGTCCGCCCGTGATCGTGCTCGACGAGCCGACCGCTGGCGTCGACGTCGAGCTGCGCCAGACCCTGTGGAAGTTCATCGCGCGCCTGAACCGCGAGGGCGGCCACACCGTGGTCCTCACTACGCACTACCTCGAGGAAGCGCAAGCCATGTGCCAGCGTGTGGCCATGCTCCGGCGCGGCAACGTGGTGGCGCTCGACACCATGAGCGCGCTGCTGCGACGCGTGTCGGGCTCGCAGCTGGTGGTCCACTTGAAATCGGGCGACTTGCCCGAGGCGCTGCGCCCGCTGGTATCGCACGACGAACACACCAACGGCAACAAGTACACGCTGCGCGTGAACGATTACAGCGAGGTCGAGCCGATCCTGGCGCGCCTGCGCGAGAACGGCGCCGTCATCGACGAGATGCAGCTGGAGCAGGCCGATCTCGAGGACATCTTCATCCAGATCATGGAGGAAGGTAAGTAATGTTCTCGATCGGTTTCCGTACCCTGTTCTACAAGGAGTCGCTGCGCTTCTGGAAGGTCGCGACCCAGACCGTGGCCGCGCCCGTGGTCACCGCCATGCTCTACCTCCTGATCTTCGGCCATGTGCTCGACGGCCGGGTCGAGATGCTCGACGGCGTCGCCTACACCTCGTTCCTGATCCCCGGCCTGGTGATGATGAGCGTGCTGCAGAACTCCTTCGCCAACTCGTCCTCGTCGCTGATCCAGTCCAAGATCAGCGGCAACCTGGTCTTCATCCTGCTGCCGCCGCTGTCGCACGCCGAGATCCTGTCGGCCTACGTGCTGGCCTCGATGCTGCGCGGGATCGTTGTCGGCGCCGGCGTGTTCATCATCACCGCCTGGTTCGCCCACCTGGAGTTCGTGGCGCCGGTGTGGATCGTGGTGTTCGCCCTGCTGGGCGCGGCCATCCTCGGCACCATGGGCACGATCGCCGGCATCTGGGCCGAGAAGTTCGACCAGCTGGCGGCTTTCCAGAACTTCCTGATCATGCCGGCGACCTTCCTGGCCGGTGTGTTCTATTCCGTCCAAAAACTGCCGCCTTTCTGGCTCGCCGTCTCGCATTTCAACCCGTTCTTTTATATGATTGACGGGTTCCGCTATGGGTTCTTCGGCCAGTCCGACGTTTCGCCCTGGATCAGCCTGGCCGTCGTGACCGTGTTCTTCGCGGTGCTGACGGGCGTGGCGATCAATCTGCTCAAGCGCGGCTACAATCTGCGCCATTAATAGTAAAAAGTTTAACTGGAGTTATCGTGGCGACCACACCCGAACTGATCCACGGCTATATCAGCGCCGGCCTCGAATGCACCCACCTCGACGTGAAGGGCGATGGCCATCACTTCGAGGCCGTGATCGTCTCGCCAGCGTTTGCCGGCAAGCGTCCCATCCAGCGTCACCAGATCGTGTACGCCGCGCTGGGCGACCGCATGCGCGAGGAAATCCACGCGCTGTCGATGAAAACCCTGACCCCTGAAGAATTCGGAGGATAAGCATGGACAAGCTCCAGATCGTCGGCGGCAAACGCCTGGCTGGTGAGATTTCGGTATCCGGCGCCAAGAACGCGGCGCTGCCCATCCTGTGCGCCGGCCTCTTGACCGCGGGCGACCTGCAGCTGTCGAACGTGCCGCGCCTGCACGACGTGCGCACCATGCTCAAGCTCCTGGAAAAGACCGGTCTCAAGGTCGTGCAGGATGACGAGAAGGTCACGCTGAACGGCAGCGCCATCGACACCCTCGAGGCGCCGTACGAGCTGGTGAAGACCATGCGCGCCTCGATCCTGGTGCTGGGGCCCCTGCTGGCGCGCTTCGGCGAAGCCAAGGTCTCGCTGCCGGGCGGCTGCGCGATCGGCTCGCGTCCGGTCGACCAGCACATCAAGGGCCTGCGCGCGATGGGCGCCGAGATCACGATCGAGGGCGGCTACATCTACGCCAAGGCGAAAAAGCTGAAGGGCGCGCGCATCCACACCGACATGATCACCGTGACCGGCACCGAGAACCTCCTGATGGCCGCGACGCTGGCCGAAGGCGAGACCGTGCTCGAGAACGCCGCGCGCGAGCCGGAAGTGACCGACCTGGCCAACCTGCTCGTGGCCATGGGCGCGAAGATCGAGGGCATCGGCACCGACCGCCTGGTGATCCAGGGCGTGGACGAACTGCACGGCGCGACCCATGCGGTGATCTCGGACCGCATCGAGGCCGCGACCTTCCTGTGCGCGGTGGCGGCCACCGGCGGCGACATCGTGCTGACCAATACCCGCACGGACATCTTCGACGTCGCGCTCGACAAGCTGCGCGAGATCGGCCTGCAGCTGACCGTGGGCGGCGACACCATCCGCGCGAAGATGGACGGCCGGCCGCGTCCGGTCTCGTTCCGCACCACCGAATATCCGGGCTTCCCGACCGATATGCAGGCCCAGTTCATGGCCGTGAACACGATCGCCGACGGCGCATCGAAAGTCACCGAGACGATCTTCGAGAACCGCTTCATGCACGTGCAGGAGATGAACCGCCTCGGCGCGCAAATCTCGACCGAGGGCAATACCGCCTTCATCAAGGGCGTCCCGCGCCTGGTCGGCGCGCCGGTGATGGCGACCGACCTGCGCGCCTCGGCTTCCCTGGTGATCGCCGGCATGGCAGCCGAAGGCACGACGCTGATCGACCGCATCTACCACCTCGATCGCGGCTACGACCGGATGGAAGTGAAACTGTCGGCGGTCGGCGCTGACATCGTACGCATCAAGTAAGAAGACCATGACATTCAACGGCAACACCGGCGAGCCCCAGCTGATCCTGGCGCTTTCCAAGGGCCGCATCTTCGAAGACACCCTGCCGCTGCTGTCGGCGGCCGGGATCGAGGTGCTGGAAAACCCCGAGACTTCGCGTAAACTCATCCTCTCGACCAACGACCCCGGCGTGCGGGTGCTGATCGTGCGCGCCTCCGACGTGCCGACCTACGTCCAGCATGGCGCCGCCGATTTCGGCGTGGCCGGCAAGGACGTGCTGCTCGAGCATGGCGGCGAAGGCTTGTACCAGCCGATCGACCTGCGCATCGCCCAGTGCCGCATGTCGGTCGCGGTCAATGCCGGCTTCGACTACGACAAGGCCGTGCGCCAGGGCGCGCGCCTGCGGGTGGCGACCAAGTTCGTCAACACCGCGCGCGAGCACTTCGCCAGCAAGGGCGTGCACGTCGACCTGATCAAGCTGTATGGCTCGATGGAGCTGGCGCCGCTGGTCGGCCTGTCGGACGCCATCGTCGACGTGGTCTCGACCGGCGGCACCCTGCGCGCCAACAACCTGGTCGAAGTCGAAAAGATCATGGACATCTCCTCGCGCCTGGTGGTGAACCAGGCCGCGCTCAAGCTCAAGCGCGAGCGCCTGCAACCGATCCTGGAAGCGTTTGAACGCGCCTCCCAACAACAAGGCTGAAGCACAATCATGGCAGTACAGATCCGCAAGCTCGATTCCACCGCGCCCGACTTCAAGAACACCCTCGATGCCCTGCTGGCGTTCGAAGCGGAAACCGATGACGCCATCGAGACCGCGGTCGCGCATATCCTGCGCGACGTGAAGGCGCGCGGCGATGCGGCTGTGCTGGAGTACACGAACAAGTTCGACCGCATCCCGAACGGCGGCGCCAAGGCGATGGCCGAATTCGACATTGGCCAGGCCGAGCTGGATGCTGCCCTGGCCGCGCTGCCCGAAGCCCAGCGCGCCGCGCTGCAGGTCGCCGCGGATCGCGTGCGCGTGTTCCACGAACGCCAGAAGGACGCCTCGACCGGCTTCACCTTCACCGAGCCCGACGGCACGGTGCTGGGCCAGCGCGTGACGCCGCTGGACCGGGTCGGCATCTACGTCCCGGGCGGCAAGGCGGCGTATCCGTCGTCGGTGCTGATGAACGCGATCCCGGCCCACGTCGCCGGCGTGAAAGAAATCATCATGGTCGTGCCGACCCCGGACGGCGTGAAGAACCAGATGGTGCTGGCCGCCGCCGCGATCGCCGGCGTGACCCGCGTGATCACCATCGGCGGCGCGCAAGCCGTCGGCGCGCTGGCCTACGGCACCGAGACCATCCAGCCGGTCGACAAGATCGTTGGCCCCGGTAACGCCTATGTCGCCGCCGCCAAGCGCCGCGTGTTCGGCACGGTCGGCATCGACATGATCGCCGGCCCGTCCGAAATCCTGGTGCTGTGCGACGGCACCACCGACCCGGACTGGGTGGCGATGGACCTGTTCTCGCAGGCCGAGCACGACGAGCTGGCCCAGGCCATCCTGCTGTGCCCCGACGCCGACTACATCGCCAAGGTGGAAGCGAGTATCCACAAGCTGCTGCCGTCGATGCCGCGCAAGGACACGATCACCACGTCGATGACCGACCGCGGCGCCTTGATCAAGGTGCGCGACATGGACGAGGCATGCGAGATCGCATCGTCCATCGCCGCCGAGCACCTGGAAATCTCGGCCGTCGAGCCGATGCAGTGGGCCGATAAAATCCGCCACGCCGGCGCGATGTTCCTCGGCCGTTTTTCGTCCGAATCGCTGGGCGACTACTGCTGCGGCCCCAACCACGTGCTCCCGACCTCGCGCACGGCGCGCTTCTCGTCGCCGCTGGGCGTCTACGACTTCCAGAAACGCTCGTCGATCATCCAGGTCAGCGAAGCGGGCGCGCAAACGCTTGGTAAAGTGGCCGCGACTCTCGCCTACGGCGAGGGCTTGCAGGCGCACGCGCGCAGCGCCGAGCTGCGTTTGAACCCAGTGCCACCACAGCAATCATGACGTCCTGGGTCAACCAGGTATTCTGCGAGGATGCGCTGGCCGGTCTGGCGCGCATCCCGGACGGGTCCATCGACCTGATCCTGACCGACCCGCCCTACAACCTGGGCAAGGACTACGGCAACGCGTCGGACCAGCAAAGCGTCGAGGCCTATCTGGCCTGGACCGAGCAGTGGATCGACGCCGCCATCCCCAAGCTCAAGCCCAATGGCAGCCTGTACATCTTCCTCACCTGGCGCTTCGCGCCCGAGATCTTCGTGATGCTGAAAAAACGCATGACGATGATGAACGAGATCATCTGGGACCGCCGCGTGCCGTCGATGGGCGGCAGCGTGCGCAGCTTCTCGTCGGTGCACGACACCATCGGCTTCTTCGCCAGGCGCAAGGATTACTATTTCGACCTGGACGCGGTGCGCATCCCGTATGACGCCGAGACCAAGAAGGCGCGTTCGCGCTCGATCTTCGTCGGCGCCAAGTGGCTCGAAGTCGGCTACAACCCGAAGGACGTGTGGAGCGTGTCGCGCCTGCACCGCGAGCATCCGGAGCGCGCCGATCATCCGACGCAGAAGCCGCTCGAGATCATCGAGCGCATGGTCAAGGCCTCCTGTCCGCCGGGCGGCGTGGTGCTCGATCCCTTCATGGGCAGCGGCACCACGGCCATCGCCGCCAAGCGCCTGGGCCGACAGTACACCGGTTTCGAACTGAACCCCGACTACTGCGCCATCATCGCCGAGCGGCTGGCCGCGCCCGAGGTGCCGGTCGCCGGGGCAAAGGCAAAAAAACTGCGCAAGGCCGCCAAGGCCGCCAACATCACGGAAGAAACATCATGACCGACATCGCCAAACTGATCGAGAACACCATCCGCGCCGACGTGCGCGCCGTGGGCAGCTATCACGTGCCGGACTCGATCGGCTACGTCAAGCTCGACTCGATGGAAAACCCGTACCAGCTGCCCGAGGAGTTGCGCGCCGAGCTGGGCGCGCGCCTGGCCGAGGCGGCCCTGAACCGCTATCCGGTGCCGTCCTACCGCACGCTGAAGGACCGCATCTGCGGCAAGCTGGGCGTGCCGGAGGGCTACGACGTCCTGCTCGGCAACGGCTCGGACGAGCTGATCACGATCCTGGCCACAGCGATCGCGCGCCAGGAACGCGAGGCCGGCAGCCGCCGCGCCGTGGTGATGGCCCCGGTGCCCGCCTTCGTGATGTTCTCGCGCTCGGCCCAGTTCGCGGGCGCCGACTTCGTCGGCGTGCCGATCAAGTCCGATTTCTCGCTCGACCTGCCGGCCATGCTGGCCGCGATTGCCGAGCACAAGCCGTCGCTGGTATTCCTGGCCTATCCGAACAACCCGACCGGCAACCTGTACGATGCCGACGACATGGTCGCGATCATCGAGGCCGTGGGCGAGCACGGCATCGTGGTGGTCGACGAGGCCTATCAACCGTTCGCCCGGGTCAGCTTCATGGAGCGCCTGCCGCAACACCCGAACCTGGTCGTGATGCGCACGCTGTCCAAGCTGGGCCTGGCCGGCATCCGCCTCGGCTATATGTCGGCCGCGGCGCCGCTGCTGCTTGAATTCGAGAAGGTGCGCCCGCCGTACAACGTCAACGTCCTGACCCAGGTGGCGGCCGAGTTCGCGCTGGACCACCTGGACGTGCTGGACCGCCAGGCCGGCCTCCTCAACGAGGAGCGCACCCGCCTGGCCGCGCTTCTTTCGGCCCTGCCGGGCGTGGAAGTGTTCCCGTCGGCCGCCAATTTCATCTCGCTGCGCGTGCCCGATGCCGAGCGCGCCTGCGCGATTCTCCATGGCGAGAAGGTCTTGATCAAAAATTTGAGTAAAATGCATAAATTGCTGGCCAACTGCATCCGCGTCACGGTCAGCACCCCCGAAGAGAACGACCAGTTCCTGGCAGCCCTGAAGACGTCGCTGTAATCCAGCGCCCCCGACGGACACCATTTAATCCAGTCGGCCTCTCCCCTGCGAGAGACCGACCGACGACCGCCCTTAGCAATGACCCGCACCGCCGACATCACGCGCAATACCAACGAGACGCAGATCCGCGTCTCGATCAACCTCGACGGCACCGGCCGCCAGAAGCTCAATACTGGCGTCCCCTTCCTCGACCATATGCTCGACCAGATCGCGCGCCACGGCATGTTCGACCTCGAGGTCGAGGCCGTGGGCGACCTGCATATCGACGCCCACCACACGGTGGAAGACGTCGGCATCACGCTGGGCATGGCGGTGGCCAAGGCGATCGGCGACAAGAAGGGCATCGTGCGCTACGGCCACTCGTATGTGCCGCTGGACGAGGCGCTGTCGCGCGTGGTGATCGATTTCTCGGGCCGTCCCGGCCTGGAGCTGCACGTGCCGTTCACGCGCGCCATGATCGGCACCTTCGACGTCGACCTGACGGGCGAATTCTTCCGCGGCTTCGTGAACCACGCGGCCGTCACCCTGCACATCGACAACCTGCGTGGCGTAAACGCCCACCACCAGTGCGAGACCGTGTTCAAGGCCTTCGGCCGCGCGCTGCGCATGGCCACCGAGCTGGACCCGCGTGCGGCCGGCATCATCCCGTCGACCAAGGGCAGCCTGTAATCATGGCCAACAAGATCGTCGTCGTCGATGGACTCGGTAACCTGCGCTCGGTGGCGCAGGCGCTGCGCGCCGCCGCGCCCGAGGCCGACGTCCTCATTTCGAGTTCCGCCGCCGACCTGGACCGCGCCGACCGCATCGTGCTGCCGGGCCAGGGCGCCATGCGCGACTGCATGAGCAGCCTGCGCGAATCCGGCCTCGAGGATGCGCTGATGCGCGCCGCCAGGACCCGTCCGATCATGGGCGTGTGCGTGGGCGAGCAGATGCTGTTCGAGGAGAGCGAAGAGAACGAAGGCACGCCCGGCCTGGGCCTGTTGCCCGGCAAGGTGGTGCGGTTCCAGCTGGACGGCAAGCTGCAGGCTGACGGTTCGCGCTTCAAGGTCCCGCAGATGGGCTGGAACCGGGTGCGCCAGGCGCGTCCCCACCCGCTGTGGGAAGGCGTCGAGGACGGCAGCTATTTCTACTTCGTGCATAGTTACTATGCAGCGCCGGGGAACCGTGACGACGTGATCGGCGAGACCGACTACGGTGGTCCGTTCTGCTGCGCCGTCGGCCGCGATAATATCGTCGCCACCCAGTTCCACCCCGAAAAGAGCGCCGCCGCCGGGCTGCGCCTGTACCGCAATTTCATCCACTGGAATCCGTGATTCCAGGTTTTAACCCACGTCTTAACCCGTCAACCAACCGACAACGACCATGCTGCTGATCCCCGCCATCGACCTGAAAGACGGTCACTGCGTTCGCCTGAAACAAGGCGATATGGACCTCGCCACCGTGTTTTCCGAAGATCCCGCCGAAATGGCGCTGCATTGGCTCAAGAAGGGCGCGCGCCGCCTGCACCTGGTCGACCTGAACGGCGCATTCGCGGGCAAGCCGAAGAACGAGAGCGCCATCAAATCGATCCTGCAGGTGGTGCAGGAATACGCCGAAGACAACGGCCTGGACGAGATCCCGGTCCAGCTGGGCGGCGGCATCCGCGACCTCGACACCATCGAGCGCTACCTGGACGACGGCATCAGCTACATCATCGTCGGCACCGCCGCGGTCAAGAACCCGGGCTTCCTGCACGACGCCTGCGGCGCCTTCCCGGGCCACATCATCGTCGGCCTGGACGCCAAGGACGGCAAGGTCGCGACCGACGGCTGGAGCAAGATGTCGGGCCACGAAGTCATCGACCTGGCCAAGAAGTTCGAAGGCTATGGCGTCGAATCGATCATCTACACCGACATCGGCCGCGACGGCATGATGGCCGGCGTGAACATCGAGGCGACCGTCAAACTGGCGCGCGCGGTGAAGATTCCCGTGATCGCCTCGGGCGGCGTGCACGTGCTGGCCGACGTCGAAGCGCTGTGCGCGGTGCAGGACGAAGGCATCGAGGGCGTGATCTGCGGCCGTTCGATCTACGAAGGCACGCTCGACCTGGCCTCGGCCCAGGAACGCGCCGACGAACTGACGGAAGGGGCGCAGACCTGAATACGTCGTTCCCGCCTTCGCGGGAACGACGGTTTTGAGGCCAACGCAGAGAACGAATATGCTCGCTAAACGCATCATCCCCTGCCTGGACGTCACCGGCGGCCGCGTGGTCAAGGGCGTCAATTTCACCGAGCTGCGCGATGCCGGCGACCCGGTCGAGATCGCGCGCCGCTACGACGGGCAGGGCGCCGACGAGATCACCTTCCTCGATATCACCGCCTCCAGCGACGGCCGCGACCTGATCCTGCCGATCATCGAAGCGGTTGCCTCGACCGTGTTCATCCCGCTCACCGTCGGTGGCGGCGTGCGCAAGGTCGAGGACGTGCGGCGCCTGCTCAATGCGGGCGCCGACAAGGTCAGCATGAACACCTCGGCCGTCACCAATCCGCAGCTCGTTTTCGACGCCGCCCAGAAGCACGGCTCGCAGTGCATCGTGGTGGCGATCGACGCCAAGCAGACGGGTCCCGGCAAGTGGGAAGTGTTCACCCATGGCGGCCGCAACGCCACCGGCCTCGACGCGGTGGAATGGGCGCGCAAGATGGAAAGCCTCGGCGCCGGTGAGTTGCTGCTCACTTCGATGGACCGCGACGGCACCAGGATCGGCTTCGACCTGGGCCTGACCCGCGCCGTCTCGGACGCCGTGGGCATCCCCGTGATCGCCTCGGGCGGCGTCGGCGGCCTGAAGGACCTGGCCGACGGCGTGCTCGAAGGCCATGCCGACGCGGTGCTGGCCGCCAGCATCTTCCACTACGGGCAGCACACGGTCGGCGAGGCCAAGCGCTTCATGGCCGAACGCGGCATCCCGATGCGCCTCGATTAAGGACGCCACATGCCGAACAATGCCAAGTGGCTCAACAAGGTGCGCTGGGACGAGCACGGCCTGGTGCCGGTGATCGCCCAGGAAGCGGCGACCGGCGACATCCTGATGTTCGCCTGGATGAACCGCGAAGCGCTCACGCGCACCGTCGAGACGGGCGAAGCCGTGTACTGGAGCCGCTCGCGCAAGAAGCTGTGGCACAAGGGCGAAGAGTCCGGTCACATCCAGAAGGTGAGTGAGATCCGCCTCGATTGCGACGAAGACGTGGTCCTGCTCAAGATCGAGCAGGTGGGCTCAATCGCCTGCCATACCGGCCGCCATTCCTGCTTCTTCCAGAAGTACGACAACGGCGACTGGCACAGCGTCGAACCGGTGCTGCAAGACCCCGACACCATTTATTCCCCGGACAAGAAGAAGACCCCATGAGCGTTACCCTGGCCCGCGTCGCGGCCGTGATCGAATCGCGCAAGCCCGAACACGGCGGCGACCCCGCGACCTCCTACGTCGCCAAGCTGTTCGCCAAGGGCGACGACGCCATCCTCAAGAAGATCGGCGAGGAAGCCACCGAGCTGGTGATGGCGGCCAAGGATGCGCGCGTCGCGAACGACCCGTCCAAGGTGCTGTACGAATGCGCCGACCTGTGGTTCCATTCGCTGGTGCTGCTGGCCAGGTTCGACCTCACGCCCCAACAGGTGCTGGACGAGCTGGCGCGGCGTGAAGGCGTGTCCGGACTTGTTGAAAAAGCTGCACGCAAGGAATAAATAATTCCTGAAGCGTTGCAAGTGAGCACCTGCTCACTGTGCGTGGCCGTGCTTCCGGTGTCATAATCGACGACTGGGCGTCATACCGCTGTCACGGGGCGCTGATACGATGCCTCGGCTTCACGGGCCTGTAAGTCCTTGAAATGTTGTAATAATCTGGAGACAAGATGGATAACTGCATTTTTTGCAAGATCGTCGCCAAGCAGATCCCGGCCGCCGTCGTCTATGAAGACGAGGACGTGCTGGCATTCAAGGACATCAACCCGGCGGCGCCGGTGCACTTGCTGGTGATTCCGAAGCAGCACGTGTCCACCTTGTCCGACTGCACCGAGGAACACACGGCGGTGCTGGGCAAGATGCTGGCGCTGGCGCCGAAGCTTGCAAAAGAGAATGGTATTGACGTCAAGACCGGCGCCGACGGCAAGCCGAACGGCGGCTTCAAGACGCTGATCAATAGCGGTCCGGATGGCGGGCAGGAGGTGTATCACCTGCACCTGCATATGTACGGCGGTCCGCGTCCGTGGCGCGGACTGGGCTTATAAGCCAGGACTAAGTTTCAATGGGGGCAGAGTGCCCCCGCATCGCATATACTGTGGTAGATGCTTTCCCGATTTTTCAGGCGCATGCGCCTTGCTAGGAGAATAACATGGGTGGTTTGAGTATTTGGCACTGGGTCATCGTGCTGGTGGTCGTGATGCTGATCTTCGGCACCAAGAAGATCAGCAATATGGGTTCCGACCTGGGCAAGGCCGTCAAGGGCTTCAAGGACGGCGTGAAGGGCGACGAGGAAAAGGCTGCCGAAGCCAACCCGGCCCAGCCGACGCAGCAGGTGGCCGACAAGTCGACCATCGACGTGGAAGCCCGCGACAAGACCCGCCTGTAAGCCGCGAGTTCCATGATCGATCTTGGACTGTCGAAAATCGCGATCATCGGCGTGGTCGCCCTGATCGTGATCGGCCCTGAAAAGCTGCCCAAGGTGGCGCGCATGGCCGGGACGCTGTACGGCCGCGCCCAGCGCTACCTGCACGACGTGAAGTCCGAGGTCAGCCGCGAGATCGAGCTCGACGAGCTGCGCAACCTGCACAAGGAAGTGCAGGAGAAGGCGCAATCGTTCAAGAGCGAGGTCGAATCGGCCACCAGCGATTTCGAGTCGTCCGTCACCAGCCACGTCGACGAGGTCGAGGCAATGTGGGATGGCCGCGCGGCGCACGACAGCAGCGCGACCACGGTCACGCCCACCGTGGCCGACATCGACCGCAAGGCCAAGGACTTCCGCCGCAAGAAGCTGGTGCGCACCTCGAGCGTGCCGGCCTGGTACAAGAACCGCCATGGCACCAAGCGCCATGTGATGTCGGGCGCCGCCCGGGTGCGCAAGTTCCGCCCCGGCAGCGCCAGCAAATCCAATTCTTCCTTCTTCTAAATGACTGAGCAAGCCGCCGGCGAAGACACTTTCATCTCGCACCTGGTCGAGCTGCGTGACCGCCTGGTCAAGGCATCGATCGGGATCGCGATCGTGTGCGCCGCACTGATGGCGTGGCCGGGGCCGTCGCATATCTACGACCTGATCGCCGCGCCGATGATCGCCTCGATGCCGCCCGGCTCGACCATGATCGCCACCGGCGTCATCTCGCCCTTCCTGGTGCCGATGAAGGTCACCCTGCTGCTGTCCTTCATCCTGGCGCTGCCCTGGGTGTTCTACCAGGCCTGGGCCTTCATCGCGCCCGGCCTGTACGCCCACGAAAAGCGTCTGGTGCTGCCGCTGGTGATCTCATCCTCGATCCTGTTCATCGCCGGCGTGGCGTTCTGCTACTTCTTCGTGTTCGGCCGCGTGTTCCACTTCATCGGCGAATTCGCGCCGACCTCGATCGCGGTCATGCCCGATATCGAGAATTACCTCGATTTCGTGATGTCGATGTGCCTGGCCTTCGGCGCCTCGTTCGAGGTGCCGGTGGTGGTCGTGATCCTGGTGCGCATGGGCATCGTCAGCCTCGAGAAGCTGCGCTCGGTCCGTTCCTACGTGATCGTCGGCGCCTTCGTGATCGCCGCCATCGTCACCCCGCCGGACGTGGTCAGCCAGCTGGCCCTGGCCATTCCGATGTGCCTGCTCTACGAGCTGGGCCTGCTGGTGGCGCCGATGTTCCAGCGCGCGACTACCGCGCCGGAAGAAACCGCATAAATGTAGCGCGGACGGCGCCGGGCACCCGCTCCGGCGCTACGGACAATTCCCCACGATGTAATAGCCCTGCGCCGTCTGCGCCAGCGTGCTGGTGAAGAAGACGTTGTACAGGCCCATGTTCTGGTTCGAGCCGTTGGCCAGCGCATAGCCTCCGCTCGCGTGGGCGCGGCCGGCCTGGACGTGGGCGTAGTTGCTGGCGGTCGAGGTAATACACGTAAAGACCGGCGGCGGCGTGCCGGTGCCCACCTGGAAGGCGGGGAGGGCGCAGGCATTCGACGTTTGTCCGTTATTGCCGATGGCCGTCACGCTGCCGCTGTAGCTGCCATCCGCCCGGCCTGCATAGGCCTTGCTGAACGCCGCGCCGCTGCCGGCCGCGGCGTCGTCGACCGGCGACGGGCCAGTGAGCAGCACCCGGTAGCCGGCGATCGAGCCTTCGGCGAAACTGGCGGCGCCGTTCACCGTGACCGTCGACCCCGACACGCTGGCGCTGCATGACGTCATGACGGGCGCCGGCGCCTGCGACACGCGCAGGTTCTTGTTGAACCAGAAATCCATGATGAAGGCCGGGTAGTTCACGCGGGTCGCATTCACGTAGTTGGCGTTCTGGCCTCCCGTGCCGGCCGGCCAGGCGTGGCCGAGGCCCGTCACCGTGATCTGCGAGGTGCGCACCTTGCCGTTGGCGTCCGTGTATTCCACATTGCTGCCGCTGCCCGGCACGGTCACCGCCGCGCCCTGCGTCCAGGCGCCGCCATACACCTGGCGCATGGCGGCGGCGTCCAATGGGCCATAGGCTTGCGCCACCGTGTAGTCGCCCGTTCCCCAGATCACACCCGTGACCTGGGTCGCGAAATGGTCAAGCGCGCTGCCCGCCATCGCGCGGCAGACATTGGCCGCGGTGGTCGCCGTATAGCCGGAAGGGACGATCGAGATCTGGCCGGTGGTCACGCCCGGCGGCGGGGCGGCGGAGAGGCCCAGGCCGGCGAAGACCTCGGGCGCGGTGCAGCCCAGCACCATGGCCTTGCCGCCGCCCGAGGACAGGCCGGCCACGTACACCTGTTTCGGATCGATCGCATACTGCGGGTTGGAGAGGAAGCGGTTGACCAGGTCGAGCAGCACCGCGGTATGGCCATAGGAGCGGCTGCGGTTGGTGGCGGCCCAGTCCCAGCAGTGGGTGCCGTAGACGTTGCCGGTGGCGTTCGGCGCCAGGATCACCGCGCCGTACTGGTCGGCCACTGCCTTCCAGTTGTAGCCGGCGTCGCCGCTGCCGTTGATCACGTCGCCGCCCGCGGTCTGGGCGCAGCCGTGCAGCACCAGCACCAGCGCGCGCTTGTTGTCCAGGATCGGTGGCGTGGCCGGCCAGTAATAGTAGCCGCTCAGGGCGCCGCCGTGGGTGGTGTCGTTGGCCCAGACCTGGTTGGCGCTCCAGGCGCCGGGGCCGGCCTGGACCGGGGTCTGTGCGAGGGCAGGGATGAATGGCGCGCACAGCGCCAGGCAGATCGCGGCCTGCGCCGCTCGTCGATGGAAGGGCTGCATGCGATGTCTCCGAATATGGTTGTCGTGGGCTTGCCGGGAGGCCTGCCAGATTCATCATAGTTCGGGAGACGGGGCGCACAAGCGGGCGCGCGAGCACGCCGCTTGTGCGTTTTTGCACGGCCCTCATCGGCAATGAGGGCCATGCAGAGAGGGTTATTGCATCAGTTCCGAGATCATCTTGACCGGCGCATTGCCGTAGCTGAGGAACTGGTCGTGGAATTCCTTCAGCTTGAAGCGCTCGCCCAGTTGCTGCTTGCGGCGCTCGCGCAGTTCCATGATCTGGTGGTAGCCGCTGAAGTAACTGGTCAGCTGCACCGAGGTCAGGGTCACGCGGCGCCATTTTTCGTCGGCTTCCTGGCGCGTCTGGAAGGCCTGGCGGGTGAGCAGGTCGATCGCCGCCTCCTGCCCCATGCCGTTCACGTGCACGCTGTAGTCGAGGATGGTGTTGGTCACGCTGCGCAGGTTCCATTTCGAGTACATCAGCCACATCTCGGGCGCGTTGTCGCCATAGCCCGATTCGAGCATCATGCGCTCGCCATACACGGCCCAGCCTTCGACCATGGCGCCATTGCCGAACAGCGACTTGATCAGGGAAGGCGAGCGGTTGGCGTGCACCAGCTGCGCGTAGTGGCCGGGGATCGCCTCGTGGATGTTCAGGATCTGCAGGATCCACTCGTTGTACTCGCGCAGGCTGCTCTCGGCCTGTTCCGGCGTGAGATTGTCCATCGGCGTGACGTTGTAATAGGTCTTGTCCTTGGAGCGGTAAGGGCCCGGCGCGTCGATGCTGGCGCCGGCCACGCCGCGCTGGTACATCGGCGTTTCGCGCACCTCGAGCGGCTTGCTCGGGTCCAGCGTCAGCAGGTCGTGCTTGATCACCCAGTCCTGCAGCAGCGGGATCTGGCGCCGGATCTCGGCGAAGAAGTTCTCGCGCGCGACGTGGCGGGCCGAGAGTTTGTCGATCATCATGCCGATCTTCTGGAAGCGGTCCTGCGGCTTGTTTACGCCCGCCATATAGCGCGGCCACAGCTCGTCCGAGATGCGGTCCATGTTCGACAGCAGTTCCTCGCGCGTGACCAGGGCCTTGCGGAAGGTCTCTTCGGCGCTGGAAGACGACTGGATGTCGAGCGCGAACTTCTGCTCGTACAGCGCCTTGCCGGCGCGGAAGGGACGCGCCTGGCCGCTGGCCGCCTGGCGCTTCTCGACACCGTTCAAAAAGTCGACATAGCCCAGCACCGCGGTGCCGGCGTTGGCGATGCGCTGGGCGAAGATCGCCTTCTCCTGCGGCGTCAGGATCGATTCCTCGGCCGCCTTGCCCAGGTCGGCCAGCACGGCCATCGTGCCCGGCGCCTGGCCGATCGCGAGCTGGGTGTGTTCACGGGTTGGATTGGTGATCGAGGCTTGCGCCGCCGCGTAATAGGCCGGCACCTCGGCCAGGCGCTTGAGGATGGTGCGCAGGCGCTGCGGCTTGGCCGCGTAGTCGGTGTTCAGGATCAGGTCGAGCGGCGCGGCGACGTTGTACTGCGACGGGTTCCACTCGTATTCGCGCCAGGTATTCAAGCGCCAGCGGTCCTTCTCGAGCTTGTTGACCAGGAGGGCCAGGTCGGTGCGGTAGCGCGGCGACAGCTGCCTGGGATCGAGCTTGCCGAATTTTTCCAGCCACTCGTTGGCGAAGGCCAGCTGCTTGGCGCGCGTGTCGGCGTTCGGGATGGTGAGATTCGCGGCATTGTCGAACTTGCCGACGTAGATGCCGCCCTCGGGATCCATGCGCCACAGGGCGGTCAGGTATTGCATGCTCAGGGTCGACATGCGGCGGTCGAGGCGCATCTCGGCGGCATTGGCGCCGACCGCGCCCGCAGCGGCGGCGCCGGCGCCGACGGCGGCCGCGCCCACCAGGGCTTTCTTGCCCTTGCTGGAGGTCTTCTTCTTGACGACTTTCGAGGATTTCGCCTTGCCCTTGGCTGGCTTGGAAGTGGCGGCGACGGCCGGCGTCAGTGCGAAACACGCCAGCAAGGCCGCCAGCGCGATTTTCGTTTTCATCATCGTATTCAGCCCTGTAACTAAGGAGATGTCTTGGCTCGCGGCAGGCGCGAAGGCGTGCAGATTAGCATTAATTGCATCATTTGCGGGCAGCTGAAACATTCCGACACGCATGGATGCCAACATTGAGCATTTGATAAATCAGCGTCCGAGTCCCGCCTTGAGCATCTCCAGCATATCCCCCGGCGACATGCGCGCCGCCATCTCGGTCCCTTCCAGCAGGCTGTCGGCCAGGTCGCGCTTGTGGCGGTGCAGGTCGACGATGCCTTCCTCGATCGTGCCGCGCGCGACCAGGCGGTAGATGGTCACCGGCCGCTGCTGGCCCATGCGGTGCGCGCGATCGGAGGCCTGGTCCTCGACCGCCGGGTTCCACCACGGGTCCATGTGGATCACGTAGTCGGCCGCCGTCAGGTTGATGCCGACGCCGCCCGCCTTCAGGCTGATGAGGAACAGGTCGCCTTCGCCGGCCTGGAAGGCATCCACGCGGCGCTTGCGTTCCTGGATCGGGGTCGAACCGTCCAGGTACTGGTAGGCGATGCCCTGCGCGTCGAGGTAGTGGCGGATCAGGGTCAGGTGGTCGACGAACTGGCTGAACACCAGCACCTTGTGCCGGTTCTCGAGCAGGTCCGTGGTCAGGCGCGCGAAGGTCGCCAGCTTGCTGCTGGCGATGCCGGCGCCTGGCGCCACCAGCTCGGGATTGCAGCAGGCGCGGCGCAGCCGCATCATCTCGGCCAGGATCTCGATCGCCTTCTGGCCCTCGGGCGCCTCGAGCGCGGCCAGCTTGTCGAGGGCCTGGCGGCGCAGCGATTCATAAAGCGCATTCTCTTCGGCGCTCAGTTCCACCGGGACCACGATCTCGGTGCGCGGCGGCAGCTCGGACAGTACCTGCGCCTTGGTGCGGCGCAGGATGAAAGGCGCGGTCAGGCGCTTCAAACGCGCGCGCGCGCCGGCCTCGGCGCGTTTGTCCTGGGCTTTCTCGATCGGGCCGGCAAAGCGCAGCTGGAACTGGTCGGCGCTGCCGAGCAGGCCCGGATTGATGAAGCGGAACAGGTTCCACAATTCTCCCAGGTGGTTTTCCAGCGGCGTGCCGGTGGCCGCCATGCGGAAGTCCCCCTGCAGCGCCATCACCGCCTGCGAGCGCTTGGTGTGCATGTTCTTGATCGCCTGGGCTTCGTCGAGCACGATGCTGTGCCAGCGCCGGCCCTTGAAGCGCGCCGCTTCCAGCTGCAGCAGGCCGTAGCTGACCACGACCACGTCGAACGGCCCCGCGTCGTCGACCGTGGCGGCCCGTTCGCCGGGGCCGAACAGCTTCAGGTTCAGGGTCGGCGCGAAGCGCGCGGCCTCGTCGAGCCAGTTCAGGCATACCGAGGTCGGCGCCACCACCAGCGCCGGGCCGTCCTTGGCGCGCGTGAGCAGCAGCGCCAGCGCCTGCAAGGTCTTGCCGAGACCCATGTCGTCGGCCAGGCAGGCGCCGACGCCCCAGTGCGCCAGGCGCGCCAGCCACTGGAAGCCGTCGACCTGGTAATCGCGCAGCTCGGCCTGCAGGGTGGACGGCAGTTCGGGCAGGTAGGCGGCATTGTCGGCCATGCGTTTCAGGTGCCCCTGCCAGGCCTTGTCGGCGTCGACGCTGCCGGCGTCCCGCGCCAGCTCGTCGAGCGCGAAGCTGGCCAGCGCGTGGGTGCGGATGCCGTCGCCATGCAGTTCGCCATAGGCTTTCAATTCCGTCAGGCGCCGGTGCAGCTCGTCGGACAGGGCCAGGTATTCGTTCTCGCCCAGGGCCACGAAGCGGCTGCCGCTTTCCTGGATCTTTTCCAGCAGGGTGCGCAGGTTCATCACGCGGCCTTCGTCGATCACGACGTCGCCGCTGGCCGCGAACCAGTCGCGCTCGCGCCGGATCTGCACCCGCACCGATTTCGTCGTGGCCTTCTTCGTGACGCGGAATTTCTCGCCCTCGGGCCAGGCGACCACGATGGACTCGCTGTCCAGCGCGCGCAGCTGGTCGACCAGCTCCAGTGCCAGCAGCGGCTGGCCGAGCAGCCATTCGCCGTGGTCCGGTTCCGCGTGTTCGAGGGCCTGGCATGCGCCGATCAGCTGGCGCTCGGCCTCGCGTTCGGCGTTCAGGTCGCGGCGGGCTTCGGTGCGGATGCCGTCGACGTCGGCGATCACATTGGCCGCGCCTTCGCCGGGGCCATAATAAGCGCCGCCCGGCAGGGGACGCACCAGCAGCTGCATGCGCATGCCGTGCTGGTAGGGGCGCAGCAGCACGTGCAGGCGCGGGTCGGCCGGCACGGTCTCGATGTCGCTGCTGCTGGCGCCGATGTCCGACTGCACGGTGACGATCGACGACACCGCGCCGATCGCGCGCAGCACGCGGCGCTCCGCTTCCATTGGCACCGCCAAGCCTTCGCCGACGATGGCGGCGATGCGCCGGTGCTCGTCCCTGATCTGCACCAGGCGCAGGCGGGTCGGCGTCTCGCGCGTGACCACGACCTCGCCGTCATTGTCCTCGATCGGCGGATTCAGCACGATCGACACCTTGTCGCCCAGTTTCTTGACCAGCAGTTCCGGCTCGCCCGGCAGCAGCTCGACCCGGGTGCCGGGCGAATCCATCCAGAACAGCAGCGGGTGGCCGACCAGGCTTGCCAGCGCCTTGTGCACCTCGAGTTCGAAACGGATGCCGCTGCCGGCGTAGTAGCGGCGGCCGGCGATCGCGTTCACCGCCTGCAGGTCTTGCGCGGTGAGGAAGTCGAGCTGTGCGCCTTCCTCGGCCAGGCGTTTCAGGCCCATGGCGCGGCCGCGGCTCCAGCCGCCCTGCGCGTCGCGTTTCTGCTCGCGCGGCTCCAGCTCCTGCACGCCCAGGTGCGGGTCGTAGCGGATCAGCCAGACCAGGCGCGACTCGCGCACGCTTTCCACGTTCACCGCCGGCTGCAGGTTGATCAGGGCGTTCAGCTGGCGTTCCCACGGTTCCTCGCGCGCGAACCAGCCGCTCATGTCGGGCAGGCGGTGCTGGTGTCGCAGTTCGCTCGCACGTTGTTCATGCGCCAGGTGGCCGGCCTGTCCCATCTGCGCCAGCACGCCGGCCAACTGGGCCGACCACAGATCGAAGCCGGCTGCCTCGGACTGCAGCAGCATGTCTTCCAGCCGCGCGCGCTGGTCGTTCAACGCGGGCAGGGCCAGCCAGTGATGGATCAGGGCGCGGAACACGGTCGGCTCCAGCGACATCTCCCAGCTGCGCGTGCCGAACAGCGCGGCGTCGACAGTGCCGCGCTGGATCTCGTGCAGCATGCCGAGCTGGAACCAGACCGCGTTGTCGGGCCGCTGCACCGCGCGCGTCTCGATCTCGAGCCAGGCGTCCGCCAGCTTGCGGTGGCCCGGATCGCTGCTGCGCAGCAGGGCGGCCATCGCGATATGCGCGCAGTGGCCGTCGAACACGGCCTTGCGCTTGCCGGTTTCGCGGCGCAGCTGCTTGATCGACGCGTCGATGCCGGCCAGGCCAGCATCGATATCGTCGCGCAGCACCTGCACCACGCTGCGCAGGAACAGGCCGGGCGAGTCGCCCGTCTCGTCCACCAGCGACAAGGCGTCGTCCAGGTGCCCGCACAGGATGTAGTGCTCGCCCAGCGAGCGGCGCAGCGGACTTTCCGGGCTGCTGCGTGGTATCAGGCGCTCGGCGTACTCGCGCACGCCAGGCGCCAGCGCCGGTTCGCTGCGCGCATGCATGATCAGGATGTGCAGGATGCCTTCGCGCATGCGCGGATGGATGCGCTCCATCATGCTTGGTGCGAAAGGACGCGCGCAGACGTCGACCAGCGGATGCAGGTAGCTCGACTCGTGGCAGCGCAGGCAGGCATCGAGCAAGGGTGAAACGACGTCGTATTCTTGTCCGGTAAGCAGGGCGATGCGCAGCAGGGCCAGGCCCTGGCGGTAGCTGCGCAGCATCAGGGTGCCCTGCCAGTCGCGCCGCACGGTCGAGACCTGGGCATAGGCGGCGGCCACGCCGTCGAACAGGCCATCGTCGAGGGCCGCGTCCAGCACCGGCCAGGACAGCTCGGGCGCGATGCCGGTGCCGCGCTCGCCCATGTCGACCACCAGCTTCCGCTCGCGCAGGCGCGCCAGTTCATCGACCCATTGCGCGATCGGCAGCGCCACGCCCAGGGCCCGCATATGCTCCAGGATGCGCTGGCGGCCCATCGGCTCGCCCGCGATCGCCAGCACGACCAGCAGCGCCCGTTCTTCCGCCGTGCAGGCGGCCAGGCGCGCGTTCACATCGTCAGTCGTCATGCGAGGTTCTCGATCTCCACCGCCGGCAGGTCGGCCGGCACCGGGATGCCGAACACGCGCAGGTAAAAATACAACTCCGCTTCCAGCGTGCGCACCACGCTGTCCGCCTTGCGGAAGCCATGGCCTTCGCCTTCGAGCGTCAGGTAGGCCACCGGCAGCTTGCGCGCGCGCAGCGCCTCGACCACGCTCTCGGACTGCTGCGGCGGCACGACCTTGTCGTCCAGGCCCTGGAAGAAGATCATCGGCCGCCGCAGTTTATCGGTATGGTGGATCGGCGAGCGCTCGCGGTACACCGCCTGGGCGGTTTCCGGCGGCGCGATCAGGTACTGGTTGTAGTGCGACTCGAACTTGTGCGAATCGGCGTCCAGGCCGGCCAGGTCGGACACCCCGTAGTAGCTGGCGCCGGCCTTGAACACGTCGTGGAAGCTCAGTGCCGACAGCACGGTCAGGCCGCCGGCGCTGCTGCCGCGGATCAGCAGGCGTTCGGGGTCGACGACGCCTTGCGCCGCCAGGTGGCGCGCGCCGGCCACGCAATCCTCGACGTCGACCACGCCCCATTGGTGCTTGAGCAGGTTGCGGTAGTCGCGGCCGAAGCCGGTGCTGCCGCCATAGTTCACGTCGAGCACGGCGAAGCCGCGGCTGGTCCAGTATTGGGTGGACAGCTTCAGGGTGCTGGCCGCCATGCCGGTCGGGCCGCCGTGGCCGATCACGATCAGCGGCGGCAGCTCCCCGTCTTGCGGCGCATGGTCGGCATTGGTCGGCGCGTAATAGAAGGCGTGGGCAGTGCGTCCGTTCTCACTGGGGTAGTCGATCGCCAGCGGCACCGACAGGTAGCCGGTCGCCGGCAATTGCGGGATCGAATGCGCCAGCACCTCGCTGCTGTTGTTGGCCAGGTCGATCCGCGCCAGCTCCGGCGCGATGGTCGGCGCGCCGCCCAGCACGGCCACGACGTCGCCCTGCACCCGCAGCTCGCGGATCTCTTCATACGGCGACTCCAGCGGCAGCAGCTTGCCATCCGCCAGCCTTGCCAGGTAGCTGACGCCTTGTTCGATGTAGGCGCACACGATCTCGTCCCCGGAACGGAAGCCGTACAGCGAACCGCCGAAGCTCCAGTGCGGGCCGGCGAATTCGGCCTCACGCGGGCACAGCGCATGCACCACGCCGTGGTCGTAGCGGTACAGGTTCCACCAGCCGCTGCGGTCCGACACGAAGTGCAGCAGGCCGCCGGGCGACCACTCGGGCTGGCAGATCGATTCGTCCGCGCCGCCCGCGACCAGGCGGCCGTTCACCAGCGTCCCATCATCAAGCACGTCGGCCAGCCACAGCTCCGTGCCTTCCCACGGCATGCGCGGATGGTCCCAGCACAGCCAGGCCAGCTGGCGGCCATCGGGCGACAGGCGCGGCGCCGCATAGAAGTCGTTGCCGTCCACGAGCACGGTCTCGGCGCCGTCGAAGCCCACCGCGCACAAGGTATTGACAGGGTAGGTGGCGCCGGCCGAGTGGTCCTCGCGCACGGCGATCAGGCGCCGGCGCGCGCCATCGAGCACGAAGTCGGCAAAGCGGTGGCCCGTGCCGTCGGCCGTCACGGCCACCGGCTCGCCGCCAGGCTCGACCCGGTACAGGCGATTGTCCACATGGTGCGAGAACCATGCCGTGCCGCCGGCGAGCAGGCAGGCGCCGCCGCCATATTCATGGACGCGGCTGCGCACATTGAACGGCGCCGGCGTCAGCTCGCGCGTGCCGCTGGCGTCATGCACCATGAGCGTCGTGCGTCCGCCCTCGCTGGCGCGGCCCTCGAGCCAGCCCAGGCGCGGCCCGTCGAGCATCAGCTGGGCCAGCGGCACCGCGCCGGCGGCAACCACCGCGGCGCTGATCGGCGAGGGCCAGGCACCGCAAGGCAAAGGTTGTTTGCTGGTAGCAATCGTCATGATCTGGGCTCTTTCCTTGGTGGGGCGCCTATTATAGTGTTCGCCCAAGAATGCGATAATAGCCGTTTCCTTACCAACGCCATTGTCAGCCATGCCACAATTTGCCCCGCTCCAGAACGACACCTTCCTGCGTGCGCTGTTGCGCCAGCCGACCGACTACACCCCGGTGTGGCTGATGCGCCAGGCGGGCCGCTACCTGCCGGAATACCGCGCCACCCGTGCGCGTGCTGGTTCGTTCCTGGGGCTGGCCAAGAATCCCGACTACGCCACCGAAGTCACGCTGCAGCCGATCGACCGCTATCCGCTGGACGCGTCGATCCTGTTCTCGGACATCCTGACGGTGCCGGACGCGATGGGCCTGGGCCTGTATTTCGCCGAGGGCGAAGGCCCGAAGTTCGAGCGTCCGCTGCGCACCGAAGCGGAAGTGAATGCGCTGGCCGTCCCCGACATGGCCTCGCTCGACTATGTGTTCAAGGCCGTGACCTCGATCCGCACCGCCCTGAACGGCCGTGTGCCGCTGATCGGCTTCTCGGGCAGCCCGTGGACGCTGGCCTGCTATATGGTCGAAGGCGGCGGCTCGCGTGAATTCCACACGGTCAAGAAGATGCTGTACAGCCGTCCGGACCTGATGCACCGCATCCTGGACATCAATGCGCAGGCCGTGACCCAGTACCTGAACGCCCAGATCGACGCCGGCGCCCAGGCCGTGATGATCTTCGACTCCTGGGGCGGGGCGCTGGCCGACGGCGCCTACCAGGAATTCTCGCTGGATTACATGCGCAAGATCGTCGCCGGCCTCAAGCGCGAGCACGATGGCGTGCGCATCCCGGCGATCGTGTTCACCAAGGGCGGCGGCATCTGGCTGGACGAGATGGCCGACATCGGCGCCGACGCGCTGGGCCTGGACTGGACCGTCAACCTGGGCCGCGCGCGCAAGCTGGTGGGCGACCGCGTGGCGCTGCAGGGCAATCTCGATCCGGCCATCCTGTTCGCCGAGCCGGATCAGATCCGCGCCGAAGTCGAGCGCTCGCTCACCGCCTATGGTGCGCCGTCGAGCGGCCATGGCCATGTGTTCAACCTGGGCCACGGCATCTCGCAATTCACGCCGCCGGAATCGGTCAGCGCCATGGTCGATGCTGTCCACAGCTTCAGCCGCAAGCAGCGCGCCGCCTGAATCATCCCTCGCGACTGGCGGCCCCTCTTGACAAGGCCGCCACTCAACCCCCTCACTTGTTCACAACTTCCTAAAAGCGGGTAAAAATTCCTGTGGACATCTCGGCATCTTCTGAATCAGCGTAAAACGATGATTTATAAGTGTTTTTTGCTTCAATATAGTGCTGAGTGCGTCCTGCACCACAAGGTTGTCCAGTAGAATTCAGCCAGTTCCGGCTCTTGTTCACAAAGTTATCAACAGACGTTTTGATAACGGGGAAAAGTGCTTGGTTTACCGGGACTTAGCGCGCTTCTTCAAGTATCGCCTTAAGTTTGTGACGCAACGCAGCGAGTTTTCCACCTCGGATATCCCAGTTATGCACAACGCGGAAAAAGTGCTTGAGCTTGTTAACAGGTCTCAGGACGAATATGCAAGCCATTGATTCATAAGTAAAAAATAGTCTTGAATTTGAGAATTATCGATTGCGACTTGATCTAACGTAAACCTTTGATGGGGTCAAGCCCCACGCTATTCACAAAGTTTTCCACAGATTTGCACAGGGCCCAGATTGTCGACCAGCACCGATAGCATCGTCGCGCATTGCTTCCTCGAAGTCGTGCTCGATACACCGCTGAACAGCAGTTTCGACTACCGCTGGCCATGCCGGCCGGGGGAAGAACCGCTGCCCGGCCAGCTGGCGCTGGTGCCGTTCGCGCGGCGCGAAGTCATGGCCCTGATCGTCGCGGTCAAGGACCGGACCGATGTCCCGTCCGCAAAACTGAAGGATGCGGTGGCCGTGCGCAGCCAGCTGTCCCCGCTGCCGGAGCGCTGGATCGCCCTGGCGCGCTTCGCCGCCGACTACTATCAGCGGCCGCTGGGCGAGGTGGCGCTGCCCGGCCTGCCCAAGAACCTGCGGGTGCCCAAGACGGTGGCGCTGGACCGCGCCCTGAAAAAACTGGCCAAGCTCGATCTCCAGCAGGATGCGACGGCGGTCGACATGCCGGTGCTGAACCCCGCCCAGCAAGAGGCGGCCGCCGCGATCGGCGGCGCCGACGGCTTCACGCCGCTGCTGTTGTGGGGCGTGACCGGCAGCGGCAAGACCGAGGTTTACCTGCAGGCCTGCGCCCGGGTGCTGGCGCGCGACCCGCAGGCGCAGATCCTGATCATGGTCCCCGAGATCAACCTGACGCCCCAGCTGGAAGGGAATATCCGGGCCCGCTTCCCGGGCATGATGCTGGCCACCCTGCACAGCAGCCTGTCCGAGGGCGAGCGCATGCTGCACTGGCTGGCCGCGCACAATGGCCAGGCGCGCATCGTGCTCGGCACCCGGCTGGCGATCCTGGCCTCGCTGCCGAACCTGCAACTGATCGTGATCGACGAAGAGCACGACCCCTCGTACAAGCAGCAGGAAGGCTTGCGCTATTCGGCGCGCGACCTGGCCGTCTGGCGCGCGCACCAGCTGGGGATCCCGATCGTGCTCGGCTCGGCCACGCCCTCGCTCGAATCCTGGCACCACGCGCGCTCGGGACGCTACCGGCGGCTGGACCTGCGCGAGCGCGCCGTGCGCGACGCCGTGCTGCCGAAAGTCAGGCTGGTGGACATGGAACGCGACCGCCCGCGCGACGGGCTGACGAGCGAGGTGCTGGCGGCCCTGCGCGGGCGGCTGGAGCGCGGCGAGCAGTCGCTCCTGTTCCTGAACCGGCGCGGCTACGCTCCGGTGATCTGTTGCGACGCCTGCGGCTGGATCAGCAACTGCACCCGCTGCACCGCCTTCATGGTGCTGCACAAGCCCGAGCACCGGCTGCGCTGCCACCATTGCAGCCTCGAACTGCGCATTCCGCGTTCCTGCGCGACCTGCGGCAACGTGGACCTGCAGCCGCTGGGACGCGGCACCCAGCGCGTCGAAGAAGGGCTGCAGGCGATGTTCCCCGAGGCGCGCATCCTGCGCATCGACGCCGACTCCACGCGCCTGAAGGGCAGCGCGCAAGCGGCCTTCGACAGCGTGCACCGGGGCGAGGTGGACATCCTGATCGGCACGCAGATGGTCGCCAAGGGCCACGACTTCAAGAAGCTGACCCTGGTCGGGATCCTGAATCCCGACACCGCGCTGTTCTCGCAGGACTATCGCGCCAGCGAGCGCCTGTTCGCCCAGCTGATGCAGGTGGCGGGGCGGGCCGGCCGCGCCGGCGCGCCGTCCGAGGTGCTGGTGCAGACCCGGTATGCGCAGCACCCGCTGTATGGCGCGGTGATGCGCCACGATTACGAACGCTTCGCCGGCCAGCTGCTCGAAGAGAGGAAGGAAGCCGGGCTGCCGCCCTTCATGTACCAGGCCTTGCTGCGCGCCGAGGCGAAGGAGCTGCCGATCGCGATCGAATTCCTGGAAGCGGCGCGCGACTGCCTGCCGGCCGACGGGATCATGATCAACGACCCGATCCCGATGACGATGACCCGGGTCCACAACGTGGACCGCGCCCAGCTGCTGGTCGAATCCAGCTCGCGGCCCGCGCTGCAGGCCTTCCTGCGGGCCTGGGTCCTGCAGCTGCGGGCGATGAAGTCGCGCGTGAAGTGGTCGCTCGAGGTCGACCCGCTCGATATCTAGGTCAGGCTGCGACCCTGGCGGCGCCGTTGCGGCGGCGCTTGGCATAGCCCATCAGCGCCAGGCCGGCGCCGAGCAGCAGGCCGGTGGCCGGTTCGGGCACTTCGCCAGGTTCTTCCCCGTTCGCCGGTTCCACGTTGAAGGTGATGGTGCCGAAGTCCCACTGGCCGTCCGCCCCCACCCCGTCGTCCCAGCCTTCGAAGAATTCCAGGCGCAGGATGCCGTCGACGCCGACTTCGAACGCCAGGCCCAGCTCGACCAGGTCCGCAAACCCCGAGTAGCTCTGGGTGCCCGGGTACCACTCGCCGAGGCCCGGCGTGAAGAACACGCCATCGGTCTGCTTGGAGTTCTCGAAGCCGACGACCATTTCCTCCAGCCAGCTCGGCTCATAGGCTGTCAGGGTGAAATCGTAGGCGATGCTGGTGATGACCGAGTTGGCGCCGACGTCGAGCAGGACGACCGTGTTGTCGGCATCGCCATACAGTCCATGGCTCTGGACGCCGGTGACGTCGAAGGTGATCGGCGCCGCGAACAGCGACGACGAGGCGAGCAACGACAGGCCGGCGAGCAGTTTCTTGAAGGTAGTAATTTTCATGACGATCTCCCTGGTTGTGGAATTCGTCGATGAGCAACAAGCGTGCCCGGGGATCCGAGTTCTCCCAATCAACTGATTTCTAACGAGAAATTAATAAAGTGTGTCTCCGGTAAAGACGGGCATGTAAAGTTGCTCGACATGCAAGATGCATGTCGCCACCGGCGGCGGCAAAATAGCGTATCGTCTTGCCTGTCATTAGCGCAGCAGTGGAGACCAGCAATGAAACAACTGAACGTGGACGTCGCCATCATCGGCACCGGCACCGCCGGCATGACCGCCTACCGCGCCGCCAGGACGCTGGGAGCCCGGACGGTGGCGATCGAGAGCGGCCAGTACGGCACCACCTGCGCCCGGGTCGGCTGCATGCCGAGCAAGCTCCTGATCGCGGCGGCCGAGGCGTCCCACGTGATCGACACAAGCGCGCCATTCGGCGTGCATGCCAGTGAAAAACGCATCGACGGCCGCGCCGTGATGGATCGGGTCAAGCGCGAACGCGACCGCTTCGTCGGCTTCGTGCTCGAAGGAGTGGAGGCCATGCCGGTGCAGGACCGCCTGCAGGGCCGCGCGCGCTTCACCGGCCCCTGCACGCTGGTGGTCGACGACCACACCGAGATCCAGGCCGGCCGCATCGTGATCGCCACCGGCTCCACGCCGCTGCGCCTGCCGCAACTGGAGAACGTCGGTCCCGGCATCGTCACCAGCGACGACGTGTTCTATTGGGACGACCTGCCGCGCTCGGTGGCCGTGATCGGCACCGGCGTCATCGGCCTGGAACTGGGCCAGGCGCTGGCCCGCCTCGGCGTGCGCGTGCGCTTCTACGCGCGCGGCGGCAGCATCGCCAACATCACCGATCCGGAAGTGCTGCGCTGCGCGGGACGGGTCTTGATGGAAGAACTCGACATCGCCTTCCAGACCGAGGTGGTCGGGGCGGTGCAAGAGGGCGACGAGGTGGCGCTGACGGTGCGCGATGCGCTGGGCAAGGAAAGCACCGAGCGCTTCCAGTACGTCTTGATGACGGCCGGCCGCACGCCGAACGTGCACGACCTGGGGCTCGAGCACACGGGCCTGGAGCTGGGGCCGGACGGCATTCCCGTGTTCGACGCACGCACCATGCAGTGCGGCACCAGCAATATCTTCATCGCGGGCGACGCCAACAACGAGCGTCCGTTATTGCACGATGCGGCCGACCACGGCAAGATTGCCGGCGACAACGCGGGCCGCTTCCCGGACGTGCGTCCGGGCCTGCGCCGCGCGCCGATCGCGGTGGCCTTCACCGAGCCGAATATCGCCACCCTGGGCAAGAACTACAAGGCCTTGTGCGCCGGCGGCCAGCGCAAGTTCGCGGTCGGCAGCGTGTCCTTCGCCAACCAGGGCCGCAGCCGGGTGATGTTGCAGAACAAGGGGATGTTGCGGGTGTATGCCGAGTACGGCACCCGGCTGTTCCTGGGCGCCGAGATGATCGCGCCGCGCGCCGAACACCTGGCCCACCTGCTGTCGTGGGCATTCCAGATGCGCCTGACGGTCGACCAGATGCTCGAGATGCCGTTCTACCATCCGGTGATCGAGGAGGGCGTGCGCACCGCGCTGCGCGACCTGGCCAATAACCTGTCGAAGGGCGACAGCCAGACCGACCCGGCCGATACCGAGCCGGGTACCTGACAATGCGTTGACGTTCAGTTGAGCAGCGTGTCGTCCAGCTTGCCTTCGCCGGCCAGCTGGCGCAGGATGCGCACCGTGTCGATGTCGGCTTCCTGGTAGGCCGACTTCTTGAAATCGTCATACATCGCGTTGGCCGGATCGGTATGCTCGCCCTGGCCGTCGTCGTAGCAGAAGCGCACCAGCAGCATGGCATTGGTCGGCGCCTCGATGATCATGCGCAGGCTCGAGGCGGCGATCTCGCCCTGGGCCGGCACTTCGTAGCGCACTTCCTGCAGCGGGGCCAGGTGCACCTGGTCCTCGATCACCAGCTCGCCGAACTTCAGGCGGCGCTTGAGCAGGCCGGCCTCGCGTTCCAGGATCGTGCATTCGTCCAGGTGGGGAATGAACATCGTCGGCTGTTCGGCGCGCAGCACCAGGCCGCGCCACAGCTGCTCGCGGGTGAGGGTGTCGATCAGCGGGTTCATCGGATCGTTGATTTCGATGAGATGTTCGAATTTCATGGGCAAATGTCCGAAAGTAGAAGGCCGCAGCATTGCGCCGCAAAGGACGCATGGTAACCGATTGCGCGCCGCCACGCCCGCTCCCTCCATCGGGTAATGTCAAGCGCCGCGCTGTTGCAATCCGGCCGCGCAGGGGCGTTCGCCAGCCTGTTTGTCGCCGCTGGGTCCGCCAGATTGTTACAATCGCTGCCTGTCCCTCCAGAAATAATTCCCATGTCCAATGCACCAAGATTCGGCCTCAACGGGCCGCAGAGCGAAGCCGCGCTATATCTCGACGGCCCTTGCCTGGTGCTGGCCGGCGCCGGCTCGGGCAAGACCCGCGTGATCACGCAAAAGATCGCCTACATGATCGAGCATTGCGGCTACGACCCGCGCACCATCGCCGCCCTGACCTTCACCAACAAGGCGGCGCTCGAGATGCAAGAGCGTATCGGCAAGCTGCTCAAGCAGCCCAAGCAGGCCAAGCAATTGACCGTGTCCACCTTCCACTCGCTGGGCGTCAAGATCCTGCGCCAGGAAGCGGCCGGGGTCGGCCTGAAGGACAAGTTCTCGATCATGGACAGCGACGATTGCTACACCATCGTCTCCGATCTGGCCCTGACCACGGACAAGCAGGAAATCCGCGGGATCCAGAACGCGATCTCACTGTGGAAGAACGGCCTGGTCGACCCGGAGGACGCGATCAAGGCGGCGCGCGACGAGGACGAGGCCCTGGCCGGCCGCGTCTACCGCAGCTATGTCGCCACCCTGCAGGCCTACCAGGCGGTCGACTTCGACGACCTGATCCGCCTGCCGGTGGAATTGTTCCGCAATAACGAATCGATCCGCGACCGCTGGCAGCGGCGCCTGCGCTATCTGCTGATGGACGAATACCAGGACACCAATACCTGCCAGTACGAGCTGGTCAAGCTGCTGGTGACGGGCCTGGGCAAGAAGCCGATGTTCACGGCGGTCGGCGACGACGACCAGGCGATCTATGCCTGGCGCGGCGCCTCGGTGGAGAACCTGAAAACGCTGGGCGACGATTTCCCCGACCTGAAGGTGATCAAGCTCGAGCAGAACTACCGCTCCACCACCCGCATCCTGCAGGCGGCCAACGCCGTCATCGGCAACAACCCGAAGCTGTTCGAGAAGTCGCTGTGGTCCGAGCACGGCCTGGGCGAGCCGATCAAGGTGCTGGGCATGCAGAACGACGACCAGGAAGCCGACCAGGTCGCGATCATGATCTCGGCCGACCACTTCCAGCGCAAGAACAAATGGACGGATTACGCGATCCTGTACCGCGGCAACCACCAGGCGCGCGTGATCGAACAGGCGCTGCGCAAGGAGCGCATCCCCTACACGATGTCCGGCGGCCAGAGCTTCTTTGACAAGGCCGAGATCAAGGACATCATCGCCTACCTGCGCCTGATCGCCAACCAGGACGACGACCCGGCCTTCATCCGCGCCGTGACGACGCCCAAGCGCGGCGTCGGCATGGCCACGCTGGAAGTGCTGGGCGAGTTTTCCAAGCAGTGGAACTGCTCGCTGTTCGAGGCGGCGAGAAAAGGCGGCATCGAGGCGAAGCTGGCCGAGCGCCAGCTGGGGCCGCTGCGCGACTTCTGCCACTTCATCGCCGAGCTGGAAGACCGCGCCACCCGGCCGGGGCCAACGGGCAGCGGCGACCATGCGGCCGAGGTGCTCGACGACATGATGAAGGAGATGAACTACGAGCACTATCTGTACGAAAACTTCGACGACCGCGCGGCCCAGGGCAAGTGGCAGAACGTGCTCGAGTTCACCAACTGGCTGAAGGACCGCGGCCGTGGCGGACGCGACCGCGATGGCGAGGAAAAGAACCTGCTCGAGTTGACCCAGATGGTGGCCCTGATGTCGATGCTCGAGGGGGCGGACGAGGAACAGGATGCCGTGCGCATGTCGACCCTGCACGCGTCCAAGGGGCTGGAATATCCGCACGTCTACCTGGTCGGGGTGGAAGAGGGCATCTTGCCGCACAAGGGCGATCCGGACGCATCGGTCGAGTCGATCGCGGCGCGCATCCAGGAAGAGCGGCGCCTGATGTATGTGGGCATCACGCGCGCCCAGCGCACCTTGCACGTGAGCTGGTGCAAGCGCAGGAAACGGGCGGGCGAACTGGTCAATTGCGATCCCTCGCGCTTCATCAAGGAGATGGCGCTGGACGTCGGCGAGGCGGCGCCGATGGAAAGCGAAATCCTGAGTCCGAAGGAAAGATTGGCGAACCTGAAAGCCTTGTTGGCAACACCACGGCCGGTTCCTGAATAAGTTGGAAATAGAACTGTCGCGTAGCGTTGCGCGTAAGCCTTGGCGGATCGACAAGACCTGCGCACGATTGAAATCGCATTTGACTTCGACTGTCGAGCAAGAAATACTTGCCCGGATGCGAGTTTTTCGATAGCTAAAGTTTCACGGCAATTGCCGTGTGGCAAGCGCAACGTTTTCTTTCCGATCCATGGCCACCGTTTCCGACATTACCAACACCCCGCTCTCGGGCTTGAACCACATCGACGCCCTGCTGGACAAGGGGCCCGACTGGAATTACCTCAGCAATTCCAACGCCAACGTCCTGTATTACACCTTCTCGACGGCGTCGGGCAACGAGGCCGACAAGAGTGGCCAGGAAACGTTCAGCGCCGCCCAGCAGGCGGCAACCCGCACCGCCTTCACCTATCTGCAGCAGATCACCGGCATCGAATTCCGTGAAACGGGATCCGGGACGGCGGCCCAGATTCATCTGGCCAATATGGATCTCGACGGACGGTACACGACCGGCCTGTGCAGCTGGCAGGCTGGCTACCGTTCGACTTCGAACGGCACGCTGACCGAGTACACGGCGAATGCCTATGTGTACCTGGACAATGCCGAGTGGCGGCACATCACCGATAACCTGACGCCGGGCACCCAGGGCTATGAAACCCTGCTGCACGAGCTGGGTCATGCCCTGGGCCTGAAGCATCCTTTCAGCGAGGGTGTGGCGGGCGAAATCGTCTTGCCAAGCAACGAAAACAATACCAGCAACACGCTGATGTCCTATGACACGGCCGGCGGCTGGCGCAGCACCTACAGTCCCTATGACATCGCCGCCTTCAACTGGCTGTACGGAGGCGACGGCCTGCGCGGAGAGCTCGGCATCAACGGCAGCGGCGGTCGCTTTATCACCGGCAGCTACAAGGACGACGTCCTGGTGGGCACCCAATTCAACGATACTTTGCAAGGTAATGGAGGCAACGACATGATCGACGGCGGAGCAGGAATCGATACGGTGGTCTACAACGGCAACCGCAACAGCTATACCTTCGGCACACTGGCCGATGGCGCAATGACAGTGTCAGGCGCGGAAGGGACGGATACCCTGCGCAATATCGACTGGCTGCAGTTCGCCGACATGACGGTCGAGCGCGCCAATGTGGTGGCGGATACCGCGGCGCCAGCAGCGCCGGTGCTGGCGGTGACGCAGAACGGCAAGGGTTTCGCGACAACTGGCAATATCCTGCTGCTGAACGGCAGTGCCGAGGCCAACTCGACGGTCAAGGTCTATCTCGGCGACAAGCTGATCGCGACGGCCCAGGCCGATGGCAGCGGCCTGTGGAGCACCCGTTCGACGGATCCGTTCGCGGATGGCCGCGGCTACCAGATTTTTGCCACTGCCACCGATGCGGCCGGCAATGTCTCACAAGCGAGTAATCAGGTGATGTTCCATATCGACGCCACCGCGCCGTCGGTGCCGACCCTGAACATCGCCCTGGCGGCAGGCAGCAACCGTCCGCTGTTCACGGGCACCGGCGAACCCGGCACCACGATCGAACTGTACCGCGACGGCGACTTCGTCAAGATCGGCTCGACCACCGTCGCCGGCGACGGCAAGTGGGCGCTGGCCTCGCAGCCACTGCCGAACGGGGGCTACAACGTCACCGTGGTATCGGTCGACGATGCGGGCAATGCCACCGCCGGCCAGCAGAGCGTGCCGATGGCGGTCGCCCATAACGGCTACCAGGGCGGCACCTCGGGCGCCGACACGATCACCGCCAATGCCGGCAGCAATGCCATCGATGGCGGCGCCGGTCTCGACGTCGCGGTCTACGGCGGCTCGCGCGATGCCTATGCGATCAAGAAGGAAACCTGGGGCTATACGGTGACCGCGCAGAACGGCGAGGTCGATGGCCTGTTCAATGTCGAGCGCATCAAGTTCGACGATGGCTGGAAGGCGATCGACACTGTCTCGGCGCAGATCTTCCGCCTGTACGAGGCGGTGCTGGACCGTACTGCCGAGGAAACCGGCCTGGGTTACTGGAACTGGCGCATGGATAACGGCACCTCGCTGCACCAGGTGGCCACCGAGTTCATGATCCAGCCCGAGTTCAAGCAGCTGTATGGCGAGAACCCGACCGACCAGGAATTCATCCACAAACTCTATGAAAACGTGCTGAACCGCGAGCCGGACACAGGTGGCCTGCTGTACTGGTCGCAGATGATCGGCCAGAACGGCCGCGCCCAGATGCTGATCGACTTCGCAGAAAGCCCGGAAAACCAGGCCCTGGTGATCGACGTGGTCGGCAAGGGTCTCGATTTCGTGCCCTGGCAAGGTTGACGTCCGCGCGCCGGGCGCCCTGGGCGGCCCGGCTGGCATAATGCCGGTTTTACGCAGGATGCCGCCGCCATGACCCAGGAAGACCGTTTCATCAGTCTCGAGATCAAGCTCGCCCAGCAGGAAGACTTGCTGGACGAGCTGAACAAGACCATCTACCGCCAGGAACGCCGCATCGACCAGCTCGAGGCGATGGTCGCCAAGCTGGCCGACCATGTGCGCACCCTGCGCGACGCCGGCCAGGCGCCCCTCAACGAACGTCCCCCGCATTATTGAACGGTCGTTTTCTGCATCCGACGATGTGTTTACGCCGTAAACACAGGCGCTCGCCACTGATACATTGCAATACTTTTTAATTGTTACGGTGGCCTTGCAAGCCTGCTATGATCTTTAGCGCACTGCTGTCGAGCCAGCCTCGGCCTCACCTTCCCTAGTGTTCGCGAAAGACCTCATGATCCGTCCAAAACTGCTCATCGTGGCTGCCAGCGTCGCGCTGGCACATGCAGCCATTGCCGCTCCCGTCCTCGACGCCGCCAACCCCTTCGCCCAGCCCAGCAGCCTGCCGCTGAACTACCCGGCCTTCGACAAGATCAAGGACGCGCACTTCCTGCCCGCCTTCAATGCCGGCATGCGCGAAGAACTGCGCGAAGTCGAGGCGATCGCCAACGACAAGGCCGCGCCGACTTTCGACAACACGATCGTCGCGCTGGAGCGTTCCGGCCAGCTGCTGGCGCGCGTGTACGCGACCTTCTCGAACCTGCAGGGCGCCAACACCAACGACACGCTGGACGCGGTCGACCGCGAGATGTCGCCCAAGCTGGCGGCCCACTCGGACGCGATCCACCTGAATCCAAAACTGTTCGCGCGCGTGAAAGCGCTGCACGACAAGCGCGAGTCGCTGGGCCTGGACGCCGAGTCGGTCCACCTGCTGGAACGCTATTACAAGGAATTCGTGCGCGCCGGCGCCAACCTGTCGAAGGCCGACCAGGCCAAGCTGAAGAAATTCAACGGCGAGATCGCCTCGCTGCAATCGGACTTCCAGCAGCGCGTGCTGAAAGGCGCCAACGCCGCCGCCCTGATCGTGAACACCCGCGCCGAGCTGGCCGGCATGAGCGACGCGCAGATCAGCGCCGCCGCCGACGAAGCGGCCAAGCGCGGCCACAAGGGCAAGTTCGCGATCCCGATCGTGAATACCTCGAGCCAGCCGGCCCTGTCGTTTTTGACCGACCGCGCCACCCGCGAGCGCCTGATGAAGGCGTCGCTGGAGCGCGGCACCCATGGCGGCCAGTTCGACACCACCAAGCAGGTGCTGCGTCTGGTCAAGCTGCGCGCCGAGCGCGCCGTGCTGCTGGGTTACCCGAACTTCGCGGCCTATTCGCAGGAACTGGAAACCGCGCGCAACCCGGCCGCCGTCAACAAGCTGCTGGGCGACCTGGCCGCGCCGGCGGTCAACAACGCCAGGAAGGAAGCGGCCGAGATCCAGAAGGTCATCGACAAAGAGGGCGGCAAGTACCAGGTCGCGGCCTGGGACTGGCCGATGTACCAGGACAAGGTGCGCGCCGCGACCTTCAACTTCGACGAGGGCCAGCTGCGCCCTTACTTCGAATTGAATCGCGTGCTGGTCGACGGCGTGTTCTTCGCCGCCACCAAGGAATTCGGCATCACCTTCAAGCAGCGCAAGGATCTGCCGGTGTACAACCCGGACGTGACCGTGTACGACATCTTCGACGTCGACGGCAAGCCGCTGGCGATCTTCATCTTCGACCCCTATGCACGCGGCAACAAGCAGGGTGGCGCCTGGATGAACGAATACGTCTCGCAGTCGCACCTGCTGGGCCACAAGCCGGTGATCGGCAACCACCTGAACATCCCCAAGCCAGCGGCCGGCGAACCGACCCTGCTGACCTACGATGAAGTGGTCACCACCTTCCACGAGTTCGGCCACGCGCTGCACGGCATGTTCTCGGACGTGAAATATCCGAAGTTCTCGGGCACCAACGTGCCGCGCGACTTCGTCGAGTATCCGTCGCAGGTCAACGAGATGTGGGTGACCTATCCCGAGGTCCTCGCCAACTACGCCAAGCACTATCAGACCGGCGCGCCGATGCCCAAAGAGCTGCTGGACAAGGTGGTCGCCTCGAAGAAGTTCGCCCAGGGCTACCGCACCACCGAGTACCTGGCCGCGGCGCTGCTCGACCAGCGCTGGCACCAGCTGACCCCGAGCCAGGTGCCGACGGACGTGCTGTCGTTCGAAGCCAAGGCGCTGCAGGACGCCGGCGTGGCCTATCCGCCAGTGCCGCCGCGCTACCGCACCGGTTACTTCTCGCACTCGATGGGCGGCGGCTATTCGGCCGGCTACTACGCCTACCTGTGGAGCGAGCGTCTCGACGCCGAGACCGTCAAGTGGTTTACCGAAAGCGGCGGCCTGACCCGCAAGAACGGCGATCACTTCCGCAAGACCCTGCTGTCGCGCGGCGGCACGGCCGAAGCGATGGACCTGTTCCGCGACTTCCGCGGCCGCGATCCGGAAATCGGACCGCTGCTCGAGCGTCGCGGCCTGGTCGAGACCAAGCCTGCCGCAAACTGATATCGCGCCGCCCTCCTTCGCTGCCACAAGCAGTGAAGGAGGGCGGTGTGCTATTCGCACTACCTTTCCCCCAACGCACAAGAGACACTATGAACCGTCCACAACTGCTGCTGATCGCAGCCAGCGTCGCCATGGCCACCTTCTCCTTCGCCCAACCGGCGGCTGCCGCCCTGGAGGCCTCGAACCCGTTCGCCAAGCCGAGCACCCTGCAATACGGCTATCCGGCCTTCGACAAGATCAGGAACGAGCACTTCGCGCCGGCCTTCGCCGAAGGCATGCGCCTGGAAGCGGCTGAAATCGTGAAGATCGCCGACAACAAGGCCGCGCCGACGTTCGACAACACGATCGTGGCGATGGAGCGTTCGGGCGCACTGCTGACGCGCGTGCGCTCGGCGTTCTACACGCTGACCGGTTCGTACACCAATGACACCCTGCAGGCGCTGCAAAAAGACCTGGCGCCGAAATTCGCGGCCCATGGCGATGCGATCCGCCTGAATCCGAAGCTGTTCGCGCGCATCAAGACCCTGCACGACAAGCGCGACTCGCTGGGCCTGGACGCGGAATCGAAATTCCTGCTCGAGCGCTACTACAAGGACTTCGTGCGCTCGGGCGCCAACCTGTCCGATGCCGACAAGGCCAAGCTGAAGGGCTACAACGCCCAACTGGCCGCGCTGCAGACCCAATTCAGCCAGAACGTGCTGCGTGAAGTGAACGCGTCGGCCTTCGTGGTCGATACCCGCGAAGAGCTGGCCGGCCTGCCGGAAAAAGCGATCGAAGCGGCCGCCGTGGAAGCGAAGAAGCGCGGCCTGGACGGTAAGTTCGTGATCCCGGTGGTGAACACCACCCAGCAGCCGGCGATGGCGCAGCTGAGCGTCCGTGGCACCCGCGAGAAGCTGCTCAACACCTCGATGATCCGCGGCGCCCGCGGCGGCGAGTTCGACAACCGCAACGTCGTGCTGCAGCTGGCCAAGCTGCGCGCCGAGCGCGCCGAACTGCTGGGCTATGACAGCTACGCCGCCTATTCGCTGGAAGACCAGACCGCCAAGGACACCGCCTCGGTCAACAAGCTGCTGGGCGACCTGACCGCGCCGGCCGTGCGCAACGCGAAGAAGGAAGCCGCCGAGATCCAGCAGGTGATCGATGCAGAAAAGGGCGGCTTCCAGGTCGGCGCCCAGGACTGGAGCTATTACAGCGACAAGGTGCGCACCGCCAAGTACGCCTTCGATGCCAACCAGCTCAAGCCATATTTTGAGTTCAACAACGTGCTGGAAAAGGGCGCCTTCTTCGCTGCCAACCAGCTGTGGGGCATCACCTTCAAGCAGCGCACCGACCTGCCAACCTATGACCCGGACGTGCGCGTGTACGACGTGTTCGAGGAAAACGGCGAGCACCTGGCGATCTTCGTGATCGACCCGTATGCGCGTTCGAACAAGCGCGGCGGCGCCTGGATGAGCTCCCTGGTCGACCAGAGCTTCCTGCTGAACCAGAAGCCGGTCATCACCAACAACCTGAACCTGACCAAGCCGGCCGCCGGCGAACCGACCCTGCTCACCTGGGACGAAGTGCGCACCACCTTCCACGAACTGGGCCACGCCACCCATGGCTGGTTCTCGAAGGTGAAGTACCCGCGCTTCTCGGGCACCAACGTGCCGCGCGACTACGTCGAGCTGCCGTCGCAGGTCTACGAGATGTGGATGGCCTGGCCTGAGGTCCTCTCCAGCTACGCCAAGCACTACCAGACCGGCGCGCCGATGCCGAAAGAGCTGCTGGACAAGCTGCGCGCCGCCCAGCGCTTCAACGAAGGCTACCGCACCACCGAGTACCTGGCGGCTGCGGTGCTGGACCAGAAATGGCACCAGCTGGGCTCCAAGCAGATGCCGAGCGACGTGATCGCGTTCGAGAAGCAGGCATTGAAGGACGCCGGCCTGGACTTCGCGCCGGTGCCGCCGCGCTATCGCAGCACCTACTTCTCGCACGCCATGGGCGGCGGCTACTCGGCCGGCTACTACAGCTACCTGTGGGCCGAACGCCTGGACGCCGATGCCGGCGAGTGGTTCAAGGAAAACGGCGGCCTGCTGCGCAAGAACGGCGACGTGTTCCGCCAGAAGGTGCTGTCGAAGGGCGGCACCATGGACGCGGTCGAGATGTACCGCGACTTCCGCGGCCGTGACCCGGTCATCGAGCCGCTGCTGGAACGCCGCGGCCTGAATTGACGTGAGGGAGGCCGGCCCCGCGCCGGCTTCCTTCCGCACCATCTTCACAACGAGAAGCAAATAATATGAAACGTACCCACTTCCTGCTGGCCGCCGCCGTGAGCGCAGCCGTCCTGAACATCGCCCACGCGGCGCCCGCAGCCCAAGCCGGCGCGCCAGTGACGGCGTCGGCCAAGTTCGACGCCTCGAACCCGTTCGCAAAAGAGAGCTCGCTGCCGTTCAACTACCCGGCCTGGGACAAGATCCGCAACGAGCACTTCGCGCCGGCCTACGAAGAAGCGATGCGCCAGCACGCCGCCGAGATCGATAAGATCGCCAACAACAAGGCCGCGCCAACGTTCGAGAACACCATCGTCGCGATGGAACGCGCCGGCCGCATGCTGGCGCGCGTGAGCACCGCCTTCGGCACCCTGTCGGGCTCCTACACCAACGACACCCTGATCGCCCTGGGCCGCGAGATGGCGCCGAAGCTGTCGCAGCACAGCGACGCGATCCGCCTGAACGCCAAGCTGTACCAGCGCATCAACACCCTGTACAACAAGCGCGACAGCCTGAAGCTCGACCCTGAATCGGCCTACCTGCTGGACCGCTACAACAACGACTTCGAGCGCGCCGGCGCCAAGCTCTCCGAAGCCGACAAGGTCAAGCTCAAGGAATACAACAGCAAGCTGGCCGCCCTGCAGACCCAGTTCGCCCAGAACACGCTGAAGGAAGCCAATGCCTCGGCGCTGGTGGTCGACACCCGCGAAGAGCTGGCCGGCATGAGCGACAAGGCGATCGACGCCGCCGCCGCGGAAGGTAAAAAACGCGGCCTGGACGGCAAGTTCGTGATCCCGGTGGTGAACACCACCCAGCAGGCCGCCCTGTCGGTATTGACCCACCGCGACACCCGCGCCAAGCTGCTGTCGGCCTCGATGGCGCGCGGCAGCCGCGGCGGCGAGTTCGACACCCGCCAGATCGTGCTGCAGATCGCGAAGCTGCGCGCCGAACGCGCCGTGCTGCTGGGCTACCCGAACCACGCCGCCTACAACCTGGAAGAGCAGACCGCGAAGACCACCGACGCCGTCAACGCCCTGCTGGGCGAACTGGCCACGCCTGCCGTCAACAACGCCAGGAAAGAGGCGGCCGACATCCAGAAGGTGATCGATGCCGAGAAGGGTGGCTTCAAGGCCGCCGCGCATGACTGGGCCTTCTACAGCGACAAGGTGCGCGCCCAGCGCTACGCCTTCGACGCCGGCCAGCTGCGCCCGTACTTCGAACTGAATCGCGTGCTGGTGGACGGCGTGTTCTTCGCCGCCAACAAGGAATTCGGCCTGACCTTCAAGGAACGCAAGGACCTGCCGGGCTATAACGAAGACGTGCGCATGTTCGACGTGTTCGACGTCGACGGCAAGCAGCTGGCGATCTTCACCTTCGACCCGTACGCGCGCTCGAACAAGCGCGGCGGCGCCTGGGCCAACGCCTGGGTCCCGCAGAGCAAGCTGCTGGGCACCAAGCCGGTCATCGCCAACAACCTGAACGTGGCCAAGCCGGCCGCCGGCGAGCCGACCCTGCTGACCTACGACGAAGTGCGCACCACCTTCCACGAGTTCGGCCACGCGCTGCACGGCATGTTTTCAAGCGTGCAGTACCCGCGCTTCTCGGGTTCGCGCGTGCCGCGCGACTACGTCGAGTTCCCGTCGCAGGTGAACGAGATGTGGATGGCCTGGCCCGAAGTGCTGGCCAACTACGCCAAGCACTACCAGACCGGCGAGCCGATGCCGAAAGAATTGCTGGACAAGGTCCAGGCATCAAGCCAGTTCAACGAAGGCTTCCGCACCACCGAGTACCTGGCCGCGGCGCTGCTGGACCAGGCCTGGCACCAGCTGGCCCCGAACCAGATCCCGCAGGACGTGCTGGCCTTCGAGGCTGAAGCGCTCAAGAAGGCCGGCGTCGACTTCGCCCTGGTGCCGCCACGTTACCGCAGCACCTACTTCTCGCACACCTTCTCGGGCGGCTACTCGGCTGGCTACTACGGCTACCTGTGGGCCGAGAAGCTGGACGCCGACACCGTCGAATGGTTCAAGGCCAACGGCGGCCTGACCCGCAAGAACGGCGACCACTTCCGCAAGACCCTGCTGTCGCGCGGCGGCACGCTGGATGCGATGCAGATGTACCGCAACTTCCGCGGCAAGGATGCGGACATCAAGCCGCTGCTGGAGCGTCGTGGTTTGACCGGCGAGTGATGCTGGTGTGCGCCGGTCGTGGTGACATGACCGGCGTGGCGGTTGGCTGAGAAACTTGGGCTCCCGCGAAGGCGGGAGCCCAAGTTCATTGCAGACCACCAGTGCGTACAGCCGTGTTCCTGCTCCCGCCCCCCATGGCTTACAATGAAATCGAGCCAACACCGGAGAACACGATGCAATCCGAACACGATGCCGACCTGAAGGCACGCCTGAAAGCCCTGCACCGCGAACTGCAAGAGACGGGCGACACCGACGTAGAACTGGAAACGCTGCTGCGCCAGCTCGATGGCGATATCGAGAAAGTGCTGGAGCGCCGCGCCGAGCAGCAGCTCGACGCCAACACCTATGGCCTGGGTTCGCGCACCCAGGAACTGGCGGCGCGCTTCGCCGCCCGCCACCCGCGCGTCGAGTCCGGCCTGCGCGAACTGGGGCAAATCCTGTCGAACATGGGCATCTGACGTAGGCATCCACGCCACAAGTCATTGATTTTAAGCCATTTTTCGGGGCAGTCCGATGCCCCAAAAATGGTTTTCCGGTACAATGCCGGCCAATGAACTCCCCAGCCAATCTCTTTGCGACGGTCGCCAAGCGCTCCAGCCGCGCCGCTGCCGCACCTTTTCTCCCGATGTCCCGTGCCGAAATGGACAAATTGGGCTGGGATTCGTGCGACATCATCCTGATCACGGGCGACGCCTACATCGACCACCCGAGCTTCGGCATGGCCCTGGTCGGCCGCCTGCTCGAGGCGCAGGGCTACCGCGTCGGCATCATCAGCCAGCCCGACTGGACCTCGGTCGAGCCGTTCCGTGCGCTGGGTAAACCCAATCTGTACTGGGGCATCACCGCCGGCAATATGGACTCGATGGTCAACCGCTATACGGCCGACCGCAAGATCCGTTCCGACGACGCCTATACGCCCAACGCCGAACCGAACAAGCGCCCCGACCGCGCCGTGACCGTGTATTGCCAGCGCGCGCGCGAAGCCTTCCCCGGCGTGCCGGTGATCGCCGGCAGCATCGAAGCCTCGCTGCGCCGCATCGCCCACTACGATTACTGGTCCGATAAAGTGCGCCGCTCGGTGCTGTTCGAGTCGAAGGCCGACCTGGTCATCTTCGGCAATGCCGAACGGGCCCTGGTCGACGTCACGCGCCGCATCGCGGCCGGCGAAAACATCAAGACCATCCGCGACCTGCGCGGCACCGCCTTCCTGGTGCCGCAGGGCTGGCTGCCGGACGAAGAGTGGTCGGTGCACAACTCCACCCGCGTGGACGTGCCGGGTCGCATCGACAAGCAGCCGAATCCGTACGCGATGGCACTGGAAGACCCGAAGACCTGCGCGCTGGACAACGCCGCGCCGGAGCCGGAAGTCAAGCCGGTGGTCATCATGACGCGCGAACAGCGCCAGGCCGCGGCCCGCGAAAAGGCGGCCAAGACCGTGGTGCGTCTCCCGTCGTTCGAGACCGTGAGCGAGGATCCGGTGATGTATGCGCACGCTTCGCGCGTGTTCCACCTGGAATCGAACCCGGGCAATGCGCGGGCGCTGGTGCAGGGCCACGGCGACCGCGACGTCTGGCTCAATCCGCCGCCGCTGCCGCTGGCCATGGACGAGATGGACAACGTCTACGACCTGCCATACGCGCGCGCGCCGCACCCGAGCTATGGCAAGGCCCACATCCCGGCCTGGGAAATGATCCGTTATTCGGTCAACATCATGCGCGGCTGCTTCGGCGGCTGCACCTTCTGCTCGATCACCGAGCACGAGGGCCGCATCATCCAGAGCCGCTCGGAGCCGTCGATCCTGCGCGAGATCGAGCTGATCCGCGACACGACCAAGAACTTCGCCGGCACCATCACCGACCTGGGCGGCCCGACGGCGAACATGTACCGCCTGGCCTGCAAGGACAAGAAGATCGAGGAAACCTGCCGCCGCCTGTCGTGCGTGTATCCGTCGATCTGCTCCAACCTGGGCACCGACCACAGCAAGCTGATCTCGCTGTACCGCAAGGCGCGCGCGATCCCCGGCATCAAGAAGATCCTGATCGGTTCCGGCCTGCGCTACGACCTGGCGGTGCGCTCGCCCGAGTACGTGAAAGAGCTGGTGACCCACCACGTGGGCGGCCTCTTGAAGATCGCGCCGGAGCACACCGAGCAGGGCACGCTGTCGAAGATGATGAAGCCGGGCATCGGCGCCTATGACGAGTTCAAGCGCCTGTTCGACAAGTATTCGCTCGAAGCGGGCAAGAAGCAGTACCTGATCCCCTACTTCATCGCGGCCCACCCCGGTTCGACCGACGAGGACATGCTGAACCTGGCGCTGTGGCTGAAGAAGAACAACTTCAAGCTGGACCAGGTGCAGACCTTCACGCCGACGCCGATGGCGATGGCGACCACGATGTACCACTCGCGCAAGAACCCGCTGGCCAAGGTCACCGAGGATTCGGAGATCGTCGAGACCGCCAAGAGCGGCAAGACGCGCAAGCTGCACAAGGCCTTCCTGCGCTATTACGATCCGGAGAACTGGCCGATCCTGCGCGAGGGCCTCAAGCGCATGGGACGTTCGGACTTGATCGGCAATGGCGAGCGGCACTTGATTCCGCCGCCGGGCGGCGAGTTGCCGGGCGCGGGGCGCGAGGAGCGTCGTCCGGCCGGTGCGCCGCCGAAGGGGCGCACGATCGAGGTGGTGCCGAAGCGGGCTGCGGGCCCTGGCGGCCAGCGTGGCGAACGTCGCAATGACCGCGCGTCGGCGGGAACGCCATTCACGGCGCCTCCCTCGAAGGTCAAGCCGTCGATCCTGTCGACCATCAAGTCCAAGCCGAAAGCGGCAGGACGAAAATAACGGTGTGATACCGATCGAAACCGGGACTAGACTCCCGGTTTTTTTTCGTCCATGGAATGCAGTCGTAATGAGTGTGAGGAGTATCAACCCACGATCCAGGGCTCAATCACGTTGTTGCGTTTATTTCGTTTGTTTCGTAGAATTCGTTTACAATGAATTTGGGAGTAGCCTGGCACGGCAGCGGCAGCGAAGTCTGCCGCTGCCGTGCCAGGCGTGCAAGAACACACTCCCTTAAAACACCAGGAGCAAATGATGTCTGAAATGATTGATCGCTTGGAAAGTAAGGAAGATGTCGAGCTTGCGAAAGCCGCGCAACGGTGCATCGTCAGTGCTCTTGACCACTCTCGAGCGGTTAATATCGCAATTTTGGAAGATGGGGTAGAGCGTATCGAAGACTCTCCAATTCTAAAATTGCCCCCGAAAGTGCTTCGCTTGTTTGCAGACATGCTAGGTTCACTTGCCCAAGGCAATGCAGTTGCTATCATGCCCAAGGAGCTTTATGTTACTACTCAGGAGGCAGCGATGTTCTTGAATGTATCTCGTCCCTATCTAGTCAAGATGTTGGATGATGGCAAGATTCCTCATCATAAAGTCGGGACGCATCGCCGTATCAAATTTGAGGATGTGGTCGCATATAAAGAGCAGCGAGAGAAAACCGCTCAGTCAGCGCTTCAAGAACTAGTTGATCAAGCTCAAGAGCTGGATTTGGGGTATTAATGGCAGGAAACCTCCGGTACACGGCTGTTTTGGATGCATGCGTTCTTTATCCCGCGCCCCTCAGGGATATCCTGATGGCCCTGGGTGCTGAAGGGGTTTATCGTGCGCGTTGGACAGCTGAGATACAGGATGAGTGGATTCGCAATTTGATCGAGAAACGTCCGGATCTGAGCAAGGAAAAGCTGTTGCATACAGCATCGCTCATGAATGCCGCAGTCGAGGATGCCATTGTCCTGGACTATGAATACCTGATTCCAACGCTGGAGTTGCCTGATATTAACGATCGACATGTTTTAGCTGCCGCGATCGTTGGCCATGCGGACGCTATCGTTACGTTCAATCTTAAAGATTTTCCTGACGAAGCGGTTTCTCGACATGCAGTCGAGATTTTGCATCCTGATGATTTTCTTATCGCGCAATATGACTTGGACAAGATAGGCATTCTGAGCATCATGAAGGCATGTCGGATGAAATTAAGAAAACCACCGAAATCACCTGAAGACTATATTGCGACGCTTGAACAGCAGGGTCTACCTCAGATGTGCCAAATATTGCGCAATGCGATTGGCCTGATCTAGCTCTTATGGCTTGGAATTGGGTGTCGGCGCGCCACGCCGTTCGCGCGCAATGTCCAGGTCCACGCTGGCCTGCCTGGTCCGCAAGGCCCGCGCATACCGATGTCTTGCCCGCAGCCGCGGATTGGTCACCAGCGTTCCCAACGTCTCGCCGATCACCATGACGACCCCCAGCAGCGGAAGCACCAGCATCAACCCCACCACGCCCGCCAGCATGCCCCCAATAAAAATCATCAGCACCGTGACCAGCGGGTGGATATGCAGGCTGCGTCCCAGCGTCAGCGGCATGAACAGGAAATCGTCCAGCAGCCGCACCAGCACGAATACCCCGATCGCCCCGTAAGCCATCAGCGGATTGCCCGGCGCATCGGTCGAAGCGACGATCACTACCAGCACGCAGCCGGCGATCGAGCCGACGAACGGCACCCAGGCCAGCACCGCCGAGATCAAGCCGAGCAACAACGGCGACGACACCCCGATCACCCACAGCCCCAGCGCCAGCACCAGCGTGTCGAGCACGGTCAGCTTGAGCAGCCCCTCGAAATAGCGGCGCGCGGTCTGGTCGACCTCGTGCAGCAGATAGAGCGCACGCTCGAAGTAGGCATTCGGCACCGCCCGCGCCAAGAACTTCTTGAAGCGCACGCCGTCGCGCAGCAGGAAGAAGGTAAGGAAGGGCGCCAGCAGCAGCGACGGCACCCAGGTCATGACGCCGACCACGATGTCGCCCAGGTGGTTCTGGGCGAAGTCATTGGTATAGGTGGTGAAGGCCATGTCGACGGTCGAAGTCAGCCGCATCCCGGCCAGGATGGGGAAGCGCGTCTCGAGCATGGCCAGCGAGTTGCGGACAAACGCCACGCCGCCATCCAGGTACAGGCCGATGGTCGCTTCCCACGAGTCTTCTTCCGGTCCGTCGCTCCAGCTCAGGGCCGCCGCCAGCGCCAGCGCGGCCAGCGTGAAGAACAGGGCGCAGACCCAGACCGCGGCGGCGTTGCGGCTGAAGCCCGAGCGCACCATGCGCTGCATCGGTCCCAGCAGGACGTAATAGAGCACGGTGCCGAAGATGAAGGGCAGGAATAGCCACAGCAGTTGCTGGACCACCAGCAGCAGCAGGCAGGTGGCGGCGACGATCCCGGTCCAGACCACGGGACCGGCGCGCTCGGGGCCGTTGACGATGCCCGGCACCGGACTCATAGCGCTTCCAGCTGCGGCCGGCCGGTGCCCATCCATTCGCGCAGGCGCAGGCCAATGTGGCGCGCCAGCGCCAGCGAGATCTTGTAGCCGAGGACGGCGTCGGTTTCCATCAGGCCCAGGAAGTCGGCGCGGAAGAACACCGCCACCTCGCATGGCTCGAGCGCGCGCGCCTGCGCATTGCGCGGCGAGTTGTCGAGCAGGGCCAGGTCGCCGAAGAAGCCACCCGGCTCCAGTTCGGCCACCACCTGGGTCATGCCCTCGTGCAGGCGGCTGATGCGCACCCGGCCGCTCATCAGGAGATACAGCGCCTGGCCTTCCTCTCCTTCGTCGAAAACGATCTCATCCTTTAGATAGCGGCGCTCATGCAGCAATCCATCGACAATCTTCAATTCCAGCGGCGTCAGTGCACTGAACAGGGAAGAACTCTTCAGCCGGTGCAGGCGCGGCGACATCCGAGGGGGCTTGAGGAAACGAAAAATCACGTAGTGCTCCGGCGTGGTGCGGTGTGTTGTCTGTTTGATTATCCGTGATTGGATGCTGCTACGCATCAAAAAGCGTCAGCCGCGCACAACAGTGTGGCATTTGTCCATACATCTACCAAACGTGCGCGCCGTGATATCGGAAAGCGTGTAACATAAATTCTTTAAGGCAACATTAGTTGCTGCGATGTTATGTGCTGCGCGAGCCGTCGCGCGTGGCCCCGCCAACGTTCCGAAGAGGACAGGCAGTGATCGATATACAGACTTTCCTTCTTGCGCTCGGGATCGGTAACGTCGGCTTTGCGATCCTGATGGCAGGATATACCCACGGCGCCGACCGCAACCCGGGTTTGCAGCTGTGGATGTGGGCGCGCCTGGGCATGGGCCTGAGCCAGTTGGCCGGCTGGGCCCGCCCCATGCTGGACTTGCCGTTCCTGGGCGGCCTGGAAGGCATCGGCTGGATCCTCGCGGTGTCGCTCGAAATGGCCGCCTATTGCGTGTTCTTCGGATTCACGCGCTGGGGCCGGATCGTATTGCCGGTTGCCGTGCTGTCGTCCACCGTGGTGCTCGCCGCCGGCATCCACGGCGCCAGCCATGCCGAGCTCAGCGCGCTGGTGGCGGGCGTGGTGGCGCTGTTCGCGGCCGCCATGGCCTGGGTGCTGCTGCGCCGGCGCCATGCGTCGCTGTTGCAGCGGATCATCGGCATCAACGATGCGCTGTTCGCCGTCGCGGTCGCACTGTGGGCCGGCTCGGCCCTGCTGGGCAAGGGGGCGTTCGACCATGTGCACGCGCGTGAAGCCGCCTATCTCGCCGGCTACATGCTCATGATCGTCAACGGCTTCGGTTTCCTCTTGCTGTGCAAGCAGAAGGACGACGCGCGCATGGCCAAACTGGCCTCGACCGATTGTCTGACCGGCCTGCCCAACCGCCATGCCTTCCTGGAGCGCGCCGAGCGCGCGCGCCTGGCGGCCCAGCGCCAGCGCCATCCGCTGGCGCTGATGATGATCGACATCGACCACTTCAAGCAGATCAACGACCGCTGGGGACATGCCAGCGGCGACGATGCCCTCAAGGTGTTCGCCCGCACCGCGCGCGACGTGATGCGCGAGCACGAGACCATCGGCCGCCTGGGCGGCGAGGAATTCGCGATGATGCTGCCCGGCGTCGACATCGACGCCGCGGTGCAGGCGGCACAGCGCCTGCGCCGGGCGGTACGCGCGGCCACCGTGATCACCAGCGGGCCGAGCTACACGATGACGGTCAGTGTCGGCGTGGTGGTGCTCGATCCGAACGAAGACCTGAGCGCGGCGCTGGCGCGCGCCGACCATGCGCTGTATGCGGCCAAGCGCGCGGGACGCGATCGGGTGGAAGTCGGGGATCCGGTGCGGCGCCGCGCATGAACAGGCGCGGGAGATAAAACGGAAGCGGAAAAAGAAAAAGGGTCCGACGAATCGGACCCTTCTTCCTTGATGCTGGCGGAGCGGACGGGGCTCGAACCCGCGACCCCCGGCGTGACAGGCCGGTATTCTAACCAACTGAACTACCGCTCCGTTTACTCTGATCGTACCTTCGATCAACCATCGAGATGCTTGGTGGGCGCTGAGAGGCTCGAACTCCCGACCTAATCCTTGTAAGGGATCCGCTCTACCAACTGAGCTAAGCGCCCATCTCGGTGGTTTCTATCTGACGCTTGTCATTGCGTCCGAAGAGGCCCGAATTATAGAGGTTGGCTTTCAAGGTCTGCAAGGGTTTTTCGAAAAAAATTCAAAAACCTTTTTCGACCCATGGTGGATGAGGCGGAAGGCGGAGTCCGAACCGGCACATCTGCATGTGTTGTAATCGAGGCGACACACGCGATATTTACTTGCCGTCGCACATACCCATCACGGACAATACCGCCTTTGACAAGTCGGCAACCTTAAAAACATCGCAAAGATGTGTGCGCCCCAGATGCGCGCTGCCGAGGGCGGGTCATATCCGCTCGCGCACCCGGCGGGGGTAGCGTCCATAAGAAGAGGAACGGGGACATCGGTTCTTTTTTTAATCACCAGGAAACACTCCATGACCAAGATGTCCAAGATGCACAAGCGCGTTATCCGCGCGCATGGCGCAATGCTGGCGCTGTCCGCCGCGTTGCCGATCGCACCGGCGTTCGCCCAGACGACCGAGTCCAACCAGTCCCTCCAACTGCAATCCGTGACCGTGACGGCCCAGCGCCGTACCGAGAACATCCGCGACGTGCCGGTCTCCGTCACCGCCCTCAAGGGCGACAAGCTGGATGTGCTGGTCTCCGGCGGCGACGATATCCGTTTGCTGGCCGGCAAGGTGCCGAGCCTGAACGTGGAATCGTCGAACGGCCGTACCTTCCCGCGCTTCTATATCCGCGGCTACGGCAACACCGACTTCAACACCTTCGCCTCGCAGCCGGTCTCGCTCGTGTATGACGACATCGTGCAGGAGAATCCGATCCTGAAGGGCTTCCCGATCTTCGACCTGGCCAGCGTCGAAGTGCTGCGCGGCCCGCAGGGCACCCTGTTCGGCCGCAACACCCCGGCCGGCGTCGTGAAATTCGAATCCGAGAAGCCGAACCTGAAGAAGGTCGAGGGCTACTACAACCTGTCGGCCGCCTCGCACTACACGATGAACGCCGAAGGCGCCGTCAACGTGCCGCTGTCGACCAATGTGGCGATGCGTGTGTCGGCCGTCGGCCAGCACCGCGACGACTACGTCAACAACTTCAGCGACGTCGCCAAGACCCAGAAGCGCGGTGAGCTCGACGGCTACAACGAGCACGCCGAACGCGTCCAGTTCTTGTACAGCAAGGACGGCTTCAGCGGCCTGCTGGGCTTCCACCAGCGCCAGACCAACGGCAGCGCACGCCTGTTCCGCGCCAACCTGATCAAGAAGGGCAGCAATACCTTCGCCGACGGCACCGACCTGGACGACATCGTCACCAACGCCCAGAACTTCCAGAGCCTCAAGACCAACGGCATCAACCTGCGCCTGCAGTGGGACCTGGGCAACTACAAGCTGCACTCGATCACCGGTTACGAGCACATCGTCGACTACTCGAGCCGCGGCGACATCGACGGCGGCACCCCGGCCGGTCCGGGCTTCATCCCGTTCCAGGTCGAGACCAATGGCTATATCGAGAACCTGGACCAGTACACCCAGGAATTCCGCATCGAGTCGGCCTACGCCGGCCCGTTCAACTGGCAGGCCGGCCTGTACTTCTTCGACGAAGACGTCACCGGCGGCAGCGACAACTTCAACAGCACCACCTATGCGCGCACCTCGCGCCTGCGCTCGAACCAGAAGAACGAAGCCTGGGCCGCCTTCGCATCGGCAAGCTACGACCTGACCCCGGACTGGACCATCCGCGGCGGCCTGCGCTACACCAAGGACAAGAAGGACTTCCGCACCATCGAGGCGGACAACGTCGTCCAGATCGGCCCGTCGTCGGTGGAAGAAAGCAAGGACAAGGTCAACTGGGACGTGTCGGCCACCTACAAGCTGACCCCGACCGTGAACGTCTACGGCCGCGCCGCCACGGGCTTCCGCGCGCCGAGCATCGCCGCCGCCTCGGCCGAAGTGCCGATCACGGTCGCCGATTCGGAAACCATCAAGTCGTTCGAGCTGGGCGTGAAAGCCGACCTGTTCGACCGCCGCGCCCGCACCTCGTTCTCGATCTATGACTACACGATCGAAGACCAGCAGCTGACCGTGGTGGGTGGCAACTCGAACGTCAACCGCCTGATCAACGCCGACAAGACCAAGGGCAAGGGCGCCGAGTTCGACTTCGAAGCCGCCGTCAGCACCGCCCTGCGCGTGAGCGCCGGCGCCAGCTACAACTACACGCAGATCCGCGACGGCAGCCTGTCGGTCAACAAGTGCGCCCAGTGCACCATCACCGACCCGCTGAACGCCGTCGGCCGCGTCGTCATCGACGGCAACCCGCTGCCGCAGGCGCCGCGCTGGACCTTCAACGCGACCGCCCGCTACGGCGTGCCGTTCCGCGACGGCGAGCTGTACGTGTTCACCGACTGGTCGTACCGCAGCAAGATCAACTTCTTCCTGTACGAGGCCACCGAGTTTACCGGCGCCCCGCTGACCGAAGGCGGCGTGCGCGTCGGCTACATCTTCGGCAACGGCAAGTACGAAGTCGCTGCCTTCGGCCGCAACATCCTCGACCAGCGCCGCATCACCGGCGCCATCGACTTCAACAACCTGACCGGCTTCACCAACGAGCCGCGCCAGTGGGGTATGCAGTTCAAGGGCAACTTCTGATCGTTTGACAGTCAGTTCGCCTGAATCGGAGGGCCGCGCATTGCGCGGCCTTTTTTTCATTTTGGCCCATCGTGCATAAGATAAAAATCAGAAGTGTTACATGAATATTTATCTGCTAATTACTATATTCGCAATGCATACTTGTTCAATATCTTTATTGTGGCAGTAAATATTCTGCATATTTAACGATTGACCGAAGAAATCATGTTTTTGCCGGATATGCCGAGTTAACCGTTGTATGCACGCCGAAAACGATTGGAATTTCTTCCTGCTGGCTCTTTCCTTCAAGCTAAGCTCAGTTCGCCGCCTCGAGACGGCACCGGCACTGCCGGTCCTACAACGACACAAGCGAGCCATTCGCTTGACGGAAAACCTTGAAGAAGGAAGAACCATGAAGCAAACGCATTCGACTCATCCAACCGTGTTGAAGATGTGTGCAGCGGTCGCGCTGGCGCTGGTCTCCGCAGCGAGCCTCGCGGCCGCCGGCGGCGACGGCGGCGGCGCGCCGCAGTTCGTCGTGGAGACAGACCGTATCATCGTGAAGTACCGCGACTCGAAGGCCGCCGCCAACGGCGCCGCGGCCAGGGTCGCCAGTGTGAGCAGCGACCGCAAGGCAAAGCTCGACCGCGCCGGCCAGCAGTTCGGCATGACGGTCAAGGAAAGCCATGCCATCTCGACCGGCGCCCAGGTGTTCAAGCTGGACCGCCGGCGCCACCTGAAGGAAGTGGAATCGCTGGCCGCCGAGATGATGGCGCGCGACCCGGCCATCGAGTACGCCGAGCCGGACCGCATCATGACCCATATGGCGACGCCGACCGACCCGCGCTACACCGACCAGTGGCACTACTATGAAACCGCTGGCGGCCTGCGCCTGCCGACCGCATGGGACAAGTCGACCGGCAGCGGCGTGGTGGTGGCGGTGATCGACACCGGCTACCGCCCGCACGCCGACCTGTCGGGCCAGCTGTTGGCCGGCTATGACTTCATCAGCACCGCCACCATCGGCAACGACGGCAATGGCCGCGACAGCGACGCCAGCGATCCGGGCGACGCCGTGGTGGCCGGCGAATGCGGCAACGGCCAGCCGACCCGCGACCAGGGCTCGAGCTGGCACGGCACCCACGTCGCCGGCACGGTGGCGGCGCGCACCAACAACGGCACCGGCGTGGCGGGCGTGGCCTACAACGCCAAGATCGTTCCGGTGCGCGTGCTCGGCAAGTGCGGCGGCTACACCTCGGACATCGCCGACGCGATCACCTGGTCGTCGGGCGGCAGCGTGTCGGGCGTGCCGGCCAATGCCAACAAGGCGCGCGTGCTGAACCTGTCGCTGGGCGGCGGCGGCGCTTGCGGCGCGACCACCCAGAACGCCATCAACGGCGCCCGTTCGCGCGGCGCGGTGGTGGTGGTGGCCGCCGGCAACGACGCCGTCAACGTCAGCAACGCCAGCCCCGCCAACTGCTCGGGCGTGATCGCGGTGGCGGCCACCGGCCGCACCGGCGGGCGCGCTTCCTACTCCAACTACGGCACTCTGGTCGACGTGGCGGCGCCGGGCGGCGACGGCGCCTATGGCGTGCTGTCGACGCTGAACACCGGCACCACGGCGCCGGCCTCGGACAGCTATGCGGCCTACCAGGGCACCTCGATGGCCACGCCGCACGTGGCGGGCGTGGCGGCGCTGATGCTGGCGCTGAACGCCAACCTGACGCCGGACGACATCGAGTCGAAACTGAAATCGACGGCGCGCGCCTTCCCGGCCAGCTGCTCGGGCTGCGGCACCGGCATCGTGGACGCCACCGCGGCGGTCAACGCGGCCACCACCGGCGGCACGGCGGCCACGACCCTGGCTGAGAGCGAGGCGAACAACACCATCGCCACCGCCGACCTGGTCACGGTCGGCAACACGACCGTCAACGGCAACCTGGGCTCGACCACCGACACGGATTATTTCCGCGTCGACCTGCCGGCGGGTAAGACGCTGAGCGCGGTCCTGACCCCGGGCCTCTCCAATGCCGACTACGACCTGTACGTGTACAACGCATCGGGCACGCAGCTGGGCACCAGCCAGAATGGCGTCGGCGCGGTGGACAGCGTCAGCTCCAGCAACACCGGCACCAGCGCCTCGACCCGCTATGTGCGCGTGACCTACTACAGCGGCGGCACCGGCGCCACCAGTGGCAAGTACAGCCTGAAGCTCACCTGGTAAGCGCGTCGGCGCCAGGATGAGGGGAACGCGCGGTCTCGGCCGCGCGTTTTTTTTGCCGGTACACGCCGGGCGCGCAGCCGCTGGCGCGCTTGAACGCGGCGCTGAACGCGCTTTCCGACGCATAGCCGATGCGCCAGGCGATAGAGGCGACCGGCGTGTCTTCTTCGTGCAGCGCCTTGCGCGCCAGCCGCATGCGCCAGGCCTGCAGGTACTGCAGCGGCGCCATGCCGACCAGCTGGCGAAAGCGCAGCGCCAGCGCCGAGCGCGACATCGCGGTTTCGCGCGCCAGTTCATCGACGCTCCAGCGCCGTTCGGGCGCGCCGTGCAGCAGGCGCAGCGCGGGGCCGATCCTGTGGTCGGCCAGGGCGGCCAGCCAGCCGTGCCGCGCGCCGCCCGGTTCGCGCAGGGCCTGCACCAGGGCGATGCGCGCCAGGCCGTCCGTCACCAGGCGCGCGCCCGCGTCCGGCGCACCCGCTTCCTTGCCATACAAGTCCAGCAGCGCGCGCAGCGCCGGCGCGGCCTGCGCATCCGCACGGATGTGCAGCTCGGGCGGCACTACCTGCTCCAGCAGGTCGCGTTGAGAGGCATCGAACTCGAAGCGGCCGGCGATCATCTCCATCCCGTCCGCAGCGCCCGGGTCGCCCCAGGCATAGGCGCCGCCGTGCAGCGCCGCGAAGTGGGCATTGCCATCCCGTGCCGGCAGCGCCAGATCGGTGGCCGCGACATATGGCCGGCCGCTGCGCATCAACAGGCAGTCGCCGGCCTCGAGCCGGTAGGAATGCGCATCGCCGTCGACCTGGACGAACAAGGCGCCGCGCAACTGGGCGATGAATTTCAGGTAGGGATACGCAGGAAAGCGCAGTGCCCACGGGCCACCGGCCGTCATGCGCAGCGCGGCGCCGCTGCGCACCTGGAGCAGGGCCAGCACGTCGGAGAGCGGATCGGAAGGCAGGTCTGGACGGTCGCGCATGAACGGTGGAGGACGCAGCATGGTGGGCCACGCTGCCCGATTCTACACTGGCCCCATCGACTTCACAGGAGAGCAAGACCATGCAATATCGACGACTCGGCAACTCCGGCATCATCGTCTCCCGCCTGTGCCTGGGCGCCATGACCTTCGGGGGAGCGGCGACGCCGCCCTACGACAAGGTCGGCGGCCTGGACCTGGCCGCCACCGAGCGCCTGGTCGGCACGGCACTCGACGCCGGCATCAATTTCATCGACACCGCCGATGTGTACGCCGACGGCGAATCCGAAAGCCTGCTGGGGCAGGCCCTGGCCGGCCGGCGCGAAGAGGTGGTGCTGGCCACCAAATTCCACGCGCCGATGGGGAAGGGGCCGAACGACGCCGGGCAGTCGCGCCTGCACCTGACGCGCGCGCTCGAGGCCAGCCTGCGCCGCCTGAAGACGGACCACATCGACCTGTACCAGATCCATAACGTCGACGCGCTCACGCCGATGGAAGAGACGCTGCGCGCGCTCGACGACGCGGTGCGCGCCGGGAAGATCCGCTACATCGGCTGCTCGAACCTGTCGAGCTGGCAGACCGCCAAGGCGCTCGGCTTGTCGAGCCTGCACGGCTGGTCCTCGTATGTGTCGGTGCAGGCCTGTTACTCGCTGGCGGTGCGCGACGTCGAGCGCGAGATCCTGCCGCAGGTGCAGGACGCGCAACTGGGCCTGATGGCCTGGAGTCCGCTGGCCGGCGGCCTGTTGTCCGGCAAATTCGACCGCGCCGGCAGCAGCGATCCGGAGGCGCGCCGCATCCACATCGACTTCCCGCCGATCGCGCCGGAGCACGGCTACGCCGTGATCGACGCCGTCAAGCGGGTGGCGGTGCGGGTCGAGGCCACGCCGGCCCAGGTGGCGCTGGCCTGGCTGCTGGCGCGTCCCGGCGTCACCACCGCGATCGTCGGCGCCCGTCGTCCGGAGCAGCTGCAGGACAATCTGCGCGCGCTGGCGCTGGCCTTGTCCGACGAAGACATGGCGGAACTCGATGCGGCCAGCAGCCTGCCGACGTCTTACCCGGCCTGGGTGCAGGCGATGACCAACGTGCACCGGGACGGCTTCCTGGCGCGCTAGCTTGCGTCAAACGGGATTTCGGACGATACTGTATGCAATTACAGTAGTCCTCCCCACACGGGGCGGCCTCCAGCGTGAACGCCCCGGTCCGAAAAATCATCCACTGCGATTGCGATTGCTTCTATGCGTCGGTCGAGATGCGCGACGATCCGTCGCTGCGCGGCCGTCCGCTCGCCGTGGGCGGCCGGCCCGACCAGCGCGGGGTGGTCGCCACCTGCAACTACGAGGCGCGCCGCTACGGCATCCATTCGGCGATGGCCACCGCCACCGCCATCAAGCTGTGTCCGGATCTGCTGGTGATCCCGCCGGCGATGGAAAAATACCGGATTGCCTCGCGCCAGATCATGGCGATCTACCAGGACTACACCGAGATCGTCGAGCCGCTGTCACTCGACGAAGCCTACCTGGACGTCACCGATTCGCCGCACTGCAAGGGCAGCGCGACGTTGATCGCGCAAGAGATCCGGCGCCGCATCTTCGAGACCGTCGGCATCACCGCCTCGGCCGGCGTGGCGCCGAACAAGTTCGTGGCCAAGATCGCCAGCGACTGGAACAAGCCGGACGGCCTGTTCCTGGTGCGCCCCGACGAGGTGGATGCCTTCGTCGCGGCGCTGCCGGTCAAGAAGCTGCATGGCGTGGGCAAGGTGACGGCGGAAAAGATGAACCGCCTCGGCCTGCAGACCTGCGCCGACCTGCGCGGCTGGAGCATGGACCAGCTGCAGGAACACTTCGGCAGCTTCGGCGCGCGTTTGTACGACCTGAGCCGCGGCGTCGACCACCGCGAAGTGAACGTCTCGCGCGAGCGCAAGTCGATCAGCACCGAAGAGACCTATACGCCCGACGTGCCCGACCTGGCCGGCTGCCTGGCCCTGCTGCCCGATCTGTACGAGCACCTGCTGGGCCGCATCAAGCGCGCGAATGCCGAAAAATTCATCAACAAGCTGTTTGTGAAAATCAAATTCTCGGATTTCCAGCAGACGACGGTCGAGTGCGTGGGCTATGCGCCACATATTCCGACCTATGCGCGCCTGATGGAAACCGGCTGGGCCCGCGCCAGCCGACCGGTGCGCCTGCTGGGCGTGGGCGTGCGCCTGGGCGAGACCGAGACCGTCGAGCAGCTGCGGCTGTTCGACGACGTTCTGGACGATTCGATAAGGTCCTGAGCTTTTTATGCGACGTTGCCGTATAGCAGCGTAGAATATCGATCCTTTGAAATACTGACACAACCGGATAACCTATGTGGTTCAAGAATCTACAGATTTACCGTCTGCCGGCCCCATGGGCCTATACCCCTGAACAACTGGAAAAAGCCCTCGAGCCGCAGAGCTTCGTGCCTGCCAGCAGCAATGAATTGCTGCGCCAGGGCTGGGACAAGCCGCGCCCGAACGGCGGCCTGGTCCACGTGGTCAACAAGCAGATGCTGATCATGCTGGGCACCGAGAAGAAGCTGCTGCCGGCATCGGTCATCAACCAGGTGGCCAAGGCCAAGGCGGCCGAGCTGGAAGAGCAGCAGGGCTTCCCGCCAGGCAAGAAGGCAATGAAGGAACTGAAGGAACGCGTGGCCGACGAACTGCTGCCGCGCGCCTTCACCCTGCGCAGCAACGTCTGGACCTGGATCGACCCGGTCAACGGCTGGCTGGTGGTCGATGCGGCGAGCCCGGCGAAGGCCGACGACATCGTCAAGCTGCTGCTGAAGGCCGTCGACAAGATGCCGCTGGAATCGCTGCGCGTACAGAAGTCGCCGGTCGCCGTGATGACCGGCTGGCTGGAAGCCGATGAAGCGCCGTACGGCTTCACGATCGACCAGGACACCGAGCTGCGCGCGACCGGCGAAAGCCGCGCCGCGGTGCGCTATGTGAAGCACACGCTGGAGCCGGACGACATCCGCCGCCACATCGCCGCCGGCAAGCAGTGCACCCGCCTGGCCATGACCTGGAACGACCGCATCAGCTTCGTGCTGACCGAGTCGCTGGCGATCAAGGGCATCAAGCCGCTGGACGTGATCAAGGAAGGCGAAAGCCCGACATATAGCGACGATGAGCGTTTCGACAACGACATCGTGCTGATGACGGGCGAGCTGGCCAAGTTGCTGGCCGATGTGGTCGAGGCGCTGGGCGGCGAAGCCAAGGCCTGATTCGCTGACGGTGATTGAACGCGTGGACGGCAGAGCCGGCTGCGCGCCCCGGTCCACCCTACGGTCCTCGGATGTAGGGTGGACGGGTTTCCCGTCCACGCGTTCAACTAACGTATCTTATTTTGCAGCCGCGACTTCCTCGCTGGTTGCAGGCTCCGTCTTCCCACCCGCACCACCGCCATTTTCCAGCTCTCCGCTGGTATAGGTCGCCCCCTGCCGATCCTCATGCGGCGCCGGACGGTTCGGCAGCGGCGGCAACGCCTTGGCCTTCTCCAGGTCGATCCCGGCGACTTCGGCCACGCGGCGACCGTAATCCTCGTCGCAGTGCCACAGATGCCACACCATGCGCAGCTGGATCGGTTCCGGGCATTGCTTCAAATCGCCCCCGACGTTGTTCACCAGATCGTCACGCTCCCAGTCCTCGAAAGTGCGGTAGCGCGTGCCGGCCTGCTTGTAGTCGTCGCGCGTGGTCGTGGTCTGGTAGCGGCCCACGTGGCCTTCGACCCACTGGTGGTATTCGTAGCCGGGCTGGTCGGCTTCCTTGTAGCCGCCCATCAGGCTCGGTTCGTAATTGATGTGTTTGTCTTCATCCGAACCGTCGACGCCATCCACATAGAACGTCATCTGGCCGTCGCGCTGGTTGGTGCGCGCCTTCGCCTTTTCTTGCGGCGCGTTGATCGGCAGTTGCAGGTAGTTCGGCCCCACGCGGTAGCGCTGGGTATCGGAATACGACAGGGTACGGCCCTGCAGCATCTTGTCGTCCGAGAAATCGATGCCGTCGACCAGCACGCCGGTGCCAAAGGCCGACTGCTCGGTTTCTGCAAACACATTGTCCGGGTTCTTGTTCAGCACCATGCGGCCCACCGGCAGCAGCGGGAACTGGTCTTCCGGCCAGCGCTTGGTATCGTCCAGCGGGTCGAAGTCGAGCTCGGGATGCTCGCCGTCGGCCATGATCTGGACGCAGAATTCCCATTCCGGATAGTCGCCGCGCTCGATCGCGTCGTACAGGTCGCGCGTGGCGTGGCTGGTGTCGCGGCCTTGGATCTCGGCCGCTTGTTGCGCGGTCAGGTTGCGCACCCCCTGCTTGGGTTGCCAGTGGAATTTCACCAGATGGGCAACGCCCTGGTCGTTGACCAGCTTGTAGGTGTTGACGCCCGAGCCTTCCATCTCGCGGTAGTTGGCTGGGATACCCCATGGGCTCTTGACCCAGGTAACCATGTGCAGCGCTTCCGGATGGCTGCAGATGAAGTCGTAGAAGCGCCATGGCTCTTGCTGGTTGGTGACGGGATCGGGCTTGAAGGCGTGGATCATGTCCGGGAACTTGATCGCGTCGCGGATGAAGAACACCTTGAGGTTATTGCCCACCAAATCCCAGTTGCCGTCGACGGTTTTCAGCTTGACCGCGAAGCCGCGCGGATCGCGTGCGGTTTCCGGCGATTCCTTGCCGCCGATCACGGTCGAGAAGCGCACGAACACCGGGGTCTGCACGCCGGTCTCGTTGAGCACGCGTGCGCTGGTGTATTTGGAGGCGGGCTCATCGCCAATCTTGCCATAGGCTTCGAAAACGCCGTGGGCGCCGGTGCCGCGCGCATGCACGACGCGTTCGGGGATGCGCTCGCGGTCGAAGTGGGTGATCTTTTCGATGAACTGGTAGTTCTCGAGCGTGGCCGGGCCACGTTCTCCGACCGAACGCAGGGACTGGTTGTCGCGGACGGGATGACCCTGGCGCGTGGTCAGCGTGGGACGCTTCTCATTCATTGCCTTCTCCTTTGATGCGGGTGATCGAGAAAGGCAGTATAGGAAGTCGAACGGGAAGGCAGCGCGCGGCTGCCCTCGCTTTTAATCCCTGTCAAAAAGGAGAGGGAACTATTGTTTACAGCTGCTGGAAAACGCCTTCGCTGCGGTTCTTGGTCACGTTATCCCACGGGAAAACCTGGCCGTTCATGGCGACATACACGCCGGCCGGCAGGGTCTGCGCCACGCCACAGGCGAAGCCCAGGTTGAACAGCGCATCCGAATTGGCGATGGAATAGGGGATCATGGCGCCGGTCAGCACGATGGTCTGGTCGAGCTTGGCGGCGCCGAGCACGGCGGCCGTCTCGCGCATGGTATCGGTGCCGTGCACGATCACGATCGCCTTCTCGCTGGCGGCCTGGCACGAGGCCAGCACGCGCTGGCGATCGGCGTCCTGCATGTCGAGCGAATCGAGCAGCGGCAGCAGGTCGAGCGCGACCGGCACCGTCATGCGGCTGCGCTTGATCACCTCTGGCAGATGGCTTTCAGCAAAGCCGAGTACGCCGTTCAGTTCATTGTAATGCTTGTCGAAAGTGCCACCGGTGGCGATGAGTCGCAAAGTCATGTTGGTTTATCTACTCGCAGAAAAAAGGTGCGTCATGATAGCCGCAAACCATAGTGTATCCGACTGTGACTGCGCTAGAATCGTCCGGATCGGATGAGTACACTCATCGTCCTTCTTCTCTTTCTTTCCCCTGGCTATGAAAGCAGTTGCACCCGGCACCGTCATCTTCCACCGCCATCGCGGCTATGGCGTGATCACCCACGTCAACCTGCTCACTGGCTGGATCTCGGCGCGTTTCAACGACGAGGCGCGCGCCCTCGACCTGAACCTGTCGAGCGACGAAGTCCAGCACGCCGACGGCGAGCCGATCCTGTTCCGGCGCGCGCCGCCAGACCGCATGCCGCATGCGCGCCTGATGGCCGTGGTGCGCGCATTGCACGAGGCAGGCTACCAGAAGCTGTACCTGTATTCCTGGCCCAAGCCCTCCGGCCTGCACTGGCGCTGGCACCTGTTCACAGGGCCGCGCAACTGGATGCAGCGCACCTGGCGCGAAGGCTGGTATGGCTCGGGCGCCGACTACAACAACAATCCCGTGATGGGTTGGGGCGACGTGCCGGGCGCCACCACCGACGAGCTGATCCACGCGCTGGCGAAGTTCGATCCGCAAGGGCTGGCGCAGGCGCTGGGCCGCGACGAAGACCATACCGCCTGGTTCGCGCAAGCCTGCAATTTGCTGCTGCCGGGATACATGTACAGCCTCAATATGGAACGCCCCGCAGGCGGCGGGCTGGTCGAGGCGCCTGCGGTGCCGATCGTGCCGGTACGGGCGGGCTTGAAAGCCTACAGCGGCCGCGACATCGGCTGGCCGCCGGGCTGGGCGGGACTCTGGACCGGCACCCACGTGATGCCGGCGCCGAAGATCAACCTTACGGGTGAGCCCGAACTGCGCTGAGCGCTTCCGGATTGAGGATGTTCGCCGGCTCGCCTTGCGCGAACTTCACGATGTTCTCGAACGCCGCCTGGAAATAAATCTCGTAACTGTCCTTCTCGACATAGCCCAGGTGCGGGGTAGCCAGCACCGTCGGGATGCGCAGCAGCGGCGAGTCCTGCGCCAGCGGTTCGCTGGTGAACACGTCCAGCGCCGCCATGCCCGGACGTCCCTGCTTGAGGGCTCCCTCGAGCGCGCCATCCGCCACCAGTTCGGCGCGGCTGGTGTTGACGAACAGCGCGTCCGGCTTCATGCGCGCCAGGTCGCTTGCCGTGACGATGCCGCGCGTCGATTCCGCCAGCCGCAAATGCAGGCTCAGCACGTCGGCCTGCTCGAACAGCGCCTCGCGTGACGCCGCCGCCTCGAGGCCGTCGGCGACGGCGGCCGCGCGGCTGGCCTCGCTGCCCCAGACCAGCACCCGCATCCCGAAGGCGCGCGCATAGCCGGCCACCAGCTTGCCGATCTTGCCGTAACTCCACAGGCCCAGGGTACGCCCGTGCAGCACCCGTCCCACGCCATTGAGCGCAGGGTTGATCGAGGCCGTCTGCCACAAGCCATCCTTCAGATTGTTCGCATACGGCACGATCTTGCGGCTGGCCGCCATGACCAGCGCCCAGGTCAGCTCGGCCGGCGCTATCGGCGAGCCGACGCCTTCGGCGATGGCGATGCCGTGCGCGGTCGCGGCGGCCACGTCGATGTGGCCGCTGACCTTGCCGGTCTGCGAGATGAGCTTCAGGTTCGGCAGCTTCGCCAGCAACGCCGCCGACAAGGCGGTGCGTTCGCGGATCAGCACCAAGGCGTCGAAAGGAGCGAGGCGGATCGCCAGCTGGCCCAGTCCACGGGTGGTGTTATTGAAGACCTTGACCTCATGGCCGTCGAGCAGTCGGAAGCAGTCAAGACCGCGCACGGTGTCTTGATAATCGTCAAGAATCGCGATTTTTATTGATGTTGTCAGAGTTATATCAGTTAAATGTAAACAAATAACAGGGTAGGGCATTTGCCCAAATAGCCTACTACATTACTAGGGCATTTCTCCTACTTTTTTGTAGTGGAAGGGCCCGTAAGGCGGTTTTTGGGGTGTACAATCGGCGCAGAACTTAAAGGAATGACACGTATCCAACGGTGCTCATGAGACGTACCGCTCAGCCTTGCCACAGGCTACCGACCCCGACCGCTGTCCCACCGCGATCCTGACCAGGCCGCTTGCCCGATGGATGATCCCGACCCAGCGATCCACCCGAATTCTTTATTGGCATTTGGAGGACTCCCCATGAACCAGCCCGTGATGGGCGGCGTCGCCGCACTGAACGTTCCAGCTTACATCAAACACCAAAAGCTCATCAATTGGGTCGCGGAAATCGCCGCCCTGACCAAGCCTGACAGCATTTACTGGTGCGACGGTTCGGAAGAAGAATACGACCGCCTGTGCGCACAGATGGTCGAAGCGGGCACGATGAAGAAGCTCAACCCCGCCAAGCGGCCGAATTCCTACCTGGCCTGGTCCGATCCGTCGGACGTGGCGCGCGTCGAAGACCGCACCTATATCTGCTCCGCCACCAAGGAGCAGGCCGGCCCGACCAACAACTGGATGGAGCCGGCCGAGATGCGCCGCACCCTGCATGGCCTGTTCGACGGCTGCATGGCCGGCCGCACCCTGTACGTGGTGCCGTTCTCGATGGGCCCGCTGGGCTCGCCGATCGCCCATATCGGTGTCGAACTGTCCGATTCGCCGTATGTCGCGGTCAATATGCGCATCATGACGCGCATGGGCAAGGCCGTGTACGACGTGCTGGGCCCGGACGGCGAGTTCGTTCCCTGCGTCCACTCGGTCGGTGCGCCGCTGGCTGCCGGCCAGAAGGATGTCGCCTGGCCATGCAATGCCACCAAGTACATCGTGCACTATCCGGAAACCCGCGAGATCTGGTCCTTCGGTTCCGGTTACGGCGGCAATGCGCTGCTGGGCAAGAAATGCTTCGCCCTGCGCATCGCCTCGAACATGGGTTATCAAGAGGCGCAGCAGGGCGGCACCGGCTGGCTGGCCGAACACATGCTGATCCTGGGCGTCGAGTCGCCGCAGGGCGACAAGAAATACGTGGCCGCGGCTTTCCCTTCGGCCTGCGGCAAGACCAACTTCGCGATGCTGATCCCGCCGAAGACCTTCGACGGCTGGAAAGTGACGACCATCGGCGACGACATCGCCTGGATCAAGCCGGCTGCGGACGGCAAGCTGGTCGCGATCAATCCGGAAGCGGGCTACTTCGGCGTAGCGCCGGGCACCAACGAAAAGACCAATCCGAACTGCATGGCCTCGCTACGCGAGAACGTGATCTTCACCAACGTGGCGCTGACCGACGACGGCGACGTATGGTGGGAAGGCATGACGAAAGAGGCCCCGGCACACCTGATCGACTGGCAGGGCAAGGACTGGACGCCGGCCTCCGGCACCAAGGCGGCGCACCCGAATGCGCGCTTCACCGTGGCCGCGACCCAGAATCCGGTGATCGACCCGGCCTGGGACGATCCGGCCGGCGTGCCGATCTCGGCCTTCATCTTCGGCGGCCGCCGCTCGACCACGGTGCCGCTGGTGACCGAGGCCAATAACTGGGTGGATGGCGTGTACATGGCCGCGACCATGGGTTCCGAGACCACCGCCGCCGCCGCCGGCCAGATGGGCGTGGTGCGCCGCGATCCGTTCGCGATGCTGCCGTTCATCGGCTACAACATGAGCGACTATTTCCAGCACTGGCTGGATCTGGGCAAGAAAGTGGCTGCAATCAATGCGGCTGCGCTGCCGAAGATCTTCTGCGTCAACTGGTTCCGCACCGGCGAGGACGGCGGCTTCGTGTGGCCGGGCTATGGCGACAATATGCGCGTGCTGAAGTGGATCCTCGACCGTACCGAGGGCAGCGCCGCGGCCGGCAACGCGCACCTGTTCGGCACCTCGCCATCGTATGGTGACCTGAACTGGGATGGGGTGGAATTCACCGAAGCGCAGTTCACCCAGATCACGTCGATCGACAAGAACGCGTGGGCCGAAGAACTGAAGCTGCACGGCGAACTGTTCGACAAGCTGGCCTACCGCCTGCCGCGAGAGCTGGTGGATACCAAGGACCGCCTGGAGAAGCAACTGGCTGGCTAAGACCGGCCGAGTGGGGGAGAGGCCACTGTTGAAAGTGGCCATATAAAAAGAACAGGGGCAACGCCAATGGCGTTGCCCCTGTTTCATTTGGGTCGAACCGTGAAGGTCAACCCTTCAGCAACGGCTTCAGGTATTTGCCCGTCGGGCTGTCCTTGACCTTGGCCACCTGCTCCGGCGTACCGCAGGCCACGATGGTGCCGCCGCCGGCGCCGCCTTCCGGCCCCAGGTCGACGATCCAGTCCGCGGTCTTGATCACGTCCAGGTTGTGCTCGATGATGGCGAGCGTATTGCCCTGGTCGCGCAGGCGGTGGATCACCTTCAGCAGCAGGTCGATGTCGGCGAAGTGCAGGCCGGTGGTCGGTTCATCCAGGATGTACAAGGTGCGTCCGGTGTCGCGCTTGGACAGCTCGAGCGACAGCTTGACGCGCTGCGCCTCGCCGCCCGACAAGGTGGTCGCGCTCTGGCCCAGCTTGATGTAGCCCAGGCCCACGTCCAGCAAGGTCTGTAGTTTACGCGCGATGACCGGCACCGGCTTGAAGAACTCGTGCGCATCCTCGACCGTCATGTCCAGCACTTCGGTGATGTTCTTGCCCTTGTACTGCACTTCCAGCGTTTCGCGGTTGTAGCGCTTGCCATGGCAAACGTCGCACGGCACGTACACGTCCGGCAGGAAGTGCATCTCGACCTTGATCACGCCATCGCCCTGGCAGGCTTCGCAGCGGCCGCCCTTGACGTTGAACGAGAAGCGGCCGGCGCTGTATCCGCGTTCCTTGGCGGTCGGCACGGTCGCGAACAGGTCGCGGATCGGCGTGAACAGGCCGGTATAGGTCGCCGGGTTCGAACGCGGCGTGCGGCCGATCGGCGCTTGGTCGACCGAGATCACCTTGTCGAAGTGTTCCAGGCCGTGGATCGAGCTGTGCTCGGCCGGCTCGGTCTGCGAACCGTACAGGTGGCGCGACAGCGCCGGATACAGCGTGTCGTTGATCAGGGTCGATTTACCCGAACCCGAGACGCCCGTTACGCAGGTCATCAGGCCCACCGGCAAGGTCAGGGTTACATCCTTCAGGTTATTACCTTTCGCGCCCGTGATCACCAGCTGGCGCGCCGGGTCGGCCTTGGTGCGCTTCTTCGGCACTTCGATCTTGCGCCGGCCGTCCAGGTACTGGGCGGTCAGCGAATGCTCGTTGTTCATGATCTGCTCGAGCGTGCCCTCGGCGATCACGGCGCCGCCGTGCACACCCGCGCCCGGACCCATGTCGACGATGTAGTCGGCGGTGCGGATCGCGTCCTCGTCGTGCTCGACCACCAGGACGCTATTGCCGATGTCGCGCAAATGCTTCAGGGTGGCGATCAGGCGATCGTTGTCGCGCTGGTGCAGGCCGATCGACGGTTCGTCGAGCACGTACATGACGCCGGTCAGGCCCGAACCGATCTGCGAGGCCAGGCGGATACGCTGGGCTTCGCCGCCGGACAGGGTATCCGCGCTGCGGTCGAGCGACAGGTAGTCCAGGCCGACGTTGTTCAGGAACTTCAGGCGCGAGACGATTTCCTTGATCACGCGCTCGGCGATGTCGCGCTTGGCGCCACTGAGCTCCAGCTTGTCGAAATAGTCCAGCGTTTCGCGCAGGGGTTTATCGGACACCTCGTAGATGGCGCGCTGCTGCTCGCCCTGGCCGATCTTGACGAAACGCGCTTCGGTGCGCAGACGCGCGCCTTCGCAAGCCGGGCATTTCTTTTCGTTGATGAACTTGGCCAGCTCTTCCTTGACCGCCATCGAATCGGTCTCGCGGTAGCGCCGCTGCAGGTTGTTGACCACGCCTTCGAAGGTATGCTCGCGGATCACGGTGCGGCCACGCTCGTTCACATAGCTGAAAGGGATCGCGGTCTTGCCGGAGCCGAACAGCACGGCTTCCTGCGACGATTTCGGCAATTGCTCGAACGGCTTGTCGAGGTCGAAGTCGTAATGGGCCGCCAGGCTCTGCAGCATCTGGAAGTAGAACTGGTTGCGGCGATCCCAGCCCTTGACGGCGCCCGAGGCCAGCGACAGGTGGGGGAAGGCCACGATCCGCTTCGGATCGAAGAACTCGATATGGCCCAGGCCATCGCATTCCTGGCAGGCGCCCATCGGGTTATTGAACGAGAACAGGCGTGGTTCCAGCTCTTGCAGCGAGTAGCCGCAAACATTACAGGCGAACTTGTTCGAGAAGACGGTTTCCTTTTCGCTATCCATCTCATAGGCGACGGCGCGGCCATCGGCCAGGCGCAGGGCGGTCTCGAAGCTTTCGGCCAGGCGCTGCTTGATGTCCGGGTTCACTTTGACCCGGTCGATCACGACGTCGATGCTGTGTTTCTCGGTCTTCTTGAGCTTGGGCAGCTCATCGATTTCATAGATCTTGGCGGCATTGACGCCGCTGGCGATGCGGAAGCGCACGAAGCCCTGGGCCTGCATGGCCTGGAACAGGTCGCCGTGTTCGCCCTTGCGGCCGGCCACGACCGGCGCCAGGATCATCAGCTTGGTGCCTTCCGGCATGGCGAGGACGGCATCGACCATCTGCGACACGGTCTGGGCCGACAGCGGCTCATGCGGGTGCTGCGGGCAATACGGCGTGCCGACACGCGCGTACAGCAGGCGCAGGTAGTCGTGGATCTCGGTGACGGTGCCGACGGTCGAGCGCGGATTGTGCGAGGTCGCTTTCTGCTCGATCGAGATCGCCGGCGACAGGCCTTCGATCAGGTCGACGTCCGGCTTTTCCATCAGTTGCAGGAACTGGCGCGCATAGGCCGACAGCGATTCGACGTAGCGGCGCTGGCCTTCGGCATACAGGGTGTCGAAGGCGAGCGAGGACTTGCCCGAGCCCGACAGGCCGGTGATCACGATCAGCTTGTTGCGCGGCAGGTCGAGGTTGATGTTCTTCAGATTGTGCGTGCGGGCACCACGAATGCGAATTTCTTCCATTAAGTTCGGCAGACTTTCTATCAGTTTTTGCGGGGCCGCAGACGCCAGCAGCGCGGTAAGCGGGCCAATCGGGGAGAACCCGTAAGTGTAGCGCGTTTTTGTTTCGGCTGTACATTTATCCAGTGGTTGCTGTACCAGCGATGCCGTATTGGCATGGCCTCGCGCGCAGGCACGCGGTGCGCTGGAGAACCCGAGTGACCCTATGTGGGCCGATCCTGGAGCGCTTCAATGACAAAGCGTTCAGAATCCGAAAATTATTCTCCGGCGCCGTCAGCATGCACCATGGTGCGAGCCATTGCGGCACCGCCCGGCGCGAGGAAGTATTGCCCGGGTTACAATTTACAAATACACGCAAGGAGTATTTGATGCAGGTTGTGACCGAAGACGACTATATCGGCGCGTTGAGCGATCACCCGCTGTCGGCGCAGTTCGATGTCCTGGGCTATGCGGATGGGAGTTCCAGCTGCATCCCGCATGGGTTCTTCCGTAACTGGCTGGACCAGGAGCCGGGCGACGACTGTAGCTGCTACATCGGGCGTTGCTCCGGCTTCGGCGTCGGCTCGATCGTCAAGTACGATGGCGCGCAACAGTCGCTTGGCGTGGGGCGCTACGTCGCCGGTGGCTTGCGCTTGCGCTTCCTGCTCAATGGCCAGCATGAAATGCGGACCATTTCGACCTATATGTTCTCGGTGGCCGGTCCTGGCCTGCAAAATGCCGCGCCACCACAGTATGGCGACACCGTGATCAAGAACGATGTCTGGATCGGCGACGAAGTCATGGTACTGGGCGGCAGCGTGATCGAAAATGGCTGCGTCATCGGCGCACGCTCGCTGCTGCCGCCAAATTTCCGTTCCGAGCCTTATGGCATCTATGGCGGTTCTCCCGCGCGCCTGATCCGCTTCCGTTTTACCGAGAAAGTACGCGCCGCGCTGCTGGACCTGGCCTGGTGGGACATGCCCTTGAGCTGGATCCGTGACAATAACGTCATGTTCTTGCAAGACATGACGCTCGACGAGGATGCAGCGTTGGAGACCATTGCCGGGTTGAAGGCGAGTCGTCAGGCATACGAGGCAAGCGCCGGGCTGCAGGGCTGATTCGGGATGATGCGGCCGCCGTTCGCAGGGTTTGGCCGCTGCGCTGCCGACGCGTCCAGTAGCACTTGCCCGGCAGGCAACCCGTCAGCACCCAGGCGACACCAGAGGTGCTTGAACGTCCCCCGAACGCCGCTGACCTCAGCCAACAAAAACGCTTTTAAAACTATCCTTCCCGCCCCCATAATAGCGAGTTGCAACACCACAGTTCCCTGACGCTTAGTCAAGTGCAGAGTCAGGGCTCACAACACTCTACAAGGATCTATCATGGCATCAGTCAACAAGGTCATCATCGTCGGCAACCTCGGCCGCGATCCGGAAATCCGCTACATGCCGAGCGGCGACGCCATCGCGAACATCGCGGTCGCCACCTCCTACCGCTCGAAGGACCGCAATACCGGTGAGCAGAAAGAACTGACCGAATGGCACCGCATTTCCTTCTTCGGCCGCCTGGCCGAGATCGTCGGCCAATACCTCAAGAAAGGTTCGTCGGTCTACGTCGAAGGCCGCCTGCAGACCCGCAAGTACACCGACAAGGACGGCATCGAGCGTTACGCTACCGACATCATCGCTGAAAACATGCAGATGCTGGGTGGCCGCCAGGGCATGGGCGGCGGCGACAGCATGGGTGGCGGTATGGGCGGCGGCATGGACGACGACTACTCGGCTCCGCAGCGTCCGGCTCCACGCCAGGCGCCACCGGCCCCGGCCGCGCGTCCGCAGCCGAAACCGGCGCCGAACTTCTCGGATATGGATGACGACATTCCGTTCTAAGCTGTATTCAGCACGATCAATCGTCGCTGCCTGACGAACCAGTAAAAAAACCCGCAAGCGATTGCGGGTTTTTTTCTTTCGCCAGGTGCCTGCGCAGCCTGAACCGATCCTGCGCCTTTCAGCGCATCAGGCGCTGTTGATGCTCAAGATATTCCCGTCAGGGTCTTTAAGCCACACGATCTTCAACTGGCCAGCAACATGGACGTCGCCCTCGCGACGCAAGCCGCCCATGTCGTAGTGCTCGAAGCGGGCACCCTTCGACTGCAGTGCGGCGACGATGTCGTCGAACTTGTCGCCGACATCCCACGTGATGGCGGTCGCCTGGTTCGTGCCGGCATACTCCGAGCGGTAGACGAACACCCGTGTGTTGCCGCTGCGGTAGAGCGCCATGTCGGCATCGCCGCCCTCGCTCTCGACCGGCGTCAATCCGAGCACATTGCCATAGAACTCTCTTGCCGCAGCCATATCGCGTACGCCGACTGTTGCGGTCGCATCCATATCTGCCAACATGATCGCCTCCTTCCATGATGGAGGCGGATACTCTAGCGCGAACAGCTCCGCTACCGCGCACGCCTCGCTAGCGCCGCGCCGCCTTCAGGAACAGCCCATGCGCCGGCGCGAAGTTGGCATGCAGCGGCAGGTAGGCCGCGCCGATGACCTTGGCCGTCATCCCGATCGTCCCCGCCATCACCAGCGGCCGCTCGGTGCCCTGCCAGCTGTAGCGCGTCATCTGTTCCTGCATCGCGGCGATCAGGCGCTCGAGCAGGGCGCGGCTGACGGCGCCGTCGACGATCACGCCATCCAGGTCGAGCAGGCAGGCCGCGCCGCTGACGCCGAAGGTGATCGCATTGGCGGCTTCCTCGATCCATCGCAGGGTCACCGCCTCCCACGGCCCGCTCAAGAGGCGTTCGTCGCCGAACGCCAGCAGTTCCAGGCCAGCCTGGGCATGCATCTCTTCCAGCCGCACCAACGAGGCCGCGCCGAGCAGCTGCGGCGCCACGCCGCGTTCTTCCGTGCCGGCCAGGCCCAGGGGCATCGAACCGATCGCGCCGGCGTTGCCGAACTGGCCGCTGTGCGGCTCGCCGTCGATCACCAGGCCGCCGCCGACCAAGGTGTCGACGAACACGTACAGATAGCTTTTCAGCTTGCGTCCGCGGCCGGCCACCAGTTCGGCCACGCAGGCCGCGATCGTGTCCTTGGCGAAGTCCACGCGCAGCGGCGTCATGGCCTGCAGGCGGACGCGCAGGTCGACCCGGCGCCAGGCTTCCGCCTCTTGCGGCAGCAGGCTTTCCAGGCCGTGCCAGGTGCCCAGCGTGAGCGGGGCGGCCAGGCCGATGCCGGTCAGGCGCTGCGCCAGCTCCGGGCCGAGGAAGTCGTCCACCTCGCGCAGCCTGGCGTCGATGGCGGCGAATACCTGCTCCACTTCGGGACTGGCGTAGGGCGTCGACGACTGCCAGCGCAGCGCGCCCGTGAAATCGAGCAGGACCACGTCCAGCGCGCGCCTGCCGATCTGGATCCCGATCGAGAACGCGCCTTCCGGATTGAGGGCGATCGGCTGTGACGGCTGGCCGACCTTGCCGCGCACCGCGTCGCGCTTGACCACCAGTTGCTCGTCCAGCAGGCGGTTGATGATCACCGAGGCCGTCTGGGTACTGAGACTGGTCAGGCGCGCGACTTCGGCCTTGGGCAGGCTGCCATGGGTGCGGATCGCCTGCAGCACGACCCGCTCGTTGAACTCGCGCATGCCGACCTGGTTCGAGCCGACGGTGCGCAGCAGCGGCATGGTGGCGGGATCAAAGGCGGTAGGCGGTGCGTTATAGGACGGCATGGCGCGGGCGTTCAAGGGGAGGGACGGCTGGAAGCCGCCAGTATACGTCCATTCCCCGTAAATAAACCTGTGCGATTTATTTTTCAGGGGGATCTTGATTGCAGAAGAAAAATAATGCGGTGACAACTGGTCGAACTTGGCGGTAGAATCGCGCCCAATCAAGTGAATGGTGCCTTCCTGCTCGTCTGCAGGTAGGTGAAACGGGAAGCCGGTGACATGCGCGATAGCCATCGCGCGCCAGTCCGGCGCAGCCCCCGCTGCTGTAAGCCTGACGACTCCGATCGAACGCCACTGTGCCCCGCGCACGGGAAGGCAGGACCGGGGAAGGAAGACGGCGAGCCAGAAGACCGGCCATCCACGATGCATTCGTACGTCCCGGGGTGAGGGCGTGCCTGTTGGTTGTTCGCTGTTCCTTCTTTTGCTGCTCGTGCTATCGCCCATGCGGTCGTGCGCCCTCATGGCGTGCGCGCACGCGTCCCGGTTCATCGTCGAAGGATGGCGGCTGCCTGTTGTCATGCGCGCGTCAAGCGCGCAGCTAAAAGGTCGACGTTCACATGAACACGCTTTTCCTTGTCCGCATCTGCGCCGCATTGGCGTTCCTGCTCGCCTGCATGTCGGGCTTCCAGCACGCCAGCGCCGCCACCCTGTTCGCCGTGGTCACCGAGCGCGCCGCGCCGGGCGCCATCGAGGCCGCCCACCGCCACCTGGCCAGCCATCCGCACGACCGCATCCTGCTGCGCACCCCGGCCCAGCTGATGGCGGCGGGCGAGCGCGAAGTGGGACAATGGATCGCCGCCGCCGACAGCATCCTGGCGGTGTCGCTGTTCGGCGACCCGGCGCGCCGCATGAAGGATGGGCTGGCGCGCCACGCCAGGCCGGACACCGCCGTGCTGGCGCTGAACGGCGAGGCAACCCTGAACCTGATGACGCGCTCGCGCCACGGCAGCCTGGCCGGCTTCTCGCCCGAGCTGCTGCGCCAGCTGGCGAGCGAAGTGCCGCCGCTGGCCGCGGTGCAGGCGGCCGATGCCGATCCCGCCGCCCGCCACTGGCTGGCCGCGCGCCGTGTGTGGCAGGCGGGCGGCATCGACAACACGACGGAGCTGATGCGGCACCTGCTCGCGCCAGGCACGCCCCTGGCCGATCCGCAGCCCGAGCCGACCCTGCGCCTGCGCGCGGGACAGCGCGAGCTGCAGGACGCCGCCGCCTGGGGCAATGCCTCGAAGCTCGGCTTGCAGGAGCGTCCGACCGTGGTCGTGCTCGATCTGGCGAACATGGATGGCGTGGTGCCCGCGGCCCTGTGCCGGCGCATCGAGGAACTCGGCCAGCCCTGCGTGCAGCTGCTGACGCGCTGGGGCGGCGCCTCGCGCGAAGCGCTGGAGCGCCTGCCGCAGCTGGTCGCACCGGCGAAACCGGCCGCGCTGGTGGTGCTACAGGACTTCGTGGTCGGCGCCGCCGAGGGTCGTGAAGCTGTGGGCGAAGCCTTCAAGCGCCTGGACATCCCGGTGTTCAAGGCGATCCGCCTGTCGGACCGCACCGCGATGCAGTGGCAGCTGTCGCCCGACGGCCTGCCGCCCGATTCGGTCCAGTACCGCGTGGCCCTGCCCGAGCTGCAGGGCATCGGCCAGCCGATGGTGGTGGCGGCCCTGGGCCAGGCCCAGCGCGACCGCCAGACCGGCATCGAGAACCGTCCGCCAGTGCTGTTGCCGGCCGAAGTCGACCGCCTGTCGGGGCGCGTGGCGCGCTGGCTGGCGCTGCGCGCCAAATCGAACGCCGACAAGAAGGTCGCGGTGGTCTACTACAATCATCCGCCGGGCCGCCAGAATATCGGCGCCGACAACCTCAACGTGCCGGACTCGCTGTTCGAGATGCTGCATGCCCTCAAGGCGGCGGGTTACACGGTCGGCGAGCTGCCGGCCTCGCCCGAGGCGCTGCTCGACATGATCATGGCGCGCGGCGTCAACCTGCCGGAAGACCGCGCCGCCCTGCGCGAGATGGCCGGCGCCGTCAACGGCATCACGGCCCAGGATTACGCGCGCTGGTTCGCGACCCTGTCGCCGCGGGTGCGGGGCGAGATGCAGGATGGCCTGCTGGGCCGCCTGCATGCCGACGTGCTGGCGGCCGAGAGGGCCGGCGAGCGCGCGCTGGGCCGCAAGCAGGCCGAGACCGTGATCGAGGAGCTGCTGCACCTGGTCGAGGGCGTCGACCATCCGCAGCGCGTGCAGGCCACGCGCGACCTGCATGCGCTGGAAGAGGGGTATTTCGCCTGCCTGGACGACGTCAGGCCGCGGCCCTGCAAGGCGTTGGCGCCCCTCTACCGGCGCCTGATCGGCTACGGCATCGAAGGCATGCGCGGCTGGGGCCCGGCGCCGGGCAAGGTAATGGTCGACGGCGGCAAGATGCTGGTGCCGGGACTGGTGTTCGGTAACGTCTTCATCGGCCCGCAGCCGCCGCGTGGCTGGGAAGTGGACGAGGAACTGCTGCACGCGAATACCAGCATCACGCCGCCGCATCAGTTCCTGGGCTTCTACCACTGGATCCGCGACCGCTTCAAGGCCGACGCCGTCGTTCACGTGGGGCGCCACTCGACCTATGAATTCATGCCGGGCAAGGCAGTCGGCCTGTCGAGCGACGACTATCCGAGCCTGATCGCGAGCGACCTGCCGGGCATCTACCCGTATATCGTCGATGGCGTCGGCGAAGGCACGCAGGCAAAGCGCCGCGGCCTGGCCATCATCGTCGACCACCTGACGCCGCCGCTGGCCACCACGCCGCTGTACGACGAGCTGCTGTCGCTGCGCCAGATCGTCGAGAGCTTCGAGGCCGCGTCGTCCGAATCGCTCAAGACCCAGGCCGCGCAGCTGATGCGCGAGCGGGTCGTGGCCCTGAACCTGCGCGCCGAGCTGGAAGCGTCGATGTCCGACGTGCTGGAGGTGCGCGGCATCGGCTTCGATGCGGCCGACGACGACCTGCTGGCGCACGAGATCGGCCACTATCTGACCAAGCTGCAGGAGAAATTCATGCCGCATGGCCTGCACGTGTTCGGCCGGCCGTGGAGCCGCGAGTCGCTCGACCTGATGCTCGACTCGATGAAGAAGAGCGGCATCGACGATCCCGATGTCGCCCATAAACTGCGCGACTCGCCGCGGCGCGAGATGGCGGCGCTGCTGGCCGGCCTGGATGGGCGCTACATCGAGCCGGGCAAGGGCAACGATCCGCTGCGCTCGCCCGAGGCGCTGCCGACCGGCCGCAACTTCCACGCGGTCGACGGCGACATCCTGCCGACCCGCCTGGGCTATGGCCTGGGCCGGCAGATGGCGGGCAAGGCCGCCGAGCGCGACAAGGTAGGCGAGGGCAGCGAAGGCATCATCCTGTGGGCGTCCGACGCCGTGCGCGACGAAGGCGTGATGGTCGGCTTCGCGCTGGCGATGATGGGCGCCGAGCCGGTGTGGAATGCGCGCGGCATCGTCACCGACGTGAAGCTCACGCCCGGCGCCGTGCGGCGCGACGCGGTGGTCACCACATCCGGCCTGTTCCGCGACCTGTACCCGAACCTGATCCGCCTGATCGACCGCGCCGGCCGGCTGGCGCTGGCGGCGTCGGCGCAGACGCTGGTCGAGCAGGACCCGTCCTTGCGCGAAGCCCTGCAGGCGGCGCTGGCGCCGATCGAAGGCGCCGTGTGGGGCAGCGAGCCGGCCACGAACAATCGCGTGGCGCGCGAGTGGTTGACGCGCCAGCGGGCGCTGGTGGCCGATGGCATGCCGGCGAGCGAAGCAGGACGGGCCGCGGCGCTACGCGTGTTCGGCGATGCGCCGGGCGCCTACGGGACCGGCGTGAACCGCCTGGCCGAGCGCTCCGGCGCCTGGCGCGAGCGCGAAGAGATCGGGCGCGCCTACCGCAACCGCATGGGCCATGCCTATGGCCTGGATGCCGAGGGCGCCTCCAGCCACCGCGCCTTCGACGTGGCGCTGGACGGCATCCACCGCACCTATCATGGCCGCGCCAGCAATCTGTATGGCCTGCTCGACAACAACGACGCCTTCGACTACCTGGGCGGCCTGTCGCTGGCGGTCGAGACGCGCACCGGGCGCGTGCCGGACGCGCTGATCCTGCAGCATGCGCAGCCGGGCCAGGCCGACGTCGAGCCGCTCGCCAGCGCCCTGCTGGGCGAGCTGCGCGGACGCTTCCTGAACCCGGCCTGGCTGCGCCCGCTGATGGACAACGGTTATTCCGGCGCGCGCACGATGGGCCAGGAATTCATCGAGAACCTGTGGGGCTGGCAGGTGACGCGGCCCGACCTCGTCAAGAACTGGGCCTGGGACGAAGTCAAGGCGGTCTATTTCGACGACCGGCACAAGCTCGGCCTGCCGGAGTTCCTTGGCCAGCGCCACAACGCGCACGTGAAGGCGCACATGCTGGCGGTGTTCATGGTGGCGGCAGAAAAAGGATTCTGGAAGACCGATCCCGAGACCATCCGCCGCATGGGCGGAGAGCTCGCGCGCCTGGTCGCGGCCAACGGCCTGCCGGGCAGCGGCCACACGGCGCCCGATCACCCGATGTGGGGCTGGCTGGCGCCGCAGCTCGATGGCGCGGATGCGCAAAAGCTCGGCGTGGCGCTTGCCAAGGCGCGTGGCGAGCTGCTGCCGGCAGTGGCGACATCCGTCCCTTCCGTCGCCGCCCCGGCGCAGCAAGTTGCAGCGCCTGACGCTGGTGAAGCGACCGAAGCTGCGCCGCCCGCGCCCGAGCCAATGCGCGTCTACGAACTGAATCAGCAACCCGAACCCGCGCAGCCTGCCGCTTTGCGCATCGTGCAGGTGCTGGCCATCCTGGCCGCCTGCCTCGCCCTGTTCTCGCTCGGCCTGTGGCGCGGCCGGCACATCCCTCAACCTCTCAGGAGTCATCCATGATCGAAACCCTCTCTTCAGACTTTATCTCCTATGGGTGGCTGCACGATGCCGTCAGCTGGCTGCTCGCGCCGTCCCTGGTGGCGCTGCTGGCCGGCTGCGCGATCGCGCTGGTCGAATCCGGCATCGCCGTCGGCGAACGCTTCCACGGCCTGGCCAGGCTGCGCGACAGCGGCGACGTCGAGGCGGTGCAGCGCATTGCCCGCCACCGCCTGGAACGCGCCGACCTGCTGGCGCGCATTCCGCCGATGCTGGGCCTGATGGCCACCATCATTCCGCTCGGGCCGGGCCTGGCGGCGCTGGGCGAAGGCGACCCCGCCAAGCTGGCCAGCGCCGTGACCGTCGCCTTCGACGCCACCGTGCTGGGCCTGGTGGCCGGCATCGGCGGCCTGGTGATCGGCAAGCTGCGCCGCCGCTGGTACGAAGAGACGCTGGACGCCATGGAGCAGCCAGCATGAGTGGGCGCGGCAAGCTGCGGCTATACCGCCACCTCGACGCGCGCTTCGACCAGAGCGACGAAGATCCGCGCGCCAGCCTCGTCAACCTGGTCGACGTGATGCTGGTGTTCGCCTGCGGCCTGATCGCCGCCATCGCCGGCACACAAGGCGCATTGAAGACGCCGCAGCCGGTGGAAAAGGGACGCCAGATCGAGCGTCCCGCCAGCGGCGTGACCCAGGACGGCAGCGGCTATGACCGCGTCGGCGAAGTCTATCGCGATCCCGAGACCGGCCAGCTGGTGCTGATCGAACCCGTGCAAACCAAGAACGAACAATGAACACGATTTTCCAATCCCGCCCGCTCGCCGCGGCCATCGCCCTGCTGTGCGCTAGCAGCGCCTTCGCACAAGACCTTCCTACCGTGACCATTCGCGGTGCGGCCGGCGACGAAGGCCTGGCGCTCGACCGCCAGAACACCACCGGCAGCCGCCTGGACATCAGTGCGCTCGACCTGCCGGCCAGCGCCGAGAGCCTGAGCGCCGCCACCATCGCCGCGCGTGGCGACCTGCTGGTCAAGGATGCGGTGACGCGCACCACCGGCCTGACCGACAGCAGCTCGCCCGGCAGCGGCATCAGCTATTCCGCGCGCGGCTTCAACGGCAACAACTCGATCGCGATGCTGGAGAACGGCCAGCGCCTGCTGGTCGGCTCCACCACCGCGACCTATCCGGCCGATCCCTGGGGCTACGAGACGATCGAGGTGCTGCGCGGCCCCGGTTCGGTCGTCCATGGCAGCGGCACCACCGGCGCCATCGTCAACGCCGTGCGCAAGGCGCCGCGCCGCGAATCCTCGCTCGAGATCCTGGGCGGCATCGGTGGCGGTGAGTCCCTGCGCGCCGGCATCGGCGCTACTGGTGCGCTGGGCGAGCAGGGCGCCTTCCGCGTCGATGCCTACGCCGGCCGCAGCGACGGCTTCATCGACCGCGGCGAATCCCGCCACGGCAAGATCCTGACCAGCATGACGACGACGCTGGCGCCCGGCGTGACCCTGTACGCCCAGCTCGATCATGCCGAGCAGGAGCCGATCCGCTACTTCGGCACGCCGCTGGTGAGCGGCGGCCTGGCCGAACGGCTGCGCGACGAGAACTACAATGCCGGCGACGCCGTGCTGCGTTTCGTCGACGACAAGGCCGTCGCGCGCCTGAACTGGCAAGTGGCGCCGAACCTGGAAATCAGCAACGAACTGGCTTACTTCAAATCGCGCCGCGACTGGCGCAATATCGAATCGTATGCCTACGACCCGGTGCGCGACGTGGTGGACCGCAGCGACTACATTGGCATCCGCCACGACCAGGAGCAGACCGCGAACCGCCTGGAGGCGCGCTGGAAGACCGGCGCCAACCAGGTGGTGGCGGGCTGGGAAGCGTCGACCATCAACTTCAGGCACACCAATAACTCGCCCTATGGCGGCGCATCGACGGTGGCGCCGAGCGGCTTCGACCCGGGCAGCTTCTGGGACACCCCGGACCCGTTCCGCCCGAACTTCGCGACCGACACCACCACCCATGCCTTTTATCTCGAGGATGCCTGGCGCGTGGACGAGCGTCTGCTCCTGACGGCGGGCGCACGCCACGACCGCTACAAGATCGAGCGCCACAACCTGCTTGCCGACAGTGGCCACTTCGGCACGACGCTGCGTTCCAATTCGGTCCGCGTCGGCGCGAGCTGGAAGCTGGCGCCGGACACTTCGCTCTACGGCCAGGTCAGCACCGGCAGCGATCCCCTGACGAGCCTGTTGTCGATGACCCTGGCCAACAGCAAGTTCAAGCTGACCGATGCGCGCCAGGTCGAGGCGGGCATCAAGCAGATGCTGGCCGGCGGCCGCGCCGAGTGGACGGCGGCGCTGTACCGGATCAGGAAGGACGACATCATCACACGCGACCCGAACAACCCGGCGTTGTCGGTACAGGGCGGCTCGCAGACTTCGCAGGGCGCGGAAGCGAGCGCCAGCGTGAGCCTGGCTCCCGGTTGGCGCATGGATGCCAACGTGGCCTATACCGATGCCGAGTTCGACGAGCTGCTGGAGGCGGGCAACGTCTCGCGCGCCGGCAATCGCCCGGCCGACGTGCCGAAGGTCTCCTCGAACCTGTGGCTGACGCACCGCGCCGGCGACTGGCGCACGGGCGCCGGCCTGCGCTACGTGGGCGAACGCTTCATCAGCAATGCCAATACCCAGACCCTGCCGGCCTACACCACGCTGGACGCCTCGATCGGCTGGGCCCTGAGCCGCAACGTGCAGCTGCAGCTCAACGTGCGCAACCTGACCGACAAGCTGTATGCGATCACCTCGTATGGTTCGTCGCAATACCTGCTGGGCGACGAGCGGCATGCCGAGCTGACCGTCCACTGGCGTTACTAAGTGAGTTCCTGGAAGCGCCAGCTCTACTGGTGGCACCGCTGGCTGGGCATCGCGATCGGCCTGCTGGTGCTGCTGTGGTTCGGTTCCGGCATCGTCATGATGTACGTGCCGTATCCTGAGTTGACGGAACAGGAGCGCATGGGCTGGCTGGCGCCGCTCGATCCGGACCGTGTGCAGGTCACCGCCGCTGAAGCATGGACCGTGAGCGGGACCGGGAGCGCGGCGCCGGATGCGGTGCGCCTGAATACCGTGGCGGGCCGCCCGGCGTGGCACTTCCATCACGAGCGCAGCTGGCATTCGGTATGGGCCGATGGCGGCGGACCGCTGGAAGTGAATTACCTGATCGTCTCGAGCAGCGCGCGCAGCGCGGCGCCCGATGCGCATTCGCTTGCAGTCGACAAGATCGAACTGGACCAGTGGACCTTCGGCGCCGTGCGTGCGCACCGGCCCCTGTATCGCGTTGCCGCCGACGATGCCGCCGGCAGCGTCCTGTACGTGTCCGGCCGCAGCGGGGAGCTGGTGCGCGATACGACCCGCAACGAGCGCGCCTGGAACTGGGTCGGCTCCGTCATCCATTGGGTGTACGTGACGCCGCTGCGCAAGCACGACGAGGCCTGGCGCCAGGCCGTGATGTGGACGTCCGGCGTGGCTATGGTGCTGGCCATGACCGGCATGGTGATCAGCGTTCTGCGCTTGCGGGTGCGGCGGCGCTATGCGGGCGGCAGGATGTCGCCGTACACGGGCTGGAAAGCCTGGCACCACTGGCTGGGCCTGGGCGTTGGCGTGCTCGTCATCACCTGGCTGTTCAGCGGCTGGCTGTCGGTCGGCCCGTTCGGCTTTCCGTCAGGCGGCGGCGTCACCGCGCACGACCGGCAGGCGTTTGCCGGCGGTGCGCTCGACAGCGACGACCTGGCGCTGGATGCGGCCGCGCTGCTGCGCGCGCATCCCGGCACCCTGGAACTGGAATGGCGCCGCGTGGGCGGCAAGCTGTATCTGAGTGCGCTCGGCCGCCAAGGACGTCGGCTGGTCGATACGCGCGACAGCGCGGTCGTGCCTGGCGTGCCGCACGACCTGCTGCTGCATGCCGCGCAAGCGATCCGCCCCGGGGCGCTGATGCAGGCGGAGCTGCTGACCGGTCCGGACGATTATTACTACAGCCATCACCGCAAGGCGGCTTTCCCGGTCTTGCGCGCGCGCTTCGACCTGCCTGACGCGCCAGTGTTCTACATCGACCCGGCCCAGGGCCGCCTGGCCGGCTACGTCGACCGCGACAAGCGCTGGGATCGCTGGCTGTTCAACGGCCTGCACCAGCTCGACTTCGCCTTCCTGCGCACGCGGCCGCTGTGGGACGTGGTCGTGATCGTCCTGTGCGTGCTGGGCTTTGCCCTGACCTTCAGCGGCCTGGTGCTGGGCTGGCGGCGGCTGACGAAAGGATGATCAGCGCTGCTGGCCGCGGCCGGTCGCGGCCCAGTAGATCCCGCCCAGCAGGTGGCCCAGGTATTGCGGGTCGCGGTACATCTCGCCGTTGTGCCCGAGCGTGGTGACGAACACGCGGCCCTTCTCGTGCTGGTGGTGCCAGGCGATCGGGTGGTCCTTGCCCATGCCCTTCACTGTCTGGCCCGGCCAGATCAGGGTCGGGTCGTAGCTTGACTCGTCCACGTTCAGCACCGGGTTGATCGTCACGTTGTAGGGATTGGTGAAGGTGTAGAACTCGTCGCTCCAGACCCAGCGCTCGGGCAGGCCGAAGGTGGCGGGAAAACGCTGGTCGACGACGGTCACCACCCCGGTCTGCAGCTTCGGATGCAGGCCCACCGTGCGGCCCACCATCTTCTCGAACCAGACCCAGTCGTTCGGCTTGGCGATCGCCGCGCGGTGCACCACGACGGCATTGCCGCCCCCGCGCATATAGTCTTCGAAGTTGGCGCGCTGCGCGGGGTTCAGTTCTTCGCCCGGCGTGTTCAGGAACATCACGGCCGCATACTGTTTCAGGTCGCCTTCGAACACTTGCGTCTTGCTGGTGTAGGTGAGCGCGAACGAATGCAGCTTGGCCAGGCGCTCCAGGTTGTCGCGCGCGATCGGGATGTATTCGTAGTGGTATTTGCCGGGCGTGGCCAGAACCAGCAGCTTGAACTGGTCTTCGGCCAGGCTGTCCGGTGCGGCGATCGCCATCATGGCCAGGCCTGCGGCCAGGGATGTCATTGGTTTCATCGAGTCTCCTTGTCTGTTCTTATGGTGCGGGAACGCCTTCGGGCCGGCGTCCGGCGCGCGGCACCAGCCAGCCGCCGTCAAGCAGCCAGTCGGCCAGCCGGTCCGGCCAGTGCTGCAGCGAGACGCGCTCGCCGCGCTGGCCCATATTGAAGGCGTGGTCGGTGTCGGCATACAGGTGCAGTTCGGCCGAGACGCCGGCCGCCACCAGCTGCTGGTACAACGCGATCGTGGGCGGCATGCAGCAGGCGTCGCGCGAGCCGGCGACCAGGAAGGCCGGCGGGGCGTTTTTGGCATCGGTGGCCGGCGTGCCGAGCGGTCCAGGATAGACCAGCACCTGGAAGTCGGGCCGGGCCGACTGGCGGTCCAGCGCATCGCCGCCAGAAGCGAGTGCCGGCGCCGGATGATTGGCCACCAGCGCCGCCAGTTCGCCGCCGGCCGAAAAGCCCATCACGCCGATGCGTTCGGGATCGACGCCGTAGCGCGCCGCATTGGCGCGCACCCAGCGCACCGCGCGCCGCAGGTCGTTGGCGGCGTCGCGCTCGATGCTGTAGCCCGAGTCGCCATCGCGCGCCAGCCGGTACTTGAGCACGAAGGCGGTGACGCCGATCCGGTTCAGGGTCTTCGCCGCCACCATGCCCTCGTTCTGGAACACCAGCATGCGGTGACCGCCGCCAGGGACAACGATCACGGCGGCGCCGTTGGCATGGCGGCGGTCGGCCTGCGCCACCGTCAGCGACGGCGCATGCACGTTGCTGAAGTAGACGCCGTCCTTGACCGTCTCGGGTTCGTGCTGGCGGCCCTGGGAGCCGGGCGCGCCGTCGGGCCACAGCTGGATCACTGGGGGCTGCTGCGCGATGGCGCTGCCGGACACCAGCAGCGCGGCGCACAGGATGCGAATCGCGCGCATCAATCCTTGACCCGGGTCGAGTACAGCGAGTGGTGGGTCAGGATGAACAGCGTGCGTTTATCAAGACCGCCGAAGATCAGCTGCAGCGGGCGTTCCGGCACGTCGATGCGGCCCTTCTCCTTGCCGTCCTTGCCATAGATGAAGACCTGGCCGTTGGCCACATAGACGTCGCCGTTCGGGCCGACCGCCGCGCTTTCGCCGCCGCGGTTGGCCAGCAGCTTGAGGTCGGTGATGCCGCCGCCAGCGTTGACGGTGCCGCTGAAGGTGCGGTTCTCGGAGCCGTTGGTGAACACCACGCGCTGGCCGACCGGCGCGGTGACGAAGCCGAAGGCCTGCAGCGAATCGGCCCAGCGCCAGCCCAGGTGGTCCGCCGCGCCCTGGCGCAGCACGCGGTAGGCGGGCAGCACCAGGCTGCCATCGGGCGACACGTATTCTTCTTTCTTCGGCAGGGCGACGTCGCGTGCGAACATCTCCGCCAGGGTCGTGAACTCGAAGGTATCGTAGTTGAGCTGGTCCTTGAACTCGCCGTTCTGCCAGAAGTTGACGGGGACCGCCACGCGCGCGCCATTGCGGGCCGCGACCGGGGTCGGCTTGATCATCGTGATCTCCGTTCCCGGCGTGCCCGGCTTGAAGGAATAGACGCTGGCCTGCGGGCCGTAGTTCGAGATCACCATCAGGTTGCCACTATTGTCGATCGCCAGGTTGACCGGATCGAGCGGGGCGTCGCGCACCACGACCAGGCCCTCGTCCTGTGTATAGCTGTAGATGCGCTTCCAGTGGCGGTCGACGAAGTACAGCTTGCCCTTGGGATCGACGGTGGCGCCGGCGATCGAATAGAAGCCGCCTTCCAGCTTGTCGACCTTGCTCAGCGGGGCAGGCGCCTTGCGCTGCTTGCCGGTGTAGTCGAACACGGCAAACTCGCGCTCGCGCACCTCGAGCTTGTTGGAGACGTCGCGGATCGCATTCTCGTAGGCGAACTTGCTGGCGCGCAGATAGGTGGTGCAGCCATTGTCGTCGCAGGTGGCGAAGCCGCTCTCGCCGTTCACGTGCACATTGCGGAAGCGGATGTCGCTGGAATTGGTGATCAGGATCGCCGCCGGCATCGGTTTATAGGAACGCGTCACGCGGTAGCCGTGGTAGTTCGCGAACAGCAGGTTCTTCGAGTTGCGGATCTCCAGCGACACCGCATCGGCGCCGTCGCGGATTTCCTCCTCGGTCTGCGGCGCCAGGAATTCCCAGTTCTCCACATTGTCCAGCACGATCTCGGCGCGGATATGGTGTTCGGCCGACAGTTCGTAGACCTTGCCCGGGGTCTTGGTATTGGTCACGTAAAAGCCGGCCTGGGCATAGCCGCTGGGCGACCAGATGCCCGAGAAGGTGCCGCCACCGCCGTCCGTCACCCACACGCTCGGATACTGGCGGTCCCAGTGCGCGGTGGTGTCGAATTTCGCATCCTTCTGATACGGATCGGCGCGACGGCCGTCGTACAGGCGGGTGCCGTGGCCGCCCTGGATGCGCACGTCGTCCACCAGCGAGTGTTCGCCGGCGCGCCACAGCAGCGCCACCGCGCGGTTGTTGATCTCGCCGGTCGCGAGGCCGATGCCGGACACGATGCCTTCGCCGCCGCGCGCGCTCTCCAGCAGCGCCTTGGGGCTGTCGACGCCCTGGAACTTGGGCGAGCCGTTCGGCAGCAGCAACTGGGTCAGGCCCGGGTGCAGGGCGATGATCACGGTGTCCGGCCGCATGCGGATGGTGTCGTTGACGACGTAGAAGCCCAGCGGCAGGTAGACTACGCGGTTGGCGTCGATCGCCTTCTGGATCGCGGCCGTGTCGTCGGTCTTGCCGTCGCCTTTCGCGCCATAGGTGTGCACATTGGCCCATTCCTTCGACGCCGGCAGCGGGCGCAGGGCGCGGACGGGCGCCTTCAAGGGCGACGGCAGGGCCGCCGTCTTGTAGTTGGTCGAGAACGTCCCCGGCTCGCCCATCTGCTTGATGAACAGGCCGTAGTTGAATTCGCTGACGGCGTAGTCGCGGCCCTTTCCCGCCAGCGTCTTGCCGCTGTCGCGGAAGCGCACGAACGTCGGCACGTTGCGCGCGATGGCATTCTCCATGCCGACCTGGGTATAGACATTGTCTTCGTTGCTGACGATGAGCGCGGCCTTGCTGACGTTCTCGAAGCGCACGTCCTTGCCCCACAGCCAGTCGCCATAACCGCGGTTGATCTCGACGCCGACCGGGGTGTCCTTGATTTCCGTGTTGATCATCGTGAGGCTGGCTTCATGCTCGCGGATCGCGGCGTCGCGCTGGCCCTCGAACGTCGAATCCATCAGCGTGAACTGCCAGGCCGGCGAGGTCTTTTCGCTCAGGATGCCATAGCGGCCACCGTAGAAGCGCAGGTTGTAGGCCACGTTGCCGACCTGGTAGACGCCGGCCAGGCCGGAACCCAGGTGGAAATCGATGTGGCTCAGGTTCGAGTGCTGGGCCGTGTGCATGCGCACCGCGGCGGCGGCCGGGTTGCCGTCCTTGATCTCGAAATCGACGTTCGACAGCGCCGAATAGAAGGTGGACGAGTTGGCATTACGGACCGCTTTCCCTTCCTCGGCGCTGAACGGCACCGCGCTCGGCACCGGCATCGGCACCTTGCCGACGCTGTACTGGTCGCCGCCGGTGAAGATGATCATATTGGCCACGCCCTTCTGGAAGCCTGGCGTGTTTTCGGCCAGCACGAACACGGGCCGCGTCGGGCCGACGCCATACAGGCGCACGGCCAGCGGAATCAGCAGCGAACGGGTGATGCGATAACGGCCCGACGGCAGGAACACGATGCCACCCTGGCCTTTGTTGGCGGCGGCATCGAGCGCCTGCTGGATCGCGGCCGTGTCGTCGGCCTTGCCATCGCCTTTCGCGCGCACCACGACGGCGCGCGGGTCTTCGGGCATGGTCTGGTAGGCCGAGATGGATGCGGCGTTTGCGGCGCCAGCCAGCAGGAGCGACAGCGCGAGAGCGCGCGGAAGTACGGAAAGTGTTGTCATCATCGATCTTTTCCTTAGCTATTCAAAAACAGCGACAGAAGCATCACGAACAGCAGGCCGAACACGCCCACCAGGGTCTCCATCAGGGTCCAGGAGCGGAAGGTATCCTTCAGGGACAAGCCAAAATATTCCTTGAACATCCAGAAGCCGGAATCGTTGACGTGGCTGCACATCAGGCTTCCCGCGCCGATGGCCAGCACCATCAGGTTGGGGTCGACGCCCGAGCTGTGCACCAGTGGCGCCACGATGCCGCCGGCCGTCACGCCGGCCACCGTGGCCGATCCGAGGCAGATGCGGATCACCGTGGCGACCGACCAGCCCAGCACCAGCGGCGGTACCGGAAGGCTCGACAGCAGCGCACCGAGATCCGCGCTGACGCCCGATTCCACCAGCACCTGCTTCAGTGCGCCGGCGCCGGCGATGATCAACAGGATCGGCGCGATCTCGCGCATCGCCTCCGCCGGGCCCTGCATCACAGTAGAGAAGCGCCGCCCCTGCGCCAGGCCCAGCGTCCAGATCGCGACCACGTAGGACACCAGCATCACCACCAGCGGATTGGCCAGGAAGGACACGGCGCCGTTCAGGTCCGGCCGCGCCATCATCAACACCGTCGTCGCTCCCAGCAGCAGCACCGGCAGCAGCGCGGTGGCGAAGCTGTTGAAGACGCCCGGCAGTTCTCCTTCCTGCATTGCGCGACCGTCCTGGAACATGGCCGCCGGTTGTGCTTCGATGCGGCGCAGCGACATCGCGAACACGGGCCCGGCGATGATCAGCGTCGGCACCGCCACCACGATCCCGTACAGCAGCGTGGTGCCCATGTCGGCGTGGATTGCCGAGACGAGCGCCACCGGCGAAGGATGCGGCGGCAGGAAGCCGTGGGCGATCGACAGCCCGGCCAGCAGCGGGATCGCCAGCGCCACCGCCGGCCGCCCCGAACTGTAGACGAGCGAGAAGATCAGCGGCACCAGCAGCACGAAGCCGACGTTGTAGTACAGCGGGATGCCGACCACGAAGCCGGTGACGGTCAGCGCCACCGGGATCCGCGACGGCCCGAGCGCGTCGACCAGGCAGGTGGCGATGCGGCGCGCGGCCCCGCTGTCGGCGATCAGCTTGCCGAACACGGCGCCCAGGCAGATGATCACCACCAGGGAGCCGAGCAGGTCGCCGATGCCTTTCTCGATCGCACCCGGGACCTTCGACGGCGGCACCCCGAGCAGCAGGGCCGCCGCGATCGATGCCGCCACGAAGGCCAGCAGGGGCTGCACCTTGCCCCAGGCGATCAACAGCGTCAGCAGGCCGACCGCCAGCAGCACGGAGACGATATTCCACACGGTGGAATCCCGTCAGAAGCCGTAGCGCAGGCCGACCCGGTAGGTGCGTCCAACCACGTCGTACAGTGCCGGATTGATGCCGTAGCTGGCATTGGTCTGGGGCGCCGCCTCCGGCGCGCGGTCGGTGACGTTGTCGATCTTGAAGTAGGCCTGCAACTGCTTCGACAGGTTGTAGCTGGCGCCGATGTCGAGATAGGCCGCGCCCTTCATCTTGTTGTCGTAGATGGTCGGGTGGATCAGCGTCGACATCGGGCAATTGGTCTGGCACTCGATGAAGTCGTTGCGGTAGGTGCCGTCGCTGAACCAGCGTTCGGTCAGCGTGAAGCTCAGCTTGTCGTTCTCCCAGGTCTGCTGCGCCAGCACCTTCCACTTCGGCGTATTGCCCATGTTCGAGCCGGCCGAATCCACGGCAATGGTGCCCACCACGCCCGACTCGGTGATGTAGTGCAGGTTGCGGGTGGCCAGCGCGCGGAAGGTGAAGCGGCCCGGCAGGTTCAAGCGCTCGAGGCCAGTCCGGTAGGCGGTCTCGAGGTCGAAGCCCTTGACCTTCAGCGAGGCCAGGTTGAAGTTCTGCACGGTGACGTAGTTGTTGCCCGGGCTGTTGAGCACCATCGCCTGGCAGATTTCCTGGTTGCCGGCCACGCACAGGTCGACTTCCTGCTGGATCGTCAGCGCCGAGATCACGCCCTTGACTTCGATGTCGAAGTAGTCGGCAGAGATGGAAAAGCCCGGCGCCCACTTCGGCTGGCTCAGGACGATGCCGAAGGTGTTGTTGCGCGCGATCTCGGGACGCAGGCCGGTGTTGCCGACGGTGCGTTCCTGGACGCTGATGGTATTGCCCTGGTACTGGACCACGTTGTTGACCACCACCGGCGCCGCGAACAGCTCGGACAGGTTCGGCGCGCGCACGTCCTTCGAGGTCACGCCGCGCAGGCGCAGGCCGTCGATCGGCGTCTGCCAGGTGGCGCCCAGCTTCCAGCTGCCCACGCTGCCGGCGGTGCTGTACTTGGTCTCGCGGTCGGCCAGATTCAGGTTGGCCTCGCCCCAGGTCTCGGACTTGAACACCGGGATGTTCAGCTCCACGTAGGCTTCGCGCACGTTGTAGCTGCCTTCGCCGTTGTGGAAGTTACCGGCGTACCAGTTGTTGCCGACGGTGGTATTGAGCAGCGGGTCGCTTGGGTACATCGCGTTGTTCGGCGAATCCGGCGTCACGCCGTTGCCATAGGCGTCGCCGCGCACGCGGTATTTCTCGCGCCGGTATTCGGCGCCCGTCGCCAGCGAGATCGGGCCGGCCCAGCCTTCGAACAGTTCGCCGTTGATGTTGAAGCTGCCGACGTCCTGGCTTTGCGTGGTGCGCTGGCGCGGGCCGTTGGCCGGCGCGATATAGGCCCAGGCGGCCGGATCGATCGGGTTGTCGCCGATGATGTTGAGCGGCACGCAGCCCGACGCCGCGGCCACCGGATTGCGGCAGACGATGCGGCCGTCCGGCGCGCGCACCGCATCGATCGCATTGTTGTAGCGCGCGTTGAGCGTCATGTTGAAGGCGTCGAGATTGGTCTTGTTCTCGCCGTGGGTCACATAGGCGTCGTACGACCAGTCCTTGCCGAACAGGGCGAACTTGCCCTCGGCGCCGAGCACGAAGCGGCGCTGGGTGCGGGTCGGCTGGACGTCGATGTTCTCGGGGAAGACCGCGTTCGAGGTGCCGTACTGGAAGCTCGTGATGTTGTTGCGCGCGCAGGCATCGACGATCGACGCCGGCAGGAAGGGGTTCGAGCACTGGATGTTCAGGTTCGCGTTCTTGGCCGCGCCCGGGTTGGGCGAGAAGCGCGAGTCCACCTTGCCGTAGTTGGCGGTGAAGTAGAGCTGGTGGTCGGGATTGATGTCGAACGACATGCGGGTATAGGCCACCTGGCGCTTGAAGTTCATCGCCAGGTTGGTGCCCGAGCCCACGCTGCCGCTCAAGTCGCCGCCGATGCAGAACGGGTTGATGCAATTGGTGACGGCGCCGGTGCCGGTCGGCCGGCCGTTGGAACCGTACTGGAACTGGTAGGGAACGCCGCCCGCGCCGAAGGCCGTGCCCTGCAGCGGGCCGCTGGTGATCAGGCCGTACTTGGCGTACTGGTATTGCTGCGCCTGCTCGATTACGCGGTATTGCGGCAGCCCGTCGCCGGTCTGGCTCAAAGGACGCACCGAGTAGGCCGGGTTCTGGTACCAGGTGCGGCCGTTCGGGCCCTTGCCGCCGAAGCCGGGCGACTCGATGCCGTTTTCCTTCGTGAACTCGGCGCTGGCCGTCACGTGGAAGCGGTCGTTCAGGAACGCCTTGCCCCAGGCCGCCTGCACGCTGCCGCCGCGGTCGTCGTCGTACTTGGTCTGGCCGCCCTGGACGTGGGCCTTGAAGCCGGTGAATTTTTTGTCGGTGACGAAGTTGACCACGCCGCCCACCGCGTCCGAGCCATACGACGCCGAGGCGCCGCCGGTGACCACGTCGACGCGCTTGACCAGCAGCTGCGGGAACTGGCTGACGTCGGTCACGCCGGTGACGTTGGCGCCGACCACGCGCTGGCCGTCGAGCAGGGTCAGGGTCCGGATCGTGCCCAGGCCGCGCAGGCTCAGCGAAGACAGGCCCTGGATGCCGCTGCTGGTACTGTTGGTGCTGGTGGTGCGGCCGGTGCTGCCCTGCAGGGCCGGCAGTTCGGCCAGGGTGTTGAACAGGTTCGGCTTGGCCGATTTCTCCAGGTCGGCGCTGGTGAGGCTGGTGGTCGGCGTCGGCATGGTGAAGCCGCGCGCGGCGATGCGCGAGCCGGAGATGCGCACGACGTTGGAGGCTTCCCCGCTCGCGGGCGTGGCCTGCGCAGGGGACGGAGCCGCGTCGGCGGGCGCGGTTTGCGCCGCGGCGTCGGCGGTGGCGGCCGGGGTGTCGGGTTCTGGCTGCGCCTGCTGGGCGTGGGCGATGCCCACGCTCCAGCAGGCGCTGGCCACGGCCAGGCTGATGAGAGTCCGTTGAACTGGTGTACGCATGATGTCTCCTCGATGCTTGTTGTATGGGAGCGCGCCGTCTCTATGGTCGGCTGCGCGACAGCTTGCAACTGGCTGCTTGCGATGAATCTCGCCGAACCCCGGTGCCAGGGCCGTGGTTCGGACGTCGTGGTTCAGGCGCTTCGGGTAATGCTTTCCACCAGCGCCGACGGCGCCAGGGTGATGTCCAGCGTGAGGCCGGTTTCGTCGGCCTGGAGCGGCTCCAGGATGCTCAGCTGCGAATCGAGCAGCGAGGGCGGCATGTAGTGGCCGGGGCGGCCTTGCATGCGCACGGCGATCAGCTCGCGCGGCCCGGCCAGGTGCACGAAGCGCAGCGCCGGATCGGCCATGCGCAGCAGGTCGCGGTAGCGCCGCTTGAGGGCCGAGCAGGACAGCACCAGGCCTTCGCCCCGGCTGCGGGCCTGGCCGATCTCGCCCGCCAGCGCGTCCAGCCAGCCGGCGCGGTCATCGTCGTCGAGCGGGATGCCGGCCGACATCTTGCTGACGTTGCTGGCGGGGTGGTAGGCGTCGCCTTCCAGGAAGGGAACGGCGAAGTGGCTGGCCAGGGCGGCGCCGACCGTGCTCTTGCCCGATCCGCTGACGCCCATGACGACCCAGCGCAGGGCGCCGGAGGGTTGGGACGGGGTGTTGACGCTTGAAGCTGACATCGTTTCTCCTCGAAAGACCGTTAGCGCTAACATCGCGTTTCTCGGAGTGTTGTTCAGCTAATTTTTTTTGTAAACACGTTATCGATGTTGCAATGCAATGTGATCCGGGGCCGGTTTTGCCGCTTTGCGGTGGGCGCAAATGGCGGACCCAACGGTTTTTCACTCAGGAAGCACCATGAAAATCTGATAGCGCTAACATTGTTGCGGCGCGCAATCTATTTTTTCGCGATGTTGTATTTACTCGACGGCGCCATGTGCGCGTGAGCGGAATCGGCTATGTTGGAACCGATCACGCACGCGGAAAGCGAGGATGACCATGGAACGCGGTTTGCGCTGGGCGACGGAAGAAGGAAACGGCCTGGAATACGTCGCGCTCCGCGGCACGCCGCAAGGCATCGTCGCCGAAGGCGTGGTGATCGGGCCGGAATCCGGTATTCAGTACGAGGGCAGGCTGTTCGGCTGCAGCTACGCGGTCCATTGCGATACGCGCTGGCGGGTGCGCCAGGTCGAGGCCAGGATGGCCGGCGGCGCGCACCTGCTGCTGCGCGCCGATGGCGAAGGAAGATGGAGCGGCCCGGATGGCGCGCCGCTGCCGGCGCTGGACGGCTGCATCGACGTCGACCTGACGTGCACGCCGTTCACCAATACCTTGCCGATCCGGCGCCTGGGCGAGGCCCTGCGCGAGCGCCACGAAATCCGGGTGGCCTACGTCATCTTGCCCGGGGCGGCCGTGATGCCCTCGCGCCAGGCCTATACCTTGCTGGGCGGGGGCCGCTACCGCTTCGAGAGCCTGTCGGATCCCTTCCAGGCCGACATCGAGACCGATGCCGATGGCCTGGTCGTGCACTATCCGGGCCTGTTCCGGCGCCTGGACTGAGCGGCGCCGGCGCTGGCGCTATTCGCGCGAGATGGTGTACACCTCGCCCGCGGTGGCGCCGGCGTCGCCCTTCTTCGCGCGCAGGTCGCGGTAGACGGCGGCGCGCATGATCATCATCGCCACCACCGGCGCGGTCAGGAGCACGAACACGGTGATGATGATCTCGTGCACCACCACGCGCGACTGCGCCACGGTAAAGTAGAGCATCGAGGCGATCAGGAGGCTGCCGGCGCCCAGCGTGATCGTGATCGCCGGGCCGTGGATGCGCTGGTAGAAGGTGCGCAGGCGGATCAGGCCGAGCGCGCCGATCAGGATGATGCTGGCGCCCAGGATCAGCAGCAGCGAGACCAGCAGGGCGGCCCAGTCGGGCAGGTGTTCGATGCCGGTCATTCGATGATCTCCCCGCGCATCAGGAACTTCGCCATCGCGATGGTCGAGACGAAGCCGACCAGCGCGATCAGCATCGCCACTTCAAAATAGATCTGGGTCCCGAAGCGGATGCCCAGCACCAGGGCCAGCAGCATGCCGCACATCCAGAGGGTGTCGAGGGCCAGCACGCGGTCGTGGGCCGAGGGGCCGATCAGCAGGCGGGCGGCGCACAGCGCCATGGCCGCCAGCACGCACACGAGGGCGTAGCCGATCGATAGTTCAAGCAGGGTCGCCATGGCGGGCCTCCGTGTCGAAGATTTGAATGAGGGGCTGTTCGTAGCGGGTCTTGATGGTGTCGACCCACCACGCGGCGTCGTGCAGGTCGAACACGTGCAGCACCAGCTCGTGGTTGCCGGAATCGCCCCTGGGCTGCAGCTCGGTCCACACCGTACCCGGCGTCATGTTGATCAGGCAGGACAGCGCCGCCAGGCCGTACGGGTCGCGCATGTCGAGCGGCACGCGGATGAACTGCGAGTTCAGGTTGGCATAGTCGGCGAACAGGATGACCTTGCTCACATTGAGGCAGGAGCGCACCACCTCGACCGAGGCGAAGCCAAGCAGGCGCAGCGCGACGATGGGCTTGCGCAGGCGCGGGTAGCCCAGCGGGTTGAGGTGGCGGGTCAGGATCGGACCGGCGATGCCGAGCAGCGCGCCGAGCAGGATGTGGCCCGGATACAGGGTCTGGTTCAGCAGCAGCCACAGGACGCACAGCGCCAGCGACACGAAGGGATAGGGTAGCCAGCGCGTCATGGCGCCTCCTTGGGCGAGAGGGTCGCGGGCGCGAGGCCGGGCGCGGAGCCCGGCCCCGGCACGGTCGGCTCGGCCAGCACGCGGCCGATATAGCCGCCCGGACGGTGGATGTCGTCGCTGGCGCGGGTCAGGTAGCCGAACAGCGGATTGGCCTGCACGGTCATCAGGACCGACAGCGCCAGCAGGAACAGGATCGGCGCCACTTCGGAGCGGTGCACCTTGGGCGGCTCGGTGGCGCCGCTGGCCCAGAAGGTGCGCACGCCGAAGCGCATCATCGAGATCACGGCGATCAGGCCCGAGACGATGATCAGGGCCATCAGGACCCAGCCGGACGTGGAGATCGTGGCGGCGCCCGACACCGCGCCGGCCTGCGGATTGAGCAGCGCATGGAACATGCCGAACTTGGCCACGAAGCCGGACAGCGGCGGCAGCCCGGCGATCATCAGCGCGCAGGCGGCGAAGGCCAGCGACAGGAAGGCCATCGCGGCCGGCACGCCGCGGCCGGTCGGCTCGTCCGGCGCATCCTCGACCGCGAACGCTTCCATGGTCAGCGCCAGCATCGCCGAGCGCGGAGTGCGGATGCGGTCGATCAGCTCGATCAGCAGCAGGAAGGCGGCCACCGCGATGGTGGAGCCGATCAGGTAGTAGATGCCGGCCGTGACCAGGGTCGGCTGGCCGTAGCCGATCACCGCCAGCAGGGTGCCGGACGAGACGATCGCGCCATAGCCCGCCATGCGGCCGGCGGTGTCGGTCGACAGCATGCCGGCGGCGCCGAACACGATGGTCGCCATGCCGGCATACAGCAGCGCGTCGCCGCCGAAGCCGGCGGCGGCGCCCGCGTTGCTTGAAAAGATCAGCAGCCACAGGCGCAGGATGACGTAGGCGCCGACCTTGGTCATCAGGACCAGCATCACCGCCACCGGCGGCGAGGCCGCGGCATAGGTGGTGGGCAGCCAGAAGCCCAGCGGCCACATGGCGCCCTTGGTCAGGAAGGCCAGCGCCAGCACGCTGGCGCCAACCTTGAACAGGGCCAGTTCCTCGCCCGACAGCAGCGGCACGCGCGCGGCCAGGTCGGCCATGTTCAGGGTGCCGGTGGTGGCGTAGATCAGCGCGGTGCCGAGCAGGAACAGCAGGGCGGCGGCCAGGTTGATCGCGATGTACTGCATGCTGGCGCGGATGCGCTCGGCGTTATACCCGTGCAGCACCAGGCCATAGGACGCGGCCAGCATCACTTCGAAGAACACGAACAGGTTGAACAGGTCGTGGGTCAGGAAGGCGCCGTTGATCCCCATGAGCAGGAACTGGAACAGCGTGTGGTAATGCACGCCGATCCGGCCCCAGCGGGTGCGGGTGAAATGCAGCGAGGCCAGGCCGAGCACCGCTGTGAGCAGCAGCATCAGGGCGCTCAGGCGGTCGGCCAGCAGGGCGATGCCGAACGGCGCGCTCCAGTTGGCGGCCAGGTAGATGCCCATGCCGTCCTGCCAGTGGCCGCCGTCGGTCATGAAGATCAGCGCCAGCGCCGTGGCCAGGAGGCCCAGCAGCGAGGCGTAGCTGAGCCAGTACTTCAGGCGGTGCCAGCCCTGCGTCAGCGGGGCCAGGGCGGCGCCCACCAGCAGCGGCAGCAATACCGGCACCAGGATCAGGTGCTGGGTCCAGTGCAAACTCATAATTCAGGCTCCTTGCCATCCACGTGGTCGGTGCCGGTCAAGCCGCGCGAACCGATCATCACCACCAGGTACAGCGCGGTGGTGGCAAAGCCGATGACGATGGCCGTGAGCACCAGGGCTTGCGGCAGCGGGTCGGCCAGCAGGGCCGGGTTGGGCGTCGTGCCGGCGGGCGTGAGCGGCGGGGCGTCGACCCACAGGCGGCCCATGATGAAAATGAACAGGTTGACGGCATACGACATCAGCATCAGGCCCGAGAGCACCTGGAAGCTGCGCGGACGCAGGATCAGCCAGATGCCGGAGCCGAACACGATGCCGATGGCGAGCGAAATGACGAGCTCCATCAGAAGATCTCCTTGGCGGGCGGGATGGTGGCGCGCGTGGCGTCGGCCGCCGCGCGGTGGCTGCGCAGCGACTGGTGGGCCAGCGCGACCAGGGTCAGCATGGTGGAACCGACCACCACCAGGAACACGCCCAGGTCGAACATGAAGGCGCTCGGGATGTGGATCTCGTCCAGGATCGGCAGCGTGACGTGGGCGGTATGGCTGGTCAGGAACGGGTAGCCGAGGAACCAGGCGCCGATGCCGGTGAAGGCGGCGCACGTCAGGCCCCAGGCGATCCAGCGGTGCGGACGCAGGCGCAGGTGCGACTCGACCCAGTCGGTGCCGGCCACCATGTACTGCACGATCAAGGCGGTGGCGAAGATCAGGCCGGCGACGAAGCCGCCGCCCGGCAGGTTATGGCCGCGCATGAAGAAGTAGGCCGCCATCACGCCCATCACCGGCAGCAGCATGCGCAGGTAGACGGCCGGCACCATCAGGTAGCCGGTGCTGGCCTGCTCGGCCGGCGTCTGGGTGACGGCCGGATCGACGTCGCTGGCCTGCTGCACCGGAATCGCGATCGATTCGGTGGCGGGGCGGAAGCGGCGCAGCAGCGCGTACACGGTCAAGGCCACGGCCGACAGCACGGTGATTTCACCCATGGTGTCGAAGCCGCGGAAGTCGACCAGCAGCACGTTGACCACGTTCGAGCCGCCGCCTTCGGTGAGCGCGCGCAGCACGAAGAATTCGCCGATCGAGGGCGGCGGGGACAGGCTCAGGACCGCATAGCTGGCGGCGGCGATGCCCAGGCCGCCGGCGACGGCGATGAAGCTGTCGCGCCCGCGCCGGAACCAGGTGCTGGCCGGCGCCCTTTCCTTGAGTCCTGCCGGGGCGAAGCGCGGCGGCAGCCAGCGCAGGCCGAGCAGGATCAGCACCGTGGTCACGGTTTCCACCATCAGTTGGGTCAGCGCGAGGTCGGGCGCCGACAGCCAGACGAAGGTAATCGCGGTCACGATGCCGGTGCCGCCGACCAGGGCCAGCGCCACCAGGCGGTGGTATTTGGCGTTGTAGGCAGCGCCCAGCGCGCAGCCGGCGCCGATGATCCACAGCACCGCGAACAGCGGATCGAGCGCATGCACGCTCAGGGTCGGGATCGCCGGCAACGGATCGACCAGCAGCAGCGGCGTGGCCACCATGAAGGCCATCAGCACCAGCATTTGCGGCTGCAGGCGGCGGGTGCCGGTCCAACGGATCAATGCGCTGGCGCCGGTCGACAGCGCCAGCATGGTGTTCTCGTAGGCCTGCGCGCCCTTCAGGCGGTGCAGCACCGGCACCTCGGTGCGCTCGCGCAGGTCGTGGCGGCGCAGCAGGACCCAGTACAGCAGGGCGCCCAGCACCAGCGCGGCGCCGCTCATCCCGAGCGCCAGGTTGAAGCCGTGCCAGATCGCCAGGTCGTATTCCGGCATGGCGGCGCCCAGCACCGAGCCCGATGCCACGGCCAGCACGTCGCCGACCACGCGCTCGGGCATCACGCCGACCGCGATGCACAGCACCACCAGGCACTCGACCGGGAAGCGCATCCAGCGCGCCGGCTCGTGCGGCTCTTGCGGCAGGTCTTTCGCCAGGCGGCCGAAGAACACGCTGATGAAGCGCAGCGAGTAGGCGACGCTGAAGATGCCCATCGCCACCGCCACATAGGACAGGGTCCAGTCGTCGCTGCCGCCCACGTGGGCGGTCTCGGCGAAGAACATCTCCTTCGACAGGAAGCCGTTCAGCAGCGGCACCCCGGCCATCGAGGCCGAGGCCACGATCGCCAGCGCGGCCGTCACCGGCATCGCCTTGCGCAATCCGCGCAGCACGCGCATGTCGCGCGTGCCGGTCTCGTGGTCGACGATGCCGACCGCCATGAACAGCGAAGCCTTGAAGATCGCATGGTTCATGATGTGGAACACCGCCGCCACCACCGACAGCGGGGTGCCGATGCCCAGCAGGCAGGTGATCAGGCCCAGGTGGCTGATGGTCGAGTAGGCCAGCAGCCCCTTCATGTCGTTCTGGAAGATCGCGAAGAACGAGGCCAGCGCCAGGGTGGTGGCGCCGGCGCCGACGATGATCCAGGTCCATTCCGGCGTGCCGCCGAGGGCCGGGTACAGGCGCGTGAGCAGGAACACCCCGGCCTTGACCATGGTGGCCGAGTGCAGGTAGGCCGACACCGGGGTCGGCGCCGCCATCGCGTGCGGCAGCCAGAAGTGGAACGGGAACTGCGCGCTCTTGGTCAGCGCGCCGAGCGCGATCAGCACCAGCGCCGGCAGGTAGAGCGCGTGGGCGCGGATCTGGTCGCCGGCCGCCAGCACGGCCTCGAGTTCGTAACTGCCGACGATATGGCCGAGCGTGAGCACGCCGGCCAGCAGGCACAGGCCGCCGGCGGTGGTGACGGTGAAGGCCATGCGCGCGCCTCGGCGGGCGTCGTTGCTCTCCTGCCAGTAGCCGATCAGCAGGAAGGACGTGAGGCTGGTGAGTTCCCAGAACACCACCAGCTGGATCAGGTTGCCGGACAGGACCACGCCCATCATCGAGCCCATGAAGGCCAGCATGTAGGCGTAGAAGCGCGCGACCGGGTCGCGCTTGGACATGTAGTAGCGCGCGTACAGGATCACCAATAGGCCGATGCCGAGCACCATGATCGAGAACAGCCAGGCCAGGCCGTCCATGCGGATGATGATGTCGAGGCCGAACATCGGCAGCCAGCTGTGGCGCGACTGCAGCACCTCGCCGGCATCGAGGGCGGGGAACTGGGAAATGGCGAAGACGAGGGCCGTCAGGGTAAACACGCCGGCCGCGATGGCGGGACGGTTGCGCGACCCATTGGGCAGGCAGGCGGAGACGAAGGCGCCGGTGAAGGGAAGAAGGACGAGCAGGATCAGTGGCAGTGAGGTCATCGACATCATCCTTCGGGGCAGTGCGACATGTAGCGACGCGCGCAGAGGCGCAGGGCGATTTCAGGTTTTCTCATTCTCATCATATTCTCCAGGGCGCACAGGGGGACGCACAAGCAGCGTGTCGCACACGACTGCCTGCAGCAGGTATTCACTGCGGCTACCGGTCAGGAGGCGCATCAGCGCCGATTCTTCATGCAGGCCGAGCACGACCAGATCGATACTATTATCCACTACATGGCGCGCAAGCTGGGAGGCGGGTTCGCCTTCGCCGATCACCGGGTCGAGCAGCTCGCGGGCGCCGGGCGGCAGCGCGCAGCCGTCCAGGAAGCGGATCAGCTCCGCATGGGGCGGCGCATCCGGCGCCAGAGTATCAGCGTCATGGGCGTGGAACACGGTGATCCGGCGCCCTGGGAACAGGCGCGCCGCCGTTTCCAGCGCCAGGTTCGACGCCGGCGTGAAGTCGGTCGCGACCATGATGCGGCGGTAGGGGCCGCGCACGCGCTGGCGCACCACCAGCAGCGGCTGCGCCAGGCCGCGCGCCAGTTTCTCGACGGTGGAGCCGAGCAGCAGGTCGCCCAGGCTGTCGTGCTGCGAGGCGCCGGCGACCACGATGGCGCCGGGCAGGGTGGCCGCGCTGTCGAGGATGGCGGCGGCGGCCGGACCGGTGGCGAAACGCTGGGTGGCCTGCAGGGGCGAGCCGGCGAATTCGCGCGCGAACTCCGCGCGCGCCGCGCCTTCCTGGTGCGCGCGGCCGGCGTCTCCGTCGAGCCATTGGAGCACTTCGCCGGGCGCCTGGGGTGCGTCGTGCACCGTCAGGACCACCAGCGGTATTGAAAATTCGTCGGCCAGCTGCTTGGCGCGTTCCAGGGGCCGGTCGCAGCGGGCGCTCAGGTCCGTCGCAAGCAACAATCCGGGGGGCGTAGTCGGGCTAGGGTCTGGCATGCGCCGCCTCATGGAAAGTCTTCTCGGAAGGCGACACTCTACCGTAGTTGACGACCTGACTACAACGCGTTTCTTCAGTTATTTTGAATTTACTTCGTATAACTCCGGGTGCAGTGCAGCATTTTCGCGCATCGTCGACCCGGATTTCTGCGTCAGGCGGTGATCTCGAGGGCCGGAGCGTTTCCTTCGTCCTGTCCATACGCGGCGCGCACCTCGGCCTGCTTTTCGTTCTGCTCGCGCAGCTTGGCCTCATAGGCGGCGCGTTCCTCGTCGCTGACCGTCTTGTCCGAATTGGTGTCGGCTTCGGCGATGTAGTCGGTGTCGGTGGTCTCCGAGGACGCCGCTGCGCCCCCAGCGGCCCCGGCGCCGCCAGCCGGTGCTGGCGCCGCCGCGGCCGGGGCCTGGGCGCTTCCGGTTTCCTCGACCGCGTCACTGTCCTCGCTTGACGCCGTGGCCGATGCCGGCGATGCGTCCACGGCGCGCTGCACGCGCGCGGCGTCGGCCTGGGCATTCAATTCGTCGCCCAGGCGCGCCGCCGCCGCCGACTCGGCGCTTTGGGTGGGCGCCGGTGGCGTCGCCTCGGCGTCCGGGGACGTGACTGTGGTGGCCGGGCCAGGCGCCGCTTCATCGTTCTTCTTCGGGGGTGGGGCATATGCCGCCTGTGCGGCGCTGGCGCCGCCGATGCTGTCGATCATGGTCGTTTCCTGTTTCAGGTTTTCGTCCATGATTAACGGCCGGGCGGACCGTGCGGCGCAGGGCGGGAAATGTAAAGCGGCGTAAAACCAACACGTTTAGGGGGATCGATCTCCCCTCGATTGGGGATAGGCCGGGATGGGGCCCGTGGCCGACAATTCTGGCAAGGAGAGTCTTCGATGAGTAAATACTTGCGCCGCAGTGCGCTGGCGTTCGTGGCATGCGCCGCCGCCGCCCAGACCCAGGCCCAGACCCAGGTCCAGCTCTATGGCCGCCTGAACGTGTCGGCCGAATACGTGAAGGCGTCCGCCACTGCCGACGGTCCGCGCCTGAGCCAGCAGCGGGTCTCGAACAACCGCTCGGTGCTGGGTTTTCGCGGCAGCGAAGACCTGGGCGGCGGGGTCAGCGCCATCTTCCAGGTCGAGGGCACGCTGTCGCTCGATACCGGCGCGGGTGAGCTCGCGCGCCGCGATACCCGGGTCGGCCTCGATGGCGGCTTCGGCACGCTGTTCGCCGGTCACTGGGTTACCGCCTACAACGGCGCGACGGCGAGCCTCGACCCTTTCTATCCGACTACCGCCGGTTATATGAGCATCATCGGCAACGGCGCCGGGGCGGCGGTCGACAACGTGAACAACCTGTCTTCCTTCGACCGGCGCCAGGCCAACTCCATTCATTACTGGACCCGGCCCTGGAAGGGTATCGGCCTGCGCCTGACGCACGGCCTGGCCGAGGAACGCCCGGCCAGCGGCGCCAAGCCATCCCTGACCTCGGCCGCGATGGTCTATGAGCAGGGGCCGTGGTATGCGACGCTGGCCCACGAGCGGCACCACGAATACCAGGGGCCGGGATTGAGCGACAGCGGCACCAAGCTGGCCGTGGCGCGGCGCTTCGGTGACACCCGGGTGGCGCTGCTGGCCGAGCGCCTCGAATACGAGACGCCTGCAGGCGGCCTGGATCGCAATGCCTGGTATGTCTCGGTCACCCATCAACTCGGCGCCCACGGCCTGCGCCTCGCTCTGGCGCATGCTGGTGATGGAAAGGGCGACGGCAAGGGCGCTAGCGGCAACCGGGTCGGCTTCATCCGTGGCGGCGCACGCACCGGCGCCACCCACGTCACGCTCGGCTACGAATACCTGCTGTCGAAGCGCACCGCGCTGCATGCCTACGTCACCCATCTCGACAACGAGGAGAACGGCGGCTACGACTTCGCCATCAACAGCCTGGGCGCGGCGCCCGGCGCGACCTTGAAGGGTGCCACGCTCGGGCTGCGCCACAGCTTCTGATCCACCCGGCATGGCGATTGTCCGGCGCCGGGCTCGGCGCTACACTTGGTTATCCCGTCGTCCGTACGGGAACTCAACCAGGGAGAAACCGATGAGAGCACTGTTGGTGGCGGTCGTGTCGCTGTTGGTTGTCAGCTGTTCGAGCGCATCGCGCGGGCCCGACCCGGGCCTCACGGACCGCGACGTCGAGGTCCTGATGGCGCGCGGGCAGGTGGTGGGACTGGCGCTGGCGCTGATCGACGAGGGCCAGGTGGTCAAGGTCGCGACCTACGGCAAGCGCAATCTGGAGCGCGACCTGCCGCTGGAGCCTGACACGGTCATGTACGGCGCCTCGCTGACCAAGACCGCCTTCGCCTACATGCTGCTGCAGCTGGCCAGCGAAGGCCGGCTCGATCTCGACGCCCCGCTCACGCGGCTGCTGCCCAAGCCCTTGCCCGACTACCGGCTTGGCGAACGCAGGGATTTCAGCGACCTGGCGCTGGATGAACGCTGGCGCCGGCTCACCCCGCGCATCCTGCTCACGCATGCGGGCGGCTTCGCCAACTTCCGCTGGCTCGAGCCGGACGAAAAGCTGCGCTTTCACTTCGACCCCGGCGCGCGCTATGCCTATTCGGCCGAAGGCATGTACATCCTGCAGCTGATCGTCGAGCAGGGCCTGGGGCTCGACGCCGGCCGCGAGATGCAGATGCGCGTGTTCGACCGCCTGGGCATGCCCAATACCAGCATGCGCTGGCGGCCGGACTTCGCCGCCAACCTGGCCGACGGCTACACCATGGAGGGCAAGATGGAGCCGCACGACCAGCGCAGCGCCGTCACCGCCGCCGGCTCGATGGACACCACGATCGCCGACCAGGCGCGCATGTGGGCGGCGCTCGTGCGCGGCGATGGATTGAGCCCGGCGCTGCGCGCCGAGATGGTGCGCCCGCAGCTGCCGATCCTGAGCGCCGGCCAGTTCCCGACCCTGGTGTCGCGGCCCGGCGCGCCGGTAGCGGGGCTGGCGGCCGGCCTGGGCGTGGTCACCTTCCAGGATCGCGGCGGCGCCGGATGGTTCAAGGGCGGGCACAACGACAGCACCGGGAATATGGCGATCTGCCTGGAGGCGCGCCGGCGCTGCCTGGTGATGCTGTCCAACGACGTGCGCGCCGAACGCATCTTCCCCGAGATCGCGCGCCTGGCGCTGGGCGAGAACGACATGCCATGGCGCTGGGAATACGGCTGGTACGGCGCATCCAGGCCCTGAGGCGCCGGGCATCCGTGCCCGCCTGAAAAGCGGGGACTGGTACGATGGGCGAAAACCGCTCAACTACTCGTCCGTTCATGAACACCTTCCCGACCTGGCGTGCGCTCCCGGTCGGCGCCGCGATTGCCTGCCTGCTGCTGGCCCTCACCGCGCTGGCCGGCTGGGGGCTGCATTCGCCGGCCTTGATCGGCGCCGGCATCGGCGCGCCGCAGATGTATCCGCTCACCGCGGTCGGCTTCCTGTGCGCCGGCGCCGGCCTGCTGCTGCAGCTGCATCCGGTGCGCATCGTCGCCCGCGCCGGGCGGGTCCCGGCCCTGCTGGTCTTGGCCATCGGCGCCGGCAGCGTGGCGATGCGCATGTCCGGCTGGGCGCCGGCGCCGCTGTCGCTGGGCCTGGGCCAGGCATCCACCGCCTGGAGCCTTCCGGCGCTGCTGACGGCAGGCCTGTTCGTCGTGCTCGGCGCCGGCATGGCGCTGTCGTGCGCACGCCGCACCGTCGGCATCGGCCAGGCGCTGGCCGCCAGCGTGCTGTTGTTCTCGCTGTTGACCATCGCCGGCTTCATCGCCGAAGACACCTTCCTGTACCAGCTGCTGCCGGGACGCGGCACCTCGCTGCGCACCGCGCTGGCCTTCATGCTGGCCGCGATCGGCGTGGTGGCGCTGCGTCCGGACCAGGGCATGGTGGTGGCGCTGGCCAGCCCCACGTCCAGCAGCAGGACCCTGCGCCGGCTGATGGCGCCGCTGGTGCTGGCCCCGATCCTGCTGGGCATGGTCGCCACCGCGGCGGTGCGCGCGGCCGATCCCGGACTCGACCTGACCACCATGATCTGGCTGTTCGTGTGGGGATTGCTGGTGATCCTGATCGCCGTGGTGTGGCGCTTCGCCTACCAACTGTACCGCCAGGACCTGAACCGCGGCATGGCCGAACGCGAGCGCAACGAGGCGCTGGAGGCGCTGCGCCTGGCGGACGAGCGCAAGAACGAGTTCCTGGCCATGCTGGCGCACGAGCTGCGCAACCCGCTGGCGCCGATCAGCACCGCGGCGGGCCTGCTCAAGGGCGTGTATGCGAGCGACCCGGGCGCGGTCCGGCGCACCAGCGAGATCATCGCGCGCCAGGTGGACCACATGGTGCACCTGGTCGACGACCTGCTCGACGTGTCGCGCGTCACGCGCGGCATGATCGAACTCGAGCGCGATCGGGTCGACCTGCGCCAGGTGGTCGGCGCCGCACTGGAGCAGGTGCAGCCGCTGCTGGACATGAAGCGCCATCGCCTGCGCACCGAGCTGCCGGATACGCGGGTGCTGGTCGAGGGCGATGCCAAGCGCCTGATCCAGGTCATCGCCAACCTGGTCAACAATGCCGGCAAATACACGCCGGACGAAGGCAGCGTGCTGGTGGCGGTGCACACCCAGGGCGGCGAGGCGGTGCTGGCGGTGCGCGACGACGGCATCGGCATCGCGCCCGAACTGCTGCCGGACGTGTTCGGCCTGTTCACCCAGGCCCGGCGCACGCCGGACCGGGCCCAGGGCGGCCTGGGCCTCGGGCTGGCGCTGGTCAAGAACCTGGTCGAGCTGCACGGCGGCACGGTGTGCGCCGACAGCGCCGGGCCCGGCCACGGCAGCACCTTCACCGTGACCTTGCCGCGCCTGGACGAACCTGTCCCGGCCGCCCCGGACGACGCGCCGGGACCACAACGACCCACGCGCGACCAGGCGATGAACGTGCTGGTGGTGGACGACAACGTCGATGCGGCCGCCTCGCTGGCGCTGCTGCTGGAGGCGGAAGGCTACCGGGTGGCGGTCGAGCATGCCCCGGCGCCTGCGCTGCGGCGCGCGCTCGCACAGCCCCCGGACGCCTGCATCCTGGACGTCGGCCTGCCCGACATGGACGGCCGCGAACTGGCGCGCCGCATCCGCGCCGGCCTGGGAGCGCGCGCGCCGCTGCTGATCGCGCTGACCGGCTATGGCAGCGACGCCGACCGCCAGGCCGCGCTGGACGCCGGCTTCGATCATTACCTGGTCAAGCCGGCCAATATGCAGCAGCTGGATGCGCTGCTGGCCGAGGCTCAGTCGCTCGGATAGCGCAGGCCGATCAGCTTGCGGATCGCGTCGAGCAGGCCCATGATCGCCAGCGTGTCGTCGTGGGTCATCGCCGGCGATTCGAGCAGGCCTTCGCGCAGGCAGCGGCCGGCCTCGATCGCCTCGTGCGTGTAGCCGTTGCCGAGCCAGGGCGTGTCCACCGTGCGCGTGGGGCCGTCCAGCAGCGCGACCGTGACGCGCTCGGTCATGTGGAACATGCGGTGCATGCGCACGCTGCCGCGCGTGCCGGACACCACCAGCTCGCCCGGCGCGTGCGCCCGGAGCGAGCAGCTGCAGATCGACAGGGTGCCGCCCGCGTGGCGCATGGTGAAGGCGGTGGTGAGGTCGACGCCGGTCTCGCCCATGATGGCCTGGGCCTGCACCGCCTCGACCTGGCCCAGCAGGGCGCAGGCGATCGACAGCGGATAGATGCCCAGGTCGAGCAGGGCGCCGCCGCCCAGCGCCGGATCGTTGACGCGGTGCGCTGGATCGGGCGTGGCCGAAAAACCGAAGTCGGCGTGCAGCTGGGTCACCGTGCCGATCTCGCCGGAGGCGATGATGCGCCGCACTTCAGCCAGGGCCGGCATGAAGCGGGTCCACATCGCCTCCATCAGGAACAGGTTTTTCGCGCGCGCCAGCGCCACGATCTCGCCCGCCTCGCGCCGGTTCATCGCGAACGGCTTCTCGCACAGCACTGCCTTGCCGGCGCGCAGGGCGAGCAGGGCGTTGGCGGCGTGCATCGGGTGCGGGGTGGCGATGTAGACGATGTCGACGTCGGGACTTTCGACCAGCGCCTCATAGGAGTCGAACGCATGCGGAATCTCGAACTTCGCGGCGAAGGCCTGCGCGCCTTCACTGCTGCGCGAGCCGACCGCAGCCAGCACGGCGTCGGGCGTCGCGCGCAGGCCGGCCGCGAAGTCGCGCGCGATGCGCCCGGTGCCGAGGATGCCCCAACGGATGATGCGGGTCATGGCTGCTCTCCGATCTGCAGATGGTCTTTCAGCGCGGCCACCACCAGCGCGTGGTCGTCCGCGCCGGGCAGGCCCGACACGGTGGCCGTGCCGACCATGCCCTTGCCGCGCACGACGATCGGGTAGGCGCCGCCGTGCGCCGCGTAGTCGCGCATGTCGAGGCCGGGCAGGCTGTCGTGGTCGCCGCCGGCCTGGCGCACCTCGTTGTGGGTGTAGAAGGAGCTGTGGCCGGTGCGTTTCACCAGGTTGTTCTTGCGCCGGATCCAGTCCGCATGGTCGGGCGAGGCGCCCGGCATCGCATGCGTGAACAGGACCGTGTCGCCCTGCCTGATTTCAAACGTTACCGGCCGGCTGGCGCGCTTCGCCCGCGCCACCAGCGCGGCGCCGAGGGCGGAGGCTGTGTCTGCGTCGAAGCGGTCGAACTGGAGCTGCCGTTCTTCCTGCAGCAGGGCGGCGAGCGAGACGGCGGGGATGTCGTGCATGGCGGATGGAGGTGGAGTTTGCTGCGCCGTGGCCGTAGCCACGAACAGCAGCAGGCAGGACGCAAGTTGAACATGGCGCTTCATGCCGGCACCGTCTTGCCCTCGGCGCCGGCGTCAGGCGCCGCCTTCGGCTGGCTGCCGTCGTCATGGTAGAACGGCGCGAACCAGGTGGCCAGGAAGGAGGGAATGGTGGCGACCATCACCAGCACGAAGTAGCCGACGTAACCCATCATCTCCTGCAGGTGGCCGCTGATCACGCCGGTGACCATGCCGCACAGGCCCATCAGGCCGGTGCCGAAGGCATAGTGGGTGGTGGTGTACTTGCCTGGCGCGAGCTGCTGCATCAGGTAGATCATGAAGCCGACGGCCCCGAAGCCGAAGAAGAATTTTTCGATCGCGACGCCGAGCGTGATCAGGACCAGGCTCGATGGCATGGTGAGCGCTAGCACCAGGAAGGCCACGTTCGGGATGTTGATCGCGCAGCACAGCACGAACAGCGTCGCCTTCAGGCCGCGTTTGGCGACATACAGGCCGCCGAGCAGCGAGCCGACCAGCACCGCGGCCAAGCCGTAGGTGCCGTAGATCAGGCCCAGCATCTCGTTCGACAGGCCCAGGCCGCCCTTCGAGGCGGGATCGACCATGAAGAAGGGACCGATCTTTTCCAGCAGGCCCACGCTGAAGCGGAACAGGAAGGCGAAGGCGATCATGCGCCACACGCCGCGCTTCTGGAACAGGGTGACGAAGGCGTCGAGCAGGATGCGGCCGGCGTCCTTCACCGAGGACGGCGTGTCGGCCGCGCGCGCGCCTTGCGGCATGGTGCGCCAGTGCCACAGCGCCATCGACAGGGTCAGGCCGCCGACCAGCAAAAAGATGATGCGCCAGGCGTCGATCCAGTCCGGCCCGAACACGGTGGGATCGTGTCCGAAGACGTGCGTGTGCAGGTAGCCGGAGAGATAAACCATGCCGCCGGCCGCCACGATCGGGCCGATGTTCCAGGACAGGCTCTGGATGCCGCAGTACAGCGACTGCGCGCGGGCGTCGAGCGAGGTGACGTAGACGCCGTCGCTGGCGATGTCCTGCGTCGCGCCGATGAAGGACAGGGCGAAGAAGATCGCCATCAGGAAGGTCATGTAGCCGGGCAGTTCCATCAGCAGCGCGACCCCGGCGAAGCCGGCGCCGATCGCTACCTGGGCGCACAGCACGAAGAATTTCTTGGTGCGGTACATCTCCACGAAGGGCGCGAACAGCGGCTTGACGGTGTACGCCAGGATCAGCAGGCTCGAATACTGGGCGGCGCGGCCGTTGTCCATGCCCAGGTTCTTGAACATGATGGCGGTGACGCTGGTGAGCATCACGTAGCCGAGCGCCATCGTGAAGTAGCCAGTCGGCACCCACAGCAGCGGAGAAGCGATCTTACGCATGGGCGGCCTCCGTGCGCATGCGCGGCGCCGTCGCCTGGGTCCAGGCCAGGTGATCGTCGAGGATCGCCGATGCGCCCTGCAGGGCCGGATACGGCGCCGTGATCAGCCAGGTGGGGATACGCGCGGTGAATTCGCTGAAGCGGCCCTTGCGCTCGAAGCGCGGGCGGAACGGAGACGCGACGAAATAGGCGCCCAGGCGCGGCACGACGCCGCCGCCGATATAGATGCCACCGCGCGCGCCGAGGGTTACCGCCAGGTTGGCCGCCACCGTGCCCAGCATGCCGCAGAAGCAGTCGATCGCTTCCAGCGACAGCGCGTCGCCGCCGGACAGGCCGCGCGTCACGATGTCGGACGGCGACAGGTCCCTGTCCGGCGCCATGCCACGGCTCATGGCCAGCGCCTCGCGGATCAGCACCAGGCCGGGGCCGGAGACGAAGCGTTCGGCCGAGACGTGGTCGTAGCGCTGCCAGGCATGGCGCAGCACGGTCACCTCGCGTTCGTCGAGCGGGGAAAAGGCGACGTGGCCGCCTTCGCTATTCAGGGGAATCCAGCGCTCGCCGCTCGGGACCAGCCCCGAGACACCGAGGCCGGTGCCGGCGCCGACCAGGCCGATGGCGCTGCCTGCCAGGGGGGCGCCGCCGCCGACCTGGGCCAGGTCGCCCGGCCGCAGGGCTGGCAGCGACATGGCCAGCGCCGTGAAATCGTTCACCACCAGCAGCGTCTCCAGGCCCAGCGCGCGGCGCGCCGCCTCGATCGAGAACGCCCAGTGGTGGTTCGTCATGCGGATGGCGTCACCGTCCACCGGATTGGCGATCGCGATCACCGCGTGGCGCACGCGGGCGCCGTGCAGCCGTTGCGTGCCGGCCAGGTAGAAGCGCAGCGCGTCTTCGAAGCGGGCGTGGTCGGCGCAGGCCAGCGTCCGCACGGCCTGGATCGCGCCCGGCGCCGGCTCGAGCGCGAAGCGCGCGTTGGTGCCGCCGATGTCGGCCAGCAGGCGCGGGCCGTCGGGGTAGGTATTCGTCTGCATGTCTCCTCCTTGTCGCTCTTTTTCGTGGCGATCAAGTCTTGATGCGATTGGCGATGAATTCGCGATACCACAGCGCGCTGTCCTTCAGGGTGCGCTGCTGGGTCGCATAATCCACGTGCACGATGCCGAAGCGCTTGGCGTAACCCGAATTCCACTCGAAGTTGTCGAGCAGGCTCCAGAGGAAGTAGCCGCGCACGTCGACGCCGGCATCCATCGCCTCCTTGAGCGCGGCCAGGTGGCTGCGCACGTAGGCGATGCGTGCCGGATCGTGGACACGGCCATTCTCGACCACGTCGGGATTGGCCATGCCGTTCTCGGTAATGTACACCGGCGGCAGGTCGGGGTACTCGGCTTTCAGTTTAATGAGCAATTCGGGCAGGCCTTCCGGGAAGATCTCCCAGCCCATGTCGGTGACGCCGTGCCTGGCCGGCGGCGGCACCGGCGGGTTGGCGGCGCTGCACCAGCTGCGGAAATAATAGTTCGAGCCGAGGAAGTCGATCTTCTGCCGGATGATGTCGAAATCGCCGTCGCGCACCTGCGGCGCGTTGGCGCCATGGCCGCGCAGGGCGAGTTCCGGATAGCGGCCCTTGAAGATCGGGTCCATGAACCATTGCACCGAGCGCGCATACTCGAATTCGGCCATCGCGCGATCGGCCTCGGAACCGGTGGCGGCATCGGCGGTCCACTGGTTCAGCACGATGCCGAGTTGCGCCGCGCTACCCACCTCGCGCATGGCGCGCATGGCCAGGCCGTGCGACAGCAGCAGGTGGTGCGAGACCTGGATCGACTGCTTCAGGTCGACCACGCCCGGCGCGAACTGGGCGTTGCCGTAGCCGAGGTTGGCCGTGCACCAGGGTTCGTTGTGGGTGGCGATCGCCTCGATGCGGTTGCCGAAGCGGCGCGCCACTTCATGCGCGTAGTCGGCGAAGCGGTGCGCCGTGTCGCGATTCATCCAGCCGCCATCGTCCTGCAAGCCTTGCGGCAGGTCCCAGTGGTACAGCGTGGCGTGCGGGCGGATGCCCCTGTCGAGCAGCTCGTCGAGCAGGCGGTCGTAGAAGCCGAAGCCGGCCTCGTTCCAGGCGCCCTTGCCATCCGGCTGGACCCGGGCCCAGGCCAGCGAGAAGCGGTAGGCGTCCACGCCGATCGAGGCCATGATGTCGACGTCTTCGCGGTAGCGGTGGTAGTGGTCGCAGGCGACGGTGCCGTCGCTGCCATCCTTGATGTTCGCCTTGTCCTTGCAGAAGGTGTCCCAGATCGACGGGCCCTTGCCGTCGACGTCGTGGGCGCCTTCGATCTGGAAGGAACTGGTGGCCACGCCCCAGGTGAAGTCGGATGGGAAGTCGTTGTTGAAGTCGAAGTTGGGGCTCTTGGTCATGGAACTCTCGAATCTGGAACAAATCCACGTGAAAAACAAAAAGCAGGCCCAGTGAGAGGGCCTGCCGTGCTCCGGCTTAGAAATCGAAGCCGGTGTTGATGCCGACGGTGCGCGGCGGCTTGTACTGCGCCAGCCACGGGCCGAAGCCGTTGAAGGCGCTGGTCTTGATCTTTTTGTCGCTCACGTTACGCACGAAGGCGTCGACCCACCATTTGTCCTGCTGGTAACGCAGGCCGACATCGGCGCTGCCATAGGCCTTCTGGCGGTCTTCCGCGCCGAGGTCGAACACGCTCAGGCGCACCTCGTCCTCGTAGCGCGCCGTGATGCGCGGTATCAGGCTGCCGCCATTGGCCAGGCGGAAGGTGTGCTGGTACTGGACCGTGGCCGAGAACTTCGGCGCGTGCGGCAGCTTGTGGCCGGTGACGTCGAGGCAGGTCTCGATGCGCGGATCGATCGTGCACGGCGGCAGCGCATAGTCGTTTGAGCCGGCGATCAGGTGACCGAGCTTGGTGTCGAGGACGGCCAGCGCGATCGACAGGCGGCCATCTTTGGCGATGCGGGCGGCGATCTCGGTCTCCAGGCCGTACACCTCGGCGCCGTCGGCGTTCTCGATGGCCAGGCCACGGCTGCCGTCCGGGAAGCTGACCGGCGAATTGAACTGGAAGTCCTTGAAGTCCATGTAGAACAGCGCGTTGTTGATGCGCAGGGCGCCGTCCAGGAAGGTACTCTTCGAACCGATCTCGTAGTTGGTCAGCGTCTCTGGCTGGTAGGGCAGGCCGCGGTCCTGCACTCCGCCCGACTTGTAGCCGGTCGACACGCTGGCATAGACCATATTGTTGCGGTCGATGTCGTAGTTCAGGCGCACCAGGCCGGTGGCCTTGTTGTCGCTGTAGCGGCCGTCGTTCGGCACGCCCTCGACGTAGCCGTTGACCGGGTCGCGCGGATCGATGTGCGGGTTGAGCGGCAGTTGCGGCGCGCTGGCGTCATAGCCCCAGGTGTAGCCGCGCCCGCCGGTGTGGACGCGCTTGTCGTGGGTGTAGCGCACACCGCCGGTCAGGTGCCAGGCATCGGTGATGTTCCAGGTGGCCTGGCCGAACACGGCCGAGGTGTCCACGGTCTGCTTCGGCTGGATGAAGGAACCCTGCCAGTTCACGGCGCCGTCCGGCGTGCCTTTCATGCCGGCGATGTCGAAGCGGACGTCGTTCTTCTCGTTGCCGTAATAGGCGCCGACCTGCCAGTCGAGCGTGCGGGTGCCGGTCGACTGCAGCAGCAGCTCGTGGCTGTGGCTCTTGTAGTTGGAGTCGACCGTGGTGTGTTCCTGGAAGATGCCGCCGGTGGTGATCGAGGTCGGGACCACGGTGCCGCCATCCTGGTCGAAGCGCATGTCGCCGCTGTACTTGGACCAGCCGGCCACGTATTGCAGCGCCATGTCGGGGCTGATGTCCCAGCTCAGGCGGCTGCGCACGTTGTGGCTGTCGCGGTTGATCCAGGGCGCGCTGTCGGACAGGGTCGACCAGTGCTTCTCGCCCGGACGCGGGGTCTGCATCAGGTTGGCGCTCGGGGTGCCGCGGTCGATGAATTTTTCGTAGGCGATGTCCCAGCGCACGTTGGGCGCCAGTTGCCACAGCAGCGACAGGCGCGCCGCGCTCTGGTCCTGGGCGCTGTACTTGTCGCCGCCCGCGACGAACAGGTTAGGGTTGATCGGACGGAAACCGGCCGGATCGGCGCCGGACGCCAGGTAGGCGGCGCGCTGCGACTCGACCGACGGGTTCTTGAAGCGCTGGTAGTCGACGTAGCCGTCGTGGCGCTCGTGCACCACGGCGAAGCGCAGCGCGGCATTGTCGGCGATCGGGATGTTGACCGCGCCGCGCACGCCCAGGCGGTTGTAGTCGCCGATGCCGCCTTCAAGGTAGCCGGAGCGGCTGTTCAGTTCCGGCTTGACGGTCTGGATGTTGACCGCGCCGACGGTGGAGTTGCGGCCCCACAGCGTGCCTTGCGGGCCGCGCAGCACCTCGATGCCCTCGACGTCGAACATCAGGGCGGTGGCGCCTTCAGCGCGCGGCGAATACACGTTGTCGACGAAGGACGCTACTTCGGGGTCGGCGTATTCGGTCTTGGCGCTGTCGTTGCCGATGCCGCGCAGGGTCATGGTGGTGACGCCGTGGTCGCCCTGGGCCGTGGCCTGGAAGCCCGGCACCAGCGCCACCACGTCGAGCATGGTCTGCACGTGGTTGTCCTGCAGGGTGGCGGCGCTGAGCGCGGTGACCGCGATCGGGGTGCGCTGCAGCGAGGTCGAACGCTTGGTGGCGGTGACTTTCACTTCGGCGATCTGGCCGTTGTCGACGACAGCTGGCGGCGTGGCGGCGGCAGCGGATGCCGGGTCGGATGCGCTCTGGGCCTGGGCGCTGCCGATGCCGGCCAGCAGGGTCAGGATGGCGAGACGGATGGGGGTGGACGACGAGGTGCGCACTGCGGCCCCCGCGGGCGTAGTCTTGTTCATTGCTTGTCTCCGAGTATTGTTTTATGGGGTAAATCGAGGCGCTGAGAGCGCTAACACATGGATTGATGAGAAATCGATTTCATCAACCTTGAAAACGGTTTCATAGTAATTTCGTCCGTAAAAAAATGTCAATTAGAATTTGTGAACACGATTGTCAGGTTTGTTGCATCTCAACGACGGCCACTTCATGAAAGATTTTCATACTGTCGCTCTTTCTATCCTTTTCGGGTGAGTATCGGTGATATACTTCAAGCAACTATCTGCCTTGAATGGGTCCGGAACGCTTCATGAAAAACGTCGAGAGCAGCACCAGCACCCTGTACCAGGTCGCCAGCGCTGCCGGCGTCTCTCCCGCCACGGTGTCGCGCTTCCTGAACGGCACCGCCAAGGTGTCCGAGGACAAGCGCCGTACCATCGAGCGCGTCATCGATGAACTGAACTACAAGCCGAACCGCCTGGCGCAAAGCCTCAAGATCGGCAGCACCCGCACGATCGGCGTGCTGACCCAGTCGCTCGAGAGCGGCTACTTCAACCGCGCCATGGTCGGCATCGAGGATGCGGTCAAGGCGGCCGGCTATGCGCTCCTGATCATGAGCGGGCACTGGCATGCCGACGAAGAAGCCGAGCGGGTCGAGCTGTTGATCGGGCGCCGGGTCGACGGCGTGGCCATCCTGACCGGGAATATGAGCGACCAGCAGATCCTCGATTTCTCGAAGCGGGTGCCGATCGTCGCTTTCGGGCGCGACGTCCAGGGCGCGCGCACCCACGGCTTTTGCCTCGACAACTACCGCGGCGCCTGCGAGGCGGTGGAATACCTGATCGCGCAAGGCCACCGCCGCATCGCCCACATCGCCGGCCCGGACGACCACCGCGATGCGCGGGCGCGCCTGGCGGGCTACCACGACACCCTGGCCAGGCACCGGATCGAGGCCGATCCGCGGCTGGTGGTGGCGGGCGACTTCAGCGAATCCGGCGGTTTGCTGGCGCTGAACGGGCTGCTGGCCGCCAACCTGCGCTTCACCGCGATCTTCGCAGCCAACGACCTGACGGCGTATGGCGCGCGCCTGGCCCTGTACCGGCGCAATATCCGGGTGCCGGAAGACATCTCCCTGGTCGGCTTCGACGACCTGGAAAGCTCGATGTATACGACGCCTCCGTTGACCACGGTGCGCCAGCCGCTGTACGACGCCGGGATCGGCATCGGACGCCGGATGCTGGCGATGCTGGCGCACGAGCAGCCGGAAGGCGAGGTGCCACAGCTGAGCCTGATCGTGAGGGAATCCGTCAGACTGCTGTGAGTCCATGGGGCGCGCAGTTACATCTGGTAACAAGTTGGCTGAGCAAATCGTTTGCAATTAAATCGCGAGCTATGTAATATGCTTTCCATGGCAGCGCCGAACGGACAAGCAAACGGGTCGGCGGGCCAAGGCAGCAAACCATTTAAATAGCGCGCTATTAAATAGCGATTTAATGAAATCGGGCGGCAAGCGCCGCCGACCAAGACAAGGAGTCTCATCATGGCAATCGAACAAGTCCCCTACCGTGCAAGCGCAAAAGCCTCGGGTGGCCGTGAAGGCCGCGCCGTTTCCTCCGACGGCGTGCTTGACGTGAAACTGACCACCCCGAAAGAACTGGGCGGCGCTGGCCTGGAAGGCACGAACCCGGAACAGCTGTTCGCGGCCGGCTACTCGGCCTGCTTCCTGGGCGCCATGAAATTCGTCGCGGCCCGCGACAAGCTGAAAATCTCCCCGGACGTGTCGGTGGAAGGCAGCGTCGGCATCGGCGCGATCCCGACCGGCTTCGGCATCGAAGTCACCCTGAAAATCAGCCTGCCGGGCGTGCCGGCCGATGAAGCGCAAACCCTGGTCGACCGCGCCCACATCGTCTGCCCGTACTCGAACGCGACCCGCGGCAATATCGACGTGACCCTGCAACTGGTGTGATGCACCGCTCCCCCGGGAAACCGGGGGACGGAACCAGGTTAATACGCAAGTAGCCAGAATGAATAGGTAGTGTGCGATTTAATCGTGAATATAATCACTAGTCCACCGCCACCACCGAATGATCCGTTTATGCAATCAAGGCTTGCGGCGCGCTGCTAATGTGGCAGACGGCCCCCGCCCGATCCAATCGAACCCAACAAGAAAGGAAGCATCATGAACACCCTGAGCAAAGCCCTCGTCGCCGCATCCCTGGCCCTGACCTACGGCGCCGCCGCGGCCGCCGACATCCAGCCCACCGTGGAACGCCGTACCGCCGAATTCCTGAAGGCGCTCAACTCCGGCGGCGGCAAGCCGATCGAACAGCTGTCGCCGGCGGACGCCCGCAAGGTGCTGGAAGGCGCGCAAAAAAGCGTCAAGGTCAACCTGCCTGCGGCCGACGTCTCGGACAAGGTGATCACCGTCGACGGCAAGCAGATCAAGCTGAAGATCGTGCGTCCGGCCGGCGTCAAGGGTGTGCTTCCCGCCTTCATGTTCATCCACGGCGGCGGCTGGGTGCTGGGCGACTATCCGACCCACGAACGCCTGGTGCGCGACGTGGTCGAGAGCTCGGGTGCGGTGGCGGTCTTCGTCGACTATACCCGCTCGCCGGAGGCCGGCTATGGTGTGGCGATCAACGAGATCTATGCCGCGACCAAGTGGGTGGCGGAACATGGCAAGGAATTGAATATCGACGGCAGCCGCCTGGCGGTGGCGGGCAATAGCGTCGGCGGCAATATGGCGGCCGCGCTGACCCTGATGGCCAAGGACAAGGGCGGACCGAAACTGCGCTACCAGGTGCTGATGTGGCCGGTGACCGACGCCAACTTCGAGACCGGTTCGTACAAGCAGTTTGCAGAAGGCCACTTCTTGACCCGCAATATGATGAAGTGGTTCTGGGACAGCTATACGAAGGACGCCGCCAAGCGCAAGGAGACCTACGCCTCGCCGCTGCAAGCGACCCTGCCGCAACTGAAGGGCCTGCCGCCGGCGCTGATCCAGGTCGCCGAGAACGATGTGCTGCGTGACGAAGGCGAAGCCTATGGCCGCAAGCTGGACCAGGCCGGCGTCGACGTGACCGTCACCCGCTACAACGGCATGATCCACGACTTCGGCCTGCTCAACCCGCTGGCCACCGTGCCGGGTGTGCGTTCGCAAGTGCTGCAGGCCGGCACCGAACTGAAGAAACACCTGGCCAAGTAAGCTTGCTGCTCCCTGTTTGGGCCGCCCGAGGGCGGCCCTTTTTTTATCGTCACGCGCGGCGATCCGCTCATTCGGTGTCGCCGTCATTCGGCGGATTTAACAATTGGCTGAGCGTTTTCAAGCGAACTCGACCGTAAACAGTGCATTGGAAATCACGAAACGCCGCGCGATGGCGCGGGCTGGAATCCATCGCTGATGAGTTGCTGATCCTTAAATAAAACGGGCGCTTTTTGTTCAGAAATTGCTGCGCCGCATCAATTTGCGGGTGAGACGAGCATCGATGCCGGGCGCAGAAAACTCAGCAATAACTGCTTACATCTTCCGCTATTTGTCCACTTCTGCCTCCTGGTTTCATGCCGGCTTGCCAAGTTTTCGTATATGCCTGCCAAGTAAGTTGTCTTCTTTGCGTCAGCGCAATACAACGTCCCGAAATATTTTTCCGCACGGAAAACCAAAGCGAAAAAAGGTCGTTAGAATTGCCGTCCATCAGCTTCCTGACGTAAATATTTCAGACACGTTCGGGCTGTAATCAGTACTCCGGCAATTAATTTACACCTCAAACAATTTAACATTTCGCGCTTTCATGCAAACCACTGTTTCCGTTCCACGTCGTTCTTCTTCCGTACTCGCGCAAGCCCAGCTGTTCTCGCTGCCGGTCGTGTTCGCCCTGTTCGGTCTGATCATGGGCTCGTGGGCCGGCCGCATCCCGGCCCTGGCCGCCGGCGTCAACGTGTCGCACGCGGCGCTGTCGATGGTGCTGCTGTGCGGCGGCCTCGGCGCCGTGATCTCGTACCCGATCTCGTCCTTCCTGATGGGCCGCTTCGGCGCGCGCAAGACCATCATGATCGCGGGCCTGGCCCTGCTGTGCGTGCTGGTCTCGATCGGCATGGCGCCGGACGTGTCGCGCCTGATGATGGCGGTCCTGATGCTGGGCATCACGGCCAGCACCTTCGACGTCGCCATGAACTCGGCCGCCGCCCGCCGCGAAAAGCAGAGCGGCAAGTCGGAAATGTCGCGCCTGCATGGCCTGTGCTGTGCCGGTGGCCTGGTGGGCGCTACCCTCGGCAGCCTGATGGCCAGCATGAAGATCGCACCGGCCACCCACTTCCTGATGCTGGCCGGTCCGCTGGCCGTGGTGCTGTGGCTCGCCGTCAACCTGCTCGAAGCGGATGAGGTCGGCGAGAAGGTCGAGAAGAAGAAGTTCGCGCTGCCGCGCGGTCCGCTGGTCCTGCTGGGTCTGCTGGGCTTCTTCGGCTCGATGGCCGAAGGCAGCATCGCCGACTGGAGCGGCGTGTTCCTGAAAGAGCACTTCGGCGCCTCGGACGGCCTGGCGCCGCTGGCACTGTCCTCGTTCTCGATGATGATGCTGATGTCGCGCATGGTCGGCGACAAGCTGAAGGAACGCTACGGCGCCAAGCGCCTGGTGACCCTGGGCGCACTGGTCGCCGCATCGGGCCTGTTCTTCGCGGTGCTGGCGCCGAACGCCTACGTCGCCCTGGGCGGCTTCGCGATCGCCGGCGTCGGCCTGGCCCTGGTGTTCCCGTTCGTGTTCAGCGCCGCCGGCGCGCAGGGCCCGGCTGCCCTGGCGGCAGTGGCCAGCATGGCCTACAGCGGTAGCCTGATGGGGCCGCCGGCAATCGGCGCCGTCGCCCACTTCATCGGCATGCAGGCAGCCATCGCCTACGTCGGTGGCCTGTCCCTGGTGATCGCCATGGTGGCGTGCCGCACCCGCCTGCTGAAGTGAGCAAGAGGGCGGCCTCGATGGCCGCCTTGTAGTAGTTCACGACGCAGACGCATCCGCAAGGAGCGTCTGCGTTTTCTATTAGCCGGCCACCTGCTTGAGCCACTCGCGCGGCGAGGCGCCCATCATCATGGTGAAGGCGCGCGTGAACGTGGACGGGCTGGTGTAGCCCGCGCGGCTGCTGACCTGCTTGACCGGCATGCCCTGGCGCAGCAGGCGGCTGCCGACGCCGATGCGCCAGCGTGTCAGGTATTCGCCCGGCGGGATGCCCATCACGTCGCGGAAACGTTCGGTGAAGGCGGCGCGCGACATGCAGGCAACCTGGGCCAGCGACTGCAGGCTCCAGGGTTCGTGGGGACGCTCGTGGATGGCGGCCAGCGCCAGCGACAACTGGCGGTCGGACAGCCCGGCCAGCAAGCCCACCGACAGCCTGCCACTATCGAACTCGCGGCGGATGACCTGGATCAGGAGGACGTCGCACAGGCGGTCCAGGATCACTTCGCGTCCCGGTTCGTTGCGGACGGCCTCGTCGAACAGCAGGTCGAGCGTCGATTGCAGTCCGGCGATCTCGCGCAGCGGCAGCACCAGGCATTCCGGCAGGATGCGCGCCAGCGGATTGCTCATCCCGTCCTGGAACACGATGTGCGCGCACAGCAGGTTGGCGCTGTGGCCTGCCTGCACCTGCAGCCGGTGGCTGGTGCCGCGCGGATAGAACAGCAGGCTGGGCTCGGTGACGCGGACCACCGTACCGTCGTCATGGATAAAGTCCACCGAGCCCGCGCGCACCACATGCAGCTGGCCGGATACGCCGTCTTCGGCGAATTGATTGGCGTCGCAAAACATCCCGTTATAGAAGATGCGCGCATTGAACGAATGGCGGCCGACCAATAATGACAGTTTGTCCATGACGATGAGGATATCGAGTTGATTCAGGTATTCTGGACGAAAAAATAGTTTGCTGTGTGGGAATTGGTGAGATTCAGGGTGCGAATACAACGCTTTCTGGCAACCTTGATATTCCCGGTTTTCCTCGACAAGTGAACGACTTGGTTCACCGGAGGGCAACCCGCGACGCCTGTGAACGGATGGGCATGCCTTGCAAGCCCTGCAACATAACCCGAAAAGGCAATGCGTGGTGTCAGATGGGGCAGGACATCGGTTCATAGCCAGTTCAATAACTATGTTGGCGGCTTGGCCATACCTGTTGTCTGGGCATGTCGAAGCCGGCCTCGCTCACCAATATGGCCACATCCCCGCCGCCCGTTGCCTGCTGGGTTCGGCGCCAGTGAGCAAGGTGCGCGCATGCTGCAGCACGACGGTGGCGCGCTCGGCGCCGGGATCCCAGATGCAGCGGTGACGCAGGCGGTCGAGCGGCGCCCAGCGCGCGATGTCGGCCTTGCTGAAAATGACCACGCTGTTCAGCCCCAGCCCGGCTGCGATGTGCGACACCCCGGTGTCGTTGCAGATCAGCAGGCGCGCGCGGCTCATCAGGGCCGCCATGGCGCCGATCGAGATCGGGGCGGCGGCGACGATGGCGGGCGCATGCATGCGATCGGCCACCGCCTGGGCGAGCGGCGCCTCGTCCGCCGATCCGGTCAGGACGACGCGCATGCCGAACTCGTCGGCAAGCTGGTCGGCCACCCTAGCGAAGCGTTCCGGCGGCCAGCAGGTGTCGCGCTGGCGCGCTCCCGGATGCACGCAGATATAGCTGCCCGGCTCGAGCCCTGCCGCCAGGCCGCTGGCGGCAAGCTCGTCCTCGTCTTCGCGCAGGATCGGGAACTCGAGGTGCGTGCCGGCCACCGGCGCCCCGAGATGGCCGACCAGGTGCAGCAGGCGTTCCGGCTCGGCGCCCGTCTCGGGGTAGGGGACGAGGACGGTCTTTTCGGTGCTCAATGGCTTGCCGCGGCTGTGGCCCGCCATCGCGGTCGCCCCGAAGCCGGAAACGATGTGGTTCGCGATGTCGCCGCTGCCGTGCAGCTGCACGGCCAGGCTGAATTCGCGCGCGCACACCGTCGCATAGAACGGGGGCAGGTCGTCATGGTGGACGGTTTGCTCGGGCAGCAGGGGGTGGCCCGGAAACGGCAGGAATTCGTCCAAATAGGCGGTAAACCGGTGGACGAACTGCGCTGCCCAAGGCAGTCCGACCAGGGAAATATGGGCCTTGGGCAAGGCCGTGCGCAGGGCGCGCAGCGCCGGAATCGCACACAGCATGTCGCCAAGATGCAGCGCGCGGAATACCACGACGGACTGGACCGGAAGACGATGCAGCAAAGGTCGCCGGAGCATGGTTTTCTCCTCTCACTCTCGTTTTTCATCGTCGCGAATTCTTGTCGTTCGCCGATGTTCCATCTTGTTGCGTTAGCTGTGCCGGCCCATGCCTGCGCCAGCGGACTTGCCTCATGCCAGCAAGCGGTCGAGCACATTGCGCGTGATGCGTTCGACGCGGCGGTCGCGCGGCCCGTCGATGACTTGCGCCCAGTCGGTGGTCCCGGCCGAGAACACGGTGCCGCCGCGCTGGTAGATGCCCAGGGTGGCGGCGTGGATGCCTTCGCGGGCGGCGTGCCGCTCGCGCGGCGGAAGATCTTGCCAGTGGCGGTCGAGGTGGCAGGCCGCCAGCACCTGGTAGCCGTGCGGCGTGCCGGCGCGGTCGCACCAGGCGGACAGGGTCGCCTTGCCGCTGTCGTGGTCGAAGGCGGCGAGCGGGGCGCCGTCGCAGGCATGGCCGGCAAGGGGCGGCCAGGTGTCGTGCCCGAAGCGCTCGCCCTGCGCCAGGCCGGTGCCGGCGAATACCCAGTGGCTGGCATCCTGGACCCGGAAGCCGCCGGTCTGGCGCGGGCCGTCGCGCCAGCCGCCGCCGTGGCGGTAGCTGGCGCCGCTCAGGCTGTCTTCTGGCCGGGCGGCGCCGTCCGGCTGCCACCAGTGGTCATGCGCATCCTGCGGTCCGTCTTGCCGGCAGACCAGGGCGGTGCCGCCGTCGACCAGGTGGATGCGCCACCAGCACAGCTTGGCGCCGAAGAAGGCGACGTTGCCGCCGCCTTCGACGAAGGCTTCGACGGCGTCGCGGCGCGCTTCGGTCCAGTATTCGTCGTGGCCGGCGCCGACCAGCAGCCGGTAGCGGCCGAGCAGGGCGGGATCGGCATGGATGTCGAGGTCGGTGCAATAGTCGACCGCGTAGCCGCTGCGCTCGAGCCAGCGTACGAAGCGGGCGTCCCAGTGGGCGAAGGTCTGGCGCGGCGAGCGGCAGTCGTAGTGGTCGGGGGCGCCCCAGACCGGGCCGCCGATGCCGCCGCCCGGCCTGCGCAGCGAGACGCGGGCCCCGAGCGGCATCCCGGCGCGCTGCGCCGCCGTCGCGTAATAGCCGCCGCCGCTGCGGTTGTAGGCGTGGTAGGTGGCCAGCGGCAGCTTGTACAACAGGCGCCGCGTGGGGCGGCGGCCGGCGTCCGGGGCGCCTGCAAGGTGCACGTCGGATGGGGGCGGGGGCACGGCATCGGGTTCTGCCCGCACCACGAACAGGGCCGCGCCGGCATCCTGATCGAGCCGCGGCGGGCGTGGGCCGGCGTCTTCGAGCTGGGCCAGGTAGACGCCGGAGCGCAGGGGCGGGCCCAGCGCCAGTGAGTAGTGGGGCCAGTGCCAGTCGTCGGCCGGGCCGGCATCGAGGGCATGCTTGCCGGGCAGCCAGTCGCTGCGCATGACGGGCTTGAAGCCGTCGCCCCAGCGGTAGAGTGCGGTGCGAAAGCGCGGCCGGTCGGTCGACACGTGCAGTTGCAGGCGTTCGCCGGGCCAGATGCTGGCATGGCGTGGATAGCCGCGGATCATGCCGGCAGCCCGGGTTCGTGGCGCTTCATGACGAGGTAGGGCGGCATGGCCAGGCCGTGCAGGGGCAGGCGGCGGAAGGTGGCGACCGCCTCTTGCGGCGTCTCGACCAGGGGCTCGTGCCTGTCGCACAAGGAAGCATTGAGCAGCACCGGCACCCCGGTGCGTACTTCGAAGCCGGCCAGCAGGGCGCGCAGCACCGGATCGTCGCTGGGGCCGACCGTTTGCAGGCGCGCGCTGCCGTCGACGTGGGTGACCGCCGCCAGCAGCGGCATCACGCTGCTGCGCACCGGGACCGCGAACTGCATGAAGGGCGATGGCGCCTGCAGGTCGAAATACTGGGACGCGCGCTCTTCGGCCACGATGGGGGCGAAGGGCCGGAACCACTCGCGTTCCTTGACGCGGACATTGATCCAGTCGCGCATGCGCTCGCGGCGCGGATCGGCCAGGATGCTGCGATGGCCCAGCCCGCGCGGTCCGAATTCGCTGCGGCCCTGGTACAGGCCGACGACCCGTCCCGAGCACAGCAGGTCGAGCATGCGCGCGCACAGGGCGTCGCGCCCGCGCGGATGCTCGACGATCAGGTCGCTCGCGCCATCGAGCGCCGCCTCGATGTCGGCCAGTTGGGGCGCCGGACCGAGATAGTCGTGGGTCCAGCGGAAGTCGACGCTGCGGCTGGCCAGCTCGAGCAGGCCGTAGATGGCGCAGCCGAGGGCAGCGCCGGCCGCGCCCGGCGCCGGCGGCACGAACACGCGCCGGAACGGGCCTTCGCGCAGCAGGCGCGCATTGGCCGCGCCATTGAAGGCGGCGCCGCCGGTGAGGCACAGGTCGTCCAGGCCGGTGCGCCCGTGCAGCCAGCGCGCCAGCGCCAGCAGCGCTTCTTCGAAAGCGCGCTGGCCGGCCGCCGCCAGGTTGGCGCAATCGGTGAAGCTGGCCTTGGGCGAGCCGAAGCGGAAACGCTCGGCTTCTTGAAGCAGCACGGGCCAGGCGTGCGGGATGGCGACCTGCATGCCTTCGACCGCGAGGGGCGGCAGGCCGAGCGCGTGCGGATCGCCGTAGGGGGCCAGGTCGGTTACCTTGCCCTCGTTGCCCTGGCCCGGGAACAGCGCCTGGGTGAGCCTGGCGTAGAACATGCCGAGCCCGGCGGCATGCTGGTCGCCATCGCCTCTCAGTTGCCGGCCGATGGGGGCGATGCGTTCGCGGTCGACGCGATGGCAGGAGGCGACTTCGCGCCGCCCGTCGGCCCCCAGGCTGCCCTGGCCGCCCACGACCATCACCGCCGCCTCGCGGAACGGAGACGGATGGAAGGCGCCAACCACGTGCGCCAGATGCTGCGGGATACGGGCGCGCCGCGCACCGCGGGCGAAGACGAGCGCGGGGTCGCCGTCGCTGCAGCTCGTTTCACTGGTCACCTCGCTGGCCACCTCGCTGGCCCCCTCGCTGGCCCCCTCGCCGGCCACCTCGCCGGCCGGCTCGTCGGCAATCCCGCTGGATGCATGGCATTCGACCAGCACGTCGAGCGGTCGCTCGAGACCGGACAGGTGGGGCAGGTAGAACGCGTCCATGTCGCCCGGTTCTCCAGGGTGGTGCTTGTGGCGCGTGAGGCGCTCTTTCTGGATGGCCCATTGCACGTGCGAACCGTGCATGAGGCAGACGCTCGCATGCCGGTCGCGGTTTATGCCGAGCACAACGGGGGTATCGTCCATCGTCTTCTCCTGGTTAGCGCAGCGGCGGATCGGTGGGTTGAACACCGGGGGCGAAAGCCGGTGTCGCATGCCGGATCGCAAGCAGCGGGCGGCATGCAACGGTCGACATGCGGTGGTCAGCCATTCTTTGAGCGCGACCGTTCAGGATTAGTTCGCGGCCACGCGGCGAATCCGGCCAAGCGCGCCGGGCCGGCGCCTGTACGTTGCCGGGAAAGGCGGTATCATCATTGGATCCCGGCCACCATCCTCCCGACCATGCTCCAGACGCCCGCCTCCTTCACGCCGCTGTTCGCGCCGCATCCCGATCCGGAACCCCTGAACTTCATGTTCCACAAGGGACAGCTCCTGGTGCGCGAAGACGGGCCGGCATTGCCGGACGCGGCGGCGCTGGAGCGCATGGGCGTGGCGCCCGACACGCTGCAGCCGCTGGGCTTGCTGGATGGGCGGTATTGCCAGGCCGGCTGGTTCGACCTGGAACCCGCGCTGCCGCCAGGCCATGCCTGGCGCGGCCTGCGTGCGCTGTTCGGGGTGATCGACGAGGCGCTGGTGGGCGTCGCCGGACGCGCGGCGCAAGTGGCCGAGTGGGCGCGCACCCACCGCTTCTGCGGCGTGTGCGGCAGCGGCACCGTGCTGGCCGTCGGCGAGCGCTGCTTCAAGTGTGTCAATTGCGGCCACATGGCTTATCCGCGCATCTCGCCGGCCATGATGGTCCTGATCCGCAAGGGCGACTCGGTGCTGCTGGCCAAGCACCTGCAGCATGCGACGCAGCGCTTCGTGCCGCTGGCCGGCTTTTTGGAAGCGGGCGAGTCGATCGAGGAAGCGATCCACCGCGAGGTGTTCGAAGAGGTGGGCCTGCGTGTGCACAACCTGCGCTACTTCGCCAGCCAGTCGTGGCCGTTCCCGCATTCGCTGATGCTGGCCTTTACGGCCGACTACCTCGAGGGCGAGATTCGGGTCGACACCAGCGAGATCGCGGAAGCGCGCTGGTTCGGCCCGGACGACGAATGGCCGGAGCGGGTGCCGCAGATGTCGATCTCGAGCGTCCTGGTGGACGCCCATCGCCCGCCCGGCCGTTAACTCACGGGGTTTTAACAGTTAGACGAGAACTTGTTTAATTTTATGCAGTCTTATGCATTATGAACAAGTTCGTTTCCATCAGCATGGCTGCGCAAGCCCTCGGTGTCTCGACCAGTACCTTGCGTCGGTGGGAGGCCAGCGGTCGGCTCACCCCTGCGCGAACAGAAGGAGGACAGCGCCGGTATGACTTGGCCGCCTTGCGTCCTGTAGTGCAAGGCGATGCGTCGGCGGTGCGCAAGACTGTCGCCTATGCTCGGGTGTCCAGTCATGATCAAAAGGCGGACCTGGAGCGGCAAAAGCGCGTACTCGAATTGTACTGCGCCAGTCATGGATGGGCGTTCGATATGATTGCCGACCTTGGGTCGGGCATGAACTATCGCAAGAAGGGCTTGAAACGTTTGCTCGATGGGATTGTCGAAGATGAGGTTGGACGCCTGGTCTTGACGCACAAGGACCGGCTGCTGCGTTTTGGCGCAGAGCTGATTTTCTCCCTGTGCCAGGCAAGGCAGGTCGAAGTGGTCATCATCAATCAGGGCGAGGACACCAATTTCGAAGAGGAGCTAGCCAGCGATGTACTCGAGATCATCACCGTCTTCTCGGTCCGTCTCTATGGAAGCCGAAGTCACCGAAACCAGAAACTGATCGATGGCGTGCGCGCAGCAGTCAAGGAGTCGCAATGTACCTAGCCCATCGCATCCGACTCGATCCGAACAATGTCCAGGCGACATACCTGGCGCGTGCCGCCGGCACTGCACGTTTCGCCTATAACTGGGCCTTGGTTCAGTGGAAGCGGCAGTACGAGGCCAGCAAGGTCGATCCTGCGGTGGACAAGCCAACCGAGGCGGCCTTGCGGAGCCAGCTCAACGCGATCAAGCGCGAGCAATTCCCCTGGATGCTGGAGGTGACCAAGAACGCACCGCAGATGGCGATCATCCAGTTGGGTCAAGCATTCAAGAATTTCTTCAAAGGTCGTGCCCGCTATCCCACCTTTCGCCGCAAGGGCCGTGACGATCGATTTACATTAAGCAATGACCAGTTCCGTGTCGAGGAGAAGCGCATCCACATTCCAATACTGGGATGGGTCCGCATGCACGAATCCCTGCGTTTCTCCGGGCGCATCATCTCGGCTTCGATCAGCCGGGTTGCGGGTCACTGGTACGCGAGCATCACCGTTGACATCAAGGATCAACCTCAATCGCCAGCCGAAACCCAAGGCGCGGTGGGAGTCGACTTCGGTGTCTCGGCGCTGGCCACGCTATCGACCGGTGAACTTTTTACAGGCCCGAAAGCGTTGGGCACACTGCTCGCCCGGCTGCAACGCCTGTCGCGCGAGGTCTCACGCAAAGTTAAAGGATCGCGCAATCGTGCGAAGGCGAAAGCCAGGCTTGCCCAGCTATACGCCCGGATCGCCAATTTGAGGCGCAATGGCCTGCATCAGTTGAGCACGTATATCACCCGCCATTTCCACACCATCGGTATCGAAGACCTGAACGTGAAGGGCATGCTCGGAAATCGTTGCCTGGCCCGGGCGATCGCTGACATGGGATTTCGTGAACTGCGCCGCCAGCTGGAATACAAGGCGGCGCAGCGCGGCGGTCAGGTCATTGTGGTGGATCGCTGGTACCCGAGCAGCAAGACATGCTCGTGCTGTGACTACCGGATGGATGTGCTCCCACTGACGGTTCGCCATTGGCGTTGTCCCGGCTGTGGCGCACTGCACGACCGGGACGTGAACGCAGCAATCAACCTGAAAAACATGGCGGTGAGTTCCACCGCATCGGCCTGTGGAGGGGCAGGCGCTGGCCTCGCGCGTCAAGTGCGAGGTGAAACCGGCCCCTGTGAAGCAGGAATTCAACAGCAAAGTGAACTATGAATAGCTTTGCGCAAGTTTGAAGGAACGGCACATCCAGGGCAGCGCGCTCAGGACTGGACCGGCGCCACCACCACGGTCACGCCATCCGGCGCACGCGCGGCGGCCGGCGCCGGCGTGGGCGCCATGGCCTGTTCGACATTGAGCGGAGCCGGCTTGGCGCCGGTGCTGCGCAGGTTGATCGCGCGCTGCAGGATGTCGAACCAGAACGGCGCGCCGAACAGGGTGGTGCTGGCGGTGACCAGCCAGCCCGAGGCCTGCAGCGCGAAGCCGGCATCGAGCACCGGCGGAAAGGTTTGCCAGCCGATCGGCAGTACCCACAGCTGCGCCATCACCTCGGCGTCCAGCCCGTCGGGCACGGCGGTGATGTGGGCTGCCATGGCGGGATGCTGCCACAGGGTCTGGAACAGGTGGATGCTGTCGATGTTGAACAGGATCGTCAGCAGCAGCGAGACCAGGAACGAGATCAAGAGCTGGCGCCGCTTGTAGACGCCGGACAGGCGTTCCATGGCGGTTTCGAACCAGCCGGCAAGGGCCGCCTGGAAGCGCTGCAGGTCGCCACCCGCTTGCTGGTACAGGGTCTGCAGGGTGCGCCGCAGCTGGGGATCGGGAACGGCGGCGATGTCGGCCTCGAGCGAGCCCTGGCTGCCGCGGATGGCGTCGACCAGCGCGATCGCGAAGTTTGCCGGTTCGATGTAGGATGGGCGGAGCCTGGCGGGCAGGCGCGCACCGGGATCGAGCCCGCCGGCGCGCGGGTTCACCAGCGGATGCGCGTACAGCACCCGCGCCGTGGCCTCGAAGCGGGGATCGTTCAGCATGCGCTTGACGGCGTCCTGCAGCATGCCGGCGCGCAGGTGGAAGCTTGCTGCCAATGCCTCCTGCAACGTGGTGACGACCAGCGCGAGGGTGCCGTAGCAAAATGCCAGGCCGATGGCGACTTCCAGAACCGTGCTGCCGAACATAGCGCTCTCCCAGGCTGGAACCACGCTCAACGCTAAGCGATCTGTGTCGTATCGGATTTAATTTTCCTCAAGAATAGGGCGGCCGCCAGCCGGCGACAGTGCTTCCCTATATACTTGCGGCAATCGTTTTTTTAAGGTGCACCATGTCTGACAAAGAAGCTTTCACCGAACACGACTGGCGTCGTCTCCTGACCAGCCTGGGCGAAAATCCGGAACGTCCGGGCCTGGTCGAAACGCCGGCGCGCGTCGCGAAAGCCTGGAAACACTGGACCTCGGGCTATGACCAGGATCCGGTGGAAGTGCTCAAGGCGTTCGAGGATGGCGCCGAGGAATACAATGAACTGATCGTGGTGCGCGGCATCCCGGTCTACAGCCACTGCGAACACCACCTGGCGCCGTTCTTCGGCAAGGCCACCGTCGGCTACCTGCCGAACGGGAAGATCGTGGGCCTGTCCAAGCTGACCCGCCTGGTCGATATCTTCTCCAAGCGGCTGCAGGTGCAGGAACGCATGACGATGCAGATCGCCAATGCGCTGATGGAAGTGCTGGAACCGAAGGCCGTCGGCGTCGTCGTCAAGTGCCGCCATATGTGCATGGAAAGCCGCGGCATCCGCGCCATCGGCGAAGAAACCATCACCTCGACCCTGCTGGGCGAGCTGCAACCGAACCTGGCGCTGCGCACCGAGTTCCTCGCACTGGCGCGCGACTGAGATCCCGGGAATAGGTTACCTTGTAAATACAACGGGAACCTGTTCCAGATCAGGACCTCCAAGTTGTTTTGGAGGTCAGTATGGATCGTCCAGCCTATCCCAGCGATATTCCCCGCGAGCAGTTCGAGGCGATACGCGCCATGCTCGAGGCAGCCCGGCGCAAGACGCGGCCGCGCAAGCATGATTTGTACGATGTGTTCTGCGCCGTGCTGTACTTCCTGCACACCGGCACCACCTGGCGCGCGATGCCGCCCGGCTACCCACCCTGGCGCACCGTGCACGAATATTTCACCCAGTGGACCATGCAGCGCGAGAACGGCCAGTCGCTGCTCGAAAGTGTGCTGGAGAAAGCGGGAAGGCAGGCCGAACTCACCCAACTACGCTCCTTGCTGCACAAACGCTAGGCACCGCCTCAAGGCTGTCACCTTTTTGTCACATTCTGTTGCACTTTGCCAAAGGTGCGCAGGAATGGATGGGCTAAGCTATGGAAAAAGTTATCAATTTTTCATCAATAGTCCCGCGCCATGATCGAGCACGTCAACCTCATCCTGTTTTCCGTCCTGAATGCCCATGCTGATCTGACTGGCTGGCAATTGCTGGGGGCTATGTTTGCGGCCGAATGGCTGATTTTCCTGGTGCCGTTTTCCCTGGTGCTGTTGTGGGCCAGCGGAACGGGTCCGCGGCGCGAGGTCGCGCTGCGCGCCTTCCTGGCGGCGGCTTGTGCGCTGACCCTGAACGCCATGATCGGCCACCTGTGGTACAGCCCGCGTCCTTTCGTGGCCGAGGTCGGCCATACCTTCCTGCTGCATGCTCCCGACAGCTCCTTCCCCAGCGACCACGCGACCAGCATCTTTTCGGTGGCGCTGGTGCTGGCCTTCAGCCGCGTGCCGCTGGCGCGCAGCCTGGGACTGGTGATGCTGCCGCTGTCGCTGATCGTGGCCTGGTCGCGCGTCTATCTCGGCGTGCATTGGCCGAAAGACATGATCGGGGCGCTGCTGGTGTCGGGCGGCTTCGCGCTGCTGGCCTATACGCCGCTGGCCCAGGCCGCCTGCGCGCGGGCGCTGCCGGCGCTCGAGCTGGTCTATCACCGGTTGCTGGCGCTGCCGATCGGGCGCGGCTGGCTGCGGCCCTGAATTGTCGGAACCAGCTGATTACTCGCCGCTCGACGCTTCCGGCTTTTCGAAGGTCAGTTTGTTGTCTTCGCCGAGTTCGAAAATCCCCAGCGGCAGGCCGGTGATGGCGTCGGCATCCGGCGCCTCCTGGCCGGTGCAGTCCGTGGTGTCGATCTGCCAGGCCTGATCGTCGGCGCGCAAGGTATACACGTTGTTGCCGTTGCCGAACAACTCGACCTGCAGACCCGACAGCCATACCGAACCCAGCTCGAGCTGGCGCTGGCATTCCGGCAGACGCGACATGGTCACGCGCAGTGTTCCTTCCTTGGTCCAGAAATTTTCCTTTTCGACCCTGAGCGTGATCGCATGATCGGTAAGGGGATCGATGGAATAGGTGGCCGTCTCGATGAAGCAGCCGGTCAGCAGCAGCGGAGCCAGGAGGATGAGGGGAAGACGCATCGGCAGAGTCATTGTTCATTCATGCAACAGTGTGGTGTGCCGAGTATAGCAATAGCGATAAGGGCGGGGCCAATTCAGGCGGACAGCATGGATCGGCGTTTTGCGCCATCATGCGCCGCATGGAACAGAACGACTACGAAGTGCTCGGCACTGGCCAAGGGGAGCGCCCCGCGGATGGTCGCCCCGTCAAGATGTGGACCCGGGGTGTGCCGGTCGAGCCTGAAGCGAAGGAACAGTTGTCGAAACTGGCGCAACTGCCGTTCGTCTTCCACCACGTCGCCGTCATGCCCGACGTCCATGTTGGCAAGGGATCGACGATCGGCAGCGTGATCCCGACCCTGGGGGCGGTGATCCCGGCCGCGGTCGGCGTCGACATCGGCTGCGGCATGATGGCCGCCAAGACCACGCTGCGCGCCGACGACTTGCCCGACAACCTGGGCAAGCTGCGCAGCGCCATCGAGCAGGCGGTGCCGCATGGCATGTCGCCGAAGACACGCAACGCCAGGGGCCGCGACACCGGTTCCTGGGACAAGCCGCCGGCGGCCGTCGATGCCGGCTGGGCCAGGCTCAAGGATGAGTTCGACGAGATCTGCCGCAAAACGCCGAAGCTGCGCCATGCGAACCACTACAAGCACCTGGGCACCCTGGGCAGCGGCAACCACTTCGTCGAGGTCTGCCTGGACGAGGAAAACTTCGTCTGGCTGATGCTGCATTCCGGCTCGCGCGGCGTGGGCAATGCGATCGGCAGCCATTTCATCGAGCTGGCGCGCCAGGACATGCGGCGCCACATGGTCAACCTGCCGGACCAGGACCTGGCCTATCTCGAAGAAGGCACCCGGCACTACGACGACTACGTCGAGGCGGTCGGCTGGGCCCAGAAGTTCGCGCGCATCAACCGCGAAGTCATGATGCAGAACCTGATCGGCGCGGTGCGCAGCGTGATCAGGAAGCCTTTCGAGACGCATGTGGAAGCAGTCAATTGCCACCATAACTATGTGCAGCGCGAGCGACACTTCGGCAAGGACGTCCTGATCACGCGCAAAGGTGCGGTGTCGGCGCGCGAAGGCGAGCTGGGCATCATCCCCGGCTCGATGGGCGCGCGCAGCTTCATCGTGCGCGGCAAGGGCAATCCAGAAAGTTTCAACAGCTGCAGCCATGGCGCGGGACGCGTGATGAGCCGCACCGAAGCCAAGCGCCGCTTCACGGTGGCCGACCAGGAGCGCGCCACGCGCGGGGTCGAGTGCCGCAAGGACGAAGGCGTGATCGATGAAATCCCGATGGCCTACAAGGACATCGACGCCGTGATGCACGCCCAGCGCGAGCTGGTCGACGTGGTCCATACCCTCAAGCAGGTGGTCTGCGTGAAGGGATAACGCCCCCATCTTCCACAAGCGAGCCTGTCCATGACTGAAGACCAGAGCCTGACTGCCCGTCCCGGCAACGCGCCGGTTGCGCCACGCGCCGAGGTGTGCGATCCGGAGCGCGATTTTGAGCGCAACCCGGCGCCATCCACGCCGCCCGACAACCTGTGCCGCGCCGGCAGCTATGCCGGCCTCGTCACGGCGGTACGCAAGGCGGTCGAACGCAACGCCGACTTCGGCAGCTGAAGGCCGATACCTACCGTCTTGCCAGCGACAGCAGGTCGGCCGGCGCGCCGAACTCGCGCTCCGGCGCCACCCGGCGCAGCGTCTCGATCGGCGCATAGCCCCAGCTGACCGCGCCGAAGGCGATGCCGGCGCGGCGCGCGGCGTCGGCGTCCGTGGTCTGGTCGCCCACGTACAGCGCCTGCGAGGGCGGCGTGCTTGCCCGCCGTACCACCTTGCGGATGCGCGCGGCCTTGCCGAAGATCGACATGCCGCATTCGTACTGCCGCATCAGGGCCGCCAGCTCGGGGCCGAGCACGGCGCGCACGTTTTCCTCGGCATTCGAGGACACCACCGCAAGCCGCACGCCGGCGCGGTCGAGCGCGTGCAGGGTCGGGCCGATGCCGTCGAACAGCGGGATGCGGCCCGAACCGGTGACGGCGCGCATGTGGTCGATGAAGGAGCGCGAGGCGAACGGCAGTTTCCAGGCCGGCATGCCGACGTGGCGCATGACGTCGCGCGGACCGTAGTGACGCAACCGCTCGGCCTGCTCGGCGTCGACGCGCCGGAAACCATGCTGGTCGGCGATATCGTTGAACACGCTCAAAAAGAAGGGCCAGGAATCGGCCAGCGTGCCGTCGAAGTCGAAGATCGCCAGGCGGTAGCTCATGCGGGGAGCCGGGAAAAAGTGGTCATGGCCCGATTATAGGAGAGGGCGGCCATGGGACGACGCCATCGAAACCGAATGGCATGCGTCTTGCTTAACGGGAAGTAGATTTTAACCCTTCCTCCCATGAACCAAGAACCCGATACCGATCTGGTGGAGAACTTCCTGCCCTACATGCAGGATGTCGTGAAGCGCCAGGCGGCGCTGCATGAGCTGCACCAGACATGGCGCCTGATCGAGGCGTCCGCGAAGATGAATTGCCCGCTCGAGGCGCGCCTGCTGTTGCCGGCCGTGCTGGCCACGCGCACCGGCCTGGTGCAGCTGGAGCGCGACCTGGTCGCCAATATGGTGTCCGAAAAGGTGCGCCAGGTAATGCGCGAGGCCGCCACGCGCACCCAGTACGCGCTCGACCTGCTGGTGCGTAACCTGTTCGAACGCACGGCCGACGTGGGCTTCCTGGCGGCCGACCTCGATCTGTGCCGCTTCCTGGCGCGCCTGGCCGCCGGCGAGGCGCCGGACCGCGAGGCGGTGCGCCGGCGCCTGGTGGCCTATCGCGACAAGTACACCGTGTACGACGACATCGTGCTGCTGGCGCCGGACGGCGCGGTGCTGCTGCGGGCCGATGCCGGCGCCACGCTGGAGCGAAGCAGCGATCCCCTGGTAGCGGCCACCCTGGCGGCATCGGGCTATGTGGAGACCTTCCGCGCCAGCGACCTGCGTCCCGCTGCGCCGCATGCGCTGCTGTACTCGCAGGCCATGCGCGATCCCGACAGCGGCGCCATCCTCGGCGTGCTGTGCCTGAGTTTTTCTTTCGAACACGAGCTGGACGCGATCTTCAAGGCCTACGGCGGCGCCGACCGGCGCGCCAATATGCTGCTGCTCGATGCCGACGACCGCGTCGTCAAGAGCCTCGATCCGCTGTGGATCGCGCCCGGCGTGCAGGTGCCGGTCAATCTCGACGGCGAGTTGGCGCCGCGCCTGTTCGCCGGCCGCGAATACCTGGTCGCCACCGGCATCTCGCAGGGCTACCAGGGCTATCCCGGCCCGCCCGGCTGGAAGGCGCAAGTGATGGTGCCGCTCGAGCTGGCCTTCCGCGGCGCGCATCCGGACGCGGCGGCGCAGCTGGCGCCGCGCATGCTGCAGGGACTGCTGTCGCATGCCCACACCTTCAGCCCGGCGCTGCATGCGCTGATGTCGTCGGTGCTTGGCGCCACCCAGGCGATCAAGCGCATCGTCTGGAACGGCAAGGTGACCAGCAGCGGCGCCGCTGCAGGTATTAGCAGCGGTCGCCTGGATCCGGTGCTCGACCAGATCACCGAAACGGGCGAGCGCAGCGACGAGGCTTTCTCGCAGTCGATCCAGGGCCTGTACCAGACCGTGCTGGCGTCGAGCCTGCAGGAGGCCGGCGCCACCGCCCAGCTGCTGGTCGACATGCTGGACCGCAGCCTGTACGAGCGCGCCAACGACTGCCGCTGGTGGGCCCTGGCCGGCCAGCTGCGCCAGGCGCTGGCCGACGGCGACGACCCGCGGCAGGCCGAGGCGATCGGCGCGCTGCTGGGCCACATCAACGGCCTGTACACGGTCTACAGCCGCCTGTTCGTGTACGACCGCAGCGGCCGCATCGTGGCCGCCACCGGTTCGCAGGAGGTGGTGGGCAGCCACGTCGCCGGCGATACCCTGGGCGCCGTGTGCGGCCTGCGCAGCGAGATGGACCACTACGTCGAACCGTTCGGCGCATCGGCGCTGTACGACGGCCGGCCGACCTTCGTCTATCACGCGGCGATCCGCCATCCGGAGCGCGACGCGACGGTGGTGGGCGGCATCGGCATCGTGTTCGACAGCGCGGTAGAACTGCGCAATATGCTCGACAGCGGCGTCGCCGGCCGCGCCGACATGCAGGCCTTCCTGGTCAGCCCCGACGGCCGCGTGTTGTGCGGCACCGACCCGGCCTGGCCGGCCGGGACGCGGCTGGCGCTCGATCGTTCATTGCTGGACGCGGCGGCGCGGCACGGCGCCGCGCGCCGCATCGTGGAACATGCCGGCCACTACTGCGTGGCGGCCTGCGCGCGCGCCGCGGGCTACCGCGAGTTCCGCGCCGGCGCCAGCCGCGAGGAGCCGGTGCTGTCGGTGCTGCTGCAATCCTTCGGGCCGGTGCGCGAGGAGAACGAGCTGGCGGCGCTGGCCGGCGCCGAACGCGTAAGGTCGGAGCACGAGCATGGACGCGACTATGCGCTGTTCCAGGTGGCCGGCGCGCTGATGGCGCTGGACGCCGCGGCCGTGATCGAGGCGCTGCCTTTTTGCCGGGTCAAGCGCACGCCGCCGACGGACGGCGCGCGCATCGGCATGCTGGACGTCGAGGCCGAGCCTGGGCAGCCTGCTGGCCAAGGAAGACGACCAGGCTTCGTGTGGGTGTTCGACCTGGCGCGCCTGGTCTCCAGCCGCCCGCATGCGCCGCGCGCGGACGGGCAGGTGATTCTCGTGCGCCACGGCGCCACCACGGTCGGCCTGCTGGTGGACGACGTGCATTCGGTGCAGCGCTTCGATCCGACGGCGTCGACCCCGATCGGCCTGGCAGGCGACGACGCCGCGCTGGCGGCCAGCCTGATCAAGGCGAACGGCGGCGAGCTGCTGATCCAGGAGCTCAGCGCGCAGCGCATCCTGGAACGGGTCTGCGGCGCGCCGGTGGCTGCCTAGCGCATCGCCTGCAGCAGACTGGCGCCATCGAGCGACTGACGCAACCGCGTCGAGTCGCGCCCCGGAGACAGGCCGAAGAAGCGCGCGTATTCCCGCGAGAACTGCGAACTGCTCTCGTAGCCGACCGCATGGCCGGCGCGCGCCGCGTCCTTGGCGCCGGTGAGCATCAGGCGCCGCGCCTCCTGCAGGCGCAGCTGCTTCTGGTATTGCAGGGGGCTCATCGACGTCACCGACTTGAAGTGCTCGTGCAGGGTCGATGAGCTCATGCCCACGTCGCCCGCCAGGCGCTCCACGCTCAGCGGGCGGTTGAAGTTGTCCTTGATCCAGCAGATCGCGCGCGTCACCTGGGCCATGCGGCCTTCGCCGCGAGCGATATGGCGCACCACGTCGGCGTGTTTGCCGGTGAGCAGGCGATAGTGGAGCTCCTTCAGCAGCAGCGGGGCCAGGACCGGGATGTCCTGCGGCGCCTCCAGCAGGCGCACCAGGCGCGCCGCGACGTCGGCCAGGCCGGGCGTGGTCTCGCTCAGGAACAGGCCGCGCGACGATGCCCCTCCGCGTGCGCGCGGGAGGGAGCGTCCCGGCAGTTCGAGGTCGAGCGCGGCCAGCATTTGCGGGTCGAGGTCGACCCGCAGGCACAGATAGGGTTCTTCTGCGCTGGCCTGGGTGACGCAGCCGGTCACCGGCAGGTCCACCGACACCACCAGGAACTTGGCCGGATCGTAATGAAAATCGCTGCCGGCCAGCGACACCAGCTTGGCTCCCTGGGCGATGATGCAGACCGCCGGCGCATGCACCACGTGCAGCGGTTCGGTGGTGCGGTCGCTGCGGATCAGCCACATGCCCGGCACCTGGCTCCGGTGCATGCCTTCGTCGGGCGCATGGCGGGCGATCAGGTTGGCGAGGTCACGGATCGCTTGCATTGTCGGCCTCCTCTTGGCGTGGTGATTGGTGCCCCTATTACACCTCATTCATCGGGTACGATGTTCCGCAAGACTTGCCCAATCCTCCGGAGTTGGCTAGACCACGCCGCCGTTGGCGCGCAAGACCTGGCCATTCACCCAGCCGGCGTCGGGACCGGCCAGGAAGGCGACGACACTTGCAATATCCTCCGGCTCGCCCAGGCGCTCCAGCGGCGGCAGCCCGGCGAAATGGGCGATCTGCTCGGGCGTCTTCCCGTCGAAGAACAGCTCGGTCGCCACCGGGCCCGGCGCCACCACGTTGACGCGGATGCGGCGGCCGCGCAGCTCCCTGGCGAAGATCTGGCTCATCGTCTCGACCGCCGCCTTGGTGGCGCCGTAGATCGCGTAGCCGGGCGGCTTGAGGCCGACCACGCTGCTGGAGAAGTTGACGATGCTGCCGCCTTCGTTCAGGCGGGCGGCCGCTTCGCGCATGGTGTTGAAGCTGCCCTGCACATTGATGGCGAAGGTACGCGCGAACAGCTCGTCGGAGGTGTCGGCCAGTGGCGCCGTCTTGAGGATGCCTGCATTGTTGACCAGGACGTCGACCTTGCCCAGCTCGCGCTCGGTGGTGTCGAACAGCGCGCGCACTTGATCGGGTTGGGCGACGTCGGCCTGGACCGCGATGGCCGTGTGGCCGGCGGCGCACAGGGTGGCGACAGTGTTCTCGGCTTCCCCGGTATTGCTGGCATAGTTGATGGCGATGCGGTAGCCGTCTTCGGCCAGGCGGCGGGCGACGGCGGCGCCGATGCCGCGCGAGGCGCCGGTGACGATGGCAACTCTGGATGGGGTCATGGATGCTCCTCGGGTTGGTTGAAGAGTCCATGATGCGCTGTTATCGCGAAAAGATCATTTCCGGGAAACTGAGATCATTGTTTCGGTGCGGATAACAATCCTAGTAGCAGAACTGGTTGTTGGCAGTCATGCAGACGGTGGCGATCCGTTTCCGTTCCACGTAGTCGGCCCGTGGGACGCTTACGTCGTCCGGACAGGCGCCAGGGCCATTGCGATTGCAGGCGACCGACTGGATCGTGTAGATATGCTTGACGGTCGCTTCCGGCTCACCGTTGGCCCCGGCGTGTTCGCCTTCGCGAAAGATGCGGTAGGAGCAGGTGACCCTGACCCGGAAACCGGTGTCGTTGACGAAATCGCCGAGGTCGGTGATGGTGCCCGGCTGCGTGCAACGGCTGCCGAGGTCCTGGTAAACCCATTCGATGCCGCCGCGCGCGGCCAGGCCGGCGCGGGCGCCGAGCAGGGCCTGGTTGACGGTGGTTTGCTGGGTATTGGTCAGCTGCAGCAGGGCCACCGCGATCCCGGCGACCACCACCAGGAACACGATCGCCGCGATATAGGCGAAGCCGGATTGTGGGCGCGGTTGGCTCATGGCACGTTGTCCACGTGGGCGCCGATGGTGAGCGGGACCGACTCTCCCTTGTCGCTCAGGGTCAGCTGCAGCTGGATGAAGCCGCTTTCCTGGGTCGCGCCCTGGTTGGGGGAATAGATGAAGGCGCAATGCGATACCTTGTCGGCCACCAGCGCGGCGCCGGCCGGCGCTGCGGCCGGGCAGGTCGGGTCGGGATGGAAGGCCGCGTCGGCGAGGCGATACAGCTTGCCCGCGCCGGTGCTGGTGTCGGTGTTCATCTGCGCGCCCAGGCACAGGTAGGTGACGACTTTTTCGTCCTTCGGCACGACCACGAAACGTCCGCCATCGTAGCCCGGCGGGACCCGGATGGGGGCATCGAGGGTGATGCTGGAGACACCGGTGGCGGCGTTCGTGGGGGCGCCCGATGCATTGACGATGCCGACGTTCACCGGCTTGTAGACGTCGTCCGTGTTCTGGTTGCCGATCACGATGGCGTCGCCCGGCACGGGCGCATTGACGGAGCCGGTCAGCACGTCGAAGCGGTTGCTGGTTTCGGTATCGTCGAGGAAGTCGCCGGGCGCGTTATTGTTTTGGGTATCGGGACCCATGCGATAGCGGCCGCCATCCTTGGTCGGCACCAGTTCCATGCACGTGGACGACCCGAGCCGCAGCGAATTGGGCACCGCGCTGCGCACCTCGCCGACGATCTTGCGCAGGGCAGTGTCGGCCTGGTTGGTCAGCGCCGCGCGCTGCCCGACCAGCAGATAGCTGCGGATCGCCGGCAGCAGCTGCAGGACCAGCACGCCGCCGATGACGCCGATCAGGACGATGACGACGATCAGCTCGACCAGCGAGAAGCCGCGCGCAGGCAGGCGCTTCATGGTGTTGTTGGCTGCCATGGCCTGGTCCTCCATCCGGTGAGCTGTAATTGCTGGCCGCCGCGTTCCGTCACCACCACCTGGATCCGCCGGCCATCGGCGGTATCGGCGATGTTCGTCATCGTTGTCGGTGTGACGCTGACCGCGACGTCGTAGCGGTCCAGGCCCGCGACTGCGCTGCCGTCCACGGCCACGATGCCGCCGGCGGTCGCATACCCGTTGTAGTGTTCGATCTCGGTATAGGCGGCACGGTCTGCGGGCTGTGCAGCGTTGCCGCCGTCCGTCATATAGGGCTTGAGCATGACCTCTTCCATCATCGTCTCGGCGATCGCCAGCATCTGCTGGGTGATCAGCGGGTCGGCGCTGGCGACGTTGGCGCGGTTGTAGACCGCGACCAGGCCGGCCAGCGCCGTGCCCACGATCACGATGGCGATGATCAGCTCGACCAGGGTCATCCCGGCCATGCGCTTAATTGACAAGGCCGGTCCTCCCATCGACGTGGATCGTGCGCCGTACGCCACTGGAATCGCTGACCGTGATGTCGAAGCCCGCGAGCGGTGCATCGCCGGCCTTGGCGGCGACGGTGCCGTCGGGACGGAAGAACAGGGCGGGCTGCGGGTTGTTCATGCTGACCTTGTCATCCTGGCTGTCGAACGTGCCGTCCCCGGCGCCGTCGAGCTGCAGTTCGCAACCGGCCGTGCCGGCAGCCGTGCTGATGCGCAGTTCGACGCGTCGTTCAAAGGTCGTCACGCACACGATGCGGCGCTTGGCCACCGCGCTCTTCTGCGCCGTGCGCAATGCGCTGGCCACCTGGTCGCCGAAGACGACGGCATTGATGCTGTTCTCGCCCATCAGCCGCGGGATGCCGATCGCGGCCAGCACGCCGATCAGCACCATCACCGTGATCAGTTCGACCATCGTGAAGCCGTCCTGCCGCCACGCCGATGGCATCAATTGAACACCTCGCGCACGTGGATGATGCGCCGGCTTTCTGGGGCAAAGATACCGAAGGTGGCGCGTCCCGACGGATCGACGCAGCCCGCGGTCGATTGCAGCCAGGGCAGGCCGGCGCCGCTGGTAGCGGGAACCGGCGTGACCTTCAGGCAGGACTGGTCTTGCGCGGTGCCAGCGCCGAGATTGAAGGCGATGTCGATCCAGCCCGCCGCGCTGCCGGTTACCTGCAGGTCGGCCTTGCCGCCGCTGAGCTGGACGTTGCCGGGAACGCGGATCTCGGGCTTGACGCCATTGCCGTTGGTGTCGGCAAAAGCGGTTTGCGCGATGGCGCCAGTGGGGACGAGGGAGAAGCCGTCGCGGTCGTTGAGCACCCAGCTTTGGCCGGTCCAGTATTCTGCCGTGACCGGCAGCACGAGGGGGGCGCCGACGCGGCCGAAGCGGCTGGCGATGCGCAGGCGCCCGCTGCGAATCTCCGGACGCGCTTTTTCGGGAGCCAGGCCGGCATATGCCGGGTCGTCCGCCGACTTGATCACATGGCCGGCCGGCAGGGCGCCGGCGGCGGCCTTATTCTCCACGCGCAGGCGGATCTGCGTGGGGGCGGTACGCGCATTCGTGAACTGGAAGGTCGCCTGGGGCGACTTCGTGGAAGCCGTCGGCTTGGCGACACCCTTGTCGAAGTCGCTGGCGGCGAGCGTCCCAGCCAGGGCGCCGAGGCCGGCCTTGAGCGGCGCGCCGTCGACGCCGACGGCGCTCAACGAAAACGCGTGATCCAACCCATATGCGGACGGATAATTGGTGGTCGGCTCGCCTTTCGCGTTCATGGCGGTGATCTTGAGCGGTATGGGCTCGCGCGAATAGTAATAGGTGAGGTCCTTGCCATCCTTGCTCAGGATGCGGGTCGTGTCGTTCAGCTCGACCTGGAAATACATCGGCACGAAGGGACCGACCTTGGGCGTGCAGGGTGCGTTGCTGCCGGTGGCGCTGGTCGTCGTCTCGCCGCTACCAAGGAATTTCTGCAAATCTGCCTGCAGATTGATCCAACCGGCTTCGGGGAAATTGAGCGCGACCTTCGCCTCGCCACCGGTGAACTCGGTGTCGACAGACGACATGACACCGCTGCCTGTGTGACAGCTCATGCTGACCTTGGTCAGGGTCGCATTGGGGGTAGCGGGATAGCCGGCCTTGTTGAAGTTGGGTGTCGTGGCGCCGTTTGCGTTACGTGCGGTGAGCTTCGCCTCGAAGTCCAGGCCAGCGCGCAAGGGGCTCGGCGTGACGATGTCGAAATGGTCCGGTGCGACCGTGAACTTGCCGGCGCCGCTGATCTCATCGGTCTTGGCGCTCAGCGTCACCTGGCCGGCGTCGGTGTAGGTCAGGTCGATCGCCGCTTTGGCGAAGTCGTCGAAAGTGGTGTCCCACAGGACCAGCTTATAGGCTGAGCACATCAGTTCAACAGGATTGGCGCGATTCGTTTTCGTGCGGGCGAGCATGACCGGCAGGTCGCCGCTTGTCGGCTCACTATGGCTGCAGGTGTACTGGACCTGCTTGCTGACATTGACGAAGGCCGGTTTGCATTGGGAGCCGTCCGACCTGAGCGCCTGCAGTTCGGCCGTCACCCAGTTGCCGGCCTTGTGGTTCGGCACGGTAATCCGGAAACCGACGTCGCCCGTGAAGTTGACGTCGCAGTTGGACGATTTGCTCTTCGTGTTGTAACACTTGAACTGCGTGGCCGCGCCGTCGAGCGTCAGCGACAGCTTGTTGACGCCCTTGCGGGCGCTCGATACCTGGACCGTGCCGGAACCGGTAAAGCTGGCGCTGGCCCCGCCCGGCTGCATGATCACCTTGGTGGAAGTGGCGAGCTTCTGGCTGCAGTTGTCATTGGCGCATGCGCTGACCGTGACGTTTTTGGTGGAGCAGGTAGCGACGTCGTTGCCGTCGTGTTCGATGAGGAAGTGGCTGAACGCGCCCCCTACGGGTTTTGGACTCTCGCAGCGCGGCCCATTGATGGTATTGACCGGATAATCGCTCTGGTTGTCGACGCAGTCGCAATATCCCGGCCGCGTGCCCTTCTTGCAGAAGATTTTCTCGCTCACGCGACCATGCCAGTACAGGGTCGCGAAGTCCACGGCCGCATTGCCGTTGACAATCGCGTCCGAAGCTTCCAGCTTGAGCTGGCCGGTATCGACGTCGCCGTTGATGCGCACGGCGTGGCCCATGGTGAGGTATTTGGACGCCGTGACATTGCCGGTGACGACGCTGCTGGACGCATACATGTCGATCTCGGGTGAGGTGATGTCGCCGTTGACCGTGCTGCCCGAGGCCAGCGTAAAGCGGCTGGTGGCGACGATATTGCCCTTCAGGGTGACCGGCGAACCGGTGGAGACAATGGTGCCGCTGATCGTGCCATCGATGTTCGCATGCGATCCGATGGTGATCGGCCCTTTCGAGGTCACCGTGCCGACGATGGTCGACGGCGAATTGAGCGTGATCGACGTCGTGCCGCTAATCGGTCCGCGGATCGTCGAATGCGAGCCGACCGTCAGGACGTCGCTGGCCTTCACCGCGCCGGTGATCGTGACCGAAGCGTCGAGAGTGATGGAAGTACCGGTGACATCCGAGCCCACGCTGCTGCTGGAGCCGATCGTTACCCGCCCCGCTGAGGTCAGGCTGCCGCCGATCTTGACCGACGAGTCGGCGGTGATGGATGCGCCGGTGACTCCTGCACCGACGCTGCTGCTCGAGCCGATCGACACCGCCCCCGTCGCGTTCAGGCTACCACTGATCTTGACCGACGAACCGGTGGTGACCTGGGTGCCGCTGACCGAGCCGTTGACGATGGCGCTGGTGGCGATCGATACCGCGCCTTTCGACACCATATTGCCGGTGATCTGGAAACCCGCTTCGCCGCCGAGCGTCATGGAGCCGGCCGTCACATTTGCGGTCACGCGGATCGGCCTGGTCAAGGTGAACTCGCCGGCCGCGTCGAACGAACCGCCGGAAATGCTGATTTTTGCCGGGTTGATTCCGTTCAGGTTGATGGAACCGTCACTGGTCATGCGCGCAGTGCCGGACATCGACAAGCCATAGTCCCAGCCCGGACTGACCGTGGATTTGACATGGACGCTGTAGCCGTCGACGATCGCCATTGAATCGTCCCAAGCGGATGACGGCAGGTTGCCGCAGGTGTACGCCTTGCCGTCGAGTTGGCAACCGCGGACTTTGCCGCCATCGAAGGTATATATCTGTCCAGCCAGCGCCGGTGCCGGTAGCAGGCACAGGACACACAGCAGCCACCCCCATAGGCGCAGTGCCGGAAGCGAAATTGCCTTAAGGGTAAATGGTAAGTGCACGGAGAACCTTGACGCTATGCGTAATGGCCGAAAGTGTGCACCGGATTGCCGCCAGGCGACAATAAGTTTTTCACTTCGGCAACGATCCAAGTGGATTTCGTCCCAATAATGCGTTCCCCCGACAACGGTGTGTGACTATCATGGAAACAGACTTACAATAGTTTCCACCTTACTAACGCTTGCGGACACCATGGCCCATATCCAACCTGCCGGCTGGCGCGAGATGGCCGTCACCGGCGCCGCCGCGCGCGAGATCGAAACCCTGGCTTACCTCGACGAGCGCCTGGCCGACACCCCCTATGTCATCTACCACGGCGTGCACTGGACCAATGTCGAGCAGGGTTACTCGGTGTATGGCGACGTCGACTTCATCGTGCTCGCCCCGAACGGCCGCATCCTGGTCATCGAGCAGGTCGCCGGCTTCCTGAACGAGACCCCGGAAGGCCTGGTCAAGAACTACCAGGGCAAGCCGCGCAAGATCCGCAGCCAGATCCTGGCGACCATCGAGGGGCTGACCAAGCGCTACCACGGCACGCTGTCGGTCGACTATCTGCTGTACTGCCCCGACTACATCGTGCGCGACCAGCAGCTGGCCGGGATCGACCCCGACCACATCATCGACGCCACCAACAAGCCCAAGCTGGCGCGCGTGATCCGCGAGTCGCTGCCGGTAACGGACCGCACCGACGACTTCGACAAGGTCACGCGCTTTTTGGGCGACACGCTGAACCTGCGGCCCGACCCCAGCGCCATGATCGGCAACGCGGTAAACATGGTGACGCGGCTGTCGGGCGGCCTGGCGACCTGGGCCCGGCGGCTGGAATTTTCTCCGTTCCGCCTGCACGTGATCGGCACCGCCGGCAGCGGCAAGACCCAGCTGGCGCTGGCCGAATACACGGCCGCGCTCGACGCCGGCCTGCGTCCGCTCTATGTCTGCTTTAACCGGCCGCTGGCCGACCACATCGAACGCCTGGTGCCGGCCGGCGGACGGGTGGCCACCTTCCACATGCTGTCCGACGCCTGGCTGCGCGCTCAGGACGTCACGCCCGACTACGGCGCGGCCGACGTCTGGGACCGGATCGAATACTCGATGACGGACGCCGAGCTGCCCGAGACCTGGCAGTTCGACGTGGTGATCGTCGACGAGGGCCAGGATTTCTCGGTGGCCTGGCGCGACATCGTGCTGCGCATGCTCAAGCCGGGCGGGCGCGCGATCTGGATGGAAGACCCGGACCAGAACCTGTACGGCCGCGCGATGGTGCCGCTGCCGGGCTGGGTGACCCTGCATTCGCACACCAATTACCGCAGCCCGCGCCAGATCGTCGACATGCTGACCAAGATCGGCGCCGCGCGCCAGCCGGTGGAGGCGGGCAGCCCGTTCAAGGGCGCCGACATCGAGGAGATGATCTATCCGGAGGGAGATGAGGAAGCGATGCTGGCGCAGACCCGGCGCGCCGTGACTTCCTGCCTGGCGGCCGGCTTCGGGCGCCAGGACATCGCGATCTGCGCGTTTCGCGGGCGGGAGAAGTCGGCGATCCTGAAGCTCGACCGCCTGAGCGATGCGCACACGCTGCGCTCGTTCACCGGCGCCTATGATCTGTTCGGCAACCCGGTGTTCCGCGAAGGGGGATTGCTGGCGGAGTCGGTGTACCGCTTCAAGGGACAGTCGGCGCCGGCGCTGATCTTCACCGAGATCGATTTCGAGGAGCTGGACGAGCGCGCGCTGCGCAAACTTTTCGTGGGCATGACGCGTGCGCGCCTGAAACTGGTGCTGGTGATGAGCGAGCGCGCCTCGCTGCAGATGCTCGACCGGATGAGCGGGACTGGGGCCGCGGCGTGAAGCGCGCGCCGCCCGGTGCGCGTCGGCGTATAGTCGGTGTACCCGGCCACATCGGCGGGGCACAGGAGGCAGCATGCGCGAAGCGACCCCGGGCACCACGTTCCACGGCTTGCCCTTGACCCCTGAACAGCATAGCGAGATCCAGCACTACATCCACCGGCGGCAGCGCGCCGGCAAGGAGTGGGACACGCCGGAACTGCAGGCCATGCTAGCCGACATGCTCGATCCGCCTGAGGCAGTTGCCGCTTCCCAGGTCGACGACGATGCGTCGACCGCCGCCGAACGCATGATGGCCGACCGCGACGACGGCGACGAGCCGATGCCGCATTAATACGGTGGACAATATTAATTTGTGCGCCGCACAAACAATGCTGTTATACTCGACTTCTCGATCAGGCCACGCCCGGTCGAAAGTCCTCCGATCCGTGACCGCGCCTGTGCAGTGCGCGACTTTCCGGAGGACGTATTTTCGGTATGTCAGTCAGCCTGTACAGCGGACGCACCACGCAGATAGCGCGGGCGTCCATAGCTCCGGCACCACGCAGATAGCATGGGCGGGAGCGGCGATAAATCGGTAATGCTTTGAAACGAAGCCCGCAGGATGCGGGCTTTTTTTTCATCCCTCTCTCCTGGCGCTGCATGCCGGGCCCAACGCTTCCCCGCATCGACGACGCCTGGCTCCCGCCGGCGCCGCACACCTGAGGAGAACCCGCATGGCAAAAGAAGAACTGATCGAAATGAACGGCCTCGTGTCGGAAGTGCTGCCCGAACTGCGTTTCCGCGTCGAGCTGGAAAACGGCCACAAGATGATCGCCTATACGGCCGGCCGCATGAAGAAGAATCACATCCGCATCCTGATGGGCGACCGTGTCACGCTCGAGCTGTCGCCCTACGACCTGACCAAGGGCCGCATCGTGTTCCGCCATCTCGAGTCGCGCGGACCGGCCGGCCCGCGCCGCGCGCCGCAGCGCCGCCGCTGATCGAGCGCCGGCGGCAGGGCGCCCCGCGCCCCATTGTGGGCGTCAGGCCGCGAGCGCGGCCGAACCCTCTCCGCTTGCAGCCATATGGCGGTTCACCGCCGACAACACCGACTTGAACGACGCCGTCACGATATTGCTGTCGATGCCCACGCCGAACAATGTCGGACCATTCCCCACGCGCAGTTCGACGTAGCAGGCCGCGCGCGCATCGGCGCCCGAGCCGATCGCGTGCTCGTGGTAGTCCATCAGGCGAATCTCCAGGCCCAGCGCATTGACGAAGGCGTCGATCGGACCGTTGCCGGTGCCGGCGAAGGCTTGCTGTGCATGGTGGCGCGCCACGTTCACGTCCAGCTGCACCTCATGCTCGCTGTCCTCGACCATGCGGTGCGAGATGTAGTGATACGGCTCGTCCTGCTCCAGGTATTCGCGCGCGAACAGCGCATGCAGGTCGCCGGCGTTGATCTCGCGGCCGCTCTCGTCGGCTACGCGCTGAACGGCGCGCGAGAACTCGATCTGCAGGCGACGTGGCAGCTGCAGGCCGTATTCCTGTTCCAGCAGGTAGGCCATGCCGCCCTTGCCCGACTGGCTGTTGACGCGGATGACGGCGTCGTAGCTGCGGCCCAGGTCGGCCGGGTCGATCGGCAGGTACGGCACTTCCCAGATCGCGTCGGGCTGCTGCTTGGCGAAGCCCTTCTTGATCGCATCCTGGTGCGAGCCCGAGAAGGCGGTGAACACCAGGTCGCCCGCATATGGATGGCGCGGATGCACCGGCAGCTGGTTGCAGTCCTCGACCAGCTGGCGCACGGCGTCGATGTCCGAGAAGTCGAGGCCAGGATTGACGCCCTGCGTGTACAGGTTCATCGCCAGGGTGACCAGGTCGACATTGCCGGTACGCTCGCCGTTGCCGAACAGGCAGCCCTCGACGCGGTCGGCGCCGGCCATCACCGCCAGCTCGGCGGCGGCAACGGCGGTGCCGCGGTCATTGTGCGGGTGGACGCTGATGACCAGGGACTCGCGGTTGTTCAGGTGGCGGCACATCCATTCGATCTGGTCGGCGTAGACGTTCGGCGTCGCCGCTTCCACCGTCGACGGCAGGTTGACGATCATCTTGTTATCCGGCGTCGGCTGCCATACGGCGCTGACCGCGTCGGTGATCTGCTTCGAGAAATCGAGTTCGGTGGTCGAGAACGATTCCGGCGAATACTCCAGGCCCCATTGGGTCTGCGGATGCTGGGCCACCAGTTCCTTGATCAGCTGGACGCCCTTGACCGCGATCTGCACGATCTCGTCGCGCTCCATGCCGAACACCACGCGGCGGAACACCGGCGCCACCGAGTTGTAGACGTGGACGATGGCGCGCTTGGCGCCGACCGCCGATTCCACCGTGCGGCGGATCAGCTCATCGCGCGACTGGGTCAGCACGATGATGGTGACGTCATCCGGAATGTGCTTGTCTTCCACCAGCATGCGCACGAAATCGAAATCGGTCTGCGAGGCGGACGGGAAGCCGACCTCGATCTCCTTGATGCCGATCTTGACCAGCATCTTGAAGAAGCGCAGCTTTTTCTCCACGCTCATCGGCTCGATCAATGCCTGGTTACCGTCGCGCAGGTCGGTGCTCATCCAGATCGGCGGCGTGGTGATGCTGCGGCTCGGCCACTGGCGGTCGGCCAAGGGGACGGCGGGGAAGGGACGGTATTTGGTGGCGGGGTTGTTCAGCATGATCGGGGCTCCTGATGGGGTGGTCACTGGGCGACCTTGTGGGTCTGAGAGGTGGCGACAGGCTGCCGGGCGGGCCACGAAAACGCTAGGCCCGGCAACCGATCGGTAGCTTTAGCAGCGCACGAGTCGGTGCGCGCAAGCCGGCCGCCAGGACGAACCCGGTGAGGAAAATCGATGGTGCGAAAAATGGCGTGGTAGACATCGGTGCGAATCCTACTGCTGTTGGGGCCGGCGGAGCCGGGACGTACGGCGGAGAGTTACGCGCGTAGTAGCAGGGCAGCCAGCGATAGCGCGCCGGCGGCTGGTAGGGTGGTCGACAGATGCAGGGTGAAAGACATAATTTCGACTTTAAGGAACTCTTGGCCGTATGTCAAGCGGGCAATTGGCAATTGTGGGAAAGAAAGTACGGGAAATTCGTTGCGACGCTAGGGCGGATTGCTCGGCGAAAGTGTTACTTCAGCGCCGTGGCGGCGGAGTGGCGATGCAGTTTATGCAGCTACCATGGCTGGGAAAGCGGTCGATAGCTTGCTGCGTGGTAGCATCGAATACGGACCTTTCTGGAGAGATTCATGACCCGCCGTTCCGTGACCGACACTGCCCGACTTCGCCTCAAGCTGTGCGGCGCCGCCGCCCTGATGCTGCTGTGCTCCGCCTGCGGCGACGGCATCCCGAAGGGCCAGGACGACGAAGACGGCGGTGAACCGCCGCCAGCGCCGGCGGCCGCGCTGTCGATCGTGGCGGGCGATCCGACGATCGAAGGCACGATGGATGGCACCGGTACGGCCGCGCGCTTCAAATCGCCGCGAGGCATTGCGATCGATGCCGATGACAATCTGTATGTCGCGGACACCGGCAACTTCGTCATTCGCAAGATCACGCCGGCAGGCGTGGTCACGACGGTGGCCGGGGCGGCCGGCACCAGCGGCTTTGTCGATGGTGACACGGGCAATGCCCGCTTCGGCAATCCGGTGGCCGTGGCGGTGAACCGGCGCGGGACCATTTATGTTGCCGATAATCTGCGCATCCGGAGCATTACCTCAGCTGGACGCGTCAGCACGACGGCCACGATTCCGATCGGGAGCAATGTCGCCGCGGGCCGGATGGCTTCCGTGATGCCTGGCGCGATCGCGGTCGATGCCAGCGACAACCTGTTCATCACCAATAGCTACAGTACGCGCAGGATTGCAGGGGACAATACGCTGATGCTGGAAGGCCAATCCGTCGTCAACAACCTGACCGGTGTGAGCCTGTTCGAGCCGCGCGGCGTGGCGGTGGACAACAACAATAACCTGTTCGTGTTCGACCTGGACCGCGAGATCAGCCGCTGGAACCCGAACGGCGTGATCGGCGTTAACAACATGATTTTCCTGGCCGGCGCGGCGAATGCACGGGGGTCAATCAACGGCATCGGCACCGCCGCGCGCTTCGAGCAGGTGGTGGCGCTGACGGTCGACCCGCGCGGCAATGTGTATGCGGCCGATGCGATCAACAACCTGGTACGCAGGATCACGCCGGAAGGCGTGGTCACGACCGTGGCGGGAACGACACGGTCGACGACCCTGCGCACCGGCGACCTGCCGGGCAGCCTGGCTGACGTGCGCGGCATCGTCACGGACGGCAAAGGCAATCTGTATGTCACGTCCGGCAATGCGGTGGTCAAGATCAGGCTGCCGTAGGCGCTGACCCGCATCTTCGGATGATCGTGCAAGCTTCCCGGATGATCGAGCTACCGTGCGCCAGCGCGTGCGCTGCACACTAGCCGGAAGCGGAAGAGCCGGGGATGGCCTTCCCATTCAACGATCATCAAGGAGTGCGATATGGAATTCTCTCGATCGGGTTCGGGTGCTTCGTCACGCTGGGTGGCTGCCTGGGTGTTGATGGCTGCGCTGGTGTGGTCCGCGTCTTCGGCGCGCGCCGACAGCGGCTCGGCGCAAGCGCAGGCCAACAAGGAAGCGGTTAATAAAGCATTCGCTGCCTGGGCCGCCGGCGGGAAGACCTTCTTCGACGACATGCTGGCGCCGAATGTGGTCTGGACCATCAAGGGCAGCAGCCCGACCGCGCGCGTTCTTCGCGGCAAGCAGGAATTGATCGACGGCGCGGTCACGCCGCTGTCGACCCGCCTGCAACGCCAGATCCGGCCCACGATCCGCAACCTGTGGGCCGATGGGGATCACGTCATCATCGAGTGGGATGGCGAAGCGGTGGCGAAGGATGGCAAGCCATACCGCAACAGCTATCTGTGGATCTTCCGCATGCAGGGCGGCCGCGCGACCGAGGTGACGGCCTATCTCGATCTGGCGCCGTATGACGATGTGTTGCGGCGGGTGCCGGCCTCGCAGTAATCAGGCTGGCATCACGACAGCCTGCTTCCCATACTCGATCATGCGCCCGCCATGTTCGCGCTGCCAGGCCGCGGCGGTCGGCTGGTCCGCAAACCAGATCTGCTCATGGTCGCCAAACGCGCCGAGATCGAGCCGGAAGCGGTCCAGCACTTCCGGCGGACGGCGGTCGATATCGCGCTTGCACGCATCCCAGGTCGCGTAGCCCAGCTCTGCGGCCAGCGTGCGGAACATGTGCTTGAGCTGCAGCGTCGTGCGTGCGTGGTAGAGCTGCGTGACGCGCGCGTCTGCTGTCGTTCCAGCCGCGTGCACGCGACGCAAGATCGGCAAGGCTTTGCTTGGCTGGTCCGAGTGGGCGCTGCGCAGCATGCCGCGGGCGTAGCGGCGCAGGAAATCGGTATTGGTGTCTGGAGGGGTGTTTCGGTGGAGGCGCATGCCAAGTCCTTTTCACATGGTATTGGCCGCTCTCGCTACGGCATCTGTGAATGAACAGGGATCGAACTCCTGGAAAACGGTCACGTCATGGACGTTGGCAGGTGCGCTGGCTTTCGCGAGAGTGGGCGTCCTGCACAGCCCGGAGCGGATGGTAGCACGAGTTTTATGTCTTGTTGTCGCTGTGTTGCAAACATGCCATGGCAAAAAAGGCGTAACTGGTGGCTGGTGCCGTTTGGTACCATCCCGAAATGAACGTTACCTCTACTCACCTGACCGCGACAGCGCGTATCCGCTACCGCCAGAATCTGGCGCTGACGCTGCTGGTCGTCACCGGCGTCATCAATTATCTGGACCGCGCCACGCTGGCCGTCGCCAATGAATTCATCCGCGCCGACCTTGGCCTCTCGCTCGGCGAGATGGGCTTGCTGCTGTCGGCCTTCTCGTGGAGTTATGCGCTGTGCCAGCTGCCGGTTGGCGCCCTGGTCGACAAGATCGGACCGCGCTGGCTCCTCGGTGCGGGACTGGTGATCTGGTCGCTGGCCCAGGCTGCAGGTGGACTCGTCTCCACCTTCGGCTGGTTCGTGCTGGCGCGCGTCGTGCTGGGCATCGGCGAAGCGCCGCAATTCCCGGCCGCGGCGCGGGTGGTGAGCAACTGGTTCCCCTTGCGTGCGCGCGGCACGCCGACCGGCATCTATAACTCGGCATCGCCGCTGGGGTTCGCACTGGCGCCGTTGTGCCTGTCGCCGCTGATCGCCGCGACCAGCTGGCACTGGGCCTTCTTCATCACGGGCGCGCTGGGCATCGTCGCAGCCATCGTCTGGGTCATGCTGTATCGCGACCCGGTGCGCGAAGAGTTGACCGACGCCGAGCGGGCCTACCTGGATGAAGGTCAGACCCTGGAGGCCGCGCCGGAGACGGGCTTCGCGTCCTGGAGTGCGCTGTTCCGCCAGCGCGCCACCTGGGGCATGCTGCTCGGCTTCTTCGGTTCGGTCTATCTGAACTGGGTTTTCCTCACCTGGCTGCCGGGGTATCTGCGCACTGAACGTCATATGGACGTGGCCTATGTCGGTGTGGCGGCGACGATTCCCTTCCTGTGCGGCTTCCTGGGCGCGCTGTCGGCCGGCTGGGCGTCGGACCAGATCACACGCCGTGCGAAATCGGTCGTCACCGGGCGGCGTACGGCGGTGGTGCTGTCGATGCTGGGGATGGTGGCGTTCACGATTCCTGCCGCGCTGGTCGAGAGCAATACCGCGGCAATTGCCTGCATCTCGGTCGTGATCTTCCTGGCCAACGCGGCGTCGGCCTGTTCGTGGTCGCTGGTGACGGCGGTGGCGCCGCGCAGCCGTATCGCTTCGCTTGGGGCGATTCAGAATTTTGGCGGCTTTATCGGCGGCGCGCTGGCGCCGATCTTTACCGGCTATATCGCACAGGGCTGGTCGTTCGTGCCGGCCTTGCTGACGGGCGCCGGCATTGCCTTCCTTGGTGCGATGTCTTATCAGTTCCTGGTGGTTCGCCCGATACCCGAGCAGGATTGAGCAGCAATAAAAAACGGCCTCACGAAGAGGCCGTTTTGACTTGAAGCGCAATACGCTCAGACGTCGATATTGCCAGCGCGCAGAGCATTAGTCTCGATGAAGTTACGACGCGGCTCGACTTCATCCCCCATCAGCGTCGTAAAGATCTGATCCGCCGCAATAGCATCCTCGATCTGCACCTTCAACAAACGACGCACGGTCGGATCCATCGTGGTCTCCCACAGCTGCTCCGGATTCATCTCGCCCAGACCCTTGTAGCGCTGCTTGTTCACGCCACGCTCCGCCTCTTCACGCAGCCACTCCATCGCCGCGTGGAAGTCGCGCACAGCAAACTCCTTCATGCGCTCGCCTTCACCGCGGCGCACGATCGCGCCTTCGCCCATCAGGCCCTGGAAGGTGGCGGCCGAATCGGCCAGCACGGTGTAGTCGGCGCCCGCCACGAAGTCGGCGTCGATCGCGGTCACCTGCACGTTGCCGTGGTAGATGCGTTCGATGCGCAGGCCGTGCTTCTCGGACAGCTCGTCGGATTTCACCTTGACCTTCACCACCGGATCGTTGATCGCCGCTTCCATCGCCTTGGCCGACGCTTCCGCGCCTTCCAGCGTGGTCAGGTCCAGCGTCACGCCACCGCTGACGATCGCCGTCAGCGCAGCGCGATCGATCACGCGCGCCAGGCGCATCATGATGGCGTTGGCCAGGTTGTACTTGCGCGCCAGCTCGGCCAGCGCCTCGCCGGTCACCGCGTCGGCGCCTTCGCGCGGAATCAGCGAAGCGGTGTTCAGCGCCACGGTCATCATGTAGCTGGCTTCTTCGACGTCATCCTTCAGATAACGCTCGTCGCGGCCGGCCTTGACCTTGTACAGCGGCGGTTGCGCGATATAGATGTGGCCACGTTCCACCAACTGCGGCATCTGGCGGTAGAACAGCGTCAGCAGCAGGGTACGGATGTGGGCGCCGTCGACGTCCGCGTCGGTCATGATGATGATGCGGTGATAGCGCAGCTTGTCGACGTTGAACTCGTCCGGGCCGATCGAGGTGCCGAGGGTCGCGATCAGGGTCGTGATCTGTTCCGACGACAGCATCTTCTCGAAGCGCGCCTTTTCCACGTTCAGCACCTTGCCGCGCAGCGGCAGGATCGCCTGGAATTTACGGTCGCGGCCCTGCTTGGCCGAACCACCTGCCGAGTCACCCTCGACGATGTACAGCTCGGCCAGCGCCGGGTCGCGTTCCTGGCAGTCAGCCAGCTTCGACGACAGGCCCAGGCCGTCCATCACGCCCTTGCGGCGGGTCAGGTCGCGCGCCTTGCGCGCCGCTTCGCGGGCGCGGGCGGCTTCGACGATCTTGCCGCAGATGATCTTGGCGTCGTTCGGCTTTTCCATCAGGAAGTCCGTGAGCGTCTTGGCGACGATTTCCTCGACCGGGCCGCGCACCTCCGACGACACCAGTTTATCCTTGGTCTGCGACGAGAATTTCGGCTCGGGCACTTTCACGGACAGCACGCAGGTCAGGCCTTCGCGCATATCGTCGCCCGAGATCTCGACCTTGGCCTTCTTGGCGAAGTCGTTCTCGTCGATGTACTTGTTGATCACGCGCGTCATCGCCGCGCGCAGGCCGGTCAGGTGGGTGCCGCCGTCGCGCTGCGGGATGTTGTTGGTGAAGCACAGCACCTGCTCGTTGAACGAATCGTTCCACTGCATCGAGACGTCCACCGAGATATTCGTGCCCTGGTCCGACATGCGGTCGCCGGTCGCCTGGAACACGCTCGGGTGCAGGACGCTCTTCGACTTGTTGATGTACTCGACGAAGCCACGGGTGCCGCCTTCGAAGGCGAACAGCTCTTCCTTGCCGGTGCGCTGGTCGGAGAGCTTGATGCTGACGCCATTGTTCAGGAACGACAGTTCGCGGATACGCTTGGACAGGATCTCGTAGTGGAACTCCACCAGCGTGAAGATTTCTTCGTCAGCCCAGAAATGCACCTCGGTGCCGCGCTTGTCGGTCTCGCCGATCACCTTCATCGGGGACACTTCCACGCCATCGACCACTTCGATCAGGCGATCCACCGGCACGCCGCGGGTAAATTCCAGCTGGTGCACCTTGCCGTTCTGGCGCACGGTCACGCGCAGCAGCTTCGACAGTGCGTTCACGCAGGACACGCCGACGCCGTGCAGGCCGCCCGACACCTTATAGGAGTTCTGGTTGAACTTGCCGCCGGCGTGCAGCTCGGTCAGGGCGATCTCGGTCGCCGAGCGCTTCGGCTCGTGCTTGTCGTCCATCTTGACGCCGGTCGGGATGCCGCGGCCGTTGTCGGTGATCGAAATCGAGTTGTCGGAGTGGATCGTGACGTGGATCTCGGTGCAATAGCCGGCCAGCGCTTCGTCGATCGAGTTGTCGAGGACCTCGAACACCAGGTGGTGCAGGCCGGTGCCGTCCGAAGTGTCGCCGATATACATGCCCGGACGCTTGCGCACCGCTTCCAAACCCTCCAGGATCTGGATCGAGGACGCGCCGTATTCATCCGCCTGTGGGGCGGGCTTTTCTGCTGGGATATTCTCGGACATGGACTGCTTTCTATAAGACTATCTAGTTCAGGCAAATGCATGCGGGCCGCCGGAGCGGCCCGCGCGACGCGTCAGATGCGCATCGGCATGACGACGTACTTGAAGTCGCCATTGTCGGGAATCGAGATCAGGGCCGACGAATTCGAGTCGCCCAGGGCGATGTTCACCTGGTCGCACTTCAGGTTGTTCAGCACGTCGAGCAGGTAGGTGACGTTGAAGCCGATGTCGATCGAATCGCCGCCGTAGTCGATCTCGAGTTCTTCGACCGCTTCTTCCTGGTCGGCATTGGTCGAGCTGATCTTCATGACGCCCGGCTCGACGATGCAGCGCACGCCCTTGAACTTGTCGCTGGTCATGATCGCGGCGCGCTGCAGCGAACGCAGCAGTTCATCGCGGCTGATCGTGAAGTCGTTCTTGTAACCCTTGGGGATCACGCGGGTGTAGTCAGGGAATTTGCCTTCGACCAGTTTCGAGACCAGCTCGATGTCGGCGAAGGTCAGTTTCACCTGCGAGGCCGCGATGTCCAGGCGCACGGTTTCGTCGCTTTCTTCCAGCAGGCGCTGCAGCTCGATGATGGTCTTGCGCGGGATGATCACTTCCTGGCGCTCGAACTGCTGCTCGGTCTCCACCTGGCAGAACGCCAGGCGGTGGCCGTCCGTTGCCACGGCAATGATGTTGCTGCCGTCGAGCACCAGCAGCAGGCCGTTCAGGTAGTAACGGATGTCCTGCTGGGCCATCGAGAAGTACACCATATTGAACAGGTGCTTCAGCGTTTTTTGCGGCAGGGTCACCGAAGCGTTGTAGCTGTCGGCCACCGAAACGGTCGGGAATTCCTCGGCCGCCAGGGTTTGCAGCGCGAAGCGCGACTTGCCGCTCTGGACCGCCAGGCGCTTGTTCTGCAGGGTCATCGTGACGTCGCCCGATTCCGGCAGCGCGCGCAGGATGTCGAGCAGTTTACGCGCGGCCACCGTGGTGCCGGTCACGTCGTCGCCCGAACCGATATTGGCGTGCGTGGTGATCTGCACTTCGGTGTCGGTCGACAGGAAGGACACGCTCTCGCCGTTCTTGCGAATGAGGATATTGGCCAGAATCGGCATAGTGTGCCGACGCTCGACAATACCGCTCACGATCTGCAGTGGCCGGAGAAGCGTATCTCGGGTGGATTTGACCAATTGCATAGTTATCCTCAGTTTTGTTTGTTGAATGTATTACTAAAGCGATATTGTGCCATTGCCTGAGGCAAACACAAAAATTCCGCTCAAGGGCAGGAAATCAACCCTTGAGCGTCTGTTCCAGCACGTGCAGCTCGTGGTTGCACTCTGGATTTTTCTGGCGGTCGCCGGCGATCTTGCGCACCGCGTGCAACACGGTCGTGTGGTCGCGGCCGCCGAACAATTCGCCGATTTCCGGCAGACTCTTTTGCGTGAGTTCTTTTGCCAGGTACATGGCGATCTGGCGCGGACGGGCGATGTTCGCCGGCCGGCGCTTCGAGTACATGTCCGCGACCTTGATGTTGAAGAAGTCGGCCACCGTCTTCTGGATGTTTTCCACAGAAATTTGACGGTTCTGCACCGACAGCAGATCCTTCAGTGCTTCCTTGACGACATCGATGGTGATGTCTTTGCCGTGGAAGCGCGAATAGGCCAGGATCTTGCGCAGCGCGCCTTCGAGCTCTCGCACGTTGGAGCGCAGGTGCTTGGCCACGAAGAAGGCGACGTCGTCCGACAGGGTGACGTCTTCGGACTGTGCTTTTTTCAAGAGAATCGCCACGCGCATCTCGAGCTCGGGCGGCTCGATCGCCACCGTCAGGCCGGAGTCGAAGCGCGAGATCAGGCGGTCGTCCATGCCCGTGATCTCTTTTGGATACGTATCCGAAGTGATGATGATCTGCTTCTTGGCCGCGATCAGCGCCTCGAACGCATAGAAGAACTCTTCCTGCGTGCGGCTCTTGCCACCGAAGAATTGAATATCATCGATGAGCAGCATATCGAGCGAATGATAGTAATGCTTGAAATCGTCGAAGCCCTTGCGCTGATAGGCGGTGACGACGTCGCGCACGTACTGCTCGGCGTGGATGTAGCGGATGCGCGCGTTCGGCTGGTCGGCCATGACCTGGTTGCCGATCGCATGGATCAAGTGGGTCTTACCGAGGCCGACGCCGCCGTAGAAGAACAGCGGGTTGTACGACACGCCCGGGTTGTTGGCGACCTGGATCGCGGCGGCGCGCGCCAGCTGGTTGGCCTTACCGGTCACGAAGCTATCAAAAGTAAGCTCGGTGTTGATCCGGCTTTGCTCGCGCTTGGGCGAGTTGGCGATGTTCAGGTTCTGGGTCGGGCTCGGGCTGGCGGACGGGCTCGGGTTGTCGGCGCCAGGCGCAGGGCGCGGCGCGTTGAAGTCGACCGTGGCCGAGTTGCCGGATGCGCCCGTGTCTGCCGGCTTGCGGGCAGGATTGTTCTTAGGGTCGAGCACGAACTGCACCTCGACCGGCGCTTCCCAGTACTGGGCCGCCAGTTCGGTGATGCGAGTAGCGAACTGCGTCTTGACCCAGTCGAGCTTGAAGCGGTTGGGCGCAGCGATGCGCAGCTTGCCGTCTTCATAGTCGAGGGCCACCAGCGGTTTGATCCACGCGCTGAATTGCTGCGGCGTGAGCTCGAGCTCAAGCTGCGCGGATGCTGACTGCCAAAAATTTTCCATACTTCGCTTTTGATTCGTAACACGCTATTTTACCTGTCTCGGCCGAAGTTATCCACAGGCGCTGCACATATTTTCCACCGAAATGGCGAGCCGGGTCGACCTCTTGCCAAGCTGGAAAGCCCACTGGATGGCGGTTGGCGAAACAACAGCTGCCTTGACATGAAGGTGCGAAGTAGAGTCTAATTCAGGGTTCCCCGTCCGTGCGCCATGCCAGGCTGTGATTTTTCAGCGGCTGGTGGTTGGGCGACGAAAGACTTGCTGTGGCGTGACGCTGGTTTAACCTCGAGCGAAACTGTCATCGGCGCCGAATCTGACACGACGTCAGACCCGATTTTGCATCTTATTTTGCTTTAAGCGAGACCACCATGAAACGTACTTACCAACCTTCCGTCGTCCGTCGCAAGCGCACGCACGGCTTCCGCGCACGTATGGCTACCCGTGGTGGCCGTCAAGTCCTGAACGCTCGCCGCGCCAAGGGCCGCAAGCGTCTGGCTGTCTAAGCCACGCACCGCAGATCGATTGCGGTCGGTGATGACAGGCGAAGGTTCGCACGACTTCGCGCGCGCTCGGCGCATCGTTAAAACGGATGAATTTTCATCCGTTTTTCGTTTGCGGCCGACGCAAAAAACGGCGCACTTCGTGCTCTACACGCGTCCGAACGACCTGCCGCATGCGCGGCTGGGCGTCGTTGCGGCCAAGCGTTTCGCGCCGCGCGCCGTGACCCGCAATACGATCAAGCGCATGACGCGCGAGCTGTTCCGTACGAGCAGCCTGGCGCCGGTCGATTGCATCGTCCGCCTGTCGCGTCCCGTCAACGCCAAGGATGGCCCGGCCACCACGCGCGCCCTGAAGGCCGAGTTGAAGGTGGAACTGGCGCGCCTGTTCGCTTCCCAGAAGCCGCGCCCCGCACGGGCCAGCTCGCCATGAAGACGCTGCTCGTCTGGTTGCTTCGCGGCTACCAGCTGCTGCTGTCCCCGATGCTCGGGCCGCGTTGCCGGTTCTATCCCAGCTGTTCCAATTACGCAATCGAAGCGCTGCGCGTCCATGGCGCCGCACGCGGTTCCTGGCTGGCCGCGCGCCGCGTGGGCCGCTGCCATCCGTGGAACGCGGGTGGCGTCGACCCGGTGCCGCCGAAAGACGGCCCCAAGGAATCCCATTCAGCCGCTTGCGGTTGCAACCACTCCTGAAGACTCCAATGGAATTCAATAAACGTACTGTCCTGTGGATCGTGTTCGCCATCTCCCTGATTGTTCTCTGGAACAATTGGATGGTGGCTAACGGCAAGCAGTCGCTGTTCTCGCCGCAACCGCCGGCGCAAGTCGCTCAGCAGAATAAACCGGCGGACGTGCCGGCCGCGCCGCAGCCGGGCAGCAATGCCGTGCCGGGTACGCCAGCAGCAGCGGCGACCGCCGTTCCGGGCGCTCCGGCTGCTCCTGCCGCGCCAGTCAGCCAGATCGTCACCGTCACCACCGACGTGGTGAAAGTCGACATCGACTCGGTCGGCGGCGTCATCAAGCGCCTCGAGCTGCTGCACTATCCGGATCACTTCGACAAGACCAAGAACCAGGTCCTGTTCAATGTGAACGGCCCGAACGTCTACCTGGGCCAGACCGGCCTGATCGGCACCAGCGCCGCCGGCGTGCTGCCGAACCACACCACGCCGTTCACCGTCAAATCGGCGCAGACCACGCTGGGCGGCAACAACCAGGCGCAGGTCGTGCTGGAAGCCGAGCAGGGCGGCGTGCGCCTGACCAAGACGCTGACCTTCCGCAAGGGCGACTACCTGGTCGGCGTGCGTCATGACGTCACCAACATCAGCGCCGCGCCGATCCAGCCGTCGCTGTACCTGCAACTGCAGCACGACGGCAACAAGCCGGCCACCGATTCGTGGTTCATGCCGAGCTACACCGGCCCGACCCTGTACACCGACGCCGACAAGTACCAGAAGCTGACCTTCGAGGAAATCGAAAAGGGCAAGGCCGATCACTCGACCAAGGCGGATAACGGCTGGGTCGCGATCTCGCAGCACTTCTTCGTCTCGGCCTTCATCCCGGCCGACAAGGCGCCGCGCGACATCTTCACCAAGAAGATCGCCAACAACCTGTACGCGATCGGCACCGTGCAATCGCTGGGCAACGTGGCGCCCGGCGCGACCGTGTCGACCGACACCCGCCTGTATTCGGGTCCGCAGGACGAGCAGATCCTGGAAACCATCACCCCGGGCCTGGAGCTGGTGAAGGACTACGGCATGCTGACCGTGATCGCCAAGCCGATCTTCTGGGTGATGACCCAGCTGCACTCGATGCTGGGTAACTGGGGCTGGACCATCGTCGCCCTGACCATCCTGATCAAGCTGGCCTTCTTCCCGCTGTCGGCCGCCGGCTACCGCAGCATGGCCAAGATGCGCGTCGTGACGCCGAAGATGCAGGCGATCCGCGAACGCTACAAGAGCGATCCGGCCAAGATGCAGCAGGCCACCATGGAGCTGTACAAAACCGAGAAGATCAACCCGCTGGGCGGCTGCCTGCCGATCCTGGTGCAGATGCCGGTGTTCTTCGCCCTGTACTGGGTGCTGCAGGCCTCGGTCGAGATGCGCGGCGCGCCTTGGATCCTGTGGATCCAGGACCTGACCCAGCCCGACCCGTACTACATCCTGCCGGTGATCTACGCGGTGTCGATGTACATCACGACCAAGCTGAATCCGCAGCCGACCGATCCGGTGCAGGCCAAGATGATGCTGTTCATGCCGATCGCGTTCTCGGTGGTGTTCTTCTTCTTCCCATCTGGCCTGGTGCTGTACTGGGTGGTCAACAACATCCTGTCGATCGCCCAGCAATGGGTCATCACCCGCAAGTTCGAGACCGGCGCGGCCAAGTAATCCGCAGCTTCTCGTGAAAAGCCCGCGCTTTGAAAGCGCGGGCTTTTTGTTTTTGAAGATCCCGTATCCCTTACAATCGCTCCATGAAACTCGACACATCTCCCATCGCCGCCATCGCCACCGCCCCGGGCCGCGGCGGCATCGGCGTCGTGCGCGCCTCCGGCAAATCGCTCGCCTTCCTGGTCGACGCGCTGTTCCCCGGCGTGACCCTGGCGCCGCGCCACGCGACCTATATCCCGTTCAAGGCCGCCAATGGCGACATCATCGACGAGGGCCTGGCCATCTACTTCAAGGGACCGCATTCCTATACCGGCGAGGACGTGCTCGAACTGCAGGGCCACGGCGGCCCGGTGGTGCTGCAGATGCTGCTGGCGCGCGTGCTGGAAGCCGGGGCGCCGTCCGGCCTGCGCCTGGCCGAACCGGGCGAGTTTACGCGCCGTGCTTTTCTGAACGATAAACTCGACCTGGCCCAGGCCGAGGCGGTGGCCGACCTGATCGACGCCTCCACCGAAGCCGCCGCCAAGTCGGCCTCGCAGTCGCTGTCGGGCGCCTTCTCGCAAGTGGTGCACACCCTGGTCGACGGCACGATCAATCTGCGCATGCTGGTCGAGGCCACGCTCGACTTCCCGGAAGAAGAAATCGACTTCCTGGAAAAATCGAACGCGCGCGGCCAGTTGGCCGGCATCATCGAATCGCTGGAAAACGTGTTCCGCCAGGCGGCGCAGGGCGCGCTGCTGCGCGAAGGGCTGAACGTGGTGCTGGTCGGGCAACCCAACGTTGGCAAGTCCTCACTCCTGAACGCGTTGGCCGGGGCCGAGGTGGCGATCGTCACGCCGATCGCCGGCACTACGCGCGACAAGGTGAGCGAGACGATCCAGATCGAGGGCATCCCGCTGAACATCATCGACACCGCGGGCATCCGCGCAGTGAGCGAAGAGATCGACGTGGTCGAGCGCATCGGCATCGAGCGCACCTGGGGAGAGGTCGGCAAGGCCGACGTGATCCTGCACCTGCTGGACGCGAATCTCGGCCCGAGCGCGGCCGACGAGGCCATTGTCGCGGCCTTCCCGCCAAACGTGCCGGTGGTGCGCATCTGGAACAAGATCGACCTGTCGGGGCACAAGCCGTCGAAGGACGAGAGCGCCGACGCAGTTCACCTGTACCTGTCGGCGCACGAAAAGCTCGGCATCGACCTGCTGCGCGCCGAACTGCTGCGTATCGCCGGCTGGCAGCAGACCGGCGAATCGCTGTACCTGGCGCGCGAGCGTCACCTGATCGCGCTGCGCGCCGCGCGCGAACACCTGGAGCTGGCGCGCCAGCACGCGATGCAGGACGACCAGTCGCTCGACCTGTTTGCCGAGGAGTTGAGGTTGGCGCAGGACCATTTGTCGAGCATCACCGGGCAATTCACGCCGGACGATTTGCTGGGCGTGATCTTCAGCCGCTTCTGTATCGGAAAATAGAATGTGTTCCGAACTGTTCCGGTGGCTGCCGAAATCAGGTCTCTTCTCCTATGGGGTGCGCATTTTTGGTGCTTAAGCGTTCCAAAAATTTCCGCATGAATCCTGCAATCTTAGGTACACACTTTGGCATACGCTGCATGTACAATGCTCGGATTGTGTACCTAAGAGAGAGCCATGCCGCGTCAAGCAACACCACTGACTGATACGAAAATCAAAGCCCTGCGGTCTAGGCCGACCCGTTACCGGGTGAGCGACACAGGCGGGTTACTGCTAGAGGTGATGCCGAGCGGATCGAAGATTTGGCGATACCGTTATCAACTCCATGGCGTGCGTCACCCTGCATTAACTATTGGCAGCTATCCCGAAATTGGTCTGGCTGACGCCCGCAAGCAGCGGGATGAATGGGCTGCACTGGTGGCGCATGGCGATTCGCCAAAGAAGGCTGTTGCAGCATCCAAGGCAGAAAAGCTCAACACCGTTCAGGCTTTTGCTGAGGAGTGGTTTCGGGAGCAGATGAGTGACAAATCCGACAGCTACAGCCGCAACGTGGAGCGTGTGCTGAGGAAGGATGTTTTTCCCAAATTGGGGCGTATCCCCCTTGCCGAACTCACTCCCGCTGACGTGATGGGGTTGTGCGACCACATCAAGTCTCGCGGCTCTCCAAAGATGGCCTTGTTCTCCCGGAACGTGTTGAGGCGCATGTATGATTTTGCGATTGCGCGGCAGTTGGCAACAACCAATCCCGCCGCCGCTCTCGTCGCACGATTCATCGCAACGGAAGAAAGCAGAACGCGTGTGCTGGCTCCCAGCGAAATTGGCGTTGTGCTACGAGCCATCTACGCGTCGGACATTCGTCGCCCTTTAAAGATCGCTCTACATCTGTTGTTGATAACGATGGTACGTAAGGCTGAGCTTACGGAAGCCAGATGGGATGAATTTAATCTTGAGCAGGGGGTATGGGATGTGCCTGCCGAACGCATGAAGAAAGACAAGCCTCATCGGGTTTATTTGTCTAGCCAAGCGCTTGAACTTCTCCAAGAGCTTAAACAGCATTCTGGCCGTTCCGCGTTTCTATTCCCCTCGTCACGTGGGGATGGAGATCGTCCGATAAGCAAGAGTACGTTGAATCAAGCTGTCCGGGCACTCTCGCTGGATGTTCAGCATTTCGTGCTCCACGACTTTAGACGCACGGCTTCAACACATTTACATGAACAAGGACATTCCTCGGATGCCATCGAAAGAGCACTTGCGCATAAAATCTCTGGTATCAAAGGTGTCTATAACCGTGCTGAATACGCGGATCAGCGGCGACTCATATTGCAGGCATGGGCAGATTTCGTTCAGGTCCACTTTTCAGGTTCAAACGTAACCTCGATTTTTAAGCGAGCGTAGAATGCTCGATTCAATTACAGTGCTAAAGAAGGCGATATATAGTCTTAAAGAAGCCGCGAAGCTTACCTTCCAATCGATTGAGTTTTTGTTGCGGGAGGGCGCTAAAGGTGAAATTCCACTATACACGCCAATGCCTGAGCAACTGGTGTTGTTTAGTGTCGATTTCTCCGAACTTTTTCCTCCCTCGGAGGGATCATTTTATCATGCAATGATGACTGCGCCACCTTTGCCATTTCGCGTTCCCACGCCTCAACTTTTGGAACTTAGCAATACTACGTGTCGTGGGCTGCTGAACAATGGTGCTTCTCGTCAATCGGTTTTTAGCCGAGCAGTTGTTATTCGTGACGACGGTAATTTTGAAGCGATATCTACGTCATGTGCCGAGAAAAAAAAGAACAGATATTTGCTTGATGAGGGCGAGAGCCTTGTTCGGCTGCTTGCTTGTTATGAAATAGATTTTTCACCCAAGCTTGTCAATCGAAATCGTTTTTCGTATCCTCGGGACATTGAGGTAACACCTGATTCGACGTATGTTACTCGTCCGACACTGTTTAATCTGCTGAACCGTACTCCCGCGCTAGTATCCGCTTTCGAAGCGGATTTGCCCATTCCAGACGCCCAGCATATATCTGCGAAACTAGTTGGTTTGCGAAGGTTGCTTCTTGATCTATGGGAGGATCGAATAAATGAGGGGCGGCAACTTCCATCTAACGAAATTATTGCGGGAAAATTGAGATCGAAGTACGAATTCTCGAAAAATCTTGCCAATAAGGGGGCGATGCTTATCAAGCAGTCGCATATTGCATGGGATCAGGAGGAGAAGCGGGAAAAACTAATTGCTCCATATGTCGGGGCCTTAATTGCTTGCGCTGATCTGCACTGGCTAAATATCGATAGCCCTGATTATTATTCAAAAAATAAAGAAATGGTTGACTGGCTTGTAAGTAAGCATAAGTTTCCTGGATACTTAGCCGAAGCTGGTGTAGGGATTATACGACCTGAGACCGCTACGAAAGGTGGACGCCCCAGAGCGCTCCACCGTGCCCCCTAAGTAGTTATTTCTGCGCGGCACAGGGGCCGGGAAGAACGGGCTGTCTCAGTGGCTGGATTCAACCGTTTTCAACCGTTTGAGCTGTTTCCGCGTCCTCCATTCCGTCAACATGCGTTCATTCCAACCCAACCCCAAGAGGGCTAACAATGACCGCATCGTTCCATACTCCGCTTACCATCCTGCGACGCAAGCAGGTTGAGGCCCGTACTGGCCTCTCGCGCTCTACGATCTACGACAAAATCAACAGACGTTCTCCACGTTACGACCCGACATTCCCGACCCAAGTTAGGCTCAGCCGCGATGCTGTTGGCTGGATTGAGTCGGAAGTGGACGCGTGGATTGCCTCACGCATCCGAATGAGTCGCGCCTCTCGTTGATCAGCGCCAGCATCCTATCGTACGCGGCACAAGTTCCATTTTCTACTATACAAGTTACAAGTAGTAGGCACAAGTTACATAGCTTTGAACAAAAAGGCGGTGGGTTGCGCCAAGGCAAATATGCGTAACTGCACTTTAATGCTTTTTTAAATGTGATATGTGTTTGTAAAAATCTAGAGTGACGTAACTACGCATGTCAGACAGGGTTATTAATGCTGTTCTTGTCGTCGGTTACGATCCTTTTTTTTGGCCTATAACGCAATATCTTGAATGGTTGAATATTGGTTATTTGTATTATTAAGGAAAATTAAAAGATAAAAGAGTGATTGATAAGGATCGTAATGAGGAAGCATTGGAAAGCGCATTGCTAGAGCTTTCTATGGAAAATGTCTATAGGCAAATGGACATGGATGCAAATATATTCAAGGACAAGGATTTGGAAGTGCTTGGACGCAAGTACGAAAATTGTCTATGTAGAATAGAGAGGTTTGTCTCGGATGTAATTTCCACAGACGAGGTGGCATTTAAAATTGTTGAAGAATCGCATGGAAGACCAATTGCGACTCCATTGAGGCTAGGGAATTACATGTCGAGTTTTAACGGATATATCAATCAATACGACGAAAAATACGTATACAGCGAATTGGTGAACCTATTTTTTTCCACTTGTCAGGAAATGAGATTGACCTTTGATGTGTTCAAAGGAAGAAGTCAATTGATGCCAAATTCCAAATTCGAGGGCGAAGAGTTATTTAACGAATTCGTGGGTCAAATTAGAAGCGCGGCGGCAAGATCGGATTTCAAAAAAAAGCTGTATGCTAGAGAGTATAACTCGGTAAGAAATTTTGCAAGCGTCAAAGAGTACGTTAATGAGCTATTTGAAAAACATTCAAGATTGCTAGTCTTGCGAATTGATTTTGGCTACACTTTAGAGGCAGCGAAGGAGATTACTGCAGAGAAAGCCCATGCAGATCGCGAGAAATTTTTGAACAATAGGCGTTCAAATAAATTATTTGCATCGCTTTTGGGGTACGTATGGAAGCTTGAGTATGGCGAAGAGAAAGGTCATCATTTCCATTTTACCTTTTTTTACGATGGATCAGCAGTGCATAAAGACGCCTATTTAGGTAATAAAATTGGGAAATATTGGGTTGATCTTGTATCTGATAAAAGAGGACTATTTCACAATTGCAATGCGAGCAAAGGGAAATATAAACGCTGCGGTATTGGAATGATTAGCCATTTTGAGGTGGCAAAAAGAGAGAACTTATTGCTGGCGCTTCAATACCTTGCTAAAAAGGATCAGTACCTCAGAGTGAAGGGCAGTAATAGAGTATTTGGGAGGGGGGAAATGCCCCGGCAGCGAACGTGCGGGGCGGGGCGACCAAGAATAGAACGTTGAAATTAGATTTTTCGGACCACTTCTTCTGCACAGCGGATTGTACGGCCGCTGTGCCTTTTTATAAGAAAGAATAAGGGTTCAGTTTGGAAGCTTTCCTTCCTTACACCAAGCTTCCCACTCTCCTGTTTGGTCGTTCGTAACCATTGCATCCGCTCCCTGTTCTTTATGATACGCCGCTATCCATGCATCTACACATTGGGCGGGATTTGGAGCAGATGCAGCTGCAGCGTTAGGCGTTGTCTGTACAACTCCATCTTTGTATTCGGTGGATAGGATCAGTTTACCATCTGGGGAATAGCGCGATACTTTTCCGTCATACACGCCAGCCTTCAAATTTCCTTCGAAAATAAGTTTGCCGGTCGTCTCGTCAAATTGCTGTTCGAGTCCATCGCCAAGCCCATTCTTCCAGCTTGTGTTATGAACGACTTTACCAGTCTTCATGCCTCGAATCTCAGATTTTCCGTTTAGTTGACCATTGGAAAATTCTGCAAGCGCGATAACTTGGTCCTTCTTCTCGTAGCTGAAAACTGTCAATTCGCCATCGATCACGTTTTCCCTATAAGGAATTGAGAATATTGGCAGAGATCCCGGATTTTTCTTGCACAGCGCAGTGCCATCAAGATTCCCATCTTTAACCTTCACGTCACATAGGACCACGGGCGTGTTTGTACCGAGCATTGAACCCATGAAAACATTTCTTAGTTGATATTCGGAGTAGGCTCCAATGTTAAGCGAATCCATGAGCCTCATAAGCCGAAAAAGTTGTCCAGTCGGCAGTTTGCTCAGTGGAAGATTGGTAACGGTTCCTGAAAATCCATCGTTTGCTCCAGTTGCGTAAATTTTACCGTTCGAGATTTCGGCGTTGCGGAAATCAAGGGTCTTGTTTCCACAACCGACGAGAGTCGCCAAAGCAATTGTTGCGGCAGCCCATCCAATAAACCTAACTTGTTTTTTCATCTCATCCGATCCATCAATTTGTGTATGTGAACAGCGGCTTTGGGCGATACAGTCATCTGGGGGACGGGGCTCACCCGTTGCCGCGCACCTGCGGCAGTCTGAGCATGATAGCAAAATATTGCAGAGCGGAAAAATATGCTAAGGAGCGACTTGGGAGCTTTCTTAACATCGGTCGCACTGTTGCGGGACTCGATTACTGCGCCGCAGACCGATTCTGGACGTAGGGTTGTAACGGTGGCTCAGGGTGGATGGGGTTGCTTAAGCCTAAAGGTACACGCTTAGGTACACGCGGCCAATTTCAAGTTAAAGAAATGTGATAGATACTGGCTTTTGAGGTTTTTCACAAGCTTCTGTATCGGCAAGTAACGGTCAATAAGCTGCTGGCCGGCTCATGCTAGGCTTGGAACATGGATAAATACAAGCCACCTCATTCCTCCGCGCCAATGCGGCGTACGGTGTTCAGGCTGGCCGCCATCGCGGTCGGCGCCAGCCTGCTGGCCTCCTGCTCCAGCCTGATCGGCCCACGCCAGGTCGAGCTGCCGCTGCACAAGTTGCAGGCCGGCCTGGACAAGCGTTTCCCCGTCAACGAGCGCCTGCTGGAGCTGTTCGACGTCCAGCTCACCAGGCCGCAGCTGGCGATCCAGCCGGACCAGGACCGGGTCGCGCTGGCGGTCGAGGCCTCGGTCGCGCCGCCGTTCGCGCGCGCCTGGACCGGCAATATCGCGTTCTCCGGCCGCCTGTACGTCGACCCGGGCCGCGCCGCCGTCATGATGGCCGAGCCGCGCGTCGACAGCCTGCGGCTCGGCAACCCCGAAGCCGAGCGTCACCTGACCCGGGTCGCCAACGGCCTGATCGAGACCGTCGCGCGCGACATGCCGGTCTACACCTTCGAGCAGAAAGACCTGCGCTATGCGGGCGTGCAGTTCGTTCCTACGCGAATCCAGACCACGCGCACCGGCCTGGTCGTGACGCTCGAGCCGGCAAAATAAGCATGCGCACACAAGCGTGCACGCCGACAGTTGGCATTACACTACGATTTTTGGCGGTGCACTGTAGCTCGTGCAGCGACAAACGTTGCACGCATGTCAAATCGCTCCTCGTGAGCCAGCAGGGGATTGCACCCGCCTGGCATTGGGCGCACACTGATACGCAACGAAAGTCGTGATGGGTTCGCCTGTCGCGGCCCGGCTTGCGCTTTCTCATGCGCACGGAGTTCCGCTGAAGTAATCTTTCTCTGACTAAAGGCTGCCGTATCAGGGGGTGGATCTTGGAAACGACACACGAGAGTCTTCCGGACAGTGGGCTGCCAGCCGAGCCGCCGGTGGCCGTCTCAGTTGCCTCCACAGGCAGCATGCCGACCCGCGCCAGTCTTCCGGCCAAGGGCTCGTGCTGGTACTGCGAAAAGCCGCTCGACAGCGTGCGGCGCTTTTGCGGCAAGTCCTGCGCCGATTCCTTCGACGAAGAAGCCGAGTTCACGCGCTGACGGCTAGCGCCGGCCGGCCTGCTCCAGCAGCGCCAGTGCGTTTTCGAAATCGAAGCGCCTGAGCGCCGCGTCGAACGCCGCCACCTTCTCGCTTCCCATGCTCGCCAGCAGGCGCGGACGCAGCTGAACGGCCAGGTCCGGTGCGCGGCCATCGCCGATATCGAGCATGTCGCGCAGGCGCGCCAGGTCGTCCCGGGCGGCCGGCGACTTTGTCGGCACCGGCGTCGGCGCGAATGTCTGCGTTTCAGGCGCGGCCAGCAGCGCGTCGACTTCCGCCAGCACCCGCGCCAGCTCCTCGTCCAGCGCCGCGATCAGCGCCAGCGGCGCTGCGCCGCCGGCCTTCAGCGCCAGCTCGACCTCCAGCGCCAGCTGGCGCAGCCGGTTCGCCTCGATCATCCCGGCCGCGCCCTTGAGCGTGTGGGCGATGCGGTGGGCCAGCACGGCGTCGCCGGCATCCAGCGCCGCATGCAGGCGCGCCGCGAGGTCGCGGTAGTCGCCGGCGAAGCGTCCCAGCACGCGCAGGAACAGCGCGCGGTCATCCATCACCCGCGCCAATCCGGCCGCGAAGTCGATGGCCGATGCGGCGGCGCCGCCGCTGCGCCGCTCACCGCGTCGTGAACGACCAGGCGCGCGCAACCGCCACGCCATTGACCGTACCGGTGAAATTGACCTCGTAGGTGGTTGCCGCGCGCAGCGGGAGCACGGGGATGATGGAGGCCGCGGTCACGTTCCTGAGCGGATCGACACGCAGCACCTGCAGGTCGGCGCCGCCGCGCGGGCGCACCGTGAAGCTGCCGACCGCCAGCGTCGAGTCGAGATTGGTGTGCACGCTGATCGGATACCCCACCTCGTTGCGGTCGGGGACCGGGTCCGGCTCCTCGGTGTCGCTGAAGAAGTTGGGCGCGACCCCGGTCTGGCCGCTGAAGGGCCAGGTGACGATCGTGCCGCTCGCGATGCCGGGGCCATAGCCGCTGCGGCTGGCGAAATCGGCAGTGAAATAGTGGTAGCCGCGGCTGGCGCTGGCGGCGCCGGTGCCGATCTCGCGGAACATCGGCTCGAAGATCACGAAGCGGTGATAGATCGCCGTGATCAGTTCTTCGGTCATGAAGAAGCCCGAGCCGTTGTTGCTGCCGGAGATCACTTCGCCATAGGCGAAACCGCGCGTCCGATCCAGCGTGTAGCCGGCCGCGTTCAGGCGGTCACCCAGGGTGGCGCCGGTGAAGCCCTGGCGGCCCGGCTCCTGGTCGTGGCTCATCAGGTTGTTGATGCGCAGGTATTCGGAGTGCCCGAGCGCTGCATTGTCGATCTGCGCGTTCTGGGTCACCGTCGGCACGCCGGCCTGGGCGCGCCGATAATTAATCCAGTTGCGGCCATCGAGGACGATATTGCCGGTCAAGGTGGGGGCATTTGCGGCCGGGGCGGGCGCGGGCGCAGCGGGGCTTGGCGCGACCGCCAGGCCGCCACCGGCCTGGGGCGTCGGGCTGCTGCCGCCGCCGCCGCATGCACTCATGGCCAGGGCAGCGCCCAGGATCGCGGCGATCGACCGCCAGCGTGGCGTATAGCTCATCTTGCAACTCCTGTCAATACATAAGCGTGGGGCATCATTCTAGGCCAAAAACGACGATCGCGGCCGACGCTGCAACCATCGCGCAACACCCTTGGGAGCCACCCTGTAGAATAAGCCAACATTTTCCATGTCGAGTCGACCATTGAAGCTATCTAACCAGCAACGCCTCGCGCGCGCCAAGTTCGCCCTGCCCAGTTCCGTGACGCTGCTGTCGATCGCCTGCGGTTTCGCCAGCATCGTGATCTCGGTCGACAACGCACGCATTGGCGACCCGGACGACTTCCGCCTGGCCGCGATCCTGCTGGTGCTGGCCGGCGTGTTCGACGCGCTCGACGGTTTCGTGGCGCGCGCCACCAATACCCAGTCCAGCTTCGGCGTGCAGCTCGACTCGATCGCCGACGTGATGAACTTCGGCTGCGCGCCCGGACTGCTGCTGTACTGCTATGGCTTCACCCAGCTGGGCGACGTGCACCCGACCCTCGAGCGCATGGGCGGCCTGGCCTGCTTCGTGTTCGTCACCTGCGGCGCGCTGCGCCTGGCGCGTTTCAACATCAGCCATGGCCGCACCGACCCGCGCTACTTCGTCGGCATGCCGATCACCGCCGGCGCGGCCTGCGTCGCCTCGGTGGTGGTGGCCTGGCCCGATCCCGTCATCGCGGTGGCGCCGGCCTTCCTGGTGTGCGCGCTGATGGTCTGCGTCGGCGCGCTGATGGTGTCGACCATCCGCTTCCCCAGCTCCAAGCACCCGAAGGGCAAGGTGATGCTGGCGCTGCTGGGTGTATGCCTGGTGCTGCTGGCGCTGCTGCAGGAGCGCTTCTTCGTGCTGTTCTTCCTGATCTACGTGTGCGTGACCCTGCTGCTCAACATCGGCTGGAAGCTGGGCTGGCGCGGCGTCGCGCCGCCGAAGGTGTTCGAGGACTGATACCCGGCTCCCTGGCCCGATGTAGGGTGGGCGGGTTTCGCGCCCACGCGTTCAAGCGGGTCGTGCGTCGCCACGGTATTGCCGAGGTTTGAACGCGTGGACGGCATAGCCGTCCACCCCACCGGCGAGATGGCCTAAGCGTTTCGAGAACGCATCCTTGTCACGCGAACTTGTCGAGCATCGCCGCCAGGTGCGCGGCGCGGGCGCGCGCGTCTTCGAGGTCGGTGGCGTCGCCGGTCTGGGTCAGGATCGATGAGGTCAGTAATTGCACGAAGGAGCGGTCGAGCGCCTTGCGCGCCGCCGCCATCTGCTGCGCGACGGCGTCGCAATCCGACGGCGAGTCGGCCAGCGCGATCAGTTTCTGCACGCCGCGCAGCTGGCCCTCGATCCGGGCCAGGCGGTTCAGCAAGTCCTTCTTTTGCTGCGCGCTGAGGGCCTTGCCCTCGACGATCCGGAGCGGGCCCTCGACCATCTCAGGCCACCTCGTGTCCGCGCGCGGCGCGCAGGATGCGGAACCAGTCCTCGCGTTCGAGCTCGAAGCTGGCGCCCAGCACCGCCTCGCGGATCGCCGCGATGCGGCCGCTGCCGGTGAGCGGGATCGGCCGGCAGGGCAGGCGCATGATCCACGCGAACACCACGCTGCAGAACGGCTTGTCCATGCGCTCGGCCACGTCCTGGATGGCCTGGCGCAGCGCGGCGCCGCGTTCATCCTGCGCGCCGAACAGGCGGCCGCCGCCCAGCGGCGACCAGATCATCGGCGCGACGCCCAGGTCTTGCAGGCCGTCGAAGGTCTCGTCGAACATCGGTGCGGTGTGCAGGGGAGAGAACTCCACCTGGTTGGTGGCCAGCGGGATGCGGCGGTTCAGCGACTCGAACTGGTGGCGCGTGAAGTTCGACACGCCGAAGTGCAGGACCTTGCCGTCCTGTTTCAGGCGCGTGAAGGCCGCTGCGATCTCGTCGAATTCCATCAGCGGATCCGGACGGTGGATCAGCAGCAGGTCGAGGCGGTCGGTGCCCAGCTTGCGCAGCGACTCCTCGGCCGAGCGCATGATGTGGCTGGCGCTGGTGTCGTAGTGCTGGATCGTGTGGCCGGGATGCTTGTCCGATAAAAGCTTGATGCCGCACTTGCTCACCAGCTCCATGCGGTCGCGCAGCGACGGTTGCGCGCGCAGCGCTTCGCCGAACAGCTCCTCGACGCCGTAGTTGCCGTAGATGTCGGCATGGTCGAAGCTCGTCACGCCCAGCGCCAGGCACTGTTCGATGAAGTCGACCCGCGCCGCGACCGGCATGTCCCATTCGACCATGCGCCACATGCCGGCCACGATGCGCGACAGTTCGGGACCGCCTTCGCGCGTCGGAATGCGGGGGAAGAGAAGTTCGGCGGGCGCTTGCGGCATCGGGGGTCTTTCGTGATGACTGGATGGCATGATTATAGCGGCCCGAAGCCTGCGCCGCGTCAGCCGCCGCGCATGAAAAAAGCCCGTCCGGCGTGACGCGCGGACGGGCTTTCGGAGTTCAAGCGCGGCAGATTACTGCATCCAGAGACGCATCGAATCCCAGGCGCGTCCAAAAATGCTCGCTTCCTGCACTTCTTCCAGCGCCACCACCGGCAGCACCAGCAGCGGCTTGCCGTCGACGGTCATCTTGAGGGTGCCGACCTGGCCGTTCAGCGCCAGCGGCGCGACCAGCGGGTCGCGGCGTTCCAGCACCGGTTTCAGCTTGCCCGCCACGCCTTTCGGCACGGTCACCAGGATGTCGCGCGTGAAGCCGATCTTGACGGTCGATTGCGCGCCCTTCCAGATCGACGGGGTCTGGATCGCCTGGCCTTTCGAGTACAGCTTGACGGTGTCGAAGTTCTGGAAGCCCCAGTTCAGCAGCTTCTGGCTTTCCTGCGTGCGCACGTCGGTCGAGCTGGTGCCCAGCACCACCGAGATCAGGCGGCGTTCGCCGGTGCTGCCGTTTGGACGGCGCGCCGAGGTGATCATGCTGTAGCCCGAGGAGGTGGTGTGGCCGGTCTTCATGCCGTCCACGGTCGGGTCCAGCCACAGCAGGCGGTTGCGGTTCTGCTGGGTGATCTTGTTATAGGTGAACTGCTTGATCGAGTCGATCTTGTACAGGTCCGGGAAGTCGCGGATCACGTGGGCGGCCAGCTGCGCCAGGTCGGCCGCGGTCGAGTAGTTGTTCGCGTCCGGCAGGCCGTGCGGGTTGGCGAAGCGGGTACCCTTCAGGCCCATGCGCTGCGCCTCGCGGTTCATCAGGGTGACGAAGGTGGCTTCGTCGCCCGCCACCGCTTCGGCGATGGCGACCGCGGCGTCATTGCCCGACTGGATCATCAGGCCATGCAGCAGGTCGCTGATCGAGACCGGCACGCGCGGATCGATGAACATCTTCGAGCTGCTGGAGTCGACTTTCCAGGCACGCTCGGACACGTTCACCATCTGGTCCATGGTGATGCGTTTGTCGCGGATCGCGGCAAAGGCGACGTAGGCCGTCATGACCTTGGTCAGCGATGCCGGTTCGATGCGCATATTCTGTTCTTGCGAGGCGATGACCTGGCCGCTCGTCGCGTCGAGCAGCAACCACGATTTGGCGGCGATGGCGGGCGCGGGCACGGTTTGCGCACTGGCCGAGACCATCACCAGGCTGGCGGCGAAGGCCGCTAACAGTTTTTTCATGGGGAGTATTTCGTCATTAAAGTAGGGCGGTGGTAAAGCGCAAGGCAATGTCCCAAAGGAAGCATTGCCTCAAGAGAAGGGAATTATTATAGGGGACTGTGACGACTAAATGTCACGTCGCCACAGTTGAATCACGAGATTTTTAATGTGGCCGAGCTTGCGATGGAAGAAGTGGTCGGCGCCTGTAATGACGGTGACAGGCAGGTCGAGCGGTCGGGCCCAGTCAAAAACTTCCTTCAGGGTAATAGTGTCGTCCAGTTCGCCGTGGATCAGGATGGTGTCCTGCGGCACCTCCGGCATCGGCCATTTGCCGGCCGCCGTGCCCACCAGCACCAGGCGCTCGGCCGGGCGCCCCTCGGCCGCCAGGCGCAACGCGAACTGCGCCTGCACGAAGGTGCCGAACGAGAAACCGGTCAGCGTGATCGGCAGGTCCGGATATTTCTCGCGCATGTGGGCGTACATGACGGCCATGTCGTCGACTTCGCCGCGGCCTTCGTCATGCACGCCTTCGGATTCGCCGACGCCACGGAAATTGAAGCGCGCCGCCGCATAGCCGAGCGTCACGAAGGTGCGCGCCAGCGTTTGGGCAACCTTGTTTTCCATGGTGCCTCCATACAGCGGATGCGGGTGCGCCACCAGGGCGACGCCGCGCGGCGCGCCTTCCGGCAGGTCGAGCAGGCATTGCATCTTGCCGGCGGGGCCGTCGAGTTCGAATTTGTGCGAATGGATGTTCATAAAGCGTCTTTAGCGATCAGATCTTGAGGCGGTCGACGACCTTGCCGCCGACCAGGTGGGTGTCGATGATGTCGTCGATGTCATCGGTGTCGATGTAGGTGTACCAGGTGCCTTCGGGGTAGACCACGAGCACCGGGCCTTCCTCGCAGCGGTCGAGGCAGCCGGACTGGTTGATGCGCACCTTGCCCTGGCCGCTCAGTTCCAGTTCCTTGATGCGTTTCTTGGCATGCTTCTGGGCTTTTTCGGAACCGCACTTGCCGCAGCTCGGGCGCGCGTCCTTGCCCTCGCGGATGTTCATGCAGAAAAATACATGATGCTTGTAAAACTGTTCGGTCGATTGATCGTTCATGTCGTTCTCGCTGGAAAGAGTAGCGCGGCCATGGGCCAAAGCGCCATGATACGCGGTCTTATTGACGATTGAGTTTATGCGAGGGCAGCAGCAAGAACCACAGGGCAACGAAGGGCCAGGCCAGCGCCAGCCCCTGGGCCGCGCCATTAAAGTTGAGGAACTTGCCTTGCACCCAGCCCTGCAGGGTGGACGAGAAATACGGGTTCACCGGGATCGTGTTGACCACCACCAGCGCCAGGATCAGGGTCACGACCGCCAGCCGGCGCTGCGCCACCTGCGGCGCGAACACCAGGCCGGACAGCATGATCAGGCCGATCAGGAAGCCGCCTTCGGCGCCCGGCGTGACCCAGACCAGGGCGTTATCGGGACGGAACAGCAGCGAACTGGCGAAGGCCTTCACCACCAGGGCGCTCGCCAGCAGGGCCAGCATGAGCCAGAAGCGTGGGGCGCCGCGGCGCACCAGGCACATCAGGGTGAGGGCGGCGCCGGTCATGCCGCAGGCGGTGATGATGGTCTCGGACAGCCAGTACTGTTCCACGCTCATGGTGTCGCCGCCGGGACGCAGCAGGGCCACCAAGTCGATCTCGGTATCGAACCAGGACGACATCCAGCCGGACAGGATCGGCAGCACCTGGCCGTGGCCGAACAGGTAGCTCTGCGGATAGATCTGGGCCAGCGGCCACATGGCCACCAGCACCAGGCCCTGGCTGGCGTGCGGCGCGAACCAGCGCTGGCGCAGCTTGAACAGGCGGCTGCGGTCGAGCAGGCCGGGAGCCCACAGCGCGCCGAGGATGGCGCCGATAAAGCAGCCGCCGGCATTGGTGACGAAGTCGAGGTTCGACGGCACGCGGCTGGGCAGGTAGGTCTGCACCGCCTCCATCGTGCCGGTGGTGAGCAGCCCGGCGAGCGTGGCCAGCAGCACCGCCCACACGCCGCGCACGCGCGGATACATCGACAGCACCAGCAGCATGCCGAACGGGATGTAGCCGACGATGTTGACGCCGGCGTCGAAGCCGGTCCAGTAGCGCTGCTTGACCAGGTTCAGGAAGGCCAGCGGCGAGATGCCGCTGTCGCGCCAGCCGGTGAACGGGAACCAGCTGGCGTAGACGATCAGGAGCAGATAGGCCAGCAGCGCGGCGCGCACGATGGGCGAGCCGCGCGAGCGGCCGGCGGCGACATCTGCCGGGACTTCCGCTTCGGTCATTTGCCTTGCAGGTTCAGGGTGGCCAGCCAGCCGCCGATGTCGTCCGCCAGCTGGTCGGTGCTGGCCGCCAGCGCCGCCGCGCCGCCGGCCGCGTCCTGGCTCGATGCCGGCGTGCTGCGCTCGAAGCTGCGCTGGTCGACCAGGCGGTGTTCGGTAAATACCGAGGCGCGCAGCATGATCCTGCCTTCGCTCCGGTCCGCGCTCGCGAACGCATGCACGAAGTCGTCGAGCTCGATGCGCAGGATCGGCACGCCGGTCGCGGCGTCGGTGGCCGACAGCACCTTCATGTGCGCCTGCGACAGGCGCGTCTTGATGCGGGTGGTGACCAGGTTCACCGGCGTGGCGCTCCAGCGGCTGGTGGCATAGGTGCGCGCCTGCTGGGCATCGGCATAGTTCAGGCGGTAGAACATGCGCTCGGTGTCGAGGCCGCCGGGGCCGGTGACGTCCATGACCACGATGGCGAGCGGCGAAGCGGGCGGCGTGGCCGGGGTGAACGACCGCAGCGACGGCGCGCCGAAGTCGTAGACGGTATTCGACGTGCGCTCCTTGCTGGCGCAGCCGGCCAGGAACAGGGAGCAGGCAAGGACGACGACTGCGGGGATGCGCAAGGATTGACGATTCACGGTGGTCCTCATTTGGTCGGTGGCACGAAGCCCGGCTCGCCGGGGCCGGGCGCGTCGCCCGGGGTGCCGAACAGGATGCTTTGCGGGCGATCGGAGAACGAGTTGGCGGTGCGCCGCACCGCGCGCAGCGAGGCGCGCGCCTCGTCGGTCATCTGCACCACGTGCGGCAGGGTCTCCAGTTCCAGGTGGCTGGTGGCGGCGCCCAGCGCGCCGATGGTGGTGTTCAGGCGCTCGATCGGGCCGTCCGGCGCTTGCAGGCGGGTCGCCAGCTGGTCGTAGTTGCGCGTCATCGAAGTGGCGCTGTTGGCCAGGGTGTCGACCGAATCCATGCTGCGGTTGACCTTGTTCACCAGGCCGGGCAACTGGTCGAGCACCGGATCGAGGCGTTGCGGAATGGCGGCATAGGCGTCGGCGGCGCGCTCGACGCTCTCGAAGGCGCCGACCATCTTGGCGCGGTTTTCGTCGTTGAGCAGTTCGTCGAGGCTGGCGGTTACTTTCTCGGCCTTCTCGAGGATCGCCAGGCCGCGGTCTTCCAGCTGGTCGAGCAGGCCAGGGCGCAGCGGGATGCGGGCAATGCGATCCCCTCCCGTCTGCAGGCGCGGCGAACCGGTGCGTTCGTCGTCGAGCTGGATGAAGGCGATGCCCGTGACGCCCTGGTAGCCGAGGGTGGCGAAGGTGGTGCTGGTGATCGGCGAGGCGGCGTCCACCGACAGCTTGATCAGGATCTGGCCGGTGACGCGCGGGTCGAACACGATCTCGTCGACGCGGCCGACTTCCAGGCCGCGGTAGCGCACCGTGGCTTGCGGGTTCAGGCCGGGGATCGACTGGGTGGTGACGATCTCGTAGGGCACCAGCTCGGTCTTGTCGCGGTTGAACCAGAGGCCGATCAGGACGGTCGCCACCAGCAGCGCGATCGTGAAGATGCCGGTCATCAGGGCATGTGACCTGTTTTCCATAACTATCGATTCTCCGATTCATGCTGGGCGTGGCGCTCGTCGAGCACTTCCAGCGCCCGCTGGCCGCGCGGGCCCAGGAAAAAGTGTTTGATGAAGGGATGCTCGACCTGCAGCACGTCGCACGACGGTCCCACCGCCAGCACGTGCTTCTCGGCCAGCACCGCGATGCGCGAGGACAGCGCGAACAGGGTGTCCAGGTCGTGCGTGACCATCACCACCGTGAGCTTCAGTTCGCGGTGCAGGGTCTGGATCAGGGTGACGAAGGCGTCCGACAGGTCGGGGTCGAGCCCTGCCGTCGGTTCGTCCAGGAACAGCAGCTGCGGCTCGAGGGCCAGCGCGCGCGCCAGCGCGGCGCGCTTGACCATCCCGCCCGACAGGTCGGCCGGCATCTTGTTGGCGTGCTCGGGCCCCAGGCCCACCATATTCATCTTGAGCAGCACGGCGTCGCGGATCACGTCTTCGGGCAGGGAGCGCAGCTCGCGCATCGGCAGGGCGATGTTGTCGAACACGCTCAGCGCCGAGTACAGCGCCCCCTGCTGGAACAGCATGCCCCAGTGGTTGCGCATGCGCTGCAGCTGCCCGGGCGAGGCCGCGCTGATGTCCTCGCCGAACACGCGCACGCTGCCCTGCGATGGCCGCTCGAGGCCCAGCATCTGGCGCAGCAGCACGGTCTTGCCGGTGCCCGAGCCGCCAACGATGGTGAGGATCTCGCCGCTGTAGATCTCGAGGTTCAGGTCCTGGTGCACCACCGTGCGCCCGAAACGCGTCCACAGGTTGCGGATCTGGACCACCGGCGCGCCGACTTCCTCGTCGGGGCGCAGGTTCAGTTCCTGGCGGCGGTGTTTGCTGGTGCCCGGCATCAGAAGCCCGTCCCGTTGAAGATGATGGCGTACACCGCGTCGGCCAGGATCACCACCGTGATCGCGGTGACCACCGAGGTGGTGGTGCCGCGGCCGAGGCTCTCGGTGTTGGGCTTGATGCGCAGGCCGAAGTGGCACGAGATCAGGGCGATCAGCACGCCGAAGGTCGCGCCCTTGAGCAGGCCGATGGTGTAGTTCACGAACGGCACCGCGTCCGGCAGCTTTTGCAGGAAGTAGCGGAACGACATGCCCATCTCGATCTTGGCCGAGACCATGCCGCCCAGCAGGGCCATGGCGTCGGTCCAGACCACCAGCAGCGGCATCGAGATCGCCAGCGCGATCACTTTGGGCATGATCAGGCGGTAGCCGTGCGAGACGCCCATCACCAGCATGGCGTCGAGTTCCTCGGTCACCCGCATCACGCCCAGCTGGGCGGTGATCGAGGAGCCGGAACGGCCGGCGACAAGGATCGCGGCCAGCAGCGGGCCCAGTTCGCGGATCACCGCCATGCCGAGGATGTTGACCAGGTAGGCGTCGCCGCCGAACATGCGCAGCTGTTGCGACGACAGGTAGGACAGCACGATCCCGATCAGGAAGCCCACCATGGCCGTGATGCCCAGCGCCTGAAAGCCGGAGTGATAGATATTGGCCGAGATCTCGCGCCACGGTCCGGCCTGGGGACGACGCAGGAAGCGGCCCAGGTCCTGGATCACGATCCCGATCAGGCCGATGAAGCTGCGCAGGTGCTCGAAGAAGTTCAGGATGCCGGCGCCCAGCTTGACCACCCAATGGAAGGGGCTCGTCCGGTGGCGCGGCAGCTTGATGTGGCTGGCCTCCTCGATGCGGCGGAACAGGTCTTCCTGGCGCGGGTCGAGCTTGAGGCGCTTGGGACGCGCCTTGTTCCAGGTATTCCAGAACATCTGGGCGCCGATGTGGTCGAGGCTTTCGATGCCGGACAGGTCCCATTCGCAGGCTCCCTTGTCCTTCAGGCCGGCCAGCTGGCGCGTGATGCCCTTGAGGACGCCGCGCTGCGACAGGCCATGGACTTGCCAGACTCCCTCGGCAATGACGGATTGGCCGGCCCCCTGGCCGGACTGTTGAATGGTTAATGTTGGCGCATTTTCAATCCGCATTGCGCCAGTGTAAAAGAGAATCGTTTGTGTTGCCAGCCACGATACGGTTGCGTGTCAGGCCGCCAGATGGCGCACCTGGCGCGCCGGCGCGACCGCTTTCGGCGCTGCATCCTGTTTCACTGGACGCATCGGCGCATCGACCTTGCCGGCATAGTCGCTGGCCAGCAGCGCAGCCGCCTCGCTGGCATCCATGCCGCACCTCTGCAGCCACTGGGCCACCAGCTTGGCCAGGCGGTCCAGCGCGATGCGGTGGGTGGCGTCGGTATTCGCATAGACCCAGTCCGAGAAGGCCATGAAGTTGTCGAACGGCGCTTCTCCCAGCAGCACCGGGATGGTGTTGGCGAAGCGGCCCGAGTTGGCCACCAGGTCCCAGTAGCGGGCAAAGCGCACCAGGCGCTGCATGGTGGCGAAGTCGATCCTGTTCGTCGCCAGCACCGTGTAGGGCGGGTAGGGATCGTAGACCATGCCGAATTCCTGGGTATGGCGGATGATCGGCGTGCCGCGCAGGCGCTTGAGGATGCCGAACTGGATCTCTTCGGCGCCCAGGCTCACCAGGTGGTCGAAGCCGCGCGCGAAGCTGGCCACGTCCTCGCCCGGCAGGCCGGCGATCAGGTCCACGTGCAGGTGGGCGGTGGAGTGCTGGGTCAGCCAGCGGATGTTCTCGGCCGCCTTCTCGTTGTTCTGGCGGCGGCTGACCAGGCCTTGCACCTCGGGGTTGAAGCTCTGGATGCCGATCTCGAACTGCAGCGCGCCGGCCGGGAATTTGGCGATCGTTTCCTTGAGCGCTTCCGGCAGGTGGTCGGGCACCAGCTCGAAGTGGGCGTAGACCGGGTCGTCCGGGTTGGCCTCGATTTTGTCGAGGAAGAACTGCATGATGCGCAGGCTGGTCTTGACGTTCAGGTTGAAGGTGCGGTCGACGAACTTGAACAGGCGGGCGCCTTTCTGGTACATCGCCTCCATCTCGGCCAGGAAGGCATCCAGGGGGAAGGGCCAGGCCGTCTTGTCCAGCGAGGACAGGCAGAATTCGCATTTGAACGGGCAGCCGCGCGAAGCTTCCACGTACAGGGTGCGGTGGGCGATGTCCTCCTCACTATATAAAGAGTAGGGCAGGGCGATCTCTCCCATCGGCGGCTGCACGCCTGCATGCACCTTCATGATCGGCTTGGGGCCTTCCAGGATCTCGCGGCACAGCTTGGGGAAGGTGACGTCGCCCCAGCCGGTGACGACGTAGTCGGCCAGCTTGACGATCTCTTGCTCGCCTGTCTCGTGCGAGACTTCCGGGCCGCCCAGGATGATGGTCACGTTCGGCGCCACGCGCTTGAGCATGGCCACCAGGCGGGTGGTCTCTTCCACGTTCCAGATATAGACGCCGAAGCCGACGATGCGCGGCGTGTGCGCCAGGATGCGCTCGACCAGGTCGGTGGTCTTGGCGCCGATGACGAATTCCTGGACTTGGGTCTGCTCTTGCAGCGGGCCCATATTGGCCAGCAGGTACCGCAGGCCGAGCGAGGCGTGCGTGTAGCGGGCGTTGAGGGTCGAGAGCAGGATCGTCATGGCGGGAAAGAGAAGGTGGCGGCGCAAGGCGGTATTTTACTGCGCCGGATAAGGCTTTCGACCTGTATATGCAGTGCGAATTGCTTGTGATAAAGATTACTGTCTACAATCGACCACTCTTTCTTACTCGAATGCCATCATGCTTCTTACGAATATCGAAACCATCCCCGGCAAGAACATTACGGTTTGCCACGGCGTCGTCTCCGGCAGTTCGGTGCGCTCCAAGCACGTCGGGCGGGACATCATGGCGGGCCTGAAGAATATGGTTGGCGGCGAGCTGCGCGGCTATACCGAGCTGCTGGAAGAGTCGCGCGAGCAGGCCACGGAGCGCATGAAGGCGCAGGCGCAGCAGATGGGCGCGAATGCGATCGTCAATGTGCGCTTCTCGACCTCGTCGGTGGCGGCCGGCGCCGCCGAGATCTATGTCTACGGCACCGCAGTGACGGTCGCGTAATGGAAATCCTTTTTCTGATCGCCTTCTGGACGGTGCCCGTCGTGCTGGGCTACGTCTTCGGAAGGATGGCCGAGCGCCGGCATTACCGCTCCATCGTCGAGCGCGAAAAAGCGTTCGTGCACCTGCCTGCCACCTCGCTGCGCACCCTGGTGGGCACGGCGCCGGTCGCGCGCAGCGAGCTGGTCACGGGCAGCGTGGTCATCTCGGTCGACCATTTCAAGAAAGCGGCCTCGGCCTTGCGCTCGATCGTGGGTGGATCGGTCAAGTCTTATGAGTCCTTGCTCGACCGGGCCAAGCGCGAAGCGCTGCTGCGCCTGAAGGAAAGCTGCCCCGGCGCCGATGAGATCGTCAACGTCCGTCTGGAAACGATGCCGCTGGCCGGCAGCCAGCCGCGTCAGGTGACCGGCGTCGAGGTGCTGGCCTACGGCACCGCCATCTATTATGTGGAGGGGTTCGCGCCCGCATGAAATACCAGGCTTCGCTGCCCGAGCATAACGACAATGTCTCGCACGAACATCCACTGAAGGATTTTGTGCTGATCCTGGCCGGCCTGTCGGCGGTGATTTTCGCTGCTTACCTGGCGCTGGGGTGGCTGGTCGACGTGGTCGTCGAGCGCATGAACCCGGAGACCGAGGCCAGGCTGACGCAGCTGGTGGCCTGGACACCGCCGCGCGCCGAGGCCGCACTGCAAGGGCGTGAGGCGTGGGCGCAGGCCCTGGTGGATGGCCTGAAGACGTGCGCCGGGGTGAACGCGCCGGTGACGGTGCGGGTCAGCCGCTCGGCGTCACCGAATGCGATGGTCGCGCCTGGCGGGCTGGTCATCGTGCATTCGGCACTGTTCGACAGCGTGCGTTCCGAGAATGGCATGGCATTCGTGCTGGCCCATGAACTGTCTCACCTCGCGCACCGCGATCACTTGCGCGCGCTAGGGCGGCGGCTGGTGCTGGTGACGGCCGCTGCCTTGCTGACGGGTGATGGCTCCGGGACCGCCGGCGTGCTGCTGCCGGCCCAGCACCTGGGGGAATCCCGCTATTCGCGCGGGCGCGAGGCCGCGGCCGACGGGAAGGCGCTCGACATCTTGCAGTGCCGTTACGGACATGCCGGCGGCGCCACCGAATTCTTCGAGACCCTGCGCAAGGAGGACGATGTGACGGCGTTCACGCACTACCTGGCGTCGCATCCATCGATGGGGGCGCGCATCGACGCGTTGCGGGAAGCGATCCGCCAGACGGGGATGAAGACAGGCGATGTGCGTCCCTTGCCGCGCTTTTGATCGTTTCGGCGATAACGCTGGCACTTGGCGGATTTGCCTGATAGAATGCACGCCGGAATTCAGGAAGCCTGTTGCCCAGTAGAGGAACAGTTTTCCAGCAAGTTATGCCTGATGACCATAGCAAGTCGGTACCACCCCTTCCCATCCCGAACAGGACCGTGAAACGACATTGCGACGATGATAGTGCTGCAACCAGTGTGAAAGTAGTTTATCGTCAGGCTATTCAATAGAGAGAAAGCCCACCGGATGACCGGTGGGCTTTTTTGCTTTCTGGCCGGCCGAAATGGTGCTGTTGCGTAAAACTCATCTATTTTGAGAAGTTGTGCGTAAGTGATGGTGTGTGGGCACTAGTTTAGGACTAAAGTTGTTGCGTCTTTTGCCCTTCGTTCCGCCATCCTCCAATATGCGGCCGTTGCCGCAGAAAGCACCTTCATGAAGCCTCCTGTCCCCACGATCCGGTTTCTTCTTGCCTCGATGCTCGTGCTGGCGCTTGGCGCCTGCAGCAGCGACGACGATCCGGCACCGCCATCGCAGCCGCCTTCCGAGCCTGCCGCCCGCGTCCAGGTCGAGCTCGCACGCACGACGCATGGCGTGCCGCACGTGCGCGCCGATAATTTCCATGGCCTTGGCTATGGGCTGGCGTATGCCTATGCCCAGGACAATCTCTGCATGTTCGCCGACTCCCTGCTGACCGTGCGTGGCGAGCGCTCGCTGTTCTTCGGCGCCGATGCGCGACCGCGCCAGCGCACGGGCGACGAGTATGGCGGCGGCAGCGGTTTCATGGACTTGAACAATGAAGAGAGCGACTTCTTCTTCAAGGGCTACCTCGATATCGAGCAACTGCGCGCCGGCTATGCGGCGGGGCCGCGCGAGCCGCGCGATCTGCTCGAGGGTTTTGTCGAGGGCTATAACCGCTACCTGAAGGATGCCGGCGGCAAGCTGCCGGCCGCCTGCGCCGACGCCAAATGGGTGCGGCCGATGACGCTCGACGATATGGTTCTGGTGGTGGCGGAGAAGGCGCTGCACGCCTCGGGCCAGGCTTTCGCCAGGGATTTCGTCGCGGCCGGGCGGGTTCCCGGGGCGAGCGTGAGCCTGGCCAAAAGGGCGCCGCGCAAGATCGACGCCTCGTCGCTGGTGGCGCAGCTGGATCAGCTCAACAAGCAAGGTTTCGGCAGCAATGCGCTGGCGGTGGGCAAGGACTTGTCCGCCAACGGGCGGGGGCTGTTGCTGGGTAATCCGCACTATCCCTGGACCACGACCGACCGCTTCTACCAGGCTCACCTGACCGTGCCGGGGCGCTATGATGCGATGGGCGTGATCATCGGCGGCATCCCGGCCGTCGTGATCGGCTTCAATCGCGACCTGGCGTGGAGCCACACGGTGACGTTCGCCTATCACTTCACCACCTTCCGGCTGGCGCTGGACTCCGCCGACGCCAGCGGCACCACGTATTTATATGACGGCGAGCGGCGCAGGATGACGTCGAAGACGGTCCACGTCGATGCGCTGCTGCCGGACGGCTTGGTCGGCCGGCGCAGCAAGACCTTTTATTTCAGCCACCAGGGCGCCGTGATCAGCCGGCCGGCGGCGGGCATGACGTGGACGGCGGAGGCGGCCTATGTGCTGGCCGACCCGAACCGCAGCAACACGCGCCTGCTCGAGCAATGGCTGGGCATCGGTACCGCCGGCAACGTGCGCGCGCTCAAGGACTCGCTGGACAAGGTGGTGGGTCTGCCGTGGGTGAATACGGTCGCGGCCGACCGCGAGGGCAATACGCTGTACGCGGACGCCAGCGTCGTGCCGCACATGAACGCCGACAAATTCGCCAACGGTTGCCTGTTGCTGCAGGCGGCACTGCTGTTCGACGGGTCGCGCAGCAGCTGCGGCTGGGGACAGGATCCGGGTGCGCCGCCCGGCATCTATTCTCCGGCCACTGCGCCGTGGATGATGCGCACCGACTATGTGGGCAATTCGAACGACAGTTATTGGCTGACCAATCCGAAGGCCTTGCTGACCGGGCCCGCGCCGCTGGGCTACTCGCCGCTGTATGGGCGGATCAATGTGGAGCAGGGCCTGCGCACGCGGATCGGTTTCCGCCAGGTCGAGGATGTGCTGGCCCGGCGCAGCAAACTGAGCCTGGGCGACATGCAGGCGCTGGCGTTCTCGAACCGCGTGTATGCGGCCGAGCTCGTGTTGCCGGAATTGCTGCCGGCCTGCGCGGCGTCGGACGATGCGCTGGTGAGGCGGGCTTGCGTGGCGCTGCAGGGCTGGGATCGCCGCGCCGATCTCGATAGCCGTGGGGCGGTGCTGTTCCGCGAATTCTGGGGCGCGGCAGCGGCGATTGCGAACAAATGGGCGGTGCCTTTCGATCCGGCCGATCCGGTGAATACGCCGTCTGGGGTGGCGCCGGCGGCCATGCCGGCGATGCTGACGGCGCTCAAAGGCGCGGCGGACAAGCTGCAGTCGCTCGGCGTGCCGTTCGACGGCCGGCTGGGCGACTATCAGGTCGAGCCGCGCAACGGCGTGCGCATTCCTCTACATGGCGGCAATGGCAATCAGGAAGGAACTTACGGCTCGCTGACCATGCGCAGCGGATTGACGGCGCAGGGCTATGTCGGCGCACACTGGGGGCAGAGCTATATCCAGACCGTCACGTTCGACGAGCAGGGGCCGGTGGCCCAGGCCATGCTGACCTATGGCCAGTCGACCGACCCCAGGTCACCCTGGTATGCCGACCAGACCATGGCGTATTCGCGCAAGGAGTGGCCCAGCCTTCCCTTCACGCCAGAGAAGATCCGGGCCGATCCGCATTACACGACGCTCACGCTGCGGGAGTAGCGATCGCGTCAAGCTGAGCAAGCACGTCCTGCGGCAGGCTGAGCTTGGCTGCTGCCAGGTTTTCGCGCAGATGAACAGGCGACGAGGTGCCCGGGATCAGCAGAATGTTCGGCGAGCGCTGCAGCAGCCAGGCGATCGCCACCTGCATGGGTGTCGCACCGAGTTGCGCGGCGACGGCGGACAGGGCGTCCGACTGCAGGGGCGAAAAGCCGCCGAGCGGGAAGAACGGCACATAAGGAATTCCCTGGCGCGCCAGCGCATCGATCATGGCGTCGTCAGTGCGATGGACCAGGTTATACATATTCTGGACGCAGGCGATGGGCATGATGCGCTGCGCCTCCTCGAGCTGGCGCGGCGTCACATTACTCAGGCCGATGTGCCGGATCAGGCCGCGCTGGTGCAGCTCGGCGAGCGTGGCGAGTTGAGGCTCGAGCGAGCCTTCGGCCGGCTTGTAGGGGTCGAACATGGCGCGCAGATTGACGACTTCCAGGGTATCCAGTCCCAGGTTGCGCAGGTTGTCGTGCACGGCCTGCTCCAGTTCGGGCGCCGAGAAGGCGGGCAGCCAGCTGCCATCGGCGCCCCGTCGCGCGCTGACCTTGGTGACGATGACGAGCTCGTCGCGGTAGGGGTGGAGTGCTTCGCGTATCAACTGGTTGGTGACGTGGGGGCCGTAGAAATCCGAGGTGTCGATGTGGTTGACGCCAAGCTCCAGCGCCTCGCGCAGTACCGCACGCGCGACGGCCGCATCCTTGGGCGGGCCGAAGGCGTTCGGCCCCGCCAGTTGCATGGCGCCATAGCCGAGGCGGCGGACCGTGCGGTTGCCGAGTGTATGGGTGCCGGCTTGATCGATCGTGGTGGACATGGTGTCGCTCCTTGTTTTGAGTTGGTGCAATCAAGATAAGTCGCACCGATCTGTGTGACAATCGGGTGAAATCAACACGGGCTGTACGAAAAAGCGAACAATGAAAATTGAACTAGGAGATCTGTCGGCCTTTGTCGCCGTTGCGCGCGCCGGCGGCTTCCGGGAAGCGGCACGCGCAACCGATGGCAGCGCTTCCGGCTTGAGCGAAGCGGTCCGGCGCCTCGAAGCGCGTCTGGGCGTGCGCCTGCTGAACCGGACGACGCGCAGCGTGGCGCCGACCGAGGCCGGCAGCAGCCTGCTGACGCGCCTGGATCCGGTGTGGAGCGAAATCGACAGCGCCCTGGACGTGGTCAATGGTTTTCGCGATACGCCCACCGGCACCTTGCGGCTGAATGTCTCGATGAGTGCGGCGCGCCTGGTACTGCCGGCCATCGTGCCGGCGTTTCTTGCCAAATATCCGGAGATCCGCCTGGAGGTGGTGGCCGAGGAGAGCTTCGTCGACGTGCTCGCGGCTGGCTGCGACGCCGGCATCCGCTACGAGGAGCGGCTGGAGCAGGACATGATCGCCGTGCCGATCGGCCCGCGCACGCAGCGGATGGCGGCCGCGGCCTCTCCCGCCTGGCTGGCCCGCCATGGGGCGCCCGGGCATCCACGCGAGCTGGCGCCCGGCGCATGCATTCGGGCGCGCTTTGCCAGTGGCGCGATGATCGACTGGATGTTCGAGCGCGCCGGCGAGACGGTGACCATCGAGCCGAATGGGCAGTTGCTGGTGCAGGTGGGCGGGGCGCTGGACCTGGCGATCGATTCCGCGGTGCAGGGTTTGGGCGTGATCTATCTGTTCGAGGATTGGTTGAAGCCGTATGTCGAGCGTGGGGAGCTGGAGCCAGTGCTGCAGCCGTGGTGGCCGCAGTTCTCTGGACCTTATCTGTACTACTCGGGCCGGCGGCTGGTGCCGGCGCCGCTACGGGCCTTCGTCGACTTCATCCGCAACGACGCGGTTTCGTCACAAAACTGAAAAATTAGGTGTTGACGAAGCTCAGCAGGACGAGCATAATCTCATTCCTCTGCTGCTGACGAACAAAACGATTCGGAGCAACAGCAGATGAAGCAGTAACCGAATTCTGATCTTTAAAAATTAACAGTCGATAAGTGTGGGCGTTTGATGAAGGTGCCAGCTGACTTGTTCAGCTGCATACTTAAAATATCAAATGTTCGCACAAAGTATTAAACGTTGCTTCAGCAATGAAGTGACGGTCAGTATTTTGAGTGAGCGACTTCGCTAGCAATAGCGAATGACTCGAAAGAGTCAACAAACAGAGATTGAACTGAAGAGTTTGATCCTGGCTCAGATTGAACGCTGGCGGCATGCTTTACACATGCAAGTCGAACGGTAACAGGGAGCTTGCTCCGCTGAC
>NZ_JAFVIM010000013.1:0-181891 GCF_017582745.1 Massilia oculi
CGAACAGGACCGTGAAACGACTTTGCGCCGATGATAGTGCTGCAACCAGTGTGAAAGTAGGTTATCGTCAGGCTAGTTATAAGAAAAACCCCATCGAGTGATCTCGGTGGGGTTTTTTGCTTTAACCGTGCCCGCCTTCACTCGAACCTGAAATTCACCCCCGCCATATACGTCGCCCCCGCATACGCATCGGTGTACACATTCGGCGTCCCATCCGCAAACTGCGCAAATCCCCCCGTCGTGTTCCCCGTATGAATCCGTCCGAGATTGCGCCCCTCGAGGAACAATTCGATATTCTGATTGACCCGATACCCGATTTTCGCATCGATATACCGAGTCCCCAGCCGGAAGCTCGGCGCCCCGGGCGCATATACCGGATTGCGAACAGTGGTCAGCCCCTGCGCCGGATAATTGTTGATAGCGGTCGAATTACACCCCGATATGCAATTGAACTTCTCGGCCACGAACTGCACCGCCACCCTGGCCGATAATTTGCCATCGTCATACCACAGCGACGCATTCCAGGAATGGTGGGGCTCGCCGGCCACCGGCATGACGGCACCGGTCAGCAGGTCGCGCACGGCGGTCCCGGTCAGCTTGGACTTGTTGCGCGTGTAGTTGGCGTCCACGCCAAGATAGCGCAGATACCACGGCAGGAAGGTGAATGCGGCCTTCCCCGATACCTCGTAGCCCGTGCGGGTGTTCGGCAATTGATTGATCCAGCGACGGTAGTCGAACTGCTGGTCTGCCAGCGGCTTGCCGGTCTGGCCGTCCACCTGGTCCGAGCCGGCAAACAGCGCGGCCGCACTGACCGCCTCGATCAGCGTCGGTGCACCGATGACGCCCTCCTGCCGGTAGACGGCGCCGGCGAGCATGTAGTTCTTGTTGGGATACCACTCGAGCGACAGGTTCTGGTTGTGGTTAGTCATCGGCTCCAGCGACGGATTGCCCATGGTGCCGGAGCAATATTGCGCGCGAGGCTCGCCGTCCGCATCGAGCTGGTCGGTGAAGCGCTCGTCGTAGAAGCAGGTGCCGCTCGGGATCAGGCGACCGCCGGGCGGACGTGCGACGGTCTTGCCCCAGTTGTAGCGCAGTACGAGTTCGTTGGGCAGGAACCAGGTGTTCAGGTTGATCGAGGGCAGGTAGTCGGTGCTGACGTCCGAGATCTCGGTATCCCGGCGGTAGATCGCCGTCGTCACACCGTTGGCATTCTCCGGGTCGGCGGGATTGAAGCTCGGGTTCTTCACCGTCGACTGGAAGGTCAGCTGTCCGGTGCCGACCACCCCGGTGCGCACGATGCGCACGCCGACGTTGCCATCGAAGGCGATGCCGAACGGCAGCGGACGTTCGCTGAACGGTATGCGGTCCAGGCTGAAGTCCGTCATCAGGTAGCCCGCATCGACGGTTTCCACCAGCTTGTTCATCGGCTGGGCATACATCTGGCCGTCGCTGCCGGCGCAGGATTTCACGCAATCGAGGTTGTAGTTCGGTACGCCGAGCAGGTCATAGAGCTTGCCGATGTCGATCTCGGTCCAGCCGCTGATCAGCCCTGCCGGACGATCGGGATCGCCACCGTAGAACTGGGATGTCGGCTGCTTCGTATAGACTTGCGCGAAAATGTCCCGGAACTGGTCGGCGGTGATCTGGATCGTCCCGCCGAGGTTGGCGCGCGGGTCGGCATTGGGGGTATAGCCGTATTGACATGGCCGCCCGCCTGCCCCCAGCGAGCCGGGGGTGTCTTCGCAAATCTGGTAGGTGGTGCGCAGGTTTTTGTTGGGGACGTAAATGCCGGGAATATAGCCTGGCGTCCCCCAGGTGCCCTGGGGTTCCTGGACGGTCATGCCGCCGGTGCCCCAGGCCGAGTAGTCGCTCTTGCGGCGGTTGTAGCCGATCTTGAAGCGCGGCAGATAGCCATTGGTGAAATCGCTGGTGTTGAAGGCCACATCGAGTTTCACGGTGCGCTCGGTCTGCTCGTTGATGCGCGCATTCTGCAGCGACAGCGTCCGCGCCGGATCGATCAGCGGTAACTGGTCCGCGGTATAGGCGGGCGTCGCCGGTGCGAATGCACTGCCGGCGAACGCGGCGAGCGCAGGCTGCGGCCGCAGCGCGAAGTAGTTGTTGGGATTGTTGGGGTCGAAGCTCCCGGTCGGCTTGTAATCCCAGATACCGTTCGATAACAAGGTTGCCTGGACGGGCCCCGTGTAGCCGCTCAGGCCGGCGCGCCGCTCGTAGCGCGAGAAGTCGCTGCGCGCATCGCCTAACAACAGCTCGGCGAATACATAGCGATTCTTGTAGGTGCCGCCAGCCTGGGTGTAACGCGATTTTTCCCGAATATTGAGCATGGTGTTTTCGACACCGAAACCGCCATCGGCAATCGTGTAGCCCTTCAAATGGTGGTTCGCGTCGACCGTGACCGAGTTCGGATCAATATTCGACGTCGACCCGTTGGCGGCGCCCCCGGCACGCCAGCTCAGGTCCGGATACAGGAAATAGCCGGACCCGAGGGCCACGTTTCGCGTCGCCCATGCGCCGTTCGGCAACTGGGTCGTCGACACCGCGTCGGTAAAGGATGGGCCGATATAGCCATTCGGACCGGTGACCGAGTTGACGTTGAAGGCCGGGCCGCCATAGCCCGCGCTGCTCGCTTCCGAGACGATATTGCGTGACGAGCGGCTGTGCTTGACGTAGACCTGCAGACCGTCGCTGACCTTGAAATCCAGGCGGATGTCGCCCGAGTTGCGATCTTCGTCCTGGCGATTCACGAAGTAGCGGGTACTGCTCGGCACGTAATCATTCCATTGCCCCAGGCAGGACAGCAGCTCCGTCTGGCGCTGGTTGATCGCATTGGTACGGGTGGCGCCAGCCACGATGGCGTTCGCCTGGGCTTCGGTCAGCAATGGAAATGCCTGGTAACACGCCGCCTTGGTTTGCGCAGCGGCCGATTTGGCCACGATTTCCTGCGGTGTGGCTGCATTGAACGTGCCGCCACCGATGAGATTCGATGTCAGCAGCGGTGTCGTCGACAGCGGATCGTCCAGTTTGACGGTATTCGGTTGGAACGAGAACGTTTTTTCCGGCGAGTTGTCGAAATCGAGCGGACGATAGGCGCCGACGGCACTGCTGCTGCCGCCCTGGTTGATCGAGTGCGACTCCTGGGCAACCTTGCTCCTGGAAAGATTGACCAGCACGCCCAGCCGGTCGTTCATCAGTTTTTTTACGCCGACGAGGTTCAGGTTGGGATTGAGTTTCTCGTTGAGCGTGTTCTGCATTCCCGCGACACGCATCGACAGGTAATCCTTCTTGAAGTCCAGGCCATTCCGGGTGGTGATGCGCACCGAGCCGCCAAGCGATCCTTCCACCATGTCGGCCGTGGAGCCTTTCACCACGTCCACGCTCTTGATCAGGTCGGACGACAGCTGGCGCATCTCGACGGCGCGTCCACCGGCCTGGTCCGAGCCGGCGTTCATCCCGCCCAGCAGGTCGGCGCCGCCAGCGGACTGTACGCCCTGTCCATCGAGTTCCACACGGGTCAGTTCCGGACCATTGCCCCGGATCGAGACCGAGATTCCTTCACCAAAGTCGCCACGGTCCACGGCCACCCCGGCGATCCGGGAAATCGCATCCGCCACGTTCCGGTCCGGGAAGGCGCCCACGTCTTCCGCCACGATGGAATCCTGGGCGGTGTCGGCTTTTTTCTTCCTGCCGATCGCGCTTTCCTGGGCCTGCCGCGTACCCACCACGCGTACGGTGGTGGGGGCACTGGCGGGACTGCTTGTCGTCGTATCCTGCTCCGTTTGCCCGGCCTGTTGCGCGTGCACTGGTGTGCCGGTTGCAAGCGAAGCCAGCGCCATCGCAACCGCACCGGACAGACGCCGTGTACGGCAATGCATTGCTGTATGCCTGTTCATTCTCGTCTCCGTAATCTTTTTTGTGGATCGCCAGATTACGGCCCGCTAATGCACTAGTGCATGTCTTACGGAAAAGAATCACGGAGTTGATTACGCTGGAAAGTCGGCGGTATGCGCTCACCATAAGTTGTCGGCGGCGGCGCCGGCCGGCGCGCCTCCTTGCTGCGCCCGCCTGAATTACTGCGCCGTCACCGTCACCGGCTCGGCCGCCGGAGCCACGCTTTGCCCGCGGCTGATGCTGTCGCCATCGTTGCGGCGCAGGCGCCAGAACACGGCCGAGGAGAGCAGGGTCAGCACCGCCAGGACGGCGAAGCCATGGTGCAGGGCCTGCGTCACCTGGCCCTGGTTGGTCTGCGATACGCCGCCCAGGAACCAGGCGGTGACGATCGAGCCGGCCGCCAGGCCAAAGCTCATCGACAATTGCTGGAACGAGCTGGAAATCGTGCTGGCCATGCTGGTATCGGCCGGCTCGACGTCGGCATAGGCCAGCGTATTCATGCTCGAGAACTGCAGCGAGTTGAAGAAGCCCTGCATCAGGCCGATGCCGACGATCACCGCCAGCGGCGTGCCGGCATCCACCAGCGTGAACATCGCGATGGTCACGCCGATCATGATCGTATTCACCAGCAGCACCCGGCGATAGCCGAAGCGCGCCAGCAAGCCGGGCGCGAACACCTTCATGCCCATCGCCGCCAGCGCGGCCGGCATCATCAGCAAGCCCGATTGCCACGCCGGCAGTCCCAGGCCGAGCTGGTACAGCAGCGGCAGCAGGAAGGGCAGGCCGCCGACGCCGAGACGGGTGAGGAAGCCTCCGAGCACGGCGATGCGGAAGGTGCGCACCTTGAGCAAGGTCAGGCGCAAGAGCGGGAACTTGATGCGGCAGGCATGCCAGGCATAGGCGCCCAGCAGGCCGATTGCCAGCAGGAACAGCAGGCCGGCCGTCATGCCATCGAGCGTATGCTCGCCAAACACTTCCAGCACCCAGGACAGCAGGGCGGTGCCGCTGCTGAACAGGATCAGGCCAACTACATCGAGCGGACGCCGCTGTTCGGAGCGATAGTCAGGCATATGGCGCCAGACAAAATACAGCGCAGCCAGTCCAACCGGGATATTGACGAAGAAGATAACGCGCCACGAGGTCCAGTGCACGATCAGGCCGCCGACCGTCGGCCCCAGCAGCGGTCCGATCAGGGCAGGGATGATGACGAAGTTCATCGCCCCCAGTAGCTCGTTCTTGGGGAAGGTGCGCACGATCGACAGGCGGCCGATCGGGATCATCATGGCGCCCCCCAGTCCCTGCAGCAGCCGGGCGCCGGTCATCATGTGGGCGCTCACTGACAGCCCGCACAGCACCGATGCGAAGGTGAAGACGGCAATGGCCGTGAAGAATACGCGCCGGGTGCCGAAGCGGTCGGCCATCCACCCGCTCAAGGGAATGCCGACTGCAAGGCCGAGGATGTAGCTGGTGACGACCGATTTCAGGCTCAGCGGGGTGACGCCGAGGCTGGCGGCAATGCTCGGAATGGCGGTATTGACGATGGTCGCATCGAGCTGCTCCATGAACAGGGCGGTCGCGACGAGCCAGGGAAGATAGCGCTTGAGGGTGGGCGAAGGGGTCAATCGGGCCTCGTGAAAACGGCAGGCGGCAGTGGCCGCCAGAGGCCCGATTGTGTCACAAACTGCAAGACGGCCGCGCCATGGACCGGCCGCTGCCGGCCCATGCGCGCATCGTGGACATCAGAAGCGGTAAGCCGCCTTGGCGATGAACCAGTTGGCGCCCGCGTTCGGGCTCTTGATGCTGGCGTTCGAGTAGTGCTGGTACTTCAGGCCGAAGTCCCACTTCTGGGTGGTGTAGCCGATGCCGATATGGTCGCCGAACTGGAAGGCGGTCGACAGTTCCTTGTCTTCGTTCTTGTACAGGGTCGAGAACAGGTTGACGCCGATACCGATCTCGCCATACAGGCCGAGCTTGTTGTCATTCTGGTAGCGGAACACCGGGGTGAAGCCGATGACGCCGATGTTCTTGTTCTGGCCGCGCACGTTCTCGTAGGAATTCAGGCGCCACAGGGCCAGGTTGCCTTCCCAGTAGCCCGACAGGTGACGGCCGTTGCCGGCGAACCAGCGCTTGTCCCAATCGGACTGGACCGCGATGCGGTACATGCGCTGCTGCGGGTTGGTGCCGACTTCGAACGAAGCCGAGTCGATGTAGCCATTGCCGACGGTGGACTGGGCAGAGGCGAACGGAGCGAACAGCGCGGCGCAGAGAGCAGCCAGGGCGCCGATTTTCTTGGTAGTGAGCATGGTTATCCTTGGAAAGGAAAAAGCGACATTCTTGTTTGATGCGCTATTGTACTAGCGAGAACAATAGCGTGCTGGCGGCCACGCAACCATGTAGCGAAGGTATCATAGACGCCCGCCGCAACCGACCCACATCAATAACAATGGCCGAACCAATCGAACCCACGATCGCTCCTCTGTACCCGCTCGCCGCTCCGATGGCGCGCCAGCCCGAACCCGCGGTGCTGCCGCACGATCCGGTGGGCGAGCATATCGCCGCCCATCTCGGCAAGCCCGCCCTGTACTTCCACGAGACCCAGGCCGACGGCGTCCAGGTCGACATCCACGTGATCGGGCCGACCGAATCCTATCCCTATGTGCGCCTGGTGACGTCGGGCATGAGCAAGCAGCCAATGAACGTGCCGGAAGGCGCGCCGGCTTATGCCGAGCTCATGATGGCCCTGCCGGCGAACTGGCAGCTGGACGAGGCCGCGATGCAGGACGAGCGCTGGTACTGGCCGGTCGCCCTGCTGCGCCACCTGGCGCACTATCCGCATAAAGAGCGTACCTGGATCGGCCTCGGCCACTCCCTGCCGAACGGCAACCCGGCCAAGCCGTACATCGCCGGCATCGGCTTCTGCGGCGCCGTCGTGCTGCCGCCGGTATCGAGCCCGGAACCATTCCACTCGGTCATGGTCGACGGCAAGGACGTCTATTTCCACTGCGTCGTGCCGCTCTACAAGGAAGAGCTGAACCTGGCGCGCCGCCGTGGCTTCGCGGAACTGATCGACAAGTTCAACGAGTACGACGTCACCGACGTGGTCGACCCGGCGCGCAAGAACACGGCCCGGAAGAAATTCCTCGGGCTGTTCTAAGCCTCAGGCCACAGGCAGGCTCATCTCCGCCAGCCGCACCCAGTAGCTGGCGCCGATCGGCAGCAGGTTGTCGTTGAAGTCGTAGCTGGCATTGTGCAGCTGGCAAGGGCCGAGCCCATGGCCGCCGGCGCGGTGGTCGCCTTCGCCATTGCCGATGAAGACATAGCAGCCAGGCTTGGCCTGCAGCATGAAGGCGAAGTCCTCGGCGCCCATGGTCGGCTCGACATCGGCATTGACCTGGGCCGCGCCCGCCACCGCGCGCATCGCCTCGATCGCGAACGCGGTTTGTTCCGGATGGTTCACCAGCGGCGGGTAATTGCGCTTGAAACCGAAGTCGATGCTGGCGCCAAAGCCGGCCGCGATGCCATTCGCCATCTCCTGCATGCGGCGCTCGACCAGGTCGAGCACTTCGGTGGTGAAGGTGCGCACCGTGCCGACCAGCTCGGCTTCATCGGGGATGATATTGGTGGCGCTGCCGGCATGGATTTGCGTGATCGACAGCACCGCGGTGTGCAGCGGGTTCTTCTCGCGCGAGACGATGGTCTGCCAGGCTTGCGCGATCTGCACCGCCACCATCACCGGATCGATGCCGCGATGCGGCTGCGCGGCGTGCGCGCCCTTGCCGCGCACGGTCACGCGGAACTCGTTACTCGAGGCCATCATCGGGCCGGAGACGACGCCGAAATGCCCTTCCGGAATGCCTGGCCAATTGTGCATGCCATACACGGCGTCCATCGGGAAGCGCTCGAACAGGCCGTCGTCGATCATGCGCTTCGCGCCGCCGCCGCCTTCCTCGGCCGGCTGGAAGATCAGGTACACGGTGCCGTCGAAATTACGGTGCTGCGCCAGGTAGTGGGCGGCGCCGAGCAGCATCGCGGTGTGGCCGTCATGGCCGCAGGCGTGCATCTTGCCCGCGTGGGTCGAGGCATGCGCGAAGCCGTTCAATTCCTGCATCGGCAGCGCGTCCATGTCGGCGCGCAGGCCGATCGCGCGTTCCGAGGTGCCGTTCTTGATGATGCCGACCACGCCGGTCACGCCCAGGCCGCGCACCACGGGAATGCCCCACGCGCTCAGGCGTTCGGCAACGATTTCGGCGGTACGGTGTTCTTCGTAGCACAGCTCCGGGTGGGCATGCAGGTCACGTCGGATGGCCTGGATCTCTGCTTGAGATGCCAGGATAGGTTCCACTAGTTTCATCGTGTTCTCCTCGCTGTTTGCGAATGTGTCACCACGCTGTCCAGCCTTTGCATGGCATCGTTTTAACTATTGTAGCGTGCCTCAAACAGACTTGACAGAGGAGGTCACGAAGCCTGCCGGAATCGGATAAAGTATTGGATTCACGCAGTTTTTTCACCGTAGCCTCATAAGAAAATGACCATTACCCACGTCCGTGCGACCTGCCCCCACGATTGTCCCGACACCTGCGCCATCCTCGTCAAAGTCGAAGACGGTGTCGCGAAAGAAGTGAAGGGCGATCCGGAGCATCCGACCACGGCCGGGGTGTTGTGCACCAAGGTGTCGCGCTATGTCGAGCGCACCTATCACCCGGACCGCGTGCTGTATCCGATGCGCCGCGTGGGCCGCAAGGGAGAAGGGAAATTCGAACGCATCAGCTGGGACGAAGCCCTCGATGAAATCGCCAGTCGCCTGAAGCCGATCGCCGCGCGCGACCCGCAAGCCATCCTGCCCTACAGCTACTGCGGCACCATGGGCCTGGTGCAGGGCGAATCGATGTCGCTGCGCTTCTTTAATAAACTGGGCGCCTCGCTGCTCGATCGCACCATCTGCGCCACCGCCGGCGCCACCGGTTATCGCTATACCATCGGCAGTTCGATCGGCACCGACCTCGAGGAGTTCCAGGACGCCAGGCTGATCCTGATCTGGGGCGGCAACCCGATCGCATCCAACCTGCATTTCTGGATGCGCGCGCAAGAGGCCAAGCGCCGTGGCGCGACGCTGATCGCGATCGATCCCTATCGCTCCCTGACCGCAGAAAAATGCCATCAGCACATCGCCCTGTTGCCGGGCACCGACGCGGCGCTGGCGCTGGGCATGATGCACGTCCTGATCAAGGAAGACCTGCTCGACCACGACTATATCGAGCAATACACCCTGGGCTTCGAGCCCCTGAAGGCGCGCGCGCTCGAGTGGACGCCGGAACGCACCGCGCAAACCTGCGGCATCACGGTCGACGAAGTGGTCAACCTGGCGCGCCTGTACGGGCAGACCGTCAAGAATGGCGATGCAGCCGCGATCCGCGTCAACTATGGCATCCAGCGCGTGCGCGGCGGCGGCATGGCGGTGCGCAACATCACCTGCCTGCCGGCGCTGGTGGGCGCCTGGCGCCTGCCGGCCGGCGGCATCCAGCTGTCGACCTCGGCGTCGTTCCCGACCAACCGCCCGGCCTTGCAGCGCCCGGATCTCTTGGGGGGCCGCACGCCGCGCACGATCAATATGACCACCATCGGCGACGACCTGCTCAGGGAGGCGTCGCCCGAGTTCGGCCCGAAGATCGAGGCCGTCATCGTCTACAACGCCAATCCGCTGGCGATCGCGCCCGATTCGCGCAAGGTGCAGCAGGGCTTCGAGCGCGAAGACCTGTTCACCGTGGTGCTCGAGCACTTCCACACCGATAGCGCCGACTATGCCGACATCCTGCTGCCGGCCACCACCCAGCTCGAGCACGTCGATGCGCACCTGGCCTATGGCCACCTGTACATGATGGCGAATAATGCCGCCATCGCCCCCATCGGCGAATCGAAGCCGAACACCGAATTCTTCCGCCTGCTGGCGGCGCGCATGGGTTACGACGACCCGTGCTTCCAGGAGAGCGACGACGAGATCGCGGCCCAGGCCTTCAATAAAAGCGATGCGCGCGCGATCCACTTCGACTGGGATTCGCTCAAGCGCAGCGGCTGGAAAAAGCTGAACATGCCGGCCGCGCCTTTCGCCGAGGGCGGTTTCACGACCCCGTCCGGCAAGTGCGAGTTCTTCTCCGAGAGCATGCTGGCCGATGGGCTCGATCCGGTGCCCACTTATATTCCGCCTTACGAGTCTGTTGCTTCTAACCCTGACTTGGCCGAAAAGTACCCGCTGGCGATGATTTCTCCGCCGGCACGGAACTTCCTCAACTCGACGTTTGTCAATGTAAAGAGCTTGCGCGCAACTGAGGGCGAACCGCACCTCGACATCCACCCGAACGACGCTGCGGCACGCGGCATCGCCCACGGTGACATGGCGCGTATTTTTAACGACCGCGGTTCGTTCATCGCCCGCGCACGCGTGACCGACAAGGCGCGTGCTGGATTGGTGGTGGGCTTGTCAGTCTGGTGGAAGAAACTCGCCAGCGACGGCAAGAACGCCAATGAAGTCACCAGCCAGCGTTTGACCGACATGGGCCGGGCGCCCACTTTCTACGACACCCTCGTGCAGGTCGAAAGAGCTGCACCCTTGACGCGAGATGAAACCCTCTAGATTTTCCCAGGCCTTCAAGCCAGTCATGGTCGCGGCAGCCGCGGCCCTCATGTTGTCAAGCTGCTCATCCCTCTCCTACTACACCCAGGCCGCGCAAGGCCAGCTGCAATTGCTGACCAATGCGCGACCGATCGACGACTGGATCGCCGATAGCAACACCAACGTCAAGCTGCGCCACCGCCTCGAATCGGCGCGCCAGATCCGCCGCTTCGCCATCCAGGAAATGAAGCTGCCCGACAACGGCAGCTATACCAACTACACCAATCTCGGCCGGCCCTACGTGTTGTGGAACGTGGTCGCCACGCCCGAGCTGTCGCTCAAGCCCATCCAGTGGTGCTTCCCGGTGGCCGGCTGCGTGAGCTATCGCGGCTACTACAGCAAGGCCGAGGCCCAGGCGTATGCAAAGAAACTGCGCGCGCAGGGCAACGACGTCGAGGTCGGGGGCGTGAGCGCCTATTCGACCCTGGGCTGGTTCAGCGATCCCCTGATGTCGACCTTCATCAATTATCCGGACGCCGAGCTGGCGCGCCTGATCTTCCATGAACTGGCGCACCAGGTGGTCTATGTCGCGGGCGATTCGCAGTTCAACGAATCCTTTGCCAGCGCGGTCGAGCAGGCCGGCGTGGAAGCCTGGCTCGAGCGCTTCGGCAATCCCCAGATGAGCGAAGCATACGAGCGCTATAAAACCCGCAAGAGCGACTTCCTGGCGCTGCTGCTGCGCTATCGCGGCGAGCTGGAACGTACGTACAAGAGCATGGAGCCCGACAGCGTCAAGCGCGCCACCAAGGCGCGCCTGTTCCTGGCGCTGCAGGACGACTACCAGGTGCTCAAGGCGAACTGGGGCGGCTACGCCGGCTACGACCGCTTCTTCGCCGAACCGCTGTCGAATGCCCACCTGGCCTCGGTGGCGACGTATAACGATTTCGTGCCGGCGTTTCGCGTTTTGCTGCGCCGCGAGAAGACGTGGCGCGGCTTCTACAAGGCCGTCAACCAACTTGCCAAGCTCGACAAGGAAGAGCGTCATCGCGTGCTCAAGCGCCTGGGTGGGACGGCCACGCCGGGCACGCTGGTGGTGCAGCGCACCATGGGAGCGTCGCCGTAGAGGGCCGGTTCCAATCGCGGTAAAACCGCTTGCGCACAGGGGCGCTGCCCGATAGCATCACCATCAGCGATGGCAAACCTATAAGCCACGTGCGCAGGCGCGCCCGGCAAGCACCTCCGGCCGCCCGACCAGAACGATAAAAATCGAGACAGAGGTGAGCGATGGACAAAATTTGGCTGCAGTCGTATCCCCCAGGCGTGCCGGCGGAGATTGATCCGGATCAATACCGCTCCTTGGTGCATTTGCTCGAAGAGTCCTTCAGCAAGTTCGCGGACCGCAAAGCCTATGTGTGCATGGACAAGTTCCTCACCTACGGCGAACTCGATATGTATTCGAAGCGGCTGGCCGCCTGGCTGCAGAGCCGCGGCCTGGCCCCCGGCGCGCGCGTGGCGATCATGATGCCGAACGTGCTGCAGTATCCGATCGCGCTGGCCGCCGTGCTGCGCGCCGGCTACAGCGTCGTCAACGTCAATCCGCTGTACACCGCGCGCGAACTGGAACATCAAATCAGCGATTCGGGCAGCGAAGCGATCATCGTGCTGGAGAACTTCGCCCACACCGTGCAGAAGGTGATGGGCAAGACCCCGCTGCGCCATGTGGTGGTGGCCAGCATGGGCGAGATGCTGGGCGGCGTGAAGGGCATGCTGGTCAACTTCGTGGTCCGCAACGTCAAGAAGATGGTGCCCGAGTTCTCGCTGCAGAACATGGTCACCTTCAAGGACGCGCTGGCCCAGGGCGAGCGCATGCCGTTCAAGCCGGCCGAGCTCAAGGTCGACGACGTCGCCTTCCTGCAGTACACGGGCGGCACCACCGGCGTCTCGAAGGGTGCCACGCTCACCCACCGCAACGTGATCGCCAACGTGCTGCAGAGCGAGGCATGGTCGCAGCCGGCGCTGGGCGAGGCGGGCGGCGAGCAGGTCACGATCGTGTGCGCGCTGCCGCTGTACCACATCTTCGCACTCACCGCCTGCGCGATGTGGGGCATGCGCATGGGCGCCCTGAACGTCCTGATCGTCAATCCGCGCGACATCCCGGCCTTCGTCAAGGAACTGGCAAAATACCGCTTCAACATGCTGCCGGCGGTGAACACGCTGTACAACGCGCTGGCCAACAATCCCGATTTCGCCCACCTCGACTTCTCGGCGCTGCGGGTCTGCAACGGCGGCGGCATGGCGGTGCAAAAGCCCGTGGCCGACAAGTGGCGCCAGATCACCGGCGTGGCCATCATCGAAGGCTACGGCCTGTCCGAGACCTCGCCGGTGGCCACCTGCAACCGCGCCGACGGCACCGAATTCACCGGCACCATCGGCCTGCCGGTGCCGTCGACCGACATCGCGATCATCGACGACGAAGGCCGCCACATGGCGCCGGGCGAGATCGGCGAGATCGCCATCCGCGGCCCGCAGGTGATGACCGGCTACTGGAACCGGCCGGACGAAACCGCGAAGGTGATGACCGCCGACGGCTTCTTCCGCTCGGGCGACGTCGGCATCATGGATACCGCCGGCTTCGTGAAGATCGTCGACCGCAAGAAGGACATGATCCTGGTCTCGGGTTTCAACGTCTATCCGAACGAGCTCGAAGGCGTGATCGCCGGCCATGCGGGCGTGCTCGAATGCGCCGTGGTCGGGGTGCCGGACGACCATTCGGGCGAGGCGGTCAAGGTATTCGTGGTAAAGAAAGACCCTGGCCTCACGGCCGAGCAGCTGATGGACTACTGCAAGCAGCAGTTCACCGGCTACAAGCGACCGAAGTACATCGAATTCCGCGACGAGCTGCCGAAGACCAACGTCGGCAAGATCCTGAGGCGCGCGCTGAGGGACGAGAAAAAGCAGGCGGAGACGGTGGCATAAGCATTGTGACGGGACTACCCCGGCGAAAGCCGCCCCGTCGGGCGGCTTTCGCGTTTTATTGGAACCAACAAGGAAGGCAGGACAGATGGACAAATTTTGGCTCTCGTCGTACGAGAACGGCGTGGCGACGGAAATCGATCCGACCCAGTACCGCTCGCTGACGCATTTGCTGGAGGAGGCGTTTCGCAAGTACGCCGACCGCAAGGCCTATGCCTGCATGGGCAAGTCCATCACGTTCGCGGAGCTCGATGCGATGTCGCAGCGCATGGCGGCCTGGCTGCAGGCGCGTGGACTGAAGCCGGGCGCGCGCGTGGCGATCATGCTGCCCAACGTGCTGCAGTATCCGGTGGCGCTGGCCGCCGTGCTGCGCGCCGGCTACGTGGTCGTCAACGTCAACCCGCTGTACACGCCGCGCGAGCTGCAGCACCAGCTGGTCGACTCGGGCGCCGAGGCGATCGTGGTGCTCGAGAACTTCGCCCACACGCTGGAGCAGGTGGTGCGCCAGACGAGCGTCAAGCACATCGTTTTGGCGACCATGGGCGACCTGCTGGGCGGCCTGAAAGGCACGCTGGTCAACCTGGTGGTGCGCAAGGTCAAGAAGATGGTGCCGGCCTATTCGCTGCCGGGCGCGATCGGCTTCAACAAGGTGCTGGCCGACGGCGCGCGCGAAACCCTCAAGCCGGTCGCGATCGGCCACGACGACATCGCCTTCCTGCAGTACACGGGCGGCACCACCGGCGTGTCGAAGGGCGCGGTGCTGCTGCACCGCCACGTGATCGCCAACGTGCTGCAGAACGAGGCCTGGTTCGCCCCGACCCTCGGCAAGCTGAAGTCCGGCGAACAGCCGCAATTCGCCTGCGCGCTGCCGCTGTACCACATCTATGCGCTCACGGTCTGCGCGCTGCTGGGCCTGCGCATCGGCGGCATGAACCTGTTGATCCCGAACCCGCGCGACATCAAGGGTTTCATCAAGGAGCTCGGCGGCTACCGCATCAATATTTTCCCGGCCGTGAACACGCTGTACAACGGCCTGCTCAACAACGACGATTTCGCCAGGCTCGATTTCTCGGGCCTGATGGTGTGCCCGGGCGGCGGCATGGCGGTGCAGAAGGCCGTGGCCGACAAATGGCTCAAGACCACCGGCATCCCGATCGTCGAAGGCTACGGCCTGTCCGAGACTTCGCCGGTGGTGACCGCCAACCGCTGCGACATCACCGATTTCACGGGCACCATCGGCCTGCCGCTGCCGTCGACCGAGCTGCGCATCCTGGACGAAGCGGGCAACGAAGTCCCGTTCGGCACCGCCGGCGAGATCGCCGTGCGCGGCCCGCAGGTGATGGCCGGCTACTGGCAGCGCGACGACGAGACGGCCAAGGTCATGACCGCCGACGGCTTCTTCAAGACCGGCGACATCGGCATCATGGACGACAAGGGCTATACCCGCATCGTCGACCGCAAGAAGGACATGATCCTGGTGTCGGGCTTCAACGTCTATCCGAACGAAGTGGAGGGCGTGGTGGCCGCGCACCCGGGCGTGCTGGAAGTGGCGTGCGTGGGCGTGCCGGACCAGAACTCGGGCGAGGCCGTCAAGCTGTACGTGGTGAAGAAGGACGCCGACCTCACCACCGAACAGCTCAAGGAGTTCTGCAAGGAACAGCTGACCGGCTACAAGCGACCCAAGTTCATCGAATTCCGCGAGACCCTGCCGAAGACGAACGTCGGCAAGATCCTGCGGCGCGAACTGCGGGACGAGAAGAAGACTGCCTGATGCTCAAGGCCGCCGATCCGGCGGCCTTTTTCTTACCGGTGCGCCACCAGCGATTCGAGCGGCGGCAGCTGGCGCGGCTTGCGGTCAGGGCCGGTGGCGACATAGGTCAGCGTCGCCTCGGTCACCTTGACCACCTCGGCCGCCAGGCGGTTGCGCTCGGCGTACACCTCGACGAAGACGGTGACCGAGGTGTTGCCGACCTTGGTGATGTCGGCATAGAACGACAGCAGGTCGCCCACGAACACCGGGTTCTTGAACAGGAAGGAGTTGACGGCGATGGTCGCCACGCGGCCATTGGCGCGGCGGGTGGCCGGCAGCGAGCCGGCCAGGTCGACCTGGGCCATGATCCAGCCGCCGAACACGTCGCCGTACACATTGGCGTCGGACGGGGCGGGCATGACGCGCAGTTCCGGCATCTTGCCTGCGGGGAGGCGGACGGTGGTGGGCGTGGTGACGGTGTTTTCGGGCGTGGTCATCGTGAATTCTCGGTAAAAGCTACAATCGACCCGAATTGAACCATAAATCCCGAAGCCCCGTCATGCGCCGCAACTCCGCTCCACTCCCGCCCGATCCCAAAGCCGGTCCCCGCAACGACTGGGCCACCCTCAAAACGCTGTTCCCCTACCTGTGGGTCTACAAGTGGCGGGTGATGGCCGCCATGGCCGCGCTGGTCGGCGCAAAACTGGCCAACGTCGGCGTGCCGCTGGTGCTCAAGAAGATCATCGACGGCCTGGCGATCGACCCGGCGCACCCGCATGCGCTGCTGGTGCTGCCGCTCGGGTTGCTGGTCGGCTACGGCCTGCTGCGCCTGTCGATGACGGTCTTCACCGAGTTGCGCGAGTTCCTGTTCGCGCGCGTGACCCAGCGCGCGGTGCGCACCATCGCGCTCAAGGTGTTCCGCCACCTGCACGCGCTGTCGCTGCGCTTCCACCTGAACCGCCAGACCGGCGGCATGACGCGCGACATCGAGCGCGGCACGCGCGGCGTGAATACCCTGATCTCGTATTCGCTGTTCAGCATCGTGCCGACGCTGGTCGAGATCTCGCTGGTGCTGGCCTACCTGGTGTTCCACTACGATATCTGGTTCACCATCATCACCGCGGTGGCGCTGACGTCCTACATCACCTTCACGGTGGTCGTGACCGAGTGGCGCACGCACTTCCGGCGTACGATGAACGAGCTGGAGTCAAAAGCCTCGACCAAGGCGATCGACTCGCTGCTCAACTACGAGACCGTCAAGTACTTCGGCAACGAGGACTACGAGGCGCGCCGCTACGACGAAGGCCTCAAGAACTACGAGAACGCCGGCGTGCGCTCGCAGACCTCCTTGTCGTTCCTGAATACCGGCCAGTCCCTGATCATCGCCACCGCGGTCACCCTGATCCTGTGGCGCGCAATCGAGGGCGTCATCGCCGGCACCATGACCCTGGGCGACCTGGTGCTGGTCAATACCTTCATGATCCAGCTGTATGTGCCGCTCAACTTCCTGGGCGTGATCTACCGCGAGATCAAGCAAAGCCTGGCCGACATGGAGCGCCTGTTCGGGCTGCTGGACCAGAACCGCGAAGTGGCCGACAGCCCCAAGGCCCAGCCGCTGGTGACGAAGGGCGCCGAGGTCGCGTTCTCGCACGTCGAGTTCAGCTACGAAGCCAAGCGGCAGATCCTGTTCGACGTCGACTTCACGATTCCCGCCGGGACCACGACCGCGGTGGTGGGGCACAGCGGCTCGGGCAAGTCGACCCTGTCGCGGCTGCTGTTCCGCTTCTACGACGTGAATGGCGGCGCGATCCGCATCGATGGCCAGGACCTGCGCGACATCACCCAGGACTCGCTGCGCGCCGCGATCGGCATTGTGCCGCAGGACACGGTGCTGTTCAACGACACGATCGAACACAACATCGCCTATGGCCGGCCCGGCGCCAGCCGTGACGACATCGTGGCGGCCGCGCGCGCGGCGTCGATCCACGACTTCATCGAGAGCCTGCCGGACGGCTACGGGAGCATGGTGGGCGAGCGCGGCCTGAAACTGTCGGGCGGCGAAAAGCAGCGGGTGGCGATCGCGCGCACCCTGCTCAAGGACCCGGCGATCCTGATTTTCGACGAGGCCACGTCGGCCCTCGATTCGCGCTCGGAGCAGGCGATCCAGGCGCAATTGAAGGAGATCGCGAAGAACCGCACGACCCTGGTGATCGCGCACCGCCTGTCGACGATCGCCGATGCGCAGCAGATCATCGTGCTCGACCACGGCAGGATCGTCGAGCGCGGCACGCACTATTCTCTGCTGGCGGCGCAGGGCCTGTACGCGCAGATGTGGGAACGGCAGCTGGCGCGGCCGGATGAGGATGTGGCGTCGCCGCCGCTGGAGTTGGATTCCGTTGAACGCGTCGGCGGCATAGCCGCCAACCCTACGTAGGGTCGGCGGGTTCTCCCGCCGACGCGTCCAACCGGCCCGTGATTAATACGTATAGAACATCCGCTGGATGTTCTTGGTATCGGTCGTCCTGGTCAACGCCAGCATCAGGAGAATGCGCGCCTTCTGCGGGCTCAGGGTATCGGCCACCACGAAGTCCAGCTCGTCGTCATTGGCCTCGCCATTGCGCGCCACGATGCCCTGGCCGACGCGGCTCGCGCGCACGATCACGACGCCGTCCTTGCGCGCCTTGACCAGCGCCGGCCTGATTTTCGCCGGCAGGCTGCCGTTGCCCACGCCCGCATGCACCAGCCCCCTGGCGCCGGCCGCGACCAGCGCATTCACGGCGACGTCGCCCACGTTCGCATACGCATAGGCCACGTCGACCTGCGGCAGCGCATCGAGTTTGCTCACGTCGAACTCGGTGTCCAGCGTGTGCTTGCGCCCCACGTTACGGTAGAAGAACGGCTTGCCGCCCTGGATGTAGCCGATCACGCCCAGTTCCGAGGTACGGAAGGTGTCGGTCGTGGTGGTGTTGGCCTTGGTGACGTCGCGCGCCGAATGGATCTGGTCGTTCATCGCCACCAGCACGCCGCGGTCCGCCGCCTCCGGCGTGCCGGCCAGGCGCACCGCGTTGTACAGGTTGATCGGGCCATCGGCCGACAGCGCGGTCGACGGCCGCATCGAACCGACCAGCACCACCGGCTTCCTGCTCTTGACCGTCAGGTGCAGGAAATACGCCGTTTCTTCCAGCGTGTCGGTGCCGTGGGTGATCACGATGCCGTCCACGTTCGGCTGCGCCAGCAGCACGTTGACGCGCTTGGCAAGTTGCAGCCATTGCGCGTCGCTGATGTTCTCGCTGGCGATCTGGAACACCTGCTCGCCGGTGACATTCGCCACCTTGGCGATCTCGGGCACCGCCGCGATCAGCGATTGCACGCCCACGGTGGCGGCGGTGTAGCCGACCGTGGTGGTGCTGGTGGCGCCGGTGCCGGCGATGGTGCCGCCGGTGGCGAGGATGGTCACGTTCGGCAGCTTTGCCGTCTGGGCTTGCACGGCTGCGGCCGCGAACATGAACATAAAGCCGCACAGCATGGTGCGTACGGCTTGGGGGAACTGCTTGGACATCGTGTTACTACCTTTCTAAAACCGGCGGGACGCCCTGGAAATCAGGGCTTCTTGTAGACCACGCCATCCTTCATCACAAACTTGACCTGCTCGAGCACTTTCACGTCCTGCAGGGGATCGCCCTCGACCGCGATGATGTCGGCCGCGAAGCCGGCGTCGATCGCACCCAGGCGCTTCGGCTGGTCGAGCAGGATGGCCGCGTTCACGGTGGCCGAGCGGATCGCATCAAGCGGCGTCATGCCCGCTTCGACCATATAGCCGAATTCCTTGGCATTGTCGCCATGCGGGAACACGCCGGCGTCAGTGCCGAAGGCGATCTTCACGCCGGCCTTATAGGCGCGGCCGAAGGTGGCTTGCAGCTGCGGGCCGATCGCGGCCGCCTTCGGACGCACCAGGGCGGAATAATAATTCGGTTCCTTGGCCTTGTCCGCCACGTAGCGGCCGGCCGAGATGGTCGGCACGTACCAGCCGCCGCCTTTCTTGAACAGCGCGATGACCTCGTCGTCCATCAGGGTGCCGTGCTCGATCGAGTCGACCCCGACGCGCAGCGCGCGCTTCATGCCTTCGGCGCCGTGGGCGTGGGCCGCGACGCGGAAACCGTAGTCCTTCGCGGTGCTCACCACGGCGCGCAGCTCGTCCTCGGTGTACTGCGAGTTGTGGCCGCTGGCGGCCTGGCTCAGCACGCCGCCGGTGGCGGTGACCTTGATCAGGTCGGCGCCATCCTTGTAGCGGGTGCGCACCGCCTGGCGCGCTTCCTCGGGGCTGTTCAATACACCCTCGGTCGGGCCGGGCGTGCCGATCTTCTCGGACAGGAAGTGCGACAGGTTGTTGGTCGGGTCGGCGTGGCCGCCGGTGGTGGCCAGCGATTTGCCGGCGGTGAACATGCGCGGGCCCGGCACTTCGCCGGCGGCGATGGCGCGCTTGAGCGAGATGTTCAGGTTGTCGGCGGCGCCCAGGTCGCGCACCGTGGTGAAGCCGGCCATCAGGGTGCGCTCGGCGTACTTCACCGAACGATAGGCCATGTCGGCCGGATTGGCGGCCAGACGGTCGCGGTAGGCGTCGACCGCCGGCTGGGTTTCGCTGGTCAGGTGCACGTGCATGTCGATCAGGCCCGGCAGGCAGCTGTGGCGAGACAGGTCGATATTGCCGGCAGCTTGCGTCATCGGTCCCACCGAGACGATGCTGCCGTTCTCGATCACGATGCTGACGCGCTCGCGCCATGCGCCTTTCTGGACGTCCAGCAGCCGGCCGCAGTCGACCGTCTGGGTGGCGGCGTGCGCGCTGTTCAGGGCCAGCAGCATGCCGGCGGCAACCATCTGTTTCATCTCTTTCCCCTTGTTGTGATTATCGATGTTGAAAAAACAAAGGCCCTCCATTGCTGGAAGGCCTCGGGCACTACGGGTAGCCGTTCACCACCCCTACTTCAGCGGTGAGATGGCGGGTTCCTTGTTGGGTTCTCCCAGGTCGCCCTCCCACTTGGCGACGACGGCGGTGGCGATGCCGTTGCCGATCACGTTGGTGGCCGAGCGCGCCATGTCCAGGAAGTGGTCGATCGCCAGCAGCAGCAAGAGGCCAGCTTCCGGGATGTCGAATTGGTTCAGGGTCGCGGCGATCACGACCAGCGAGGCGCGCGGCACGCCGGCCATGCCTTTCGAGGTCAGCATCAGCACCAGCATCATGGTGATCTGGGTGCCCAGCGACAGTTCGATGCCGTAGGCCTGGGCGATGAAGACGGCCGCGAAGGTGCAGTACATCATCGAGCCGTCCAGGTTGAACGAGTAGCCGATCGGCAGCACGAACGAGGCCAGGCGGTTCTTGACGCCGAAGCGCTCCAGGCTTTCCAGGGTGCGCGGGAAGGCGGCTTCGGACGAGGCGGTCGAGAAGGCCAGCACGGTCGGGCCGCGCAGCTCGGAGATCAGGCGCAGGATGCGCGGGCCGATCACGGCCATGCCGATGCCGATCAGGACGACCCACAGCAGCGCGATGCCGAAGTAGAACTGGGCCATGAAGATGCCGTAGGTCGACAGCACGCCCAGGCCGCTCTTGGCGATGATGCCGGCCACCGCCGCGAACACCGCGATCGGGGCGAAGTTCATCACGTAGCCGGTCAGCTTGAGCATGACGTGGGCGACGCCGTCGATGGCGTCGATCATCGGCGTGGCGCGCGCGCCGACGGCGGCGGCGGCGGTGCCGAAGAACACCGAGAACACCACGATCTGCAGGATCTCGTTCTTGGCCATGCCGTCGACGATCGAGGTCGGGATCAGGTGGGTGATGAAGTCCTTCATCGTCAGGCTGCCGCTGGTGATGCCCGAGGTCGCGTCGACCGGCGGCATCATGCCCGCCGCGTGCAGCGCGTCGCCCGGACGGAAGATGTTCACCAGGACCAGGCCCAGCGACAGCGAGATGATCGAGGCGATCACGAACCAGCCCAGCGCCTTGACGCCGATGCGGCCCACTTCCTTGGCGTCGCCCATCTTGGCGATGCCGACCACCAGGGTCGCGAACACCAGCGGCGCGATGATCATCTTGATCAGGCGGAGGAACATCGTGGTAATCAGCGACATCGTGTCGGAGAAGCTCGTCGCGCCCGCCGTGTCCGTATTGGCGTTGACCAGGTAGCCGACCACGATGCCGACCACCAGGGCGATCATGATGAAGGTAGTCAGGCGATTTCGATTGTTCATAAAGCTTCCTGTCGTGTGGACCTGTGCAGGGCCGGCGGCGGCGGATCGCGCTGTCGCTGGCGGATTGTTCGGGCAATGACCGGTTTTCGAGGACCGAAGGCCGGTTGGTTCTGAAGATTATGGCAAGTTCCGCAGTATCCTAGGCACTGTTAGTGCTGTCAAGCATGCTTACATGCTTGCCGTTGCGGCAATTCTCGACGATGTTCGGGGCCGTTGGGCGCACCGGGCGCGCCGTCGCGCAGGTAAAATACGCCATTCGTTTTCCGAGAGCCGCCATGTCCACCATCGAGACCCCAGACACCATCACCATCACCCGTCCAGACGACTGGCACCTGCACCTGCGCGACGGCGCGGCGATGGCCAGCGTATTGCCGCACACCGCCCGCCAGTTCGGCCGCGCGATCGTGATGCCGAACCTGCGCCCGCCGGTGACCACGGCTGCCGCCGCCCTTGAGTACCGCGCGCGCATCCTGGCCGCGCTGCCGGAAGGGATGCGCTTCGAACCCTTGATGACGCTGTACCTGACCGACAACACCGATCCGGACGAGATCCGCCGCGCCCAGGACACCGGCTTCATCCACGCGGTCAAGCTGTACCCGGCCGGCGCCACCACCAACTCGGACGCCGGCGTCACCGACCTGAAAAAGTGCTACAAGACGCTGGAAGTGATGCAGGAAGTGGGCATGCCGCTGCTGGTGCATGGCGAAGTGACCGACAACGAGATCGACCTGTTCGACCGCGAAGCCGTGTTCATCGAGCGCGTGATGCGCCCGCTGCGTAAAGACATGCCGGCGCTGAACGTGGTGTTCGAGCACATCACCACCAAGGACGCGGCCCAGTACGTGGCCGAGGCCGAGGGCCCGATCGCGGCCACCATCACCGCCCACCACCTGCTGTACAACCGCAACGAGATCTTCCGCGGCGGCATCCGCCCGCACTTCTACTGCCTGCCGGTGCTCAAGCGCGAAGAACACCGCCTGGCGCTGGTCACCGCCGCCACCAGCGGCGACGAGCGCTTCTTCCTGGGCACCGACTCGGCCCCGCATGCGGTGCACACCAAGTACGCCGCCTGCGGCTGCGCCGGCTGCTACACCGCGCTGCACGCGATGGAGATGTATACCGAAGCCTTCGCCCAGGCCGGCGCGCTCGACAAACTGGAAGCCTTCGCCAGCTTCAACGGCCCGGCGTTCTATAACCTGCCGCGCAACGAGGGCACGATCACCCTCAAGCGCGAAAGCTGGACCCTGCCGGAGTCGGTGCCGATGGGCGAACACCAGCTGGTGCCGCTGAACGCGGGCGAGAGCATCAACTGGAAGATGGTATAAGCAGTACCGTGCTGCCGCCGATCGACTGGGCGCAGCCGTGGTACGACTCGGTGCGCCCAAGCTTTGAACGCGCCGCGCCGCCGCCGGACGGCTTTATCGACGCCTTCAACGTGGCGGCGCGCGCGCTCGACCTCCGCAATGGCGTTGGCATGCCGCTGTCCTTCGTGCCGCAAGCCGCGCTGCCGGAAGGGATGGCCTATGAAGAATTCATCGGCGCCACCGGCCAGGTGCCGACACGCGACAACCTGCACGATTTCTTCAATGCGCTGGTGTGGCAGACTTTCCCGGGCATCAAGCGCACGCTGAACGCACTGCAGGCGGCGCAGATCGCGCAGGCCGGCGTCGGCAAGTCGCGCGGGCCTGCGCGCGATGCCGCCACCATCTTCGACGAGAACGCGGCCTTGCTGGTCGTGCGCGACGATGAAGCCGGGCGGGCGCTGGTCGACGACTTGCGTGCGCACCGCTGGCTCGCCGCCCTGTACGATCGGCGTGATATGTTCGGCAGGGATGTCGAGGTCTGGCTGTTCGGCCACGCGCTGATGGAAAAGCTGGTGGCGCCGCGCAAGGCGATCACCGCGCATACGCGGGTGGTGTTCGCCGGCGACGATTACTTTGCGCTGGCAGCCGATGCGCGCCGCGCCTGGCTCGACCGCGAGGTTGCGGCCAGCCTGGCGAATGAAGAGCTTACGCCGGGCGGCTTCACGCCCTTGCAGGTGCTGGGCATTCCAGGCTGGTGGCCCGGACAAGACCCTGAATTTTATCTGGATACGACTGTGTTCCGTCCCAAGCGGACGGCTTGAATGGGAGAGGCCGATGGCTGAAACGGTACGCTGGGGAATTCTCGGCACGGGCAAGATTTCGCGTGCCTTTGCCAATGCATTGAAGGACGTGCCGGGCGCCGTGCTGGCGGCCGTGGGTTCGCGCAGCCAGGACAAGGCCGCGGCCTTCGCCGAGGAATTCGGCGCGCTGGCAAGCTACGGCTCGTGCGAGCTGCTGGCCCAGGCCGATGGCATCGACCTGATCTACATCGGCACGCCGCATCCGGAACATGCCGGCAACGCCCTGATGGCGCTGCGCGCCGGCAAGGGCGTGCTGTGCGAGAAGCCGTTCACGATGAACCTGCGCGAGGCCGAGCAGGTGGTGACGCTGGCGCGCTCGAAACGCCTGTTCCTGATGGAGGCGATGTGGACGCGCTACCTGCCGGCCTACCTGGAGGTGAAACGCATCCTGGCCTCGGGCGAGATCGGCACCCCGCGCCAGGTCGTCGCCGATTTCGGCTTCGCGGCCGCCTTCGGGCCCGAGCACCGCGTCTTCAATCCCGAGCTGGGCGGCGGCGCGCTGCTCGACCTGGGCATTTATCCGCTGTCGGTCGCGGCCGGCCTGCTGGGTCCCGTGCTCGAAGTGCGCGCCCAGGCCGAGATGGGCCCGACCGGTGTCGATGTGCAGACCGGCTTCACGCTCAAGCACGAAGGCGGCGGCATGTCGGTCTGCAGCTGCTCCTTCCTGGCGCGCACGCCGGCCGAGCTGACCGTGTCGGGCGAGCGCGGCCAGGTGCGGATGAACACCATGTTCCACCGCGCCACCTCGGTCACCGTCAAGCTGGACGACGGCAGCGAGCGCACGATCGAGACCCCATATCTCGGCAACGGCTATGTGCACGAAGCGATCGAGGCCCAGCGCTGCTGGCAGCAGGGGCTGCTGGAAAGCCCGTCGATGACCCAGGGCGAGACGCTGGCGCTGATGGGCGTGATGGATGAGATCCGGCGCCAGATCGGCCTGCGTTACGCGGCCGACCGCGTTTGAGGCGGATGCCATGAAGCTCGGGAGCGTCACGCCGATCCTGCGCATCTTCGACGAGGCCAAGGCCAGGGAGTTCTATGTCGACTACCTCGGCTTCACGGTCGACTGGGACCACCGGTTCGGTCCCGGCATGCCGCTCTACCTGCAGGTGTCGCGCGGTGACTGCGTGCTGCACCTGAGTGAGCATCATGGCGATTGCTGTCCCGGCGCTGCGCTGCGCATCGAGGTCGATGATGTCGATGGCCTGCACGCCGAGCTGGCCGCCAAACAATATGGTTATGCGCGGCCCGGGATCGAGGACACGCCGTGGGAGACGCGCGAGCTGAGCGTCAAGGATCCGTTTGGGAACCGGCTGACCTTCGCCGGCGCGTGATGGTCTCGACCACGCGGCGGCAGTGGTGAGGAAGCGCGCATATTGACGCGTGGTGGCTCTGCTACAGTAGGTCGACCTGTAGCGCCGGAGACGCCATGACGAATGAAACAAAAGTCGCTGTCCTGCTCGACTGCGACAACACCAACCCTGCAGTCGTCGCCCATGCCATGCGGATCGTCCCCAAGCTGGGACGGGTCGTGATCAAGCGCGGATACGGCAACCACGCCACCCTGGCCAATAAATGGCAAGAGACGCTCGTCCAGCAGGCGTTTACGCCTTGTCTTCAATATCAGTACGCTGCCGGCAAGAACACGTCGGACATCGCGCTCGCGCTCGACGCGCTGGAAGCCTTGTTCGATCATCGCGCCGACTGCTTTTGCGTCGTGACGAGCGACTCCGATTTCGTCTACCTGTGCCGCAAGCTGCGTGAGCGCGGCGCTACCGTGCATATCGTCGGCGAAGCGAAGACGCCGCTTGCGCTGCGCAACGCCAGTGACCAGTTTCACGAATGGACACCGGAACCTGCGGTGCCCGAGGCGGCCCCGGGAGCGGCCATTGCCATCGACCCGACGCGCAAGGCCAATGCGCCGCCTGCGCAGGGGAAGCGTCGTCCAAAAATGGTGGTCGAGGCCGTGACGCTGCTGGCTGGCGATTCATCGGAGGGGAAGGTCCATCTCAGCACGCTCGGACAGTATCTGCGCCGCATCGATCCCGGTTTTTCTCCGGACGGTCATGGCTATTCCGGCTTGCTGGACATGCTGCGTGCCTACAACCGGCTCGCGCTAACCAAGGAAGATGGTGGCCATTACACCGTCAAGCTGGCGCCGGCGCAGCAAGTCTAGCAGTGCCTTTGCGTCATTGGACGAATGGCATGGCTACAGCCTCGATACGCGTCTTGCGATCTCATGTCGGCGGCGTGGCGGCATCCAGCCGCTTGAACAGCTCCCGGTGCAGTTCGCGCGTGTGCTTCGCCATATGCGTGCGCGCATGCCCGATTTCCTTCAGCTCGCGCTGCGCCACCGCCTCCTTGCCATTGGCAAGCGCCCACAGCGCCAATTCGACGCGCGCCTCGATGCTGCCGAAGCGCTCGACCACGGCCTCGAATTCGACGCCTGCGTCGTCCGGCCGACCGGTAGCGGCATAAGCGCGGCCCAGCGCCAGCCCGACTTCGTCGGCGCGGAAATCGGGACGCTTCGACTGCAGCGGCGCCAGCAGCGCGATCGCAGCCGCCGGTTGTCCATGCGCCGCGTGAGCGCGCGCGGCGCCCAGGATGACCTCGGGGTCGCCCGCGAACGGTCCGTTCAGGCAGGCGTCGTAATGGCGCACGGCTTCCTCCGATTCGCCGGCCTCCAGTAGGGCCGCCGCCAGGCGCATCTGGTTGTGGGCGGTCGGCGTCAGGTCGAAGGCGGACCTAGCCTCGCGCACGTCGCGGCCAGGATCAAGGCTTTTCTGGAGCGCGCGCCCGGCGATGCGCCCGCGGCGTTCGAGGCGCGAGGCCGGCAGGTATTCCACGACGAAGTAGACGAGGCTGCCGAGCAGGGGGAACGAGAACAGGATCAGCAGCCAGTACAGCTGGCGACCGTTGCGCACGGCATGGATCGCGAAGAAGAGGGCGATGAGAAAATGCAGTCCGAGTCCAAGAAAGGGCATTGTCGGTTCCGTGTCTGATGATGAACGAGTGACGCGACTTGCTGAGTGTGATATCGCGCTGCAGCAACGATATCCGGAATCGACGGTGAAGTTTCTAACCGATTGTCACGGAGCCTGCCTGCGATGTGGTTATCCGCCGCAGCAGCTTGATCAGTCGGCCGCCGGCGCATCCACGATATGCCGCACATCGAGCGCACGGATGCGCGGCTCGACGTAGTAGCCGCCCGCTTCCACATAGCTGAGGCAGTAGCGCGTGCACACGCTGCATTGCTGGACCGCGCAGCGGTTGTATGGAAAATAGTGGATGGCGATCGGCGCGTCCGGCGACCAGTAATTGGTCCCGTGCGGATGGTATTCGGCGAAGGTTGGATCAAGGTAGGGATCGCCGGCCAAGGTGCCGGCCGGGCGCATCTGCGTCTGCGGGAACGACACCGGCGTGCGCGTCCACCCGGGGTAGCTCGCGATCTCGCATGTGCAGCTGTCCGCTACCTGGGCCGAGGCCAGGGCCAGGGCACGCAGTTCATCGATACTCAATGCTTGTTCCGGCTTCATCGTTCGTCTCTCCATCAGACCTTCAGGAATTCCTCGCGCCCACCCAGCCAGCGCGCCAGGTGCGCATCGACCACCGCGATCTTCTCGGGCTTTTCGCCATCGAGCAGATACTGCGCCACGTCGCGCGCGCGGTCGACCAGCCAGCCATCGAGCTCCAGGTCGGCAAAGCGCAGCATCGCCTGGCCCGACTGGCGTGCGCCCAGGAATTCGCCCGGGCCGCGGATCTCCAGGTCGCGCCGCGCGATCTCGAAGCCGTCGGTGGTCTCGCGCATCGTCATCAAACGCTGCTTGGCCACCTGGCCCAACGGCGATTGGTACAGCAGCAGGCACACCGAGGCCGCCGATCCGCGTCCCACGCGTCCGCGCAACTGGTGCAGCTGCGACAGGCCGAAGCGCTCGGCATGCTCGATCACCATCAGGGACGCATTCGGCACGTCGACCCCGACCTCGATCACCGTGGTCGCCACCAGCACGTGCACCTCGCCCGCCGTGAAGGCATCCATCACTTCCTGTTTTTCGGCCGGCTTCATGCGGCCATGCACCAGCCCCACCTGCAGCTCGGGCAGCGATTCGGCCAGGGTCTCGTAGGTCTCGGTCGCGGTCTGCAATTGCAGGGCCTCGGATTCCTCGATCAGCGGGCACACCCAGTACACCTGCCGGCCTTCGAGCGCCGCCGCGTAGACGCGCTCGATCACTTCGTCGCGCCGCATCTGGTCGATCGCGCGCGTGACGATCGGGCTGCGGCCAGGCGGCAGCTCGTCGATCACCGACACTTCGAGGTCGGCGTAATAGGTCATCGCCAGGGTGCGCGGGATCGGCGTTGCCGACATCATCAGCTGGTGCGGCACCAGGCCGTCGCTGCCCTTGTTGCGCAGGGTGAGGCGCTGGCCGACGCCGAAGCGGTGCTGCTCGTCGACGATCACCAGGCCCAGTTTCGCGAACTGCACCGTGTCCTGGATCAGCGCGTGGGTGCCGATCACCAGGTTCGCCTCGCCCGACTCGATCAGCTCGTTCGACGCGGCCTTTTCCTTTTTCTTGAGGCTGCCGGTGAGCCAGGCGACTTTCACGCCGAGCGGCTCCATCCAGGCCGCGATCTTCCTGAAATGCTGCTCGGCCAGGATCTCGGTCGGCGCCATCAGCGCCGCCTGGTAGCCGCTGTCGATCGCCTGCGCCGCGGCCAGCGCCGAAACCACGGTCTTGCCGCTGCCGACGTCGCCCTGCAGCAGGCGCTGCATCGGATAGCCTTCGCGCAGATCGGCACGGATCTCTTCGACCACGCGCTGCTGGGCGCCGGTCAGCTTGAACGGCAGCGCCGCCAGGAAGGCTTCCGACAGCTTGCCCACCGCACGCAAATGCGGCGCGCCTTTTTCGCGCCGCGCACGCTGCGCCCGTTTCAACGACAACTGCTGCGCCAGCAGCTCGTCGAACTTCATGCGCTCCCAGGCCGGATGCGATTTCTCGCCCAGCGCGTGTTCGTCGACGTCGGCCGGCGGATAGTGCAGCAGCTTCACGGCCGGCTCGAAGTCGATCAAGCCCATCTTGGCGCGGATGCCCGCGGGGACGGTATCGCTCCAGTCGATCCGCTTCATCGCATCGGCGATCGCGCGCCGTAATATCGTCTGCGACAGTCCTTCGCCGGCCGGATACACGGGCGTGAGCGAGGAAGGCAGCGGTGCGCCTTCGTTGACGACCTTATATTGCGGATGCACCATCTCGGCCCCGAAGAAGCCGTGTTTCAGTTCGCCACGCGCCCGGATGCGCACGCCTTCGGCCATCTGCTTGACCTGGCTGCCATAGAAATTCATGAAGCGCAGCAGCAGATCGCCCGATTCGTCGGCGATGGTCACCAGCAGCTGGCGCCGCGGCTTGAACGAGATTTCGTTCTTGGTCACCACGCCTTCGACCTGCGAAACATGGCCGCCGCGCAGGCAGGCTTCGCGGATGGACACGATCTGGGTCTCGTCCTCGTAGCGCATCGGCAGGTGCAATACCAGGTCCATGTCGCTGCGCAGTCCAAGGCGGGCGAGCTTGCTTTCGAGGGTCTTGGGTGGATTTGTGGTCTTGGAGGCGGGCATATCGCGGCAAAATGGCGCTCGCTGGCGTAAAATAGAAGGTTCGCCATCAGCGCTGGAGCCTGTATTGTAAAGCTGGCAGCGCTTATTTTCCCAGAATTGAGAATAATGTACTCGCTTTCCGATTTCGACTTCGAGCTGCCCCCCGAGCGCATCGCGCAGCTGCCGCTGCCCGATCGCAGCGCCTCGCGCCTGCTGCAGCTCGACGGTGACCAGATCACCGACCGCCACTTCGCCGACATCGTCGACCAGCTCCAGCCGGGCGACCTGCTGGTGATGAACAATACCCGCGTGCTCAAGGCGCGCTTCTTCGGCGTCAAGGAAACCGGCGGCCAGGTCGAGGTGCTGGTCGAGCGCGTGCTCGACAACCGCACCGTGCTGGCCCAGGTGCGCGCCTCGAAGTCGCCCAAGCCCGGCAACCGCATCCGCCTGGCCGACGCCTTCGACGTCACCACCGGCGAACGCGCCGGCGAATTCTTCACCCTGCACTTCGAGGGCGATGTGTTCGAGCTGATCGAAGCCCACGGCCGCCTGCCGCTGCCGCCGTATATCGAGCACACCGCCGACGAATTCGACGAGCAGCGCTACCAGACCGTGTACTCGAAGGAACCGGGCGCCGTGGCCGCGCCGACGGCCGGCCTTCACTTCGACCAGCCCCTGCTCGACAAGTTGGCGCAAAAAGGCGTCAAGTTTGCCTACGTCACCCTGCACGTCGGCGCCGGCACTTTCCAGCCGGTGCGGGTCGAGGATTTGAGCGAGCACAAGATGCACACCGAGTGGTACACCATTGCGCAAGAGACGGTGGACGCGGTGCGCGCCGCGAAAGCGGCGGGCCGCGACGTGGTCGCCGTCGGCACCACCAGCTTGCGCGCGCTGGAATCGGCCTCGCAAAGCGGCGAGCTGGTCGCCGGCAGCGCCGACACCGCGCTGTTCATCACGCCTGGCTACACCTTCAAGACCGTCTCGCGCCTGGTCACCAACTTCCACCTGCCCAAGTCGACCCTGCTGATGCTGGTGTCGGCCTTCGCCGGCTTTGAACCGATCCGCAAGGCCTATGCCCATGCGATCGCCAACGAATACCGCTTCTTCAGCTATGGCGACGCCATGCTGTTGACGACCACTTCACGTTGATAGAAAAACGATGCTCGAATTTACCCTACTCAAGAAAGACACCAGCGGCCTGTCGCACGCCCGCCGCGGCCGCCTGAAGCTGAACCACGGCACCATCGAAACCCCGATCTTCATGCCGGTCGGCACCTATGGTTCGGTCAAGGCGATGGATCCGGTCGAACTCAAGGAAGTCGGCTCGCAAATCATCCTCGGTAACACCTTCCACCTGTGGCTGCGTCCTGGCGTGGACGTGATGAACAAGTTCGGCGGCCTGCACCAGTTCATGGGCTGGGACAAGCCGATCCTGACCGACTCGGGCGGCTTCCAGGTGTTTTCGCTGGGCGCCATGCGCAAGATCACGGAAGAGGGCGTCAAGTTCGCCTCGCCGATCGACGGCTCGCGCCAGTTCCTGTCGCCCGAGATCTCGATGCAGATCCAGCGCGCGCTGAACTCGGACATCGTGATGCAGTTCGACGAATGCACCCCGTACGAGATCGACGGCCGTCCGGCCACCGCGGGAGAAGCCGCCAAGTCGATGCGCATGTCGCTGCGCTGGGCCCAGCGCTCGATGAACGAGTTCACCGGCGGCGAAAACCCGAACGCGCTGTTCGGCATCGTCCAGGGCGGCATGTACGAGCACCTGCGCGACGAGTCGCTGGCTGGCCTGGAAGACATCAATTTCCCGGGCCTGGCGATCGGCGGCCTGTCGGTCGGCGAGCCGAAGGAAGACATGAAGCGCATCCTGGCCCACGTCGGCCCGCGCCTGCCGGAGAACAAGCCGCACTACCTGATGGGCGTCGGCACGCCGGAAGACCTGGTCGACGGCGTGGCGAACGGCGTCGACATGTTCGACTGCGTGATGCCGACCCGGAACGCCCGCAATGGCTGGCTGTTCACCCGCTTCGGCGACGTCAAGATCAAGAACGCGCGCTACAAGGAAGACCAGGCGCCGCTGGACGAGAGCTGCGATTGCTATTGCTGCAAGAATTTCTCGCGCGCTTACTTGCATCACCTGCACCGTTCGAACGAGATCCTGGGCGCCCGCCTGAACACGATCCACAACCTGCATTACTACCTGAAGCTGATGCAGGAAATGCGCGATGCCATCGATGCCGACCGCTTCAACGAGTTCCGCATCGAGTTCAATGCGGGCCGCGCACGCGGCGTGTAAGCACTTGCTCACGCGCTGAGCCCGGCGCTGCCGTATTGACGGCGGCGCCGGAATTTAATTTCTAGCAAGCTCTTGCAATACCGAAAAGCAAGATCACCTACCTCCAGATTTGGTTTTCGGTGACTGGCCGATGCTAGAATACACCGCTTATTTTTTTAACTTCACAATCGGAGTTCTTGTGTTCATTTCCAACGCTTACGCGCAAACCGCCGCCGCTGACCCAGGCATCATGGGCAGCCTGACGACCTTCCTGCCGCTGATCCTGATGTTCGTGGTCATGTATTTCCTGATGATCCGTCCTCAGCAGAAACGTCAGCGCGAGCTGAAAGCGATGATGGATGCACTGACCAAGGGCGATGAAGTCGTGACCGCCGGCGGCATCGTCGGCCGCGTCTCGAAAGTGACCGACGCCTACGTCACCCTGGAAATCGCTACCGGCACCGAAATCACCGTGCAGAAGAACGCAGTGACCACCCTGCTGCCGAAGGGCACCCTGAAAGCCCTGTAAGAGCAAGCCCGTGCGGCCCGCGGGCCGCACTGCCCAACCTGAACGCCGGAACACTATGAATCGCTATCCCGTCTGGAAATACCTAATGATCGTCATCGCGCTGCTGCTCGGCGCGTTGTACACGGCGCCTAACTACTTCGGCGAAACGCCGGCGTTGCAGGTGACATCGGGCCGTTCGACCCTGAACATCACCAGCGCCTCCACTACCCTGGTCGAGGATGCGCTCAAGCGTACCGGCATTGCCCACACCGGACTCTCGCTCGAAGGCAGCGGCCACACGACGTCGGTGCGTGTGCGCTTCGCCGGCACCGAAGAACAATTCAAGGCCAAGCTGGCCCTGGAACGCGAACTGAACCGCGACCCGGCCAATCCCGATTACATCGTCACCGTCAACCTGGTCACCAATACCCCGGCCTGGATGGAAAAGATCGGCGCCGGTCCGATGAGCCTCGGCCTCGACTTGCGCGGCGGCGTGCACTTCCTGCTGCAGGTCGACACCAAGGCGGTGATCGACAACAAGGTCAAGGCGCTGCAAGCCAGCGTGCGCAGCAACCTGCGCGACGAAAACGTGCGCCACGCCGGCATCGAGCGCGTGGGCGACACCATCGAAGTGCGCTTCCGCGATGCCGCGACGCGTTCCGCCGCACGCAATGTGCTGACCTCGCGCTCGAACGAGCTGAACTTTGCAGAGGCCGCCGACGGCGCCGACCAGAAGCTGGTCGTCAGCCTCAAGCCCGATGCGATCAAGCGCAGCGTCGAAGACGGCGTCAAGCAGAACATCGTGACCCTGTCCAAGCGTATCAATGAGCTGGGCACCACCGAACCGATCATCCAGCAGCAGGGCGCCGACCGCATCGTGGTCCAGCTGCCGGGCGTGCAGGACGTGGCGCGCGCCAAGGACATCATCGGCCGCACCGCGACCCTCGAGCTGCGCATGGTCGACCAGACCGTGACCCCGGGCACCGAGCTGTCGGCCGCCATCCCGCTCAATTCCGAACTGTTCACCGAAGGCCGCGGCGCCCCGGTCGTGCTGTCGCGCGACATCATCCTGACCGGCGAGTACATCTCGAGCGCCACCGCCAGCTTCGACCAGAACCAGCAGCCGGCCGTCTCGATCGACCTGAACGGCGACGGCGGCCGCCGCATCCGCCAGGCGACCCGCGACAACGTCGGCAAGCGCATGGCGATCCTGCTGAAAGAGAAGGGCGTGTACAACGTCCTGTCGGCGCCGACCATCCAGAGCGAGCTGGGTTCGACCTTCCAGATCACCAATATGGGCACCTCGCAGGACGCCAACGAACTGGCCCTGCTGCTGCGCTCGGGCGCGCTGTCGGCGCCGATGGAATTCGTCGAGGAACGCGTGATCGGCCCGCAGCTGGGCGCCGAGAACATCGAACGCGGCCTGCACTCGACCATCTGGGGCTTCGTGGCGATCGCGGTCTTCATGATCGTCTACTACCACCTGTTCGGCGTGTTCTCGGCGCTGGCGTTGGCGGCCAACGTGCTGTTCCTGCTGGCCCTGCTGTCGATCCTGGGCATCACGCTGACCTTGCCGGGCATCGCAGCAATCGCGCTGGCGCTGGGCGTCGCGATCGACTCCAACGTGCTGGTCAACGAGCGCATCCGCGAAGAGTTGCGCGCCGGGGCCCCGCCACAGGCGGCGATCGCCGCCGGTTCCAAGCACGCCTGGGACACCATCGTCGACTCCAACGTGACCACCCTGATCGTCGGCCTGGCGCTGTTGATCTTCGGTTCCGGTCCGGTGCGCGGCTTCGCCGTGGTGCACTGCCTGGGCATCCTGACCTCGATGTTCTCGGCGGTCGTCGTGGCCCGCGGTTTCGCCAACCTGTGGTATGGCCGCCAGAAGAAACTGACCAAGATTTCGATCGGCACGGTCTGGCAGCCGGGCATGTCGCCCACCAAGAAGTAAGGACTCGAGACTGACATGGAATTTTTCAAGATCAAACGGGACATCCCGTTCATGCGCCACGCCCTGATCCTCAATGCGATCTCGGTGCTGACCTTTGTCGCCGCGGTGTTCTTCCTGTTCAGCAAAGGCCTGAACTTCTCGGTGGAGTTCACCGGCGGCACCGTGATGGAGCTGCGCTATCCGCATGCGGCCAACCAGGAAAAGATCCGCGACACGCTGCGCGGCATGGGCTATTCGCACCCTGAAGTGGCCAGCTTCGGCACCGCCCAGGACATCATGCTGCGCCTGCCGATCCTGGAAGGCACGGAAGCGGCCAGCACCTCGGCCCGCGTCTTCAACGCCATCTGCGCCGCCGACGGCGGTGCGCCGAAGCAGAGCCAGGTCACGACCGACAAGGGCGAGGTGATCAACCACACCAGCTGCGCCAAGGCGACCGGCGAAGAACTGATCAGCCTGCAGCGGGTCGAGTTCGTCGGCCCGTCGGTCGGCGACGAGCTGGCCCAGAACGGCCTGAACGCGCTGATCATGACCATCCTCGGCATCATGATCTACCTGGCGATCCGCTTCGAATGGAAATTCGCCGTCGCCGCCGTGGTCGCCAACCTGCACGACGTGGTCATCATCCTGGGCTTCTTCGCCTTCTTCCAGTGGGAATTCTCGCTGACGGTGCTGGCGGCAACGCTGGCGGTGCTGGGCTACTCGGTCAACGAATCGGTCGTCATCTTCGACCGGATCCGCGAGATGTTCCGCCGCCAGCGCCGGATGTCGACGACGGAAGTCATCGACCACGCGATCACCAGCACCATCTCGCGCACCATCATCACCCACGGCTCGACCCTGATGATGGTGATGTCGATGCTGTTCTTCGGCGGCTACGCGCTGCACTACTTCGCGATCGCGCTGGCCATCGGCATCCTGTTCGGCGTGTATTCGTCGGTGTTCGTCGCAGCGGCGGTGGCCATGTGGCTGGGCGTCAAGCGCGAAGACCTGATCAAGCCGATCAAGGAGAAGGACGAGACCGACGGCGCGGTGGTCTAACTACCCGCTCCGGATGAAAAATGCCGCCCCGGCCTTGCCGCGGCGGCATTTTGTTTGATGTGAATCCGTTGCGCGACGAATTTGACAGTGTTGTGTGTGGCAGCGCACGGAGTGCCCAGGCTGGCCCACCTATAGTGGAACTGTCTCTTTCAGGACATCCCTAGTTTTGGACTTCACCCGCTTCCGCAACGAAGCGGGTTTTTTTTATCCCGGCATCCCGCTGCCGCTTTTTACAGGGCGAGCTGCAGGCCGCCGTCGCCATCCGGCTGCGCCGCCGGGACGGCGCAGCAGACCAGCACCTCGTCGTCCGCCACACTCGCGCCTGGCTCCTTGATATAGGTCACCGCTCCCTTGAGCAGCTTGGTGCGGCAGGTTCCGCAAGTGCCTTCGCGGCAACTGAATTCCGGTTCCAGCCCGCGCGCCTCGGCCAGCTCGAGCAGGGTGCCGCTGCCGGGTGTCCAGCGCGCTTCCTTGAGCGAATCCATGAACATGACCGGCACCGTTTGCGTCGCCGGCGGCAGCCGCGCGGGGGCCGCCACGGCGGCGCAGTCGGGCGTGCGCGACAGCGAGGCCGGCCCGAAGGCTTCGGCATGGATCCGGCTGTCGGCGATGCCGTAGCCGCGCAGCCCGTCGTAGATCGCCTGGCTGAAACCCGGCGGGCCGCACAGGTAGAACTCGTAGTCGCCAAAGGACAGGTATTGGCCGAGCAGCGCCATGTCGATGCGGCCGGCGGCCTCGTAGTCCTGGCCCTCGCCGGCCTCGCCAGGTTCGCTGAGCACGCGCACCAGCTTGACGGCGCCCTTCGCGGCGGCGACCAGTTCGGCCAGCTCGCCATCGAAGGCGCGCTCGGCCTTCGAGCGGGCGGCATAGAACAGTGTCGTGGGGCGAATCTTTTGTTTGCGCAATCCTTCGTAGACGATATGGCGCAGCATCGCCAGCATCGGCGTGATGCCGACGCCGCCGGCCAGCAGCACCACCGGCCGGCTGGTCGCCATGTCGAGCGTGAAGTCGCCGGCCGGCGCGCGGGTTTCGAGCACGTCGCCCTCGCGCAGCTGCTCATGCAGGTAGCGCGACACCAGGCTCTCGCGCTTGACGCTGATCCGGTAGCCGCCATCCGAAGGCGCATGCGACAGGGTATAGGTACGGATGAGCGGCTTGTCGGTGCCCGGCAGCGTGACCCGGATCGGCAGGTGCTGTCCCGGCAAGTGCGGCAGCAGCCCGGCGCCGTCGTCCGGTTCTAGGTAGAAGGAGCGGATCGCCGTGCTTTCCTCGACGATGCGGGCCACCTTCAGGCTGCGCCAGCGGTTGGAGAATTCGGCTGCGCGCAGGCGTTCGCCGGCCTGCTGCCAGTCGCCGGTCATCAGCGAGTTGGCCGACCAGCCACCGTCCTGGAAGGTCCAGCGCAAGGCCAGGCCGGCGCGCCGGCGCACGACGCGGCGTGGCTTGAACGTCCACAGCCGCTCGGCGCCCTGGAAGGCGGCGATTTCGGGCGAGTCGAAGACGACTTCGGCGTCGCCGCTCATCTGCAGCATGTCGCCGCTGGCGAAATCGACGAACAGCAAGCCGGCCTTGCCGTTGACGACGATATTGCCCAATGTATTGAAGAACAGGTTGCCGTCGAAATCGGGAATCGTGAGCGTGCCGTCGTCGGCGATGCGCACGAAGCCGGCCTTGCCGCCGCGGTGCGAGACGTCGACCTGGCGCCGTTCGGCGCGGTCGGCATAGGAGGCGACGAAGAAGGCGTCGGCGCCTGCGATCAGCGCGCGCGCCTCGGCGTCGAGCGCGGCCAGGTGCTCGGCCTGGCCGGTGAACGGGGCGCCTGGCTCGCGCTCGAAAGCGAACTCGCGCAGCTGGATGTAGCGTGGACAGTTGCCGAAGCTCTGGTCGACGTCGATATGCAATCCGGCATCCGTGTGCGACAAGCGTCCGTTCATGCGGTTGCGCCGCCGCGTGTGCATCTCCATGCCCAGCAGGCCCACCGGCGCGCCATCGCGCATGCCTTCGGCGGCCGGGTCGGCTGGATGCGCACGGGTGGCGAGGTCGAGCGTGGTGCGCGTCGGCGAGGACATGAAGCCCGGCCGGCCTTCAAGAAAAGTTGCCCACGCATCGCCCCCGGCATCCACGCTGCCCAGCACGATGAAGGGCAGCTGGGCATAGAAGTCGCGGTGCTGGTCGGGCATGAAATCCCGCACCACGCGCCGGCCGACGATGTCCATGCGCTCGACCACTCCCAATTTCGCCTGGATGAATTTTTCGCCTTCGTGCCAGGTGGGCAGCTTTTCCAGTTGTTCGGCCATGTCGTCTCCTGTCTGTGCGTGGGCCGCCGTTACGCGGCGGCGGCCAGGCCGACCGGCGTCTGGACGAATGGAACGAAGCCCGGCAAGGCCTCGATGCGGCGCAGGAAGGCCTGCACGGCGGGATAGGCAGACAGGTCGACATTGCCTTCGGGAGCACGGGCGAGGTAGCTGTAGAGCGCGACGTCGGCGATGGTCGGGTGGTCGGCGGCCAGCCAGTCGCCGCCGGCCAGGTGGCTTTCGAGCCGGGCGAGCAGGGCGTGGGCGCGGGCGATGACTTCGTCGGCACGGTATTTGGCGCCGAACACGGTGATCAGGCGCGCCGCCGCCGGACCGTAGGCGACTTCGCCGGCAGCCACCGACAGCCAGCGCTGGACGGCCGCGGCGCCGGCCGCGTCCACCGGAAGCCAGTCGTCACGGCCAGCCTTGGTCGCGAGATAGACCAGGATGGCGTTCGAATCGGCGATGACCGTGCCATCGTCTTCCAGCACCGGCACCTGGCCGAACGGGTTCAGCGCGAGAAAGGCGGGCTTCTTGTGGGCGCCGGCCTTGAGATCGACTTCGACCAGCTCGTGCGGCACACCGAGGAGCGATGCGAACAGGACGACGCGGTGGGAATGGCCGGACAGTGGGTGGTGATGGATTTTCATTTTCTTGATCCCTGGTTGGTTGATGGAGCGCGCCGATCGCGACCCATGCAAGCAGTGTGGGATCAAATGAATTCGATGGGAATGACTCTGTAGACACATGATTATTTCGCTGGTCGAAATAATCGCAGATGACAAACATGTTAAAAAATCATGTCAAAGTGTGAATCAGCGCACCGAGCTACCGCCGTGCCAAACGTAAGATGGACTCGTCTCTTTCAGGACATCCCTAGTTTTGGACTTTACCCGCACCGGCAACGGCGCGGGTTTTTTTTGGCCGCAGTGTCTACAACTGCCAGGGATGCTCGAGCTTGCCTTCAATCGCCGCATCGAGATAGGTCGCGGCGCTGATCAATGCGAGGTGGGTAAAGGCTTGCGGGAAGTTGCCGAGCAGCTCAGCCTTATTGGTGAACTCTTCCGCGTACAGGTGCACGTGGTTACCGTAGGCGATGAGCTTTTCCATATTGTTGCGCGCATGGTCGATGCGCCCGGCCCGCGCCAGGCATTCCACGTACCAGAATGAGCAGGCCGCGAACGCACCTTCCTGCCCTTCGAGCCCGTCGTCGCGGTCGTAGCGCTGCACCAGCGCGTCGTGGCTGAGCTGGTCTCCAATGGCGTCCAGGGTCGCCAGCCATTGCGGATCGGTGGAGCCGATGAAGCGCACCAGCGGCATCATCAGCATCGCGCCGTCCACATTGCGTGAGCCCTTGCTGCGCACAAAATGCCCGAGCTCTTTGTTCCAGAAGGTTTCCCAAATATAGCCCGAGATTTCGTTGCGTGCGGCGATCCAGCGATCGAACGGCGCGCGCAGCGAGCGCTTGCTCGCCAGGCGCAGTGCGCGATCGACCGCCACCCAGCACATGAGCTGCGAATGCAGGTGTTCGCGCTCCGGTTCGCGGCCCTCCCAGATGCCGGCATCCGGGCGCTTCCAATTGTCGCAAACGAAATTGACCACCTGGCAGACCCCCACCCAGTCGGCATGAGAAATGGCCTCGCCATACTTATTACTGAGATAGATCGAATCGAGCAGGGCGCCGAAGATGTCGAGCTGTAATTGGCTGGCGGCTGCATTGCCGATGCGAACGGGCTTGGAGTTCGCATAGCCGGCCAGATGGTCGAGCTCGGTTTCCTCCCCGATCGGACGGCCGTCGAACGCGTACATGATGCGCAGGTGGCCGTCGCTCGGATCATGCTTGGGCAGTTCGGCGGTCCAGCGCGTGAACGCCTTCGCCTCGTCGATGTATCCGAGCCGCATCAGGGCATACACGGTGAACGACGCGTCGCGGATCCAGGTGGCGCGGTAATCCCAGTTGCGCGAGCCGCCCAGCACCTCGGGCAGGCCGAAGGTGGCGGCGGCGACGATCGAGCCGTGGCGGCACGACGTCATCAGCTTGAGCACCAGTGCCGAGCGCGTGACCGCTTCGCGCCAGCGCCCGCGATAGGTCGAGCGCTGGCTCCATGTCTGCCAGTACTGGACGACCTCCCGCAGCAGGGCATCGCCGGCGCCGGCCTCCAGGGACGGGTCGCCGTCTTCGTCGAGCACGAAGTCGATGACGTCGCCTTCACGCATCACGATCGAGGCCGTGGCGCCGCCATCGGCAGCCTCGAAGGCCACGGGCGCCGACAGGCGCAGTCGCGGGGCGCCGGGCGCCGAGAACACCGCCTGGTCCTGGCCGGCCGCGACCTCCGGCCGCTGGCGGGCATAGTCGAAGCGGGGCTGGCAGTCGACCCGGATGCGCACCTCGCCGCTGGTGACGTGGACCCGGCGCAGCATGCGCGCCGGACCGTGGCCGAGCTGTTCCGGGCCGGCCATATAGTCGGTCACGTGGACGCTGGACTCTTCACCCAGCCACTGGGTGAGGAGCACATTGGTGGCGGGCAGGTAGGTCTGCACCACGCGCATGTCCCCGTCCTCCGGCGCGATGGTGAAGTGGCCGCCCTGCTCGGGGTCGAGCAGGGCGGCGAAGATGCTGGGACTGTCGAAGTCGGGCCAGCACAGGAAGTCGACCGCGCCATCGAGCGCGACCAGCGCGATCGTGGCCATATTGCCGATGGCGCCGTGGCCGGCGATCGGGCGCGGAGGGCGGGTTGCGTTTGGTTCAGCCATTGTCTTCGAATCCTGGATAGAGTGACATGCCGCCGTCGACATAGACCGTGGTGCCGGTCATGTAGTCGGCCAGGTCGGACGCCATGAACAGCGCCAGGCTGGCCACGTCGTCGGTCTCGCCGATGCGGCCATACGGGATCAGCTCGAGCAGCTTCTTGCCCGCCTCGCCTTCGGTGGCGTCTTCGTTGATCGGGGTGCGGATGGCGCCCGGCGCGATCCCGTTGACGCGGATGCCTTCCTGCGCCACTTCCTGGGCCAGCGAGCGCATGAACATGCCGATCCCGCCCTTGGACGCGGCATAGTTGACGTGGCCGGCCCAGGGGATCGTCTCGTGGACCGAGCTCATGCACAGGATGACGCCGTTGGCGCGCATGCGGCCGCGGTTGCCCTGTTGGCGAAAGCGCTTCACTGCCGCGCGGGCGCACAGGAATTGGCCGGTCAGGTTGACGTCGAGCACGGCTTTCCAGTCGTCCAGCGACATGTCGGCGATGCCGGCATCCTTCTGCATGCCGGCATTGGCGACCAGGATGTCGAGGCCGCCGAAGGCCTCGCCGGTGGCGTCGAACAGGCGCGCGACGTCGTCTTCGCTGGACACATTGCACTGCACCGCCAGCGCCTGGCCGCCGGCTTCCTTGATCTGTCGTACGACTTCGTCAGCCTTGTCCTGGCTGCTGTTGTAGTTGACCACCACCTTGGCGCCGGCCGCGGCGAAGGCGATGCTGATGGCGCGGCCGATGCCGGAGTCGCCACCGGTCACGAGCGCCACCTGGTCGTTCAGGCTGATTTGCATGGGATGTCCTCCAGAGCGTGAATACGCCGGACAGCTCTGCGCTTGCGTGCCCGGCTGGAACGACCTTAGCAGAAAGCGGGGATGGGAAATGCACGGCTGGGCCGGCAAAGGCATGGAATGGGCGAGATGAAAAGAATGAGCGCCAGTGTGCGTGAACGTACGGAGTGCGCTACGCCGGATGCATAAGATGAAGCTGTCTCTTTCAGGACATCCCTAGTTTTGGACTTGGCCCGCTCCTTACCGAGCGGGCGTTTTTTTTCGTGGGTTGCCTTACAGCAGGGCCGACGTCAGGCTCTTCACTTCCTCGCCCGATTCTTCCAGCACACCCTTGAGCGTGCCTTCGCCGAACACGAAGTCGATGGTCGCCGCCGCGGCATGGGTGGTGGCGCCGGGCGGCGCGAACAGGGGAGAAGGCAGGGGCGCCAGGTCGTTGGCCAGCAGCAGGGTGTCGCCCAGGGTTTCCGGCGGGAGCGCGCGCATGCCGTCCCACAGCGCCTCGATCGCGTCCATCACCGGGGCCGGGACGCCCAGCTTGTGCAGCACGCCGCGGCCGATGGCCGCTTCGCCATGGTCGAGCCAGGCATCGAGGTTGTCGTCCAGCAGGCCGGGCAGGGCTTCGGCGCGCGACAGCAGGTAGAAGCCGCCGACCTCGTGCACGATGCCGGCGAACAGCGCCGTTTCGGGATCGACGAAGGAGACGCGCCGCGCGATCACCTGGCTGAGGGCCGCCACGTGGGCCGAGTGGGCCCACAGCTGGTCGGCCTTGTGGCGCAGGCCCGGATCGCGGATCTCGCTGGCCAGCTGGCGCACGATGACCGAGGCCGCCAGGGCGCCCAGGGTCCGAAAGCCCACGCGCTGGACCGCCGCGCGCACATTGGTGACGTCGTTGCCGCTGCGGTTATAGGCCACCGAGTTGGCGATCGCGACCGTGCGCGCCGCCAGCAGCGGCTCGGCCTGCACCAGGCGGGCGGCGGCGTCGATATGGCAATCGGGTTCGCCCAGCGCCCGCTGCAGGGTCAGCGAGGCGTTGACGCTGGTGGGGAAGGCAAGTTCGCCGCGGCTGGCTTCGGCGGCGATGCTGTCGAGTGCGGAGACTTGGTCCATGAAAAAATTATACCCCCAACACAACACCTTGCTTGCAAAAATATTGCTCTATGGTATCGATCTCAGCGGGACCGTCGTATCCAGGCGTCTTTATTCTTCGCTGAAGATGGCGTCGCAGCCTTCCTTCTGTTCTTCGAGGTTTTCCAGCTCGTCGACCAGGCCGAGGTCGAGCAGTTCCTCGACCGCGTTCATGTAGCTATTGAGTTTGGTTGCGCCGATGAGGCGATAGATCTCGCCGGCTTCGTTGCGCACGCCGATCAGCATCGGTTCCTCGCGCACTTCGTCCAGTGGGGCGACGTCGAGCAGGATGTTGCCAATAATGTGCTTGTCGAAATGGGCTGGCTTCTTGCCGTCGATGAGAGAGGTTTTCAAGGCGTTTCCTTCAGGTGGAATGGGGAGGGAGTGGGGCGGTCGCCATCGCCGCCGGCGTCATGCCGGGCGCCGGCCTGGATGCGCGCGCGCAGCAGGCCGAGCGCGTCTTCGAGCGCGGCGAAGTCGGCATCGCTGTAGGCGGTGAATAATTCTTTTCCACGTGCAATCACTTTCGGGAACACATCGCAGAACACCCGGTCGCCGGCAGGCGTCAGGCGCACGAAGAACGATCGCTTGTCGTCGCAGCTGCGCTCGCGCAGCACCAGGCCTTTTTGTTCCAGGCGTTCGATGACGCCGGTCAGGGTGCCCTTGGTGATCAGGGTACGTTCGCCCAGTTCCTTGTAGCTCATGCCGGTGGTATTGCCCAGCGTGGCGATGATATCGAACTGCGCATGCGTCAACCCGTTCTGGCGCACCGCGTCGCCCGAGACGCGCTCGAAGCCCTGCATGCACTCGGCCAGCAGCCGGATGCTTTTTAGATATCGTTCCCCCATGGGCCGGGATTATAGCCGTCCGCCGCGCCTTCCGTTGCCCGCTACGCAAGATTCTGCGAGAGGCATAGCCGGCTCGAAACGCTCCGATTGATCTCCGGTATGATAGACGACCATGTTCTTTCATCACGTCCGCCGCGAATCCACCTCTCCAATGGCATCCATCACCCGCCACGATGCAGCCTGACCTGTCCCTGCTGGCGCAGGAGCGGCCGCTGCGCGTCCTGCTGGTGAACGCCGGCGAACCCGATGCGCTGACCTGGTCCGGGCTGTACCAGCCGCTGCGCCTGGCGGCCAAGGTGCTGGGGCCGGAGCGGCTGCACGTCGACGTGCGCGGCCCGGACAAATTCATGGGCGATCCCGGACGCCACTGGCACCTGGTGCTGCTGGTGGCCGACGAGGCCGAGGCGGCCCTGCGCCCGGCCAATCTGCGCGCCCTGGTCGAGCGCTGCCGCGCCGCGCCGTACTGGGGCGGGGTCGGGGCCGGCGTGCTGTGGCTGGCCGACGCCGGCGTCCTGCACGGCGCCCGCACCGCCTTGCCCTGGGCCCTGTATCCGGACGTGAACGCCCAGGCCGAGCAGGCCCTTCTCACCCCCCATTTGTACGAGTTCGACGCCAACCGCCTCACCTGCTGCGGCGGCGCGGCCAGCATCGACTTCGCCCTGACCATGGTCGAGCTGCTGTTCGGCGCCACGGTCCAGGCACAGGTGAAGGAAACCCTGTGCATCGACCGCGTGCGCGGCCCGGACGAGCGCCAGCGGGTGGCGCTGCAGGCCCGCTTCGGCGCCCTGCAGCCGAAGCTGTCCGAGGCGGTGGCGCTGATGGAGGCGAACATCGAAGAGCCGCTCTCGACCGACGAGATCGCCCAGCTGGCCGGCATTTCGCGGCGCCAGCTGGAGCGCCTGTTCAAGCAATACCTGGGCAGCCTGCCGTCGCGCTACTACCTCGAACTGCGCCTGCGCCGCGCGCGCCAACTCCTGCTCGACACCAATCACTCGATCGTGCAGGTCGGGCTGATGTGCGGCTTTTCCTCCGGGTCGCATTTCTCGACGGCATTCGGGGCCTTGTTCGGCAATACGCCGAGGGAAGAGCGGCAGCGAAAGCTGGCGCAGTAAGCCTGGGCAGTCAACGCGACAGGCCGCCGCTGCCGCGCTGTTCCGACGGCGAACGGTCACTGTCGGGCGCCAGCGCGGACCAGCATATGGTCATGGGCAAGCGCGCACCCGCTCAACACGGCCAGGCCGGCGCCGGCCACGCAGACGCCTCGCCAGCCGCCCTGGCTCCAGGCAAGCGAGGCCAGTGCCGAACCGGTCGCGGCGCCGGCAAAATAGCATGTCATGTACACCGCATTGACGCGCGCCCGCGCCGCCGGCTCCAGCTGGTAGATCACGCTCTGGTTGCTGATATGTAGGCTTGCCAGGGCGATATCGACCGCCAGCGTGCCAGCTAGTAGCCAGGCGAGGATAGTCGCGCCCATCGACAGGCATGCCCAGCCAACCAACAGCAGTAGCACGCCGACCGCCGACGTCGCCTGGCCCCATCCCCGATCGGCAAGGCGGCCGGTTACGCTTGCCATGATGGCGCCAGCCACGCCGAGCAGTCCGACCAGGCCGATGCTGCTGTCGTTCATGTCGAAGGCGGGGCCCGACAGCAATAACGTGGTGCTCGACAACAGGACGCTGACGGAAGCGAATGACAGCGCACCGAGCAGCGCGCGGCTGCGCAGGCGCGGATGGCGCGCGGTCAAGGTCAGCAGCGAGCGCAGGATCTCCACGTAACGCATCGGTACCGTGTTGCGCGAACGAGGCAGCGTACGCCACAGCATGAAGGCCAGTACGACCATGCATGGCGCCGCCGCCTGGTAGACCGTGCGCCATCCGCCGATGTCGGACAAGAGTCCGGCGGCGCTGCGCGCAACCAGGATGCCGCTCAGCAGGCCGGTCATGACGATCCCGACGGCGCGGCCGCTTCGCTGTGGCGCGGCGAGCGCCGCAGCCATTGGCACCAGCGTCTGCGCGGCGACGGAGAACAGGCCGGTAACGAGGGTGCCGGCCGCCAGCATGGCGAAGTTGCTGGCAAAGGCGCTGAGCGACAGTCCCAGCGCCGACAGCAGCATCAGTCCGACGGTCAGCGAGCGCCGTTCCAGGCTGTCCGCCAGCGGGACGAACAACAGCAGGCCGCTGGCATACGCCATTTGCGACAGGGTGACGGTGAGGGCGGCGGTCGCTTCGCTCACGTGCAAGCCTTGTGCAATCGAGTGCAGGAGCGGTTGATTAAAGTAATTGCTGCCTGCGCACAGGCCGGTGGCGACCGCCATCAACAGCAACACCGGCGTTGCGAGCGCTGCCGGCGCGGCAGCCGGCGGCGTGCCGGCGCGATACGCTGCGCCGGGCGTCACGTCAGGCTCGCCGGCAGCGTGGACACGGCCATGGCGTCGATCTCGAACAGCATGCCGTCGAGGGCCAGCCGGGCAACCGGTATCAGGGTGCAGGCCGGCGGTGGATGAACACCCCAGGCGGCGCCGAGTGCGCGGCCGAAGATGGCGAGCCGGTCGGCGTCGTGATCGACGATCAACACCGTGATCTTGACGACCTCGGAAAAGGTGGCGTCGGCGGCGGCCAGCGCCGCGCCGAGGTTGGTCAGCGCCTGCCTTACCTGCGTCTCGAAGTCAGCGGCCAACTGACCGGCATCGTCTTCTCCTCCCTGTCCTGCGACATGGACGATGCGTGCAGGTGTGCTGGCTACCACAACATGGGTATAAGCGTTGGGGCGCGGATCGTACAGCTGCGCCGGGTTGATGAATGAATGCCTTGCGTGTGTGGAGTTGACGGAATGCATGGATGTCCCTGGAAAAGCTGCAACGGCAGCGGTCGGGTCACTATAAAATCTCAACTCAACTTGAGGTCAAGGGGGGCGTCTGCGGGCACACGAGGACAGTGTGCGGTACTGTTGCTATCGAGCCAACGACTGCGAGCGTCAGTTCTCCGTCCAAAAATGAAAATGCCTGTCGCACTTCTAAAAGATGTTGTCACTCAGCGTTCCTATAATGGCCCGACAATGCGGGTATCATCCGCGGTTCATTCACCATTGCAAGAGGAAGAAGCCAATGAACGCTCAGCTTGATTCGGGTATCGCCACGCTGCCGGTTAGCCGTCAGACCTTCGACGAGGTCCTGGTCCCCACCTACGCCCCGGCCGCGATGGTGCCGGTGCGCGCGTCGGGCCTCGATCTGTGGGACCAGGAAGGCAAGCATTACCTCGACTTCACCTCGGGCATCGCCGTCACCGCCCTTGGCCACGCCAATCCGGAAGTGAACGAAGCGCTGACCAGGCAATTGAACACCCTGTGGCACATCGGCAATGGCTACACCAACGAGCCGGTGCTGCGCCTGGCCTCGGCCCTGATCGCCGCCACTTTCGCCGAACGCGCCTTCTTCTGCAACTCGGGCGCCGAAGCCAACGAAGCCGCCCTCAAACTGGCGCGCAAGTACGCGCACGGCAAGTTCGGCCCGCACAAGTCGCGCATCGTGTCCTGCCTGTCGTCGTTCCACGGCCGCACCCTGTTCACCGTCTCGGTCGGCGGCCAGCCGAAGTACACCGAAGGCTTCGAGCCGCTGCCGCAAGACCTCTCCCACATCCCGTACAACGACATCGAAGCGGCGCGCGCCGCCATCACCGACGACGTCGCCGCCGTGATCGTCGAGCCGATCCAGGGCGAGGGCGGCGTCATCCCGGGCAACCCGGACTACCTGAAGGCGCTGCGCGAGTTCTGCACCAAGACCGGCGCGCTGCTGGTGTTCGACGAAGTGCAGTCGGGCATGGGCCGCACCGGCTCGCTGTTCGCCTACGAGCAGATGGGCGTGGTGCCGGACGTGCTGACCTCGGCCAAGGCGCTGGGCAACGGCTATCCGATCGGCGCCATGCTGACCACCAACGAGATCGCCCAGTACCTGGCGGTCGGCACCCACGGCACCACCTACGGCGGCAATCCGCTGGCGTCGAGCGTCGGCCTCAAGGTCCTCGAGCTGATCAACCGGCCGGCCTTCCTGGGCCGCGTCAAGGAGGCCAGCGCGAAAGTCATGGCCAACCTGCAGCAGCTGGCGGCGGATTATCCGCAGGTGTTCGGCCAGCCGCGCGGCATGGGCCTGCTCATCGGCCTGCCGATGGCCGAAGGCTTCAAGGGCCGCTCGAAGGACTACACCAAGCTGTGCGAGAAGCTCGGCCTGATGCTCCTGATCGCCGGCCCGGACGTCGTGCGCCTGGCGCCGGCCCTGGTGGTGTCGGACGAGCAGATCGTCGAAGCCGACCGCCTGATGCGCGCGGCGGTGGCGGAATTCGCCGGCGCCTGATCCCCACCTTCCGGTCGCGGCCGGCCCGCCTGGGAGGATGAGGCCGGCCGTGGGCATTGTCTCCACTTATTGTCTCCACTGACGTACCACCTGGGAGTACACATGTATGTTGTCCGTCCGGTAGATCGCGCCGATATCGGCGCGCTGGAAGCGATGGCGGCCATCTCGATGCCGGGCGTGCACACGCTGCCGCGCACGCGAGAAGGCATTGTCGCGGCGGTCGAGCGCTCGATCGCCTCGTTCGCGGCCCAGGTCGATATCCCGAGCGAAGAATCCTACCTGTTCGTGCTGGAAGACCTGCGCTCGCGCGAAGTGGTCGGCACCGCCATCATCCACGCCTCGGCCGGCTCGAACGGCACCTATTTCGCCTTCCGCAACGACGTGATCCAGCAGGTCTCGCGCGACCTGAACATCAGCCACAGCGTCCACGCGCTGACCCTGTGCTCCGAGCTCACCGCCTATTCGCAGCTGTCCGGATTCTTCCTGCGCCACCGCGACAGCGCCGGCATCGAGGCCGCGCTGCTGTCGCGCGCGCGCCTGCTGTACGCCATGCTGGCGCCGCACCGCTTCGGCGACCGCTTCTTCGTGCCGCTGGCCGGGCGCCTGGATGGCGACGGCCAGTCGCCGTTCTGGAATGCGCTGGGCCGCAAGTTCTTCAAGATGGACTTCCTCGAGGCCGAACGCCTGATCGAGGGCGCGCGCAACCGCACCCTGATCGTCGAGCTGATGCCGCACTATCCGGTCTACGTGCCGCTGCTGCCGGGCGACGCCCAGGCCGCGCTGGGCCAGATCCATCCCGGCGGACAGATGGCCTTCGACCTGCTGGCGCAGGAAGGTTTCGAGGCCGACGAATACATCGACATCTTCGACGGCGGCCCGATCCTGCAGGCGCACAAGAACGCGCTGCGCTCGTTCTGCGCCTCGCACCGGCTGCGCGTGGGCGCCGGACCTGCTCAGGGACCCGATCATGCGCCGGACGTGGCGCCTGTCGACTACGCCGTCGCCACCGTCGACAACGGTTTCCGCGCCGTGACCGTGCGCACGGCGCCGATCGAACATGCGCACACCATCGCGCTGCCGCGCGACGTCCAGCAGGCGCTGGGCGTGGCGCCGGGCGACGAAGTGGTGTGCGTGCGCATCCAGGGAGAACCAGCATGCTCGTGATCCGTTCCTCCAGACTGACCGACCTCGACGCCCTGATGGAAATGGCGCGCCAGGCCGGCAGCGGCATGACCACCCTGAAACCCGATCCGGAGATGCTGGGCCAGCGCCTGGCCACCTCGGAGGCCTCGTTCGCCGAGACCATCGCGCCGGAGAAGCGCGACTACATGTTCGTGCTGGAGCACACGGGGCCTGCCGGCGAGGCCGGCAGCATCGCCGGCGTGTGCGCGATCAAGGGCGCGGTCGGGCTGACCGAGCCGTTCTACAACTACCGCATCGGCACCCTGGTGCACTGCAGCCGCGAGCTGAACGTGTTCACCCGGATGGAAACGCTGTACCTGTCGAACGACCTGACCGGTTCGACCGAACTGTGCTCGCTGTTCCTGCTGCCGCAGTACCGCGCCGGCTTCAACGGCAAGTGGCTGTCCAAGAGCCGCTTCCTGTTCATCGCCCAGTTCCAGCACCTGTTCACCGAAAAAATCATCGCCGAGATGCGCGGCTACCAGGACGAGGCCGGCGATTCGCCGTTCTACGAAGGACTGGGCCGCCATTTCTTCAAGATGGATTTCAACCATGTCGACGGCTTGACCGCGATCGGCAAGAAATCCTTTATCGCCGAACTGATGCCGCGCCAGCCGCTGTATGTCGATTACCTGCCGCAGTCGGCGATCGACGTGATCGGCAAGGTGCACACCTCGACCCAGCCGGCGCGCCGCCTGCTGGAGCAGGAAGGCATGCATTACGAGGGCTACGTCGACATCTTCGACGCCGGCCCGGTGCTGCAGGGCCGCGTGTCCGAGCTGCGCGCGGTGCGCGACAGCGTGCTGGCGGTGGCGGCCGAAGGGCTGCCGGTCGAAGACCATGACGCTGCCCCGGACACCGAGCACATGCTGGTGTCGAACACCCGCCTCGGCGATTTCCGGATGATCCTGACCCGCGCCGTGCCGGGCGCCACCAGCGTGGTCCTGAAGCCCGAAGAGCTGGCGCAGCTGGGCTGCAGCGCGGGGGACAACGTGCGCACCCTGACACTCAATACCAGGAAGACTTCCCATGGCTAATCTCTCGAACTACATCAACGGCGAGTGGCTCGCCGGCAGCGGTCGCGAACTGGCCACCGTCGATCCGTCGACCGGCCGCCAGACCTGGACCAGCGGCGAATCGACCCAGGAAGACGTGGCGCGCGCGGCCCAGGCGGCGCGCGACAGCTTCGAAGACTGGGCCCTGCGCCCCCTGGAAGAACGTATCGCCGTCGCCACCCGTTTTCGTGACCTGCTGAAGGAAAACGCCGAGGAACTGGCGGCGACCATCGCCGAGGAAGTCGGCAAACCGCTGTGGGAAGCGCGTACCGAGGTCGCGACCATGGCCAACAAGATCGACATCTCGGTCCAGTCGTATGGCGCCCGCACCGGTGAAAGCCTGGCCAAGGTCGCCGACGGCAATGCCGTGCTGCGTCATCGTCCGCACGGCGTGTTCGCCGTCTACGGTCCGTACAACTTCCCCGGCCACCTGCCGAACGGCCACATCGTGCCGGCCCTGATCGCCGGGAATACCATCGTGTTCAAGCCGAGCGAATACGCGCCGCGCACGGCGCTGAAAACCGTCGAACTGTGGGAGAAGGCCGGCCTGCCGAAGGGCGTGCTCAATCTGGTCAACGGTGGCCGCGAGACCGGCATCGCGCTGGGCCAGGAACCGCTGGTCGATGGTGTGCTGTTCACCGGCAGCAGCCAGACCGGCGCGGCCCTGCACAAGCAGTTCGGTGGCCAGCCGGGCAAGATGCTGGCGCTGGAAATGGGCGGCAACAATCCGCTGGTGGTGTGGGACGTGGAAGACGTCGACGCCGCTGTCCACCATACGGTGATGTCGGCCTTCATCTCGGCCGGCCAGCGCTGCACCTGCGCGCGCCGCCTGGTCATCCAGGACAACGAAGCGGGGCAGGCCTTCCTTGCGCGTCTGGTCGAAGTGGCAGCACAGCTGCAAGTCGGCCCGTCGAACGCCGAGCCGCAGCCGTTCATGGGGCCGGTGGTCTCGAGCGCGGTCGCGGCGCGCCTGGTGCAGGCGCAGGCCGATATGGCGACGAGAGGTGGAAAAATCCTGCTGCAGATGCGCCAGCTCGACAAGGACGCCGGCTTCGTCACCGCCGGCATCGTCGACACCACCGATGCACAAGGCATTCCGGACGAAGAATGGTTCGGCCCATTGCTGCAGGTGATCCGCGTGAGCGACTTCGATGAAGCCCTGCGCGTGGCCAACGCCACCGAATTCGGCCTGGCTGCCGCGCTGCTGTCGCCGTCGGAAGAGTTGTGGAAGCGGTTTGCCGTGCGCGCCAGGGCCGGCATCGTCAACTGGAACCGTCCGACCACGGGCGCGGCCAGCTCGGCGCCGTTCGGCGGCGTCGGCAAGTCGGGCAACCACCGTCCGAGCGCCTATTACGCGGCCGACTACTGCGCCTATCCGGTGGCCTCGATCGAGACGGCGCAACTCGAGATGCCGGCCAGGCTGTCGCCCGGCCTGGCCTTTCCGGCGCAAGGAGCCTGAGCATGCGTGACGCCCGCGAATTCAACTTCGACGGCCTGGTCGGCCCGTCGCACAACTATGCCGGCCTCTCGTTCGGCAACGTCGCCTCGTTCAACAACGTGCGCTCGGCCTCGAATCCGCGCCAGGCCGCGCTGCAGGGCCTGGCCAAGATGCGCGAACTGGCCGCGCGCGGCTTCGCCCAGGCGGTGATGCCGCCGCAGGGCCGTCCGAACTTCCGCCTGCTGCGCAGCCTGGGCTTCTCGGGTACCGACGCCGACGTCCTGGCGCGCGCCTACCGCGAAGCGCCAGTGATCCTGGCCTGCGCCTGGTCGGCCGCGCCGATGTGGACCGCGAATGCCGGCACCGTCAGCCCGTCGGCCGACTCGCTCGACGGCCGCGTGCACTTTACTGCCGCGAACCTGAACAACAAGCTGCATCGCTCCGAAGAGCACCTGCAGGCGACCCGCACCCTGCGCGCGATCTTCGCCGACAGCAACCATTTCGTGGTGCACGACACCTTGCCGTCGGTGCCGGCCTTCGCCGACGAGGGCGCCGCCAACCACACGCGCTTCGCCGCCAGCCATGGCGCGCCCGGCGTCGAGTTCTTCGTCTATGGCCGCGTGGAGTTCGATCCATCCGCCCCGGCGCCGAAGAAGTACCCGGCGCGCCAGACGCTCGAGGCGTCGCAGGCGATCGCGCGCCTGCATGGCCTGGACCCGGCGCGCACCGTGTTCGCCGCCCAGAATCCGGACGTGATCGACCAGGGCGTGTTCCACAACGACGTGATCTCGGTCGGCAACGGCAACGTGCTGTTCCACCACGAGCAGGCGTTCGCCGACGAAGCGGGCACCCTGGATCTGCTCCGGCGCGCCCTGGACGGCGTCGATACCGAGCTGCAATCGGTGCGCGTGGCGAGCAGCCAGGTGCCGGTGGCCGACGCCGTGGCCAGCTACCTGTTCAACAGCCAGCTGCTCTCGAAGCCGGACGGCCGCATGGCGCTGGTGGTGCCGCACGAATGCCGCGAGAACGCGGCCGTGTCGAATTACCTGGCCGGCCTGGTCGCCAGCGGCGGACCGATCGACGAGCTGGTCGAATTCGACCTGCGCCAGAGCATGCGCAATGGCGGCGGACCGGCCTGCCTGCGCCTGCGCGTGGTGCTGACCGACGAGGAAGCCGCCGCCATGCACCAGGGCGTGATCATGACCGAGGCGCTGTACGCGCGTCTGGTTGCCTGGGTCGAGCAATATTACCGCGACCGCATCGAGCCGAAGGACCTGGCCGACCCGCAGCTGGCGCTGGAATGCGCGGCCGCACTGGAAGAACTCACCCGCATCCTCGGATTGCCGGGGCTGTACGACTTGTAACGATGTAGTATTCGGGCGGGAAGATCCCTGTCCTGTATAAGCAGGGCCGCGTCGGGCCACGAGCAGTCGACGCACCAGGCACACAACTTTGGAGAAGCAAGATGAAAGACATGCCCAACGATTTGCGCAACCAGACGCTCGCTCTGGTCGGTGCAAACCAGTCCGCCAACAGCGCGCAGGTCAATGCCCTGACCGCCGCCTGGCTCGGATCGCTCGACGACGAAGACCTGGCCGGCACCGCGCCGCAAAGCCTGGCGCCGGTACTGGTGGAAGGGTTCTCGCAACTGGCCCAGCGCAGCGGCCCCGGCGCGCAGATCGCCACCATGCGCTACCTGGACGGCCGCGGCGGCACCGCCACCGCACTCTTGATTCTGAACGACGACCGTCCCTACCTGGTCGACTCCTTCGTCATGGCCCTGCGCAAGGAACGCCTGACCGCCGCCGGCGTGATGAATGCCGTGCTGCCGGTGCGCCGCGACGCCAATGGCGCCTTCGTCGCCGTCGGCGAAGCCGGCAGCCCGCTGGAATCGATCGTCCTGTGCCTGCTGAACGATGAACTGCAGTTCGAAGAACTGGACAAGCTGACCGCGCGCCTGCGCATGGTCGCCAACGACGCCGCCACCGTGCAGCGCGACGCCGTCGCCATGGGCGACCGCATGACCGCCGTGGCCGCCGCCGCCGCTGCCTCCGGCACCCCGGAAGGCCAGGAAGTCGCGGCCTTCCTCGAATGGGCCAAGAACGAGGGATTCGAGCCGTTCGGCTACGCCTACTACGTCGTCAAGCCGGGCGCGCGCGAACTCGAACGCGACATCCCGAGCCGCATCGGCGTGCTGAAGGACACCGCGCACCCGGTCTACGGCACCTGCCTGGCCAGCATTCCGGGCGACTTCGAAACCCTGTCGCTGCGCGCCGAGAACCTGTCGATCGTCAAGGCCGACGTGGCCGGCACCCTGCACCGCGACGCGCCGCTGGACTTCATCGGCGTGCGCGACCTGGATGCGCAAGGCAAGATCCTGGGCGAGCACTGCTTCATCGGCCTGTTCACCCGCGCTGCCACCTCGACCCCGCTGGCGCGCCTGCCGTTCGCGCGCGGCCGCGTGGCCAAGGTGCTCTCCATCGCCGGCGTGCGCCAAGAAGGCTTCCGCGCCGAGAAATTCATCGAGATCCTCGAATCGCTGCCACGCACCGAGGCGCTGGAAGCCGAGCCGGAATGGCTGGCCGAAGTCTGCGGCGCCGTGGTCTCGCTGTACAAGCAGCCGCGCGCGAAGGTGTTCGCGCGCCGCGATGTCTACCAGCGCCACCTGAACGTGCTGGTCTACCTGCCGCGCGAGCGCTTTTCCGCCGCCGTCGCATCCAGCCTGGCCGCCGCCCTGAAGGAAAGCTCGGGCGCGCGCGACGTCGACGTCCAGACCCTGGTGGCCGACGGCCCGCTGGCGCGCGTCTACCTGACCGCCCACGCCGCGCGTTATCCGCTCGACCTGGAAAGCGATATCCAGCGTCCGCTGCTGGGCGTGCTCGATGGCTGGCACGACCGCTTCGCCGAGTTGATCAACTCGGTCGACGAGAGCCGCCAGCGCAGCCTGATGCGCAAGATCGTGCCGACCCTGCCGGTCAACTTCGTGACCGCGACCGCGCCCGAAACCGCGTTCCGCGACGTGCACGCGCTGTTGACCAAATGCCGCCCGGACCGTGTGACCGCGCGCATCGAGAACGATGACGCCGCCGGCGCCTCGATCCGCCTGTATTCGAGCGAGACCGTGCCGTCGCTGTCGCGCATCCTGCCGGCGCTGCAGAACGCCGGCATCGCGGTCGACCGCGAGCAGACCTACCGCCACACCGGCCTGGACGGCGTGCGCCGCTACGTGACCGCGCTGACGGTTGATGCCGAGAGCGCGGCCAAGCTGGCCAAGCCGGGCATCGCCCAGGTGGCCGAAGAACTGTTCAGCGCCCTGTTCAACGACGAAGCCGAAGACGGCCGCATGAACGGCCTGACCATCGAAGGCGGCCTGTCGCTGCGCGAAGTGCAGCTGGTGCGCGCCTACATCAGCTACTGGCGCCAGCTGGGCTCGAAGTTCTCGGTGCGCTACATGGCCGAGACCCTGCGCACCCAGCCGGCCCTGGTGAAGGAATTCGTCGCCGGCTTCATCCAGCGCTTCGACCCGAGCCTGAGCGAAGAGCAACGCAACGAGGGCAGCAGCAAGCTGTACACCCTCAAGACCGGCCTGCCGAGCGTGAATCATGCCGACACCGAAGAGATCATGGGCGCGCTGGTCGACATGGCGCTGGCCACCGTGCGCACCAACTACTTCCAGAACAGCGGCGAGAAGATCATCTTCAAGGTCGACACCAGCAACCTGGCGCTGGCGCCGGAGCCGCGTCCCTACCGCGAGATCTATGTGTTCTCGCGCCGCTTCGAAGGCGTGCACCTGCGCGGCGGCCCGGTCGCCCGCGGCGGCCTGCGCTGGTCGGACCGCATGGAAGACTACCGCACCGAGGTGCTGGGCCTGGTGAAGGCGCAGATGGTCAAGAACGCCGTCATCGTGCCTGCCGGTTCGAAGGGCGGCTTCGTCTGCAAGCAGATGCCGGCCGGCGCCGCGCGCGACGTCGTGGCGGCCGAGGGCGAGGCAGTCTATCGCCTGTTCATCGCCAGCCTGCTGGAAGTGACCGACAACCGCGTGCAGGGCGAGATCGTGCCGCCCGCGGCCACCACGCGCCATGACGGCGACGATCCTTACCTGGTGGTGGCTGCCGACAAGGGCACCGCGACCTTCTCCGACATCGCCAACAGCATCGCGGTGGAACGCGGCTTCTGGCTGGGCGACGCCTTCGCCTCGGGCGGCTCGAACGGCTACGACCACAAGAAGATGGGCATCACCGCCAAGGGCGCGTTCGAAGCGGTCAAGCGCCACTTCTACGAACTGGGCCACGACCTGGCCAACAACCCGATCACCATGACCGGCGTGGGCGACATGTCGGGCGACGTGTTCGGCAACGGCGTCTTGCTGTCGCGCCAGCTGAAACTGGTGGCCGCTTTTGATCACCGCCACATCTTCCTCGATCCGACCCCGGATGTCGAAGTCTCGTTCAAGGAGCGCGAGCGCATGTTCGCGCTGCCACGCTCGTCGTGGGAAGACTACGACAAGAACCTGATTTCGGCTGGCGGCGGCGTGTATCCGCGTAACGCCCGCTCGATCGAGCTGTCGCCGCAGATCCGTGAAGTGCTGGGCATCGAGGAAACCTCGCTGCCGCCTCAGGAACTGATGCACCGCATCGTCAAGGCGTCGGTCGACCTGTTCTACAACGGCGGCATCGGCACCTACATCAAGGCCTCGACCGAGACCCATGCGCAAGTGAAGGACCGCGCCAACGATCAGATCCGCGTCAACGGCAACGAACTGCGCTGCAAGGTAGTGGCCGAGGGCGGCAACCTGGGCGCAACCCAGGCCGGCCGCATCGAATTCGCGCTGGCCGGTGGCCGCATCTTCACCGATGCGATCGACAACTCGGCCGGCGTGGATTGCTCGGACCACGAAGTCAACGTCAAGATCTGGCTCGACACCGAAGTCAACGCCGGCAAGCTGCCGGAGGGCGACCGCAACCGCATCCTGAACGAGATGACGGGCGAGATCGAGCGCCTGGTCCTGCGCGACAATACGCTGCAGACCCACCTGCTGACGCGCGAAGTGCAGGCGCAAGCCAATAGCGCGGTGGTCGACGGCTACATCACCCTGATCGGCAACCTGGAAGCCGAAGGCGCGGTCTCGCGCGAGCTGGAACAGCTGCCGACGGACGTCGAGCTGCAGCGTCGCAAGTCGCTTGGCCTGGGCCTGACGGCGCCGGAGCTGGCGGTGGTCATCGCCAACGTCAAGAACCGCTTCAAGCGCACCCTGGCGGCGCTCGAGCTGACGGGCGAATCGTGGGCCGACTCGCTGCTGCGCCCTTACTTCCCGGCCCAGCTGGTGGCGACCCGCGACCCGCTCGATCATCCGCTGGCCAACACCATCCTGGCCACCGTGCTGGCCAACGAAGCGGTCAACCGCTGCGGCCCGTTGATGCTGCGCGACCTGGCGCTGGAACACCGCATCGACGAGACCGAAGTGGTCAAGGCATGGGCGCGCGCCTGGGCGGCCCTGCACCTGGCGCCGGTATTCGATGCGCTCGACCATGACGCGCTGGTGGTGCCGCGCGACGTGTCGGTCTCGGTCGACAACCGCAGCCGCGCCATGCTGCGCGCCGTGGTCGAAGGCGTGCTGTCGCTGCCGGCCAATTCGGAAGGCCTGAAGGAACTGTCGACCCTGTTCGCCGAGGCCGACCAGAGCCAGGCGCCGCAGATCCGTTCGGAAGCCGACGGCCACACCGGCCTGCCGGTGCCGTTCGCGGCGGCCTGGAAGGCGGTCGAGATCATCGAATCGCAGGCATCATTCCTGTTCGCGGCCGTGTCGGTGCAGCGTCCGGGCGGCATGACCCTGCTGCAGTTCCTGCAGATCGGCACCGTGCTGCGCCAGAAGGTCGGCATCGATACGCTGGAACTGGGCCTCAAATTGCCGGCGCAGAGCAAGTCGCAGGAACAGCTGCGCAACTATGCGCTGCAGTCGCTGCGCCGCGCCCAGCAGCGCCTGCTGCTGCAGGTGATCGAGCGTGCCGGCCAGGACGGCAATATGGAAGCGGCGGTCGAGGAAGTGATGGCCGCGCGCGGCCTGACCGGCTTTGCCCAGCCGGCCGACCTGGAGCAGGCGATGCTGGACGTGTGGGCCTTGTCCGAAGGCCTGAACCCGGAACGTCTGGCGGCCTGAGTCGTGAGCGCATTGCCTGAAGCAGTGCGCGCGCTGGCCGAGGCGGATTTCGCCTCGGTTGCGCAGCGCTTCGAAAGCGCCGGCTTCGCGGTCGCGCAGCCGGCGTCCGGCGTGCTGACCGTCAAGGCGGCGACGCCGGATGCCGGCCGTCCCAGCGTGCTGGTGTCGGTCGGCGTGCATGGCGACGAGACCGGACCGATCGAGATGGTCGCCTGGCTGGTCGAGGCGCTGTCGCGGACGCCGGAGGCGCTGGCGGTGGACCTGATGCTGTGCGTCGGGAATATCGATGCGATCCGTTCGGCCAAGCGCTTCATCGATGCGGACCTGAACCGCATGTTCCGGCTGGAGCGTGGCTCGCTGGCCGGCACTTTCGAGGCTGGCCGCGCCGACGTGCTGATCGACGTCACCCGCGCCTTCTTCGAAGGCAGCGGGCCGCAGCGCTGGCACCTCGACCTGCACACGGCGATCCGGCCTTCGCACTATCCGATGTTCGCGATCGTGCCGGAGCTGATCGAGGACCGGGCCCGCGAAAACCTGATCGCGTGGATGGGCGAGGCCGGGATCCAGGCCATCATCATGAATCCGGCCTCCGCCGGCACCTACAGCTATTTCACGTCCGAGCACCTCGGCGCGGCCGGCACCACGGTCGAGCTGGGGCGGGTCGGCACGCTGGGGCAGAACGACTTGTCGCAGTTCGCCGATGCGTCGAAGGCGCTGGAGCGGCTGCTGCGCGGCCAGCCGGCCGGGGAAGCGAAGGTGGCGCCACACGTGTTCGCGACGGCGCAGTCGATCATGAAGCTGTCGGACGCATTCAGCATGCGTGTCGGCCGCGAGACCTGGAACTTCACGCCAATGAAGCAGGGCGAGGTGATCGCCTCGGACGGTGACACCGTGTATACGGTCAAGCACGACGAGGAGCTGGTCGTGTTCCCCAACCCTGACGTGCGCGTAGGACTGCGTGCCGGGATCATGGTGGTGCGCATTAATTAAGGAAGAGCGAGCCGCGGCTCGCTCTTTTGCCGTCTGCACGAATCCGTCCGCAGGGCTAGACTGATGACTCCCGATCTGCAGGAGTCATCATGAGCAAGCTGTTTTCCCCGTATTCCCTCGGCTCGCTGGAGCTGTCCAACCGCATCGCCATCGCCCCGATGTGCCAGTACTCGGCCGTCGACGGCCTGCCCACCGACTGGCACATGATCCACCTCGGGAACCTGGCCCTGTCCGGCGCCGCCTTGCTGATCATCGAAGCCACCGCCGTCACCCCCGAAGGCCGCATCTCGCCGGACGACCTGGGCCTGTGGTCCGACGATCACGCCAAGGCCCTCGAACCGGTGATCGCCGCCATCCGCCGCCATTCCCCGATCAAGGTCGCGGTCCAGCTGGCCCATGCCGGCCGCAAGGCGTCGAGCGAGGTGCCGTGGGAAGGTGGCGCCAACATCCCGCCCGGCCAGCCGCGCGGCTGGCAGACCGAAGCCCCGTCCGCCGTGCCGCATGCCGACGGCGAGACCGTGCCGCTGGCGCTGGATGCCGCGGGCCTGACGCGCGTGAAGGATGCCTTCGTGGCCGCCGCCCGCCGCGCCCAGGCGCTGGGCCTGGACGCGATCGAGCTGCACGGCGCCCATGGCTACCTGCTGCACCAGTTCCTGTCGCCGCTGGCCAACCACCGTGACGACGCGTATGGCGGTTCGCTGGAGAACCGCATGCGCTACCCGCTCGAGGTCCTGGCCGCCGTGCGCGCGGCGGTGCCTGGAATGACGGTGGGGATGCGCATCTCAGCCACCGACTGGGTCGAGGGTGGCTGGGACCTGGAACAGAGCGTGCGTTTCGCGCACGCGCTCAAGGCCCAGGGCTGCGATTTCATCCACGTCTCGACCGGCGGCGTCTCGCCCCTCCAGCAGATTCCGCTGGGGCCGGGCTACCAGATCGAATTCGCCGAGCGCATCAAGCGTGAAACCGGCCTGCCGACCATCGGCGTTGGCCTGATCACCGAGGCGAGGCAAGCGGAAGAGATTCTCCAGAACGACCAGGCCGACGTCATCGCCCTGGCGCGCGCCATGCTGTACGACCCGCGCTGGCCCTGGCATGCGGCGGCCGAGCTGGGCGACCAGGTGGTCGCGCCACCACAGTACTGGCGTTCGCAGCCGCGCGAGCACAAGGAACTGTTCGGCGATACGCGGCTCGGCCAGCGCTGATCCGTTCGCGCCGTTTTTCTGCAGTCCAGCGCGCCGTTACTGCACTTTGTCGCATGCAGATGGCGGCGCAACAGGGCGCTTGCTAGAGTGGCATCACTCGAACAACAACCTGATTGGACTGCCATGCGTACCCTCATCGCCCTTGCTTCCCTTGCCGTTCTTTCCGGCTGCGCCATCATCGTCGCCCCGGGCGACGGGGACACCCGCGTGCACACGGCGTGGAGCAGCGACTCGAAGGAGGGCGACGGCGTGGCTGCGCGCGACCAGCGCGCGATCGGCAGCCTGCCGGCGCTGGATGTGAGCGGTGCGCTGCCGGTCGAGGTGCGCGTCGGCCCGGCGCCGTCGCTGGTGGTGGAGGCGGACAGCAACCTGCTGTCGCTGATCCGCACCGAGACCCAGGGCGACACCCTGCGCATCTATTCCGAGAAGAGCCTGCGCAGCAAGACACCGCTGCGCATCGTGTACACCACGCCGCGCTTGAGTGAAGTGCGCGCTTCCGGCGCCACCCGCGTCGAGGTGAGCGACTTGAATGGCGCGCCGCTCGACGTGCGCAGGAGCGGTTCGTCCGAAGTGCGCCTCGCGGGCAAGGTGGGCAACCTGAATGCGCGTTCCAGCGGCTCGGGCCTGCTGGACGCGAGCCGCCTGCAGCTGGAGGGCATCGACGCGACCCTGTCGGGATCGAGCCGCATGCGCCTGGGTCAGGTGAAAGGGGATCATGCGCGGATGGAGCTGAGCGGATCGAGCTCGCTCGACGCCAGTGGCGCGGTGCGCTCGCTGAGCGCCCGCGTGAGCGGCTCGGCCAACGTCGACCTGGCCGACCTCAGGACCGAAGACGCCGACCTCGGCGCCAGCGGCGCCGGCGGCATCCGCGCCACCGTGAAGCAGTCGCTGTTCGCCCGCACCTCGGGCTCGGGCGGCATCCGCGTGTATGGCCACCCGGCCCAGCGCAGCGTCACCGGCGACCGGGTGCACCTGCTGGACTGATCAAAGCAGGTTGTCGAGCAGGTCCGGACCGAACACCTCGCGGTGCAGGCGGCTCGCCGGGGCGCCGTCTTCCAGCAGCGCATTCCACTGCGCCTGCATGAACGGCAGCGGGCCGCACATATAGACATTGGTCTCGCTGCGCGGCCACTTCGGCAGGCGCGCCAGGTCCATGAAGCCGGGCAGGGCGTCGGGAGCGCTGTCCTGTTCATGGAAGGTCACCACCTGCAGGTTCGGCATGCGCGCCCTGGCGGCGGCGATATCGAGCTGGTGCGGATGATGCTCGGGGCAGCGCGCGGCGTGCGCGAAGATCACGCGGCGCTGCGGATTGACCAGGGCGATGCGGTTCAGCGCGCCGATCATCGGCGTGATGCCCACGCCGGCCGACAGCAGCACCACCGGCTCGTCGGACTCGGTATCCGGCAAAAAATCGCCGAACGGATGGCTGACCTGCAGGATGTCGCCCGCCTCCACGTTACGGTGCAGCCAGTTCGACACGGCGCCGGCCGGGACGTTGTCGTTGCCCTCTTCGCGCTTGACCGAGATGCGCATCGAATCGACGCCGTGCGCATCCGACAGGCTGTACTGGCGCAGCTGACGGAACCCGTCGTCGAAGATCGCTTCCACGCTCACGTACTGGCCGGCCTTGAACGGCGGCAGCGCCTCGCCATCCTGCGGCACGAAGCGGATCGACAGCACGTTCTCGCTTTCCTGCACGACCTCCGTCACGCGCATCGGACGCAGGTAGCCCGCTTCGATGCCGGCATCCGCATACATCTTCGTTTCGGCGTCGATGAAGACCTTGGCCAGCGAGCCATAGGCTTCTTCCCATGCCTTCATCAGCGGGTCGACCGCGGCATCGCCCAGGGTCGACTTGATCGCGCCCAGCAGGTGGAAGCCGACGATCGGATAGTGGGCGGCGGTCAGGCCGACCGAGACGTGCTTGTGCACGATGCGGCTGACCACCGGGCCGAGGGCGGCGGCGTTGTCGATGTTGGCGGCGTAGGCGAACAGCGCCGAGGCGAGCGACTGCTGCTGCACGCCGCTGGCCTGGTTACCCATATTGAACAGGTTGCGCAGCTCCGGGTGGGCCCTGAACATATTGGCGTAGAAGGTGGTCGTGATGGCCGGACCGTGCTGGCGCAGGACGGGAACCGAAGCGTCGATATAGGGGCGGGAAGCGGCAGAAATCATGGAGGGTCCTTATTAGATGCAGTTTAAAAGCATATTTTGGTGCTGAAAAAAGCCCGCCTGATGGTCTTCGCGTGCGGGCAACGGTAAGTCGACGGAAGAATTCTATCAAAGATGCTCTTTGGATGCACCTTATTTAAACTATTTATTGCGAGGGAGGCGGACTCACCTATAATCGCAACTTCGTTTTTGAGACTGTTGAGCTGCGGCCGTCGCCGCGATCACTACCGCGCATCGAAGGACTCGCCGTGAACCAGACCCTGGGCCAGAAGCTGTTACGCACCAAATCGGCAGCACGCCATCACGAGGAAACCGCCAGCGTCGGCGTCGCCGGCGCCGTACCCGGCCTGCATCGTTCGCTCGGCCTGTTCCCCCTGACCATGATCGGCGTCGGCGCCACGATCGGCACCGGCATCTTCTTCACGATGGTCGAAGCGGTGCCGAAGGCCGGGCCAGCGGTCGTGCTGTCCTTCCTGCTGGCGGCGCTCACCGCCGGCCTGACCGCGCTGTGCTACGCCGAACTGGCCGGTCGCGTCCCTGCCTCGGGCTCCTCGTATTCCTTCGCCTACGCCACCGTCGGCGAATTCGCGGCCTTCATCGTCGCCGCCTGCCTGCTGCTCGAATACGGGCTGGCGGCCAGCGCCACCTCGATCGGCTGGTCAGACTACCTGAACAACTTCCTGATGAATGCCTTCAACTGGCAGATACCGGAGCAGTTGCGTTCGCCGATGTTCGTCTCGGACCACCATAACGTGACCTTCCATCCGGGGAACATCAACCTGCCGCCGATCCTGCTGGTCATCATGTGCGGCTTCCTGCTGGTGCGCGGGGCCAAGGAGTCGGCCACCACCAACGCCATCATGGTGATCATCAAGCTGGCGATCCTGGTGTTCTTCGCCGCGATCGCCTTCACCGGCTTCAATGCCGACAACTTCCAGCCCTTCTTCAATATGAACGAGGCCTCGGGCTATGCCGGCATGGCCGGCGTGACCGCCGCCGCCGGCACCGTGTTCTTCTCCTTCATCGGCCTGGACACCATCGCCACCGCCGGCGAAGAAGTGAAGGACCCGCGCCGCAACGTGCCGATCGGGATCCTGGCCGCCCTGATCATCGTGACCGTGTTCTACATGCTGGTCGCGGTGGCCGCCATGGGCGCCCAGCCGGCCCATATGTTCGAAGGCCAGCAGGCCGGCCTGGCGGTGATCCTGCAGAACGTGACCGGCCAGGCCTGGCCGGCGCTGGTGCTGTCGGCCGGCGCGGTGGTGTCGGTGTTTTCGGTGACCCTGGTGACGATCTACGGCCAGACCCGCATCCTGTACGCGATCAGCCGCGACGGCCTGATCCCGCAAGTGTTCCAGAAGGTGAGCGCCCGCACCCAGGCGCCGGTGAAGAATACGATCATCGTGTGCTTGGTGGTGGGCCTGGTGGCCGGCAGCGTCGACTCCACCTTCTTGTGGGATATGGTGAGCATGGGCACGCTGACCGCCTTCATGGTGGTCTCGATCGCGGTGCCGGTGATCCGCAAGCGCCAGGGGCTTGATGCGCCACCTGGCTTCCGCGTGCCGTTCGGCCCCTACGTGATCCCGGGCCTGTCGGTGCTGGCCTGCCTGTACATCATGAAGGACCTGTCGCCAGCGACCTTCCGCGTGTTCTTTATCTGGATGGGCGTGGCGGTCGTGGCCTACTTCGCCTACGGCATGCGCAACAGCCGCCTGAACAAGGCAAAGTAAGAAAGAGAACTGCGTGGACAAATTCGAACAGCGGCGCGATCGTTTCGCGCTGTTCGACGGCATGGACAGCCCGTCGGTCAACCTGTGCTTTCCGCTCGAGTTGCCGGACTTCCGGCCCTGGTGCAAGGAGCAGGGCCTGGCGCCCTTCCACGTGCTGCTGTGCGCGGTGCTGCGCTCGGTCCTGAAGATCGAGAACTTCCGCTACCGCATCCACGACGACGAAGTGATCCGCATCGAGCGGCTGATTCCATCGTTCACCGTCAAGAACCTCAACGACGACCTCAATTTCGCGACCTTCGACTGGTCGGACGACCTGCGTGAGTTCGTCGCGCGCGGTCGTGCGGCCGGCATCGCCGCGTCGAACATGACCGGGTTGAACCAGCATTACACCACCCTGTCGCCGCGCGACGCCAAGGACCAGGTGTTCGTCACCTGCATCCCATGGCTCGAGTTCACCTCGATCCAGCATCCGACGACCCGCGTTGGCCGCTCGGACATCCCTTCGCTGGCCTGGGGCCGTTTCCGGGATGGCGCCGACGGCAAGCTGGTGTTGCCGTTCTCGGTGCAGGCCCACCACGGCTTCGTCGACGGCTTTCACATCTACCAGCTGGGCCAGCAGGTAGCAAGCGAGCTGACGGCGATGATGCGTTCTACTTCGCCAGCGGCCGCACATACTCCAGCAGGCTGACCAGGGTCTTGCCCGGCTCTTCCCACGGCGCCATGTGCGCCGAACGCTCGAACCAGACCGCCCGCTTCGACGGCGCCTTTACCTGCGCCAGCCAGGCTTCAGTCGGCGCGGTCGGCGTCGTATAGTCGTGGCGGCCCAGGAACATCACGACCGGCACCGGGAATTCCTTCACCTTCGAATAGTCGACCTCGACGAATTCCGGCAGCAGCCGGCCCAGCGTGAGCAGGCTGCCGGCGTCGATGGCCTTGACCTGGTCCATCGTGTAGTCGGGCGAGAGCAGCGGGCCCTTGAAGAAATACGTCGATTCGCTGCGCCAGGCCGACAGGCCCCCGTAGTGCTGCGGCCACTTGCGCGCGGCCACGATGCGCTCGCGCGTGATCGGCTGGTTGCCGGGATAGGGTGCGATGGCCTGCAGCTCCTTCAGCGCCTCCTTGTCGTCGTGGATGCGCGCCTGTTCCAGCGCATATTCGAAGCTGATGCGTTCATTCTCGCGCACGCTGATCACCTGGCCGATGCCGACATAGGCGTGGAACAGGTCGGGTCGTTTCATTGACGCCGCCATCGAGATCACGGTGCCCCAGCTGTGCGCCATCAGCACCAGCTTCTGCTGGCCGTAGCGCCCGCGCAGGTGTTCGGCCACCTCGATCAGGTCGTCGACGTAGCGCTCGATGCGGATCGTCTCGCCCACGATGGCGGGATCGGTCTCGCCATAGCTCTTGCCGGCGCCGCGCTGGTCGTAGTTGGCAACCGTGAAGAATTCCTCGATCGGGCGCTGGAACTGCCACATGGTCGGCGTGATGGGCGAGGCCGGGCCGCCGTGCACGAACAGGATCATCGGGTTGGCGCGGTCCTGGCCGCGCACATTGATCCATTGGTCGATGCCGCCGATGCGGGTTTTATAGGAATCCTGCACGCCATGCTGGGCCACGATGCGCTGCAGGTCTTCGACCGCGGCGCGCGCGCCGGCGAGCCGCTTCGCGTCGATATTGTCCTGTGCGGCGGCGCTCCCGCACAGCATGCCCAGCGCGGCCAGGCAGCAGATCAGGGTGTTCTTCATATCGCTCTCCCATCGTTTTTATGCATCCAGTCTAGCGGGCGCACAGCGCTCGGTCGCGGCGATCGCGACAGACGGGCAAATCCGGGGAATGACCGGTACAAAACCCCATGAAAAAGGCCGCGCCCCTTGCGGTGACGCGGCCTTCGGAAGAGAAAAGAACGATTACAGCGCGTTCATCTCTTTCAGCAGATTATCCGCCTTGTCGACTTCCTTCATATTCCACAGCATGTAGCGGGTGTCGACCTGGATCGAACGGGTCATCTTGTTGTTGAAGTCCCAGTCCGAGATGATCGAATCCAGGGTGCCGTCGAAGGCCAGGCCGATCAGCTCGCCCTTGGCGTTCAGCGCGGCCGAACCCGAGTTGCCGCCGGTGATGTCCAGCGTCGCCAGGAAGTTGACCGGCAGGGTCTTGAGCTTCGGGTCAAGGTACTTGCCGAAGTTCTTCGCCTGGATCGCGGCCAGCTGGTTGTCCGGCGCATCGAACTCGCCTTCGCCGGTGTGCTTGGCGGTCACGCCTGACACGGTGGTGAAGGCGGTCCAGCCGGTGGTGCCGTCGGCGCCCACGTCGCGGCCGGCGATCTTGCCAAAGGTGACGCGCAAGGTGCTGTTGGCGTCCGGGTAGACGGCCTGGCCACGGCTGTTCATGTAGGCGATCTTGGCCTTCATGTAGTTGCCGTAGGCTTGCTGGATCTTGCCGGCCGATTCCTCGCCTTTTTCCTCGTCCTTGATGTCGGCGTCGTACATCGCGACCGCGGCCTTGATGAAGCTGTCGTTCGAGGCCTTGAAGTCGGCCGGCGACTTCTTGAGCCAGGCGGTGCGCTCTTCCTTGCTGGCCAGCTTGGAACCGGAATAGATGCGGTCCAGCGCCGACTTCAGTTCGGTTTCGCTCATGCCCGGCTTGATGCCCAGGGCGGCGTCGAACGCCGCATCATGCTCGGCGGCCGGTTGCGCGTTGTATTGCTTCAGGAAGTTCAGCACCAGCGCCTTGTCGACTTTTTCGTCGTAGGTGCGGTCCTGGCCTTCGATGACCGAGGTCAGGCGCGGCAGGTCGCGGTCCTGGTAGCCGGTCTTGCGCTCGGTGTCCGGCTTGGCGCGTTCATTGGCCAGGCGATACAGCGTGCGCGCCGAGGTCAGGAACTTCGGCTGCGAGTAGGTCAGGAAGAAGCCCTTCCTGGTGCCGGCGTCGCGCTCGGCGATCAGCTTTTCGGCCGCTTCGATGTCGGCGCCGTACTGCGCCTTGCGCGATGCATCGGCATTCACCCAGGCCTTGAGCGCATTGTGCTCGGCGGTCTTGCGCTGCAAGAAGTCGCTGCTCTGGTAGGAGACCAGCATGCCCTTGCGGTTCTTGTAGTAGTTGTTCACGCCGGCGATCTGGCCGGCGTATTTCAGGCGCGCGGCCGGGTCGTTCTTCGTTTCACGGTCGATGATGGCCAGGGTCTCGCCAGATGCTTGCACGAAGGCCGGGTAGTTCCAGTCGAAGGTGAAGGCCACTTCGGACGGCAGGCGGTGACGGTTGGTGCGGCCAGGGTAGCCCAGCACCATCACGAAGTCGCCTTCCTTGGCGTGGTCTTGCGCCAGCTTGATGATGTGCTTCGGCTTGTACGGCACGTTGTCCTTCGAGAACTCGGCCGATTTGCCGTCGCGGCTCACGTAGGCGCGGTAGAAGCCGTAGTCGCCGGTGTGGCGCGGCCACATCCAGTTGTCGGTGTCGCCGCCGAACTTGCCGACGCCGTCGGCCGGCGCGTGCACCAGGCGCACGTCGCGGATCTCGAGCTGCTTCAGGCGATAGAACTCCAGGCCGCCGTAGTAGCTGGCCACGGTGCAGCGGTAGCCGGCTTCCTGTTCGCAGGCCGCCACCAGGGTTTTCTGGTTCTTTTCGATGGCGTCGATGCGGGCCTTGCCGGTCAGCTTGGCCACTTCTGGCGTGATCACCTGGTTGCTGACGTTGGTGACCTCGTCGGTCACGAAGATGCGGCTGCCTGGCGAAGCCGGCAGTTCCTCGGCCATGGTCTTGGCCAGGAAGCCGTTCTTCAGCAGGTCGCGCTCCGGGGTCGAGTTGACGGCGATGCTGTTGTAGACGCAGTGGTGGTTGGTGACCACCAGGCCTTGCGGCGACACGAAGGAAGCCGAGCAGCCGCCCAGGCTGACGATGGCGCCCATCGGGAACTCGGTCAGTTTGGTCAGGTTGGCCGGGTCCAGCTTGAGGCCGGCGGCTTTCAGTTGCTTGGCCACTTGTGGCAGCTGTTGCGGCATCCACATGCCTTCGTCCGCGTGGGCGGCGAAGCTGCTCAGGATGGCGAGCGAGAGAAGGGTTTTTTTCATGCGCGTAATCTTGGTTGGGAAGGGGATACTCACTTGAAGCGTCCATGAGTATGGTAATCCCATGATGGATCGTCAACCGCTATTTCGACCGCGCAAGCAAATTCCGTTTTTCCCTCGTTTCGCCGTGTTTACTACAGCTGCTTGTCGACCAGCGACACCGCCCAGGTGCTGAAGCGCTGCCACCACGGGCGCTGCGCGAACTTGTGCTCGGTCACCGGCGTGGCGCGCGCCCAGTCCTGTTCGTAGATCTCGCTCATCTGCGCTGCGAAGCTTTCGTCCAGCACGTTCAGGTTGGCCTCGTCGTTGATGCTGAACGAGCGGTTGTCGAAGTTGGTCGAGCCCACTGACACCAGCAGCTTGTCGACGATCAGCGTCTTGACGTGGTACATGGTCGGCTTGTATTCCGAGATCTGCACCCCGGCGTCGAGCAGCTCGGGCCAGCGGTCGCGCGAGGCGGCCTTGACCAGGTCGGAATCGATGATCGGGCCCGGCGTGATCAGGCGCACGCGCACGCCGCGCTTCGCGGCCGCGATCAGGGTGCGGATGGTCAGGTCGTCCGGCACGAAATAGGCGGCCGACAGGTCGATCGTCTCGCGCGCGGCGGTGATCGACATCAGGTACATCAGGTGCATGCTCTCGCTGCCGCCGGTCGGCGAGCTCGAGAACATCTGGGCCGGCATCGTGCCTTTCGGCTCGAGCGCCGGGAAGTAGTCGGGGCCGTCCAGCACCATGCCGGTGGCCTTGGTCCAGTTGTCGTTGAACACCGCCTGGATCTGGCCGACTACCGGGCCTTCGATGCGGAAATGGCTGTCGCGCCAGTGATTTTCGTCCTCGGCATTACCGCGCCACTGGTCGGCGATGCCGACCCCGCCGGTAAAGCCGATCTTGCCGTCGATGACCAGCAGCTTGCGGTGGGTGCGGTTGTTCATGCGCGCCAGCTTCCACCAGACCGGCTTGTGATAACGCTGCACGCGCACGCCGGCCTTTTTCATTTCGTCCACCAGCGCATTGTCCATCTTCATGCCGCCCATGAAGTCGAGCATGACGTGGACCTTCACGCCGGCGCGGGCGCGCTCGGACAGCGCTTCGGAAAATTCCTTGCCGATCGATTCCGACCAGTAGATATAGGTTTCCAGGTTGATCGACTTTTGCGCTTGGCGGATCGCGGCCAGCATGGCGGGGAAGATCTGGTCGCCATTGATCAAGGCCTCGACCTTGTTTCCTTCGAGAATAGGGGGACCGAGCAGCACACCCATCGAGCGGCGAAATTGCGGGTCGTGGGTATCGTACTGCCGGGGCAGCTGCCGCTCGATCTGCTTTTCGCTCGGCATGAAGTTCAGCGCGAGGACGCCGAGCACGAGGGTCGCGGCGACGGTAATCAACACTGTCCAGAACATTTTTGGGCTCATCAATAAGACCACAGAGGAAAAAAAACCAACGCACGTGGCGTTGGTTTTTACAGATGGCGTTTCGTACTCATTAACGAACGCGACCGCGACGCAGCAGATTCACGATGGCCAGCAGGATGACCGCGCCCAGGAACGAGACCAGGAGCGAAGCGACACTGAAGTCGTCCGAGTTGATGGTGCCGGTGCCGAACAGCGGCGACAGCAGCCAGCCGCCCAGGAAGGCGCCGACGATACCCACCACGACGTTAAGAATGATGCCTTGCTCTGCGTCGGTTTTCATGACCATGCTGGCAAGCCAGCCCAGGATGCCGCCGACGACGATCCAGATGATGAATAACATGGTTGCTTCCTCCTCAAGTAAAAAGACATACCCCCAGGCCCAACAATTGCCGTGACCATGGGAAAAAGTCTAGAGATGCGCCCCCATCAGGTCGGTGCGGCAACTCACGTTAGATAGCGTTTTTGCATCGCTGTTCATGCACCGGTCCGGTCGATCGTGGCCGCGTCGGCCGCATGTCCGCAGTTCCGTGTCAACCGTGCGTCATCGAACAGAGCCATGCAGCTCATGGGCATATGGTGGACATCCTTGGCAGTGCCGCTTCGACAGCGCCTGGCCACCCCAACCACCAGAAAGGATTCGACATGAGCAGCTACGACACCAATCGTCAGTACCAGAACCAGCGCATGGTCACCGGCCTGTTCCCCGACCGCGCCAGCGCCGAACGCGCCTATGGCACCGTGTCCGATCGCGGCTATACCCGCGACGACGTCAACCTGTTGATGTCCGACACCACCCGCACCACCCATTTCGCCGACAAGGATACGGAACTGGGCAGCAAGGCGGCCGAAGGCGCGGGCATCGGCGCCGGCATCGGCGGCACCATCGGCGCCGTGCTGGCCGGGATCGCGGCGGTCGGCACCACCCTGGTGCTGCCGGGCCTGGGCGTGGTCGTCGCCGGCCCACTGGCGGCAGCCCTGGCCGGCGCCGGCGCGGGCGGCATCACCGGTGGCCTGATCGGCGCGCTGATCGGCGCCGGCATCCCCGAAGAACGCGCCAAGCACTATGAAGAAGGCATCAAGAACGGCGGCATCGTGATGGGCGTGCACACCCGCTCCGACGAAGACGCGGCCCACATCCAGGAATCCTGGACCAAGCAGGGCGGCTCGCACGTGATCGGCGCCGGCCTGGGCATCGCGGGTGGCGCGGCGCTGGGCGCCACGGTCGGCACCGTGGCCGGTCCGATCGGCACCGTGACCGGCGCCGTGGTCGGTGGCGTGGCTGGCGGCATCGCCGGCAAGGGCGTGGGCGAAGTGGTCAATCCGAAGGCCGGCGACGACCTGGCCGAACACCACCTGGCCAAGGGCGTGGGCGCCGGCACCGGCGCAGCCGCCGGTGCGGCGGTCGGCGCCGTCGGCGGTCCGATCGGGATGGCGGCGGGCGCCGTGGTCGGCGGCCTGGCCGGCGGCGCGGCCGGCCGCGGCGCGGGCGAAGTCGTCAATCCGAAGGTTGGCGACGAACTGCACGACCACAACCTGGCGCAGGGCGTGGGCGCCGGTGGCGGCGCGACCGCGGGCGCGATCATCGGCGCCGCGGCCGGCCCACTGGGCGTGGCGGCGGGCGCGGCGATCGGCGGCCTGGCGGGCGGCGCGGCCGGCAAGGGCGTCGGCCACATGGTCAATCCGCACGAGGAAAACGAGTACTGGCGCACCCAGTACCAGACCCAGCCGTACTACACGCCGGGCTACACCTACGACGACTACGCGCCGGCATATGCGCTAGGCTACAACAGCTATGGCAAATACGATGGCGGCTATGACGCCAACGAAAGCCACCTGGCCGGCGAATGGGAACGCTCGAAGGGCAACTCGCGCCTGAAGTGGGACCAGGCCAAGTCGGCGACCCGCGCCGGCTGGCACCGCGTCGAGCGCGCGATTCCGGGTGATTTCGATCGCGACGGACGCTGATCGCACCGCGCTGAAACGCACGTAAAAAAGCCCCGCCGGTTCGCACCGGCGGGGCTTTTCATTTGGTGCGATCGATCAGCGCTTGACGGCTTCGACCTGGATCGCCAGCTTCACTTCCGGCGAGAAGTTCGGCAGGCCGAAGCTGATGCCGAAGTCGTCGCGCTTGAAGGTGCCCACCACGTCGGCGCCGCAGGCTTCCTTCTTGAGCATCGGGTGCATGATGCACTTGAACTTGTTGATCTGCAGGGTCAGCGGCTTGGTCACGCCGTGCAGGGTCAGCTCGCCGTCGACCGAGGTCGGCACGTCGCCGGTGTACTTGATCGACTTCGACTTGAAGGTCGCAGTCGGGTACTTGGCGGCATCGAAAATGTCCGGCTTCTTGGCGTGCTCGTTCATCTTCTCGTGGCCGAAGTCGATGCTGTTGATGTCGACGGTGATGTCCAGCGAGCCGGTCTTGGCTTCGCGGTCGAGGGTCACGGTGCCCTTCGACGAGTTGAACTTGCCGCGCCATACCGACAGGCCCATGTGGTCGGCCTCGAAGCTCGGGTAGGTGTGGTTCGGCTCGATGTCATAGGTGACCGGCGCGGCGAAGGCGGTGCTGGCGGCGAGGGCGGCGGCGGCCGCGATCAGGTGCTTGATCTTCATGTAGTGATGTCCCTTGTGAGTGTGGTGGTGGTGAAACTTACGGCGCCGCGGTGACGCGGAACTTGATGACGACTTCATCGGCGACCATGCTCGTGTCCTTCCACTCGCCTTCGCCGATGTTGAAGGCCAGCCGCTTGATCGGCAGCTGACCCTCGAATACCTGTTTGCCGCCTTCGGCCTTGACCGCCAGCGGGAAGGTGACGTCGGCGGTTTTTCCCTTCAGGGTCAGCTTGCCCGACACGTTCAGCTTGCCGGCGCCGCCTGGTGCGATGCTGGTGGACACGAAGCTGGCCTTCGGGAATTGCGCCGAATTGAACCATTCCTTCTTGGCGACTTCCTTGTTGTACATCGGGTCGCCGATGTCGAAGCTGGCGGTATTGATCTCGACGCTCGCTTTCGAAGCGGCCGGCTTGGCCGCGTCGTAGTCGATGGCGGCGCTGAAGCTGCGGAATGGCGCCTCGACCGGCACGTTCATCTGCTTGAACACGGCCGAGACGCTGCTCTTGGCCGGATCGGTCTTGAGCGGGACGGCAATGGCGAGGGCGCTGGCGCCGACCAGGGTCGCGACCAGCAGGGCCTTGAATGGTTTCATTGTTTTTCCTTCGGGGTAGGGATGGGGAGCATGCGCTGCATCACGCCGTCGCGGTCGACCAGCAGGTGCTTGAAGGCGGCCAGCACGTGCAGGGCGACCAGGCCGGCCAGCAGCATATTGAGCCAGTAGTGCACGCCGCGCAGCACGGCGCGCAGCTCGGGATCGGGGCCGATCAGCACCGGCAGCGGGATCTCGCCGAAAACCACGACCGGGAAGCCGGCCGCCAGGCTGAAGAAATATCCCGACAGCGGCACCGCGAACATCAGCACGTACAGCAGGACGTGCAGGCCATGGGCGGCGCCGCGCTGCCAGGCCGGCATGTCGTCGACGTATTGCGGCGGGTGGTTGAACAGGCGCCACAGGAGACGCAGCGCGGCCAGGCCGAGCACGGTGACGCCGGCCCATTTGTGCCAGTTGGTGTAGCGGATCTTGGCCATGCTGATGCCCTGGATGTCGGTCATGACCAGGCCGAGCGTGAAGGTGCCGATGATGGCGATGGCGATCAGCCAGTGCAGCACGATTGCGGGCATCGTATAACGGCGCATGTTGTCTCTAGGTAACTAGTACGAGTTAGAACTAACCAACTATAGCAAAAAAGCGATCACTGTGCTGCCGTGCTTGAATTTCTGTCGCAAACACTAGCACGGACTTGTAAAACATGCACCATGCAGCTCGACCGAATGTAAAATCCGGTTATGAGCGCATTTATTAATTATTGCTGTCGGCACATTTTGTTGGCTACGAGCACAGTTGTATGGCTCTCCCTGCCAGCCATCGCTGCCCCTGGCGGGCAGGACGACCTTGCTGACCTCTCGATCGAGGAACTGGCCAATATCCAGGTGACTTCGGTCTCGAAGCGGCCCGAGCGCCTGCAGGATGCGCCGGCGGCCGTGTTCGTGATCACGGCCGACGACATCCGCCGCTCCGGCGCCGATTCGCTGCCCGAGGCGCTGCGCCTAGCGCCCAATCTGCACGTGGCGCGCATCAACGGCTATGCCTATTCGATCAGCGCGCGCGGCCAGAATAGCGGCAGCAGCGTGCTGTCGAACAAGCTGCTGGTATTGATCGATGGCCGTTCGGTGTACACGCCGCTGTTCGCGGGCGTGTTCTGGGACGCCCAGGACGTGCTGCTCGAAGACGTCGAACGCATCGAAGTGGTGAGCGGGCCGGGCGGCGTCATGTGGGGCTTGAACGCGGTCAACGGCGTCATCAACATCACGACCCGGTCGGCGCGCGACACCCAGGGCGGCATGCTGGCGCTGCAGGGCGCGAATGACGGCAGCGGCGGCGCCGCCTTCCGCCAGGGCGGCACGAGCACTGGCGGCGTGGCCTGGCGCGCCTACGGCAAATTCACCCGCCGCGACAACAGCGACCGGGTCGGCGGCGGACGCATCGACGACCGCTACCGGCGCAGCCATGCCGGCGTGCGCGCCGACTGGGAGCAGGGCGGCGAACGTTATTCGGTGACCGGCAACGTCTACCAGGGGCGGCTCGACCAGCCGCAGCCGGGAGAAATCGCGGTGCCGGGCGGTCCCCTTGATCTCGATCGCGTGCGCTCCGACGGCGCCAACCTGACCGCGCGCTGGCAGCGCCAGCTCGCGGACGGTGGCGACGTCGCCGTCCAGGCCTACCTCGATCACACGGTGCGCGAATCGCCGCCCTTGTTCAGCGAGCGCCTGACCACGGCCGACCTGCAGTTCCAGCACACGCTGCCGGTCGCCGGCCGCCATGGGCTGATGTGGGGCGCCAACTACCGCCAGACGCGCGACCGCGTCGGTAACACCCAGTACGTGGCCTTCCTGCCGGCCGACACCAACCAGCGCTGGGGCAGCCTGTTCGTGCAGGACGAGATCGCACTGGATGACGCCTGGCGACTGACGCTGGGTGGACGCGCCGAGTACAACCATTACACCGGCGTCGAGTGGCTGCCGAGCGCGCGCCTGTCGTGGCGCATGTCGCCGCAGCACGCCTTCTGGGCCTCCGCGGCGCGCACCGTGCGCGCGCCGGCGCGGCTGGACGCCGACGCCTGGGTGCCGGGGCAGCCGCCATACATCCTGCGTGGCGGGCCAAGGGTGCGCAGCGAAGTGGCGCGCGTGATCGAGCTGGGCTACCGCGGCCAACCGACGGCGGCGCTGTCGTATTCGGTCACGCTGTTCCATAACGACTACTATCACCTGCGCACGCAAGAACTCGATCCCAGCGGCAGTTATCTGCTGTTCGACAACCTGATGGAAGGCCGTGCCAGCGGCATCGAAGCCTGGGGCAGCTGGCAGCCGATGCCGCGCTGGCGCCTGTCGGCCGGCTGGACCGCGCTGCACCAGCGCCTGCACCTCAAGCCCGGCGGCAACGACGTGGCGCGCCTGCAGACGGCGCGGCGCGACCCCTCGCATACGGCGCAACTGCGATCGAGCTACAACATCGACGACGCGCGCGAGATCGACGTCACAGTACGCCGGGTGGGCGAGATGCCGGCCTCACGGGTGGCGTCGTACACGGCGCTCGATGCGCGCTTCGGCTGGCGTGTGCGGCCGGGCGTGGCCTTGTCGGTGTATGGCGAGAACCTGAATGGCGGGCATGTGGAGTTTGGCTCCAGCACGTATTGGGCCCAGTTCGAGCGCCGGGTGGGCGTCAAGGTAAGGTGGGATTATTGAGAGCAGCGTAGATGCTGTTCTTTTGTCGGCCCCTGAACGTCGTTCCTGCCACTGGCAGGAACGACGTGCGGAGGATAACGCTTAGATGTCGGCTGCCAGCTTGGCCGCCAGGCCGGTGTAGTTCGCCGGCGTCATCGCCAGCATCAGGTCCTTGGCTTCCTGCGGCACGGCCAGCGTCCCGATGAACTCGCGCAGCGCTTCGCGGGTGATGCCCTTGCCGCGGGTGAGTTCCTTCAGCTGCTCGTACGGGTTGGCGATGCCGTAGCGGCGCATCACGGTCTGCACCGGCTCGGCCAGCACTTCCCAGTTCGCGTCCAGGTCCTGCTCCAGGCGGGCGGCGTTCACCTCCAGCTTGTTCAGGCCGCGCAGGCAGCTGTCGTAGGCCAGCAGGGCGTAGCCGAAGCCGACGCCGATATTGCGCAGCACCGTCGAATCGGTCAGGTCGCGCTGCATGCGCGAGACCGGCAGCTTGTCGGCCATGTGACGCAGCACCGAATTGGCCAGGCCCAGGTTGCCTTCCGAGTTCTCGAAGTCGATCGGGTTGACCTTGTGCGGCATGGTCGACGAGCCGATCTCGCCGGCTTTCAGCTTCTGCTTGAAGTAGCCCAGCGAGACGTAGGTCCAGATGTCGCGGTTCAGGTCGAGCAGGATGGTGTTGGTGCGCGCGATGGCGTCGAACATCTCGGCCATGTAGTCGTGCGGCTCGATCTGGATCGTGTACGGATTAAACGTCAAGCCCAGCCGTTGTTCGATCACGTTCTTCGAGAAGGTCGGCCAGTCGAATTCCGGATAGGCCGACAGGTGGGCGTTGTAGTTGCCCACCGCGCCATTCATCTTGCCCAGGATCTCGACGTCGGCGATGCGCTTGACGGCGCGCTGCAGGCGCGCGACCACGTTGGCGAATTCCTTGCCCAGCGTCGTCGGGCTGGCGGTCTGGCCGTGGGTGCGCGACAGCATCGGCAGCGCCGCGTTGGCGTGGGCGATCTCGGTCAGCTTGGCGATGATGGCCTGCAGGGCCGGCAGCAGCACGCCGTCGCGCGCGGCCTTGAGCATCATGCCGTGCGAGGTGTTGTTGATGTCTTCCGAGGTGCAGGCGAAGTGGATGAACTCGCTGGCCGCGACCAGCTCCGGCACGTCCTTGACCTGTTCCTTGAGCCAGTATTCGACGGCCTTGACGTCATGGTTGGTGACCGCCTCGATTTCCTTGATGCGGGCGGCATCCTTTTCGCCGAATTCGGCGGCCATCTTGTCGAGGTGAGCGATCGCTTCGCTTGAAAACGGCTTGATCTCGGCAAAGCCGGCCTGCGACAGCGCCTGCAGCCACGCGATCTCGACCTTCACGCGGTGGTGCATGAAACCCGTTTCCGACAGGATCGGGCGCAGCTTGTCGGTTTTCGAAGCGTAACGGCCGTCGAGCGGGGACAGGGCCGACAAGGTAGGGGACAGGGCGGTAGAGGTCATGGCAGCAGTGGCGGTCAAAAACGCGGATTTTACCACCGGACGGGCGGCGAACCCTTGCGCATGCTGCGGTGCGGGAGTGTGTTGGGGCGGCGACAGCGCAGGTTTTGCGGCAGGGCCCGATGCTATACTGGGTTTCAATTCCCAACTGCGACCTCCCATGAAACTCATCGGTTCTGTCACCAGCCCCTACGTCCGCAAGGTCCGTGTCGTGATGGCGGATAAAAAACTCGACTATTCCTTTATCCAGGAGAATGTCTGGGCCGCCGACACCACCATCCAGCAGACGAATCCACTGGGCAAGGTTCCATGCCTGGTGATGGAAGACGGCAGCACCCTGTACGACTCGCGCGTGATCGCCGAATACCTCGACACGCTCACCCCGGTCTGCAAGCTGCTGCCGCCGAACGGCCGCGACCGGGCCGAGGTCAAGGTCTGGGAAGCCCTGGCCGACGGCGTGCTCGACGCCGCCGTGCTGGTGCGCCTGGAAACCACCTTGCGCCCAGAGGCCCAGCAAAGCCCCGAGTGGATCGCCCGCCAGTGGGGCAAGGTGCATGCCGGCCTGCGCGTGATGTCCGAGCGCCTCGGCGAGTCGGCTTTCAGCGCCGGCAACCACTATTCGCTGGCCGACGTCGCCGTCGGCTGCGCCCTGGGCTGGATCGCCTTCCGCTTCCCCGACATCGACTGGCGCGGCGACTATCCGAACCTGGCCCGCCTGTTCGACAAGCTGTCCGAACGCCAGTCGTTCAAGGACACCGTCCCCTTCCTCGCATGAACGGCGTGCCGGGCATGTCCACCGCCGTGGTGTTCGGCGAAGCGCTGGTCGACGATTTTCAGCCCGAGCAGGTCGTCGGCGGGGCGCCGTTCAACGTGGCGCGCCACCTGGCCGCCTTCATGGCGCCGGTGCTCAGCATCACCCGCATCGGCGACGACAAGAGCGGCCAGCTGGTGCGCGCCGAGTTCGAGCGCTTCGCCATGAGCGAGGCCGGGCTGCAGATCGACCCGCTGGAAGAAACCGGCCGCGTGCTGGTCGAGCGCGGCCCGCGCGGCCACCGCTTCACGATCCTGCCGAACCAGGCCTACGACTTCATCGACCGCGCCGCCGCGGTGGCGAGCGTGGAAGGTGTCACGCCGGGCATCGTCTATTTCGGCATGCTGGCCCAGCGCCACGAGGTGTCGCGCGGCGCTTTGAGCGCCGTACTGGATGGCGCCGCCGGCACGGCGACGCGCTTCCTCGACCTGAACCTGCGCGACGGCCAGTACGACGAGCGCGGCGTCACCCGCTCGCTGCAGGCGGCGAACATCGTCAAGGTCAACGAAGAAGAATTGCAGGCGCTGTTCGGCTGGTACTTCCAGATCAAGCCCGACGACCCGCCGCTGGCGGCCGACGAGGTGCATGCCTCGTGCCAGGCATTGCTCAGGATGTTTTCGCTCGACGCCCTGATCGTCACCCTGGGCCACCGCGGCTCGGTGTACTTCGACAGCGAGGGCCGGGTCCTGACCCAGCGCGACCATCCGGCCCCGCCGTTTGTGATCGATACGGTGGGGGCGGGCGACGCCTTTGCGGCGATTTTCCTGCTGGGACGGATGCGCGGCTGGCCACTGGAAACAGCTTTGTCGCGCGCGAACGAATTCGCCGGCGCGATCTGCGCGATTCCCGGCGCGGTGCCGAGGGATATGGGGTTCTACGACAAGTGGATGACGCGCTGGCGCTGATAACTTCCAGCCGCGTTGAATGGGTCGTTCCTGCGGAGGCGGGAACCCAATTTCTTGCGATCAGCCGACAACGCCAAACGGCGCCGCCGGCCATATGACATCACGAAGCGATCTGGCTCTGCAGGTAATTCTGGATGCCGACCTTGACGATCAGGTCGAGCTGGGTTTCCAGCCACTCGATGTGCTCTTCGGTGTCTTCCAGGATCATCAGGAACAGGTCGCGCGACACATAGTCGGCGGCCGCTTCGCAGGCGGCGATGCCTTCCTTGACGGTCACTTGCGCGCCGCGTTCGAGTTTCAGGTCGCATTCCAGCATTTCCTGGGTCGATTCGCCGATCATCAGCTTGTGCAGCGCCTGCAGGTTCGGCAGGCCGTCCAGCATCAGGATGCGGTCGATCAGCTTATCGGCGTGCTTCATTTCGCCGATCGATTCTTCGTATTCCTTTTTACCCAGCTTTTCCAGGCCCCAATGGCGATACATGCGCGCATGCAGGAAATACTGGTTGATTGCGGTGAGTTCATTGGTCAGCTGTGCGTTCAGCAGACGGAGAACGTTTTGATCGCCTTTCATTTGGAGTGCCCCTGATGATTTTGAATGGACTCAATGATAGCAAACACTCCGGCGAAATATGCCCTCAAAAGGGAGAAAATTGGCGAAAAAAGCGCATTAAATCGAAGAAAAAGCCACAAAATGCGACGTAATAAAAACCGTTCTCACTCCACGTTGATAACGCTTCTCGCTACCGCGAAAATGAAATGAGACCGCTTCTCGTTCCACCGCTTTCGGCCATTATCTCCAGCTTCTTTCCCGCATTAAAAACCGCGTTAAAAACCTATTAATCGCAGCTTGGCATTGTTCTCCCTGCCGTGGCGCGCCATGGCACGCCCGCCGCCAGGATAGGCGACAGGCGGTTCGCCCCACCGTTAGAGGACATCGATGAACCAAGCACTTCACTCCTTTCGCATCCTGGCCACGGCGCTGGCCTGTGTCGTTCCTGCCTGCCTCGTGCCGGCATCCGCCCAGGTCGTGGCCCCCGAGCAGCTCGCCGCCGAAGCCTCGCCCAAGACCTCCCAGTGGGGCCTCGGCTTCGGCGCCGGCTTCGATAAAAGTCCGCTGCGCGACTTCGACGACGAAGTCGACCCGCTGCCGCTGGTGCTGTACGAGAGCAGGCACCTGAGCGTGTTCGGCGCGCGCATCGACTACAAGCTGCCCTCATATGGCCCGCTGCAGTTCCGCCTGCGCGCGCGCTACGCCAACGACGGCTACGAAGCCGAGGATTCGCCCTATCTCGCCGGCATGGAAGAGCGCAAGGGCGGCGTGTGGCTGGGCGGCGCCGCGATCTGGCGCAGCGGCGCCATGAGCGTGGCCGGCGAATTCACCGCCGCCACCGGCGACGCCGAGGGCAAGCGCTTCAAGCTGGAACTGAACCGCGAATTCCGCAGCGGCGCCGTCACCGTCACGCCGCGCATCGGGGCCGAGTGGTACGACAAGGACTACGTCGACTACTACTATGGCGTGCGCGCCAACGAGGCACGCGCGGGCCGCAGCGCCTACAGCGGCGACTCGTCGCAGGCGATCGAGGCCGGCGTGCGCTTCGGCTACGCCTTCCAGCGCCGTCACAACTTCTTCATCGACGTCAGCGCCAAGTCGCTGGGCAGCGAGATCAAGGACAGTCCGCTGGTGGAACGCTCCACCGAGAGCAGCATCAAGCTGGGGTATCTGTACGCGTTTTGACGGCAAGGACAGGGAAGGCGACGCGCACTGCAAAGCCTTTTCCCGCCAAGCCATTCCCGGTTTCGACGCGCGCATCGTGCAGGCGGGCGATGGCCGCCACCAGCGACAGGCCGATGCCGCTGCCGCGGCCCTGGCTGCCGGGCAAGCGATAGAAGCGCTGGAAGATGGCCGCGCGCTCGGCCTCGGGCACGCCGGGACCGTCGTCGGCCACGCTCAGCCATGGCCCTTCGGGCCCCACGCCGCAGGAGACCGCTACGTGCCCGCCGTCGCGCGCAAAGCGCACCGCATTGTCCAGCAGGTTGCGCAGCAGGGTCCCCAGCTCGTCGAGATTGCCCTCTACCCACGCCGGCGCCTTCTCGGAGACGAGCGTGCAGCCGAGGCGCTGCGCGTGATAGGTATATTCATGCACCACATGCTCGACCACCACCGCCAGGTCGAGCGCTTCGGTGCTGATCGAACATGACATCGCATCGAGCCGCGCCACGTCGAGCAGCTGCTCGGCCATGCGCGCGCTGCGCCGCACACCCTGCTGCAGCATCTGCAGCGCTTCCACGCGCTCGGCATCGCTGCGCGCATGCAGGGCGACGTCGACGTGGGCTTGCAGCACCGACAGCGGCGTGCGCAGTTCGTGGGCTGCGTCGCCCAGGAAGCGGCGTTCGTTCGCCACGGCCTTGTCGAGCTGCACCAGCAGGTGGTTGAACGAGGTGACCAGGGGCCGCAGCTCGACCGGCAGCGCCGCCACCGGCAGCGGTGTCAGGTCGAAGTTCTTGCGCCGCAACAGCGCGCGCTCGATCACGGACAAGGGACGCAGCGAACGGTCCAGCGCATGCAGCAGCAGCAGCGCCACCAGCACCAGCACCGCCGTCATCGCCGCCAGCGCGGTCAGCGTCTCGCCATACATCTCGCGGTCGATCGCGCTTTGCAGGTTGGCCACCTGCACCGAGACCAGGCTGTGGCGGTCGGAGATCGTGTACACGCGCCAGGTCTGGCCGCCCGCCTCCAGGCTGGCGAAGCCGTTGCGGAAGGTCGGCTGGAACGGCGCCGCCGGCGCGGCCGGCGAGCGGATCACGAGCCGGCGGTCGTTGCTCCAGACCTGGATCGCGAAGTTTCCGGGATCGTGCTGCATCGAGGGCGGCAGCTCCAGGCTGGGTCCGAACGGGCCGTCGTTGATCTCCTCGGCCGGCAGCGACAGCAGCAGACGGGTGCCGAAGGATTGCAGCTTGCCGTCCCACAGGCTGTGCTCGTTGCTGGCCGTATAGATGGCAACCACGCCGCCGCCGCAGATCCAGCAAAAGGCCAGCGCCAGGCCGAACACGCGGCGCACGCGGGCGCGGATCGAGTTCACGCCACGTCCTTGCCCAGGCGGTAGCCCTGGCCGTGCACGGTTTCGATGATGTCTTCGCCGAGTTTGCGCCGCAACTGATGGATGAAGACGGCGATCGTATTGCTCTCGACATCGCCGTCCGCGCCATAGATCAGCGTTTGCAGGTGACTGCGCGCGATGATGTGGCCGGGGCGCTCCATGAAGACGAGCAGGGTACGGTACTCGTAGGCGCTCAGGGGCACCGGCTGGCCGTCGCAGGTGACGGCCTGGCGCGCCACGTCCAGCACCACGTTGCGGCAGGTGAGCGTCGGCACCGTCTTGCCTTCGCTGCGCCGGGTCACGGCGCGCATGCGCGCCCACAGCTCGCTGAATTCGAAAGGTTTGACGAGGTAGTCGTCGGCGCCGGCATCCAGGCCGGCGATGCGCTCGGACATCTGGGCGCGCGCGGTCAGGATGATGACCGGCGTCGCGTTGTACGCCGCGCGCAGGCCGCGCAGCAGGGAAAGGCCCGACTCTCCCGGCAGGCCAAGGTCGAGCAGGATCACCGAATAGACGTTGTCGAGCAAAGCCAGGCGCGCGCTTTCGGCGTCGCCCGCGTGGTCGAGGACCAGGCCTTCTTGCCGCGCGCGCTCGCGAATGGCGGCAGCGAGCATGGCGTCGTCCTCGACGAGCAGGATGTTCATGGGAGCTGTGGAGAATCCGGGAGCGGGAAGTATAACGCTGCCGGATTAATGGCTTTTTAAGGCGCCCGGACAAAAAAAAAGCCTCGCAGCCTGGCGAGGCGGGGGAGGCAGGATCTGGTATCAGGCCGCTTGCGGGAGGCGGCGCACTTCGGTAATCGTGGTCTTGCTGTCGAGATGGGTATGCAGGACTTCACGCGCATAGCTGACGCAGGTGCCGCACATGGTGCCAACGCCGAGTTCCTTGCGCAATTCGGCGATCGACGAGATGCCCAGATCGACGGCCTGGCGGATTTCACGGTCGGAGATGTTGTTGCAGACGCAGACGATCATCAGAGCTACCCTTGCTAATTACACTATAAAAATGCGAATCATTCTCATTTGCGTTGCTATTTTCTGTAAACTCGGCCGCGAAAGCAAGCGAATTCTGCGAACTGTTTGCACTATTTTTAGTACTTTTCTATCTGGCAATGACAAGCTGCAAATAGTAATAGTTCGCATTTAGGTTTATGATGTCGGCATCATTCCTGTCGCTGTCTCATAAGCGCAACAACCATCTGGAAGCTGCCATGACCCTAGCCCCCACCCTGTCCACACTCGACTCGCTGAAAGCGGGCCAGAGTGCCACCGTAGTCCAGCTGGCGCCGCATGCGCAGGGCGGCATCGACGTCCAGCGCCGCCTGATGGAACTGGGCTTCGTGCCGGGCGAGCGTATTCGCGTGCTCAAGCGCGTGCTGGGTGGTCCGCTGGCGGTCAAGGTCGGCGAGTCGACCTTCGCGCTGCGCCGCTTCGAAGCGGCCCTCGTCTCGATCAACTCGATCAAGGCGGATTGAACGCATGGGAGTCATGGAACAACAAGTGGCTGCTCGTACTCCACTGGTCGCACTGCTCGGCAACCCGAACTGCGGCAAGACCGCGCTCTTCAACCGTCTCACCGGCTCGCGCCAGAAGGTCGCGAACTACGCCGGCGTCACCATCGAGCGCAAGGAGGGCAGCTTCAAGTCGCCCGCCGGCCGCGCTTTCCGCGTGCTCGACCTGCCGGGCGCCTACAGCCTGAATGCGCAAACCCCTGACGAAGGCATCACGCGTGACGTGGTGGCCGGCCTGCGCGCGGGCGAACAGGCGCCGGACGTCGTGCTGTGCGTGGTCAACGCGACCAATCTGCGCTTGAACCTGCGCCTGGTGTTGGAACTCAAACGCCTCGGCCTGCCGATGGTGCTGGCGCTGAACATGGTCGACGTCGCGAAGAAGCGCGGCATCGAGATCGACACCGCCAAGCTATCGCAGGAACTGGGCATGCCGGTGGTGGAAACCGTCGCCATCCAGTCGGGCGGCGAGCAGGCCTTGCTGGCCGAGCTGGATCGCATGGCCTTCGATGCGCCGGTCAAGGCCAATCCGCTGTCGGCGATCGACGCGGTGCCGGTCGAGGAGACCCAGCGCGAGGTGCGCCGCATCCTGTCCGCCGCCGTCTCCACCGCGAAGGACACCGGCAACCTGACCGAGAAGATCGACAACGTCGTGATGCATCCGGTCGCTGGCCCGATCATCCTGGCCGCGCTGATGTTCCTGATCTTCCAGGCCGTGTTCAGCTGGGCCGGCACGCCGATGGACCTGATCGAAGCCGGCGTCGGCGCGCTGGGCGAAGCCGTCGGCGACCTGCTCGGCGAAGGCATCCTGCACAGCCTGATCGTGGACGGCATCATCGCCGGCGTCGGCAGCGTGCTGGTATTCCTGCCGCAGATCCTGATCCTGTTCTTCTTCATCCTGCTGCTCGAAGACGTGGGCTACCTGCCGCGCGCGGCCTTCCTGCTGGACCGCATCATGGGCAGCGTCGGCCTGTCGGGCCGCGCCTTCCTGCCGCTGCTGTCCTCGTTCGCCTGCGCGATCCCCGGCGTGATGGCCGCGCGCACGATCCAGAATCCGCGCGACCGCCTGGTGACGATCATGATCGCGCCCCTGATGACGTGCTCGGCGCGCCTGCCGGTGTATGCGCTCCTGATCGCGGCCTTCATCCCCGACCAGACCGTGGCCGGTTTCCTCAACCTGCAGGGCGTGGTGCTGTTCATCCTGTACATGGCCGGCATCCTGTCGGCGATGGCGGTGGCCTGGTTCATGAAGCGCCGCAGCACCTACAAGCAGCACGCGCTGATGCTCGAACTGCCGGCCTACCACTGGCCGCAACTGAGCGCCCTGGCCTCGGGCCTGTGGGAACGCACCAAGATCTTCCTGATGCGGGTCGGCACCCTGATCCTGACCATGATGGTCCTGCTCTGGCTGCTGTCGAGCTTCCCGGGCGCACCGGAAGGCGCGGCCAATCCGCCGATCTACTACAGCGTGGCCGGCATGATCGGTCGCGCGCTGGAAGTGATCCTGGCGCCGATCGGCTTCAACTGGCAGATCGCGATCGCGCTGGTGCCGGGCATGGCCGCGCGCGAAGTGGCGGTCGGCGCGCTGGGCACCGTGTACGCGCTGTCGGGCGGCGACGAAGTCGGCGACACCCTGGCCCCGCTGATCGCGCAATCGTGGTCGCTGGCCACGGGCCTCGCGCTGCTGGCCTGGTACGTCTATGCGCCGCACTGCCTGCCGACGCTGGCCACCGTGGCCCGCGAAACCGGCAGCCGCAAGTACGCCTGGATCATGGCCGGCTATATGTTCGGCCTGGCCTACGTGGCGGCCTTCATCGTCTATCGCGTCACTCTCGCCATCACAGGAGCGTAAATCATGCAGGAACTGGCCGTCATCGTCATCGTGTCCCTCTCGGCGCTGTACCTGGGCGCGAAATACATGTCGGCCGGCCTGCGTGCCCGTCTGCTCATGCACCTGACCCGGGGCGGCCGCAAGTCCGTCCTGGCGCGCTGGCTGGACAAGTCGGGCGGCGGCGGTTGCGGCGGCGGCAGCTGCGGCAGCGGCTGCGCACCCAAGCAACCGGACCCGCCGGGCAAGCACCGCGTGATCAAGCTGCACCAGAAGCACTGAGTTTAGCTCTTCAATCCCGCAGCGCCGCGATCAGGCGCTGCGCGTCGAACGGCGCATGCACCTTGATGTCGTTGTCGAAGTAGCAGTAGACGTCACGCTTGCCGCGCTTGCGCGGTGCTTTATCCGACACCAGCCGTGCATCCGCCGGCTGTCCCCCATCGCGCCAGGCGCGAATCTTCCTTGCCCAGTTTTCGATGGCCTCGTCGTCGTAGCCGCTCGCATACAGTTCCTTGTCGCCATGCAGGCGCAGGTACATGAAGTCGGCCGTCACGTCCTCGATCTGCGGCCATTTTCCGGCCGTGTCGGCCACCACCAGCGCCACCTTGTACTTGCGCAGCAGGGCGATGAAGGCGGGATCGATGAAGCTTTCGTGGCGGATCTCGACCGCATGCCGCATCGGCCGCTTCTTCGTCCCGGGATCGAGCGCCGCCCTGTCTTTCATGCGTTGTTCGTGGCCCTTCGCCTGTTCGGCGGCGGCGTGGGTGTCGTGCGGCAGCAGCGAGAGGAAGGCTTCGAAACGCTCCGGGTCGAAGGCGAAGTTGGGCGGGAATTGCCACAGCATCGGACCGAGTTTCTCGCGCAACTCGAACACGCCCGAGGCCAGCACATTGGCCAGCGGTTTGCCGGCGTCGCGCAGGCGCAGCATGTGGGTGATGAAGCGGTTGCCCTTGACCGCGAACACGAAGCCGGGCGGCGTGGCCTCGTACCAGCCGGCATAGCTCTCCGGCCGCTGCAGCGCGTAGAACGAGCCGTTGATCTCGATGCTGGGCAGCTGGCCGGACGCGTATTCGAGCTCGCGGCGCTGGGCCAGGCCGGGCGGATAGAACTTGCCGCGCCACGGCGCGTAGCGCCACCCCGAGATGCCGATATAGGTCGATCCGCTCATGCCTGCCACGATACACGGCGTGGTGGCGCGCGGTCGTGCGCTGGCGCACCCAGCCGGCGCCAATGCCGCCGGACTGGCGGCGCCCTTTTGACAAAGGCGCAACAGTGCTAAGCTAACGACCATTATTACTACCGAAGCCGCCATGATCGTCGTCCACCACCTGAACAACTCGCGCTCGCAGCGCATCCTGTGGCTGCTGGAAGAGCTGGGCCTGGAGTACGAGATCAAGCGCTACCAGCGCGACCCCAAGACCATGCTGGCTCCGCCCGAGCTGAAGGCCGTGCACCCGCTGGGCAAATCGCCCGTCATCAGCGACGGCGACCTGGTAGTGGCCGAATCCGGCGCCATCGTCGAATACCTGGTCGAGCAGTACGGCCAGGGACGCCTGAAACCGGCGGCCGGCACCCCGGCGCGCCTGCGCTACACCCACTTCCTGCACTACGCCGAAGGGTCGGCGATGCCGCCGCTGCTGCTCAAGCTGGTGTTCGACAAGGTCGAGAACAGCCCGATGCCGTTCTTCGTCAAGCCGATCGCGCGCGGCATCGCGCAAAAGGTCAAGGGCAGCTTCGTGCTGCCGCAGATCGCGCTGCACCTGGCCTACCTGGAAGGAGAGCTGGGCAAGCACCCCTGGTTCACCGGCGAAGAGTTCACGGCGGCCGACATCCAGCTCAGCTTCGCGCTGGAGGCGGCGGCATCGCGCGGCGGGCTCGATGGCAAGTACCCGAACCTGTCCGAGTTCCTCGAGCGCATCCATGCGCGGCCGGCCTACCGGCGAGCGCTCGAGCGCGGCGGCAAATACGAGATCGGCAAGGCGTAAGAGGAACCTCCAGCATGGCCAAGCTGCTCGCCATCGACGGCCTGAACATCGTACGCCGGGTGTACGAGGCCAGTCCCGAGCCCGACTCGGACCTGAAGGCCAGCATCGCGCTGCGCCACGCCTTCTCGTCGTTTCGCAACGTGCTCGAGACGCATGCGCCGACCCATGTGCTGGCGGCGTTCGACCACGGCGGCGAGAACTGGCGCCACGCACTGTACCCGCGCTACCGCGAGGGCAGGGCGGCGATGCCCGCCGAGCTGCGCGCGGCCCTGCCCGAATTCCATGAGCGCCTGCGCGCGGCGGGCCTGCACGTGGTGTCGATTCCCGAGGTCGAGGCCGACGACGTGATCGCCACCGGCGTGATGCGCTGGCTGTCGGAAGGACGAGGGGAGGCCATCGTCGCCACCACCGACAAGGACCTGCATCCGCTGATCGCGCATGGCGCGCTGGTGTGGGACCATTTCAAGAACGAATGGCATGACGACGCCTGGGTGCGTCAGCGCTTCGGCGTCGCGCCCGAGCGGCTGCACGACCTGCTGGCGCTGATGGGCGATCCTACCGACGGCGTGCCGGGCGTGTCCAAGGTCGGCATGAAGACGGCCGCGCGCCTGCTCAATGCCTACGGCAGCCTCGACGCCGTCATAGCCGGCGCCGGCATCCTCAAGACGCCGCTGGGCGAAAGGCTGCGCGCCGAGCGTGAGATACTCGAGATCTCGCGTTGCCTGGTGTCGCTCAAGCTCGACGTGCGCCTGGGCGTGACCTGGAATATGCTGGCCTATGACTCTCACTAAACGGAAAGCGACACAATGCTGAAGGCGGTTATCGTGGATGGAAACGCGGTCTCGCGCGCGATGCTGGGCACCGTGCTGGCCGACGGCAGCTACGAGGTGGTCGGGGCGACCCACACCAGCGCGCTCGGCTACGGCCTGGCGATCAAGCACCGCCCGCACGTGCTCTGCATCGCGCGCGAGCAGGTCGAGGACGGCAACAACGTGGTCGAACAGCTGCGCGCCGAGCTGCCCAAGACCCTGATCTTCCTGGTGTCGGGCACGCTCGATGCGCAAGCCGTGCAGTCGGCGGCGGCGCGCGGCGTGCACGGCTTCATCGTCAAGCCGTTCAAGGCCGACACCGTGCTCAAGACGATCCGCAATACCGTGATCGCCTTCGTCAAGAAGCAGCAGGCGGCCCCCAAGCCGGAGTGAGCGCCGCTAGCCGCGGCGCCTGACTTCGTCGGACGCGATGGCCGCCAGCTCGCGCAACGCGCGCAATTCGCGCTCGCGCAGGCGGCGCGGCTCGCGGTCGAGCACGCACAGCGAACCGAGCGCCAGCCCATTGGCATCGAGCACCGGGTAGCCCGCATAGAAGCGGATGTGCGGGGCGCCCGTCACCAGGGGATTGGCCGCGAAGCGCGGGTCGGCGCCGGCATCTTCCACCACGAATGCCCCGTCCTGCATGATCGTATGGCTGCAGAAGGCCACCTCGCGCGGGGTCTCGCGCCGCTCGATGCCGATGCGCGATTTGAACCACTGGCGCTGGCCGGACAATAAGGTCAACAGGGCCATCGGGCATTCGGTCACGTGGCTGGCCAGCCAGGTCAGGCGATCGAACACTTCTTCCTCGGACGACGCCATCAGCTTCGTCGCGGCCAGCGCCGCCAGGCGCTGCGCTTCGTTGGACGCTACCGGATACGCAGGGGCCGGCGCAGGGAGAAACTCGCCGGTGAGCTGCTCGGCCTGCGCCGTGGGCAGGCTGGCCTCGCGCTGACGCATCAGCTGCGTCACCGCGCTCAGGCGCACCCGGCGATGGCCGCCGGGGGTTTTCCAGGTCGGCAGCGCGCCGCCTTCCATCCAGACCTGGGCGGTGCTCACCGCCACCCCCAGCAGCCGCGCCGCCTCGCGCGTGGTCAGGATCGGATCGTCGTCGGGTCTCATGGTTATCGTGTGCTGTATTGCTGCAATACGCGAATTTTACACCAAGCAACAAAAAATAACGAATATGACGATAGAATTGGCGATAATTGTTGACTAAGGGAATTTTTATTGCAAAAATGAATCATAATTCGTCAATTTCGTCATTTTTTGGTGCGTGTGCGCCAGCCAGGGGCCAACCATGAACTCACCGATCGAACCAGCACTACTGGCCCCGTCCCTCCATGAAGCGGCGCGTCTCGACGCACTGCATCGCCTCGAATTGCTGGACACTCCGCCGAGCGAGGCCTTCGACCGCATCACGCGAATGGCTGCCCAGCTGTTCAATCTGCCGATAGCGGCGGTGTCGTTGACCGACAGCGACCGCCAATGGTTCAAATCGAAGGTCGGCGTCGAGCACGATGCGATCCCGCGCCTGCGCGCGCCGTGCGCGGAGGTGGCCGATACCGCCCACGTGCTGGTCGTGCCCGACCTGCTTGAAAACGACGATTTTCGCGACAGCAAGCTGGCGGCGGACGGCATCCGTTTCTACGCCGGCGCACCGCTCGTGACCAGCGACGGTTTTGCGCTGGGCGCGATGTGCGTGCTGGGCACCGAACCGCGCCAGGTAACGGAGGCCGAACGCCATGCGCTGCAGGACCTGGCGACGATGGTGATGGCGCAGATCGAGCTGCAGCATGCGCTGGGCCGGATCGATCCGACCAGCGGCCTGCCCAACCGCAACCAGTTCATCGTCGACTTCAACGACATGGAACTGGCCGAGCCGGCCGGCGACATGCGCCTGGCGGCCCTGGTCAGCCTGGCCAGCCCGCAAGAGCTGAGCGACGCCCAGCGCGTGATGGGGGCCGGCTACCTGGACGAGATGGTGCGCGACGTGGTGCCGCAGCTGCGTCTGGCCGGCGCCGGCAAGATCTACCACGTCGGCAGCACCCAGTTCGCCTTCTTCGCGCCGCGCGGCGTCACGCTCGAGACCTTCCGCACCCAGATGCAGTCGTGGCTCGATGCGCGCGCCAGTCACGGCCAGGCGCGCTTCATCACCACCGCCACGGTCGGCATCGCGCCGTTCACGATCGGCCAGACCGAGGGCCTGGACCTGCTGCGCAATATGCACAGCGCGGCCCACGACGGCCTGGCCGCCGAGCGCTGCGTGCGGGTGTTCTCGTCCGAGCACGACGCCATCCTGCAACGCCGCTTCTGGCTGGTGAACGCCTTCGGCGCCGCGCTCGAGAGCCGCGACCAGCTGCACCTGGTCTACCAGCCCAAGGTCGCCCTGAAAGGCGGCGCCTGTGCCGGCGTCGAAGCCCTGCTGCGCTGGAGCCATCCCGAGGCGGGCGCGATCGCGCCGGGCGAATTCATTCCCGTGATCGAAACCACTTCGTTGGCGCGCGCCACCGCAGACTGGGTGCTGGCCGCCGCGATGCGCCAGATGGCCGCATGGCGCCACGAGGGCGTCAGCCTGCAGGTGGCGGTGAACGTGTCGGCGGTGAACCTGGAAGAGCCGGATTTCTGCGACCGCGTGTTGAAGCTCCTGGCGCGCCACGGCCTGCCGCCGTCATGCCTGGCGATCGAGCTCACCGAGAGCGCGCTGATGCGCAATCCGAAAGTGGCGCAGGCCACGCTGGAACGCCTGGCGCGCGCCGGCGTGCAGCTGGCGATCGACGATTTCGGCACCGGCTACAGCAGCCTGTCGTACCTGCAAAGCCTGCCGGCGAACGTGGTCAAGATCGACCAGAGCTTCATGCGCAACCTGGCGCATGACGAACGCCGGCGCGCGCTGGTGGGAACGATGATCAAGCTGTCGCACGACCTGGGCCACAAGGTGGTGGCCGAAGGCGTGGAGACGGTGGAAGTGGAAGATTTCCTGCGCGCGGCGGGCTGCGACGAGGTGCAGGGCTACCTGCACGCGCGCCCGCTGGCCCCGAACGCGCTGGCCGAATGGCTGGCCGGGCGCGCTCGTTGAGGATTACGCGACGCCCGAGCGGGCGTCGATGATGCCGCCGCCCAGGCAGACGTCGCCGTCGTACAGCACGGCCGACTGGCCGGGCGTGACCGCCCATTGCGGGTCGGTGAAGTCGAGGGCGAAACGGCCATCGCTTGCAGCCTGCACCTTGCAGGCCACGTCGGCCTGGCGATAGCGGGTCTTGGCCGACAGCTCGCGCGGATCCGGGGCCTCGCCCGCGATCCAGCTGGCCTGGCCGGCTTCCAGGCGGTTCGACAGCAGCCATGGGTGGTCATGGCCCTGTACGATGTACAGGGTATTGGCCTCGATGTCCTTGCGCGCCACGAACCATGGCTCGCTGGTGCCGTCCGCGTTCTTGCGCGATTTGAGGCCGCCGATGCCGATGCCCTTGCGCTGTCCCAGCGTGTAGAACGACAGGCCGACGTGTTCGCCGACCTTCGTGCCGTCGTCGAGCCTGATCGGGCCCGGCTTGTAGGACAGGTAGCGGTTCAGGAAGTCGCGGAACGGGCGCTCGCCGATGAAGCAGATGCCGGTCGAATCCTTCTTGGCGGCGTTCGGGAGCTTGAGCTTTTCGGCGATCTTGCGCACCTCGGTCTTCGGGATCTCGCCCAGCGGGAACAGCGACTTCGAGAGCTGCGCCTGGTTCAGGCGATGCAGGAAGTAACTCTGGTCCTTGGTGGCGTCGAAGGCCTTCAGCAGCTCGAACCTGCCGCTGCCCGTGTTCTGGCGCACGCGCGCATAGTGGCCGGTCGCGATCAGGTCGGCGCCCAGCTTCATCGCATGGTCGAGGAAGGCCTTGAACTTGATCTCGGCGTTGCACAGCACATCCGGGTTGGGCGTGCGGCCGGCCTGGTATTCGCGCAGGAACTCCGCGAACACGCGGTCCTTGTATTCGGAGGCGAAGTTGACCGCCTCGATGTCGACCCCGACCACGTCGGCCACGCTGGCCGCGTCGATCCAGTCCTGGCGCGTCGAGCAGTATTCGGAGTCGTCGTCGTCTTCCCAGTTCTTCATGAACAGGCCGACCACGTCGTAGCCTTGTTCCTTCAGCATCCACGCCGCGACCGAGGAGTCGACTCCGCCCGACATCCCGATCACGACTTTTTTCTTGCTCATGTTACGTCCGTATTGAATTCAGATCCCGCCCTCGAACACCGAGGGATGGGTGTGCAGCAGGGACAGCGGCGTGCTCTGGCCCGCCAGGTAGTCGTCCACGCACTTGAGCACGATCGGGCTGCGGTGGCGGTCGGCGGTGGCGGCGATTTCGTCACGCGTCATCCACAGGGTGCGCAGGATGCCTTCGTCGAGCGGCTGGTCGAACTTACGGCCGACGGCCCCGGCGAAGGTGAAGCGCAGGTAGGTGACGTCGGCATTGCGCGACTTCGAGTGGTAGCGCGACATGTACATTCCCACCAGCGTGCGCGGTATGAACTCGTGGGCGGTTTCCTCGAGCGCTTCGCGCACGACCGCCTGTTCCAGCGATTCGTGCGGGTCGAGATGGCCGGCGGGCTGGTTCAGCTTGACGCCCTCGCTCGTCTCTTCCTCGATCAGCAGGAAACGGCCTTCGTGCTCGATGATCGCAGCCACGGTAACCGATGGTTTGAAGATGTCGCTCATGCCTGTCCTTGAAAATGAGCCGGTATTCTACCTCGGGCAAGGGTTGCTTTGCTCAGCCTTGCCCCGCCTGAAGTGCTTGCCTGTCGTTAATTCGGCTTGATCTGTCGCAAAAATGCCGGCAAATCGCCCGAGAGGCATGAGTTTTGTCATAAGCATTGCAAATTCATTAAAAGAAGGTATATTGGAACACTTGCCGTAAAGACAGGTTGTGCACTCGAGTATTCCAACGTACGGAGGTGTCATGAGGATAGGCATACCGGCCGAGACAAGGCCGGGCGAGACGCGTGTTGCAGCAACACCCGAAACCGTCAAGAAGCTGGCCGCTAAACACCAGGTCCTGGTGCAATCCGGCGCCGGTCTCCATGCCGCGGCGCCCGACAGCGCCTATGAAGCGGCCGGCGCCAGCATCGTCGATGGCGCCGCCGCCTTCGGCGCCGACATCGTCCTCAAGGTGCGCAGCCCGGACGCCGCCGAACGCGGCCTGATGCGGCGCGAGGCGGTGCTGGTCGGGATGCTCGATCCCTTCGACGCCGACAATCTCGCCGCGCTGGCCGCGAGCGGTCTCACCGCCTTCGCGCTGGAAGCCGCGCCGCGCATCACGCGCGCCCAGTCGCTCGACGTGCTCTCTTCGCAGGCCAATATCGCCGGCTACAAGGCCATCCTCCTGGCCGCCAACACCTATGGGCGCTTCATGCCGATGCTGATGACGGCGGCCGGCACGGTCAAGGCGGCGCGCGTGCTGATCATGGGCGTGGGCGTGGCCGGGCTGCAGGCGATCGCCACCGCCAAGCGCCTGGGCGCGGTGATCGAGGCGTCCGACGTGCGTCCGCCGGTCAAGGAACAGGTGGAGTCGCTGGGCGCCAAATTCATCGACGTGCCGTATCTCACCGACGAGGAACGCGAGATCGCCCAGGGCAGCGGCGGCTATGCGCGGCCGATGCCGGCCGACTGGATGCGGCGCCAGGGAGAATTGGTGCACGAGCGCGCGAAACTGGCCGACATCGTCGTCACCACCGCCCTGATCCCGGGCCGCAAGGCGCCCATCCTGATCGGCGAAGAAACGGTGCGCGCCATGAAGCCGGGCTCCGTGATCGTCGACATGGCCATCGCCCAGGGCGGCAACTGCCCGCTGACCGAGCTGGGGAAAACAGTAGTCAAGCACGGCGTGCACATCATCGGCGAGCCCAATCTGGCGGCGCTGGTGCCGGCCGATGCGTCGGCCCTGTATGCGCGCAACGTGCTGGACTTCCTCAAGCTCGTGATCGACAAGGACGACCGCTTCTTCATCGACCGCGAGGACGAGATCGTGACCGCGACGCTGGTGTGCGCGAACGGGGAAGTGCTGCGTAAATAGATCGTTTCAGGCAGGACCAGAACAGGACAGGAGACTAGGCATGGACATCAGCCACACCATCATCAACCTGATCATCTTCGTGCTGGCGATCTACGTCGGCTACCACGTGGTCTGGACCGTCACCCCCGCGCTGCACACGCCACTGATGGCGGTCACCAACGCCATCTCGGCGATCGTGATCGTCGGCGCCATGCTGGCCGCCGGCCTGACCGAGGGCCTGGCCGGGCGCGTGGCGGGCACGGTCGCGGTGGCGCTGGCGGCGGTGAACGTGTTCGGCGGCTTCCTGGTCACCCAGCGCATGCTGGAGATGTTCAAGAAGAAGGAGCCGAAGGCCGCGAAGACGGCGGTCGAAGCGAAGATCGAGGAGAAGCAGGCATGAACGCCATCAGCATGAACCTCGTCACCCTGTTCTACCTGGTCGCCTCGGTCTGCTTCATCCAGGCGCTCAAGGGCCTGTCTTCGCCCTCGACCGCGCGCATCGGCAACGCCTTCGGCATGGCCGGGATGGCGATCGCGGTAGTGACCACGGTGGCGCTGATGCTCAAGCTGCAGGAGAGCCTGGGGCAGGGCGGCGGCTCGGGCTTCGCCCTGGTGCTGCTGGGCGTCGTGGTCGGCGGCGCGATCGGGGCCTACGCCGCGAAGAAGGTCGAGATGACCAAGATGCCCGAGCTGGTGGCGGCCATGCACTCGCTGATCGGCCTGGCGGCGGTATGCATCGCGATCGCCGCCGTGTCCGAACCCTGGGCCTTCAATATCGCCACCCGCGAGACGCCGCTCCCCTTCGGCAACCGGCTGGAGCTGTTCATCGGCACCTTCGTCGGCGCGGTGACTTTCTCGGGATCGGTGATCGCCTTCGGCAAGCTGTCGGGCAAATACAAATTTCGCCTGTTCCAGGGGGCGCCGGTGCGCTTCGGGGGACAGCACATCCTGAACCTGGTGCTGGCGATCGCGATCGTCGTGCTGGGCCTGATGTTCTGCTTCGCCGACGGCGTGGCGCCGGCCTGGACGCCCTTCATCGTGATGGCGGCGCTGGCCTTCGTGCTGGGTGTGTTGATCATCATCCCGATCGGCGGGGCCGACATGCCGGTGGTGGTGTCGATGCTGAACTCCTACTCCGGCTGGGCGGCGGCCGGCATCGGCTTCTCGCTGAACAACTCGATGCTGATCATCGCCGGCTCGCTGGTCGGCTCGAGCGGCGCGATCCTCTCGTACATCATGTGCAAGGCGATGAACCGCTCCTTCTTCAACGTGATCCTGGGCGGCTTCGGCGGAGAAGCCGCTGCTGACGACGGCGGCGCCAAGGAGCAGCGCCCGGTGAAATCGGGCTCCGCCGAGGACGCCGCCTTCATCCTGCAGAACGCCGAATCGGTGATCATCGTCCCCGGCTACGGCCTGGCGGTGGCGCGCGCCCAGCACACGGTGAAGGAGCTGGTCGACAAGCTGACGGAACACGGCGTGACGGTGCGCTATGCGATCCACCCGGTGGCCGGCCGCATGCCGGGCCACATGAACGTGCTGCTGGCCGAAGCCGAAGTCCCCTACGACCAGGTGGCCGAGATGGAAGACATCAACGGCGATTTCGGCCAGACCGACGTGGTCCTGATCCTGGGCGCCAACGACGTGGTGAACCCGGCCGCGAAGGACCCGAAATCCCCGATCGCCGGCATGCCGATCCTGGAGGCCTACCGCGCGAAAAGCATCATCGTCAATAAACGCTCGATGGCCTCCGGCTACGCCGGCCTCGACAACGACCTGTTCTACCAGCCCAACACGATGATGGTCTTCGGCGACGCCAAGAAAGTCATCGAATCGATGGTCAAGGCCGTCGAATAATCAATAGCCCGATAATTAGGGTCAGAGTAGATTTATTGGCCAATTTCCACCCAGATAATTAGGGTCGGAGTCGAATTAAGTGACAACATCGAGCCAGGAAATTGCTCAATAATTCGACTCTGACCCTAATTGATCTTTTGGGGGCGCAAAAAAATACTACAAAAAAGTTCTAGACGACCGGTCTAATCTGATTTATGGTGCAGTCATGGCCAAGACAACGACACATGACTCTTCCGACGTTCGCGACAATATTGTCGCGGTGGGTCAGCGCATCATGGCCGGCAAGGGCTTCTCGGCGGTGGGTCTGAACGAAATCCTGGCCACGGCGGGTGTTCCGAAGGGGTCGTTCTATCATTACTTCGGGTCGAAGGACGCCTTCGGCGAGGCGCTGCTGGCAAAGTATTTCGAGGATTACCTGGCCGACATGGACCGCATGTTCGAGCAAGCGGACAAGACCATGGCCGAATGCCTGGTCGATTACTTCGAATCCTGGCGCGCCAACCAATCGTTCTACAATTGCCAGGGCAAGTGCCTTGCAGTCAAGCTGGGAGCGGAGGTCGCGGATCTGTCGGAGCCGATGCGATTGACCCTGAAGCAGGGTACGGCCGGCATCGTGGCTCGCCTGGCGCATGCGATCGAAACCGGCGCAGCCGATGGCTCGCTCACGGCGCAGGGGGACTCCGCGCAATTGGCTGAAAGCCTGTATCAACTCTGGCTCGGCGCCAGCATCATGGTCAAGATTGTCCGCGATGCATCGCCGTTCGATGCAGCGATGGAAACAACGCAAGGCCTGCTGCACCTGGCCCGCTGACTGCGGGTCGAACCGGGCGCTTCCAGCGAAGCGTCTTTTTTTGAAGATGACTCTAGACGACTGGTCTACTATTAAAGGAGCAACACGATGAATATCCTGATCGTTCTCACTTCGCACGACACTCTCGGCGCCACCGGTCGCAAGACCGGCTTCTGGCTGGAAGAACTGGCTGCTCCTTACTACGCGCTGAAGGAAGCCGGCGCCCGCTTGGTGCTGGCGTCGCCCGCCGGCGGCCAGCCGCCGCTCGACCCGAAAAGCAGCGAACCCGCCTTCCAGACCGCGCAGACCCGCCGCTTCGAAGCCGACCCCGCCGCGCTCGCCCAGCTCGCCAATACCGTGCGCCTGGACAGCGTGTCCCACGAGGACTTCGACGCGGTGTTCTACCCCGGCGGCCACGGCCCGCTGTGGGACCTGGCCGAAGATGCGCATTCGATCGCGCTGATCGAATCCTTCGTCGCGGCCGCCAAGCCGGTGGCGCTGGTGTGCCATGCGCCGGGCGTGCTGCGCCATGTGAAGAATGCGGACGGCATGCCGCTGGTCCAGGGCCGGAAGGTCACCGGATTCGCCAACTCCGAGGAAGCCGCAGTCGAATTGACCGACATCGTGCCTTTCCTGGTGGAAGACGAACTCAAGGCGAAAGGCGCCATGTATTCGCGTGGCGACGACTGGGCTCCGTATGTGGTGGTCGACGGTCTCTTGATCACAGGCCAGAATCCCGCTTCATCGGAAGCGGCCGCAAACGCCTTGCTGGCACAGTTATAGTTTCCCACCATCTAAATGAGGGTCAGAGTCGAATTAATTTCCAATTGATTTACTGAAGTTGTCAAACAATTCGACTCTGACCCTAATTATTGGGGTGGCAGGTGGCTAGCGGCGGCCGAACATCATCAGGTCGGCGAGGAGCATGCGGGCGGGCTTGGCCAGGTCGAGGGCGGCCAGGCCCAGGCCCAGCAGCGGTTGCAGCGGCTTGCTGCCGGTGAAGACGCGGGCCATGGTGTCGGTCAGGCCGATCGTCAGCTTGCGGTCTTGCGCGCGTTCTTCCAGAAAGCGGCCGATCGCGGCCGACGTGGCGCCACGCGCCAGTTGGCGCGCCAACACCGCTGCGTCGCGCAGGCCCAGGTTCAGGCCCTGGCCGGCGACCGGGTGCAGCGTCTGAGCCGCATTGCCGATGGCGACCGTGCGCGCGGTGGCGCGCGCTTCGGCGTTCAGGCCGAGGGGGAAGGCGACGCGGGGGGAGACTTTCGTGAAGGTTCCGAGGCGGGCGCCGAAGGCCTCGCCGAGTTGTTGCAGGAATCGGGTGTCGTCCAGGTCGAGGATCGTGCCGGCGCGCTCGGGGCGCACGCACCACACCAGCGCATACTGGTGGCCATCGGGACCGTCTTCCGGCAGCAAAGCCAGCGGGCCTTCGTCGGTGAAGCGCTCGAACGCGCGGTGCGCGATCGGCGCGTCGCTCGTCACGCGCGCGATCACGGCGGTCTGTTCGTAGTCGCGGCTCCTGGCGCGACCGTCTTGCTGGCCGAAGATGCCGCCTTCGGCTTGCACCGCCACCTGCGCGCGCACCGTGCGGCCGTCGTCCAGCGCCAGCAAAGCACCATCAGGGGTTTCGTCCAGCGACTGCACGCGCGCCGGCCGCAGCGTGATCACGCCGGCCGCCTCGCAGCGCCGCGCCAGGGCGTCGACCACGGCGCCGTAGCGCGTGACGTAGCCCAGCGCGTCGACGTCGTGATCGCGGCGGTCCATCAGGCTGCGGCCCAGCTGGCCGCGGCGCGAGACGTGGATCTGGTGGATCGCGGTGGCCGGCAGCGGCCAGGCGCCGACTTCATCCAGCAACTGCACGCTGCCCCAGGACAGCGCGATCGAACGCGGGTCCGAGATTGCCTGGCCCAGCGACTTGCCGTCGATCAGGGCGATGCGCGCACCCGGCACCCCGCGCCGCGCCAGGAAGGCGGCCAGCGCCAGGCCCACTGGGCCGGCGCCGCAGATCGCCACATCGAAGTCCAGCTCTTGTTCCGTCATCGTATTTCCCGCATCAGTGCTTCCGCATCACAGCTTCAATATCAGTCACGCTCTTTGGCGCGCCGGTGGTCAGGATGCGGCAGCCGGCGTCGGTCACGACCACGTCGTCCTCGATCCGGATGCCGATGTTCCAGAATCGTTCCGGCACGCCCTCGCCAGGCCGCACATAGATGCCCGGCTCCACCGTCAGCGCCATCCCCGGCAGCAGGGGCCGAGACGGTTTGTCGGGGGAGGCGACGTCGCGGTAGGCGCCGACGTCGTGCACGTCCATGCCCAGCCAGTGGCCGGTGCCGTGCATGTAGAACTGCGCATAGGCGCGCGACGCGATCGCCTCGTCGAGCGGGCCCACCTTGTTCCGGTCCAGCAGGCCCAGGTCGAGCATGCCCTCGGTGAGCACCCGCACCGCCGCATCGTGGATCGCGCTATACGGCCGGCCCGGCAAGATGGCCTCAAGCGCCGCGGCCTGCGCCCGCAGCACCAGTTCGTACAAGGTGCGCTGGGCATCGCTGAAGCGGCCATTGGCCGGATAAGTGCGCGTGATGTCGCTGGCGTAGCCGTCCAACTCGCAGCCGGCGTCGATCAGCACCAGGTCGCCGTCCTCGATGCGGCGGTTGTTGGCGTTGTAGTGCAACACGCATGCCTGCGGGCCGGAAGCGACGATCGAGGGATAGGCCGGGAACTGCGCCCCGTTGCGGCGGAATTCGTGCAGCAGCTCGGCCTCGATCTCGTATTCGAACATGCCGGGCCGGGTGGCGCGCATCGCGCGCGCATGGGCCTGGGCCGAGATCGCGCCGGCGCGCGCCATCAGGGCAATCTCGTGCTCGTCCTTCACGAGCCGCATCTCGTCCAGCATGGCCAGCAGGTGGTGCGTCGTCTGCGGCGCGGTGACGCCGGTGCGGCCGCGTGCGCGCACCGCCTTGAGCCAGCCGGCCACCCGGGCGTCGAGCGCCGCGCCGGAGCCGAGCGCGTAATACAGCGCCGGCGCATCGGCCAGGACGTCGGCCATGCGCGCATCGAGTTCGTCGATCGGATACGCCTCGTCGAAGCCGAACGCAGCGCGCGCCGCCTCGGGGCCGAAGCGAAAACCTTCCCAGATCTCGCGCTCGACATTCTTTTCGCGGCAGAACAGAATGGAACGCCCTGCATGCTCTCCCTGCGCCGCCACCAGCGCCACGAAGCTCTCGGGCTCGGCGAACCCGCTCAGGTAATAGAAATGGCTGTCGTGGCGATAGGGATAGTCGCTGTCGCCGTTGCGCGGCACCTCGGGCGCGGTGCCCAGCACGGCGACCGCGCCCGGCTGCATCCGTCCCAGCAGTTGCGCGCGCCGGGCCGCATACGGCGTCATGAAGCCGTCTTGGCCGCCCGCAGCGGCGCGTTCAGTTCTTCCAGCTGGCCCACGGTGCCGACGTTGACCCACTGGCCCTGGTAGATCTCGCCGCCGACGCGGCCCTGCTCGATGAACTTGCGCATCAGGGGCCCGAACTTGAGGAATTCGCCGGCCTGGATCCCATCGAACATCTCGGCGCGGTACACGCCGATGCCGGCGAAGTTCCATTTGGTGGCGCCGTCGTTCTTGAGCGTGTACATGTCGAGCGCGAAGTCGCCCTCCGGGTTGTGCCAAGGGTTCGGCGTCAGCCACAGCCAGGCGATGTCGCGCTTGTCGACCGGGTAGGGAACGCCGACCGCATCGATATCCTTGAGCGCGTCGAGCGCCAGCGAGAAATCGAAGTAGGGCGCATAGATGTCGCCCGACACGGCCAGGAACGGTTCGTCGCCCAGCAGGTGCAGCGCATTGGCAATGCCGCCCGCTGTCTCGAGCGGCGTCGGCTCGTGCGAATACACGATGCGCGCGCCGTAGCGGCTGCCGTCGCCCAGCTCTTCCTCGATCATGTGGCCGAGGTGGGAGTGGTTGATCACGATGTCATGGATCCCGGCGCGCACCAGGTTCAGCACGTGCCAGGTGATCAGGGGCCGCCCGCGCACTTTCAGCAAAGGCTTGGGGCAGCTGTCGGTCAGGGGCCGCATGCGCTCGCCGCGGCCGGCGGCGAAAATCATCGCTTTCATGGGCGCCTCAGAAGGTGTAGCCGACTTGCGGCGCCTTGTCTTCGAGCGCGTCGAGCAGGCGCAGCAGCGGCTTGAGTTCGGTGTAGCGGTTCGCGGTCTTGCGCACGTAATCGAGCACCGTGGGCAGGTCGCCCATGTAGTGCGATTTGTTGTCGCGGTAGTTCAGGCGGCAGAAGATGCCGAGGATCTTCAGGTGGCGCTGCATGGCCATGAACTCGAAGTCGCGGTAGAAGGCGTCGATGTCCGGGTTGACCGGCAGGCCGGCCCCCTTGGCGCTCTGCCAGTAGCGCACCACCCAGTCCAGCACGATCTCTTCGTCCCACTGGATGTAGGCGTCGCGCAGCAGCGACGCCAGGTCGTAGGTCACCGGGCCGTACACGGCATCCTGGAAATCGAGCACGCCGGGGTTGCCGTGGTCGAGGAACATCAGGTTGCGCGAATGGAAATCGCGGTGCATGAACACCTGCTGCTGCGCCAGCACGTTCGAGGCGATCGCCTCGAATACCTTGTCGAGTTGCGCCTGCTGCTTGTCGTCGAGCGTGACGCCCAGGTGGCGGTTCAGGTACCACTCAGGGAAGATGTTCAGCTCGCGCAGGATGAAGGCGCGGTCGAACTCGGGCAGCACGCCGGGCTGGCTGGCCATCTGGAACTTGAGCAGGGCGTCGACCGCGTCCGAATACATGAAGGCGGCATTGTCGCTATCCAGGCGCGCCAGGTAGGTGGTGGTGCCCAGGTCGCCCAGCAGCAGGAAGCCCTGCTCGACGTTGCGCGCAGCGATCGCCGGCACGGTCACGCCGGCGTCGAACAGCAGGCCCTGCACGTGGATGAAGGCCGGCACGTTCTCGCGTTCCGGCGGCGCATCCATGGCGACCAGGGTCGCGCCCAGTTTATCCTGCATGGCGGGGACGACGTCGTAGCGGAAGTAGCGGCGAAAGCTCGCATCGACGGAGGCAGGGCGGCCGGTTCCGACTTCCACCAGGCCGGTCGAGGCCAGCCAGTCGTTCAGCTGCGCCAAACGCGCGTCGGCGCTGACAGAAGTGGAAGAGTTTTGATACAAAGATGACATGAAGCGGCCTGACGAATCCGGTTGGTTGAGCTAATTCCCATATAATAAGGGATTCATTCTAAAAAAACCGCCCTTTATGGTGCATGTCCGATTTTCCATGAGCTGCGATTTTCCATGAGCTGGTCGTCACGCCAACCTTTCCCTCCGCGGCAGGTCCTCGCGCTCTATGCACTGGTTTCCGCAACCGCGGTCCCGGCATTCGCCCAGAGTGTCCCCCCAGCGCCCCAAGCTGAAGACGAACTTCCCGTCGTTATCCAGGCCGAGGAGATCGGCGGCCGTCCCGACCGGCGGCTGGACCTCAACCGCAACGTCGAGATCACGCGCGGCCAGAGCGGCATCACTGCCGATACCGCCTGCTACCTGCGGGTCGAGGACGAAGTCACGGCCACCGGCAACGTCAACATGTGGCGCTTCGGCGACCGCTACAAGGGCGACGAGCTGCAGCTGAACCTCGAGACCGGCAAGGGCTACCTGCTCAATCCGACCTACTTCCTGGCCGACAGCAATGGCCAGGGGCAGGCCGACCGCATCGACTTCCTGGGCGAGCAGCAGGCACTGGTGCGCAACGGCACGTACAGCACCTGCGAAGGGCCTGACCCCGACTGGTACCTCAAGTCGAGCACCCTGCGCCTGGACAGCGGCCGCGACGTCGGCACCGCCGGCAAGACCATCATCTATTTCAAGGACGTGCCCATCATCGGCACCCCGGCGATGTCGTTCTCGCTGTCGGGCCAGCGCCGCTCCGGCTGGCTGCCGCCCACGGTGGGCTTCGGCTCCCAGGGCAAGGCCGAGGTGATGGTGCCGTACTACGTCAACATCGCCCCGAACCGCGACCTGACGCTGTATCCGCGCATGATGTTCGACCGCGGCTTCCAGATGGGCGCCACCGGCCGCTACCTGGGCAGCACCTACCAGGGCGAGACCCATGTCGAGGTCTTGCCGGACGACCGCGAGACCAATACGACGCGCTGGCGCGTCGACTCGCTGCACAGCCAGTCGATCAAGCCGAACTGGTCGTATGGCTGGAACCTGCACGGCGCCTCCGACGACGAATACCCGTCCGACTTCTCGCGCACCGTCTCCGCCAGCGCCGAGCGCCAGCTGCTGCGCGAAGTGCGCACCGACTATTATGGCCAGTTCTGGAGCCTGACCGCGCGCGCCCAGAACTACCAGGTGCTGCAGGACCCGGCCGCCGCGACCAATCCGAGCCTGTCGGTGCCGCGTCCCTATGACCGCCTGCCGCAGATTAATTTCCGCGCCGCCCGCTACGACGTGGCGGGCTTCGACTGGTCGATCGACGCCGAGGCGACCCGTTTCGATCACCCGACCCTGGTCACCGGCAACCGCGCCGTGGTCCAGGGGCAGGTCAGCTATCCGATCGTGCGTCCGGGCTGGTTCATCACGCCCAAGCTGATGTACAACGCGGCCAAGTACGACATCCAGGAGCATACCGACCGGGCCGGCCTGCCGACCAAGCTGTCGCGCACGATCCCCACCGTCTCGCTCGACAGCGGCATGGTGTTCGAGCGCAAGACCACGCTGTTCGGCGGCGCCGGCACCCAGACCCTGGAGCCGCGCCTGTTCTACGTCTACACGCCTTACGAGGACCAGGACGACATCCCGCTGTTCGACACCGGCCGCGCCGGCTTCAACTACGCCCAGCTGTTCTCCGAGAACCGCTACGTGGGCCTGGACCGCGTGTCCGACGCCAACCAGGTCACGGCCGCCCTGGTGTCGCGCTTCATCCAGGAAGACGGCGCCGAGCGCCTGCGCCTGGCCTTCGGCCAGCGCCTGTACCTCGAACAGCCGCGCGTGGGCCTCGTCCGTAACGAAGCGGAGCACAAGAGCCGCTCCGACGTGCTGCTGGCCGCCGCCGGCACCATTTCCGAGTCCTGGACCTTCGATAGCGGCGTACAATACGATGCGAACGAAAGCAGTTTGTACAGCTCGAATGTGGGTGTACAGTGGCGTCCGGGGCAGATGAAGGTGTTGAACGCCGAATACCGTTATCAGCGTGACAGCTTCCGCAATATCGACTTGTCGGCGCAGTGGCCGATCGGCCGCCGCTGGTATGGCGTGGGCCGGGTCAGCTACGCGCTGCGGTCGTATGGCGTGGGGCAGCCGAACAACAATCCAGCGACCGGCGGCAAGCTGATCGAGAGCCTGATCGGCCTCGAATACAAGGCCGATTGCTGGGTGTTCCGGATGGGCGCGCAACGTTTCGTGACGGCGGCGCAAGAAACGTCGACGCCGATCTTCTTCCAGCTCGAGCTCAATGGCTTGTCGCGCCTGGGCCTGGGTAACCCGCTCGATTCGTTCAACAAGAGCATCCCGGGCTATACGCGACTGAATACCGGAATCGGACGTCCATAAGCAAGCGTTCAGACTAGCAGTCCATACTAGCCGTCCATGATTCGTCGTCCATGATGTGAATTATCCTGAAATGAGTGCTTTCCAGATGATGCGTACTACCCGTTTGCAGTCCCTCCAGATGGCGGCAGCACTGCTGTGCGCGCTAACCGCCGGCCAGGCGCTGGCCCAGGCCGACACCGCGGCCGCCACCGGCGGCGGCTTCCTGCCGCCGGCCTCGGCCAATGCCAAGGTGGTCGATTCGATCCAGGTCGTCGTCAATGACGAAGTGATCACCCGCAACGAAGTGACCGGCCGCGTGGCCCAGGTCACCCAGAACATGAAGGCGCGTAACGCCCAGATGCCCGACCCGGCCACCATGGAGCGCCAGGTGCTCGAGGCGATGATCGTCGAACGCGCCCAGCTGCAGCTGGCGAAAGAAATGGGCGTCAAGGTCGACGACCGCACCCTGGACGCCACCATCGGCCGCATCGCCGAAAATCAGAAGATGTCGGTGCAGGACATGCGCAACCAGATGGAAAAAGAGGGCATGCCGTTCGCCCAGTTCCGCGAAGACATCCGCAACGAGATCATGATGCAGCGCCTGCGCGAGCACGAGGTCGACAGCAAGATCCAGGTTTCGGAAGCCGAGATCGACACCTATATGGCCGCCGCCAAGGCTGCCGAGGCCGACCGCATCGAGGTCGACATCTCCCAGATCCTGGTGCGCGTGCCAGAGAACGCCTCGCCCGAGCAGATCGCCGCGCGCGCCGCGCGCGCCGAGGAAGTGATGCGCCAGCTGCGCACCGGCGCCGACTTCGCGCGCATGGCCTCCACTTATTCCGACGCGCCCGACGCGCTCAAGGGCGGCGAGATCGGCTGGCGCGACGCCGACCGCCTGCCGCCGATGTTCTCGACCGAGCTGCGCAAGCTCGAGGCGGGCCAGGTCACGCCGATCCTCAAGACCAACGTCGGTTTCCACATCCTCAAGCTGTCGGGCAAGCGCTCGCTGGCCGGCGAGACCGACAAGACCGTTGTCGAACAGACGCACGCGCGCCACATCCTGATCAAGGTCACCCCGACCATGACCGAAGGCGAGGTCAAGCGCAAGCTGCTCGAGCTGAAAGAGAAAATGGACAACAACGCCGGCGCCTTCGAAGACCTGGCGCGCCTGCACTCGCAGGACGGTTCGGCGTCCAAGGGCGGCGACCTGGGCTGGCTGTACCCTGGCGACACCGTGCCGGAATTCGAGACCGCGATGAATGCGCTCAAGCCCGGCGAGGTGTCGGACGTCATCCAGTCGCCGTTCGGCTTCCACCTGATCCAGGTCATCGGGCGCAAGAGCGAAGACGTGACCCAGCAGAAGGAACGCAATGTGGCGCGCCAGGTCCTGCGCGACCGCAAGATGCAGGAAGCGATGGAAGACTGGATGCGCCAGGTGCGCGACCGCGCCTACGTCGAGTTCCGCGAGGAGCAGTAACACCATGGCTGCGCCACAGGCGCCTGGGCGCCCGTTGGCGCCGCAGTCGGCAACATTGAGGCCCGCATCTCGGCCGACCTTGGCCATTACAGTCGGCGAGCCGGCCGGCATCGGTCCCGAGATCGCGATCCGCGCCGCCTGGGCCCTGCGCGAGCAGGCCAATTGCGTGCTGGTCGGCGACGCCGCCTTCCTGGCGCTCACCGCCAGCCTGATCGATCCCGAAATCCGCCTGTCGGCGCTGTCGACCCAGGCCTTGCGCAATGGTGGCCTGCCGCACTTCGGCGCCGGGCGCCTGGCGGTGGTCGACGTGCCGCTGGCCGCGCACGTGGTACCGGGCCAGCTCGATTCCGAGAACGGTCTTGCCGTGCTGGCCACGCTGGACCTGGCGATCGAAGGTTGCGGCTGCGGCTGGTTCGATGGCATCGTCACCGCGCCGTTGCAAAAAAGCACGATCAACGACGCCGGCATCGCTTTCTCCGGCCATACCGAATACCTGGCCGAAAAGACCGGCACGCCGAAGGTGGTCATGATGCTGGCCGGCGCGCCGGGACATGACCAGCCCTACCTGCGCGTCGCCCTGGCCACGACGCACATGCCATTGAAGGACGTGCCGGGCGCGCTCACGCGCGACAACCTGACCCAGGTGCTGGACATCCTGCACGCCGACCTGCGCGACAAATTCGGCATCGCGGCGCCCGTGATCCTGGTCACCGGCCTGAACCCGCACGCCGGCGAGAACGGCTATCTCGGCCGCGAAGAGATCGACGTCATCACGCCGGTGCTCATTGATGCGAGAAGCCGCGGCATCGACGCGCGCGGCCCGTATCCGGCCGACACGCTGTTCCAGCCCAAATACCTGAAGGATGCGGACTGCGTGCTGGCGATGTACCACGACCAGGGCTTGCCGGTGCTGAAGCACGCGACCTTCGGGCGCGGCATCAACGTCACCCTGGGCCTGCCCCTGATCCGCACCTCGGTCGACCACGGCACCGCCCTCGACCTGGCGGCCCGGGGCCTGGGCCTGGCCGACTGCGGCAGCATGGAAGAGGCGATCCGCGCCGCCATGCACATGGTGGCCGCGCGCCGCGCAGCCGCCACTCTCGAATAATCAAGAAAGCAAGAATGAAACACGTCGCACGCAAGCGCTTCGGCCAGAACTTCCTGACCGATGACCATGTCCTGAACAATATCATCGACGCCATCGGACCTCGGCGCGGCGAAACGATGGTCGAGATCGGCCCGGGCCTGGCGGCGATGACGGCGCTGCTGCTCAAGTCGCTCGACCATATGCACGTCGTCGAGCTCGACCGCGACCTGGTGGCGCGCCTGGAAAAAGCCTATCCGCGCGAACGTCTCACCGTGCATTCGGGCGATGCGCTCAAATTCGATTTCGGTTCGATTCCCGTGCCGGACGGACAAAAACTGCGCGTGGTCGGCAACCTGCCATACAACATCTCGAGCCCGCTGCTGTTCCACCTGGCCGAGTTCGCCCACCTGGTCGAAGACCAGCACTTCATGCTGCAGAAAGAAGTAGTCGAGCGCATGGTGGCCGAGCCGGGCACCAAGGCCTACAGCCGCCTGTCGGTGATGTTGCAATGGCGCTACGACATGGCCATGCTGTTCATCGTGCCGCCGACCGCCTTCGATCCGCCGCCGCAGGTCGACTCGGCCATCGTGCGCATGGTGCCGACCCGGCGCCAGCTGCCGTGCGACGGCAAGCGCCTGGAGGCGGTGGTGGCCAAGGCCTTCTCGCAGCGGCGCAAGGTGATCCGTAACTGCGTGGCCGGCATGTTCACCGAGGCGCAGCTGGTCGAGGCCGGCATCGATCCGGGCGTGCGTCCGGAAGCGGTCAGCCTGGAACAATACGTGGCGCTGGCCAACCTCCCTGCATCCTGACGTAGGATGTACGGCTTCGTCGTACACGCGTTCAACCCGGTCAGACCAAAAAGCGCCGCCCGTCGGCGCTTTTTTACGTCCGAATGCATCCTGCTGCGCCGCAGCATACGGGTTATCACGTATTTCCGGGGGCTCGGTCGCCGATTTGCGCAGTCTGTCGCATGCCGCTGGAGGGCGTCGGACCAATTTCTTATAGTGCTCACATGGACAGCCGATCCGGCGTCTCAATCGACCAACAGGAGCACATCATGAACGTCCTCAAGCACATGGAAGCCATCTTCATCGCCGCCGCCATCCTCGCCGGCTTCAGCAGCTACGCGGTCGCCGCCAATGCGCGCTCGGTGGAGGCTTACCAGTCGCAGGTGTCGGTCGGCATGGAAAAGATTGCCGTGGTGAAGGTGAGCGCCGCCCGCTGAGCGCTGCCAGCAGATTGCCCCGATGATGCGGACAAAAAAAAGCCCGCTCAAGGAGCGGGCTGAAATCCAATTCTTTTCTGAGGAGAGTTGGAGGAGACAGGAGTTATTATGCTGCGCGACAGCATATAAATCCAATTTTCCTTTCAAATACTCGACATAAGAATTGTGTATATCTGATCAGCCAGGTGCTGCCACGCAGGTGACATTGATATTGGTGACGTTTGCGGCGCCCATGGTGCCGGTGGCGTTTGCAATCGTACACACCTGGCCGGTTGGCTGGGTCAGAACGGTCACGCCGTAGGTGGTACCGAAGAGTACCGGTCCAGCAAAGGTGTACGTTATCGGCGTCGTGACACCCGCCGCCGGCTTGGTGACCGTGATGGTGCCGCCGGTACTGCCGTTGGCCAGCACCAGGCCGTCCGCGGTCAGGCCGCTGATCGTACCGCCGATCGAATAGGGATCGACCGCGCACTGGTAGGTAATGGCGATCTCCGCGAGGCGGCCCGCGGTATCGTTGAAGTTCGGGATGGCGTTCTGCGGAGTGAAGCAGCTCTGGTTGTTCGGCTCGCTCTTGAACACGACGTTGTATACATCGCCGTACTCGAGCTTGTTCGGGAATTCGAAGGTAACCGGGGCGCCGGGCGTGGCCGGCGGTGCGACGGCGATTTCCATGCCATTGGTGGTCAGGACGGCGCCCGGGTAGACGATGCCGGTAATGGTGCCTTTGACAACGAACTCGGCTTTGTCGCTGCCGCCACAGCCGGCCAGGCCCGCGGCCAGCGCCAGCGTGAGCGCCGGACGGATCAGGGAAGACTTCATGCGTAACGCTCCAGGGAAAATTAAGGGGTGCAGGTGACGCTTACGTTGCTGATATCGCTATCGCGCGCGGTGCCGCTGCCATTGCTGACGGTGCAGGTCTGGTCGGCAGGCTGCCGCAGAATCGACACGCCATAAGGCGAGTCTTCAGCCACGTTGGCCATCTTGAACGATGTGGCGCCCGCCTGGAGCGTCACATTGTCCGAGCCATTGACCAAAACCAATTCGCCCTTCAGGTTGCCAATGGTGCCCGACAGCCCACGGTAATTGGGTATACAGGTGACGTAGACGGTATAGACGTGGTAACCCGCACGGCCGCTGGCGTTTTCGATCGTGCAATCGCTGACGTTCGACGGCTTGGACTTGAACTCGACGTTATAGCGGTCATCGGTCGATATCAGGTTGTCGAATGCCCAACCACCCGCGCCCGAACCATCGGCCGGCGGCGTGATCGCCTTTTCCTGGCCGCCATTGGTCAACACCAGGCCGGTCTTGGTCACGCCGGTGAAACTGCCGCCCAGCTGCAGCTGGCCATCGCTGCCGCCGCAGGCAGACAGTGCGGCCGCGCAGGCCAGCGCCGCGCCGGCACGCAGGTAGGAACTCTTCATAACATCTCCAAAAAATCTAGCGGGAAAGCGCAGCTGCGCGGTAAGAATGGAAAAATCGCTCAACATTTTAGTCCATTTGGCAAGCAGCTGGTCCATTTCGGGCGCATTTGGTTTTGTATCTTGGTGTAACCATAATTCAACAAAAGCAACATTTCGGGGCGCGGACGGCGCGCGCATTGCATTCGGCGTAGCGCCTCGCTATGCTTGGGGCGCACCATTTTCCCCCTTGACCTGGAAGCCGATGACCCGCCAACCCTGGCCAAAAGCCGTCCTGTTCGACCTCGACGATACCCTGTGGCCGATCGCGCCCGTGATCCTGGAAGCCGAAAAACTGTTGTATGCCTGGCTGGCCGAGCATGCGCCGCTGGTGGCCGAACGCTTCACGATCGACAGCCTGCGCGCGGCGCGCCTGGAATTGCTGGCCGCGCGCCCCGAATTCGGGATCGACCTGGGCGCGCTGCGCCATGCCGGCCTGGTCGCCGCCTTCGAGCAGGTGGGCGAGGATCCCGGCAAGGTCGAACTGGCGATGACCGTGTTCTTTGCCGCTCGCAATGCCGTGAGGCCCTACGAGGATGTCGTGCCGGGACTCGAGCGCCTGAATCGATATGCGCTGGTCGGCTCGGTCACCAACGGCGTGGCAGACCTGCAGACCATCGGCCTGGCCCATCACTTCCAGGCCTCGGTGGCGGCGCGCGAGTTCGGCCGCGCCAAGCCCGACCCCGGCATCTTCCTTGCCGGCTGCGCCGCGCTCGGCGTGGAGCCTGGCGAGACCCTGTACGTGGGCGACGACTTGCTGCTGGACGTGCAGGGCGCCCAGCGCGCCGGCCTGCGCGCGGCCTGGATGAACCGGACCGGCAAGGTCAACGAACTCGCCTACGAAGTCCGGCCCGACGTCGAAGTGGCCAGCCTCGACGCGCTGCTCGATTGGCTCGACGCCACCCATACGCACAAATACAACGGTTGAACATGCGCAACAGCAAGCCTTGTGCTGCCGTGCCATGCCCCAACCTGCCTATAATGCACAAACTAAATACGAGCGCCAAAGAACGTTTCCCGGAATCATGCAACTCGACCAACGTGCCCAAACCCTGCTCAAAGCCCTCGTCGAACGGTATATCGCCGACGGCCAACCGGTAGGCTCGCGCGCGCTGTCCAAGCTGTCGGGCCTGGAATTGTCGCCAGCCACCATCCGCAACGTCATGGCCGACCTCGAGGAGATGGGCTTCGTCGCCAGTCCGCACACCTCGGCCGGCCGCATCCCGACCCCGCGCGGCTACCGCGTGTTCGTCGACACCCTGCTGACGGTGGGGCCGATCGACGACAAGGCGGTCGATGCCGAGCGCATGCGCCTCCCGCAGCCCTTGTCCAACCCGCAACCGCAGAAACTGATCGCCAACGCGGCGCAGATGCTGTCCTCGCTATCGCAATTCGCCGGCGTGGTGCAGAGCCCGCGCCGCGAGTCGGTATTCCAGCAGATCGAATTCCTGCGCCTGGGCGAAAAGCGGATCCTGCTCGTGATCGTCGATCCGCGCGGCGACGTCCAGAACCGGCTGCTGCTGCTCGATAAGGATTATTCTCCGGCGCAACTGACACAGTCGGCCAATTACCTGAACCAGAACTTTGCCGGCCTGTCCTTCGACGCGGTGCGCAAGCGCCTGAGCGGCGAGCTGCAGCAATTGCGCGACGATATGGGGCGCCTGATGCAGGCAGCGGTCGAGGCCGGCAGCGAGGCGATGGCCGAGGGCGACGACATGGTCATCGCCGGCGAGCGCAATCTACTGTCGGTGTCCGACCTGTCGTCCAACATGAGCTCGCTGCGCCAGATGTTCGAGATGTTCGAGCAAAAGACTGGCTTGATGCAACTGCTCGACGTGTCGAGCAAGGCTGGCGGCGTGCAGATCTTCATCGGCGGCGAATCGAAGCTGGTGCCGATGGACGAGATGAGCGTGGTGACGGCGCCGTATGCGGTCGACGGCCGCATCGTCGGCACGCTGGGCGTGATCGGCCCGACGCGGATGGCCTATGAAAGGGTGATCCCGATCGTCGACATCACGGCCAAGCTGCTGTCGAACGCCCTCAGTCACTCCTGAATCGCGAAAACTTAAGCCAGTGCAAGGCTGGCAACATCCCTGCCACAATTTGACAAAGTTTTGGAAATGCAAATGAGTATGATTCTCAATTGCATTGAGCCGGAGCGCTCCGGCTTGCCCATAAAACAGTCAAATAACAGGAACAAGAGGGATGAAACTGACCGCAAACCGCATGACGCCGCTGGCAGCGGCAATTGGACTGGCGCTCGTCGGATTGCCGGCGATGGCCCAGCAGTCCACCGGCAACGCGCCGATGCAGCAGGTGCACATCGTCGGCACCGCCGAGCAGGAATTGAAGCAGGCGATCGGCGTCTCGGTCATCACCTCGGAAGACATCGAAGCGCGTCCGCCGGCGAACGACCTGGCCGAGCTGATCCGCACCATGCCGGGCGTCAACCTGACCGGCAACAGCGCCAGCGGCCAATACGGCAACAACCGCCAGATCGACCTGCGCGGCATGGGGCCGGAAAACACCCTGATCCTGGTCGACGGCAAGCCGGTCAGCTCGCGCAATTCGGTGCGCATGGGCCGCAGCGGCGAGCGCAACACGCGCGGCGACACCAACTGGGTGCCGGCCGAAGCGGTCGAGCGCATCGAGGTGCTGCGCGGCCCGGCGGCGGCGCGCTACGGTTCCGGCGCCGCCGGCGGCGTGATCAACATCATCACCAAGGCGCCAGGCGACTACCTGACCGGCTCGGTCACCGCCTATGCGCTGGCGCCGGAGCACGGCGAGGAGGGCGACAGCAAGCGGCTCGGCTTCAACCTGTCCGGCCCGCTGGCCGGCAAGCTCTCGTTCCGCGTGTTCGGCAACGTCAACAAGACCGGCGCCGACGAGCTGGCGCTGAACGCCACGCCGGAGAACACCGCCAACGGCGCGATTCCGCCGGCTGGCCGCGAGGGCGTGCGCAACCGCGACATCGGCGGCCTGCTGCGCTGGGACTTCATGCCCGACCAGGTGCTCGAGTTCGAGTCCAACTTCAGCCGCCAGGGCAATATCTACGCCGGCGACCGGGCCGTGAATGCGGCCGGCTTCCCGATCCTGGGCGAGCTGGCCAACGCGGCCGCCGAGACCAACGTCATGCTGCGCCGCACCGCCGCGCTGACCCACCGCGGCAAGTGGGGCGCGACCACCTCGCGCCTGTGGCTGACCTATGAAGGCACCGACAATACGCGCATGAACGAAGGCCTGGCGGGCGGACCGGAAGGCAGCATCAGCGATCCGACGAAGAAATCGACGTCCGAGCTGGAAACCTATGGCGCCAACGGCGAAATCAGCACGCCGCTGAATCTCGGCGGAGTAGCCCAGATGCTCACCGCCGGCTTCGAGGCGCGCAAGGAAAAACTCGACGATCCGTATTCGATGACGCAGGCCGCCACCGCGATCCCCGGCATGCCGGCTGGCGAGCGCGATGGCCGTTCGAGCGCCGAAACCTATGCCGTCTACGTCGAAGACAATATCGGCGTGAATACCGCATTCACCCTGACCCCCGGTCTGCGCTTCGACAAGCACAGCCAGTTCGGCACCAACTGGAGCCCGAGCCTGAACGCCTCCTATGCCTTGAGTCCGACCCTGACGCTGCGCGGCGGCGTGGCGCGCGCGTTCAAGGCGCCGAACCTGTACCAGTCGAATCCGAACTACCTGTACTACACGCGCGGCAACGGCTGCCCGGTCAACAACCCGAACCTGGGCGGCGGCTGCTATGTGCGCGGCAACGACCAACTGGCGCCGGAGACCTCGGTCAACAAGGAAATCGGTATCGCCTGGAAGGACCGCGGGTACGAAGCCAGCCTGGCCTATTTCCACAACGACTACAAGAACAAGATCACCGGCGGCATGGATCGCCTGCTCGGCAATACCTCGGCCAATGGCCGCCTGTTCCAGTGGGAGAATTCGCCGGAGGCGGTGGTGCAGGGTGTCGAGGGCAACCTGACGATCCCGTTCGGTCCGCGCCTGAAGCTGACCAACAACCTGACCTATATGATCGAGAACGAGAACAAGACCAATGGCGAGCCACTGTCGGTCATTCCCGAGTACACGCTGAACTCGACCCTGGACTGGAAGGTCAATGCGAAGGTGACCACCCTGCTGACGGTATCCTATTACGGCAAGCAGGAACCGCGGCGCCTGACCGGCACCGGGGCCCAGGCCAGCGGCGAGGCGCTCAACACGCTGGCGCCATATGCCGTGGTGGGCGCCAACGTCGGCTATGCCTTCACGCCGAAACTGTACCTGCGCACCGGCATCAACAACCTGTTAGACGAACGCCTGTTCCGGCGCAGCACCAATGGCAGCACGGGCGCCGAGTCGTACAACGAGCCAGGCCGCTCGCTGTTCGTGAACCTGACCGCGTCGTTCTGACGGTGCTTAAATAGAGAAAGGGCGCATGGGATGACTCCCATGCGCCCTTTACTTTCTTTTACACCGGCTGTGCCGGCTGCAAGATTACTCCGGCTTGCCGATGCCCCGGCACTGCGGGCAGCTGCCATAGATCGCCAGCGCATGCTCGACGATCGTGAAGCCGTGTTGTTCGGCGATCATCTGCTGGCGCTTCTCGATCTCGTCGTCATAGAACTCTTCGACGCGGCCGCAGGTGACGCACACCAGGTGGTCGTGGTGGGAACCGGCGTTGAGCTCATAGATGGCCTTGCCGGTCTCGAAATGGTTGCGGTTGAGCAGGCCGGCCTGCTCGAACTGGGTCAATACGCGGTAGACGGTCGCGAGGCCCACGTCCATATTGTCAGCAAGAAGAATCTTGTAGACATCTTCCGCCGTCAGATGCCGCACGGAGCTGTTCTGGAAGATTTCCAGGATTTTCAGTCGTGGCAGCGTGGCCTTGAGGCCGCTCGCCTTCAGGTCAGTCGGGTTGTTACTCATGTTTGTCACTCGAATATTGGCGGAGTGCTTTATGATATAGCGTTTTGGAAGCTCCCGCTCGAACGTATTGAGGTTAACTATGCCTGTCAAACAAGCCGTATTCCATCGATTCTCCGCCAAAGCGGCGCTGGCGGCGGGTCTCGCCTGCACGTTGACGCTGTCCGGCTGCGCATCCTGGCGCAACCAGACGCGTCCGGCGCCGCCGGTGGCGACGGATGCGGCCGCCAGTGCGTCCGACGCGGAAAAGTCGGCCGCCATCGCCAATGCCGGCGCCCAGACCGTCCAGGCCACGCGCCTGCAGCGCTTCCTGTGGATCTTCTCGCCTTACCGTCCAGACATCCAACAGGGCAACTTCGTCTCGCAAGAGATGCTGAACCAGCTCAAGGCCGGCCAGACCCGCGACCAGGTGCGCTTCCTGCTCGGTTCGCCGCTGCTGATGGACGCCTTCCACGCCGACCGCTGGGATTACCCGTTCTACCTCGCGCGCGGCAATGGCGAGCTGACCACCAGCCGCGTGACCGTGTTCTTCAAGAATGACGTGGTCGAGCGTTTCGAGGGCGGCAACCTGCCGAGCGAGCGCGAGTACATCGACCGCATTGCCGGTCCGTCGAAGGGCAGCAAGGCCCATCCCGACCGCCGCCCGGTAGAGCCGGCCAAGGTCAATGCGCCTGCAACGCAGCAATAAGGAGGCGAGCATGACGATGTTGAATATCGCCGTTGCCGGCGCCAGCGGCCGCATGGGCCGCATGCTGATCGAAGCCATCCAGGAGGCGCCCGACATGCGCCTGGCCGGCGCCCTCGATGTGCCGGGTTCGCCCTTCATCGGCCAGGATGCGGGCGCCTTCGCCGGCATCCTGACCGGCGTGCAGATCGAGGACAGCATCAAGCACGGCCTGCACAATGCCGACCTGCTGATCGACTTCACCCGCCCCGAGGGCACCCTGCAGCACCTGGAATACTGCGCCGCCAACGGCAAGCAGATGGTGATCGGTACCACCGGCTTCGACGAGGCCGGCAAGGCCGCGATCCGCGCCGCCGGTGAAAAAATCGGCATCGTGTTCGCCCCCAATATGAGCGTGGGCGTGAACGTCACGCTCAAGCTGCTCGAGATGGCCGCAAAAAGTTTTTCGGAAGGCTATGACATCGAGATCGTCGAGGCGCACCACCGCCACAAGGTCGATGCGCCGTCCGGCACCGCGCTGAGGATGGGCGAAGTGATCGCCGACGCCATCGGCCGCGACCTGAACGAGTGCGCCGTCTATGGCCGCGAAGGCGTCACCGGCGAGCGCGATCCGTCGACCATCGGTTTCGCCACCGTGCGCGGCGGCGACGTGGTGGGCGACCATACCGTGATGTTCCTCGGCACCGGCGAGCGCATCGAGATCAGCCACAAGTCGAGCAGCCGCGTGACCTATGCCCACGGCTCGCTGCGCGCGGCGCGCTTCCTGGCGGACAAGGCCAACGGCCTGTTCGACATGCAGGACGTGCTCGGCCTGAAGGATAGATAATGGCAGTGGCACAACTGAACGGCGCCGTCATTGTCGATGAGGCATCGTTTCACCAGCAGAGCCGCGAGGCCTTCGGTTTCCCGGCCTCGTATGCGGACAGCATCGACGCCTGGGTCGACTGCATGAGCTATCTGCGCGACGACGAGAACATGACCAAGTTCAAGCTCAAGCCGGACGAGGTGCTGGAAATCGTCATCCTCGAGGCCGACAAGATGAAGGCGGCGGCGCCGGACCTGCTCGAAGAGCTGAGCTATTGCGTCGGCGGCATCAACGAGCGCTACGAGGACTACGGCGAGAAGCCGGCGCTGGAACTGGTCCTGCGTTAATCCTCAAAGGCAGCGTTCACCGGGATGCTGCCTTTTTGCATTTTCCCCCTCGCACTGCGCTTACGCCGCAGTGCAAAATGAACCAGTTATAATGACCGGTTCCACATCCCACATTACGTCTGCAGAATCATGCAAGAAAAATATAGTCCAGCCGAAGTAGAACAAGCCGCCCAGGCCTACTGGAAATCGATCGACGCCTATAAGGCCGTCGAAAACGATCCGCGTTTCCCGAAAGGCAAGTATTACGCCTGCTCGATGCTGCCTTACCCATCGGGCAAGCTGCACATGGGTCACGTGCGCAACTATACGATCAACGACGTGATGTACCGCTACCTGCGGATGAACGGCTATAACGTCCTGATGCCGATGGGTTGGGACGCCTTCGGCATGCCGGCTGAAAACGCGGCGATGGCCAACAACGTGCCACCTGCCGAATGGACCTATTCGAACATCGCCCACATGCGCGGCCAGATGGAATCGATGGGCCTGGCGATCGACTGGTCGCGCGAGATGACCGCGTGCAAGCCGGACTACTACAAGTGGAACCAGTGGATGTTCCTCAAGATGCTCGAGAAGGGCATCATCTACCAGAAGACCGGCACCGTGAACTGGGACCCGGTCGACCAGACCGTGCTGGCCAACGAACAGGTCGTGGATGGCCGCGGCTGGCGTTCGGGCGCGCTGATCGAGAAGCGCGAGATCCCGATGTACTACGTGCGCATCACCGACTACGCCGACGAGCTGCTCGACCACGTCGACAACAAGCTGCCTGGCTGGCCGGAGCGCGTGCGCACCATGCAGGCCAACTGGATCGGCAAGTCGACCGGCGTGCGCTTCGCCTTCCCGCACAGCGTGAAGGACGATAACGGCGACGCGATCGGCGACGGCAAGCTGTACGTGTTCACCACCCGCGCCGACACCATCATGGGCGTGACCTTCTGCGCCGTGGCGCCGGAACACCCGCTGGCCCAGCACGCGGCCCGCAACAACCCGGCCCTGCAGGAATTCATTGCCGAGTGCAAGATGGGTTCCGTGATCGAAGCCGATATGGCGACCATGGAGAAGAAGGGCATGCCGACCGGCCTGTTCGTCACCCATCCGGTCACGCAGGAACAGATCCCGGTCTGGGTTGGCAACTATGTCCTGATCACCTATGGCGACGGCGCCGTGATGGGCGTGCCGGCGCACGACGAGCGCGACTTCGGTTTCGCGAAAAAATACAACCTCCCGATCAAGCAGGTGGTCGCGGTCGAGGGCCAGGAATTCTCGCTGGAAGCCTGGCAGGAGTGGTACGGCGACAAGGAAAACGGCCGCACCATCAACTCGGGCAAGTACGATGGCCTCGACTACACCTCGGCCGTGAACGCGGTCGCGGGCGAACTGGCCGAACAAGGACTGGGCGAGAAGAAGACCACCTTCCGCCTGCGCGACTGGGGCATCTCGCGCCAGCGCTACTGGGGCACCCCGATCCCGATGATCCACTGCGGCGAGTGCGGTTCGGTGCCGGTGCCGGAGGCCGACCTGCCGGTCGTGTTGCCGGAGCACCTGGTCCCGGACGGCACCGGCAACCCGCTCAACAAGGACGAAGCCTTCCTCAAGTGCGACTGCCCGAAATGCGGCAAGCCGGCGCGCCGCGAGACCGACACGATGGACACCTTCATCGATTCGTCGTGGTACTACATGCGCTATACCTCGCCGGGTTCGAACGAGGCGATGGTCGACGCCCGCAACGATTACTGGATGCCGATGGACCAGTACATCGGCGGCATCGAGCACGCCGTCATGCACCTGCTGTACGCGCGCTTCTGGACCAAGGTGATGCGCGACTTCGGCCTGGTGAAGTTCGACGAGCCGTTCGTGAACCTGCTCACCCAGGGCATGGTGCTCAACGAGACCTATTACCGCGAGGACGAGACCAGCAAGAAGACCTGGTTCAACCCGGCCGACGTCGATCTGACCTTCGACGACAAGGGCCGTCCTCAGAGCGCCGTGCTGCGCGCCGATGGCCAGCCGGTGGAAATCGGCGGCACCGAGAAGATGTCGAAGTCGAAGAACAACGGCATCGACCCGCAAGCCCAGATCGAGCAGTACGGCGCCGACACCGCGCGCCTGTTCACGATGTTCGCCTCGCCGCCGGAACAGACCCTCGAATGGTCGAACAGCGGCGTCGAAGGCGCCAGCCGTTTCCTGCGCCGCGTGTGGGCCTTCGGTTATGCCCAGCGCGAACGCATCGCGGCATCGTTCAATGGCGAAGCGCAAGGCACGCTGAACGACGACCAGAAGACGCTGCGCCGCGAAGTGCACAAGGTGCTGCAGCAGGCCGACTACGACCTCAAGCGCATCCAGTACAACACCGTGGTCTCGGCCTGCATGAAGATGCTCAATACGCTGGAATCGGCGAAGCTGGACGATTCGGCGGCCTCGAATGCGGTCGTCGCCGAAGGCTTCTCGATCTTCCTGCGCCTGCTGAACCCGGTCGCGCCGCACATCACCCACGCGTTGTGGCAGGAACTTGGCTTTGCCGCCGCCCATGGCGACATCCTGAACGCCGCCTGGCCACAGGTCGACCCGGCCGCGCTGGAGCAGTCCGAGATCGAGATGATGATCCAGGTGAACGGCAAGCTGCGCGGCTCGGTCAAGGTGCCGAAGGAGGCCGACAAGGCCGCCATCGAAGCCGCGGCGCTGGCTTCCGAGGCTGTGCAGAAGTTCATCGAAGGCACGCCGAAGAAGGTCATCGTGGTGCCGGGTAAACTCGTCAACATCGTCGTATAAAGGATGAGCATGTCGAACAAGACCCTGGTGCGTGCGCTGGCGGCGCTCTTGATGGCAGGCGTGCTGGCCGGCTGCGGCTTCCAGCTGCGCGGCAGCGACGGCCAGTACAATCTGCCGTTCCAGAGCATCTGGCTGTCGTTCAACGAAGCCTCGCCACTGGGCACGGAGCTCAAGCGCAACCTGCGCGCGGGCGACACCGTGCGCATCGAGACCGACGCCTCCAAGGCCCAGGCCCTGTTCGACGTGATCAGCGAAACGCGCGGCAAATCGATCCTGTCGCTCAACAGCCTGGGCCGGGTGCGCGAGTACTCGCTCAGCTACACCCTGGTGTTCCAGGTGCGCGACGCCAACAACCGCCAGTTGCTGGCGCCGACCGAGATCACCCTGCGCCGCAACATCGCGTTCGACGAATCGCAGGTGCTGGCCAAGGAATCGGAAGAAGCGCTGCTGTACCGCGACATGCAGTCCGACCTGGTGCAGCAGATCCTGCGCCGCCTGGCGGCGATCAAGCCGGCATAAGGAAACAAGTAACGATGCAGTTGCGGCTCGAGGCGCTCGAAGGCCATCTGGGCAAGGGACTGGCTCCCTTGTACGTGATCACCAGCGACGAGCACCTGCTCGCGCTGGAAGCGGCCGACCGGATCCGCAAGACGGCGCGCGCGCAAGGGTATACCGAACGCGACGTGCTCACGGTCGAGCGCAGTTTCAAGTGGGGCGAGCTGCTGGCCGCCAACCAGGCGCTGTCGCTGTTCGGCGACAAGAAGCTGATCGAGCTGCGCATCCCGACCGGCAAACCCGGCAAGGACGGCAGCGCCGCGCTGCAGAGCTACGCGAAAGACCTCAGCCCCGACAACCTCACCCTGATCACCTTGCCGAAGCTGGACTGGCAGACCGCCAAGTCGTCGTGGGTGACGGCGCTGCAGCAGTCGGCGGTCTATATCGAGATCCCGAACGTCGAACGCGCCCACCTGCCGGGCTGGATCGGCCAGCGCCTGTCGAACCAGGGCCAGAGCGCCGAGCGCCAGAGCCTGGACTTCATCGCCGACCGGGTCGAGGGCAACCTGCTGGCGGCGCACCAGGAAATCCAGAAGCTGGGGCTGCTGTACGAACCGGGCAAGCTCAGTTTCGAGCAGGTGCACGACGCGGTGCTGAACGTGGCGCGCTACGACGTGTTCAAGCTGTCCGAGGCGATGCTGGGCGGCGACCCGGCGCGCCTGGCGCGCATGCTCGAAGGCTTGAAAGGCGAGGGCGAGGCGCTGCCGCTGGTATTGTGGGCGGTGTCCGAAGAGATCCGCACGCTGCTAAAATTAAAGACCGGCATGTCGCAGGGACGCCCGCTGGGCGCGCTGCTGAAGGAATACCGGATCTGGGGACCGCGCGAGCGGATGATGGAACCGGCGCTGCGCCGCGTGTCGCTTGGCACGCTCGAGGCGGCGCTGCAGGACGCGGCGCAGGTCGACCGCATGGTCAAGGGCTTGCGCGCGAAGCAATTTGCGGGCGATGCGTGGGATGCGATGTTGCAGCTGGCGTTGAAGGTGGCGCGCTAAGGCAGCCGCTCTCGATACGGATGTGCATCGCTCGGCGCGCCTGATCGATAACGCAACGGGAATCACGATGGACATCACCGCACACATGCACCAGCTGGGCCGCCAGGCCCGGGCCGCCTCGCGCGCCATGGCGCGCGCCAATACGGCCACCCGCAACCGCGCATTGGAACTGATCGCCGCCGCCATCGAGCGCGATGCCGACAGCCTGCGCGCCGCCAACCAGAAGGACCTGGAAATGGCGCAGGCCGCCGGCCTGGCCCCGGCCCTGATGGACCGCCTGGCGCTGTCGGACGGCGCGATCGCCACCATGGTCGCCGGCCTGCGCCAGATCGCCACCTTGCCCGATCCGGTCGGCGAGATCTCGAACATGAAGGTGCGTCCGAGCGGCATCCAGGTCGGCCAGATGCGCGTGCCGCTGGGCGTGATCGGCATCATCTACGAGGCGCGCCCGAACGTGACGGTCGACGCGGCCGGCCTGTGCATCAAGAGCGGCAACGCCGCCATCCTGCGCGGCGGTTCGGAAGCGATCCACTGCAACCGCGCGCTGGCGACGCTCGTGGCCGAGGGCCTGGCGGGCGCCGGCCTGCCGCAGGATGCGGTGCAGGTGGTCGACACGACCGACCGCGCCGCCGTCGGCGCCCTGATCACGATGCCGGAGTACGTGGACGTGATCGTCCCGCGCGGCGGCAAGGGCCTGATCGCGCGCCTGATGAAGGAAAGCACGGTGCCGATGATCAAGCACCTGGACGGCATCTGCCACGTCTACATCGACGACAAGGCCGACGTCGAGAAGGCGCTGGCGGTCGCGTTCAACGCCAAATGCCACCGCTACGGCACCTGCAACACGATGGAAACCCTGCTGGTGGCGCGCGGGATCGCGCCCACCGTGCTGCCGCGCCTGGCCGCGCTGTATGCCACCAAAGAGGTCGAGCTGCGCGCCGACCCGGAGGCGCGCGAGATCCTGGCCGGCTATCCGCACCTGGCCGCCGCGACGGATGAAGACTGGAGCACCGAATACCTGGCCCCGATCCTGGCGGTCAGGGTGGTGGCCGACATGAATGAGGCGATCGACCATATCACCGCGTATTCGTCGAAGCACACCGAGGCCATCGTCACCGAGGACTATACGAGCGCCATGCGCTTCCTGCGCGAAGTAGACTCGGCCTCGGTGATGGTGAACGCCTCGACCCGCTTCGCCGACGGCTTCGAATACGGCCTGGGCGCCGAGATCGGCATCTCGAACGACAAGCTGCATGCGCGCGGACCCGTAGGGCTGGAAGGACTCACCTCGCTCAAGTACGTCGTGTTCGGACACGGCGAAGTTCGTCAGTAATCAACAATAACAAGGAATCGCATGTACCTCTGGATCAAAGCCCTGCACATCGTCTTCATCGCCTCGTGGTTCGCCGGCCTGTTCTACCTGCCGCGCATCTTCGTGAACCTGGCCCAGGAAACCAACCCGGCAGCGCTGGAACGCCTGCAGGGCATGGCGCGCCGCCTGTACCGCTTCACCACGATCCTGATGGTGCCGGCGCTGCTGCTCGGCCTGTGGCTGGCGATGATGATCGGCATGAAGCACGGCTGGCTGCACGCGAAGCTGGTGCTGGTGATCCTGGCGATCGGCTACCATCATGCCTGCGGTTCGATCCTGAAAAAATTCGAGCGCGGCGTGAACACGCGCAGCCATACGTGGTTCCGCTGGTTCAATGAAGTGCCGGTGATCCTGCTGCTGGTGATCGTGATCCTGGCGACGGTCAAGCCGTTCTAAGACGCAGCCTTTGCACGTAGTACCCGCGAAGGCGGGTACCCAAGTGGCTCGCGTAGCCACTTAAGCATGCACTTCTGACTGAGCGCAGGACTTGGGTACCCGCCTCCGCGGGGACGACGTGCGGAAGCAGGTGGCAATAACTAATCCAACGGTCATCCGGCACCACGGCTGACGCGTTATCAACACAGTTTCATCAACGGACAAAGGGTACCCCTCATGGCCTCATATTTTTGCCCATGCCCGCGCGGCATGGAAGCGGCGCTGGCCGAAGAACTGGGCGAGATCGCCCAGCTTTCCACCACCTTCAAGGTGCACAACCAGGTGCCGGGCGGCGTGCACTGCTCGGGTTCGATGCAGGACGCCTGGCTGGTCAACCTGCATTCGCGCATCGCCTCGCGCGTGCTGATGCGCATGGGCCAGCGCAGCTACAGTAACGAGAACGACATCTACGACCTGGTGCTCGAGCAGCCCTGGGAAGACTGGTTCGGCCCCGACCACACGATCCGCGTGGACGTCACCGCCGTCAAGTCGCCGCTCAAGAGCCTCGAATTCACCACGCTCAAGATCAAGGACGCGATCTGCGACCGCTTCCGCGACCAGTACAACAAGCGTCCCTCGGTCAATACGCGCGAGCCGGACATGCGCATCGTCGGCTTCCTCGACCAGCGCAACTTCATCATCTACCTCGACACCTCGGGCGAGGCGCTGTTCAAGCGCGGCTGGCGCGAAGAGACGGGCGACGCGCCGCTGCGCGAGAACCTGGCCGCTGGCCTGCTGCGCGTCTCGGGCTGGAAGCCGGGCGTGCCGCTGTTCGACCCGATGTGCGGCTCGGGCACGATCCTGGTCGAGGCGGCCCAGATGGTGCAGGGCATCCCGCCCGGCGCGCGCCGCCGCTTCGCCTTCGAACAGTTCGCCGACCACGACCGCCAGGCCTGGGCCGACATGAAGGCCGCGATCAAGCCGAACCCGCTGCCGACCGAGCCGACCATCTTCGGCTCCGACATCTCGGGCGATATGGTGGCCATGACGCGCCATAACCTGAAGGTGGCCGGCATCCTGTTCGAGGTGCCGCTCAAGCAGATCGAGGCCCAGCACGTGGTGGCGCCGACCGCGCAACCGGGCATCCTGCTCACCAACCCGCCGTACGGCGAACGGATCGGCGTGCGCGGCGACAGCACCGTGCCGCAGGACGAGATGGCAATGGGCTTCTACTCGGCCTTTTCCACCACGCTCAAGCAGCGCTTCGCCGGCTGGACCGCTTATCTGTTCACTGCCGACCTGGGATTGCCCAAGATGCTGCGCCTGAAGGAATCGCGCAAGACGCCGTTCTTCAACGGCGCGCTCGAATGCCGCCTGTTCCGTTTCGACATGGTGGCCGGTTTCAACCGCCGCGAAGAAGCAAAACCAAAGCAGGACTGACCTGGACTGACGATGCTGCCGCCAACCGACCCGCCCGATCTTCCGAAGGACCCCGTCACCCCGGTTCCGCTCCCCACTCCCCACAAGATCGCGATGCTGTCGGCCGGCGGCCTGGCGACCCTGCTGGCGGCCCTGTCGATGCTGGGGCCGTTCTCGATCGACGCCTACCTGCCGGCCTTCCCGCAGATCCAGGCCGAGCTGGCGGCGACCCCGCTCGAGGTGCAGCAGACACTGACCGCCTACATGCTGGCCTTCGCCGGCATGGTGCTGTGGCATGGCGCGCTGTCGGACGCCTTCGGACGCCGCAACGTGATCCTGGTGGCGCTGGTGGTGTTCGCGATCGGCACCTTCGGCTGCGCCTCGGCGTCCTCGGTGCATTATCTGTGGGTGTTCCGCATCATGCAGGGCGTGTCGGCGGGGGCGGGCGTGGTGGTGGGACGCGCCATCATCCGCGACCTGTATTCCGACACCGCGGCGGCGCGCCTGCTGTCGATGGTGACCATGATCTTCTCGATCGCGCCGGCCATCGCGCCGGTGGTGGGCGGCTGGATCGTGCTGTGGTTCGACTGGCGCGCGATCTTCCTGGCGCTGTGCCTGTACACCGTGCTGCTGGGCTGGTTCTGCTGGAAGCACCTGCCCGAGACCATCCCCAGTACCCAGCGCCAGCCATTCAACCCGCGCTTCCTGGCCAAGAGCTATGGCGCCATCTTCAGCTCCTTCCTGTTCCACATGAAGGCCGGCGTGACTGCCCTGAACTTCGGCGGCCTGTTCCTGTACATCGCGGCGGCGCCGGTCATGCTGCCCGAAAGCCTGGGCCTGGGGCCATCGCAATTCGCCTGGCTGTTCGTGCCGACCGTGAGCGGGATCTTCCTCGGCTCGCTGATGGCCAACCGCCTGGCCGGCAGGATGGACTTCGCGCGCCAGATCCGCATCGGCTACTTCTTCATGCTGGGGGCGGTGGCCTTCAACGTGACCTACCACGCCTTCCTGCCGCCGGCGCTGCCGTGGACGGTGGCGCCGATGTTCTTCTTCACCTTCGGCAGCTCGCTGATCGCGCCCGGCGCGACCCTGCTGGCGCTCGACCTGTTCCCGCACATCCGCGGCACCGTGGCCTCGTGCCAGTCCTTCGTCTCGACCCTGCTGGGCGCGGTGGTGGCCGGCGTCGTCGCCCCCATGCTGTCGCACTCGGTGCTGGCGCTGGCCGTCGGCCAGATGTTCTTCGTGCTGGTCTCGCTGGCGTTCTGGGACACGGCGCGGCGCCACCGGCGCAAATTGCGGGCACGGGGAGAGCACGTTCCCTGATCGCGAACCCGGCGAATGCCGGGTTTTTTTGTGTCTGAAATTTACGATTTTTTATGCAACAGTCGTATTGATGCAACAAGCATATGTTCATTTTCTCTCTGCCATACAGTTAGAGCTAGCCCTCGGCAAGAGTTATTACTGTAACTATTGTTCCTGATCAGAAATGTATATATGCTACGATACGTTTTTTACATCCGGAGCAGAGGGCAATTCACTCGCCTGTTCCATTGACTGAAGTGCCAGATGTTGTGGCCGCCCCGGGTAGCGGGCAACGCCACCAACCCAATCTTCGACAAGTGGCGGCCGTGCTAGAAAACATGCACCAATCCGACCAGGACATTCGCAATCGTTTGCTGATTGCCCGTCTGCCGGCCATGCCGCAGATCCTGGTCAAGCTGATCGAGCACCTGCAGGCCGACGACCTCGGCATGCCGGAACTCGCCGCCCTGATCGCGAAGGATGCCGGCATGACCGGCAAGCTGCTGGCGGTCGCCAACAGCTCCGCCTACCATCGCCACACGCGCAGCGCCGACCTCGAACAATCGCTGGTGGCGCTCGGCACCGACATGATCAAGACCCTGGTCATCAGCGATTCGGTATTCCAGACTTTCAACAGCTTCCCCCATTCGAACAGCACCGACCTGCGCGCGTTCTGGAAGCATTCGCTCAGCGCGGCGGTACTGGCGCGCGACGTGGCGCGCTCGCTCGACTACGCGCATCCCGAAGAAGCCTACCTGGCCGGCCTGCTGCATAACGTCGGCCGGCTGGCGCTGCTGGCCGCGGCGCCCAAGGAATACGGCTTCAACTTCACCGCGCGCGACGACGACGACTTGTGCGCGGTCGAGCAGCGCACCCTGCAGATCACCCACACCGAGGCCGGCGCCTGGCTGATCGAGCGCTGGCAGCTCGATTCCTTCCTGGCCGACGCGGTGCTGTACCACCACGAACCGAGCGAACGGCTCGAGTCCAGCCATCCCCTGATCCGCATCGTGCGCCTGGCGCACGTGCTGTCCCATCATGCCGACGATGCGACGATGGTGAGCGAGGCCGGCGCGCTGTGCGGCATCGACGCCGCGCAGGCGGCCCAGCTGGTCGGACACGCCGCGCGCCAGGTCGAGCAGGCCGCCGCCCACCTTGGCATCGACCTGGCGGGCGCCGACGACATCCCGAGTCCGCCGGCTTACGCGCCGCCGCCGCCCGTCGATCCGGTGCAGCAGCGCCTGAACGACGAAGTGCGCAATATGGTGCTGGTGTCCGAAGTCGGCCAGAGCCTGGCGCGCCAGCAGGGCGAGTCCAGCCTGCTGGACGCGATGACGCGCACGGCGCGCATCCTGTTCGATTTCGACAGCGCCGTGGTGCTGCTCGAGAACCCGACCGGCCAGCTGCTTGCCGGCGCCCCGACCTTCGGCGCGCAGCGCATTGCGGAGTTCACGCTGCCGCTGGCGAAAGGCGGCCCGGTCGCGCGCAGCGCGCTGGAACGCCGTCCAGCCTTCGTACAGCGTGCGCGCCACCAGGATCAATTGGGCCTGGCCGAGGAACAGCTGCTGCGCATGCTCGGCACCGACAGCCTGGTGGTGGTGCCACTGGTCGCCGGTCCGCGCTGCCTGGGCGTGCTGGTCGGCGGCGTGCCGGGCTGGCAGCTGCCGCATTGCCAGCGCCGCGAGCGCTTCATGCAGGCCTTCGGCGCGCAGGCCGCGAGCGCGCTGGAAAACCTGCTGCTCGAGCGCGGCCACGCGCGGCGCCAGCTGGCCAGCGTGGCCGAGGAATTCCGCGACGCCTCGCGCCGCGTGATCCACGAAGTGAACAATCCGCTGGCGATCATCAAGAACTACCTCAGTGTCCTGGACGGCAAGCTGGCGCGCCAGGAGCCGGTGGGCGGCGAGCTGTCGATCCTGAACGAAGAGATCGACCGCGTCGGCCAGCTGATCGGCAGCCTGGCCGACCAGCGCACGCCGGACGCTGCTCCGCGTCCGCTCGATGCGGCCAAGGTGGTGGACGACGTGCTGCGCCTGTTCCGCGGCAGCGGCTACGTGCCGGCCAACACCCAGATCGTGGCGCGCATGGAAGGCGATGGCGCGATCGAGGGCGACCCCGACGTGCTCAAGCAGATCCTGGTCAACCTGGTCAAGAACGCGGTCGAAGCCCTGGGCTCGCGCCCGGCGGGACGGATCGAGATCGTCAACCGCGGCCACGTGAATCGCGAGCGCCAGGTCTACCTGGAACTCGTCGTCAGCGACAACGGCCCGGGCCTGTCGCGCGAGGTGCTGGCCAACCTGTTTTCTCCGGTCAGGAGCGCCAAGGACGGCGCCAACGCCGGCGCCAGCGGCAACCGCGGCCTGGGCCTGTCGATCGTCCACGGCCTGGTCAAGCAGCTGAGCGGCCACATCGCCTGCCGCAGCGGCAGCGCCGGCACTTCCTTTGAAATCCTCCTGCCGGCGTGGTCCGGCGCCGGTGCGGCCCCCGCGCTCCCGGCGCGCGCCCTCGGTTCCGCTTAACCCTCACCATGCACGCGCATCCCGCCAACATGCTTCCCGGCGAACCCGCTCCCTTCTCCCAGACGCTCGAGACCGACAGCCAGCCGCGCCTGCTGCTGGTCGACGACGAGCCACGCCTGCTGTCCTCGCTGTACGAACTGCTGCAGGGACGCGGCTACCGTCTTGTGACGGCGCCGTCAGGGACTGATGCTCTCGCTCACCTTTCGCGTCAGCACTTCGATCTCGTCCTGCTCGACCTGCGCCTGCCCGACATCGGCGGCCACGAGATCATGGATTTCATCAACGAGAAGGGCATCGACGCCGACGTCATCGTGATGAGCGGCGAGATCGGCATCGACGCCGCGATCGGCGCGCTCAAGCGCGGCGCCTACAGCTACCTGCGCAAGCCCTACAGCCGCGAGGAGCTGCTCTCCACCGTGAGCAATGCCCTGCAGCGGCGGCGCCTGACGCTGGATAATGCGCGCATCGCGAACCAGCTCGAGAACTCCGAGAAGATGTACCGCTACCTGGTGGACTCGTCGCCGGACATCATCTATACGCTGAACCACGAGGGCCGCTTCACCTTCGTCAACGACCGCGCCTACCAGCTGCTCGGCTACACGCGCGAAGAGCTGATCGGCCAGCACTACTCGATCCTGGTGCACGAGGAAGACCTGGAGCGCGCGCGCTACGTGTTCAACGAGCGCCGCGTCGACGAGCGCGCGTCGCGCAACGTCGAGCTGCGCCTCAAGTGCCGCGGCGGCAATGGACATGACCGCACCTTCAACACCACCCTGATGACGATCTCGCTCAACGCGATCGGCATGCACGTGCCGGACCAGGAAGTGAAGAAGCTCGAGTTCTTCGGCACCTATGGCGTGGCGCGCGACATCACCGACCGCAAGCGCGCCGAAGAGGTCATCTCCTACCAGGCCTACCACGACATCCTGACCGACCTGCCGAACCGCATCCTGTTCAAGGACCGCCTCGGCCTGGCCGTGATCCAGGCCAAGCGCAAGCAGACCGAGCTCGCGGTGATGTTCATCGACCTCGATCGCTTCAAGCTGGTCAACGACACGCTGGGCCATGTGAAGGGCGACGAACTGCTGCAGCAGGCGGCCGGCCGCCTGAAGGAATGCCTGCGCAAGGGCGACACCCTGGCGCGCCAGGGCGGCGACGAGTTCACCATCGTGCTGCCCGAGCTGCGCGACCGCGACGACGCGCGCATGGTGGCGGACAAATTCCTGGAGGTGCTGCAGGAACCGTTCGACCTGGACGGCCACGAGGTGCACATCTCGGCCTCGATCGGCATCGCCATCTACCCGAAGGACGGCGAATCGATCGACGAGCTGCTGCGCCACGCCGACATCGCGATGTACCAGGTCAAGGCGCTGGGCAAGAACGGCCACAGCTTCTACCATGACTCGATGCTCGAAGTGTCGCACCAGAAGATCGCGCTGGAGCAGGCGCTGCGCCGCGCGCTCGAGCACGACGAGCTGGAGATGTTCTACCAGCCGCAGATCGATGCCATGAGCGGCCGCATCACCGGCGCCGAAGCCCTGATGCGCTGGAACCATCCAACGCGCGGGCGCCTGTCGGCCGGCGAGTTCCTGCCGTTCGCCGAAGAGAACGGCCTGATGTTGCCGATTTCGGACTGGATGATCGGCGCGCTGTGCCGCGACATGCTGCAGTGGAATGCGATCGGCGGCAGCGAGATCCGCCTGTCGCTGAACCTGTCGCCGCAATACCTGGACCGCGGCGATTTCTTCGAGAAGATGCGCGGCGCGCTGGCGCGCTACGGCATCTCGCCGCAGCAGATCGAGGTCGAGATCACCGAGAACATCTGCATCCGCAACCCGCAGTATGCGATCGAGCAGCTCAACAAGCTGTGCCAGCTGGGCGTGTCGATCGCCATCGACGACTTCGGCACCGGCTACTCGTCCCTGTCCTACCTGCACCGCTTCCCGATCCACACCGTCAAGATCGACCAGTCCTTCGTCAAGGAGATCCACCAGGAAGACGGCCACTATCCGGTGATCCTGGCGATCATCTCGATCGCGCGCGGCCTGGGCCTGAACCTGATCGCCGAAGGCGTCGAGACCGAGGAGCAGGCGCGCTACCTGCGCGCCAACGGCTGCCTGACGATGCAGGGCTATCTGTTCTATCGCCCGATCTCGCTGCAGGACTTCATGGCCGCGCTGCGCACCCAGTCGGGCGCCAGCCTGCGCGCGGTGCAGGCCTGACCGATCATGCTCGACACGCCACTCGTGTCCGGTGAGACGCCGACGTATAGCGCGGAGTTCCTGCGTGTAAAAGCGCAGGCCGAGCGCGGCGTTGTCCAGGCCCAGCACAGCCTGGGCTTCATGTACGTGAGCGGCCAAGGCGTGCCCAGGAACGACGAGCTGGCGGTGGTCTGGTACCGGATGGCCGCGACAAGCGGCCTGGCGCAGGCCCAGTACAACCTCGGCGTTATGTTCCAGAAGGGCCAGGGCGTGGAGCAGGATTTCGCCCAGGCGGCCCATTGGTACGGGCGCGCGGCCGACCAGGGTTACGCGCCGGCCCAGTACAACCTGGGCTGGCTGTACGCGAAAGGCCAGGGCGTGACCAGCGACGTGGGCCAGGCGCTGCACTGGTTCAGCCAGGCGGCGGACCAGGGCGAGCCGGGCGCGCAGCACAACCTGGGCATGATGTTCGAGACCGGCAAGGGCGTGGCCCAGGACCAGGAAGCGGCGCTGCACTGGTACCGGCGCGCCGCGGAACAGGGCTATGCGCGCTCGCAGTACAACCTGGGCCTGCGCTACGACGCCGGCCAGGGCGTGGCGCGCGACCCCCGCGAAGCGCTGGCCTGGATGCGCAAGGCGGCGGAGCAGGGCCATGCGCCGGCCCAGTTCAACCTCGGCCTGCGCTACGACAAGGGCCAGGACGTCGAGCAGGACAGCCGGCAGGCGATCCTGTGGTACGGCCGTGCCGGCGAGCAGGGACACGCCAGCTCGCAGTTCAATCTCGCACTGATCTACGACACGGGCCACGGCGTGGCGCGCGACGAGGCGCTGGCCCTGGCGTGGTACCGCCGCGCCGGGAACCAGGGCCATGCCGGCGCCCAGAACAGCCTGGGCATGCGCTATGAACACGGCCAGGGCGTGGAGCGCGATGCCGCGCAGGCGGCCGCCTGGTACCGGCGCGCGGCCGAGCAGGGACTGCCGGCGGCCCAGTACCAGCTGGGGCAGCTGCTCGATGCGGGTATCGGCGTCGAGCAGGATCCGGCCCAGGCGACCGAGTGGTATCGCAAGGCGGCCGAGCAGGGACACCTGCGGGCCCAGTTCGACCTGGGCCTGCGCTATGAAAGTGGCAACGGCGTCGAACAGGACAGCGCGCAGGCCCTGGCCTGGTATCGGCGCGCGGCCGGCCAGGATTACGCACCGGCCCAGTACATGGTCGGCGCGCTGCTCGACCGGCTCGAGACGGGCGACCCAGCCGAGGCGACCGACTGGTTCCACAAGGCGGCCGACCACAGGCACGCGCTGGCGCAGTTCGAGCTGGGGCTGCGCTACGACTGCGGCAAGGGCGTGGAGCGCGACTACGAGGCGGCCCATTTCTGGTACCTGTGCGCCGCGCGCCAGGGCCATGCGCGGGCCCAGTTCAATCTCGGCGTGATGTATGCGGCGGGCCAGGGCGCCCAGCGTGACCTGGTCGAGGCCTATGCCTGGCTGCACCGGGCCGGCGGCGCCGGCGTGGCGCCGGCCACGGCCTATCTGGCGAAGATCGCGGGCAGGATGGAGCCGCAACAGTTGTCCCAGGCCGAGCGCTTGATTTCGGTCTGACGTCCCGCATTTGAACCGTCGGCAGGCACACATGCCTGCGCCAGCGCACCGTGTGCGTATGCACATCGCGTTATACTGTATGCCCATACAGTCACGCGCGCGCGATGGAACTCAACGACAAGCTCGAAATCCTGGCCGACGCGGCCAAGTACGACGCATCCTGCGCCAGCAGCGGTGCGCCCAAGCGCGGTTCCGAAGGCAAGGACGGCCTGGGCGCCACTACCGGCATGGGCATCTGCCACAGCTACACGCCGGACGGCCGCTGCGTCTCGCTGCTCAAGATCCTGCTCACCAATTTCTGCATCTACGACTGCCAGTACTGCATCAACCGGCGCACCTCGAACGTGCCGCGGGCGCGCTTCGCGGTGGACGAAGTCGTCAAGCTGACCCAGGATTTTTACCTGCGCAACTACATCGACGGCCTGTTCCTCAGCTCGGGCATCATCCAGTCGGCCGACTACACGATGGAGCAGCTGGTCGCGGTGGCGCGCCAGCTGCGCGAGGTGCACCAGTTCCGCGGCTATATCCACCTCAAGACCATCCCCGACGCCGATCCATTGCTGATCCAGGAAGCCGGCCGCTGGGCCGACCGCCTGTCGGTGAACATCGAGCTGCCGACCCATGACAGCGTGACCCGCCTCGCGCCCGAAAAAAGCGTCCACACGATCAAGCTGGCGATGGGTTCCATTCGCCGCAAGCTGGACGAAAAAGCCGAAGAGCCGAAGGCGCCGGCCTTCGCGCCGGCTGGCCAAAGCACGCAGATGATCGTCGGCGCCGACGCCAGCGACGACCACACCATCCTGAACACGGCCGAGACGCTGTACGGCAGCTACAAGCTCAAGCGCGTGTACTACTCGGCCTTCAGCCCGATCCCGCAAAGCCCCGGCAGCGTGCCGCTGGCGCCGCCGCCGCTGCTGCGTGAGCACCGCCTGTACCAGGCGGACTTTTTATTGCGCGGCTACGGCTTCACGGCCGGCGAACTGATGCCGCAAACGGGCAACCTGGCGCTGGACGTCGATCCCAAGCTGGCCTGGGCCTTGAGCAACCGCGAGCACTTCCCGATGGACCTGAACCGGGTCGACGCCTCCCTGATCCCGCGCATTCCCGGCATTGGCCTGCGCAACGCCAAGCGCATCGTCGAGCTGCGCCGCCTGCGCCGCATCCGCTGGGAAGATCTGTCGCGCCTGCGCTGCAGCCTCAAGAAGCTGGCGCCCTTCGTCGTCACCGCCGACTACAAGCCGGCGCAGGGCGCGACCAGTTCCGAACTGCTGCGCAAGCACATGGCCGATGCGCCGCAGCAGATGAATCTGTGGCCCGAATTGCAGGCGGCATGAACGCCGATGCCGCCGCCGCCCTCGCCGCGACCGCGGTGGCGAACGTGCGCGCGGGCCAGCCGCTGCTGGTGGACGGCTTCACCGCATGGCGCGCGGTGGCGCGCGAACTGCTGCGCGCCGGCGTGCCCCCCGAAGCGGTGACATGGGGCGCGCCGGGCGCCGACCTGTTCTCGGGTGCGCCGGCTTGCCAGGCGGCTGCGCATAATGGAGGCGACCTCCTGGCGACTCAAGCGGTTGAGCAGGAGCCTTCCAATGCAACGACGCCAAGGCCGCATGTCCCTCGCTCCCTGATGGAGATGTTGCAGAGCGCCGCCTGCTTTCGCGACCATGACCGCTGGGCCTTCCTTTACCGGGTGATCTGGCGCTGGCAGCAGGGCGAGCACGACGTGCAATCGCCCGCCGATCCGGACGGGCAGCGGCTGCACGCGATGGTCAAGGCGGTGCGGCGCGAGGTACACGATATGCACGCCTACATCCGATTCCGCGAACGGCCGATCGAGGCCGGCGCGCCCCATTTCGTGGCCTGGTTCGAGCCCGCCCATGACGTCCTGCCGCAGGTGGCCGAACACTTTGTCGCGCGCATGGGCAAGGTGAGCTGGATGATCGCCACGCCCGACGCCAGCGTGCTGTGGGACGGCGCCACCCTGCACCACACTGGTCCCCTGATGTCGAGCGCGGCCGATCTCGACGACGCCGGCGAAGCCTTGTGGCTGACCTATTACCGCAGCATCTTCAACCCGGCGCGCCTGAACACGCAGGTCATGCAAAGCCACATCCCGTCGCGCTTCTGGAAGAACCTGCCGGAAGGCGTGCTGGTGCCGTCCCTGGTCAGCCAGGCCGGCCTCGGTGCGCGCCGCATCGGCCAGGTCGAGGCGGTAGGAAGGCGCAGCGGCCGCACGATCCCGATCGAAGCCGAGCAGGCGCAGCCCGAGCGCCAGCAGCCGTCGAAGCTGGACGAGTGCCGGCGCTGCGACCTGTGGGAGCACGCGACCCAGGCGGTCGGCGGCGAAGGGCCGAAGCACGCGAAAATCATGATCGTCGGCGAGCAGCCGGGCGACCAGGAAGACCTGGCCGGCCAGCCCTTCGTCGGCCCGGCCGGCAAGCTGCTCGACCGCGTGTTCGAGCAGGCCGGTGTGGAGCGCAAGGGCGTCTACATCACCAACGCCGTTAAGCATTTCAAGTGGGAGCCGCGCGGCAAGCGGCGCCTGCACAAGACGCCGGCACAGAAGGAGATCGAGGCCTGCCACTATTGGCTCGAGAAAGAGATCGCCACCCGCAAGCCTAAGGTCATCGTGGCGATGGGCGCGACCGCGCTCAAGTCGGTGCTGCAGACGGGCAGCGCGACGCTCAAGGACAAGCTGGGACGGCCGGTGCGCCATGGCGACAGCTGGGTGGTGACGATCTACCACCCGTCGTACGTGCTGCGCGTACCGGACGAGGCGTCCAAGCACGAGGCGTTTTCGGTGATGGTCGAGGGCTTGAAGCTGGCGCAGGAATTGCTGGACCAGCCAGACGCGCCGGAGCCGCCGGAAGGCTGATATATGCACGATATGCGTTGCTCATGTAATTGAAACAGCCGTGTTACGGCAAGGTTGCCGACGTCGTTCTTGACGTAAGATCTGGTGGTTTTCCACAACCGGATTTCCTCATGAGCAAACTCGCCGTATCCGCTTTCTGTCTATCCCTGCTGGCCGCTCCTGCGTGGGCGCAATCGGAAGACGTGCAGTCCCCCGCGCCAATCGTCGTCGACGCCGGCGCGGCCGAACCGGCGCCGGAGCAGATCCACGTCGTGGCCCAGCGTCCCGGCCCGGGCATGTGGAAGGTAAGGAAGGGCGAGCATGTCTTGTGGGTGTTCGGCATGTACGGGCCGGTGCCGAAGGACATGCAATGGCGCTCGCATGAAGTCGAGAGCGTCATCATGAATTCGCAGGAATACCTTTCGGCGCCAAGCGTCTCGGCCAATCCGGGCTTCTTCAGGGGTATCACGCTGCTGCCAAGCTTCATCGGCATGCGCAAGAATCCGGATGGCGCAAGCTTGCGTGACGTGATGCCGGCGGAAGAGTATGCGCGCTGGACCACGTTCAAGGCCAAGTACTTGCCCGAGAACGACGACGTCGAACGTGAGCGTCCGATCTTCGCGGCGGAGGTGTTGTCGAACGCCGCGCGCAAGCAGGCGGGCCTGGTCGACAGCTACGCGGTGCGCAAGCCGCTGCTGGAACTGGTCAAGAAAGCGAAGCTGAAGGAGACCGCGTCGACCTTCCAGCTGCCGATGGATAATGCACGCACGGTGCTCAAGAACTTCAAGAAGTCGACCCTGGGCGACGCCGCCTGCCTGGCGCGCACGATGGCCACGCTGGAGCAGGACATCGAGGCCGCCAGCCAGCGCGCCAATGCCTGGGCCAAGGGCGATATGGATGAAATGCGCAAGCTGGACTTCACCAGCCGCGAGGAGGCCTGTTCCGGGGCCGTGATGAACAGCGCGGCATTCGATGCCGAGCCCGAATTCAAGCACATGAGGACGCGTGCGAACGAGAAATGGATCGCTTCGGCCGAGAAGGCGCTCGCGGCCAATGCCTCGACCTTCGCCGTCCTGAAGATCGAGGATATCTTCGACCCGAAAGGGGTGATCGCGGCGCTGGCGGCGAAGGGGTATGCGGTCGAGCAGCCGGATTGATCCGGGGCAGGCGTGGGAGGGGCGGAAAATTGTCAAACCGTCCCAAACGCGCGTAGAATGCTGGCAACGCGGGTGTAGTTCAATGGTAGAACGGCAGCTTCCCAAGCTTCATACGAGGGTTCGATTCCCTTCACCCGCTCCACACGATCATGTCGTATCCGTCGGTGCTCATGAAATGATCTCCAAGACATCATTCAAAGACCGCTCTCTGCTGCTGTTGACGGGCCTCGTCGCAGCAGGGGCAGCATGGGCGTTCTGGCGCTATCTCGGCGAAAACGGATTTGCCGTGCTGGCGGTCATTGCGATGGTGACGCTCTGGCTCGACAATCGGCGTCTGCGACGCCAGCTGGGCGACAAGCCGCCATCCGGGCCGGATCAGCGCTGACAGCAGCGCCATCTCATCTTCGGACGCAGTGTCCTGTCGATTCCTGCACTCAGCCATGCGAGGAACAAGGATGATACTGGACTCACCTTCACGCCGCCGCCTGCTGCAAGCAATGCTCGCCGCATCCGGCAGCCTGGCCCTGCCAGCGCTGCACGCCGCGCCGGCACCGGGGCCGGCACCGGGGCCGGCGCCGCTGCTCACCCACCCGATTCCCTCGTCCGGTGAGCAGATCCCGGTCATGGGCCTGGGCAGCTGGATCACCTTCAACGTCGGCCGCGACCCGCAGGCGCGCAAGGAATGCCAGGAGGTGATGCGCCAGTTCTTCGCCGGCGGCGGCCGGATGATCGATTCGTCTCCCATGTACGGCTCGGCCCAGGACGTGATCGGCGAAGCCGTACAAGCCATCAAGCCGCCGGCCTTGTTCTCGGCCGACAAGGTCTGGATCAGCGGCGGCGCCCGCGGCGTGCAGCAGATCGAGACTTCGCGCAAGCTGTGGCGCGTGCCGCGCTTCGACCTGCTGCAGGTGCATAACCTGCTGTCGTGGGAAGAGCACCTGAAAACCCTGCTGGCGATGAAGAAGGAAGGACGGCTGCGCTACGTCGGCATCACGACGTCCGAAGGCCGGCGCCACGGCGAGATCGAGAAGATCATGGCGTCACACCCTATCGACTTCGTACAAATCTCGTACAACGCCCTCGATCGTGAGGTGGAGGGGCGCATCCTGCCGCTGGCGCGCGAGCGTCGCATCGGCGTGATCGTCAACCGGCCGTTCCGCCAGGGTGACCTGACTCACGCGCTGGCCGGCAAGCCGCTGCCCGGCTGGGCCGCGGACATCGGCTGCGCCACCTGGGCCCAGGCGCTGCTGAAGTTCATCGTGTCCCACCCCGCCGTCACCTGCGCGATCCCCGCCACGTCGAGCGTGGCCCACGTGCGCGAGAACCTGTTGGCCGGCACCGGCCGGATGCCCGACGAGGCCCTGCGCAAGCGCATCGCCCAGGATGCCGAAAGACTGGCATGAGCGAGTGGTGGACCGAGTGGGCGACCTACAGGCTGTCGGACTTGTTGATGTTTTCGCAGCGCAGCTACTACCGGCTCATCGCCCTGTACAACGAGGCGGTCTGGCCCGCGCACCTGCTGGCGCTGGCGGCCGGTCTGGCCATGCTCGGTTGCGTTGCGCGTCCCGGCGCCCGTACGCGCCGCGGCGCGCTGCTGTTGCTGGCCGCGGCCTGGACCTGGGTCGGCTGGGCCTATCACCTGGAACGCCATGCGGACATCAATACCGCCGGTCCTTATTTCGCGCTCGCATTTGGCGTGCAGGCCCTGCTGCTGTGCTTCGTGGCGCTGCGGCCGCACGGCGCCGCGCCTGCCCGCGTGCAGAAACACGTGGCGCTGGGCCTTTGCGCCCTGGCGGTGCTCGGGTATCCGCTGCTCGCGCCGGTCAGCGGCCGCGGCTGGGATCGCGCTGAAGTGTTCGGCATCGCGCCCGATCCGACCGCCGTCGCCACGCTGGGCGTGCTGCTGGCATGCCGCGCCCACCCAATTTATTGGCTGATTCCGCTGGCCTGGTGCGCGGTAAGCGGGGCAACCCTGATGGAGCTGCGCGTTGGCTATGCCTGGCTGTTGCCGACGTTCGCCATCCTGGCAGTCGCAGCCGGCTTGCTCTTCAGGCACTCAAGACACTCGCCAGCACAATGAGCCTGATGTTATTCGTCGCTGGGGGGGAGTTTGCGCTTGAGCAGCTGCTTGAGAGAGCCATTCGACATTCCCGAATAATGAATGTCATCGATCCGCCAGCCATTTTCTCTTCTAGCCATGCGGTACTCCAGCCGCACTTTCTCACCGCTGGAGGGATAGGTAAATTCAACAGCCACAATGTCTTTTGGCATGGGACGTATCGTCAAGTCAGCGGCAGCCGGGTCCTGTGACGCGAAGATGGGGTCGAAGTCCAGGTTACATATTTCGCCGGTTTTTGCGGCGCAGTGACCGTCTTTGATCAGTAGAGAAGCCAGCTCCTGATCAAAGTAACGACGAAGGACCGGACTTGCCTGCTGCGCCAGCGGCTTGCCAAAAACGTTAAATGAACTCGACAGCACCTGCCATGCGAAGGTCTTGTACAGGCTGCCCACGATAGCGACTTGTTCATCTGATTCACGTGGCGCGGCAGTGGATGGAGTGATTGAAACGAGAGCGAAAGATATCGCGCAGAGTGCGCGGCTAAGGACGGTAGACAGCATACACGGGCCTTTCTCTGCGATAGGTTGGACCAGCCCAGAAGTCTCGTTGGGCGAAGTCGGATATCCATCTCTCGCCGTCGAATCCCGCGATATGGCCTGCTGGATTCCCGCCGCGATACGGTTGGATCACCACGATATCGCCTTTTTGAAACTTGAAATGCTCAGGGGTAGGAACGGCGACAACATGAAATCCATTTCTCGTCAGGATAGGCCCCCAATCCTTGGCCATGAGCGGATGCCCTGAAGTATTGGCGCCAGCAGCTTCAAGCGCCAGCCGAACAAAGCGGGCGCATCTGCCTTGACTTTGATTTTTCGCGTTTGTACGCAAATGCGATGCGAACTTTTCCACATCAATTGGCATGATTTTGGCGTGCTATTGAAGACACGACCAATTATTGTTGTCTCCCTGCTGTGAGCATTGCGTATTCGCAATCGCTCAGCTCGACAACAGATCGCGCAGCAAACCTAGCCAGCCCGGTACACGGTGAGCAGGACGATCTGGCGGATCCAAAATCAGGCATTGCTTCGCCAAGAATGTGTATTCCTTGGCATCCCGGAAGGCGCCAGACTGTCGTCATCCAGGGCCGAACGGCTGACGTCAACGCGCCTTGGTATTCATTCGAAGTCTTCTGAGGAGAACACGATGAAATACAAGACCTTGGGTAACACCGGCTTACTCGTATCGCAGCTGTGCCTGGGAACGATGACCTTTAGCGGCGGTAGCGGCGTGTACAATCATATCGGCAATGTCGATCAGGCTGGCGCCGATGGACTCGTCAAGGCCAGCATCGAGGCGGGCATCAATTTCTTCGATACCGCCGACGTGTATTCCGGTGGCGAAAGCGAAAGCACGCTCGGCCAGTCGTTCAAGAATCTCGGCATCGCGCGCAAGGACTATGTGCTGGCCACCAAGGTGTACAGCCGCATGGGGCCAGGCCGCAACGATGTCGGCGCTTCGCGCGGCCACATCATGGATGCGGTCGAAGCGAGCCTGCAACGGCTGCAGACGGATCACATCGACCTGTACCAGATCCACGCCACCGATATCCTGACGCCCACCGAGGAAACGCTGCGCGCGCTGGACGATCTGGTCCACCAGGGCAAGGTCCGCTATATCGGTGTCTCGAACTGGCCGGCATGGCGCGTCGCGACCGCGCTCGGGATTTCCGCCCGCCTGAACCTGGCGCGTTTCAATACGCTGCAGGCCCACTACTCGATCGCAAGCCGCGATCTCGAACGCGAACTGGGGCCATTGCTCGAAGCGGAAAAAATGGGCCTGCTCGTCTGGAGTCCGCTGGCCGGTGGGCTGTTGTCGGGTAAGTTCAGCCGCGAGAACCAGTCGCCGGAAGGTTCGCGCCGCTCCGAATTCGATTTCCCGATCATCAACAAGGAGCGCGCCTGGAACGTCATCGACGTGCTGCGCCCCATCGCCGAAGCGCACGCGTGCAGCCCGGCCCGGATTGCGCTGGCCTGGCTGCTGGCCAAGCCGGTCGTCACTTCCGTGCTGGTCGGGGCCAAGCGACTGAGCCAGCTCGAGGACAACATCGCCGCAGTCGACATCACCCTCAGCGAAGACGAGATCCGCCAGCTCGACGAAGTCAGCGAGCTGCCACCGGAATATCCAGGCTGGATGCTTGCGACCCAGGGCGCGGATCGCCTCGGCCCGGTCGACCTGTGGGCCGACAAGATGTCGTCCACTTCCTAAAGGCCGCCCTGCGGCACTTACTGAAAGGATTTCAGTCATGAGTTATCGATTACAGGAAAAAGTCGCCGTGATTACCGGCGCATCGAAGGGCCTGGGTGCGGCCATCGCAAAGCACTTCGCGGCCGAGGGGGCATCGGTCGTGGTCAACTACGCAAGCAGCAAGGAAGCGGCCGACGATATCGTGGACGAGATCGTCGAAGCCGGTGGCAAGGCCATTGCCATCAGGGCCGACATGCGCGACCCGGATGACGTCAGGCAGCTCTTCGCCCAGGCGAACGAGGCCTGCGGGCGCATCGACGTACTCGTCAACAATGCTGGGGTATATGACTTCCAGCCTCTGGAGAACCTCTCGCTCGAACTCTTCCGCAAGCATTTCGAGCTGAACGTCTTCGGCTATCTGCTCGCCATCCGGGAAGCGGCTGCCTACATGCATGACGGCGGCAGCATCATCAATATGAGCTCCACCGTGACGCTGTTCGGACCAGAGAACGCGTCGGTCTATTCCGCGACCAAGGGGGCGATCGATGGCCTTACCCGCGCTCTGTCGAACGAGCTCGCGCCACGCCGGATCCGCGTGAATGCGATCAAGCCGGGCGTCGTCGCGACCGAGGGTGTGCACGCGGGCGGCTTCCTGGAGTCGGAATTTGGCCCGGCCATCACGGCCCGGACGCCGCTGGGCCGGCTGGGCGTTCCCGACGACGTCACGCCCGCGGCCGTCTACCTGGCGTCCGACGAATCGGCCTGGACCACGGGCGAATTCATGGTGCTCGCTGGTGGACACCGTTGATGTGATCATTCCCGCCCGCCGACGGGCGGGCTGCAAGGAGGATTGAAATGGCAACGACAACCGATATGACGCCCGGACAGGTCGTCCAGCATTACCTCGATACCTTCTTCAGGAAGGACGTCGAGCGCACCCTCGAATGCCTGACCGATGACGTCGTGTGGAAGGTACAAGGGGCGCCCGACGTGCCGACGATCGGCGTCCAGCATGGCAAGGAAGAAGTACGCGCCTGGATGGCGCTGTTTCCCGTCAACTTCGAGCCGCTCGAGTTCCATACCGAGCGCATCTTCGAGAGCGGCGACCAGGTGGTCATCACAGGACACTTCAAGCACCGCATCCTGAGCACCGGCAAGGAGTTCGAAAGCGACTTCGCGGCACTCTGTTCGGTAAGAGACGGCAAGGTCAGCGCGTACAACTTCATCGAGGATTCATATGGCCTGTGGCGCGCGTTCCAGGCCGACTCAGCTCGACAGGAGATTTCCTGACCTGAACGAATCCTCGCCCGCCACCTTGCACACGTGCATGCCACGTAACAGGTGCCGGTGCGCCGTGCTGGCGAACAGCAGTCCCGGGCGGCTGGCCGCCACCGGCGTGACCTGGCCGCTGACCGGATTGACGATATCCGCGATCGGCTCGCCCGCCGCCACCTGGTCGCCCAGCTGCTTGCGAAACACCAGCACGCCCGCATGCGGCGCCGCCAGCGGCTCGACCGCGTCCAGCGGCGTCGGGCCGCACTGGGCCGCGGGCAGGGCGGCTGTCGGGATATCGAGCACGCCCTGGTGCGCCAGGTATTGCAGGATGGCGTCGGCATCCTGCTCCGCATAGTCGTAGTTCACATCGTTCTCGCCGCGCAGCTCGACGGTGACGGCGGCGCAGGCGGGCGGGATCGCGGCTTGCGGAAAATGATCCGCCAGGTCCCACCACACCCGGCTGCAGGCTTCGTCGAAGGCTTCGCCGCCTGACTCCTTCGCCACCAGCAGCACGCGCGCGCCCATCAGGTCGGCCAGCGGCTGGATCACGTCGACCAGCGGGGTACCGGTGTACATGTGCAGCACCGCCTCGTTATCGCAGTGCAGGTCGAGCACGATGTCGGCGTCGATCGCCATGCCCAGCAGGGTTTTCTTGAGCGTGGCGGCATTGTCCGCCGGTTCCCAGGCCGCCACCTCGCGCCGCGCGTGCTCGCGGATCAGGGCGACGTTGGCCGCGGCGTCAGTGCCCAGTTGGCCTTCGAGCGCGGTCTTGAGCGCGGCGGCGACGTGGCGGTAGGAACGGTTGAAGTTCAGTCCCGTGGACAGGTCGTAGCGGCCGAACGGCGCGCCATGCAGCACCTGGGACAGGCCGAGCGGGTTGGCGGCCGGGACCAGGACGATCTCGCCCTTGATCTTCCCTTTCGCATCGAGTTCGTCGAGCTGCCCGCGCAGCAGGTGCGCGACCAGCATCGCCGGCACCTCGTCGGCGTGGATCGCGGCCTGGATGTATACCTTCTTGCCGCTGCCGGGCGAGCCATAGTGGAAGGCCGTCAGGTTCAGGGTGGCGACACTGTCTTCGATGGAGATCGGGTATTTCGTCGAGTGCATGGCAAAGGGCTCCGGCGTTGCGAGGGGAAGACACAGATTATGCGCGATTCCGTCTTGCCGCCACGCACGGTCGATGGCGGGGGAGGCTGCGCTATAATGACAGCCGTTTTTTTCCGCATATTCCACACTCCCCATGTCTTCTGAAAAGCCTACCAGTGGTCCGGCACGGTCCATGCTGTACGATCCCACCGAGCACCGCATCCGCAGTTTCGTCACGCGCGCAGGGCGGTTGTCGACCGCGCAGGCGCGGGCTTTCGAGCAGCATGGGCCGAAGTTCCTGATCGAGTACAAGAAGGAAGCGCTCGACCTCGAGCAGGCCTTCGGCCGCAAGGCGCCGGTCGTCCTCGAAATCGGCTTCGGCATGGGCGACACCACGGCCCATATCGCGAAGCTGATGCCCGAGACGGACTTCCTGGGCGTCGAGGTGCACACGCCGGGCGTGGGCAGCCTGCTCAAGCAGATCGGCGAGCAGGACATCGCCAACCTGCGCCTGGTCCAGCACGACGTATTCGAGGTGCTGAACCACATGATCGCTGACGGCGCGCTGCACGGCGTGCACGTGTTCTTCCCCGATCCATGGCACAAGGCGCGCCACAACAAGCGCCGCCTGATCCAGCCGGCTTTTGTGAAGCTGCTGTGCCAGAAGATCGCGCCGGGCGGCTACCTGCACCTGGCGACCGACTGGGAAGACTATGCGGTGCAGATGCTCGAGGTCTTGAGCGCCGAGCCGGAGCTGGTCAATACCGCCGAGGGCTACGCGCCACAGCCCGCATACCGTCCGCTGACCAAGTTCGAAAACCGCGGCATCAAGCTGGGCCACGGGGTGTGGGACCTGGTCTTCACGCGCACGTAAGCAGCTCGCGGTTCGTCGTTCGTTCCGCTTCCTCCGTCGTTCGTCGCCTGCCGCTGTCTTTCAGCTGCGATCGTTCCTAGACTGTGCTCGTTGCAATACATTGACGAATACGGAGAATTACCATGTTTGGACGCATTGCAAGGTGGTACCGGGATTGGGAGCGGGAGCAGCTGGAGCTGCTTCGGCAGCCCGATCTGGCAAGCGGTTTGCCTGCTGGCTGGCGCCGCTCGATGGGATTGAAGGTCGCCCGGATGTCCCCCCTCGAACGCCAGGAGCTGCTACGGTTCTCGATGACTTATCGGGGATGGGCGCTATGGCGTCTACTGGCCAAGCTGTGCCTGGTATTTTCCGTCACCGGCGCACTGTTCAAGCTGGCCTTCAAGCCAGAGCTTTCCACCTTGCAGGCGGTCGTGGCGGCGAATGCCTTGGGTCTGATGACCTGCATGGGTGTCGTCACCGTCTGGTTCAACCACGCGCGATATGCCCGGCCTGGCCGCGGACTGATGGTCAAGACCGCCGGTTTGGCGTTGCTGGGGGGACTGTATGGCGGAGCTATCGCCATCTTGTTCAAGGGAGACAGCTGGCAAGACTTGCTCGATTCCCTGCCGAGCATCCTGGCCGTTATCGGCTTTGGCTTGCTGTTGCTGGGCTTGCTGGGAGTCGGCCTGGCCATGATGCGCAATCGTCACCATGAGCTCCTCACGGCGCAGCTGACCCAGGAAGCCGAACAGGAACGCCTGGCGCGCGAGCTGAGCGAAACCCAGTTGCGCCTCCTGCGCGCCCAGATTGAGCCGCACTTCCTGTTCAATACCCTGGGCGCGGTGCAGCAGCTGGCCGAGCAGGGTGCGCCGCGCGCTGCCGAACTCACATCCCACCTGATCGACTTCCTGCGCGGCAGCATGAGCGATATGCGCTGCGAGCAGGTAGCGTTGGCCACCGAGTTCGGCCTGGTCGAATCCTACCTGCGGGTGATGCAGATCCGCATGGGCGAGCGCTTGCGCTACATGGTCGACGTACCCGACGCACTGGCTGACACGCAGATTCCCAGCATGCTCGTGCTGACCCTGGCCGAGAACGCGATCAAGCACGGCATCGAGCCCTCCCTGCATGGCGGCGAGATCGCGGTCACGGCCCATGACGACGGCGGGACGATCCGCATCCGGGTGCGCGACAGCGGCGTCGGCATGAGCGACACGCCGGGCGCCGGCGCCGGCCTGGAAAACGTGCGCCACCGCCTGCGCCTGGCTTACGGCGAGGGCGCCTGCCTGTTGCTGAGTGAAGCCGAACCCGGCCTGCTGGCCGAAATCGCCATCCCCTGCAAGGAGCAAGCATGAGTGTCAACGTGCTCGTCGCCGAAGACGAACCATTGATGCGCGAGCGCCTGCTCGGCATGCTGGCCACGGCCTGGCCCGAAGCGCAGGTAGTCGCGGCCCCCGAGAACGGCATCGATGCCTGGGACGCCTGGCTCGAGCACGAGCCGCAGGTGGTCTTTCTCGACATCCGCATGCCCGGCATGTCGGGCCTGGAAGTCGCGGAGCGCATCGGCCGCCGCTCGCACGTGGTGTTCGTCACCGCCTACGACCAGTATGCGGTCGATGCCTTCGACACCGGTGCGGTCGACTACCTGCTGAAACCCATCCAGCCGGGGCGGCTCGACAAGGCCCTGGCGCGCCTGCGTGAAAAACTGGACGCCCGCCCGGACGATGTCGGCAAGGTCATCCAGCAGGTGAGGGAAGCGTCGCCCGAGCCGAAGCGCGAAAAGCTGAAATGGCTGAAAGCCAGCGTCGGCAAGCAGATCCGCCTGATCGACGTCGACGAAGTGCTGTTCTTCCAGGCCGACAGCAAGTACACGCGGGTGGTGCTGGCCGATTCGGAGGCGCTGGTGCGCATTCCCTTGAAAGATCTGGTGGGCGGGCTCGATCCAGGCCTGTTCTGGCAGATCCACCGCGGCACGCTGGTGAACGTGAATGCGATCCGGGCGGCCGAGCGGGTCGACGCCGAACGCATGCAGGTGCTGCTGCGCGGGAGCGACGAGGTGCTCCCGGTCAGCCGCAGTTTCACTCACCTGTTCCGGGAATAATCCGGTCAGCTCATCTCGTTGATGATGGCGACGATCTCGTCGCCGTACGAGACGAGCTTCTTCTCGCCCACGCCCGACACGCCGCGCAGCTGGTCGATCGAGGCCGGCTTGACCTTGGCGATCTCGCGCAGGGTCGCATCCTGGAACACGACATAGGCCGGCACGCCGTGTTCGCGCGCGGTGCCCATGCGCCACGAGCGCAGGCGGTCGAAGATCGCCTGTTCGTCGCGCGACAGTTCGGTCTCTTCGTAGCTCGAGCGCGAGGTGGACGGACGCTTGGCCTTGACCGGCTTGGCGTACTGGCGCAGCTGCACCTTCTGCTCGCCCTTGAGCACCGGCCGCGCCAGGTCGGTCAGCTTGAGGGAGCTGAAGGCGTCGTGGTCGACCGTCACCAGGCCCAGCGCGATCGCTTGCCGCAGGATGGCGCGCCATTCCTGCTCGGAGCGGTCGGCGCCGACGCCATACACGGTGAGCTTGTCGTGATGCCACTGGCTGATGCGTTCCGTCTGCGCGCCGCGCAGCACGTCGATCACGTGGCCGCCGGCGAAGCGCTGGTCGACCCGGTAGATGGCCGACAGCAGCTTCTGCACCGGCACCGTGCCGTCGAAGCTGACCGGCGGCACCAGGCAGGTGTCGCAGTTGCCGCAGGGGCCGGAGCGCTCGCCGAAGTAGTCGAGCAGGCGCATGCGCCGGCAGGACAGGGTCTCGCATAGTCCGAGCATGGCGTCGAGTTTCATCGACAGCACGCGCTTGAAGGTTTCGTCGGCCTCGGATTCGTCGATCATGCGGCGCTGCAGGACGACGTCTTGCAGGCCGTAGGCCATCCAGGCGCTGGCCGGCAGGCCGTCGCGGCCGGCGCGGCCCGTCTCCTGGTAATAGCCCTCGATGCTCTTGGGCAGGTCGAGGTGGCAGACGAAACGCACGTCGGGTTTGTCGATGCCCATGCCGAAGGCGATGGTGGCGACCATGACGATATTCTCTTCGCGCAGGAATCTAGCCTGGTTGGCGGCGCGCACCGTGTGCTCCATGCCGGCGTGGTAGGCCATGGCGCGGATGCCGTGCTCGTTCAGGAAGTCCGCCGTCTCTTCGACCTTCTTGCGCGACAGGCAGTAGACGATGCCGGAATCCTGCGGATGTTCGCTCGTGATGAAATCGATCAGCTGCTTGCGGCCGGTGGTCTTCTCGACGATCGAGTAGCGGATATTGGGGCGGTCGAACGACGAGACGAACTGGCGCGCGTCTTCCAGCTGCAGGCGGTGCGCGATCTCGGCCCGGGTCTGCTGGTCGGCGGTCGCGGTGAGCGCGATGCGCGGCACGTTCGGAAAGCGCTCGTGCAGGATCGACAGGCGGATGTATTCGGGACGGAAGTCATGGCCCCATTGCGAGACGCAGTGGGCCTCGTCGATGGCGAACAGCGAGATGCGCGAGGCTTCGAACAGTTCGAGGCAGCGCGGCGTCATCAGGCGCTCGGGCGCCACGTAGACGAGGTCGATCTCGCCACTACGCACCAGGCGCTCGATGCGCAGGGTCTCTTCGAAGGTCTGGGTCGAGTTGAGGAACGCCGCCCTGACCCCGACTTCTTCCAGCGCATCGACCTGGTCTTGCATCAGCGCGATGAGCGGGGAGATGACGACGCCGACGCCGTCGCGCAGCAGCGCGGGGATCTGGTAGCACAGCGACTTGCCGCCGCCGGTCGGCATCAGGACCAGCGCGTCGCCACCGCTGGCCACGTGCTCGACGATCTCTCCCTGCTGCCCGCGGAAGGCGGGATAGCCGAAGACCGTCTCCAGCACATGGAGAGCGCGCGCGCCGAGGTCGGCGCCGATATCGGGATTCATACTGTCTGTTTCAGTGTTTGGATCAGGGGTAAGGCGCTAGTTTACTCCGACCAGTTGACCAAGCCAAAGTGAGCGGTCACCAGCACCAGGATACCGAATACGATACGGTACCAGGCGAAGATCGTGAAGTCGTGCGAGCTGATGTAGCGCAGCAGCCAGCGCACGCACAGGAAGGCCGCGATGAAGGCCGAGACGAAGCCGAGGCCGAACAGCGGGAAGTCGGCCATCGACAGTGCCTCGCGTTCCTTGACCACAGAATACACCGTAGCGCCAAGCATCGTCGGCATGGCAAGGAAAAACGAGAACTCGGTGGCCGCCTTGCGCGACAGGCCGAACAGCATGCCGCCGATGATGGTCGAGCCCGAACGGCTGGTGCCGGGAATCAGGGCGAAGGACTGGGCGAAACCGACCTTGAGTGCATCGAGCGCCGTCATCTGGTCGACCGTCTCGACCCGCGGCGGCGCCATGCGCTGGCGCTGGCGGTGTTCCACCCAGAGGATGATGACGCCGCCCACGACCAGGGCGATCGCCACCGGCACCGGGTGGAACAGGAGTTCGGTGATCGTGGCGCTGAACAGCACGCCGGCAACGGCGGCCGGCATGAAGGCGATCGCGACATTGCGCGCGAAGCGCTGCTGGATCGGATCCGACCCCAGCCCGGAAAACAGGCGCGTGACGCGCTCCCGGTACTCCCAGACGACGGCCAGCACGGCGCCCAGCTGGATCACGATCTTGAATACCGTTTCCCTGACGCCTGTAAAGTTGAGCAACTCGCCCGCAAGAATCAGGTGACCGGTGGAAGAAATCGGAAGAAATTCGGTGAAGCCCTCGACCAGGCCCATGATGATCGCCTTGATGGCGAGCGCAATATCCATGAATTGTATTGGTGTGGAAGTGATCTGGGACGAGCCGGCTCAGGCACGCCGACTCGGGCTCGAAGCTTACCATGAGCCGGGCCGCCACCGTTGTGCTAACTGAACCGTACGGGCGATTTTGCGAGGGGAAAGTGCGGTGATCGGACGTCTTGACGGGCGCTCGAATGAAAAAAGCGCTTGCATCGATTGTGAAATCGCGTGCTACACTAAAACCATGAGTAATCCTGCACTCACCCAATGAGTCTATTATTAGTCATCATCCTTGCCGCGCTGTCCTGGCTGGCATTTCATGACTGGCAGTTGCCCAACGCATTACGCTACCGACCCTTCCAGGGCCGGGTCTGGCGCAGTTCCTTCCCATCCGCATCCCGTAAAGATATCCGTGAATTCCTGTCGGTGTTCGGCGCCGCCTTCTCGTTCGGCGACAGCGACAAGCTGCACCTGCGTCCCGACGACCAGGTGCTGGGCGTGGTGCGCGCCGCCAAACCGGCGCGCTGGAAGCCCGATGAGTCCGATATCGAGCCGCTGGCGCACGCCCTGCGCGAGCGTTACGGCCTGCGCCTGGACGAGGTCTGGCATGACAGTTTGACCCTGGGCGGGCTGTTCCAGCGCGTGCAACAGGCGCGCGGCAAAGCGGCGAAGTAGGACCGGCGGCTCGCCCTACGGCGCTGTCGCTTCTTCCAGCTCGCTCAGCCAGCGGATCGCCTGCGGGCGATCGTCGCCGCACATCTCGTGCGACGGCTGCAGGCCGCCGCAGAAGACTGGCCGTTCCGGTTGTCCAAAGATGCGGCAGCGCTCATCCTCCCCCAGTTGCACGCAACGCACCCCGGCTGGTTTGCCGTTCGGCATACCGGGAATCGGGCTGGTGATCGAGGGCGCGGTGCAGCAGGCGCCGCATTGCGGCCGGCACTGGAAAGAGGCGGACATGGACATCGAGGAAGGCATGAAACAGAGCCCGCCAGTATATCCCGGTCATCCGTCATCGGCCTGCGACATCTTCGTGAAAACGGATGAATCTACGGTTACTACCACATTTCAACTAATATAGTTTCGGCTATACAACGGTTGCTTGACTGTACCGACGAGCGCGGTCTATATTAATTGTTCCTTAGATAATTTCTGGGCGGGAATATGGACTGCCAACTTGACAGCAAGCCGCGCTGGGAACGTCGCAAGGAGGCGCGTCCCAAAGAGCTCCTGGCCTCCGCGATCGAGCTGTTCGTCGAACGTGGTTTCGCCTCCACTCGCCTGGAAGACGTGGCCCGCCGCGCCGGGGTGTCCAAGGGAACGCTGTACCTGTATTACGCCAACAAGGAAGACCTGTTCAAGGCCGTCGTGCGCCAGACCATCCTGCCGATGATCGACGATGCCGAGACCTCGGTGGCGGAGTTCGATGGCCATAGCGCCGAATTGCTGCGGCACGTGATCCTGTCATGGTGGGTGCGCATCGGCTCGACCAAGGCTTCCGGCATCAGCAAGCTGATCCTCGCCGAAGCCGATAATTTCCCCGAACTGGCGCGCTTTTACCAGGAAGAGGTCATGACGCGCCGCATGCGCATGATTTCGAACATGCTCGAACGCGGCATCCGCCGCGGCGAATTCCGCGCGATCGACGTGCCACAGACGGCCCAGGTGCTGATCGCGCCGCTGCTGATGCTCTCCACCTGGAAGCATACGATCGCCCCCTGCGAGCGCTGCGACCTGCAGCCGGAGGCCTTCCTGGAAGCCTTCCTCGACATCACCCTGCACGGCCTGCTTCCCCCATCCAAGTAACTTGTCAATCACGCCAGGGACGGATTTCTGGCGTTCATCCCCCTCAAACTGCAGACTGTCGCAATTTTCCTCTGGCTCGGCCGTGCATCGTTAAGATGTGCGTCCAGAGGCCATTGAGCGATTAGAATATCGGATTATTTATTTTTCCACCGAGAACTGAAATGAATATCGAACAAGCCCGCTTCAACATGATCGAACAGCAAATCCGTCCGTGGAACGTCCTGGACCAGGATGTGCTGGACCTGCTGCACGTGGTCAAGCGCGAACAATTCGTGCCGAAGGCCTACGAGAACCTGGCGTTCGCGGATGTCGAGATTCCGCTGGCGGGTGGCGAGGCGATGTTCAATCCGAAGGTCGAAGCGCGCATCGCCCAAGAAATCGCGGTGAAGAAGCATGAGAACGTGCTCGAGATCGGCACCGGTTCCGGCTACATGGCCGCGCTGCTGGCGCACAAGGCGCGTCACGTGACCACGGTCGAGATCCAGCCCGAGAGCGTCGCCCTGGCCAAGGAAAACCTGGCCAAGGCTGGCGTGACCAACGTCAGCGTGGAAGAAGGCAACGGCGCCCAGGGCTGGTCGACGGGCACCGAATACGACGTGATCGTGGTCTCGGGCGGCCTGCCGGTGCTGCCGGAAGCGCTGGTCAAGCAGCTGAAGGTGGGCGGCCGCATGATCGCCATCCTGGGCGAGGCGCCAGCGATGAGCTGCCACCTGATCACCCGCACCTCGGAAACGGCGCACGATTCGGTCAAGGTGTTCGAGACCGTGGCCAAGCCGTTGACCGGCGCCGAAGCGCCGTCGCGCTTCACCTTCTGAGGGCGATCGATGCGACAGATTACCGCACCCGAGTTGGCCGCCTGGCTGGCCGACCCGGCGCGCGAGCAGCCGCTGCTGCTCGACGTGCGCGAGGACTGGGAATTCGAGACCTGCAAGATCGCAGGCTCGGTCCAGATCCCGATGCACCTGATTCCAGTGCGCGTGGGCGAGATCGACGACGACAGGGAGGTGGTGTGCATCTGCCACCACGGCGCGCGCAGCATGAACGTGGCCGCCTTCCTCGAGCGTAATGGGTTCAGTAACGTAACGAATTTAACGGGCGGGGTACACGCCTGGGCCGTACAGGTCGATCCGTCGATGCCGAAGTATTGACCTGATCCTCAACTAGATGACTCCTGTGGAGATAGCAATGCAGAAACCCCTACTTGCCGTGCTGCTTGCCAGCGCGTGCTTCTCGCTCAACGCCCACGCTGCCGACCTGATCCAGGTTTACCAGCAGGCGCTGGCCAACGATGCGACGTATGCGAGTGCGCGCGCCTCGCTGGCCGCCGGCCGCGAGCGGATCACACAGGGGCGTGCAGGCTTGCTGCCGACCGTGGGTCTCAGTGGTGGTATCAGCAAGAACGACAACGACTTCGATCCATGGAATATCGGCCAGGTGGGCACCTTGCCGAACGGCCAGCCGGGCATCATCGATTCGACCGGTTCGAACCTGCGCACCAACGAATACACGCTGTCGCTGCAGCAACCGCTGTATCGCTGGGATCGCTGGCAGACCTACCAGCAGAGCAAGCTGCAGCAGGCGATCGCCGAGGCGCAGTTCGCCCAGGCCCAGCAAGACCTGATCACGCGCGTGGCCACGGCCTATTTCGACGTGCTGGCGGCGCAGGATAAACTGGAGTCGACCCGCGCCCAGAAGGAAGCGACCACCGAACAGCTGGCATCGGCCAAGCGCAACTTCGAGGTCGGCACCCAGACCATCACCGATACCCACGAGGCGCAGGCCGCCTATGACCTGGTGCTGGCGCAGGAATTCGCCGCCGTCAACGACCTGGACAACAAGCGCAACACGCTGCAGACGATCATCGGCACCGCGCCGGGCAACCTGGCCGCGCTCAAGCCTGGCGTGACGCTGGCGGTGCCGCAGCCGGCTTCGGTCGATCCCTGGGTGTCGTCGGCCGAGAACCAGAACTATGGCGTGACCGTCGGCCAGTTGCAAGTCGAGATCGCCATGCGCGACATCTCGCGCAACCGCGCCGGCCACCTGCCGACCGTCGACCTGGTGGCGAGCTCGACCCGCCGCGACGTCAACGGCCGCACCGGCAGCTCGGGCGACACGAAGAACAACGCGATCGGCGTGCAGTGGAGCGTGCCGATCTTCAGCGGCTTCGCCGTCACCAGCCGGGTGCGCGAATCGATCGCGCTGGAAGACCGCGCACGCAACGACCTGGAAGCGACCCGCCGCAACGCGGCGCTGCAGGCGCGCCAGTCGTTCCTGGGCGTGAACAGCGGCCTGGCCCAGGTCAAGGCGCTGGAAGCGGCGGAAGTGTCGAGCCAGTCGGCGCTGGAGTCGAACAAGCTGGGTTACCAGGTCGGCGTGCGCATCAATATCGACGTGCTGAACGCCCAGCGCCAGCTGTACCAGACCCGCACCGACCTGTCGCGCGCGCGCTATGACGTGATCATCAACGGCCTGCGCCTGAAGGCGGCGGCCGGATCGCTGCGCGAGGCGGACCTGGTGCCGGTGAACAGCTTGTTGGGAGAGTGATCTTTTGTGCCTGCGCTTGGGTGCGCAGGCAGGTGTGAAAAAGCCCGGGAGGCCAGCGTGCTGGCACCCCGGGCTTTTTCATTTTTAAATTACAGCGCCCGTGCGCGGCGCCACTGGATCAGTTCGGCGATGGCGAGGATCGGGAACGCGCGCTCTTCGGCGAACTGCTCGATCTGCTCGCCGCGCATCATGGTGCCGTCCGGGTTCATCAGCTCGCACAGCACGGCGGCCGGCTGCAGGCCGGCCAGCCTGGCCAGGTCGACCGAGCCTTCGGTATGGCCGGCGCGCGCCAGCACGCCGCCCGGGGTGGCGCGCAGCGGGAACACGTGGCCGGGGCGCACCAGGTCGTCCGGCTGGGCATTGCGCGCGATCGCGGCCTGGATGGTGGAGACGCGGTCCGCAGCCGAGACGCCGGTGGTCACGCCGTGGCGGGCTTCGATCGAGACCGTGAACGGGGTGCCGTAGCGGCTGCCGTTTTCCGGCGCCATCGGCGGCAGCTCGAGCGCGCGCACCTTCTCGTCGGACAGGCACAGGCAGACGATGCCGCTGCATTCGCGGATCATCAGCGCCATCGTTTCGACGCTCAGCTTTTCGGCGGCGACGATCAGGTCGGCCTCGTTTTCGCGGTCGAAGTCGTCGAGCAGGATGACGGGAATGCCGGCGCGCATGGCGGCCAGGGCGGCGGCGATACGACCTTCGAGGTCGTTGCTTTGAAGGGTGTAGGTAGGGACTAACATGTGAAACGCTCCTCGCAGTGGTTGGCGAAAAACGCATCAGGGCAAAGCGAAACCGCGCACCTGTCCAACCGCGAAGGCGCGGGTGAGCAGGCGCATGACAGCGCACATCTTCTTTCATCCGGACTATACCGTCGGCCCTGGCTTCTCACCAGGTCTGCTGACCCTGCTCAATGGGAGTTGAGCAGGCGCTCGCGGGCTCGACCCGTGAAGGTCATACCGCCGGTGGGGAATCGCACCCCGCCCCGAAGACGTAATTACATTGTGGTGCACTGCTCAGCAGCAGGCGGAGGGATTGTAGCAGCGGTGTGCGGAGTTTGCTGGAGGGCAGTCGAATCCTGGCTGCCGCCCCGTCTGTCAGTCTTGCTGGGTGTCCCATTGCCAGATAGTTTTCCCATACGATGACTCGACATCTGGAAATGCCTCGCCATGCTCAAACCAACGTCTCGACTGTAGGCGCGCGGGCGTGAAGTAGTACCCCGAGTTCTGGCACTTGTCGCCTGCTTGGAAGCGTCGGGTCGCCCATGTGGCAGAGGGCATGGACGATTCAACTTCTTCTATGGGCTCGAATTCTCCCTCTACAATCTCGACAAAGCACCAGCGTGTCGGACGCGCCGTGAATGCATAGCGTGCGACCAAACTCGGAGCTAATGCGAGACTTAGTGAATTGTTCGCGTATTCATCGCTTGCCAGATCTGGATTTGACAAGTTTGCCAAGACAAAGTCACGCATTGCTGCTTCATCGATCCAGAGCTTGGATCGTCCAACTGCGGCCAAAGCTGCTAGACCCAGATCGTTAAATGTCGAGCTAGGTATTAGTTTGCCATTTGGTGAGCCATTCCATGCGAACTGCAGAGACGCGTGCGGATCGTCAACGGCGACATATACACCGGTTCGGGGCGGTACTTGGTCCGTACCTGAAATAACCTCTGGCAATACCCGAAACTTTGGAATTGTCTGCATTGCCGATGCATGATCTACCCATGCCAGCGCAAGTTCGAAGTCGCTCCACCAACTTACTTGATAACTTTTTTGCATCGTGCTATCGATCTTGCGAGCATAATTTGAGAGTTCGGCGAACATGGCATCAAATTGCTTTTCTTCGTCAACAGTGGCCCATTGCATCGAATACTCGCTTAATCCGCGAGCACACTGGTGAGTGCCTGTGACATGGAAAATATTGGAGGAGCGATCCGATATGTCTTGCGCGACAGATTGTTGAAAATCAGCTAAAAATTGCCAGGCGCAATTTGACCAGTTCTCGGTTGTATCGCGATCCCCCCATTGTGCGCTACGCAAGAATCGATCCCTGCCCTCAATGCGGCTTTGATTGACTTTTGATTCAGCAAAAGATTTTATTTGATAGACTTTTTCGCGAAGCCCTTCTAAATAACTTAACGATGAAAAATAGTATAAGAGAGCCGCTTGTTTCTTTTGCCAAGTAGTGAGTGAAATATTCTGAGTCATGATTTTTTTTCGATCTCATTTGTTAATTTTTGTGATTTGGCCAGGAAGAGATGGAAGGCCGATCCTTTTGCTGAAACCAGCTCCTCCGAATTCGGTATAGTCCCACCCGGTTTCAAACGGGCCACTTATATTTGGATGATTGATGGATTCTCGTATTTCGACATACTGATTTCTCTCGGGTTTTCCGATTCTTTCGTATGTGGATCGATCAATTGGCTCAGTCAGGTAGTCATCTTCTTCGCCCGTTTTCTTATAAAACTTTGTTGTATCGTTCCGCGGGTCAGTCCTATCGATTTTGAAAACTATTTGCTCTCCCCCACCTTCAAGATGATGATCTGACAACATTTCCTTTTTCTGACCAGCTGCGGGTCCTTGCCATGCCTTTAATGTCTCTCCTGGCTTGACGTCATAGACAACAAATTGACCATTTCCATTCCAATCTGGCCACACCGCGAGAATTTTTCTCCAAGCAGCTTTTGGATCTGGAGAGTTCTGTATCTCGTTAAATACTTTTTCGCTTATCCAGCAGTCACTCATGGCTCGGCTATTAGGAGAAATAATCCGAAAAAGACGTGTTGGTCCTTTGATGGAAACACTGGCCATTTTGTGGAAAGATTCGATGTTGTCATCGCTTAGCGGCGGCCAACCCTCTTTGACCTTTTCCTCGACGCGCTGGCGTTCTAGTTTTACTTTTTGTGAAGGAAATTTCAGATTTTGTCCCGTGCTCAGCCATGATGGCTTCGGATTCGCATTTTTTAACTGGGTTACGGCTGCCGCCTCCGGAATTGCTCCACGATAGTGGACATTCTTAACGCTTATAATTCCGTGGCGCAGTCTTAGCGATTCTTTTCCCAGTCGCATGATGATCGCATCGAGTATTTCCTCTATCGGCCCACATGCTTTCCGTAACCCCTCATCCGCTTTCCCACGAACCCAAACAATTGTATCGAGCGCCGCTTTCGCCTTGGTTCCCACGCGTGGAATATGCTCGACCTTGGCTACAAGGGCTCGTGTCGTATTTACGCCTTTGTCGAACGCGCATAATAGCCGCGCCAGGATTCGTTTTCGCCTTGACCTGCTTGATCTCCTTCGCGAGCCACGCGAACACATCGTCGACCTTGAGACGACGAAGGTAGTGCTGACATGTTTCGCGGCGTAGCAACGCCACCACGCACGTCATCGAGGCATCTACGGCAAGCGAAAATCCCTTGCTTGCTCCCCGTCGTACATACGAGAAGAACACCTTCAACACGCCCTTGACCAAGGACCCAAGAACCGGAAACAGCCCGATGAGCGTCAGCGCCAGCGCAACCCTCGCCCATGTATCGTCCGGTTCCTGACGCAGCTTCTTGCAGTTCGCGACCAAGTCCCGCACATCGCAGACCTGGTCGACCAGGGGAATCATCGAGATCGCGGCATCGGCCACGATCTGTCCGGTGGACCGGTTCTCATTGAAGTCTCCCTGAATCGCCTCCCAAAACCACTCCCAGGCACTTTTGTCGTCCTCTGTTTCTGCTTGTGGCGTGCCGGTACTCCATGCAACTGCACTACGCAACTGGGTAGGATTTATCTCGGCCATTGCTACGCTCCGGCAGGCACTGCGTTATGGGGAAGACGTCAACGGGTCAATGCTTCCAATGGATCGTGAGGATCCTCATCGTCAGGCTTTCGCGGCTTGTAAATGACCTTCTTGACCGCCTTGTTTTCGACGTTCTCGTGCAAAGCCTTGCCATCCCTGTCGAGCGTTCCCGTCACGACTGTTCCATCCTGAAAATGGATTTCGTAATCGACGTCGGGGATGCCCTCGGCGATCTCAGGATCGAGGTAGTGCAAGGCAATCCAATGCTGCATCTCGGGACTGAGTTCTCCCGGCAGATTGCGCAGATTGGCGGTATTGCGACCGCCCTTGTCGAAGAGGTGCTTGCCACCCTTGACCGAAAACTTCCCCGGACAGGCGAAGGTAATGTCCCCACCTTCCAGCGTGATCGCCGACTCGCCCGCCTGCAGCACGATCTTTTCCTTCGCCTTGATCTCAATCCGATCATTCACCGAAATCACGGTGACTTCCTTGTCAGCCAAAATCTCCAGCTGATCCGTATGCGCCTGCAATGACACCGGCCCGTTCGCCGCGATCGCCTGGATCCCGCCCGCATGGGAAAACAGGCTGGCCGCGCCACCCGCCACGGTCGATACCGTATGCGCCGCGGCGATATGGAAATCCGACTGCGTCGTCCACTGCATCTGCCCGCCGGCATAGACCACGGTCGATGCCGGCGTCGCCCAATTCACGCTGGCCGCCGAATCCATCAGAACGATCGCCGCCCCAAATTTTTCAACGGGCTGCTCGCCATCGAGCTCGCGCGACCCAGCCTTGGCCTTGAGCGCCGTCTGCCCCCCAACCGCGCCGTCGTACTTGCCCTTGGCCTGCGGATCGATCAGCGCGATGAACTCCTCCTGCGCCTTGGCCGCGTCAAGACTGAACAGCGCCTGCGACTGACTCGCCGCATCGCGCAGCGCATCGCCCAGCGACTGCGCCGCCTTGAACTGCGCCACCGCCTCCGCCGCATCCATCTGCGTCGACGTGATCCCGCTCCCGAGCTGCGGCCGCGCACTGGTCGATAGCAGCACACCTTCACCGCCACGCACGACCGCCCAGGCATCGGTGCGCAGCTCGAAGCCGCTGCCGCGATAGCGCCCGCGCTGTGACGTGCCGGGCGGTTGCTCGATCAGATAACCAAGATTGAGTTCGCTGCCGGCGCTGCTGCTTGCCAGCCGCGTGCGTAACTGGCCGGACGTATCGTCCACCTGCCACTGATTGAAACCGCCGCCATCGAAGTTTTGGCTATGGATCCCGGACAGCACGCCGGCATGCTCGGCGCCGGAATCCACGCCAGCCGGGAAGGGCGGCAGGTCGACGCCGTTGTGCAACTGCGCCACGATGACCGGCCGGTCGATGTCTCCTTCGATGAAATCCACCAGCACCTCGGTGCCGATGCGCGGCGTGAACACGGTGCCCCAGTTCGGCCCGGCCAGCGCCTCGGCCACGCGTATCCAGCTGCCGGAAGCGTCATTGCCGGGCGCGTTGCCCCGCTCATCCAGGTTGTGCGACACACCACCCGGATTCGGATTGACACCACGTTGCCACGCGAACTGGACTTTTACTTGATGATCGCGCGTGCTGGTGGCGACCGCATTTGGCAAGCCGACCACGAGTGCGGTCTGCGGCCCCAGGCTCGTGCAGGGATGCGGCGCGGCGGTTGCGACCGGCACCAGCGCCACCACGTCGCGCACGCAGGCGAAGGTGTTGCGGTAGGTGCCGTTCTCGACCTGTTTCGACGCGCCCGCGATGCCCGTGTCGAAGTTGTTGCGCGCCTCGTGCCGGACCCACAGCACGGTGAAGGCGTTGGCGCCGGCAGGATAGCGATCGTGCTGCGTCAAGGTAAAGCCATGTCCCGCCGCCAGCCGGCGCACGGCGCCCGCGCCTTCGAAGACCTTGTTGTCCAGCTCGAGCGCCAGCAGCATCAACTCGCTGTGACCGCGCATCGCGTCGCCAGTGTCTCCGCCGATGCGTTCGCCGCTGCCGTCATGGATGGAGAGCACCGGCAGGGCGCCGGCGTCGAGGTGCGAACCCAGTTCGGCCGCCGGCGCCAGCAAGATGGCCGGATTCCAGCTGCTGATGCTGACGCCGTTCGCGGCAAGCCGGCGCCGCGCGTGGAATGCGTCGATCGCATCGTCGTGCTCGGTCGCGCGTACGCCGTGAAAGCGCAGCGTCGCGCCGCCCGGCGTCGGGGGAATCCGCGCCCTTCGGTCGAAGATCACCAGCCGGTGCCGCGCCTGGCCGTGGTCGGCGCCCGCCACTGACTCGAACGGAGAATGATCGAAGCGCCAGCTCAAGCCCTCGGAGGCGAGCAGCCGCGCGAAGAACGCGTAATCGCTTTCGCGGTACTGGGTGCAGACGGGCCGTGGCGCCAGTTCCTGCGTCACGTCGAATGAGACTTCGACCTGTGGATAATCCGCCAGTAATTCACAGACGATGTCGCGCACGTTCTTGTTCTGGAACAGGTAGCAATCGCGCCGCAGGGTCAACAGCGCCAGCGCCGGTTCGAGCACCAGCCGGTAGCGGGCGACGCCGCCATCGGCGCCCAGCCACGAGGCCGCCGTACACAAGCCATGCCAGGCGCGCCGGCCGCCATCCGGCTGCAGCAGGCCGACGCTCAATTCTTCGCCGATGAAGGAAGAAAGATCGAGGTCGGTCGAGGTGCTGAGCGCATCGACCTCGAAGCGGAACAGCGCATTGACGGCCTCGCGTCCCGAAAAGCGCTCCGCCACGAGCGATTGCGGCAGGCCGCTTTTCTGGCTGCTGGCCAGGGTGAGGAGCCGCGCATGCTGGCTCAGGCCCGTGCCGAACAGGCCGAGCACGGCGGGGGAGGGAAAGGCTCTCATGGGCGCAGGCAGGCCTGGATGGACATCGTCGCTCCTTTGCGTTGGCGGCAATGTCGATCTTAAGAGAGCGGGTCTTCCAGGTGATGCCTGCAGGCATGACGGCCGTCAAGCCGCAAGTGGGATATGCGTAACGGGTAGGTCGAAATAAAAAATGGCGCGGTGCCTGAGGCGCCGCGCCATTCTTGCTGAAAATCCAGGCAGTACTTAGTTGCTCAGCCCACCGCCGCCGGCATGGTCGGCGCGCTCGATCAGCTCGACCTTGTAGCCGTCCGGATCGGTGATGAAGGCGATCACGGTGGTGCCGCCCTTGACCGGGCCCGGTTCGCGGGTGATGTTGCCGCCGGCCGCGCGCACCTGTTCGCAGGTGGCGTAGATGTCTTCGGCCGAGATCGCGATGTGGCCGTAGGCGCTGCCCATGTCGTAGCTGTCGGTGCCCCAGTTATAGGTCAGCTCGAGCTCGGCGTGGTCCGGATTGCTGCCGTAGCCGAGGAAGGCCAGGCTGTACTTGTATTCCGGATTATCGCTGGTGCGCAGCAGTTTCATGCCCAGCACCTTGGTGTAGAAGTCGATGGAGCGTTGCAGGTCGCCGACCCTCAACATGGTATGCAGGATGCGCATTTTGGCTTGCCCTATGTGTTTCGAAGAACCGCCATTTTATGCGTTCGACGGCATCCTTGCCGGAGGCGCCGCAGGCAGGCAGGCCCGCGGCGCGCCGGATCAGTTCTCGAGCCTGGCGTCGAGCGTGATCTTCGCGTTCAGCAGCTTCGAGACCGGGCAGTTTTCCTTGGCCGTGGTGGCCGCCTTGTCGAAGGCTTCCTGGCTCGCGCCCGGGATCTTCGCCACCAGGTCGAGGTGCACGGCCGTGATCGAGAAGCCGCCCTCGACCTTTTCCATCGACACCGTCGCCTTGGTGCGCAGCTCGTCGGCGGTGAGGCCGGCCTGGCCCAACTGGCCCGACAGCGCCATCGTGAAGCAGCCCGCGTGCGCCGCGCCGATCAGCTCTTCGGGATTGGTGCCCGGCGCGTCTTCGAAGCGGGTGTTGAAGCCGTAGGGCTGGTCCTTGAGCGCGCCGCTGCCGGTCGACACCTGGCCCTTGCCATCCTTGATGCCGCCACTCCAGACGGCGCTGCCATCGCGTTTGATCGTCATCAGTTATTTCCTTTCCTTGTCGTTGTCTTCGGGTGCAGGCTCGGCGTCATGGTCGCGCATGTCGCGATGACGGTCGGGCTGCGGCTTGGCCTGGCCACTGGCGCCGGGGGCGGGATCGACCGCCTCCGAAATGCCGGGCGTGTTACGCGAATCAGTGTCGACCAGGCCCTGCTCGAGGTCCTTGGCCGCCTGCTTCATGACGCCGCGCGGCGCCTGGTCCTGGCCGTCCGGCGTCTCGTCGCGTTCATGCGGCTGGCGTTTGACGCCATCGTTGCTCATCGGTTCCTTGGTATTGACGAACCGGTCCTTGGATTCGGTCACCATGGTGCTCTCCTTTGCATTTTCGTCATCATCATCCTAACTTCCTGTCGCTGAATGAGTCGCGCAATTGAACCTTGTAATTTGATGATGCTTTTTTGCAATTACACGGCTAAGATGGGAAGGTGAACGTATTGACTGAAGGCGCGCCTTGAGCACCGACACCCTGACCCACGACGCCGGCATCGCCTGCAAGAACTGCGGTACGAATTCTCACGGCAATTATTGCCAGCAGTGCGGGCAGGCCGTCCACCTGCACGTGCCGAGCGCACGCGAATTCCTGCACGAGTTCATCGCCCACTACGTGGCGCTGGAAGGGAAACTGTGGAAGTCGCTGGCCCTGCTGATCGCCAAGCCGGGTTTGCTGACCTGCGAATACATCGAGGGCCGCCGCGTGCGCTATCTGGAGCCGCTGCGCCTCTACCTCACCTTCAGCATCATTTTCTTCGCGCTGTTCAAGCTCAGTGGCGTCGAGCTGATGCGCTTCGACGAGCCGACGCCAGCCCTGGCCGCCGCGGTGGCTGAAGGGCGCGCCAAGGAGACGGTGCTGGGTCCGGCCATGGGGGCGGACGCCGCCGAGTATGAAAGAGTCCTGGCCGTGCTCGAAAAGAGGGCCAGCAACGTGCATCCGGTATTGCGCGAACGGGTGGCGCGCTTCCTGTCCCTGACCCCGGCAGCGCAGAAGGCGGCGCTCAAGCAGGCCTTCTACAGTTACACGCCTTACGCGATCTTCGCGATGATGCCGCTGTTCGCGCTGTACCTGAAGATCCTGTACCTGGGCACCGGACGCCGCTACGGCGAGCATTTCCTGTTCGCCCTGCACGTGAATGCCTTCGCCTTCCTGATGCTGTCGGTGATGATCCTGGTGCCGGAGACCTGGAAATTCATCACCTTCGCGCTGTTGCTGTGGCTTGTGTTCTACCTGCCGATGGCGATGCGCCGCGTCTACGAGCGCAGCTGGGTGGGCACCGTGATCCGCTGGATCGTGCTGATCTTCGCGCACGTCGTGACCCTGGCCTCGGCCGTATTGACCGTGATGGGCATGGTACTGATGGGCTGAACCTGTCGGCTCTTGCAGGGCAGGGGCAGCGCCAGCTATACTGTTCATCTATACAGTAATTGCCGAGCGCCGTATGGCAGCCGCAGGGATTATCGGTTAATCTCAGCCTGTCGTTAACCCACTATCGCAGAGACCGTCATGCCCGCTTCGCCCCAACCGCAACAGATCATCGCGCTCGTGGTGCGGCACAACACGGCAGGCGTCGAAGAGCCGGTCGGCCGCATCCGCGATTTCCTGCAAGAGGCGGGCTACCGCGTGGTGTTCGAAGCCGATACCGCGGCGCACCTGCAACTGGATAACATCGATTCGATGACCGTGGCCGAGATCGGCGCGCAGGCGAAGATCGGGATCGTGGTCGGCGGCGACGGCACCATGCTGGGCATCGCGCGCCAGCTGGCCGAGTACGACATCGCCCTGGTCGGCATCAACCTGGGCCGGCTCGGTTTCATCACCGACATTCCGCTCGACGACATGCTGCCGGCGCTCAGCGAGATCCTGGAGGGCCGTTCGCGTCTGGAGGAACGCACTTTGCTCGAGGCGCGCGTGATGCGTGGCGGCGAGCAGATCTTCTGCAGCGTGGCCGTCAACGACGTGGTCGTGGCGCGCGGCACCGGCGCCGGCATGGTCGAACTCAAGCTGACCGTCGACGGTCAATTCATGTACAACCAGCGCTCGGACGGCCTGATCGTGTCCACGCCCACCGGCTCCACGGCCTATGCGCTGTCGGCCGGCGGTCCGCTGCTGCATCCGAGGCTGAAAGGCACGGTGCTGGTGCCGATCGCGCCGCATGCGCTGTCGAACCGGCCGATCGTGGTGCCGGATACCAGCGAGATCGTGGTCGAGCTGGTCAGCGGACGCGACATCAGCGTGAACTTCGACATGCAGACCTTCACCAGCCTGCAACTGGGCGACCAGATCGTCATCTCGCGTTCGCCGCACACGATCACCTTCCTGCATCCGCTCGACTGGAGCTACTACCACACGCTGCGCCAGAAGCTGCACTGGAACGAATACCCCACCAACGACGGCAAGCTCAAGTAAGTCGCCACGATCCAGCGCCTGACCTGATCGCCACAGAATCGCCAATCACCGGAGACCCGATTTTTCATGCTGCGCACACTGACCATCCGCGACTTCGTCATCGTCGACGCCATCGAACTGGAGTTCTCGAACGGCTTTTCGGTGTTCACCGGCGAGACCGGCGCCGGCAAGTCGATCCTGATCGATGCGCTGCAACTGGCGCTGGGCGGACGCGGCGACGCCAGCATGGTGCGCGAAGGCGCGGCCAAGGCCGACATCACGGCCGATTTTTCGCCGACCGAGGCGGCCAGTGCCTGGCTTGAACAGCATGAATTCAGCGTCGAGGAGGGCGGGGCGCTGCTGCGCCGCGTGATCGACAACGCCGGCCGTTCCAAGGCCTATATCAACGGCGTGGCCGCCACCGCAGCCCAGCTGCGCGAACTGGGCGAGCTGCTGGTCGACATCCACGGCCAGCACGCCCACCAGTCGCTGCTCAAGCCGGACGCCCAGCGCGCGCTGCTCGACAATCAGATCGCGGTGCGCGATCCGCAGGCGCGCATCGAGGCGCAAGCCGTGTCGCAAGCCTGGCGCGCCTGGCGCGCGCTGGTGCGCCAGCGCGAAGAATACGAGACCAATGCCAAGAACGTGCTGATCGAACGCGAGCGTCTCGAGTGGCAGGTCAGCGAGCTGGATAAACTGGCGCCGAAGGCCGGCGAATGGGTCGAGATCAGCAACGAGCACAGCCGCCTGTCGCACGCCGCCAGCCTGCTCGAAGGCGCGCAGGAAGCCTTGGCCGCGATCTCGGAATCGGAGCATCCGATCCTGTCGCAGCTGTCCTCGCTCAACGCCAAGCTCGGCAAGCTGGTCGACGTCGATGCGCAGCTGCAGGCGGTGCTCGACTGCATGGAGCCGGCCCGCATCCAGCTGCAAGAGGCGGTGTCCGAGCTGAACAACTACATCGACAAGGTCGAGCTCGACCCTGACCGCCTGCGCGAAGTCGATGCCCGCATGGACGCCCTGCACAGCGCCGCGCGCAAGTACCGCGTGACGCCCGAAGAACTGCCCGAAGAACATGCGCAATTGGCCACCAAGCTGCGCCAGCTGGCCGACGCCACCGATATCGACGGCTTGCGCAAGCAGGAAGACAAGGCCGCAGCCGCCTATATGGAAGTGGCGGGGCGCCTGTCGGCGCGCCGCGTCAAGGCCGCCGCCGAGCTGGGCACGCAGGTGACGGCCGCGATGCAAGAGCTTAGCATGAGCGGCGGCAGCTTCGCCATCGGTCTCAACAGCGGCGAGCCGGGCGCGCATGGCCTCGAGCAGATCGAATTCCTGGTCGCCGGCCATGCCGGCGTGGCGCCGCGTCCACTGGCCAAGGTGGCCTCGGGCGGCGAACTGGCGCGCATCTCGCTGGCGATCTCGGTGATCACCTCGAACGCGACCACGGTGCCGACCCTGATCTTCGACGAGGTCGACACCGGCATCGGCGGCGGCGTGGCCGAGGTGGTGGGGCGTCTCCTGAAGCGCCTGGGCCAGCAGCGGCAAGTGCTGTGCGTGACCCACCTGCCGCAGGTGGCGAGCCAGGCCAACCAGCATTTCCAGGTGGCCAAGGGCACGACCGGCGAAGGGCGCACCGTCTCGCGCATCGACGTGCTCGACACTCGCGCACGGGTGGAAGAGGTGGCGCGCATGCTGGGCGGGATCGAGATCACCGAGACCACGCGCAAGCATGCGCGGGAATTGCTCGCTTCCTGAACCACTGCGCTTCCACTACGGAACTCTTCAATCTGGTGTCATGCCGCTTTCTTCATTCTGTGGCAGAGTGACGTTCGACCTGCGGTCCTCACGCCGCAGCATCGTTCGCCAACCTCAACCATGGAAGGAATTCGCATGAGCATCGAAAAAGTCCTGTACCGCGCCCAAGCCACCTCGCAAGGCGGCCGTGAAGGCACCTCGAAAAGTTCCGATGGCGTCCTTGACCTGAAACTGAGCACGCCGAAGGAACTCGGCGGCGGCGGCGGCCCGGGCACGAATCCGGAGCAGCTGTTCGCGGCCGGCTACTCGGCCTGCTTCCTGGGCGCCCTGAAATTCGTGGCCGGCCAGGCCAAGGTCGCGCTGCCGCAAGACCTGACCATCACCGGCGACGTCGGCATTGGCCAGATCCCGACCGGCTTCGGCATCGAAGTCGACCTCACCATCAAGGCCCCGGGCATGGACCACGCCCAGCTGCAAGAGCTGGTCGACAAGGCCCACATCGTGTGCCCGTACTCGAACGCCACCCGCGGTAATATCGACGTGCGCCTGCACGTGAACACCTGATTCCTGGCAGTTAGAAGAGTTTCCGTGGCGGCAGCGCCACGGAAGGCGGTGGCGCCACTCCGGCAAAAGGGGGCGCCATCCGCGTGGCCGATAGCCGCCACTTATAATAGGCAGGTCTTTTCTCCAGCCCCTGTCTATGCCATTTCGTAAAGAACCGCCTCACATTCACGGCTCCGTATCGCACAGCGCGATCGTCCTGGTCAACCTCGGCACCCCGGACGAGCCGACCCGCTCGAGCGTGCGCCGCTACCTGAAGCAGTTCCTGTCCGATCCGCGCGTGGTCGAGATCCCCAGCCGCATCTGGTGGTTCATCCTGAACCTGTTCATCCTGCCGTTCCGCTCCGGCCAGTCGGCCGCCAAGTACCGCACCATCTGGACCCGCGAAGGCTCGCCCCTGCGCATCCACACCGCCCAGCAGGCGGCAAAGCTGCAGGCCGTGCTGGCCGAACGCGGCCATGAAGACGTCAAGGTGGCGATGGCCATGCGCTACGGCACGCCGTCCCTGCCCGACGTGCTCGACCAGCTGAAGGCCGACGGTTGCGACCGCATCGTCGTGCTGCCCGCCTACCCGCAGTATTCCGGCACCACCACCGCCTCGATCTGGGACTCGGTGTTCCAGCACTACGCGCGCGTGCGCAACGTGCCCGAGCTGCGCCTGGTGAAGCACTACCACGACCATGAAGGCTATATCAACGCGCTGCGCGACAGCGTCCAGGCCCATTGGGACGCCCACGGCCGCGGCCAGAAGCTGGTGATGAGCTTCCATGGCACGCCCAAGCGCACCCTGGAGCTGGGCGACCCGTATTTCTGCGAGTGCCAGAAGACCGGGCGCCTGCTGGCCGACGCGCTCGGGCTGGCGCCGGACGACTACCTGGTCACCTTCCAGTCGCGCTTCGGCAAGGCCGAATGGCTGCAGCCGTACACCGCGCCGACCGTGCAGCAGCTGGCGCGCGACGGTGTCGAGCGCATCGACGTGATCTGTCCGGGCTTCACCAGCGACTGCCTGGAGACGCTGGAAGAGATCTCGATGGAAGTGCGGCACGACTTCGAAGCCAATGGCGGCAAGGAATTCCACTACATCCCCTGCCTGAACGCCTCGCCGTCCTGGATCCGTGGCATGGCCGAGATCGCCGAGCAGCACCTGATCGGCTGGCCCACGATCCAGACCCCGGCCCAGCACGAGGCACGCCGCCTCGACGCCGAGCGCGGCGCCCAGAACGCGGCCCGCCTGGGCGCCTGACCCTGCATGCCGGCGCCAGGCCGGCATCGATTCCACGGGCGTCCACAAGCGCTTGCTTATTGACAACCTGCTAAAATGCCAGGTTGTTGGTGCTGGGTGCCGTATTTATCCGTTTTTTAGATGCCATCTCTGCAATTCCCCTTGAAATTGTAGGAGATCGCCCCATCTGGGGCGCTGTGTATCGATCAGGATACGTTTTCAACTCAGCCAAGTCCTTGATTCTAGGAGTTTTTCCGATGCAAGACCAAGAAAACAAAGAGGTGCTCGACCAGCAGGCTGGCGAAGCGCCTGCCGCTGACGCCACTGAGGCTGCGACCGAACAAACCGCGGCGCCGGCTGCTCCGGCCGCGCCATCGGCCGAACCGGGCCTCGAAGAACAACTGAGCGCGACCGAAGCCAAGCTGGCCGAGATGCATGACGCCTTCATGCGCGCCAAGGCCGAAGCGGACAATATCCGCCGCCGCGCCCAGGAAGACGTGAGCAAGGCCCATAAATTCGCCATCGAAAGCTTCGCCGAGGCCATGGTGCCGGTGCGCGACAGCCTGGAAATGGCCGTCAAGGTCGAAGCCCCGACGGTCGAGTCGATCAAGGAAGGCGTCGAAATGACCCTCAAGCAGCTTACCGCCGCCTTCGAAAAGAACCGCCTGGTCGAAGTGATGCCGCAGGCGGGCGACAAGCTGGACCCGAACAAGCACCAGGCCGTGGCCGTCGTGCCGTCGGAACAGGAAGCCAATACCGTGGTCACCGTGCTGCAAAAGGGCTATATGATCGCCGACCGTCTGCTGCGTCCGGCCATCGTGACCGCCGCAGCGCCGAAATAAGGAGCCGCAGCGGCATCTGTGTGTGTTCTAACTGACGCTGTCAACTGAGCCACTTGAAAGCACGCTGCTCCTTCCCAATATTGAATCCATCAGAAATTCACAAATACTAAAGGAACACATCATGGGCAAAATCATCGGTATCGACCTGGGCACCACCAACTCCTGCGTCGCCATCATGGAAAACGGTACCCCGAAGGTGATCGAGAACGCCGAAGGCGCGCGTACCACGCCGTCGATCATCGCCTACCAGGAAGACGGCGAGATCCTCGTCGGCGCGCCGGCCAAGCGCCAGGCCGTCACCAACCCGAAGAACACCCTGTTCGCCGTCAAGCGCCTCATCGGCCGCAAGTTCGACGAGAAGGAAGTGCAGAAAGACATCTCGCTGATGCCATACCAGATCGTCAAGGCCGACAACGGCGACGCCTGGGTCAGCGTGCGCGACAAGAAACTGGCAGCCCAGCAGATCTCGGCTGAAGTCCTGCGCAAGATGAAGAAGACCGCCGAGGACTACCTGGGCGAAGAAGTCACCGAAGCCGTCATTACCGTGCCGGCCTACTTCAACGACTCGCAGCGCCAGGCGACCAAGGACGCCGGCCGCATCGCCGGCCTGGACGTCAAGCGCATCATCAACGAGCCGACAGCGGCAGCGCTGGCATTCGGCCTGGACAAGACCGACAAGGGCGACCGCAAGATCGCCGTGTATGACCTGGGTGGCGGCACCTTCGACGTCTCGATCATCGAGATCGCGGACGTGGACGGCGAGAAGCAGTTCGAAGTGCTGTCGACCAACGGCGACACCTTCCTGGGCGGTGAAGACTTCGACCAGCGCGTGATCGACTACATCATCGACGAATTCAAGAAGATCAACGGCCTCGACCTGTCGAAAGACCCGATCGCCCTGCAGCGCATCAAGGCCTCGGCCGAGCGCGCCAAGATCGAACTGTCGTCGTCGCAGCAGACCGAAATCAACGAGCCGTACATCGCCATGGCGAACGGCGCGCCGGTCCACCTGAACCTCAAGATCACCCGCGCCAAGCTGGAGTCGCTGGTCGAAGAACTGATCGCCAAGACCATCGAGCCATGCCGCATCGCCATCAAGGATGCGGGCGTCAAGGTCTCGGACATCGACGACATCATCCTGGTCGGCGGCATGACCCGTATGCCGAAGGTGCAAGAGAAAGTTAAAGAGTTCTTCGGCAAGGATGCACGCAAGGACGTGAACCCGGACGAAGCCGTCGCCGTCGGCGCTGCGATTCAAGGTTCGGTCCTGTCGGGCGAGCGCAAGGACCTGCTGCTGCTGGACGTGACCCCGCTGTCGCTGGGCATCGAGACCCTGGGCGGCGTGATGACCAAGATGATCCACAAGAACACCACGATCCCGACCAAGTTCTCGCAGGTGTTCTCGACCGCCGACGACAACCAGCCGGCCGTGACCATCAAGGTCTACCAGGGCGAGCGTGAAATCGCGCAAGGCAACAAGAGCCTGGGCGAGTTCAACCTGGAAGGCATCCCGCCGGCAGCACGCGGTACGCCACAGATCGAAGTGACCTTCGACATCGACGCCAACGGCATCCTGCACGTCGGTGCGAAAGACAAGGCCACCGGCAAGGAAAACAAGATCACCATCAAGGCCAACTCGGGCCTGTCGGAAGAAGAAATCCAGAAGATGGTGAAGGACGCCGAGCTGAACGCGGAAGAAGACAAGAAGGTCAAGGAACTGGCCGAAGCCCGTAACCAGGGCGACGCGCTGGTCCACTCGACCCGCAAGTCGCTGACCGAATACGGCGACAAGCTGGACGCGGCCGAGAAAGAGAAGATCGAAGCGGCGATCACCGACCTGGAAGGCGCGATCAAGAGCGGCGACAAGGCGGACATCGATGCCAAGACCGCGGCCCTGTCGAGCGCAGCGCAATCGCTGGGCGAGAAGATGTACGCCGACATGCAGGCGCAGCAGGCCGGCGGCGCGGGCGCCGCTGGTGCAGGTGCAGCCGGTGCGGCCGGTGGCGAACAGTCGGCCAAGCAGGACGACGACGTGGTCGACGCCGACTTCAAGGAAGTGAAGGACGCCAAGTAAGCGTCTTTGGCGCGGGAACGAACAGCTTCCCGCGCACAGGCCGAGCCGAAACCTTCACCGGTCATCGGCTCGGTTTTTTTGGTTCAGAGATACAGCAGATAACTTTAGGTGCCGACCATGGCGAAGCGTGATTTTTACGAGATCCTCGGGGTCGCAAAGGGTGCGTCAGAAGACGAGATCAAGAAGTCGTATCGCAAGCTTGCGATGAAGTACCACCCTGACCGCAACCCGGACAACAAGGAAGCGGAAGAGAAGTTCAAGGAGGTCAAAGAGGCCTACGAGATGCTGACCAATCCGGAGAAGCGCGAAGCGTATGACCGTTACGGTCACGCCGGCGTCGACCCGAACAGCGGCATGGGCGGAGGCGGCTTCGGTGGCGGCGGCTTCGGCGACGCCTTCGGCGACATCTTCGGCGACATCTTCGGCGGCGGCCGTGGCGGCCGCGGCGGCGGCCCGCAGGTGTACCGCGGCGCCGACCTGCGCTACAACCTCGAGATCACGCTGGAACAGGCGGCCCACGGCTTCGACACGACCATCCGCGTGCCGAGCTGGGACAAGTGCGACACCTGCCACGGCAGCGGCGCCAAGCCGGGCACCCAGCCGGTCACCTGCACCACCTGCGCCGGCCACGGCCAGGTGCGCATGCAGCAGGGCTTCTTCAGCATCCAGCAGACCTGCCCGAAATGCCATGGCAGCGGCAAGATCATCCCCGAGCCGTGCGCTGCCTGCGGCGGCGCCGGACGCATCAAGCGCAACAAGACGCTGGAAGTGAAGATCCCTGCCGGCATCGACAACGGCATGCGCATCCGCTCGTCGGGCAATGGCGAGCCGGGCACCAACGGCGGGCCGCCGGGCGACCTGTATGTGGAGATCCACATCAAGCAGCACGCGGTGTTCCAGCGCGAAGGCGACGACCTGCATTGCGAAATGCCGATCTCGTTTTCCAAGGCGGCCCTGGGCGGCGAGATCGAGGTGCCGACCCTCACCGGCAAGGTGTCGTTCACGGTGCCCGAAGGCACCCAGACCGGCAAGACCTTCCGCCTGAAGGGCAAGGGCATCAAGAACGTGCGCTCGGGCTATACCGGCGACCTGTTCTGCCACGTGGCGGTCGAGACCCCGGTCAAGCTGACCGACAAGCAGAAGGAACTGCTGCGCGAGTTCGACCGCCTGACCGTCGAAGGCGGCGCCAAGCACAGCCCGCAGAGCAAGGGCTGGATGGACAAGGTCAAGGATTTCTTCGAGTAAGCGATCCACCGCCGACGGCGCGAGCCCTCGGCGGTTTTTTTTGCCACACGGGATGGCATTCTGCCAACCTTCCCTCCAGCGCGCAGTTTCGTCAGCGAGACCGTGCCTGCCAACGCTGTTACACTCCGTGTATTTTGAGGAGTGCCTCCGCCAAGCGCCTGCGCAGAACGGGCCTGGCAACGTCCCGCGCGGGACGGCAACATACAGAACAAGGAATCACAATGGACAAGTACAAGACCAAGGGACTGACCGCGGCAGAACTGTTTGAACGGAACCGTACCTGGGCCGCCTCGATGGTGGCCGAAGACCCGAACTTCTTCAAGGCGCTGCAAGACCAGCAGGCGCCCGAATACCTGTGGATCGGCTGCTCGGACAGCCGCGTGCCGGCCAATGAGCTGCTGGGCATGGCGCCGGGCGAGCTGTTCGTGCACCGGAACATCGCCAACGTGGTCGTGCACTCCGACCTGAACTGCCTCTCGGTGCTGCAGTTCGCGATCGACGTGCTCAAGGTCAAGCACATCATCATCTGCGGCCACTACGGCTGCTCGGGGGTGCACGCGGCGCTGACCGACATCCGCGTCGGCCTGGCCGACAACTGGCTCGGTCACGTGCGCGACGTGCGCGAGAAGCACGGCAAATACCTGGGCAACGTGGCCGGCCGCGCCGCCACCAACCGCCTGGTCGAACTGAACGTGGCCGAGCAGGTCATGAACACTGCCCACACCACCATCGTGCGCGACGCCTGGGAACGCGGCCAGCCGCTGACCATCCACAGCTGGGTGTACGGCGTGCACGACGGCCTGCTGCGCGACCTGGGCATCACGGTCAGCAGCTTCGAAGAGATCGCGCCCAAGCTCGAGCGCGTGCTGAACGGCTACCTGGACGGTGGAGAAGTGCGTGACGAACGCCGCGGACAGTGATCTCGCACGCCTGCGCGCCATCGTCCGCACCTTCGTTGACGAGCGCGACTGGGACCAGTTCCATACGCCCAAGAACCTCGCCTCGGCCCTGAGCGTCGAGGCGGCCGAGCTGCTGGAGCATTTCCAGTGGCGGCAGTCGGGCCGCGCCGAGGAACTCGGCGCCGCCAAGCTGCAGGAGGTGCGCCACGAGATGGCCGACGTGCTGGTCTACCTGGTGCGGCTGGCCGACAAGCTGGACGTCGACCTGTTCGCGGCAGTCGAGGAAAAGATGGTGCTCAACCGGGCAAAGTACCCGGCTGAGCTGGTTCGCGGCGATTCACGCAAGTATTACGAATATAAAAAATAGGATGCATTAAAGCTCATCATCATCGTCATTAATTAAGTCACCGATGATGTCGTCTACCCTGGCCACCTTACGGCGTACTGTCTCAAACAAATCATATAAGGCAGAGTAATTGCCATCAACCTCCCAAAGAAGGTTGTCTTCGTGATCCAAGATTGCTAGGACAACTCGTTCACTCCAATAAAATCGTTCATGATCGCCATCGTACGACTGGTAGCGCTGTTGGAAGATTCCGAAGACTTTATCTTTGTAAAAGGCAGAAATATACAGGGGAATATGATCATCGGTTCCTTTCGCGATGGAGTGAGGAGGTTTTTCAACAGTCCAGTTGATCTTGTTAAGCGACGTAAGTTTATTGAGCTTAACTAAAAGCGTGGTCGTTTTTTCGTCTGTTTCGATCATTTCATTCCCATTTTAAGTTTTTCTCAATTTGATCAAGATTTACGATCACAACTTGGATATCTGAATATAAGTCCCAAACGATGTTGGGGTAGTCATAGGTCAAGCTATGAAAATCGCGGGATGCCTGCGCTAATTTCTTCTTTATTGCTTTTGATTCACGCCGAGCGGAACGAGGGATGAGTGGCAGGGCTCCATCAATTAGAGACGCAGCAATTTTTATTTGTTGATGCCCATTAGTCTTGTGATTTGGCCAATTCGTCAGATGCTTGTTCAATTCTGATCCTGCCTTCCTAAGATCTTTGTTGATCTGAGGGAGTCGTGCACGCGCGAGAAAGGTCTGACGTATTGATCTCACTTGCAACATTACTAGCACAGTGATGAAAAATCCAGTAATTCCCGCTACTGTGTTAATGTCGTGAATTATCTGAGGGAGGTAGCTCGTCACGCTTTTCCTTTAATTATTTTAATGTTTGTTTGAAATGGAGGAAATGGTCGCGAGAGATAGCAAAAAGCGTTTAAGTCGCTCTCGCCCAGAATTTAAATGATCAGAATTCAGCTATTTTAGCGCAAAATCTAGCTAAATTCCCGACATGCAAATATACTTTACATCGAGATAATCGTCGATCCCGTAGATCGAGCCTTCGCGTCCCACCCCCGATTGCTTGACGCCGCCGAAGGGCGCGACCTCGGTCGATATGATCCCCGTGTTCACGCCCACGATCCCGGTCTCGATCGCCTCGGCCACCCGCCACACGCGGCCGAGGTCGCGCGCATAGAAATACGATGCCAGCCCGAACTCGGTATCGTTGGCCAGCTTGATCACTTCTTCCTCGGTCTTGAAGCGGAACAGCGGCGCCACCGGCCCGAAGGTCTCTTCGCGCGCCACCAGCATGTCCGGCGTCACGCCGGTGAGCACGGTCGGCTCGAAGAAGGTCTGGCCCAGCGCATGGCGCTTGCCGCCCGCGACCAGCTTCGCCCCTTTATCCAGCGCATCGGCGATGTGCTGCTCGACCTTGCGCACCGCCTTCTCTTCGATCAGCGGTCCCTGATCGACGCCTTCCTCGCGGCCATCGCCGACCTTCAGCTTGCCGACCGCCGCCGCCAGCTTGCGCGCGAACGCGTCGTACACGCCGTCCTGCACGTACAGGCGGTTCGCGCACACGCAGGTCTGGCCCATATTGCGGTACTTGGAGGCGATCGCGCCCTCGACCGCGGCGTCGAGGTCGGCGTCGTCGAACACGATGAAGGGAGCGTTGCCGCCCAGCTCGAGCGACAGCTTCTTGATCGTCGGCGCGCATTGTTCCATCAGCAGGCGGCCCACCTCGGTCGAGCCGGTAAAGCTCAGCTTGCGCACGAGGGGATTGCCCGTCATTTCGCCGCCGATCGCCGTCGTGTCGCCGGTCACCACGCTGAACACGCCCCGGGGCACGCCGGCGCGTTCGGCCAGCACGGCCAGGGCCAGCGCCGACAGCGGGGTCAATCCGGCGGGTTTCAGTACGATCGGACAGCCGGCGGCCAGCGCCGGCGCCACCTTGCGCGCGATCATCGCGGCCGGGAAGTTCCAGGGCGTGATCGCGGCGCACACGCCGACCGGCTCCTTCGTGACCAGGACGCGGCTGTCGGGCCAGGGCGAGGCCAGGGTCTCGCCGGCGATGCGCTTGGCCTCTTCGCCGAACCATTCGAAGAAGGCGGCGGCGTAGCCGATCTCGCCTTTCGATTCGGCCAGGGGCTTGCCTTGCTCGAGCGTCATCAGGAGCGCCAGGTCGTCGGCGTTCTCCAGCATCAGGTCGTGCCACTTGCGCAGGATGGCGGCGCGCTCCTTCGCCAGCTTCTTGCGCCAGGCCGGCCAGGCCGTGTTGGCGGCCTCGATCGCGCGCCGGGTCTCGGCCGCGCCCATGCGCGGCACCGTGGCGATGGTGTCGCCGTTCGCGGGATTGGTGACGGCGCTGGTTTCCTTGCCGTCGGCATCGCACCAGGCGCCGTCGACATAGGCTTGCCGGCGCAGCAGGGAAGGGTCGGTCAGGTTCGGCATGGCGGTCCTCGTCGGTCGTGCAACGGGACTCATGGTAGACCGTTTCGGGGAAGGGCGTAGCGAGGCTGGAAGAGCAGGACCTGCCGCGGCGCCGCCCGCGGCAGGTCCTTCAAGTCAGGCTGGCGACAGCGTCACCGGCCTGGCCGCACGGACGGTCAGTCCTTGTTCATCCTGCGACGACGGGTGGCCGCCAGGCCGAGCAGGCCGGCGCCGAGGGTGAGCAGGGTGGCCGGCTCGGGAACCTCGGATGGCGTGATCGGCGTCACGTCGGCGGTCAGCTCCGACCATGCGAAGTTCACGGTCTGGAACAGGCCGGAGACACGGAGCGTGACGTCCAGGATGCCGGTGTCCTGCAGCGCCGTCTTGACATCGAAGTCGTAGGTTTGGCCGAAGAGCGAGACGTTCTGGACAGTCTCGGACAGGTTTCCGTTGAAGAAGAACCTGACCGTTTCCGAACCCAGGAGAACGTCGTACAGGCGGACGTCGAGTGTTGCCCAATTCAGGGTGGCATTATCCGGTAGCCCGGACGACGTCAGGTCATGCGAGTAGGACACCGGGGTGAGGAACGTGACGAGGCGGTCCGGCTCCGGATTATAGAGACTCGTGTATTCAATCGCATGCACGGCGCCGGTCGTCGCCAGCATCAAGGCAGCAGCACCAGCCAGTTTTTTCAGGACTTTCATGATTACCCTCCGTTTTGGTTTGGTTTCGAGTAACACGTCGCTTCGATTTGAAGCAAAAGCCTTTATGCAATTCGCGTGCCACGGATGAGCGTTTGATAAAAATCAAAGGCTTACCCAAAACGCATGGAATTTTGACCAACTGTATGTAACTTTGCCCGACACCACCAAATGGTGTAGGGACTTTGTCCGCCTATTTTTTCGCCGTTCACATTGATCTAAAAACGTTTCGTGACGGCCCGTAACGTGTGGGCAGGGCTCGCCGATTAACGTTAAGCTTTTGACATGGAATCGCAGTTTTTTTAGCAGATCGGCAGGAGAGGCGCCTCGCTGGCGCTGTGTTCGATCTGGATTAAAGCCCCGCGCAGGGTCCGGCTGTTTCGGTCTCGTGCGCTCAACACAAGGTAGAAACCATGCGCCCCATCGTCATCGTTCCCGCATGCACGCGTGATTTCGGCGAGCACCCGTACCACGCGGCCCAGCACAAGTACGTCGACGCCGTCACCCTCGGCGCCGATTGCGCTTCGTTCATTCTTCCTTCGCTCGGCGCGAACCTGGATCTGGAAACGCTGTTCGGCACCATCGACGGCATCATGCTGACCGGTTCGGCCTCGAATGTGCACCCCAGTTATTACTCGGAGGAAGTGCTCGATCCCTCGTTGCCGCAGGACCCGGCGCGCGACCAGACCACCTTGCCGCTGATCCGCGAGGCGGTGCGGCGCGGTGTGCCGATCATCGCGATCTGCCGTGGCTTCCAGGAAATGAACGTGGCGCTGGGCGGCAGCCTGCACCAGGCGGTGCAGACCGTCGCCGGCAAGTTCGACCACCGCGAGAAACCCGAGCTGGGCATGGATGAGCAGTACGGTGACGCCCACAACGTCAGCCTGTGCGCCGGCGGCTTGCTGGAGCGCATCCTGGGCGTGTCCGAGATTCCCGTCAATTCGCTGCACGGGCAGGGCGTGAATGAACTGGCGCCCGGCCTGACGGTCGAAGCCCTGGCGGAAGACGGCCTGGTGGAGGCGTTCACCGTGTCGAATGCACCGGGCTTCACCCTGGCCGTGCAGTGGCATCCCGAGTGGCGCATCCAGCACAATCCGTATTCGATGAAGATGTTCGGCGCCTTTGGCCAGGCTTGCCGCGAGTATCAGGAACGACGCTGCGAGAACCACGAACGGCGCCGGAGCGCCGGATGAGCGCCTCTGCCAAGGGCCCGGGACCGAGGCTCCCCGACTCTCCTGCCTTCTGCATCCTTCAACGACAGTGAGGCAAATACATGGCAATTCGCGACAACTTCAGCTATACCGACATGGAAGAGTGGCTCGACGCAAAACGGGTCACCGAGATCGAATGCCTGGTGCCCGACCTGACCGGGGTGGCGCGCGGCAAGATCCTGCCGCGCGTGAAATTCACCGATGACCGCGGCATGCGCCTGCCCGAGGTGGTGCTGGGCATGACCGTTACCGGCAACACTCCCGAGCGCGATGCTGCCTACGAGCGCGCCATCTCCAGCATCGACCGCGACATGATCCTGCGCGCCGACCCGAGCACCATCACCATGGTGCCGTGGGCGGCCGATCCCACCGCGCAAGTGATCCACGACTGCTACTACGCCGATGGCAAGCTGGTCGACTTCGCCCCGCGCAGCGTGCTGCGGCGCGTACTCAAGCTGTATGAGCAGCGTGGCTGGAAGCCGGTGGTGGCGCCCGAGCTCGAGTTCTATCTCACCGCCAAGAACATCGACCCCGACCTGCCGCTGGCGGCGCCGATCGGCCGCAGCGGCCGCGCCGAGACCAGCCGCCAGGTGTACAGCATCGACGCCGTCAACGAATTCGACCCGCTGTTCGAGGACATCTACGATTACTGCGAGATGATGAATCTCGACGTCGACACCCTGATCCACGAGATCGGCGCCGGCCAGATGGAGATCAACTTCCAGCACGGCGAGCCGCTGGGCCTGGCCGACAAGGTCTTCTATTTCAAGCGCACCCTGCGCGAGGCCGCGCTCAAGCACGATATGTACGCCACCTTCATGGCCAAGCCGATGGCGGGCGAACCCGGTTCGGCGATGCACGTGCACCAGAGCGTAGTCGACCTTGAATCCGGCAAGAACATTTTCAGCAACGACGACGGTTCGCCATCGACCCTGTTCCAGCAATACATCGGCGGCCTGCAGCGCTATATGCCGTCGGCGATGGCGATCGTTGCGCCTTACGTGAATTCCTACCGCCGCATCGTGCGCGAGACGGCGGCGCCGATCAACTTGCAGTGGGGCATCGATAACCGCACGGTGGGCTTCCGGGTGCCGGTGTCGGGCTCGCAGGATCGCCGGGTCGAGAACCGCGTGATCGGGGCCGACGCCAATCCCTACCTGGCGCTGGCGATCACCTTGGCCTGCGGCTACCTGGGCATGACGGAAGCGCTCGAGCCGTCACCGATGGTCGAGGGTAATGCCTACGATATGCCGGTGGAGCTGCCGCAGGGATTGTCGGAGGCGATCACCCTGCTGCGGCGCGAGGACCGGCTGCGCGACGTGCTGGGTGAGCGCTTCATCGACGTGTACACGGCGGTGAAGGAACTCGAGCACCGCGAGTTCATGCAGGTGATCAGCCCGTGGGAGCGGGAGCATTTGTTGCTGCATGTTTGAGGATGCGGCTGTTCATGCAGGCGTGGATTCCCGCGGAGGCGGGAACCTAAGTTAAGTACCCACCAGCTTACGCCCGCGCCTCCAGCACATCCTGTGTCTCGCCGCGATTCTTCAACACCTGCGGCGCCAGCGATCCCACCACCATGCCGACGAAGGCCGCGATCAGCCCGGCCAGCTGGCCCGGGAAGTGCTCGCCCAGCGACGAGATCTGCTCGAAGAACAGGATCCAGGTGAACAGCCCCGCGCCGATCGACAGGATCGCGCCCTGGGTGGTCGCGCGTTTCCAGTACAGGCCCATCACCAGCGGGATGAAGGCGCCGACCAGCGGCACCTGGTAGGCGCCCGACACCAGTTCGTAGATCGAGGTGCCTTCCATCGCGATCGCGTACAGCAGCACCAGGGCCGCGAACACCACGATCGAGATGCGCATCGCGAACAGCTGTTCGCGGTCGGTCATGCCGGGACGCAGGTTCTTGAGGATGTTCTCCACGAAGCTGGTCGACGGCGCCAGCAGGGTGGCCGACGAGGTGCTCTTGATCGCCGACAGCAGGGCGCCGAAGAACAGGATCTGCATGAACAGCGGCATCTGCGTCATCACGAAGGTCGGCAGCAGGCGCTGGTAGTCGTTCTGGGCCAGGTCGAGCGCGGTGCTGCCCATCACGACCACGGCGGCGGCCACGATGAACATCGGCACGAAGGCGAACACGATGTAGCTGGCGCCGCCGACGATGGCGCCGGTGCGCGCGGTCGGCGCGTCCTTGGCCGACATCACGCGCTGGAACACGTCCTGCTGCGGGATCGAGCCGAACATCATCGTGACCGCGGCGGCGATGAAGAACATCACGTCCTTCAGGCTCGGCTCGGGCAGGAAGCGCCACAGGTCGGCCTGCTGGGCCATCGCCAGCACGTTGCCGGCGCCGCCGGCCAGGTCGGCGGCGAACCAGGCGATCACGCTCATGCCAACCACCAGCACGATCATCTGGATGAAGTCGGTCACGGCCACGGCCAGGAAGCCGCCCACCACCACGTAGATCAGCACCGTCAGCGTGCCGACGATCATGCCCACGGCCGGCGACATGGCGCCGGCGGTCAGCACCGAGAACACCAGGCCCAGCGCCGTGATCTGGGCCGCGACCCAGCCCAGGTAGCTCATGATGATGGCCACCGAGCAGAACACCTCGATGCCCTTGCCGTAGCGCTGGCGGTAGTAGTCGCCGATCGTCAGCAGGTTCAGTTTATAGAGCCGGGCGGCGAAGAAAACGCCGACCAGGATCAGGCACATGCCGGCCCCGAACGGATCCTCCACCACCGCGTTCAGGCCGCCCTGCACGAACTTGGCCGGGATGCCCATCACGGTCTCGGCGCCGAACCAGGTGGCGAAGGTAGTGGTGATCACCATGATCAGCGGCAGGCTGCGGCCGGCGACGGCGAAGTCGCTGGTGTTCTTGATCCGCGTGCCCGCCCACATGCCCAGGGCAAGCGTACCCAACAGGTAGAGCACGACGAAAGAGATCAGGGTGATATTCATGCTGGTGAATGCTCCGAAAGCCAGGAATTATTATCGGGCGGAAAATTCGCGATTATAAATGCAGAAGCCGGCGGCAGGACCAACTTTGCCGTTTCGCCGCTCTAGATCGCCATCTCGCGCAACAGTTTGGAAGCCTCGCGATTGGCGCCGATGCAGGCGCCGTCGCGCATGAAGATCTGCAGCTGCGACTGCTCGTCGGCGCGCATCGATTCGACGAAATCGAGGTTGATCAGCGCCGAGCGGTGCACGCGGATGAAGCGGCGCGGGTCGAGCTGGGTTTCCAGCTCCGAGATCCCGATCCGCACCAGGAAGTGCTGGCCGCGCGCGGCGATCACCGTGTACTTCGAATCGGCCTTCATGTATTCGATCTCGCCCACGGCAAGCGGGAAGATGCGGCCGCGGTCGCGCACCAGGATGCGGTCCAGCCGCGCCGGGCCGCTTGCCGCGCGCGCCAGCGCATCCTCGAGGCCGGCGCGCTCCTGCGTCGCTCCTTCCAGCAGGCGCGCCACGCTGGCCGCGAAGCGCGCCCGGGTAAACGGCTTGAGCAGGTAGTCGACCGCGTGCAGCTCGAAGGCGGTCACCGCGTACTGGTCGTAGGCGGTGGTGAACACGATCTGCGGCAGGTAGTCGAGCCGGCGCAGCACTTCCAGGCCGGTCATCTCGGGCATCTGGATGTCCATGAACACGACATCGGGCCGCAGCTGCCCGATGCGTTCGAGCGCGCTGGCGCCGTCGGCGGCTTCGCCCACCAGGCGCAGGCCAGGGTGGGCATAGATGGCGTCGCGCAGCACGTCGCGCGCGAGCGGTTCGTCTTCGGCGAAGAATACGGTCTTGGTCATGGTTTCAAGCGATGGGCAGGGTGACGCGGGCGGCGAAGCCGGCGCCGGGACGGGAATCGATCGTGAGCTCGGCGCGGCCCGCGTAATCGAGTTCGAGGCGGCGGCCGATGGTTCGGATGCCCAGGCCGGGCGAGGCATCGATCGTCTCTTGGGCGGCGCCGGGGCCGTCGTCGCTCACGGTCAGGCGCAGCATGCCGGCCTGCGGGTCGCGCCGGCTCTCGATGCGCAGCAGGCCGGGCCGGGTGTAGGGATTGAAGGCGTGCTTGATGCTGTTCTCGATCAGCGGTTGCAGGGTCAGGGCCGGCAGCACGAAGTCCCCCAGGTCGGGATCGAGATCCCAGTGCACCTGCAGGCGCGGCCCGAGGCGCAGCTGTTCCAGCTCCAGGTAGTCGCGCGCGAACTGAAGTTCGGCGTCGAGCGTCACGCGGTCGGCGCCAGCGCGTTCGGTATCGAGCACATAGCGCAGCATGTCCGAGAACTGGAACAGCGCCGTCTCGGCGGCGGCGGGGTTGCGCTGGGTGAGGGCGATGATCGAGTGCAGGGTGTTGAAGAGAAAGTGCGGGTTGAGCTTGCTGCGCAGCGCGCCGAGTTCGGCGGCAACGAGCAGGGTGCGCGCCTGCTGGGCCGCCAGCGCCTGGCGCTGGGCGGCGGCAGTGGCGCGCATCGTGTGGAACAGGCCGGCCACGACGGTATAGCTCATGACGTTGTACAAGAACGGCCAGACATGCCACTCCAGCCCGCGCGCCGAAGGTTCCTGTATGAGCGTGAGCAGCACGTGCGCGCTGAAGGCGAACACCAGCGCTGCCACGAAGTGGATTGCGCAGCGCAACCCCAGCCCCACGCCGCGCCGCTCGAACCATCCGGTGAGGGGCCAGACCAGCGTCAGCACCGCAGCGGCCGGCGCGATGCTCAGAAAGGCGTAGAAGACCATCGCCGGGTCGAACTTCCCGGCCAGCAGGGTCTCGGTCTGGAGCACCACCGCGATTAGCAGGATGTACAGCAGCCAGATAGCAATATAGCCGCGCCACATCGGGGCCAAGTGGAAGGATTTGATCGGGTTCATCTAATCAGTATCGTCGAGATCGCGTCGTTTGCGTCATGCAATGCGCTCAGTTGCAGGAAATACGGTATCAATCGCGACCCGGATGCGACGAGTTGATTCTCTGCGTGATCTTGCATGTTATTGCGTTAATTTGCATGTTTATGTATATTGACGACTCAAGCAAACTGGAGAAGAAATGCAATTGCCGGAAGAACGACGCCAGGCGATCGTCGATGCGGTCGAGCGCGAAGGGCGGGTACTGGCGGCCGAGCTGGCGGGGCGGCTGGCGACGTCCGAAGACACCATCCGGCGCGACCTGCGCGACCTCGATGCGGCCGGCCTGCTGCGGCGCGTGCACGGTGGCGCGATCCGCCTGCGCCCGCCGGAGAATTTCGAGCAGCGCGCCGCCAGCGACCTGCCGCGCAAGACGCAGCTGGCGCAGGGCCTGCGCGCATGCATCCGCCCAGGCGACACGGTGCTCATCGACGCCGGCTCGACCCACCTGGCGCTGGCGCGCACTTTGGCGGACGGCTGCTGCGCCACCATCGTCACCAACAGCCCGCAGATCGCGTTGGCGCTGGGCGGCTTCCAGCGTACCCGCATCGTGCTGCTGGGCGGGACCTATCATCCGAACGAGGGCGCCGTGATCGGCGCCGCCACCCTGGCCGAAGTGCAGCGCCTGCGGCCCGACCTGGCCCTGGTGGGCGTGTGCGCGATCGATCCCGCGCGCGGCCTGGCCGCTTCGAATCCCGAGGAAGCGGCGCTCAAGGCGGCCATGCTGGTCGCGAGCGTGCGGCGCGCGGTCGCCGTCCTCAACGAACGCTTCGACGACAGCGCTCCCTTCGTGTTCGGGGGGCTGGACGAGATCGACCACCTGGTGCTGGAGGCCGATGCGCCGCTTGCTGCCATCGCCTCCCTGCGCGAACGTCATCCCGCACTCGACATCAAACTCACCAACAAGGCCCCGGCATGACCCACGTCTCCACCATCGAACCACGCAGCATCGAAGCCGGCCGCTGGGCCATCTCCACCGTCTTCCTGCTCAACGGCGCCGGCATCGGCCTGTGGGCGGCCCACGTGCCGACCGTACAGGCGCGCATGGGCATCGATACCGGCATGCTCAGCCTGGTGCTGCTGACGATCGCCGGTGGCGCCCTGATGGCGATGCCGCTGATGGGAGGCCTGACCGGCCGCTTCGGCACGCGCCGCATGGTGCTGCTGTCGGGCTTTGCCTTCGCGCTGATGACGGCCGTGGTCATGGGCGTGCCGAACCTGCCGCTGCTGTTCGTGGCGGCCTTCCTGTTCGGAGTCAGCAACGGGGCGCTGGACGTGGCCATGAACGCCAACGCCAGCGAGGTCGAGAGCGCACGCGGCCTGCCCACCATGTCGTCGTTCCACGGCTTCTTCAGCCTGGGCGGCCTGTTCGGCGCGAGCCTGGGCGGCGTGCTGGTCGGCCAGGGCCTGGGGCATGGCGAAGGCGCCCTGATGGTGGCAGTGGCGACCGCCGTGGTGCTGGCCCTGACGGCGCCGCGCGTGCTGGGCTTCGCCGCGCATGCGAGCGGCAGCCACTTCATGCTGCCGCGCGGCGCCGCCCTCGGCCTGGGCCTGCTGGCGCTGCTGTGCTTTGCGGTCGAAGGCGCGCTGGTCGACTGGAGCGCGCTGCTGCTCGAGGAGCGCACCGGCGCCTCGCCGGCATCGGCGGCGCTGGGCTATTCGGCGTTCTCGATCGCGATGGCGGCTTGCCGCTTTGCAGGCGACCGCATCATCCTGCGCGTCGGCGCGATGCGGGTGATGGTGATCGGCGGCCTGGCCATGTTCGCCGGCCTGGCGCTGGCGGTCCTCAGCACCAATTTCGTGATGTCGAGCTGCGGCTTCGCCCTGGTCGGCCTGGGCGCGGCGAACGTGGTGCCGCTGCTGTTCGGCGCCGCCGCGCGCATCCCCGGCATGCATCCCGGCGCGGGCGTGGCGGCGGTGGCCACGCTGGGCTATGGCGGCCTGCTGCTGGCGCCGCCGGTGCTGGGCTGGGTGGCGGTGCACTCGAGCGTGATGGTGGCGCTCGGCGCGCTGTCGCTGTCGGGGATCGTGATCGCGCTGAGCGCGGGGGTGCTCAAGCGCTGATGTATTCGCGCAGGACGGTGTAGACGCCGCCCTGCGATTCGACCAGCGCGTAGCTGTCGGCCTGCCACGCGATGGCCGGACCGTTCTCCGGCACGGCGACGCCGCCGGCGCGGCGCGCCATGGTGACGTGCGGCCGATAGCTGCGCGCCTCGGGTTGCAAACCAAGGCCGACCAGCGCATCCGCCAGCCGCGCGTGCAGCGCCAGCAGTTCGGGCGGCACGGCCAGCGGTTCGAGCACCGCGATCCCGTGCGGCCACAGTACCGGCGTGCCGAGATCGAGCCGGAACGCTTCGAACGGCACCGAAAATCCATCGAGGAGTTCGGGCAGGCGTTCAGAGGGAACGTCGCCCAGGAAGTGCAGGGTGAGGTGCAGCTTGTCGGCATGGACCGGTGTCGCGCCGCGTGGCCACGGCCAGGCATCGCGCCGCGCGCGCAGTTGCGCGCGTATCGGGGCCGACGGCCACAGGGCCAGGAACAGACGCGAAGGACGTGGGGTCAGGTCTGACATTCGGACACGGGCTCAACAGTGGTTTCTTTATAAGGATGAGGTCGTGTCCGAATGTCAGACCTGAGGTGGTCCGGACTTTCTGGACAGTTATTTAGGCACACGGAATGCGGCTTCGACGGCGGCAGGCGTTTGATAGCCCAAGGTTTGATGTAACCGCTGCTTATT